>NZ_JAQJIM010000001.1:0-1409107 GCF_027947445.1 Shimia sp. MMG029 | reverse complement strand
GCTCTACTTGTGAAGTAGAACCGACATACAAAGCACCATCAGAGTTAATCTGCGGTGCTTTTGTCGTTTTAGGGCTAACCCCTTGTTGCATAGGTTGAAGTTTAGAAAGCTCCGCTGCGACGCGACTGCTTTCCGACGAGGTGGCAACTGACAGGATACCTGCCAAGTCGCCGATCAGATCGATGGTGAGATCGTCACCCGCCTCATTGGGGATGAGGACCACTTTATCGATCATCGTTCTGAGGTGTTGTGACGCCTCGACGCGGCGCTCAGGGTTGTTGAGCGTGGTCATGAGGTTTGAAACCTCCTGCTTGTAGCGCGCGCTCATATTGGGGTGAAACATCACCTTCTGTTCAGCCTGCGCAGTCAGCAGCGTCTCAATTTCTTTGAGGCGGTCATTGATGAAGACAGCGCGGTCTTTGAGCATCTCTGCTGGGACGCCATCACAGATCGACTGAACGATCTTCTCTTTCTCGCGTGTGAGCTTGCCTTGTTCTTTGACGAAGGAGGAGCGTGCTGCGTTTTGCTCGCGGCGCAGCTCGTTCATACGTTTGGTATATTCCTGGCAGAAGGTCTCGACGAGGCGTTCATCCATAAGGTTGGCATTGAGTGCGTGAAGCACTTTGGCTTCCAGATCTTCGCGTTTGATGGTCAGCTTATTTGAGCAGGTGCCTTTGTTCTTTGCGGTGGAACAAGATAGGTGGGTTCTGTTGTGCATGGCGTAGCCGCCGTCACAGCAGCCGCATTTGACCAGGTGGGACAGCAGGTAGCTGGGGCGGTTGCGCTGGTGCAATGGCTTGTCGGCTTTGTTATGGACGCCCTGCTGCGCTTTGACCTTGTCCCAGAGGTCTTGGTCAATGATGCGCAGGTCTGGCACCTCTGTGATAACCCATTGGTCTTCGGGGTTCATACGGGAGATGCGTTTACCGGTCTCAGGGTTTTTGATGTAGCGCAGCCGGTTCCAGATCTGACGCCCGATATAGAGTTCGTTGTTCAGGATGCCGGTGCCGCGTTCCCGGTTGCCATAGATCGTGCTTGGGCCCCAAGCCCCGCCATTGGGGGCGGGCACATTCTCAGCATTGAGTTGTTTGGCGAGTGACGCTGGAGATTGGCCTGAGACATAGGCTGTGAAGATGCGTTTGACGACCTTGGCCTGGGCTTCGTTGATCTTGCGGCCTCCGCGTTCGATCATACCGTTTGCACCAGCCTCATGCGCCACGTCATAGCCATAGACAATGCCACCTGCGCTCTTACCTTTGACGGCGCGTCCTTGCAGACCACGGCGGGTTTTATTGGCCAGCTCTTTGAGGAACATGGCGCCCATGGTTCCGCTGAACCCAATGTGCAGCTCATTTATGAACCCTTCCGACAGGGTGAATATCTGTTGATCATTAAAGCGCAGTTGCTTGAAGACTCTTGCCGCAACTTCTTGGTCACGACTGATCCGGTCCAAGGCCTCTGACAGCACAATGTCGAATTGGCCCGTTGGGGCTGCGCTCAGCAAGGCTTGGATGCCAGGTCGAAACAGGTTCTCGCCAGAAAGGGCGTGGTCTGTGTAGCATTCGACCACATCCCAGCCTTCTTGGCTGGCGCGTTGTTGGCAGACGCGGATCTGGTCTTCGATGGATTTATCGGTTTGTAAGTCTGATGAGTATCGCGCGTAAATCGCAACGCGCTTGCGGTTTATGTCCTTCATGTAGGGCGTCCTTTCTGCGGGCAGCGCGGAGTGTCTTGCCGCCCACAATCAGGGTCCGTGGGTGCGAGAACAAATTCCTGGAAATCCGCTTCCGCTGCTGCCCGCGCAAGAAAGCGTACCAACTCCTCCAGTTTGCCATTGGCCTCTGGTTGGGTTGTGCTTGCTTGAGTCTCGCGTGTTGTTGATTGTCACAGGTTGTGTTCAACCACTGGTTAATCCACAGACTTAGTCTGCCTTGATGCGATGGGCAAATGGGCGTATTGGGATGCCATGTTTACCGTCTGCGCTCTCTATCACTTTACCCGCTTTGACAACCATGAAGCCCTGCGTGCACCGCTCTTGGAGTTGTGTCTCAAGGAAGGTGTCACCGGAACTTTGTTGCTGGCACATGAGGGGATAAACGGCACCATCGCGGGGCCCAAGAAAGGGATTGAAGCAGCCATCAGGCATATTCAGTCATTACCCGGATGTGCCGATCTTGAGTGGAAACTGAGCACGGCAGCTGAAAAGCCTTTTCCGAGGATGAAGGTTAAGCTCAAGAAAGAGATAGTCACGCTGGGCCAGCCCAATGTCGACCCGACTGCGCACGTTGGCCATTACGTGGATCCTGCGGATTGGAACGAGTTGATAAAATCTCCCGACGTCGTGACGATTGATACACGTAACGACTACGAGGTTGCCATTGGTACGTTTCAGGGCGCGATTGACCCCGAAACGGCGTCGTTTAGAGATTTCCCTGCATGGTGGGATGAAAACAAAGAGCGCTTTCACAACAAGCGGGTCGCCATGTTCTGCACAGGTGGCATTCGGTGCGAGAAGTCCACAAACTTTCTGATGAGCCAAGGGGTGGAAGACGTCTACCATCTTAAGGGCGGTATCTTGAAGTATCTGGAAGAGGTGCCTCAAGAAGAGAGCACATGGGATGGTGAGTGTTTTGTGTTCGATGGCCGGGTCTCCGTTGGCCATGGTCTCAAGGAAGGCCCGCACATTTTGTGCCACGCGTGTCGTCGTCCTATCTTGCCAGAGGATCAGGAGCGCCAGGGTTATGAAGCCGGAGTGAGTTGTCATCAGTGTGTTGATGACTATTCGGAGGCAGACAAAGCCCGATTTAGAGAGCGCCAAAAACAAATGATGCTGGCGCGTCAGCGTGGTGAGCAGCACATTATCGGTGTTGACTGACCCTCTGCATGTTGTCGCCGCCGCTGTATGAGGCGAGGGGCACTTGTTTCAATAGCTAAGGGGCACTGTCCTGTTGGCCGAGGTCTCAATTTTATTTCTGATAAATTTACTGTGACTATTCTGCCCCGGTTCTGGACGAATTTTAAGCAGCGACCGTCAAAGAACTCATCTCCTCTTCTTCTTATGAAACCGCCCGTGTAAAGCGCATACAGCAAGCTCGGATGGAGCAAGCCCAACTCATCCATCTATTAAGGGCTGGCAATGACCCATCCAACATATGCGACCGGTTTGGATACCTTTGTTGATGAGCGGGACAGGCTGATCGCTGCAGCGTATCGTATCGTAGACAGCCATGCTGTGGCTGAAGAGTTGGTGCAGGAGAGCTGGATACGTTGGCACGCCAAGCAATATCCAGCGGAGCATACGCGCCCGCTTTTGCTGCGTATTGTGAAAAATCTTGCGATTGACTGGCATCGCAAACGCCGCATTGAGTTCGAAGCGATTGAAACCCAGCGCCTTTTGGATGAGACCGCGCTTGATGCTGAGCGCGTGGTGTTGGCACGTCAACAGCTTCACAACGTTATCAAACTGGTTGAAACTCTTCCGCCGAAGGTGCGCTTGGCTTTCCGGTATAGCCGCATCGAAGGTATGACGCTGAAAGAAGTTGGCAAACGACTGGGAGTCTCGGAGTCTCGTGCCAGTCAGCTTGTATCTGATGCGATTGTCCGACTTGTGGTCGTGTTCGAAGACTGATTTGAAGCCTTTGCGTTCAGGTTAGGCGATTTTCTACAACTGCCCGTTTCAGGACATTTTAAAAGTGATGCAAGACTCAGACGAGATCCAGCGGATACGTGACGCCACAGACATCTTTCTGAGGCTGCGAGACAATCCTGAAGACCCTAAACTGTTGCGAGAGCGGGAGTCATTTCTTGCGCGTGGGGAAGAAGAGCGCCTAGCTTATCATAAAATGCTACAAGTCTGGAGTGTCACGGGTACGGCAAAGCGTGCCAAGCGACCTGGCGTGGCCTCGCTTGCGCTTGCCGGGGCAGTTCTGGTTGCGGGGTATGTTACCTTTCAGGCAAATCGCCATATTCTGATTGCAGATGTTTACACGCAATATGATACGCAAGCGCTGCATCTGGACAGCGGGGATTACCTTGCACTTGATGCACGATCTGCCTTCGTTGACAAAAGCGATGCACATGAACGGCATGTTCACCTTTTACAAGGGGCAGCGTTTTTTGATGTTGAAACGGAAAGTCGTCCTTTCGTTGTGACCGCAGGCGATGTGCGTGTGCAGGTGACAGGTACGGCGTTTGAAGTCACAGGCGACGAAAACAGCGGTATGGTTTCGGTGGCTGAAGGGGCTGTGAATGTCGTGATTGAAAACGCGTCGTGGCAGTTGCGGCCCGGTGATCGGTTGGTCTGGTCAGATGATGTTGGAGCCCGCCTCACCAAGTTTGATGCGTCACAAACCGCAAGTTGGCGCAATGACGTTTTGATCTCTGATGATATGACGTTTGAGCAAATTGTCGATGTCTTGGATCGGCGCATGCCCGGGCAGCTTATCGTGACTGACGCGACGCTTGCGGACACAAAAATTGTCGGGTCTTTTGATCTGTCTGATCCGCAGCAATCTCTCGATCTGGTGGTCGAATTAATGGGGGCGAAAGTCATTTCCATGCCCTACGTCGTGTCCGTCATCGCGAAAAGATAAAATTCCTGATCTTTTTTCTAAAGGTTTGGTCTTCTGGTTCGTTTTCTCAGTGAAAGCCACTCGAAAAAGCGCGCTTCGGCGCGGGAGACCTATGAAAAAAACATCACTACGCAATACCACTGCCCTGGCGTTGAGCTTGTCTGCTTTGTTTTCCGCAGCTCTCAAGGCGGAGCAGGCCCAAACCATTGATATCAATGCCCAGCCGCTTGCCACTGCAATTACCGAACTTGGGCGAGAGACTGGCCTACGCATCGCAGCAAGCGCACGCGTGATCGCAGACACCCAGACCCAAGGCGTCACCGGGCTTATGACACCCACAGAAGCGCTGCAGGCGCTGCTTGAGGGCACAGGTATGTCTGTGCGCAGTGTGGGTAAAAACGGCGTGATCGTTTCGCGAGAAGAGGTGTCACAGAATGTGATCACTTTGGACGATGGCGAAGAGTATGTGGATCTTGGAACGATCATCGTTTCATACGATCCTGAAACCGGCCAACCGATCAACCCTGACGATCCAAACAATACCGGACAGGTGGTACTGGACGCGCGTGCCATCGAATACCGCTCAACTGGTGAGGACGCGAACACCGCCATCGGTACGTTGCCAAATGTGCAGACACGTACGGATGTAGGACAAAACCGCGGCGGTTACTCCAATGGCGTGCCCAACGATATCGGTGAACACACCGATGATGTGTTGAATCTGAAGCCTCTTAATCTGTCAATTTCTGGCGCTGCGGTGAATGAAAACAACATCATGATTGACGGTGTTGGTGTGAACTCTCTGTCCAGCCCCACTGGCGAGTACGCTCCTAAAGATGGTGAAACTCCGCAGCTATTTGAGCTATATGGTCTTCATTCTCAGACCCAGTTTGTTCCGACCAGCTTTGTGGAGCAGGCGGAAGTTTTTGACTCAAATGTTTCGGCAAAATACGGCGGATTCGTTGGCGGCGTCGTGAACTACAAGCTGCGTAAGCCGGATCTTGAAGGGCCGAGGGGATCTGTCAATTTCTCCTACCAAGACGACAATATGGCCAAGTACTCTTTGGCAACAGAGGACGGTGAGAATCCAGAAGACCGCGCCAAGCCAGAATGGACAAAGTCCACGTTCGCGCTGGACTATTCCACACCTGTTTCTGATCGTACTGCGGTGCTGTTCGGTTACTCGACACAACGCGCGAGCACTCAAAAGCAACGTGAAATTCAATACGGGTCAGATTGGGTCGATTCAAAATCACACAGTGATTTCTATCGGTTTGCTGTGACACATGAATTGGATAACGGGGATGCGCTCAATGCGCGTGTAAACTATACGGATTATGGTCAGACCTGGGACATACCAGAAAGCTATGATCGCCACCTCGACATCAAAACGAAGTCTTTGATGGCGGACGTTGAATACCAGAAACAACTGCATGATGTTGGCTTCTTGCGGAATGCGACTTTGGACTTCCGAGTGTCTACGCAGCGTAACGAAGTTGAAAACGAGTCCGGCTCAAACCAGTTGTTGTTGTGGTCAGGGATAAACCACAGTGATGCTGATTTGTCTGGAAGTTTGGATTGGTGTTCACCCGACCCCACAGCTGGTGTGCAGAACTGTTTCACGGGCGGTCAGGGTTCTAAGCAGATCACTGACAACCGTATTTCGCTTGCCGCTGACTTAAATGCAGAGGTCGGCAACGGTAACTTCCGCTCCGGTATCGAATATCAGTACTTTGACGTGCACAATGTCGGCAGCGGATTTGAGCAGTATTTTCTGGGAGCAGCCAACGCTCAAGGCACATGCTTGCCCGGTGATCCGACTTGTAATGCTGATCAGTTCTTGCAATTCCGAACCGCGCAAGACGCCTATGATGTAGGTGTAACTGCCCAACAGGTTGGTCTCTACGTCGAAGCGGACCAGACCTTCGGAGACTGGACCCTACGCGCGGGTCTGCGCGGTGATTATAATGATGTTTTTGACAACTTCGATATTGCGCCGCGTTTGTCTGCAACTTGGAACGCAGCAGACAACTTCTCCCTCTCGTTTGGTGCGAACCGGTACTACGATGACAACCATCTGTCATATGCCGTGCACGATGCGACGCCGGGTCCTTTGAACAGTTTACGCTTTGGCAATCCGCTTGCGGATTGGGGTCCGAGCTTCGGTCAAGGGCTTAAATCGTACACCTCAAGCAACCTTAAGACGCCGTATAATGACGAATTAAGTGTCTCGATGTCCTATAACGATGCCTGGACGAATGGGATCTGGCGGTTGCGTGGTCTGAAGCGGAAAGGCAAAGATCTCTTCGCGCAATCTGAGACAACCATGCTGAGTGGCGGGCAGAACCTCCTGACCAATGACGGTTCGAGTGACTATGAGTCGATTTCGCTTGAATATCAAAAGACATGGAATACCCCCAGTATTCGCTTCCTGGATGCCGTTGGGCTGTATACCTCTCTGACCTGGGCGGATCGCAAGACATCGCACAACTCCTACTTTGCAAATGAAACTGCGGTACCTGATCGTATTTGGTACAAAGGCAATGGCTATGTCGAAAATGAATTTGACACTGTGCGCGGCAATCTGGATATCCCATTGCGTGGCTCTGTTGAACTTCGTTCAAGCTGGAGCAACGATCTCGTACGCCTCGGTCTGATTGCTGATATGACAGACAGCTATATTGGGGCCGTCGAGACAGGGGACCGGTATACCAACCCTGCTGATGGCGAACGGTATGATGTATACGAAGATCACGCCTTTGGAAGTCAGCTGCAGTTGCACCTGAACAGCTCGATCCGTCTCTTCACCAACAGCGCGGGCAATGAGTTCCGCCTGGATGTGCGGGTCAACAATTTGCTGGATGAGAAACAGAATGGCACGGCAACGGACTCCAACCCCTACGTGAAAGGGCGCACAGTCTGGATCGGTGGCAACTACACGTTCTGATCCAGCAAAGGACTGGCGCAGATGAAGCGCTTCTTTGAAGCACATTCACTTGGAGCGGGGCCTTGGCCCCGCTCTTTGAGTATTTACAAACGAAAGAGAGATGGAAAATGTCTTTCACATTTTTGACTGCGCTCCGAGTAGGCGTTTTGCAAATATTGCTTATGGCGCTCCCCTTCGGCGCCGCATCGGCAGAAACAGCGCTTTCCGCGACGATGCACTTTGACAGCGCAACTGGCGCGTTGCGTATCCAATGCGATGGCTGCCAACAGGACGACATTTCTGCGGATTGGTTGTCAGAGCAGCTGGACGACGGCTCCTTTGCAGGCAATGTGCCTCCGTTGAGCGACACTCTAAGAACGGCGGCTTGGAGCGAGAAGGCCAGCTACATCTTGGGTGATAACTGGCTTCCTAAAGGTGTGAATGCAACGCGAAGCCATGACGTGACTGTTGTAGTTGACGCCGCAGATCAAGTCGCCGTCACCGGCAAAATCATCGCGGATGATATCGAAGGGGAAAAGCGGCATGTGCGCTTTATATTCGATGGTACAAGCGATCAGCTTATGGTGATCATCGGTCGGTATGACGTCGCTGAACGCACTGTCGGAGACCTAACGGTGCGCACATACTTCCATGTAGAAGATGCTGATAAGTCCGACCGTTATCTTGCCGCAACCGAAACCTATATTGCCCACTTCGAAAAACAGATAGGGCCATTTCCCTACGATAGCTATTCGGTTGTTTCTGCGCCCATTCCGGTCGGGTTGGGGTTTGCGGGCCTGACGTTTGTTGGCCAGGAGTTGCTGTCACATGATTACATGTATGGCAGATCTCTCGCGCATGAGGTCCTTCATAGCTGGTGGGGCAATGCTGTGCGGGTGGACTATGAAGCGGGCAATTGGTCAGAGGGACTGACGACTTACTTGGCTGACTACGGGGTTGGGGCAAAGCAGGATCCCGTACAGGAGGCAGCGATGCGGCGTGGCTGGATCCGCAATCTCGATGCGCTTTCCGATGCAGAGATGTCTTCCCTACGCGCGTTTGTCGCTGCAAGTCATGAGCAAAATCAGAGTGAAGGCTACGGCAAGGCGGCAATGGTTTTTCACCTTTTGCGAGAGACCCTGGGAGACGAAGTGTTCTTTGCCGCGCTGCGCGCATTTTACATTGAGAACAAAGGTGCGCGCGCCGATTGGAACGCGCTGCAAGATGCGTTTGAACAGGAAAGCAAATCGGATTTGAGTGCATTTTTCACCCAGTGGGTGGATCAAGCAGGATTGCCGACACTTGCTATCGCTCAAGCAGAAAAAACCGTTGAGGGTGCGAAACTGGTATTGCGCCAATCAACGCCTCCATACCTGCTTGACGTGCCTGTTGAAGTTGAAACCGAAACCGGCGTCCAGCATGTGACTTTGCATATGGACGAGGTTGAACAGGATTTCGAGATACCGGCGGCCTCACCGGTGCTCGGCCTGCGTGTGGATCCTGGCTTTGACATGCTGCGTCGTCCGGTCGACAAAGAGCTGGCACCAACTTTGGGGATCGCGTTTAACACCGATGATTTCATCACCAGTGCAGCGGTATCGACAGAAGCTGAGGTTGCACAAGCGCGTGAGATTTTGTCCAGCATGCTGCCTGATCACAATTTGATCTGGAGTACTGAGGATCGTGCAACGTTGGGCCGTATGGTGATCGGCACCACAGACGAAGTCGCGCAGCTGGCATCAGAGCACTTTGACCAAGTGCCTGAGTTTGCGCGAGATGGCGCCGCGCGTGCGTGGATTGAATACGATCACGAGGGCCGCATTTGGTTTTTCCTCTCAGCCGACGATCTCAACGAGCTACGAGCGGAGATGGCATATCTTGGATATTATTCCAGCCGAGGGTTCGTGGTGTTTGAAAATGGTCGCGGGAAGCGATCAGGCACACCTTTGTCACAGTTTGCGCCGCTGTCGCGCCGCTTTGAGTAATTTGGAATTCAGTGAAACCAACGAGGACAGGCATTCTGTCCTCGTTTTTCCTAGGGACGCTTACAGCGGTCGCAAGTGCGGCTAGTGTTGAACACTCATTTCAACAAGTTCAAAGGCGATGCCGCGGGGACTTATCCCGGATTGAGCGATATTGTATTCGCCTGGTACAAAACTCAGGTATGTCTTGGCGAAATCCAGTTCCCAGAAAGCCGTGATATATGTATCGTCGTCGCGCTCGGTGAGCACGTGCAACGTGCCTTCAGATCCTTCTGTATTCCAAAAGCGAAAACGACACTCCCCAACAACGCGTTCACAATGGTGTGGAGAAAAAGTACGTATGTTGCCAGAGCTATAATGGCGGGCAATCAAATGACCATCTATATTGTAGTAGCCAAGATAGTCTAATGTACCATCGGGAAACTGTCGCTCCATAAGGTAGCGATCGCCTGACTTGCCTTTAAAGACTTCAATCCAGCCTCCATTTTCGTCGGCGTAGACCAGTTTCAAATTCTCAGGCATGGACGCAAAGTCCAGCGTAACGGTATCTGTCGCAATGTGTTGCGGCGCGTGCACTGGTGTTGGGGCATCCTGAGCAGCGGCGGTGATTGGCGCAAAAATAGCTGTTAGTAGGGTGGTCAGAGTTCTAGTGAGCATCGAAAAGGTCCCTCGATTGTTTAGAGCGCCGCCGCCGAAGACCATATCGAAGATTTCGTGGGAGCGCGCAGCCGCATGTGCCATCCGTGCCTTTCAAGCCAATGCGACACTCGTTGCTACTTCGACTGCGCTAGATCTCTCACCCACTAAATTGTCGCTCGTGTGCGGTTGCGTTCATGTCTTCTACCTAGAGAACGAACGACGGCGCCAAACCTTTAGAAGATTTCATAAAAGAATGAGAAGTTGCTGGCGCTCCCTTAAGCTGCCCATGGGACCGAAGCGCCGCATCAGGTGATTAAAGGCCACGAACTGTGTGAGCAAGCGGAGAGGTGCCAAGACGAGCTGCGTGCGAAAAGCGGCAATCATGTGTTGCCGCCTGCACAACATGCGTATCAATTTTCTTGCGGTGTGTACCAGATAGGGGAGGTATAAGCGCGTTCTTGGCCGATCAGTTCGGAGCCTTCTGGAATGTTCACGCCGAACCGGACCTTATCATATACGACCCAGCGCGGTGTGGGTATTTCCAGTACGCGAACATAGTAAAATGCGCGCTCAGCCGGATCGAAATCTGGATCCGTCCAAATTGTCGCTAATTCTGAGGCACCGATGGTGTTGGCCCAGCTGGCGGCCTCCAGATCAACCGTGTTGCCCACAGCTGGCAGTTTGCCGCTTGCATCTTGTTCTCTGTCGCCAGACCAAGCAACGTTATAAACTTTTTCATTCAGCGAGCCATCGGCCGCGAGCCATCCCTTCACAACTTGTACGCGATCTAAGTTGGCGCCGATCGGATCCCGTACGGCCAGGATCATGAAGTTCGGTGCTTCTGATGTCTGTTGGCCCATGTCGCCCCCCATGGGGACCCCTTTTTCATAGCCGACAAAGGCTGGCGTGCGCGTACGCAGATCATCTTCGGAGAACTGCCACCCGCCAAAGAACCGCACGGTCATACGTGGCCCGGTCGTGGCATAGGTTTCTTTCCGCGCCATCGCATCAAAAATTGCGCGGCGCGTATTTTCTTTTGCCCAAACACCCGTATAGCCCGCGGCAAGCAGCTGATAGCCTTCAATGACGCCAAGTTCAGATTTTACGAAAGGGTGCGTCATGCGGCTGTCGCTTGGTTCAACACTCGTCGATTTGCCAAAGAAGTTTTCCTCCTCCGCAGTCGCGAGAGCAGTGTGGCTGTCGGTGGCCCCTCCAAGGCCGAATTTATAAGGATTTATCCCAAACTTTTCTTCCAGGAGCAGTCCACGCTTGAGCGCCTCTCGACCATACTCCCCCGCGAGCATATCTTCCGTCTTCAATTCCGTTATGTCGAGATTGCCCACATCCCAGTTTTCATAATCCGCGAACTCGTCGTCGGGTGAAAGGTAGGGATGTGCCTCCCCGTCGCCCTTGATTTGCGTAATCTCATAGTGCGGCTCCCAGCGCGCCCGCAACCGAACATATTCCTCGTCGACCTTGCCGCCGTGATAGGTGTCTTCGATCGGGAACATCCAGCCGTTGGACAAGTTCCCATTGTGCGCGAAAGCCATCGCGGTGCCGCCTGTGCGCTCTTCATAGTTTTCCAGCCATTTCCAAAGATGAAACGGATCGGTGTCTCCATACGGCGGAGCCGTGACTGGTGGCGACACCTGCAAAGCGTTTGTGGCTCCGTCGCGCAGCATCACATTCCTATGTAAGTTGAACCCCTTAGGTACGGACGTCCATTCAAAGCCAATGAACGCCGAAAAATGCCCTGGCTCGTTTGCGTCTTCTGCTGCATCAATAATGCGTTCCCAGACGCCATCGTAGGCTTGGGCCCCTGTACTGTAGGATTCTAGAAATTCTTCGGGGAGGGTGCCTTGCGTGAAGTTTGTGATCAAATCAACAGCGGCTTCACCTGCTGCGGCGCCGCCTGCCACAAACCCTGCATACCATTCTGCACCTTTTTCGTTTGCCAAAACGTTTGGCGCACCTGCTTGCAGATCAATCGCGAATCCCATCAGATCAGTGTGATCTGTGAGCACCATCCAGTCGAGTGGGCGCCCAAGCTTGACAGGCAAACCAGTGGAGGATGTGATTTCTTCGCCCTTGGCGAGCTTCCAAGCATCTTCTGGGCCCAGCGTGTTTCCAAACAAGCCTGCATCAAGGGACATGCCTGTATGCAGATGCGTGTCGCCCCAATACACGTTGCTGGGGAAGGAGCGTTTAGCATAGGGAGAAAAGGTTTTTCCGGGATATAGTGTGTCGAATTTCTTTGGATCCGCAGAGCCACCATCTGCCAACCCAGGCGATGCTAGGAAAGAGGTGGAAAGCAGTAATGTAATCATCTGTTTCATAGTCGTCTCCCTAAAATAGTGCCTGAAAATAGCGCGCTCAAATACCTCTGCGCTCCGTTACGCTAACATGACACAAGGAAATGTCAGTGAATTTTTGCAAAGTTGTTATGTGATAACATTTTGACATCATGCACAAAACTCTCGACAGAGCGTCTTTGTTGCCGTCCTATGAAACGCAGAGGGCGCACTTTCAGGTCAGATATCCAGGTAGGTCGTCACCATGGTTCGATACCTTGTTGTCATCACTTTCATTGCCGCAATGGCTGCTGCGCCAGTTCTGTCTTGCGCGTTTCATGGATACACCCCGATCCCAACGATGGTTGAGAGATTGATGTCGAGCTCCTCGATTGTGCTTGCCAGATCGCATGCTGAAACGCCATTTCGCTTTACCGATGTGAGGGCCTTGCGAGGTGCGGCTGGAGAGGCGGTGATTCCACATATGGTTGACAGCAAAACACGTGCATTCTTTGAGAAATCACCTGAGGCACGTGTTTTGTTCGCCAAAGATTCCCAAACCGGCGCGTGGGTGCGCTTGGTTAATGTGGATCAAGACATGCACCGGGTTCTTCGCCAGATTCTCGCACATCTCGTTGAGTGGAAGGAGGGTGACACAGCCGGACGTGCCGAATTTTTTGCGGCGCTTCTGGACGAGGAAGACCCCGAGCTTCACAACTTGGCCTTGGGCGAATTGGATCTGTTGGACTACAGCACCTTTCGTAAGCTGGGTTTGCAGGTTGACACCAAACGCATCTTAAGTCGCATCCACGTGGTTGGAGAGGCCAACCTTAAACCCGTGCGTGTTCTGCTACTTGGTCTCAGTGAGGAGGTGGGGTTGCGGGCTTTTTTTCAAGAGGGCGTGCGCGCGAATGCGCGAAGCGATGGGCCGATGCTTGGCGCATATGCGATTGCCTTGATGGAGTATGAGGGACGCGCTGCTGTGGACTGGCTGGTGCGTACACTACTGACAAACCAGGAGGTTTCAGCGCAAGCTTTGAGTGTCCTTGTCGGGACTATGGCCCTGCATCACGGTGCTGGTTCTGAAGAGGTTGGCGCTGCAATTCGCGAGAATTTGGCCAGAGTGGCGATTGTAGATGCGAGAATTTCGGGGTTGGTGAACAGCCATTTTGCGCTGGGTATAGATCCGAAAATCTCCCCACATTTCATGACTTTGGAAACCGTTAGTCGCCTCGCAGGCAGCAATAAGTTCTGATTGGTCGCTGCAACGCTGATCTGCGAGCCAGCATGTGGTTTAGCGGTGAGAAAGGAGCGCTAAAACGAGTTTCAGTCGTGTTTTAAGGAGGCCATAGCAGTCTCAATCGAGCATTTACCGACTTGGTTTTTGCTGAACTACCACAAAAGAAGCGGTGACGGCACATTTCGAGCGCTATTATCTAAGTACTTAGAACTGGATGAAAAATGGCTGGGGTGGTAGGATTCGAACCTACGGTGCGCGGTACCAAAAACCGGTGCCTTACCACTTGGCTACACCCCAACTGTGAGGCGGTGTTTACTCAGAGCGGCTGAGAGGTGCAAGACCTGAAATGCGTTTTTTGGCGAAAAAAATGCCTCTCAGAACAAAAAATTTTCTCCGAAATATTTACCCCCTTTAAACACAGGGTTTTTGAAGACCTCGCGTCATTTCGCGCAGCCCGTCGTGGACAAAGGGCGGGCCGGGGCGACATGGTGGGGCAACGTGGAACAGAGGAGGGACGGCGATGTTTTTGGGAATGCGGCCGGAAAATGAGGCCTTGCTGGCGCAGGTGAAAGAGATGATTCAGGACGAAATCATGCCTCTGGAAGATGCCTATCATGCAGAGATCGCCAAAGAGGATCGTTGGACCTATACCGCGCGGCAGGCAGAGATTCTGGAGGGGCTGAAAGCCAAGGCCAAAGACCGAGGGCTCTGGAACTTCTGGCTGACGGATTCTGACAAAGGCTTTGGCCTGTCCACTGTGGAATATGCCTTCTTTGCCGAAGAGATGGGCAAGACGCCTTTGGGGGCGGAGGTGTTCAATTGCTCAGCCCCGGATACCGGCAATATGGAGGTGTTTGAGCGCTACGGCACAGAGGCGATGAAGGCGCAGTGGCTGAAGCCGCTGCTCAATGGCGAGATCCGGTCCGCCTATCTGATGACGGAGCCGGATGTGGCGAGTTCGGACGCGACCAATGTGTCGATGTCCTGTGTGCGAGATGGTGATGATTATGTGCTAAATGGCGAGAAATATTGGGCTTCTGGCGCAGGTGATCCGCGCTGTAAGGTCTATATCGTGATGGTCAAAACCGGCGGAGAGGAGCTGCCAGTACACAAGCGCCAATCCATGATTGTTGTGCCAGCAGGTACAGACGGCATCGAGATTTTGCGCCCCATGATGATCTATGGGCAGGATGATGCGCCACATGGCCATATGCACATTAAGTTCACCAATGTACGCGTGCCTGCAGAGAACCTGCTGCTCGGAGAAGGGCGCGGATTTGAGATTGCGCAGGGCCGGCTTGGGCCGGGGCGCATCCACCATTGCATGCGCGCGATTGGGCAGGCTGAGGCGGCGCTTGAGCGCATGTGCAAACGGGCGCTGAGCCGGGAAGCCTTTGGCAAGCCATTGGCGCATCTTGGGGCCAATTATGACATCATCGCCGAATGTCGCATGGAGATCGAGCAGGCGCGGCTGCTGTGTCTGAAGACCGCCTGGATGATGGATCAGGGCGATGCGCGGGCCGCCGCCCCCTGGATCAGCCAGATCAAAGTGGTGGCGCCAAATGTGGCGCTGAAGGTGATTGACGAGGCGGTGCAGATGTTTGGCGGCACCGGGATTTCGCAGGACACACCGCTGGCGCAGGCGTGGACACATGTGCGTACGTTGCGCCTTGCAGACGGGCCGGACGCGGTGCATCGCCGTCAGGTGGCGCGCAAGGAGTTGCGTCAGTACACGCAGGAAAAGGTCTGAAAACACAACGTCGGTATTGCGTCAGTATCGCGACGGTATTGCGGAGGTGCAATTTTCGGGCATGTGAGGCAGCGCACGGTGGTGAGTCGTGCGCTGTTTTTGTTGCATGCGTGGTGCGGACGATGGATTTGCGTGGTTTTTATATTTGCGCGGGGCTGGAATGGATCGGGCCAGCCCCCATACCCCCGGGATATTTTCAGCAAGAGGAAAAGTTGGGGGGCGGTGCTGAAAAAGGGGCAGATACCAGATCGCTGCGTCGCGGCAATTTTGTAAAAGCTGACGTTCGCTGCACTGGTCATGAAGCGGCGAGGTGCGGACGACGCGCAATTTCGCTGCGTCTGCGCCAAAGTCGGCTTCCTGTTGCTAGCCGGTTTTTCCCGGGCGACCGGCTGCCCGCAAGAAAGCGGGAGAAGCGTTTCCATCCAATACGGCGGCGGTCAACAATCCATTCGACGTTGCACCTGTGTCCATACAAATCCGATTGGCCCTAACCACAGGTTCGTCACCGGGCGTGTGACCGTGTACAACCACGTAGCCGTGATCCTCTTCGCAATCTAGGAAGCGTGACCTAATCCAAAGCATATCTTTAGATTGCTGTTGCTCGATTGGAATGCCGGGAGCAATCCCGGCATGAACAAACAGATAGGGTTCGACGGCTTTGTAGAGCGGTAGAGCTTTAAGCCAAGCGACTCTATCTTCGCCCACACCTGCATGAAGTTCGTCAGGGTCGTAGCCGCCAAAACGAAGGGATATGCCAAATGACGCAAGTGTTTCCTCACCTCCGTTGGAAAGCCAAGTGTACCAGGCTTGTCGGTTGTCCGTGGCCAGACACTCCAGCAACATCGCCTCATGATTACCGAGAAGACATGTCATTTGAAAACCGTCTAGGCCCGACATGAGCCGATCAATGACTTCGCGACTGTGCGCACCACCGTCGATGTAGTCGCCAACATGGATCAACTCAGCATCTCTGCCCGAGTGCATCAGTTGGTGGTAATCCCGAATGTGTTCGTGCAAGTCGCGAAGTAGGTCGTCACGACCATGCACATCGCCAATTGCATAGATAACTTTGTCCATGATTTCAGATTAGAAGTTAAAAGCAAACAATGCCATCTCCGGCGAAGCGGCCATTCGCCCACCGCGCAGCATCCGGTAAATTGGGCTCTCTGAGAGAGAATGCCGCGTGGGCCACGAACAGCTGCTCTTAGGACCCCACAAGTATGGTGATCGAAAGAACGCGGTAGATTTGTGGGGCAATAGGAAGATGGCTGCGTCAGTTCGAATGTGGGCGCGCGCGGGTCTCGTACGGAGAAATTGGTGCGCCTGCGAATTGTGTCGCTCTTTTTGCGGGCTGCGCAGGGGCTACACGCTGTTGCCGCGCAGCTCCGTGGCCCGCGCCAATCCGTCGGCGACGGCGGTGAAGACCTCGGCGAAGGTGTGCTCTGCGTCCGGCAGCACGGTTTTCATGGTGCCAGACACCACTGTCAGCAGGCTGGAGCCGCCGACGTAAATCACGCGGTCGATGTCTGCTGTGGTGCAGTTGGCCATCGCCAGCGTGTCTTCGGCGGCTTTGTGCAGCTGGCCGGCGTGATCGGTGAGGATGGTGGTGAGGGTCGCGGCGTCCACCGGTTGGGTGAGGCCGCGCTCAATCTCTGACAGGCTGATCTGTGCGTCTGTGTCACCGTTGTTGGCGGCGATTTTGCCGCGCTCCACATCAAAGGCCAGCTCATGGCCCAGCTCGTCACGCAGGACGGTTTCAAGGCGGGTGAGCTTTTCGGGCTCATCGGCCTGGCGCAGCATGTCTTCGACCGTGCGGCGGGTGCGGGCATTGTAGAGGAAGGGGATTTTCTCCCAGGTGGCGAGATCGTGGAAAATGGCGTTGGGCGCGGGTAGGGTGCCCTTGCCGAAAGTATCGCGCAGGGGGGAGCCTTTGCCGAGCAGCGGCATGACATGATGAAAGCTGAGCGCGCGGTCAAAATCGGTGCCGCCGATGCGGATGCCGTGGTTGGCGAGGATGTCGACGCCAGCCTCGGTGGTTCGGAAGACGGAGAAATCCGAGGTGCCGCCGCCGATGTCGACAATCAGGCCGGTTTCGCCGGTGTGTTTGTGTGCGCCGCAGGCGATGGCGGCGGCTTCGGGCTCAGACAGGAAGGTGACCTCGGAGAACCCAGCGGCGAGATAGCAGGCGCGCAGATCGTCTTCGGCCTGTTGCTCGCGCGGGTCGTCGTTGCCGTGAAACACCACAGGGCGGCCAGAGATGGCGTGGGTGAAGGTGAGGCCGGTCTGGGCTTCGGCCTGTCGTTTGATGTGGCGCAGGAAGCGGGCGATGATGTCAACGAAGGTCACGCGCTCGTTCAGGATCTGGCGCTTTTCATGCATAAGTGTGGTGCCAAGCACGCGTTTGAGGGCGCGCATGAAGCGGCCTTCTTCGCCCTGCAGGAGCGCATTGTTGGCGGGCTGTCCCAAGAGCGTGGCGCGGCTGTCGTAATCAAAGAAGAAGGTGGTAGGCAGAGTGGTCTGACCGGCGTCAAAGGTGATGAGGTGCGGTGCGCCATCCACCATCAGCCCGGCGGCGGAGTTTGAGGTGCCAAAATCAATGCCCAAAGTGTGTGGTTTGGTGCTCATGATCTACACTCCATTCCTCAAGGAAAAGCGCGGGTTTTAGGCGGCGGGTCTAAGGGTGTCAAGGCACAGAAAAAAGGGCAGCCTGTGGGCTGCCCTTTGGAAAGATTTTGAAGTGAAGGCGCCGCTTACCCTTGCAGGCTGCGCACTTCCAGGTCGCCTTCTTCGCGGGCTTTCATGGCCCGTGCTGCCGCGTTGGAGGCGGCGGCGGTGGTGAAGTAGGGGATCTTGTCAAACAGCGCCACGGAGCGGATTTCGCGGCTGTCGTTGACGGCCTGTGCTCCCTCGGTGGTGTTCATCACCAAAGAGATGTCGCCGTCTTTGAGGTGGTCCACGATGTTTGGACGGCCCTCATAGACTTTGTTCACCTTGGTGCAATCCACGCCCTGCTCGCTCAGCCATGTGGCGGTGCCTGCTGTTGCGACCACAGAGAAGCCCAGTTCGATCAAGATGTTGGCCGCTTCGACCATTGCGTCGGTTTTGTCGTCGTCTTTGACCGAGATGAAGGCTTTGCCGGAGGTGGGCAGCTCCATGCCTGCGCCGAGCTGTGCCTTCAGGAAGGCGCGCGCAAAGCTGCGGTCCCAGCCCATGACTTCGCCGGTGGAGCGCATTTCCGGGCCGAGGATGGTGTCGACGCCCGGGAAGCGGGCAAAGGGCAGCACGGCCTCTTTCACGGAGAACCAAGGCATGTTCGGGTCCGCCAGTGTCATCTGATCCGCAATCGGCTGATCCTTGGTGGCGTCGAGTTCCACGTAAGGGGCGCGTTTGGGGAAGTCCGCGAGTTTCTCGCCCGCCATGATGCGCGCTGCGATGGAGGCAATCGCGCTGTCGGTGGATTTCGCGACAAACGGCACGGTGCGGGAGGCGCGTGGGTTTACCTCGATGAGGTAGATTTCGCCGTCTTTCACCGCGAACTGTACGTTCATCAGGCCAACCACGTTCAGGGCCAGCGCAAGGGCGCGAGTTTGGCGCTCGATTTCCGCGATGGTCTCTTTGGAGAGCGAGTAGGGCGGCAGGGAGCAGGCGGAGTCACCGGAGTGCACGCCGGCCTCCTCAATATGCTGCATGATGCCGGAGATATGCACGTCTTTTCCGTCACACAGCGCGTCCACATCCAGCTCGGTTGCGCCGGAGAGGTAGCTGTCGAGCAGAACAGGGCTGTCGCCGGATACCACAACCGCCTCAGCGATGTAGCGTTCCAGTTGGCCCATGTCGCGCACGATTTCCATGGCGCGGCCACCCAGAACGTAGGAGGGGCGGATCACCAGCGGGAAGCCGATTTCATCTGCAATCGCAAGCGCTTCGGCGTCGGTGGAGGCGATGCCGTTCTTCGGCTGCTTCAGCTTCAGCTCGTTGACCAGCGCCTGGAAGCGCTCGCGGTCCTCAGCAAGGTCGATGGCGTCCGGCGTGGTGCCAAGGATCGGGATGCCTTCTTCTTCTAGCGCATTGGCCAGCTTCAGCGGGGTTTGACCGCCGAACTGTACGATCACGCCGTGCAGGGTGCCGTTTTCCTGCTCAACGCGCAGGATTTCCATTACGTGCTCAAAGGTGAGCGGCTCAAAATACAGACGGTCAGAGGTGTCATAGTCGGTGGACACGGTCTCTGGGTTGCAGTTGATCATGATGGTTTCATAACCCTGCTCGGTCAGCGCGTAGCAGGCGTGACAGCAGCAGTAGTCAAATTCGATGCCCTGACCGATGCGGTTCGGGCCACCACCAAGGATCACGACTTTCTTACGCTCTGACGGGCGCGCCTCACATTCCACTTCGCCCATCATTGGGGTTTCGTAGGTGGAGTACATGTAAGGGGTCTGCGCCTCAAATTCGGCGGCGCAGGTGTCGATGCGCTTGAACACGGCGGTCACGCCGAGGTTCTGACGGGCGCGGCGCACGTTGTCTTCGTCCCGGCCAGAGAGCTTGGCGAGGCGGGCGTCGGTGAAGCCGAGCATTTTAAGCGCGCGCAGCTCTTTTTCGGTGACCGGCAGGCCGTTCTTGCGCACCTCTTCTTCGGCGTCCACGATTTCGCGGATGCGATCGAGAAACCATGGGTCAAACATGGTGACGCCGTGGATTTCATCGTTGGTCAGACCGTGGCGCATGGCTTGCGCGATGGTGCGCAGGCGATCCGGGGTGGCGACGCTGATTGCTTTGATCACAGCGGCTTTGCCTTCGGCTGTGTCATCCGCGCCTTCGATTTCGACTTCATCAAAACCGGTCAGGCCGCTTTCCATGGAGGCCAGCGCCTTTTGCATGGATTCGTGGATGGTGCGGCCGATGGACATGGTTTCGCCCACGGATTTCATCGCGGTTGTCAGGTGCGGCTCAGACCCCGGGAACTTCTCAAAGGCGAATTTCGGGATCTTGGTGACAACATAGTCGATGGTTGGCTCAAAGGACGCAGGCGTCACTTTGGTGATGTCGTTGTCGAGTTCATCGAGGGTGTAGCCCACGGCCAGTTTCGCCGCGATTTTGGCAATCGGGAAACCGGTCGCCTTGGAGGCCAGCGCCGAGGAGCGGGACACACGTGGGTTCATTTCGATCACAACCATGCGGCCATCGGCCGGGTTTACCGCCCATTGCACGTTGGAGCCGCCGGTTTCCACACCGATCTCGCGCAACACGTTGATCGAGTGGTTGCGCATGATCTGGTATTCTTTGTCCGTCAGCGTGAGCGCAGGGGCCACGGTGATGGAGTCGCCGGTGTGCACGCCCATTGGGTCGACGTTTTCGATGGCGCAGACGATGATGGCGTTGTCCGCTTTGTCGCGCACCACTTCCATCTCATATTCTTTCCAGCCGAGCAGGCTTTCATCCACGAGGATCTGGTTCACCGGGGAGGCGTCCATGCCGGTGCGGCAGAAGTGGATGTAGTCTTCGCGGTTGTAGGCCACACCGCCGCCGGTGCCGCCGAGGGTAAAGGCTGGGCGGATGATGGCGGGCAGGCCGATGCTTTCCAGCTCTTCGAGCGCAAGGCGGATACCTTCGTCCAGATCAGCGGAGCCGTCGTCTTTCTTTGGGGCGGTCACGATGGAGGCACGGGGGTTTTCAATACCCAGACGGTCCATGGCTTCGCGGAAGAGTTTGCGGTCTTCGGCCATTTCGATGGCGTCGCGTTTTGCGCCGATCATCTCCACGCCGAACTTGTCCAGCACGCCCATTTCTTCAAGCGCGAGTGAGGTGTTGAGGCCGGTCTGACCGCCCATGGTGGGCAGGAGCGCATCGGGGCGCTCTTTCTCGATGATTTTGGCCACTACCTCTGGCGTGATCGGCTCGATGTAGGTGGCGTCGGCCAGACCCGGGTCGGTCATGATTGTCGCTGGATTGGAGTTCACCAGAATGACGCGATAGCCCTCTTCGCGGAGCGCTTTACAGGCCTGAGCCCCTGAATAGTCAAATTCGCAGGCCTGACCAATCACAATGGGGCCGGCCCCGATGATCATGATCGAGGAGATGTCGGTTCTTTTTGGCATGATAGACCTCGGGCTTGGTGGGCGCGGTGGGAGACGCCGAATGCGCAAATTGTCGTGGGTTATACGCATCAAGCGACAACGTGCAAGAGGGATCGCAGAGGGAGCGGGTTTTTGTCATAATATGCCGTATTCCCGATGTCATTGGTGCGAATGCGCCATATATGACGTAACACGAAAGACAGCGAACAGGGGAAACAGGTGCAGATTCGTTTTGATCGCGGGCCCGATGGACGTGCCACGCTGTTTGATGCAGCGGAGCATGTGATCTCTGTGACCGAGCCCGGTGAGGTTGCTGCGGCCTTTCAGGTTTTAGGCGAGGCGCAAGCTGCGGGCTTTTGGCTTGCGGGCTATGTGAGCTATGAACTTGGCTATGTGCTGGAGCCACGTTTGCGTCGGATGTTGCCCAAGGCGCGGCGTCTGCCGTTGATGCAGTTTGGTGTGTTCCGCGCGCCGCGTGCTGCGAACGCGCTGCAAGGTGATGCCAAGTTTGATATGGGGACATTTGCACCGCGTTGGAGCGCGGCCACCTATCGCGCCGCTTTTGATCGGGTGCATGGCTACATTGGGGCGGGTGATATCTATCAGGCCAATCTGACGTTTCCGCTGGATGCGGCGATTTCTGGCGATGCGGAAGCGCTCTATGCGGCGCTGGCGGCGCGTCAGCCTGTTGGTCATGGGGCGTTGATTAAGCAGAGTGGGTTGCCGGACATTCTATCACGCTCGCCTGAGCTTTTTTTCCGCACGGACGCAGCGGGGCGGATTGAAACCCGCCCGATGAAGGGCACCCAGCCGCGCAGTGAGGATGCGGCGGAGGATGCACGTCGCAAGGTGTGGTTGGCGCAGGATGAAAAGAACCGCGCCGAGAATCTTATGATTGTGGATCTTCTGCGCAATGACATCAGCCGCGTGGCCAAGCCCGGCAGCGTGAAGGTGCCAAAGCTGTTTGAGGTCGAGAGCTATGCCACGGTGCATCAGATGACCTCCACGGTGCAGGCGGAGCTGCAGGAGGGCGCGGGGCTGCCAGAGATTTTGCAGGCGCTTTTCCCCTGCGGCTCGATCACCGGCGCGCCGAAGTTGCGTTCGATGGAGATTTTGCGTGATCTGGAGCCCTGGCCGCGGGAGATCTACTGTGGCGCAATTGGCTGGGCGGCGCCGGATGGCCGCTCTGAGTTCAGCGTGGCGATCCGCACGATGCTGGTTGAGGCCGGGCAGGCGGTGTTGAATGTGGGCGGCGGTGTGGTCTGGGACAGCAAGGCAGCCGATGAATATGAGGAAGCGCTGTGGAAAGCCCGCTTTGCCAAGACGTTCCAGCCGGAACCCGCCTGATCGAGACCTTTCGCTATGTGCCGGGGGCGCCAGTGGCACGCCTGCCGCTGCATCTGGCGCGGCTTGGGAATTCAGCCAAGGCGCTGGGCTTTGCGTTTTCCGAAGGCGCTGTGATGCGCGCTATCGAGACGCTGAAAGGTGAGACCCCGTTGCGTTGCCGGCTGACGCTTGGGGCGGCGGGAGACGTAGAAATCTCCACTGCGGACATGCCTGCCGCAGCCCAAAAGCCCTGGGTGTGCCGGATCTCAGAGGTGAGGCTGTCGTCACAGGATATGTTTTTGCAGCATAAGACCACGCGGCGGGCGATCTATGATGAAGCGCGTGCCGACTTGCCTGAAGGTGTTCAGGAGTGGTTGTTTTTGAATGAGCGTGGGGAGTTGTGTGAGGGCACGATCACCAATGTGGTGTTGACCATGCCGGATGGGACGCGGCTGACACCGCCTGTCGCGTCGGGCTGTTTGCCGGGGGTCTATCGGCAGAGCCTGATCAATGCGGGTGTGGTGCGCGAAGCTGTGCTGACGGTGGCGGATTTGGCCAATGCGGAGCGTGTGCATCTGACAAATGCGCTGCGCGGAGAGATTTTGGCCGTGATGGAGGGGACGCCCTTGCGCTGATGGGGCGCTTTTTACGCCCAAACCAGCGCTGTTCCCTTGACTTTGGCCGCCCAAAAAGGTGTATCGGCGCGACCAATGTTTTTCACCCTGAAAGAGGGGCCGCACATGCACGCCTATCGCAGCCATACCTGCGCCGACCTGAACAAATCCAACGTGGGCGACACCGTCCGCCTGTCTGGCTGGGTGCACCGCATCCGCGATCACGGCGGCATTCTGTTTGTCGACCTGCGCGACCACTTTGGCATCACGCAGGTGCTGTGTGATCCGGACAGCCCGGTTTTCTCCGAAATGGAGAAGGTGCGCAGCGAGTGGTGTATCCGCATTGATGGCAACGTCAAAGCGCGCGACGCGGATCTGATCAACGACAAGATCCCGACCGGCGAAATCGAAGTGTTTGTGCGTGATCTGGAGATCCTCGGCGCAGCAGATGAGCTGCCATTGATGGTGTTTGGTGATCAGGAATACCCTGAAGAAACTCGTCTAAAGTATCGCTTCCTTGATCTGCGTCGTCAGCAGATGCAGGAGAATATGGTGCTGCGCTCTGATGTTGTGTCCTCCATGCGCAAGCGCATGTGGGACAAGGGCTTCCGCGAGTATCAGACGCCGATCATCACGGCATCGAGCCCAGAAGGTGCGCGCGACTTCCTCGTGCCGTCGCGCATTCATCCCGGCAAATTTTACGCGCTGCCACAGGCGCCTCAGCAGTTCAAACAGCTGATGATGGTTGCGGGTTTTGACAAATACTTCCAGATCGCGCCGTGCTTCCGTGACGAAGACCCGCGCGCCGATCGTTCCCCGACCGATTTCTACCAGCTCGACATGGAGATGTCCTTTGTGGAGCAGCAGGACGTCTTTGACACCATCGCGCCTGTCCTGGCGGGTGTGTTTGAAGAGTTCGGCGGTGGCCGCAAGGTAGACGCACCAGAGAGCTGGCCGCAGATCCCTTATGCGGAAGCGGCGCTGAAGTATGGCTCTGACAAGCCTGACCTGCGTAACCCGATTGAGATGCAGGTTGTAAGCGAGCACTTCGCGGGCTCCGGCTTTGCGATCTTTGCCAAACTTCTGGAGCAGGAAGGCACCGAAGTGCGCGCTATCCCAGCGCCGACCGGTGGTGGCCGCAAATTCTGTGACCGCATGAACAAATTTGCCCAAGGCGAAGGCCTGCCGGGCATGGGCTACATCTTCTGGCGCGACAAAACCGCAGACAGCGTGGCGCAAGAGCTGGGTATTTCGGTGAAAGAGGCACAGGCCAAGCTGAAATCCGGCGAAGTGGAAGGTGGCATGGAAGCTGCTGGTCCGCTGGCCAAGAACATCGGCCCTGAGCGCACCGAGGCGATCCGCCAGCAGCTGGGTCTGGGCGTGGGTGATGCGGCCTTCTTCCTGGGCGGCAAACCAAAAGCCTTTGAAAAGATCGCAGGGCGTGCGCGTGACGTGATCGGCCAAGAGCTGGGTCTGATCGACGAGAACCGCTTTGCCTTTGCTTGGATCGTGGACTTCCCGATCTATGAAGCAGACGAAGAAAGCGGCAAGATCGACTTTGAACACAACCCATTCTCCATGCCGCAGGGCGGTCTGGACGCGCTGAACGGCGATCCGCTGGCCGTCAAAGGCTATCAGTACGATCTGGCCTGTAACGGTTATGAGTTGGTCTCTGGCGCGATCCGGAACCACCAGCCAGAAATCATGCTGAAGGCGTTTGAGATTGCGGGTTACGGCGAAGAGGAAGTAAAAGAGCGCTTTGGCGCGCTTTACAAAGCCTTCCAGTACGGCGCACCACCCCACGGTGGCTGTGCAGCTGGTGTGGATCGCATCGTGATGCTGCTGGCAGATCAGCAGAACATTCGCGAAGTGATGATGTTCCCAATGAACCAGCGCGCCGAAGACCTGATGATGAATGCGCCCAACGATCCTTCCAGCGATCAGTTGATGGAGCTGGGTCTGCGGGTGATCCCGCAGGAGTGATCCGGGCGTTGACCTGAGACAAAGAAAGGCCGCTTTCACATAGGTGAGGGCGGCCTTTTTCTTTGTCGCGTTTTTGCGTGCTCTGATATGTTGGCGCGGGAAATGGAGATGCAGAATGGGTTTTGACCCTGACATTGCGCAAATGCGGTTTGGCTATGGGCTGTCCCCCGTGGTGCCGGGACCGGCAAGCGTCGATGCGATGGTGGCACAGCTGCGCAGGCCAGATGCAATCACGCAACGCTTTGTCATTCCAACGTCAGAGGCCATGAACCCCAAGGTGCGTGCACTGTATCTCGCGCAGCGGGCTTATAAACGCGCAGAAAGAGGCAGCAAAGACAGGCATGATTTGCGCGCGACCTATCGTAAGGCACTGAAGGCCGCGCGTGTGGAAAGCGCGGGCTGGGTGCGGCAAGCGTTGTTGCGCCGGATCTGGAGCGAGGACGGGCTGCGCGAGCGGCTTGTGGCGTTTTGGGCGGATCATTTCACGGCACCGGGGCAAAGCACGTTTTATCGGTATGCGGCCGCCTCTTACGTTGAAACGGCGATACGGCCCCATGTTGCCGCGCGGTTTGAGGACATGCTGATTGCTGCCGTGACCCATCCGCAAATGCTGCAATATCTGGATCAGAACCGGTCTGTCGGGCCCAACAGCCGGTTTGCCAAGAAACGTCAAAACGGGGCAGGGCTGAATGAAAACCTCGCACGCGAGGTTCTTGAGCTGCATACATTGGGCGTGCATGGCAGTTACACGCAAAAAGACGTGCGGGAGTTTGCCGAACTTTTGACTGGGCTGACCGCAGGGACGGGGCAAGACACGCGCTATGACAGCAAGCGGATTGAACCGGGCGCGGAAACGGTACTGGGGCAGACATATGGCACCCGGCGTGCGCGGATCAGCGACATACATGCCGCTTTGCGGGATCTGGCACGCCATCCAGAGACCGCACGTCATCTTGCACAGAAAATCGCGCGGCACTTTCTGGGGGATCAGCCGGATGCAGGTTTGGTGATGGAGCTTGAGATCCGCTATCGCGAGACCGATGGAGATCTGGGCGCTGTGGTGGAGGCGATGCTGCGCCATGAGGCGGCGTGGCACGCACGCCCCGAAGGCGGCGGCAACTTTAAACAGCCAGAGCAATTTGTCTCTTCAGCGTTGCGGGCATTGGCGGTGCCGGAGGCGCGATTTCTCCGCATGGACGCCAAAACCTTTGAACGGCTGATTTTGTCGCCACTGCGCCACATGGGGCAGCCGTGGCGCAGACCCTTTGGGCCGGACGGGTTTGCCGAAGAGGATGCGCATTGGCTGTCTCCTCAGGGCATGGGCGCGCGGTTGCAATGGGCCTTGGCCTCGCCGGCGGCCGTGGCGGCGGATTTGCCAGACCCGCGTGAATTTGTTGGTGTCGCGCTGGGGGCGGAGGCGCCCGCCGTTGTGCATTTTGCGGCCAAAGCGGCGGAAAATCGGCGTGAGGGCATTGCGCTTGTGCTGATGTCACCGGCGTTTCAGCGGGTATAGGGGGGCGAGATGGCGGAATTGAACAGACGGGGGTTTCTTGGCCAAAGCCTTGCGGTTGGGTGTTCGCTGGCTGCGAGCCCTTTGGTGACGCCGGTGAGTTTTGCCGCCATGGGGGGCGACAACCGGTTGGTTGTGATCATCCTGCGCGGGGGGCTGGATGGTCTGGATCTTCTGCGCCCACCGCCGTCTGACACGCTGATGCGGTTGCGCCCCACGTTGGGGGCGCAGGCGTCTGGGCTGGAAATCACCGGAGGGGTTCAGTTGCATCCGGGATGTGCGGAACTCTGGCCATTGTGGGAGGCGGGTGAGCTTGCGTTTGTACAAGCGGTTTCAACGCCTTATCGGCACAAGCGCAGTCACTTTGATGGGCAGGACATGCTGGAAGCGGGTACGGCGGAGCTTGGGCAGGGGCGGGCCAAAGAGGGCTGGTTGAACCGTATGCTGCAACATATGCCGGGGGCAGAGATGTCGACGGCTTACGCGATTGGGGCGGATCCGATGTTGCTCAGTCGGGGAGCAGCAGCGGTCGAGACCTGGTCGCCGGATGTGGATTTTGTGCTCTCCAGTCAGGCCGCGCGCTTGCTGGCGCTGACGATGGAGCGCGATCCGGCGATGAGGGATGCGATGACGCGCGCGTTGGCTTTGGCGGGCAGCAACGGTAGCGGTGGCGTTGTGCAGAGTGCGGGTCTTGAGGACATGGAGGCGCTGGACGAGTTGATGGATGCGCAGACGGCCCCACAGGGGCGGGACGCGCGGCATGCACACACGCGCGTTGCGAAATTTGCCGCTGAACGGCTGCGTGATGACGCGCGTGTGGCCTGCTTTTCGCTTGGGGGATGGGACACACATGCGCGGCAGGCGCGGGCGCTCAGGCGGCCACTTGGGCAGCTCGCTGACAGCCTGCTGACGCTCCGCTCCGGCCTTGGGGCGCAGATCTGGGGGCGTACGACGGTGCTTGCGATGACAGAGTTTGGCCGCACGGTTGCGGAAAATGGCACGGCCGGGACGGACCACGGAACGGGGGGCGCAATGGTGCTGGCTGGTGGGGCGTTGCGGGGCGCGCGCGTGTTGGGGCAATGGCCGGGGATTGAGGAAGCGGATCTGTTTGAGCGTCGAGACTTGATGCCGACAGATGATGTGCGCCGCTATGCGGCCTGGGCGATACGAGAGAGTTTTGGGCTGGGGCGTGATGTGTTGGAAAGCGCGGTGTTCCCAGGGCTCCAGATGGGGGGCGATCTGGCGCTGTTGCGGTGATCGTGGCGATAGCACACCGGCTGTGAAACGAATGCTTGGCGACGGCCAAGTGGTGTGCGACCTTTCTAAAAAACAAAGGACCAAGGATGCGAGAGCCAAGACCTGTTGGATTTGCGGTGCCGGATTGGCAAGCGCCCCCTTATCCAGATGGCGCCGTGCTTGAGGGGCGCTATGTGCGGCTTGAACCACTCAATGCGGAAGCGCATGCTGCCCTGCTGTTTCGGGCTTATCAATCGGATGACTGGGTTTGGGATTACCTGCCCTATGGCCCGTTTCATTCGGCAGCGCAGTATCATCGATGGGTCCGCGAAACCGTTGCGAACCCAGATCACTTTTTCTACGCGATCTATAGCAAGGGCGCGCGCACATTTACGGGGGTTGCGTCCTACTTGCGGATTGCCCCCGAGGCAGGGTCAATTGAGGTGGGCAACATCAATTTTGCTCCGATCATGCAGGGAACCCTTGCTGCCACTGAGGCAATGTATCTTATGATGCAGTGGGCCTTTGAGGCGGGGTATCGGCGCTATGAGTGGAAATGTGATGCGCTCAATGCCCCATCACGCCGCGCGGCGCAGCGTCTTGGTTTGAGCTATGAAGGCATCTTTCGGCAAGCGCTGGTCTACAAGGGACGCAATCGGGATACGGCGTGGTTTGCAGCAATTGACCGAGAATGGCCCGCCCTCAAAGCGGCCTATGATGTTTGGTTGGATCCGCAAAATTTCACGCCGGACGGACAGCAGAAAGAGCGGCTGAGAGATCTCACCCGGCTGGTGCGGCCTGCCAGTGATCCAATGCAAGCGCCGTAAGGGCGCGTGCGCGCCGGGTCGCGGAGCGTGATCGCCAGAGTCCAATTCACGCGCGCGTCGGAACGCTTAGATTGTGGCCGACTGGGCCAAACGTTCCTGCACAAGCCCGGTCAGATGCGCGACATCGGCGGTTGGCATGGCCCCTTGTTTGCGGCCCTGTTCAACGGCGCGCACTGCGTTGAGCAGGCTGTCATCTTCAGAGCTGCGGGCAATGCCCCCAAGAAACTGCGCCACATAATCCACAACGCCATCCTTGAGCGCCTGTTCCGTGGTGGCCTGAAGCGTATCGGCCGCATGCATGAGATCATCGCGCAGAGCGACTGGGTCGGGTTGAATGGTTTCATTGTCGGCAATGCGCGCCACAGTTGGCCGGAAACCCACCGCGAGACGGGACAAAATGGCCTGCTGGAAGGTCGCGAGACTGCCATAGGGTTTTGTGATGAAGCCGTCAGCACCGGCGGCCCGCGCAGCGTCTTCGGCGAAATCATCACCGGACGTGCCAAGGATCAGCTCGACGCGTGGAGAGGCGTTGTGCAGCTCGTCAATCAGTTCGGCACCAGAACCATCAGGCAAGCCCATGTCGACAATGATGACGGTTGGCAGGTGGATTTGCAGATGGCGGCGTGCCGAGCACAGGCTGTCTGCGCGGCGGATGCGGGCGCCCGAGCGCACACACATCAGACGCAATGCGTCGGAGGCGAAACGGCTGTCTTCGACCACGAGCACGGTCATGCCCAGAAGCGGCCGCGCAGCAGAGGGCGTGGTCAGTGGTGAAAAAGGCGAGTGGTCATCCATAGCTGAATCCTCAACGAAGCAGAGTAACTGATACATTCACATGCAATAGGCTAGGCGGCACATGACTAACGAAGGGTTAATCGCAACCGCGACGCCCTGCCGCTTGCGCAGGCGCGGCGCAAATCCCATAACAGCACTGAGCGGGACCAAATCGATCCATGGAGGACAAATATGATTGGACGACTGAACCACGTGGCGATTGCCGTGCCCGATCTGGAGGCTGCGAGCGCGCAGTATCGCGACGCGCTGGGCGCCAAGGTTGGGGCCCCGCAGGATGAGCCAGATCACGGGGTGACGGTGGTGTTCATCGAATTGCCAAACACCAAGATTGAACTGTTGTATCCACTTGGAAAAGATAGCCCGATCAATGGGTTCCTTGAGAAAAACCCCTCAGGTGGCATTCATCACGTGTGTTATGAAGTGGATGACATTCTGGCGGCGCGTGACCATCTGAAAGAGACCGGTGCGCGGGTTCTGGGGAGCGGCGAGCCAAAGATTGGCGCGCATGGCAAGCCGGTCTTGTTCCTGCATCCCAAAGACTTCAACGGCTGTCTGGTGGAGCTTGAGCAGGTCTGACGTCTGTGCCCGATTTGGGCGAAATAGCGGGCAGGGATGCCCGCTCAATTTTTAGGAGGAGAGCGATATGGGGATCACCTCGGCCATCGTCTTATATGCGGTCATTTGGTTTATGACCTTTCTGATTGTGATTCCGATTCGCTTACAAACGCAGGGTGATTTGGGCGACGTTGTGCCCGGCACCCATGCCGGCGCGCCTGAGCACCACCATCTCAAAGCAAAGGCCAAGATCACGACCTTGGCCTCTGCGGTTATCTGGTTGATTGCGTTTTGGATCATTACATCCGGTATGATCACTGTGCGCGATCTGGATTGGTTCAACCGGATGGGGGATGCGCCCGCGTCGGCTCCAGTTGATGGAACAGATGGGTGAATGTGGCGGCGCCCAGGATTGGAATCAGTAGGTTCAAAAATGGCACCGACAGGGGCATCGCCATCAGGATGCCAGCGAGCCAAAGCGTGCCCATGTGTTTGCGCCGGAGCTTCTTTGCCTCTGCACGGCCCACACGGCGCATCGCTGTGAGCTGAAAATACTCTCGCCCCAGCAAAAAGCCGTTCAGCGCCCAGAAGATGAACAGGGCAAAAGGCGTGAAGATCACATAGACGATCAACGCCAGAAGGTTGGCGGCGATCAAGACACCCATGAAGTTGACGGAGTCTTTTAGCCCCTCGCCGAAAGACACCGCAGGCACGTCGGGCAGATGCGGGTAGTGGCGGTCTTCGACGGCGTCAGCGACCTCATCCAGAAACAGCGATGTGATGGCTGAAGCCACGGGCACCATCAAAAACACCGATAGAATGATCATCAAAAACAGCGACGCGGCGGTGAAGAGATCGCCGACCCAGGAAATATTGCCCAGAAGCTCCTGCACCCATGCGGCGGCGCCAAGCCAGCTTAAGAACCACAGAAATGCGACATAGACGGCGATCAGCAGCACAAACGTGAGGCCGATGCCCTTGAGGAGAACCCGGCGAAAGCGCGGATCCCCGAGCTGGCTCAGGGTTTTGCCAAAAGAGGATAGGATCAGTCCAACAGCCATGTGACCTTTGTCTCCATGTTGGGGCGTGGGCGTTCGGGGGGCGCGGCTTTTTCGGTGCCGATGTGAATGAAGCCTGCGACTTTCTCATGCGGCGCAAGGCCGAGGCCTTTCTCTACAAAGGTGCGGTCGTGGCTGGCCCAGCCGGAGAGCCAGTTGGCGCCCCAGCCCGCCGCAAGAGCGGCATTGAGGAGTTGCAGGCACACGCAGGCGGCAGAGTAGGTTTGCTCAATCGCGGGAATTTTTTCGCTGATCACGGGGGATTCGATCACCGCCACGGCAAGCTCTGCATTGGCGAATTGATCTTGGCCCTTTTGGATCTTTTCCGGCGCGATCCCCAGAGATTTACCGCATTCGGGAATAAGATCTGCCAGCTTTCTCAAGGCTTTGCGTTCCAGGACAATGAGCCGCCAGGGCTCAAGCTTGCCGTGATCCGGGCTGCGCAGGGCGGCCTCAAGCAGAGGTTCCAGTTCGGTGCGTGTGGGCGTAGGGCCGATCAGCGTTTTGGCTGGGCGCGAGCGGCGGCTCAGCAGGAAATCCAGCGCGGCTTGGTTTCGTTGTGGCATAGGGTTCTCTCAGGGGTTGAGTGACTATGTTGGCGCGGCAGCGGGTCTTTTCAACCCGGCGGGCTTGCGAATGTGGTGGCCATCTCATCAATGAGCGTGGCAAAGAACGCCTCGACACGGGCGTTGGGCTGACGGATGGCAAGGGAGGCCGCCATTGGATCTTCGGCGCGAATGTCAGAGCCTGCAAGCTCTTCGATCACGGCATGGCCACAGAAGGGCACATAGGCCTCTGAATAGCCGCCTTCGTGCACCAGCACGAGTTTGCCTGCACACAGCGTCTCGGCAGCGGCCATGACGTGTCGTGTCATTTGGCGGAAGGTGTCTGCGGTGGCCAGCATACGCGACAGCGGATCAAAAGCGGCGGCGTCAAAGCCGCAGGCGACGATGATGATGTCGGGGTTAAAGCTGTGCAGCGCGGGGAGCACTATCTGCTCCATGGCGTAGAGATAGCTGTTGTGGCCTGCGCCGGGGGGCAGGGGCACGTTGATGTTGGTGCCAAGCCCGGCGCCTTTGCCGCGATCGGCCACATCGCCGGTGTCGAGCGGGTAGTTCTTTTCTTGATGCAGCGAGATGGTGAGCACGTCGCTGCGCTCATAATAGATCGCTTCCGTGCCGTTGCCATGGTGGACATCCCAGTCGAGCACTGCAACGCGCTGGGCGAGGCCTTCCGCCTGCGCGGCCTCAATGGCGACGGCGATATTGGCGAGCAGGCAGAAGCCGTTGGGCCAATCTGGCAGGCAGTGGTGCCCCGGCGGGCGTGACAGAGCGTAGGCATTTTGCAGCTCTCCTGCGGCCACGGCGCGCACGGCTTCGCTGGCCAGACCTGCGGAGAGGGCTGCGATTTCATAGCCGCCTTTGCCAAAGGGGGTGCGCAATCCGATCTCTCCGCCACCGGCATCAGACACGGCTTTGAACTTTCCCAGGAAGTCGCCGGGGTGTACACGGGCGAGCATTTCTGTGGTTGCAGCGGCGGCCCTGCGCACATCAAGTTCGGCTGTTAAGCCTGTGACATCCATCAGATTTTTGAGGCGTCTCTTGGTTTCGGGGCTTTCGGGGAGTCCGCCAGCGGCAAGGGGTTGCACAAGATCACCAACGGGCAGGGTCAGAGCGTAGTTGCCCCCAGCATGCCAGAAGCACTTTTCATCAAAAAAGAACCCTGTGGTCTGTCCCGTCGCCATGCGCCGCTCCCGTTGTCATTTGCGGGCTACCCTAAGCGGGGCATTTGTGGAATGTAAATCGCTGTTGTCGCACCATATGTTTCTGGGGGATCAGGTATGACCAGCGCGATTGAGTTGCCTTTGGCATCCGGAACCGAAATTGCAGTGCGGGTGACGCCCAGGGCCTCGCGCAATGCGGTGGTGCAAGAGGGCGACAGGCTGCGCGTTTACGTGACGGTTGTGCCAGAAGGCGGCAAGGCGAATGCAGCTGTGGTTAAGCTGCTGGCCAAAGCTCTGGGCATTGCGAAGTCACGCCTAACCCTTGTGCGAGGGCAGACCGCGCGCGACAAGGTGTTTCGCGTAGACTAGGCTCAGGGCCCATTAATCCTGCTGCACTGGCGCCAAAATCGCTTCATTTCAGCGGCTCGGCACGCTTGCAAATAGCCTAGGTCTGCTCTGGGTCACGTTTGAGCATGTAGACCCCCTCAGGCAGATCCAGCGCGGCGGTGAGATCCTGCACCTGCGTCGTGGAAAGTGTGATTTTCTGCATGCTGTCAGTGCGCGGATCATATTGTTCGATGGTGACGCAATCCTCAAACATGTGGATCACAACATCTTCGCCCAATGGCGCGGCGCCTTCATCGACGAGCGTGACAACGGTGGCGTCAAATTCGTGCTCTATGCTGAACATACCTCTAGCGTAGCGTAAGTGTCGCAAGGTGCAAGCATTTCCCGCTGGCCTCGGCCACCGGGCGGGCGTAAATTCAGAACGAAGATGGATTTACAAGCGCCTCTTTGGCTGAGGTGTTGGGAGGATTGCGTGATGGTGGCGCAAATTTCAGGAGCAGGGTTGGCAAAGTGGCGCGTGATGGCGATGGCAACGGTTGCTGCGGTGGCGCTGGCGGCCTGTGAGACCACCACAACCACGGCCCCGCCCCGCACGACACCGCAAGCCAAAGCGCCCAAGATCACGGTGAAACAGGCCGAAGCGCGGCTGGCGCCGATCATTGCCACCATGGAGCCTGTGGCAGAGCGCGAATGCCGCCGCCGTGCAGCGCGCGGCACAGATTGCGACTACAAAATTTCGGTGGATCCACGCACAGACATTCCGCCCAACGCCTATCAGACGGTCGACAAGAACGGCCGCCCGCTGATCATTTTCACAGCGCCTTTGATTGCGGAGACCCGCAATCAGCATGAACTTGCCTTTGTCATGGGGCATGAGGCGGCGCACCATATTGCCGGCCATCTCACGCGCCAGCAGGCGGATGCGCTGACAGGTGCGGCGCTGGGTGCGATTTTGATCGGCTTGGCCGGGGGCAGCGCCAGTTCGATTGACGCCGCGGCCAACCTTGGCGCCTCTGTCGGATCACGCTCGTTTTCCAAGGAGTATGAGCTTGAAGCCGACAGCCTTGGCACGGTTTTGACCAAACAGGCAGGATATGATCCGCTGATTGGTGTGGGCTTTTTTGAGCGCACGCCAGATCCGGGCAACGTGTTTCTTGGCACGCACCCGCCCAATGCCTCGCGTATTGAGATCGTGAAACGCACGGCGGCGGGTCTGTAAACCTATGTTGCAACTTACCAATGTGGTTACGGATCGGGGCAGCAAATATGCGGTTTCCGGGGGTGCGGTGACGGACCGGAAGGAGGCGGATCGCTTCCTCAAAGAGCTGAAACGCAACAAGAAGTTTGCCAAAGCCACCCACAACACATGGGCTGCGCTGCTGAGTGATGGCACGCCCCTGAAAGGCGATGATGGGGAAAGCGGCGCGGGGTTGGTGATCTTGCGCATGCTGGAACGCGAGGGGATCACGGATCACATCGTTGTTGTGACGCGTTGGTATGGCGGCGTGAAGCTGGGCGGTGATCGTTTTCGCCGGGTGCAGGATTGTGTGAATGCCTACCTTGAGGCGCTTTAGCCTCTGCTTGATACACATCAAGGGGAGTCCTGCAGGGGCCTGTTAGTCTGTTTGCACATGACGCAGGAGTTTCTCGTATGGACCGGCTGGAAAAAATCAAACGTCACGCGGCTTTGTTTGACGATATGGCCACGCATGTGGGTGTCGATTTGCAAGAGGCGGCGATTCGCGGGGCGATAGACTGTGATGAGATTTCCAACGCTGTTGTGCGTTGTACGGGCTGTTTGCAGCCGGCGCGCTGTTCCCTGCGTGTGAAATCAGCCGCTACGGATGGCACGAGTACACCGATTTATTGCCGCAACGCAGATTTGCTGCATCGACTGCAGGCGCTGGTGTGATGGGACGTGTTGTGCCGCTTGGCGATCCGGAAACACATTTCTGGCTGACCCGAAGCATGGGCCGGAAAATGGGGGTGTCCCTCAGCGAAGCCATGGCAGAGGGCAGCCTGACGCCGCAAGACTATGCGGGAATGGTCACCCGGTGTCGCACATGCAGTCATGTGGCTGAATGTCAGGTATGGCTGGGCGCTGCAGGCGGCAAAAAGACACCGCCAGAGTTCTGTTGCCATGCAAACCTGATGACACGCTTGGCGAAGCACTAAGGATTTGATGCGCCTTGTGAATTGGCTGCCGCCACCGCGCGTTTAAGGTGCTTGCGATACAGCCAAGGTGCCAACACGCGGTCGTAGATCACATTAGCCAATTGCCAGAGCCCCGGCAGGCGCGCAAACTTTGCCAGCCAACGATAGCGGGGCATGGTTGACCACAGCGCCGCAAATGCCGCCACACCCATATAGACCTCGCCATTTTGGGTGACATGCAGGCGTTTGGCGGCTTCATCAGCGTCGATCTGCCATTCAGAGAGCGCGTTCCCGTTGAGATCGTCATAGGCCACATCGAGGCCACGCGCCTCTGTGTAGGCGCGATAGTGGCAGATTTCAGTGTTGCAGATTGGGCAGTCTGCGTTGAACAAAACGCGGGTTTCTTGGCTCATGAGCGCTCCGGTTGTGGGGCGCCCAGCAGGCTGCGTAAGTCAGCTCTGTTTCAGACAACCCCAAAGGTCATATTCGCCGGCTTCGTCCACCTCGACTGTCACGATCTGGCCCACAGAAAGCCCATCCGTGCCGTCATCGATGAACAGGTTGCCATCAATTTCAGGCGCGTCGGCTTTGGTGCGGCAGGTGGCGATGCCGTCTTCGTCGATGTCATCTACGATCACATCAAGCGTTTGGCCCACTTTTGCGGCAAGTTTTGCCTCAGAAATCGCCTGCGCTTTTTCCATGAAGCGCTCCCAGCGTTCCTGCTTGAGCTCGGGGGCGACGTGATCTGGCAGATCATTGGAGCGTGCGCCATCGACGTTTTCATATTGGAAGCAGCCGACGCGATCGAGCTGGGCTTCATCCATCCAGTCCAGCAAGTGCTGGAACTCTGCTTCGGTTTCGCCGGGGTAGCCCACGATAAAGGTGGAGCGCAGGGTAATGTCGGGGCAGATGTCGCGCCATGCGGCGATTTCTGTCAGCGTTTTGGAGGTATGCGCCGGGCGGGCCATGCGTTTGAGCGTGTCCGGGTGGCTGTGCTGAAATGGGATGTCGAGATAGGGCAGGATCAGCCCCTCCGCCATCAGCGGGATCAGCTCGCGCACATGCGGGTAGGGGTAAACGTAGTGCAGGCGTACCCAAGCGTCGAGTTGGCCCAGCTCGCGTGCCAGATCGGTGATGTGGCTGCGCACCTCGCGGTTTTTCCACGGGTGGGTGGAATATTTGCGATCCAGCCCGTAGGCGGAGGTGTCCTGTGAAATCACCAACAGTTCGTTCACCCCGCTTTCAACCAGCTTTTCCGCCTCGCGCAGCACGGCATGCACAGGGCGGGAGGCCAGTTTGCCGCGCATGTCCGGGATGATGCAGAATTTGCACTTGTGATTGCAGCCCTCAGAAATCTTCAGATAGCTGTAGTGGCGCGGTGTCAGAGAGACGTTTTTGGCTGGCAGCAGGTCAATGAAGGGATCAGGGCTGGGGGGCACCGCGCCATGCACCGCATCCAGCACCTGCTCATATTGATGGGGGCCGGTCACGGCGAGCACTTTGGGGTGGGTGCCGGTGATATATTCCGGCTCTGCGCCCAGGCAGCCGGTGACGATGACCTTGCCGTTTTCCTGAATGGCCTCGCCGATGGCTTCAAGGCTCTCCGCTTTGGCGCTGTCCAGAAAACCGCAGGTGTTCACAATAACCGCATCCGCGCCGGAATAGTCGGGAGAAATGCCATAGCCTTCGGCGCGCAGGCGGGTGAGGATGCGTTCGCTGTCCACCAGCGCTTTGGGGCAGCCAAGGGAGACCATGCCGATGGTCGGCTGGCCGGGGCGCTGCTCCCCTGTGAGGGTTGCGCGGGCGAGGTCGGGGCGGAGTTCTGGCGGGTTGCTGGACATGGGCGCCCGTATAGGCCAGCGCCGCCGCTTTGGCAAAGGGAGATAAGCCCCCCATTTTGAATGAGGGGCCGGCTGTTAGCTTTTCAGTCGGTAGCCTGTTTTCAGCATCCACCATGCGACGGCGCACAGGAGGGTGGTCACGCTGAGCACAACCAGCAACCCTAGGGCGGGAGCGCTGTCAGAGACGCCGATCACGCCATAGCGCGTGCCATCGATCAGATAGAAGATCGGGTTGATATGGGTGAATTTCTGCAGAACGGGCGGCAGCGCATCCACTGAATAGAAGGTGCCGGACAGAAAGGCGAGCGGGGTCACGATGAAGTTTGTGATAGCGGCCATCTGATCAAATTTCTGGGCAAAGATACCCGCGACAATGCCAACGGCCCCCATCATCGCGCCACCGAGCACGACAAAGCTCAACGCCCAAAGCGGATGCGCGATCCCTTGTCCCAGCACCAAGGCGCTGACAACGCTCATGGCGATGGCGACAAAAAGGCCCCGTGCAACGGATCCTGCAAGGTAGCCCAGCACCATTTCCAAAGGCGCAAGCGGGGGCATGAGGGTGTCCACGATATTGCCCTGTACCTTGGAAATCACAATCGAGGAGGATGTATTGGCGAAGGCGTTTTGAATCACCGTCATCATCATGATGCCGGGAATCAGGAAGGTCAGAAACGGCACGCCCATCACGTCGCTGCGGCTCGGGCCAATGGCGATGGAGAAAATCAACAGGAACAGCCCTGCAGTGACCAGCGGCGCAAGCAGGGTTTGGGTCCAGACCGTCCAGAAACGCAGAATCTCTCGCATTGCCAGTGTTTGGAGGCCCAGCCAGTTCACGCGCCCGAAGCGGCGTACACCCATTTGCAGTGTTTGTTCACGATCTGACATGTCGTTGTGCATCCCGTATCTCTCGCTTTGTTGTGCCCGCCGCGCCATTGTCGGAGATTGTCAGCGCAGGAAGTGATTCTTCGCCTTGTAACTCGGGCTGGGGTGATTAGAATAGGCCCCTGACCAAGAAATGCAGAGGCGGCCTTTGGCGGGCCGCTTTTTAGCTGAGGAAGTGACGAATGTCCTGGACCGACGAGCGCGTAGAGCTTTTGAAAAAAATGTGGGGCGAAGGCCAGTCGGCCAGCCAGATTGCCAAGGAGCTCGGCGGTGTAACCCGCAACGCGGTTATTGGCAAAGTGCATCGTCTGGGCCTGTCAAACCGCACCACCAGCAGCACTGCTAAGGCTGACGCCAAACCCAAAGCCGAGCCCAAACCCAAGGCCGCGCCCAAGCCGAAGGCCACAGCGCCCAAGCCGAAAGCGGAGCCGAAGGCAGAAGAGGTTGCGGCCAAGCCTGAGCCAAAAACCGAACCCGCCGTACCGGCGCGCACCGCGCAGCCCATGCGCAAGGCGATCATTCCGGCCGGGCAGCCGCTGCCACCGCAGCCTTCCGCCAATGAGATCAGCCCAGAGGCGCTTGCCAAGGTCAATGAAGTCGAAAAGACCGCGAAGAAGCTGTCTTTGATGGAATTGACCGAGCGCACCTGCAAATGGCCTGTGGGGGACCCCGCCACTGAGGAGTTCTGGTTCTGTGGTCTGCCTGTACAGGCGGGCAAACCCTATTGTGAGGCCCATGTGGGCGTGGCGTTCCAGCCGATGAGTTCGCGCCGCGATCGCAAACGCTAAACCATCTGCCAGAGAATTATATGAGCCCCATCGACACGCGTCGCTGGGGCTTTTCTTTGTTTATGAGACAGTTATGGTTGCTTTCACCCAAGGATTGTCAAACGGGGTTTTCGCATCGGGTGGTGGCAGGTGACTGGAATGCTGACAGCATTTGAGATCGTGAGCTTGATGACCATTGCGGTGGCTCACCTGTTTGCCCTGCGGTTCAAACGGCACTTGCCAGAGGCCACGCGCTGGCTGCAGGATTTTTCGTGCGGTTTGGGTTTGGGATACGCTTTTCTCTATCTCTTGCCCAAAATTGGCAGCATGACCGGACAGATCGCGCTTCGACAGCCGGAGGCGCATGTGTTGGTCGAACACCAATTGTATGTCTATTTGTTTGGCGGCTTTCTGGCGTATTATTTGATCGATTTTGGCGCGGATGCCGTGCGGTTTGCGCGTGTTCGTATGGCATTCAACGCGCTGTCATTTCTGGTCTACAACGTGCTGGTTGGCATCACGATTCTGCATATCAATGAACCAGCTGCCGCATTCTATGTGGTGTCCAGTTTGGTTTTTGTGCTGCATTTGTTTGGTGTGAACAGTTTTCTGATCAGCCACTATGCGGATGACTTTCGGAGCTGGATGCGGTTTGCGTTTGTGGCGGCAGTCGCTGCTGGGGGGCTGATTGGGAGGCAGATCGAAAAATATGATCCGTATCAATCTGTTGCGACAGCAATTGTCGGAGGGATTGTTATCATTTTGTCGATCCGCCTGAAGCTGCCCGCGCGCGAACACATCAACACGCGGGCCTTCCTTTTTGGTGTCGCCGCCATGATTGCGGCGGTTGTGATTTATGCCGCGGGTGACATGCGCTGACCCTGCACAAGCAGCGTCTCGCGCTCAAAGTGGTCGCGCATCTGCTCGGCTTTTTCAAAGAAAGCGCTGCGCACCTCTCTGGCAAAGGGATTACAGACTTCGATGGCATGCAGAACTGTTGGTGGATCATCCTGCACCATGTCTACGGCTTCGCGCAAAAGATCAAAGCTTGCGGTTGTCAGCTTGTCAGGGAGGGGGCCGAGATCTGTGATCACCTTTCCAATCAGGTGGGTCAGCCCTTGCACCATGGCCATGTCGCGGTCGTGTTGTTCTGCGGTGGTGACGATCACGTCGAGGCCCGCTTTGCGCAGAAACGCTCCGATGCGCCGCCACTGTGTTCCGCGTATTGGGCAGAGCGCGATCTTGCGCCCCGCAACGCCATTGGCAGCACTTTGGGGTCCAAACAGCGGATGTGTGCCCAGTATGTCCACATGCGCCGGCAAGTGTCGGTGCATATCTGCCAGCGGTGCCACTTTGACTGATCCCACATCCATCACCACGGTGCCGGGGCGCAAGTGTGGTGACAGCGCGCGGCAGACATGCTCCATGCGCGCAACCGGAACCGCCAGAATGATCACATCGCATTGTGCCACTTCTGCCAATCCTTGCAGCGTCAGGCGTTTGCCGTCAGGCAGCACGGCCCGGCTGTAGGCTGGATCGCAGATTGTCAGGGCGCACTGTGGGGCGAGCTCGCGCGCAACAAGACGACCAAAGCCGCCAAATCCCACAAGCCCCACACGTGGCTGGCCATCAACGATTTCTTGGGCGTTGTTCAAGTGTTTTACTGCTTGTCCCATCACGGGGTTCCTTTGTGTCAGGCCGCGCCTGTCCGGGAACTCATGTGTTGGAAGGTTTTTTGGCTTCATCCCCGGCAAACGCGGCGGATGAAGATGCTAAAGACCCCGCCACTATGTGGTCAGGGGATAATAGATGCCAAAAAAGATACCTTGAGTGTTCATGCCTGTTTCGTGCCACAGGCGGAAACGTCGGTCAAGCGGCTTTTGGGGTGTCGTCCAGCGGTTCTGTGATGTCGAGCCAACGCACGTAAACTGCGGTGATGAGAGAGATCACACCGCAGCCGATCATCAACCCATACATCAGATAGACGCCGTTGGCGGGGGTGAGAATGGCGCCTGTCACGCTGGTCATCACAGCGCCGATCCCGACGCTCATCGCGCCGGACAGGCCAGAGGCGCTGCCCGCCAGTTTTGGGCGCACGGACATGGCACCGCTGTTGGCCGACGGCAGGGTTAAGCCATTGCCAATGCCCACAAAAATCACCGCCCCAGTGAAGGTCACCGGATGGATAAAGCCAAACAGCACAATCGTAAGCCCGATGCAAAGTCCGACAAGTCCAACGATGCGCCCGGACAGAACCAAAACCCACAAAGGCAGGCGCGGGGCCAGCTTGCCGGAGAGGAAAGAGCCAAAGGAAAACCCGATGGCAATGGTGCCAACTGACATGCCCACAGCAGCGGGGCTGAGGCCAAATACTTCTGCACCGACCAGAACAGATCCGGTGATATGCACATAAAAAGCCCCGACCGAGAATCCGATGCAGAGGGAATATCCCCAGAACCGGCGGGATTTGAGCAGGGCAGGGTAGGTGGCGAATTGCTCTCGCATGGTGGCGGCGCGGTCGGTGTTGGTTTCGCCAAGGTCGCGCCAACACAGGGCCAGCAGCCCGACGCCCATCAGCAAATAGAGCACAAAGCTGGCCCGCCAGCCGAAGCTTTCATGCAGCAGGCCGCCCAATGTGGGGCCAAGCATGGGCGCAATGGCCATGACCATGGAAATATAGCCGAGCTTGCTTGCGGCTTCCTGTGGGCCATGCATGTCGCGCACCACCGCACGGCTGAGCGCGATGCCAACCACGCCCGCCGCCTGTAGCATGCGCCAGAACAGGAATCCGGTTATGCTGTCCGCCCACAAGCAGCCCGCAGAGCCAAGTGCAAAGATTGCCAATCCAGACAGCATCACTGGCCGTCGGCCATAGCGATCAGACAAGGGCCCGATCACCACTTGCAACACCACCGTGATGGCCAGAAACCCGCCAAGAGACAGATTTGCCACCGCGTAGGGCACGCTAAATTCCGCGGCGATCGCGGCCATGGAGGGCAGAAACATGTTGAGCGACAGCACTGACATTGCGGTGAGCAGTACCAGAGTGTTCAGATGGGGTGGGCTGAGCGTTGCGCTGGAGGTCACAGCGGTCAGTTTCCGCCCAGAAGGTTCAGCAGCCCTTTCTTGGCCTCATCCTCCAACTTCTTTTTGAGCGCATCCTCGGTGGATTGCCCCTCCTGCGGGGTGACCCCCAGCTCATTTTGCACCGCATCCTTTAGGCTGTCTTCGATCGCGTCCAGATCAGCCTCAAATCCGCTTTCGATTGCCGCTTCCAGATCGGGCACAATGCTTGGATTGTGCCAGCTGCCGCGGATTTTGACGGGCACCATGAGGGCCGGGCCATCGGTGCCACGCAGCTGGGGGGTGAAAATATAGTCGATGGTTTGTAGACCAAGACCAACCGTGCCTTTGCCGGTGGCCGCCAGGCGGGGCAGGCCCATCACAAGATCATCGTTTTGCAACACGCCTTCTTTAATTGTCCAACTGGCGGCCATGTTATCAAACACTGTGGTGCCACCGGTTACATCACCACGCAAAAGCCGATCCAGATCAATGCCTTCGATGGTGCCGCGCCCAACAGAGAGATTGCCCTCTCCGCTGAGACCGTTCATCAGCGTATCAACGCTGTCCCCAGAGCTGAGGAAGGTGGCGCGGGCATCCGCAGTCCCGGTGAAACGGTCGATATCGGCGGCTGTCGCGAGGAAGGGTTCGAGCCCGATTGCGGCGGCTGTGAGATCGCCCCGTACAGAAAATCCGTTTCGGTTGTTTGCCACCAGCGTGCCTTGTACCGCGCCGTCAAAAATGGCCATTTCTTCGATTGTTGCCACCGCGCGAGCCGTGTCGATTGTTAGAGATGCTCGGGTTTTTCCGACCGGGATATAGCCCAGATCCATGGCTTCGGCTGCGAATGTGATGGTGCCATCGATCAGGCCAAGCGCCTGTGCATCAATCGGCTCTTTGGACCAGCCGCCGATGTCAGCTTCGTGTTTTGGGATTGCGTTGTCTGATGCGGTTTGGCTGTCCTGCAGTCGCAGATGCTCTGTCGCAATTTGTGCGATGACATTGGGGCGTGTGCCGGACAGATTGACATCTGCCTGAACGCTGAAGGTGTTGCCGAAAACTTGCAACGTGCCACCGCGCAGCGACATTTGCTGGTTGCCGGTTAGGGTCACATCCCCAGATGCCGCCAGTGGTCCCTCGGGGCCTGTGGCGCCAAGCGTGGCTAAAAAGGCGTGCGCATCTGGCGCGTTTACCTCGAGCCGCCCCTGCGCTTCGGGCGCGATGCCAAACTGTCCGGTAAATGAGGCTTGTCCCTGCGCTGCGGTGAGTTTTGCATAAACCTGAGTGGTGCCTCCCTGCAAAAGCGTAAGCGGGGCCGCGATGGTCGCCTGTGTCGCGAGGGCCTTGCCAAAAGGGGCGGCCTCGGCGGCAAGGGAGGCGGGCCCGGTCCGCTCTGGCCAGTCGAGCGTGAGAGACAGGTTGGCGATTTCCTGTAGTTGTGTGCCCGCCTCAATATACCGGAGGCGCGCGTTGCTGAGAGAGAGGCTTTCCAAGGTGATGGGGGTCGCCGCGCTGGCTGAGACATCCGGCGCAGACGTGGTCGCGGGATCTGGGGCCTTGTCCGCAGTCAGATCCCAATTTGCCTGGCCATCGGCGTTGACTTCAAGGAGCACATCCGGGCTGACCAATTCGAGGGTTTTGATGCGGATGTCACCGCCAAGTGCGGCCATTGCATCCACGCCGATGACCGCGCTTTCGGCCTGAAACATCGGTCCTTTGCTGGACCAAGATGCGTTGCCAAAACGCACCGCCTCGGTGCGGATGCCCAGAACAGGATACCAGCTGAAGCCAACGCTGCCTTCAAACACCAGATCCCGGCCGGTCTGTGCCTTCACTTGATCAGCGGCCAGTTTGGCGATTTTCTCACCCGGCAGTGCGACGATCAGCACAACGCCTGAGATAGCCAACAAAACGATTGCGGCTATGATGCCTCGGATCACCTTCATCAGAAGACCTTCCCTTACTGCTCAGCCACAGCGTAGACCTGCAAAGCAGGGGAAGGCAACCAGGCAAGGGTAGGTTAGGACGGGTGCCCCAACAGATCACCCGGCTTTGCGCAGCCCCATGACGCGGGCGCGGGCGCGTGGATCGCTGTCAAACAGGGCGGCCAGCTGTTCGGTCATAGCTCCGGCAAGCTGTTCCACATCGGTGATCGTCACTGCGCGGTCATAATAGCGGGTTACATCGTGACCGATGCCAATCGCGAGAAGCTCAACCATCTTGCGTTTCTCGACCATGGCGATCACGTCGCGCAGGTGTTTTTCCAGATAGTTGGCAGGGTTGACCGAAAGCGTGCTGTCATCCACTGGCGCGCCATCTGAAATCACCATCAAGATCTTGCGCTGCTCTGGGCGCATCATCATGCGGCGGTGTGCCCACTCAAGCGCCTCACCGTCGATGTTTTCCTTCAGCAGACCCTCTTTCATCATCAGCCCAAGGTTCGGGCGCACGCGACGCCAAGGGGCATCGGCCTGCTTATAAATGATGTGGCGCAGATCATTGAGGCGGCCGGGCTGTTGCGGGCGGCCATCGTTGAGCCATTTCTCCCGCGCTTGACCGCCTTTCCAGGCGCGCGTCGTGAAGCCGAGGATTTCGACCTTTACGTTGCAGCGCTCAAGCGTGCGGGCCAGCACGTCGGCACAGATTGCGGCAATTGATATCGGACGGCCACGCATGGAGCCGGAGTTGTCCAGAAGCAGGGTCACCACCGTGTCGCGGAATTCCGTGTCACGTTCCATTTTGAAGCTCAGCGGCGTAGTGGGGTTGGCAACAACGCGGGCCAGTCGGCCAGCATCCAATGTGCCTTCTTCCAGATCGAATTCCCAGCTGCGGTTCTGCTGTGCCTGAAGGCGACGCTGCAGGCGGTTGGCCAGACGGCTGACGGCACCTTTCAGCGGTTCGAGCTGCTGATCGAGATACGCGCGCAGGCGCTCCAGCTCCACCGGCTCTGCCAGATCTTCTGCGGCGATCTCTTCGTCGTTTGTGGTGTCAAACACCACATAATCCGGGTCAGCCTCGGAAATGGGAGGGGGCGGGGGCGGATCGAGGGGGGCTTCGCCATCGGGCAGCTCCGCCTCGTCAGACATTTCGTCCTCGGCCATGTCATCCATTGTGACCTGAGCCTCAGACATATCCTGCTGCTCTTCCTGAGACTGCTCAGGGTTTGCTTCGGCGTCTTCTTGATCCTGTTCGTCCTGTCCGGTGCTATCCGGATCATCCTCTTCCTCGGATTCAGGCTCTGCTTCGTCCTGTTCATCATCGAGATCGTCAGGGTCGTCTCCAAGTTGATCGCCATACCCGAGATCGTCGATGATCTGGCGCGCGAATTTGGCAAACGCCTGTTGATCAGACAGCATCGCCTGCAGATCGTCCAGGTGTTCGCCTGCGCTTTGTTCGATATGGCCGCGCCACAGGTTCATGACATTGGCAGCCGCGGCGGGCAGATCCCGACCGGTTGCCAGGTGGCGGATCAGATAGCCAGCGGCCACAGGCAAGGGGGCTTGGTCAGATGATGTCATCTCGCCGTAACCACGACCGGCGGCTTCATGGCTGATCTTCACGTCGATGTTGGAGGCGGTGCCGGGCATTTCGCGCGCGCCCATCGCCTCACATCGTGCGGTTTCCATCGCCTCATAGAGATCGCGGGCAATGCCCTGACCGGGGGCGTAGCGTTGATGGGTCGCGGTGTCGTGGTATTTGTGCTGAAGCGCCAGCGCATCGGCGGTGCCACGGGCCAGCAGGACCTCGTCGCGGCTCATCCGGCGGCTCACTTGCGGCAGGCGCACGTTCTCGCCGGAAATACCAGATGGATCGACCGTATAGGTCACCGACAGTTCCGGATCATCGGCCATGACTTTGGTGGCCTCGGCCAAGGCTTTTTTGAACGGATCGGCGGGGTTGTCGGACTTCTTGGTCATGGCTGTGATTAATCACGGGAGAGACGCAATGTGCAAGGGGCTGCGCGCCGCCCAAGTGCGATTTCCTGAGCGTCAGATACCGCGTGCCTTTGTCGCGTCATTTGGCCTAGAGCACCATGTTGCGGCAATCTTCTATGCGTGCAAGCAGCGCAGCTTGGGCGCGTTCTGCCACGCCGTGATCAAAGCTATAAAAAGAATGCGCCAACAGGCCGGCCACTTCGCTCCATCCCTGGGCCCGCCATTGCACCGAGACTTTGGCGTCCTCTTCATTTGGCAGGGCGTCGGGCAGCACCGCTTCCAGCATCAAATCAAAGGTCTCCACGAGGGCCGCATTGCCTTCTGCGTCGGGATTTCGAACTGCGCGCTGATGGGTGGTGAGGGCAGAGATGCGACCAGAGCAGGTGGCAAAGGCCTGTGCCTGTTGGTGCGGCCAAATCGGCAGAGAAGATGCGGCGGTGCCCATTGTCAGCAGGGCGGCGCCACAGAGCAAACTGCGGAGGGTCGTGCGAGCTGAATATGTCATGCCTCTACAGTATGGCAGGACGCAGTACAGTCAATACTGTATATACAAAAGATATTAAAAAGATATCATATTTTGTGGAGGTGTTTGTTAAACGTTCTCATCTAAAATGGCAGAAAATTTAGAGCGGTGGCTTTTCGTGGTGCCTTTGTGGCGCTGGCAGAAAGGCAAGCACACCCAACAAAAAAGCCGCCCCAATGGAGCGGCCTTTGTGTGCAATGTCGCCTTGTTTACCCGAGGCTGACGCTGGCTGCGCTTTCAGGCAGTTCTTCGTCAAAGCAGCGCTGGTAGAATTCCGCCACGGTCTGGCGCTCCAGCTCGTCACATTTGTTCAGGAAACTCAGGCGGAAGGCATAGCCCACATTGCGGAAAATTTCCGCGTTGGCGGCCCAGTTGATCACGGTGCGTGGGCTCATCACGGTGGAGAGATCGCCGTTCATGAAGGCGGTACGGGTCAGATCCGCCACAGTCACCATCTGATTCACAATCTTGCGGCCTTCAGCGGTGTTGTAATGCGGCGCTTTGGACAGAACGATCGCAGCTTCGGCATCATGGCTCAGATAGTTGAGCGTGCTGACCAGCGACCAGCGGTCCATCTGGGCTTGGTTGATCTGTTGCGTGCCGTGGTAAAGCCCGGTGGTGTCGCCCAGACCCACCGTGTTTGCTGTAGCAAACAGACGGAAGTAGGGGTTCGGTTTGATCACTTCGTTTTGGTCGAGCAGAGTCAGTTTGCCGTCGGCTTCCAACACGCGCTGGATCACAAACATCACATCCGCGCGGCCCGCGTCATATTCGTCAAAGACGATGGCGGTTGGGTTGCGCAGCGCCCAAGGCAGGATGCCTTCGTGGAATTCGGTGACCTGCTTGCCGTCACGCAGTTTGATCGCGTCTTTTCCGATCAAGTCGATACGGCTGATGTGGCTGTCGAGGTTCACACGCACACAGGGCCAGTTCAGGCGCGCAGCAACCTGTTCGATGTGGGTCGATTTACCGGTGCCGTGATAGCCCTGAATCATCACGCGACGATTGTGGCCAAAGCCCGCAAGGATCGCCAGCGTGGTCTCTGGGTCAAACTTATAGGTTGGGTCCACTTCAGGCACACGGTCTGTACGCTCTTCAAAACCCTTGATTTTCATGTCGCTGTCGATGCCAAAGACTTCGCGCAGATCAATGTCTTCTGTGGGCTTTGTGTTGCTGTCCATGATGCCGTCGGCCATGTTTGTCGTCCTTCAATGTGCCGCAAAATAAGGGCGGCTGAAATCTACCGGCCTTTGGTGCATCAAATTGAAAAGGATCACAAGCGAAACCACAAAAAAGACGCGGTGTTGTTGATCATGCCCTGCCGCGCGCCGCAGTCGTGCATGAAATACGCGCATGCCGCGAAACGGGATGCGTTTCCTGAGGGGCCTAAAATTCCACGTCGTCTTTGATGAAGTCATAGAGATTTTTGTAAAGTCCGTCGCAGTTTTGCCCGCCGACACATTGTGGCGAGGTTGCCGCAGAGGGTGCGGTTGCTCCCGATTTCGATTTGGGGGAAGGGGCGGTCGCGCTTCGCTTTGCCTGGGGCGCGCGCGGGGTGGCCTTTGAGGGCGCAGAAGCGGCAGCGGGGCGCGCCGTTGGCACTGGCGCCGATGTGAGACGGTTCAGACGTTCGATCACATCAAAATCCGGCTCGCCATTGGCAATGAGATTTTGCGCCACCTGAAATCTTGTAACAGCCTGTCGTGTTGTCGGGGTCAATTTGCCGTCGATGGGTCCTGACATATATCCCAATGCGATGAGCTGCTGTTGCATGCGCTTGATATCCGGTCCGGACAGTACGAATTTGCGTTCGCGCTTTTCGGCAGCGCGGGCATCGGTGCCTTGAGCGCCGAGGCATTGCCAATACGGGACACCCGCATGTTTGCCCAACAACTCGATCAGGCCAAGCTCGATCAGATTGCGCACGGCCTGTCCCTGACTTTCGACACGTTCAATTGCGATTGGCACAGCCACATCCGCATCGCCGATAACGCCCCCGACAACCCCATTGAGACCGCGCTTGGTGACGACCATGGAATTGGAAACCGACCCACCTGCCAGGATTTGTCGGCTGGGGTACTGCACAAGATGCAGATCGACGGAAACAATCGAAAGGGTGCGACTGCTGCGATACAGCGAGTTCACGATGCCTTTGCCGGTTTTTGAGTCATGTCCGGCACTGATACTGTTGTCGACAGTGTCTGAATCATGCTGCGAAATTGACCCGCGAATATAGAGATTTGGCTTCACCTCGCCTTTCTTACGGGTTGTCACCAGCTCCAGCTGGCCAAATCCAGAGATCCGCGCCTGATCCAGAAACACATAGCGTCGACTGGTGCGGTTCATCTGATTGAGCGCGTTGATCAGCATGTCATCTGCGCCAACATAGATCCCGCGTGTCTCATCTGGAATGTCGGAGGAGGACACCAAGTAACGGCGGGCGGGCAGTTGAGCCAATAGCCCATCCATGCACCGCAGCGATTGCGAAAAAGAGGTGAAATTGCGTGCTGGCCGCGCGTTTGGCTGGGCGATCGCTGGCGTAAAACTTGCGCGATTGGACGCGCAGCCCGTCAGCACCATGAGGCAAATAAGGAACAAAAACAGCCGAGAATCGGGGCGATCTAGAGGCACAACATCACCAAACAGAACAAAACACCCTTCGATTGTCAGGGAGACGGGTTTACAGAGCGCAAATAACGACGACCTTTTCTTTCGAATTTTCGCAAAATTATACTTGAGACGGAAACGCGCTGTTTACGTCTTTCGCGCACAATATAGCTGTTTCCAGTGTGCCGAGGTTTGAGGCGATCGTATGTTCCGCTTGCGCGTAGTTGGGCTGTGTCTGCCCCTGTTTTTTCTTCCATTTGCTGCGGTGTCTGCGCCCAGAGAGCTGGCTGTTTCCGCAGATCGATGTGCAATTTTTTTCGCTCTGACGGGGCAGGTTGCGCATGGCTGTGCCCCCCCTCCGCTTGAGGCTTTGGGGCGCACGCGAAAGCTCTCGCCTCAGGGATATGACACAGGGGCCGCGAGCCTCGAGAGCGCTGATGGAGACCAAGGGTATTTCATCCGCTTTCCCTTCAATTCCGATCAGCTCACTGCGGAGTACACGGCCCATCTCGCGCGTTTGGGGCGGGTGCTGACCTCAGAGCAACTTGCAGGGAGCTGCATCAAGCTGGTGGGGCATGCTGACAGTGTGGGGGGGGCTGCCTATAATCAAACGCTTTCGGCGGCGCGGGCGCGGGTTGTGGCGGATAATCTGGCCTCGGTGTCAAAGGTGCCGCGCAGCAGATTGCTGACCGAAGCCAGAGGGGAACGGGCATTGCTTGCAGGTATCCCAGGGGCACATCCTCTGAACCGACGGGTGGAAATCCTGGCGCGAAAGATGGACGGGGCAACCTGCCGGTGAGGCACCTGTTATTGACGCTGATACTGTCGTTGGCATGTGTGTTTTCTTTGCCGGCTTATGCGGAAAAAGCACCAGTAAGCCATGTTGCGTTGGTTGTGGGCAGCGGCGCTTATGCGGGGGTAGATGCCTTGCCCAATGTTCTGTCTGATACGCAGGCGATTGCAACGCGCTTGCGAGAGTTGGGCTACCGGGTGGTCTATCTGCAAAACCCGCAGCGGCAGGATATTTTGCGTGCATTGGCGATTTTGCGCCTGATGGCACACGACGCGCAGCAGGTGGTTTTCTACCTTGCTGGGCATGGTTTTATGCAAGATGGGCGGGCCTACTATGTCCCCGTTGATGCTGGAGGAGCAGCTGGTCAAGTCCGTGTCGGCGCGGCGCTGCCCGTGATGCTTTTTGCGCGCGCGGTTTCGGAACGCCCACGACAAAAGATCATTTTTTTTGATGCCTGTCGCAGCGTGTTTGCAGCGCCTGAGACTTTAGAGGCACTGCCGCCTCTGTCCTGGCAGGCGGGATTGGCATTGGCATATGCCTCTGCGCCGGGGACGGAGGCCTATGACGGGCGCCAGGGGCAAAGCCCGTTTGCGCGTGCGTTTCTGCGCCATGTGGGGCCGCAGTCCCCTCCTTTGGCGGAGCTTATGCGCAAGGTCCGGTTGGATGTGGTACAACAGACGCAAGGGGCACAGGTACCGTGGTTTCAGTCGGCCATGTTGATTGAAGCCTATCTGCAGCGCAGGCCAGATTAATGAGACACCCCGGTCACATCGCGTCTAAAACGCCGCGCACCGCCGTGGCGATTTTATCGCGTGTTTCCTTGTCCAGTCCTTGCATATGCACGACCAAGTTTTCGCCCTGATCGGTCGCCGTGGCCGAGCGACGATTGGTGCCGTGACGCAGGACACGATAGGGGGTGATTTCTCGGGAAATGCCTTTGAAATGTTGGGGCGCGAGCGGCTCCGCAGCCACAAGATCTTTGGCATGGGCGTAGGTTTCATAGCTCATCACAATCCCGCCGGGCTCGGCAATCCCTTCAAGGCGCGCCGCCAAATTCGCCTCAGCGCCAATGATCGTGTAGTCCATTCGTGTTTCAGAGCCAAAATTGCCGACATTGCAATACCCCGTGTTCAGCCCCATCCGGGCGCGAAACGGGTGCTCAATCCCGCGCGCGCGCCATATTTGCTCCAGCTCATCCAGTCGTGCCTGCATGTCCAAGGCCATTTTTACGCAAGCGCGGGCATCTTCTGCCACGCCCTGACTGGTGGGATCCCCAACAAAAGCGACGATGGCATCGCCGATAAACTTGTCGATGGTGGCGCCATATTTTTCGGCGATCAGCCCCATCTCTGTGAAATATTCGTTGAGCAGGGCGGTCAGTTCTTCGGGTTGCATCCGCTCGGTTGTGGCCGTGAAGTCTTTGATGTCGCTGAAAAATACGGTCAGTTTCTTGCGTTCAGTGCTGATGGAGGCATCGCGCTCCCCCTCAAAGATCGAACGATAGACCTGTGGTTCGAGATACTTGGAAATCTTAAGCGAGACATCTGCAAGAAAGGCGTTGTTTTCGCTCAGTTCCGCGTTGGCGTCGCGAAATTTTCCAGCAAGCTGCAATTGATGGCGGGCAAAGATCACCACCAGTGTGCCGGCGATCAGCATGTATCCCAAAAGAAACTTGAACGAACTCAGGTTGAGGGAGAGCGGCTGGCGCACATGTACGATTTGCAATCCGCGAATGTGGTCCCCCTCCTTGAGCGGGGCGGCTACGGTGAGGCGGTGCCTCAAAAGCCCACCTGCCTCCTGCACAATATGCGGTCGCTGGTTGTCAGGATCGCGCAGCCGCTCCAGCGCGTGGCGTTCAAAGTCACTCAGTTCGGTTGTGGGGACACCAGCTTGCGGATCTTCAAACACAAATCGAAAGGTGGTGCCGGGCAGAATCTCGGAAAACCTCTCAGACAACGCGATTGTCGCAGCATCGGCCGAAAGGGGTGCGGGATCTTTGATGTTGGTTTCGCGGTACATCAGCGTGGCTTGTTCGGCGCCCGTTGCGCTGGCGGCGGCGCTGCCTACGCTGATCTCGTAGTGATCGCGAATTTCATACATGAGCTTGTTCAGGCCATTGGCCTGGCGATGCAGATTGTGGTGGGACAGGCTGTTAAGATCCAGCCAAAGTGCGACGGGCAAAAGGGCGATCGCGGTGAGCGCCGCCAAATATAGCTGTTTGGGATGTGCCGTCAGATGGTCGATCAGTTTTTGCATTTATGCCCCCAGCTGTCATGACGAGTCCGCTTATGAAGACGCTAGAGTGCAAACCCAAGGGTGGGAACCGCTATTCAGAAGAAACGGCCCAATAGGCAACATAATGGGCAACAAAAAAGGCGCGCCCAACTGGTCGCGCCTTAGATTAAGTTTTATCTGCAATTATTTGAAATTGCGGCTGTCTTTGATCTGATCCCAGGCCCAGACAACTTCCTGCAGCTGCTCTTCCTGGCTCCGGTCGCCGCCGTTCATATCGGGGTGCAAGACTTTGATGAGCTTTTTGTAGGCTTTGCGCACTTCGGCTTTGGTCCAGTGATCCTTGGCCTCGAGAATTTCGATGGCACGACGTTCTGTTGGGGGCAGGCGTTTGCTGCCACCGCCGCCTTTGCCGGGGTTTTGCGTGGCGTTGCCGCCCAGCACCTGATGTGGGTCTTCGATGCCCAGACGCGCCCAGGCACGCGTTTCTGGATCCACAAATTTTTTGGTCTCGCGCTCCCAGACTTTGTCCTTGGAGTTCTGCGCGTTCATTTCGGCTTCGGTCTTGCCGTCAAAGAAGTTCCATTTCAGGTTATATTCCCGCACGTGGTCTTTGCAGAACCACTTGAACTCGTCCAACACATCGGGCGCGCGTGGGGCACGGTAAACACCGGCCTCTTCACAGCCGGGATGCTCACACACACGTGTGGAGGTTTCGGATGCGCCTGTCATGCTGCGCCGTCCGCGCGGGTTTTTCTTCTTCGCCGACTTCACGGACATATCGAAACCAAAGGGATCTGATTTGGTCATGAACTCACCTTTTCGACTCGGAGCAGAGAGTTTACCCTAACCTGACGCAGATTGAAGAGGCTGAGTGTAGAAAAATGAGCGTTGCACAAGAAATTCACAATAAGTTGGCTGCCGCTTTTGCACCTGCTGAGCTGGAGGTCGTTGATGACAGTGCAAGCCATGCCGGTCACGCTGGTGCGCCAGGTGGCGGGGAAAGTCATTTCAACGTGCGGATCAGAGCGGCGGCCTTTGCGGGGCAGTCACGCCTTGCGCGCCACCGCGCGATTCACGCAGCACTTGGCGCGGATTTGATCGGACGTATTCACGCTTTGGCGTTGGATATCGACGCGGCCTAGGTCGCCCCCAGCAGCGGCGGGCGCGTTCTGATCAGTCTTGCTTAAGCGAGTCCACGCCTGCGCGCACGACATCGTCTTGGTCACGCGGTTCGGCATTTTCAGTGCTTTCTGAATCATCCTCCTGATCCAGATCTTTGGTTTCAGGGACAGTTTCAGGCACTTCATTGGCCTGCGTTGTTGCCTCAGCTTCAGCTGGCTGCGCTTCGTCACTTGGTGCCGGGAGCGCGGCGGGCGCTGGCGCGTTGCCGTCTGCGTTTTCGTCCACGGATTTTGAGCGGCGATACACCAGCACAGTGCGATAGGTTGTCGTGGTGCTGGTCAGGCCACTGCGCTCTTCGCTTGGCAGCGTCTCTGCGCGCAAAAATTCCCAGCCGTCCGCCGCAAGCGTATTCATGTGCAATTCCAGCGTGTTGGCAAAACGTGCCTCTGGGCCTTTGATCCCTTTGCCTTTCTGGCCACGTGTTGGGGCAGGCACCACTTTGTATTCAAATGTCATCGTTTAAAGTCCAAAATAGATATCGGTTGTGTCGTTGCGTGCGGCTTTATCCGCGCATTTTTTTTGGCAGCAGGCGCAGCCGTTCTGGGTAGGTTGGCAGCGCGGAGGTTTCTTTCCGCATGGCCCAGCTTGGAAAGCTGTCTTGCGGATCGCGTTGTTTGGAATTGGCCGTGCGCATAATGGGTTGGCCCAATTCATCGGCAAGGGCGTCGACGCAGATCTCCACCAGAGGCCATTTCTTGTGGTAGTCATGGCCCGCGATCATGCCACCAACCTTCACCTTGGCAAACCAGTCAAACATGGTTTTGCCCCGCTCTTCGCCCGTATGGGCGTACCCATCTATGTAGACAAAATCAAAAAACTCATCAGGAAAGGCGTCCAGAGCCTGCTCAAAGCTCATGCGCAGGAGCCAGTAGGGTTTGCCCATCCCCACGTTTTTGAGCGCCTTGATGTACTCCGCCGTATCGTGATGATCGCCATAGAGATCAACGCCATACAGCTCTTTGAACAGACCGGTTTCCATCAGGCGTCTGGAATACCAGCCACCGGCCACCCCCAACTCGATGCCGATAAGGCCGTCGCGTTCCAGAAAGAGAGGCAGTTCCTTGCGCTCTTGCAGAATGTCGATCACGTCTACCATTGCGGCTCAGCTATTCACGGATTGACGCGCAGGGTCCAGCATGCATCCCAAAGAGGGGCGGTCTTTGCGACAAAACGTGGCTTGGCTGCATCGTCCGGTGTCTTGAGATTTCAGCCTGCGACTGCCTGCGCGGGCTTGCGGCGAATGCCCATCTGGCGCCCCACACGTGACGGCCGCGGCAGGGCGCTATGGGCGTCCGCCATCTCCGCAAAACCTGTCAGGATGTGTTCTGGCATGGGGGCCACCCGGGGGCCGGATTGGTCGATATGCAGCCCCAGACCTTCACCTGTTGCGGAAAGCCAGCCATCTTCGTGCCACAGCTCCTGATAGAAATGAAAGCTCTTTTCATCGTGATCCAACAGCTGAAAATGTGCCGTGACCTTGTCACCCAAATGCAGTTCTTTCAGATAGCAGAGATGGAATTCTGCTGAAAATGTGGTGTTGCCCGTGGCCGCCCGATAGGGCGCATCGAGCCCCAATTGGTCAAACACTTGATCGACACCCCGATCAAACAGCAAATTGTAATAGGCCATGTTGAGATGGCCATTGAAATCAAGCCATTGCGCCTCAACTTCCATGGGCGATGAGATAAATGGGGCGACGAAGGCCATGGTAGAGCTCCTGTTGTTTTTCAAAATTTTATGATCCGCGCGGGATGGCTTATCAAGGAAAACTTGCCTGATGTTCCGGCACCTTGGCGCACGCCGGCTGGTGCGTAGCTGTGCATGCGCGCAACAACTTTTAGCTGTGCGACCATAGCGATCTCGTGTCTCTTGCGGTGGCTTTTGCGCCTTTATACACGCGTCCACATGTGGAGGGGCGTGCGCTTAGTACGGCAGTGGACGGATTGTTCGTCCCTGTGGCCAGTGGTGCATCTGACTACGTCACCAAGACAGGATCGCCAATTTCGGCGGGAATTTGACCATACGATTTGCCCGTTTTGCGCGCAGCAAAGCGCGGGCAGACATTGATAAAAGACTTAAGAGGAACATCCCTGATGTTTGACCTATTCCGAATGCGACCGTACCTCGGTGCGACTGGTGTTGTGGTGGCCGTATTGGCGCAGCCGTTGGCGGCGCAAAACGCTGATCAAGCGGCAGATCCCGCTGCGTTGCACGAAAGCTGTGAGGCCGGTGAGCTGGTCAGCTGTTATGAGCTGGGACATCTTTACTACAGCGGCGAGGGCGTTGAATGGGACGAAGCCAAAGCGGCGGCGTTGTATGTGCGGGCCTGTGAGGCCGGATTTGACCGCAGCTGTGCGGATGCAGGGTACATGTATGCGCGCGCCCGTGGTGTTGAGGCGGACCAGCTGCGGGCGGCAAACTACTATGCCGTTGGCTGCGAAGCTGGGGAGAGTTGGGCCTGTACCCCGGTTGGACGCATGTATGAATTGGCGACCAGTGATGACGGCGCTGGTGTCGCGCAAGATCTGGCAAAGGCTGCGCAGTTCTACACGCTGGCCTGCGAGGGCAAAGAGCATGAAGGCTGCGCCTATCTCGGCATCTTGCAAGAGGAGGGGCGTGGGGTTGCACAAGACTACGATCTTGCGATCACCAACTATGAAACGGCCTGCTATGGTGCGGGTCTGTCACTGGGCTGTTCCAAATTGGGCTTCTTGGCTCTTGAAGGGCGCGGTATGGCGCAGGATTTCAAGACTGCTGCGCTCCTGCATTCATATGGATGTGACAGCGAACAGTGGGCAAGTTGCCGGGCGCTGGGTCAGATTTATGAGCACGGGGAAGCCGGTATCAAAAACGGCCGCCTTGGGATGAGCATGTATTTACAGGCCTGCGAGGGGCGCTACGGCTATGATGCGGATGCCTGCGCCTTTGCGGGCATTCTTTATGAAAACGGCGACGTGGTGCCCGAAGACACCCAACGGGCGATCACGTATTTTGAGCGCAGCTGTGAGGGCAATTCTGGCACGGGCTGTGGCAAGCTTGGCAGTGCATACGCTTTGGGAATTGGGGTAGAGATCGATTTGCCCAAAGCTGCCCAGTTTTCTGAGATGGCTTGTGATTTGGGCAACACGGTTGGGTGTTACAACACTGGTTTGGCCTACGGGATGGCACGTGGTGTTGAAGAGGATTTGCCTCGAGCGTTCACATATTATCAGACCGCATGTGACAAAGGGCACGTTTATGCCTGCACCAACCTTGGCGACGCGTATTCCAAGGCGAGAGGTGTCGAGCAGGATCATCAGAAGGCGCGCGCACTTTATGAGCAGTCCTGTGAAAAGGATGACGGGCTTGCGTGTTACAACTTGGCCTGGGTGTACCGCGATGCAGAAGACGTTGCGCAAGACTACACGAAGGCTTTCGAATTGTTCATCTTGGCATGTGAGAAAGAAAGAATGAGAGGATGTTACGCTGCGGGGTATCAATACCTGAATGGCGAAGGTGTCGAGAAAGACAAAAAGCAAGCCGAAGCCTATCTCAGTCAGGCCTGTGAAGCGGATATTCAACACGCCTGCGACTTGTTGGAAGAAGAGTTCGGCGGGTTTAAGTTTAAGAAAAAGAAACGCTAACGCACGCCCAGCTTACTCAAACGGCCCGCAGTTTCTCCTGCGGGCCGTTGTTCTTTGCAATGCATGTGGATCTGTTCGGACTGAGGTGTGTATTTACTGTGCGACCTCAAAGTGGTCTTCGCGCAAGAGCGCTGTCCCGTCAGGCTGAAGCACCCAAAGCTCATTTGTGATGATGCCCTGTGCGTTGTTCATTTTCCAATCAGCGGAAACCTGTGCGGCGCTCAAAGAGGTATCGATCACTTTGGTGATAGTATTTGCGTACACAATGTCATCATAGCCATTCTCAATCAGGTTCTGCCAGAAGGCTTCAATCGCCTCGCGGCCTTCAAAGGTGCCAAAGGGTTTGGCAACCATGATTGCGTCTGCCTCATACAGAGCGGCCGCGGCGGCGGCATCGCCCGCATTAAAGGCATCGCGCCATGCGCGGCTTGCGGTTGCAACGGCAGTGGAGAGTGCAAATTCTTTTGCTGCGGCGTCTTCAGCGTCTTGGGCGAATGCGGGCGCTGTCAGGCTCATGCCCAGTGTTGCGACAAGTGAGAGAAGGGAAAGACGTTTCATAATGGTGCTCCTTTGGTCAGGTTCTTGACCTTGAGCTAGGGTGTTTTGCTTGTATGAAAAACAGGAATAGTGTGAAGTATTAGTTCATAAAAAGAGAACAATAAACATGCTGTCCCATCTGCCAAAGACCTTTCTGGCGATTGTCGAAACCGGATCTATCACCGCCGCCTCTGAGGCGCTTGGGCTGGCAAAATCGGCCGTCAGTCAAAACTTGAAGCGTCTGGAGCAGCAGCTTGATGTCAAACTGGCGGTCAGAACCACGCGTAAGATCACTCTTACCCCCGCAGGAGAGCGCTACTATCACCGCTGTAAGGAGATCGTGGCTCTGTCGCAGAGCGCCCGCACAGAGATGGAAGCCTATGGCGCCACACCGAGAGGGTCATTCTCCATAACCGCACCGCATGCGCTTGTTGCGCCGGTGGTTGCGCCTGCCTTGGCATCGCTGGTGCGTCGGTTCCCAATGCTTGAGCCGCGTGTGATTGCGGATGATGCACGGTTGGATCTGGTGGCAGAAGGCATTGATCTGGCGTTGACGGTTGGCGATCTGCCGGACAGCAGTTTTAAGGCACAGCGTGTTGGGGCATTGCAGGATGTCTTATGTGCCGCGCCGAGTTTGCTGCAATCCGGGCCACCCCAATCAGACGCTGTGTTCTTTGAGTGGGTTCAAACCCTGCCGTATGTGGCCCATATGCGCGAACCCACCAACCTGCATTATCGGGGGCATGCGCGGTCAGCAGATGCGCCCCTGAAACTTCGTTTCCAATCTGGCATGCGCGCCAACACCATGGAGGCGATAGTAGCCTTGGCAAAAGAGGGCTTGGGCGTGGCATTGCTGCCTGATGTCGCAGTTGCAAAAGACTTGAATGATGGGCAGCTGGTGAGAGTTTGCCCGTCGCATCCGACAGAGCCTATCCCGATTTACGCGGTGCACGCCTATGACGCGATGACGCCGCTGTCCGTGCTTGAAGCCGTGGCGGCACTGCGCTCAAGGATGGGTGAAATTGCTCTGGATTGAGCGGGGCTGTGACGCCTGAAAATCAGCAGTTATGAACTGGCTCATGGCCTCTGTTAACCTTTGAAACGCGAAAACGCGCCGGTTTTTACACCGACGCGTTACCGTTGCGATACAGACGCAATACCGATGTGGCGTTTTAGCCGTTCAGCTTCTGTGCCACCAATTGGTTAACGGCCTTCGGGTTGGCCTTGCCACCGGTGGCTTTCATCACCTGACCCACAAACCAGCCCGCCAGTTTCGGGTTCTGTTTGGCTTTCTCCACCTGAGCCGGGTTGGCCGCGATAATTTCATCCAGCGCCGCTTCGATTGCGCCAGTGTCGGTCACCTGCTTGAGGCCTTTTTCTTCAACGATCTTAGCGGGATCGTCTTTGGTCTCGATGTGGATTTCCAGCACGTCTTTGGCGATCTTTGTGCTGATTTCATCAGAAGCGACCATGGCCAGAATGGCGGCATTGGCTTCTGGCGCGACCAGCTCTTGTGGGCGAACCTCGGCTTTATTGGCGCGGCCCAGCACTTCATTGATCACCCAGTTTGCGGTCTTCTTGCCGTCACCTTTGCCAACGGAGGCTTCAAAGTAATCGGCCAGATCAACCTCGGCTGTCAGCACCGACGCATCATATTCGGTCACGCCGTAGTCTTTGATAAAACGTGCTTTTTTCTGGTCGGGCAGCTCTGGCAGGGTCTTGGCGATATCGTCCACCCAGCCCTGTTCGATCTCCAGTGGCAGCAGATCGGGATCGGGGAAGTAGCGATAATCATGCGCTTCTTCTTTGGAACGCATGGAGCGGGTTTCGTTCTTGTCCGGATCATAGAGACGGGTCTCCTGATCGACAGAACCACCGGCCTCGACAATCGCGATCTGGCGACGCGCTTCATATTCAATCGCCGCCTGAATGAAGCGCATGGAGTTCATGTTCTTGATTTCGCAACGGGTGCCGAGATGCGAGAAGTCCTGTGTTTCCATGTACTTCTCATACTGGCCCGGACGGCAGATGGAAACGTTCACGTCCGCACGCAGGTTGCCGTTCTGCATGTTGCCATCACAGGTGCCCAGATAGCGCAGGATCTGGCGCAGCTTGGTGACATAGGCGGCGGCTTCTTCAGGGCCGCGGATGTCAGGGCGGCTGACGATTTCCATCAGGGCGACACCGGTGCGGTTCAGGTCCACGAAGGACATGTTCGGATCCATGTCATGCACGGATTTGCCGGCGTCCTGTTCAAGGTGGATGCGCTCCACACGCACCAGACGTGCAACGCCGGGGCCCATGTCCACGAGGATTTCGCCTTCGCCCACAATGGGTTCATAAAGCTGGGAAATTTGGTAACCCTGCGGCAGATCCGGGTAAAAGTAGTTCTTGCGGTCAAAGGCGGATTTCAGGTGGATCTCGGCATTCAGGCCAAGACCTGTGCGCACCGCTTGCTCCACGCAGTATTCATTGATGACAGGCAGCATGCCTGGCATTGCGCTGTCTACGAAAGCCACATTGGCGTTGGGCTCTGCACCAAAGGTGGTGGAGGCACCGGAGAACAGTTTCGCATTGGAAGAAACCTGCGCGTGCACCTCCATACCAATGACCAGTTCCCAGTCATGTTTGGCACCCGCGATCACTTTGGGCTTGGGGGTCTCATATGTCAGGTCGAGCATCGCTCACGCTCCTTAAATCTCTGGCTGGTCTGCGTTCTAGGCCAGCGAGAGATAAGGAGCAAGAGGCAGCAGGCCTATGGGCTGATCTGAGTGATGCCTTCTGGGGAGAAATTGACGGTTTGGCCGGCTTTTAGGCTGGTCATGAACGGCATGGCGACGGCTTGCAGGGCCACATCGCGGCCTTTTTCTGACAGGCGCTCCTTTGAAATGACACGCGATGTGTTTTCAAATCCGATTTCCGCGTGGCCCCAGATCAGGGGGTGAATTTCGCGCAAATGATCATGCACGACCATGTCAAACCCATCTCGCAAGGCCGTTGCAACCGTGTGGTCTAGCGTTCCAGTGTCATATTGACTGAGCGCAAACTGCCAGCTGCGGTGCAGATGTGCCGCCATAAGGTTTGCTGCGTGTTGGGTGCCATGCCTTTCCAGTGCGTCGGCGATGCCATCCAGGAAGTAGTCTATTTCGACCTCGGCCAGGCCATTTGGATCTACCAGCAATGCGTCAAACCAGACCCAAGCATAGGCACCTGCGCCCCAGAGTTCATAGGTTTGCGCGGCGATCCTGCGCGCCTGCAGGTCGAGCTGATCAAAGCTGCCATACCAACGCGGCAGCAGATAATTGCCCAGCGTGCGCATGTGGCGTGGGTTGAGAGGGTCGAGCGCGATGAGGGATTCATATTCGGCGCATAGGGCTTTGGTCGGCTCCGCTGCGCCGGGGAGAAGCGCACAGCGCGCAGCAGAAAGAGCTGGCGAGTGATGTTTCACCGGGCAATACCGTTCCAGGATCTTCTGGGCACGCGCAAAATGCGCTTGAAAGGCTTCTCTATTGATTTCGCGCTCATCATCTCTGGCGATGGCACCTCGCCAGGCCCAGCCGACGTCAATGTGCATGAGCGCCACGACGAGGGCGATTGGATAGCTGTCCGGGATGTCCTCCAGCAAATACTCCATGGCTTCGATGCCATGAAAGAAGTCAGCGTCCTCAGCAGGTTTGCCGTGTAAAAGTGCATGTTCGGCCGCGCGCACCACGTCTGATCGTGCGCCAAAAAGCATCAGTTCAGACAGCGGCGTGCCTGAATTAGTGGCGGCGCGATTTTGATCATGGGTGCGCACGTAATCTTCAAGTTCGTCCCAACGCTCCTGACGGGCCAGAAACTGCCCCTGCGCGCGCAGGCGTTCGCTTTCAATTTGATCAGGCGTGGCAGCGTTGATGGGAATTTGGAGCCTTGGCAGCAGATCACGATAGGTTTGCTGTGCTTGGCCGGTGCGCGTGTCCGGCGCATTTGGGCGCGACGTCGCAAAGGGTTTGCCCAGTCTGCGCAGCACTGGAGCCGCAAATGTGGCAGCGCGCGCGGCATTGGGGCCAGATCGCGTGCTTGACCGTTCTTTGGAAAAGAATTTCATTTTGGCTCCGTTTGGTACTGGAGCTCACTATGAAATTGCTTTCAGGCCAAAAAAGGGCATGAAGTTGAAATCATGCCGTCAAACTCGCGACAGGACGTTGGGCAGATGGGTTTCAGATCAGCCGCAGCCGGTCGCGATTTACGGGGATGCTCAAGTGGTTAAACGCGGCCTCAAGATCAGCGCGGGGTGGCAAAACATCTTGTGGAATCCGGACTTTGGCACCGTCATACATCACCAAAGTTATGCGGAAGGCGACGTTCAGTCGTGTTGCGATTTGAATGGACTGAATTTTCCCAAGCGCGATGTCGGCCTCTTGTGTGGCGTTTTTCCAGCGCACCTCATCCTCCGTCAGGGCAAAGCTTGCCTGCGGATTGAACAGAACATCCACCAGCGTCGGGAGTGTAAAGAGCGAGAGGAAGGCCACAATTGCCCAGTGGGTGCCCGCAAAAAGCAGGCCGCCCAAGGCGACAATGGTCAGCGTCAAAACAATGATGCTGCGCCGGTTGCGGCCTTGAGCGGTATGGCTGAGGAGTATCTCGGTCATGCGTTCAGGATACGTGTCACCATTTCGGTGGTGTCTCGGCTCAGACTGGGTTGGTTGGCGATGCGCTCAAGTTCTGTTTTGATTTTTGCCTGCCGCGCGGAATCGTAGCGTTTCCATGTCTGGAAAGCGCTGCACATGCGCGCAGTGGTTTGCGGGTTCACCGGATCCAGCTTGATCAGCCAATCAGCCAAGAGGGTATATCCGGCACCGCTTTCGTGGTGGAACCCCGCATGATGCATTGCCAAAACGCCCATCACCGCGCGGAAGCGGTTCGGGTTTTTCCAATCAAAATCAGCATGCTCGGTGAGTGCTTGCGCGGTGGATGCGACCGCCTCTGCTTTGGCTTGCATGATTTGCATGGAGAACCATTTGTCAATCACAAGGCGATCATTCTGCCACTGATCATAAAACGCCTGCAGTGCATCAGCGCCTTTGCCTGCATCCAGCAGGGCACCGAGGGCGGCGAGCTGCAGGGTCATGTTGTCCGCCGCCGCATATTGTTTGGCTGCGGCTTCGCCGCCGTCCAGACGTGTCAGCAGAGAGAGTGCTGCATTTGCTAGGCTGCGTTGACCAGCCGGGCCAGCATCTGGGCGGTAGGGGCCGTCAACCTGATTGGCGGCATAAAGCGTGGGCAGAATGTCAGAGAACGCTTGCGCTTTTGCCTCGCGCAGCGCTTCGCTGGCACTGTGAATCGCAGCAGGGTCAGGGATCTGACCCTCTTTGTGTAAAGTGGCGGCAAGCTCAGATTGTGATGGCTGACCGAGCATCAGGGCGCGATAGGCTGGGTCGAGAGTATCATCTGCCAACAGCGCTTTCAGGCCATCAAGGTAGGCCGCGCTGGGCGCTGCGCCGGTTTGAATTGAGTTGAGCAGGCTGTCACGGGCCAGATCACGGCCCGCTTCCCAGCGATTGAACGCATCGGTGTCATGCGCCAGCAAAAACGCACGGCGGGTGTTGTCGATGTCGTGGGTCAGGGTGACCGGTGCTGAGAAGCCGCGCAGGATGGAGGGCACCGGGCGCGTTGCGTGGCCGGTGAAGCTGAAGCTCTGCTCTGTCTCCGTCAGTTCCAAAATCTGGGTAGGCAGCACTTCATCGCCATTGCCATTTAGAAGTCCAACAGCCACGGGTATGACCTGCGGTGCTTTGCTATCCTGACCGGGTTTTGCCGCGCTTTTCTGGCTGAGGTGCAGCGTGAAGGTGTCGCCCTCATACTCCTCACGCACGGTGACTTCGGGCGTGCCGGATTGGGAATACCAGAGTTTGAATTGGCTTAGATCGCGGCCAGTGCTGTCCTCAAACACTTTGATCCAATCCTCGATGGTGCAGGCTTGCCCGTCGTGGCGGTCAAAATAGAGGTCCAGCGCTTTGGCGTAGGCATCATCCCCAACAAGGGTTTTGAGCATGCCAATAACTTCAGCGCCTTTTTCATAGACGGTCGCTGTGTAGAAGTTGTTGATTTCCTGAAAGCTTTCTGGGCGCACAGGGTGGGACAGGGGGCCTTGATCCTCCGGGAACTGGCGCGCGCGCAAAGCGATAACATCATCGATGCGTTTCACCGGTTCAGAGCGCATATCGGCGGTGAACTGGGCGTCGCGGAAAACGGTGAGACCCTCTTTCAAGCACAGCTGAAACCAATCACGGCAGGTGATGCGGTTGCCTGTCCAATTGTGGAAATACTCGTGGGCAATGATCGCTTCGATGCGTTCAAAGTTGCCGTCAGTCGCGGTTTCTGGCGAGGCCAAGACACAGGAGCTGTTGAAGATGTTCAGCCCTTTGTTCTCCATCGCGCCCATGTTGAAGTCATCCACGGCGACGATGTTGAACTCATCGAGATCATATTCCCGGCCATAGACCTCTTCGTCCCATTTCATGGACTTTTTGAGGGCTTCCATGCCGAACGCGCATTTGTGCTCATCGCCGGGGCGCACCCAGATGGCGAGTTTGACGGGCTTGCCCGACCTGGTGGTAAAGCTGTCTTCGTGGGCGATCAGGTCGCCCGCCACCAGGGCAAAGAGGTAGGCCGGTTTGGGCCATGGGTCTGTCCAATTGGCAAAGCCCGCGCCGCTTTCTGCACCGTTGCCATTTGACAGCATGATGGGCGTGTTGTCGCCATCTGATTCAATCCGCACATCAAACGTGGACATCACATCAGGGCGATCCGGGTAGAAGGTGATCTTGCTGAAGCCTTCGGCCTCACATTGGGTGCAGTACATGCCGTTTGACATGTAGAGCCCCTCTAGGGCTGTGTTGGCCTGCGGGTTGATTTCGACTTCTGCTTCCCAGACGAAGGGTGCGTTTGGCACATCTGCTTCCAGCCCGCCATCTACAAGGCGCGGCGTTATTTCTGCGCCGTCAATCTTTGCCGAAATCAGGCTAAGTTGCTCACCATGAAGGAAAAAACGGTTGTCCGTTGCGTCTTGGTTTGGGCGAAACTGAATTTTGGAAAGAACGCGCGTGGCCGTTGGGTGCAGCTGAAAAGTGAGCGCGACGCTGTCCACGATGAAGCCAAAGGCCGTATAATCTTTGAGGTGGATGGTTTGTGGCGCTGCGTCTTTCATCGAACTCTCCATACAGTGTGTGACATCGGTGTAATTCATCCGTCGCTGCCTGCAAGAGGAGATGCGCCATTCTCTGTGCAAGCCTAAAGACTGCAGAGACTATTCGGTTTTGTTTGAAAATATCTTTGGTAAAAAAAGATAACCAATTTTGTTGCCTATCGGAAACTCATGCCTTAATTGGGAAACGATACAAGCCAAATGGGAGAGCCGCGATGACCGATCGGGTGGAGAAGCACGGGCTGCAAATTGCTCAGGAACTCTATGATTTCATTGTAGATCAAGCGTTGCCGGGAACGGGCGTCGCGGAAGATGCATTCTGGGCGGGGCTGAGCGCATTGGCGCATGATTTTGGTCCGGAAAACCGCGCGTTGCTGGAAAAGCGCGAAGAAATTCAGCAGAAGCTGGATGGCTGGCATTTGGCGAACAAAGGCAATGTGCATGATGCCGAGGCCTATCAAGCCTTCTTGAAAGAGATCGGCTATCTGGTGCCCGAAGGTGAGGATTTTGCGGTTGAAACTGCGAATGTCGACCCTGAGATCGCGACCATTCCTGGCCCTCAGTTGGTTGTCCCGATCACCAATGCTCGTTTCGCCCTGAACGCCGCCAATGCCCGTTGGGGCAGCCTTTATGATGCGCTCTATGGCACCGATGCCATGGGCGATTTGCCTGCAGGTGGTGGATATGACGCGGCCCGCGGCGCGCGCGTGATTGCCTGGGGGCGGGACTTCCTTGACCGCGCAGTCCCTCTGGCGGAAGGCTCCTGGAGCGATGTGTCTTCTTTGAGCGTTGTCGAAGGCGCTTTGAAGCCCGCGCTCAAGAACGTCAGCGCTTTTGCCGGTCATGTGGGAGATGCTGCGGACCCGTCCCGTATCGTTTTGAAGAACAACAGTCTGCATGTGGTCATCGAGATTGATGCGGCAGGCAACATTGGCGCAAGCGATGCGGCCAATATCAATGACATCACGCTGGAAAGTGCGCTGTCCACGATCATGGATTGCGAAGATTCCGTGGCCTGTGTGGATGCCGAAGACAAGGTTGTTGCCTATGGCAACTGGCTGGGTCTGATGAAACGCGATCTCGCAGAAGAGGTTTCCAAAGGTGGCAAGACCTTCACCCGCGTTTTGAACGATGATGTAACCTTTACGGCAGCGAACGGTGGTGAAACCGTTTTGAAAGGCCGTTCCCTGATGCTGGTGCGCAACGTAGGCCACCTGATGACCAATCCGGCGGTTCTGGATCAGGACGGCAATGAGATTGGCGAAGGGCTGATGGATGCGCTAGTCACGGTGATGATCGCGATGCATGACCTGCAGCAGGAAAGTGGCAACTCGGTGCATGGTTCGGTTTACGTTGTAAAACCGAAGATGCACGGGCCGGAAGAAGTGACCTTCTCTGATCGTATCTTTGCCAAGGTTGAAGATGTGCTTGGTCTGCCGCGCAACACGGTGAAAATGGGGATCATGGATGAGGAACGCCGCACCTCGGCCAACCTCAAGGAATGTATCCGCGCAGCCAAAACGCGTGTGGCCTTCATCAACACCGGTTTCCTTGATCGCACTGGCGATGAGATTCACAGCTCTATGGAAGCGGGGACCTTCCTGCGCAAAGGTGAGATGAAGGCAACGCCATGGATTGCGTCCTATGAGGATCGCAATGTGGATATTGGCCTGGCCTGTGGCCTGCAGGGTAAGGCGCAGATTGGTAAGGGCATGTGGGCCATGCCGGATCTGATGGGCGCGATGCTTGAGCAGAAGATCGGCCATCCGAAATCTGGGGCAAACTGTGCCTGGGTACCGTCCCCCACTGCGGCGACATTGCATGCGACACATTATCATGAGGTTGATGTGCTGGCGCGCCAGGATGAGATCAAAGCAGGTGGTCTGCGTGGGACATTGGATGACCTGCTGACCATTCCTGTGATGGATGGGCAGAACCTTTCGCCAGAAGAGATTGCAGCAGAAGTTGAAAACAATGCGCAGGGTATTCTGGGCTATGTGGTGCGCTGGATCGATCAGGGCATTGGCTGTTCTAAGGTGCCAGACATCAATAATGTGGGTCTGATGGAAGACCGTGCCACCTGCCGGATTTCCAGCCAAGGTCTGGCGAATTGGCTGCATCAGGGCGTTGTCACGCAAGAGCAGGTGATGGCCGCAATGCAGAAGATGGCTGTCGTGGTTGATGGACAGAATGCCAATGATCCGCTGTATGTTCCGATGGCGCCGAATTTTGACGGAGTCGCATTCCAAGCGGCCTGTGATCTGGTCTTTAAGGGGCGGGTGCAACCGTCTGGCTATACTGAGCCAGTGCTGCATGCGCGGCGTCTCGAACTGAAGGCTCAGGCATAACATTCAAGGTCAGGGCCATGCCCTGACCTTTCTTTATGGGAAGGAAACACCATGACAATTTCATTGCGACGCGCGCGTACAATCATTCGTAAGGCGCTGGAAAAGGGCCGTGAAATGGAGCTGAAGCCACTGTCGGTTGTGGTTTTGGACGCAGGCGGCCACGTGCAGGCGTTTGAGCGGGAAGATGGTGCGGCACCCGGGCGTTTTGCCATTGCCCACGGCAAGGCTTACGGCGCGGTGATGCTGGGCATGGCGGGCAGCGCACAGATGGCGCGAGCCGAGCAGCAGGCCTATTTCATGGCGGCGGTGAATGGCGTTTATGGTGGGCAGGTTGTACCCGTGCCGGGTGGTGTTCTGCTGCGCGACAAGAAGGGCGCTGTGATTGGCGCTGTGGGTGTGACTGGGGATACGTCCGATAATGATGCAATTGCCGCGATGGCGGGCATTGATGCGGTTGGATTGACCGGCGAAATCTGATCGGGGCTTTCTCTTAAGCTGCGCAGCGCCTATGTTGAGCTGCGCAGCAAGACAAAGAGGCTTTCATGACGCGACCAGTCGTCGGGATTATCGGAAACCACCACCTTATTAATGACGAGTATCCAGCACATGCTGGGGGAGCCATGAATTCCGAAGCGGTTTCAATGGTTTCTGGTTGTATGCCGCTGCTTGTTCCAGCGGATCCGCGCTATCTGTCTGTCGAAGAATTGCTGGCCACCTGTGATGGTTTTCTGCTGACGGGCGGTCGGCCCAATGTCCATCCTGAAGAATATGGGGAAGCGGCCACGGAAGCGCATGGCGCGTTTGATCGGGCGCGGGATTCCATCGTGCTTCCACTGGTGCGGGCCTGTGTGGAGTCTGGGCAGCCGTTCTTTGGGATTTGTCGGGGATTTCAAGAGGTTAATGTCGCCATGGGCGGCAGTCTTTACCCCGAAATTCGCGATCTGCCGGGGCGGGACAACCACCGCATGCCGCCAGATGGCACGCTGGAAGAGAAGTTTGAGCTGCGCCATATCGTGACCTTTAGCGAGGATGGGCCCTTTCACAAGCTTATGGGCGCGCGCGAAGTTCTGACAAACACCTTGCACGGGCAGGGCATCAAACGCCCGGGAAGTCGTGTGATTATAGATGGTTACGCGCCTGATGGGACGCCAGAGGCAATCTACATCAAAGATGCGCCGGGCTTTACCATGTCGGTGCAGTGGCATCCGGAATGGCAGGCGGGGGTGGACCCTGTGAGCCGCCCGCTTTTTGAAGCCTTTGGCGAGGCGGTGCGGGCCTGGTCTGCCAACGAAGAAGCGCGGCCAGTTCTGAAATCCGCCTAAAGGTTAACGCCAGAAAACGTTGATTTCGCACGTCGGTATTGCGTCTGTATTGCGGCGGTATCGCGACGGTGCGTTTTTCCGACCGCTTATTGGTTAACTTGGCGACAGTCGTAAACGGAAACGCGGCGTCCGAACCCGTCAGTCTGGCAGGATGCGCAGTGCTGGCCTCATTCTTCGACAGGTGTGGTGGGTGCAGCTTCGATGGATGGAAGCTCAACGTTTTCGACATCTGGCAACGAGACGCTGATCGACAGAACGATGAAGAGCATCGCGACCGCGACCGCCGCAATGGCAAAGAAGCTGAGGATGGTGCCGCGCCTTGATTTGGATCCGGTGGACATAGGCTTCTCCTGAAAGATATGGGCATTGGTGATGCGCCAATCCGGTGAAGGTTTCGGGAAGGTCGACACCCGCAGTGCAGGTGCCGACAGAGCGCCATTGGGGGATGGCGGGATCAGCACGGTTTATTCGGCCGGGGCGACGATCAATCCGCTTTCCAAAGCAGCAGTGAGTTCGTCCTCGTCAACCGCGCTGTCGCCGCTGGTATCAACCGCGTTGAAAGCCTCTGGGGTGAGCGACGGATAGACCGTTGCCATTTCGTCAAATGAGATCAGGCTGTCGCCGTTTTGATCGACCTCTGCGACGGTCAGGGCAAAGGAAGGCGCTGCGATCAGGGCGGCAAATGATGTGGTGAGTGCGAAGCGACGCATGGGTGTTCTCCTTGATGTAAGCACAGCGGGACTGTCTCGCCGTGTGCTATAAATCTTCATCAGAGGTGAAAGATTATCAATATCAATGGTTTGCGCGATTTTGCCGATGGCGGGCTCTTGCTGGGGCGCAGTGGCAAAACCCTGCCGAACCTGACACAGCGGCGCGCAGTGGCGCTGCTCCGGCCAGAGATTTAACGGTATTGCGCTGGGTCGCGGGCCGTCAGGGGTTTGGGCAGTTTGAAGCTGATCGTGAGCGGGGGCTTGCAGTTTGTGGATTTGACAGGCCACCGCCCACAGGCTGGGTGGTCACATCGGCGGGCTTACGCTCGCTAATGTGACGAATTTAGGGATTTCTGAGGTGCGACTCAGCCGCGGTGCTGCTGTACTGCGGCGAGCCAAAGGCGCGCTACAGCTCTCCGCCAGAGACCTGAATCATCTGGCCGCGGATCGAGTCAGCCATATCAGAGCAGAGGTAGAGCGCGGAATGGGCGACCTCCTCTGGGGTGATGAGACGGCCATGGGGATTAACGCCCACCATCATATGGCGGGCTTCTTCCTCGCTGCAGCCGGTTCGGGCCATGATGCTCTCGATGTTTTGGTCGATGATTGGGGTTTCCACATAGGCGGGGCAGATCGAATTAAAGGTGATGGGTTTGTTGGCGTAATCGGCGGCCAGTGATTTGATCATGCCGTTGACTGCGTGTTTCGTAGTGGAATAGGCGGGCGCGCCTTTGAGCCCACGCAGACCTGCGATGGAGGAGATCACCATGACCCGGCCCCAGTCGGTCTGGGTCATGGATTTGAGGCTTTCGCGGATGGTGAGGAAAACGCCATCGATGTTGATGGACATCATCCTGCGCCAGAATTCCATATCGGTTTTGTGCAGTGCGCGGCCTTCGGCAATGCCTGCGTTGGCGACGCAGATCTGGATCGGGCCACGCGCCGCAACGGCGGCGGCCACACCTTCGACGACGGAGCTTTCATCGGCAACGTCCATCGCCAAAGGGTGCAGACCATCGGTGGCGGCCTCTTCCAGAACATTTAAGCGCCGCCCGGTGATGGTGACTTCTGCGCCCTCAGCCGCCAGCGCGCGGGCAATGGCAAGACCGATGCCGGTGCCGCCGCCTGTCACAAGAGCGTGTTTTCCGTGCAGTGACATTGTGATCTCCTCCCTCTGTGGTTTAGCGTGAGAGTAGCGGGAGCGGCGGTTCTGACAAGCAGTGTGGTTGCAAACGCCGCGCCGTCATTTTGAGCGCATCTCATGGAACGGCGGCACGATCCTTACAAAACCTGTGTGCTTTTCGTTTCATTTTTCCAAAAACAGCAGACATTCTGTCCTTTTTCGCAATTGAGGCATTTTGTGCCGTTGCGTCATCGGCTGAGATCGCTAAACGGGAGGGGACGCTGTTGCGTCGGAGCAGACGCACGAAGCGTCGCAAGCCAGTCTAGGAGCCTGTGCATGACCATCGCCGCAAGACGGTATTTTTGTGACCTGCCACCCGTGTGGCTTGTGGCGGCCCTGCTTTTCGCTTGGGGTCAGGCGCGGTATTTTTCGTTAGGATTAAGTTTCGGCCCGGTTTGGGCAGACCTGCTGGGCGGGCTGCTGGTGGGTGGCGGTGGCGTACTTGTTATGTTGGCGATCATGGAGATGCGGCGCCATCGCACCACACTGCATCCACACCATGACGCTGCGCATTTGGTCCAGAGCGGGATCTTTCGCCGCTCACGCAATCCAATCTACCTTGCGGATCTGATGATTTTGACAGGGTTTATCCTGTTTTGGGATGCGGTGCTTTCGCTGCCGCTTGTGCCTTTGTTCCTGTGGATGCTGGAGCGGCGCTTTGTGATCCCGGAAGAAAACCGTTTGCGGCGCCAGTTCCGCATGGATTTTGCAAAGTACTGCGAAAAAACGCGGCGGTGGCTGTGATGCCGTTGCGTCGACTGCGCCAGATGGCGGCTTGTTTGCTTGTGCAGCAAAAAATTGGCGTTAAAACTTTATGCAAGTGCAGGGCGCTTGCGTGAAATATTATTGCTTTGACTCTGAAGGGGGATAAGAAAGGTGAAAATAGGTACACCAAAAGAGGTGTTTGAGGGCGAAAACCGGGTCGCGATGACGCCGGATTCGGCCAAGCAGCTCCAGAAACTGGGCTATGACTGTGCCATCGAAAGTGGTGCAGGTGCCGGCGCAGGCTTTTCCGATGCGGCCTATGAGGCAGCGGGCGTTGAGGTGGTCAAAACCGCAGCGGGCCTTTGGAAAGAGGTCGATATTGTTGCCAAGGTGCGCCAGCCAAACGCCACTGAACTCAAGCGTCTGACCAAAGGCAAAACGCTGATTTCCTTCTTCAACCCGGCGGGCAATGAAGAGGGCATGGACGCGGCCAAAGCCAAAGGCGCCAATGTGATCGCCATGGAAATGGTGCCGCGTATTTCGCGCGCGCAGAAAATGGATGCGCTGTCCTCGATGGCGAACATCGCGGGCTATCGCGCGGTGATCGAGGCGGGCAACAACTTTGGCCGGTTCTTCACCGGTCAGGTGACCGCCGCGGGTAAAGTGCCGCCAGCGAAAGTGCTGGTTGTGGGCGCCGGTGTGGCCGGTCTGGCCGCGATTGGCACCTCGACCAGCCTAGGCGCGATCACCTATGCGTTTGACGTGCGCCCCGAAGTGGCGGAGCAGGTTGAGAGCATGGGCGCCGAGTTTGTCTATCTCGACTTTGAGGAAGAGCAGGCGGATGGCGCGGCCACTGGTGGCTATGCCTCTGTGCAGTCTGATGAATTCCGCGAAGCGCAGCTGGCGAAGTTCCGCGAGCTGGCACCCGAAGTGGACATCGTGATCACCACAGCGCTGATCCCGAACCGCGCAGCACCAATCCTTTGGACCAAGGATATGGTTGAGGCGATGAAGCCGGGTTCCGTGATTGTTGACCTTGCGGCAGAGCGCGGCGGCAACGTGGAAGGCACCGTTGCGGATGAGAAGGTTGTGACCGACAATGGCGTGACTATTGTGGGCTATACCGACTTCCCAAGCCGGATGGCGGCGCAGTCCTCCAGCCTCTATGCGACCAATATTCGCCACATGATGTCTGACCTCACGCCTGAGAAAGACGGGCAGGTCAATCACGACATGGAAGATGACGTGATCCGTGGCGCGACCGTAACCTTTGAGGGGGAAATCACCTTCCCGCCGCCACCCCCAAAGGTGCAGGCGATTGCGGCCAAGCCCAAAGAGGTGGTGCCGGAGTTGACCCCGGAAGAGAAGCGCGCGGCAGAGGTGGCGGCGTTTAAGGCGCAGACCAAACAGCAGGTGACCCTTCTGGGTGTGGGTGGTGCGCTGCTCTTGCTCGTTGGGCTGGTGGCCCCGGCGAGCTTCATGCAGCACTTTATCGTGTTCGTGCTGGCGTGTTTTGTGGGCTTCCAGGTGATCTGGGGTGTGGCGCACAGCCTGCACACGCCGTTGATGGCGGTCACAAATGCGATTTCGTCGATCATCATTCTGGGTGCCTTGATGCAGATCGGCTCGGGGAGCTTCCTCGTGATCCTGCTGGCGGCGCTCTCTGTTTTCATGGCCGGGATCAATATCTTCGGCGGTTTCCTCGTGACACGGCGCATGCTCGCCATGTTCCAGAAATCCTAAGGAGGTCTGAGCAATGGACTTTGGTTTTACGACCGCCGCTTACGTTGTTGCGGCAGTGCTCTTCATCCTGTCCTTGGGTGGACTGAGCAATCAGGAAAGCGCGAAACGCGCGGTGTGGTATGGCATTGTCGGCATGGCGCTGGCGGTGTTTGCCACGCTGATTGGCCCCGGTGCCGGCCTGTGGTGGCTGTCTGTGCCGCTGATCATCGCCGGTGGTGCGATCGGCTATCAGCTGGCCAGCAAGGTCGAAATGACCCAGATGCCGGAACTGGTGGCAGGCATGCACGCGCTCGTCGGTCTGGCGGCTGTGTTTGTGGGCTTCAACGCGCATTTTGAGCTGGCCAATGTGCTGGCGCTGAAAGGTGCGATTGTGACCCTGCTGCCAGAGGTGGCGGGCATTCTGACCAGCCCGAAAGGCTTTGTCTGGCCTGCGGAACTGGCGCTGGTGGCTGAAACAAAGGCGCTGGTGGAAGAGTATAAATCTCTGGACGGTTTTGCCGCGCTTCTGGCGAAGAAAGATGCGGTCGAAGTGGGCATCCTGCGGATCGAGGCCAGCCTTGGCATCTGGATCGGTGCGGTGACCTTCACTGGCTCCGTCATCGCCTATGGCAAGCTCTCTGGCCGCGTGACCTCTGCAGCAGAAAAACTGCCCGGCGGCCATATGCTCAATGCCGGTGCGGCGGCGCTCTCTGTTCTGTGCCTGATCTGGTACATGAACTCTGCCAGCCTGCTGCCGCTGTTGATCCTGACCATTGCGGCGCTGTTCATTGGCTATCACCTGATCATGGGCATCGGTGGCGCGGATATGCCGGTGGTTGTCTCCATGTTGAACAGCTATTCCGGCTGGGCTGCGGCGGCGATTGGCTTCTCCCTTGGCAACGACCTGCTGATCGTTGTGGGCGCGCTGGTGGGCTCTTCGGGGGCGATCTTGTCCTACATCATGTGTAAGGCGATGAACCGCTCCTTTGTGTCGGTGATCCTGGGCGGCTTTGGTGGCGCATCTGGTCCGGCCATGGAAGTGGAAGGCGAGCAGATCGCGATTGAGGCTGACGGTGTGGCGGCAGCGCTGGATGATGCAGACAGTGTTGTGATCATTCCGGGCTACGGCATGGCGGTGGCACAGGCGCAGCAGAATGTGGCGGAGCTGACCCGTCGTCTGCGTGCCAAAGGCAAGAACGTGCGCTTTGCGATCCACCCGGTTGCGGGCCGTTTGCCAGGCCACATGAATGTGCTCTTGGCGGAAGCAAAGGTGCCTTATGACATCGTGCTGGAGATGGATGAGATCAATGATGACTTCCCGGAAACGGATGTGGCCATCGTGATCGGCTCCAACGACATCGTGAACCCAGCTGCGCAAGAAGATCCGAACAGCCCGATTGCTGGCATGCCGGTTCTGGAGTGCTGGAAAGCGAAACAGGTGTTTGTCTCCAAGCGTGGGCAGGGTACCGGGTATTCCGGCATCGAGAACCCGCTGTTCTTCAAAGAGAACACCCGGATGTTCTATGGTGATGCAAAGGCGAGCCTTGATAAGCTGCTGACCATGATCGACTGATCCGGTTTAGGATAAAATGTGGAAAGGCGCTCCGGTTGGGGCGCCTTTTCTTTTGCCGGGTCTGTGCCACGCTGAGGGACGCCTCCGGCGGGGATATTTGGAGAATGAGACTTCGGAATGGAGTGCGCGCATTTGCGCAGGGCTTCACACGCAGGAACAGAGAGGCTGCGTTGGTTATTGAGACGTGCCCTCAGGGGAAGGCACTATCGCCAGAAGGCGAGCCATTCGATCAGGTCGATGAATTTCTGGGCGAGGAAAAATGAGGCAGCGCTGTTGTTGAACACCACGTCGAGGCCCAGTCCCGTCAAAACAACAGCGCCGAGGAAAATCGCGATGGGATTGGTCATGAAGCGCTGCGCCCCCGGATGGTCGTGGTCAGAGCAGATATGCCTGACCCCATCCGAGGGCGCAAGATTTTGTCGTCTGTTTTAGGGGCTTTGGGCTTAGATGCGGCCCATTTTGGCCGCGACATCGGCCATGCGGGCGGAGAATCCCCACTCGTTGTCATACCATGCCAGCACCCGCACCAGACGGCCGCCGATGACTTTGGTCTGATCTGCAGCGAAGGTGGAACTTTCGGTGGTGTGGTTGAAATCAACAGACACCAGCGGCAGGTCGTTGTAGCCCAGCACACCCTTCATTTCACCTGCGGCGGCTTCGGCCATCACGGCGTTCACATCAGCCTCTGTCACGTCTTTGGAGGCGGTGAAGGTCAGATCCACAGCGGAGACATTTGGTGTTGGCACGCGGATGGCAGAACCGTCGAGTTTTCCTTTGAGTTCTGGCAGAACCTCACCCAGGGCTTTGGCGGCGCCAGTGGAGGTTGGGATCATCGACATGGCTGCGGCGCGAGCGCGGTAGAGATCGTTGTGGCGACGGTCCAGCGTAGGCTGGTCGCCGGTGTAGGCGTGAATTGTGGTCATGATGCCGCTTTCGATGCCGAAAGCGTTGTTAAGCACTTTGGCCACTGGCGCGAGGCAGTTGGTGGTGCAGGAGCCGTTGGAGATCATGTTGTCGTTGGCTTCGAGCTGATGATCGTTCACGCCAAAGACGATGGTTTTCTGCACGTTTTTCGCAGGGGCGGAGATCAGCACTTTTTTGGCGCCACGCTCCAGGTGCTTTTTGGCTTTCTCACCGTCGTTGAAGTTGCCGGTACATTCCAGAACGATGTCGACACCGTCCCAATCCAGCTCGTCCATGTCGTAGGTGGAATACATGCGCATCGGGCCTTGGCCCACATCCATGGTGCCGTTGCCTGCGATCACTTCGTTGCGGAAGCGGCCGTGCACAGAGTCATAGCGGATCAGGTGTGCGGCTGTTTCCAGCGGGCCTGTGGCGTTGATTTTCACAACGCGCACATCTTCGCGCGCTTCCTCGGCAATGTGCATGAGGGTGCTACGGCCAATACGGCCAAATCCATTGATGCCGACGGTGACAGTCATGAGGCGCTCCTGTGTTGCGCTGATGAATAGGGATTGGCCAAACCTATAGTCTTGATGGGAGGTCTTCGGAAGGTGAAATCCTGTGAAATATGAGTGTGTTAGCGATAAATTTGGCCGGTTCCGCTATCGGTGGCGATATCGGTTCCGCTCACGGTAGCGCTATCATTGAGTGGCGGTTTGTAAATTGTTGGTTAACGAAATCGTGGCGCGATCTGAAACGTCTGTCTTCGAATCACTTTGTTGGTCCGCACAATGGGGCGGCCGCGCAAGTTTTGTGAGGCGCAGCGCTGAGTGCGATGCGGTGTGGGTGATTTTGGCACGATCTGCGAGTGAATTTGCGCAAAGCTGAGGTATCTGGGAGACAACGCGACAGGTTCCAACGAACGGGAGACAGCTTATGCAATTGATCGTGGATGGACAAAAACATGAGGTGGATGTCGAGGATGACATGCCGCTTCTTTGGGTGCTCAGAGATGAGCTGAATATCAAAGGTGTGAAATACGGCTGCGGTGTTGCCGCTTGCGGGGCGTGCACGGTGCATATTGATGGCGTGGCGGTGCGCTCTTGTCAGACACCGGTGGCCGATGTGGATGGCGAAGTGACCACGATTGAAGGTCTAGGCCAGCCGGGGGCGCTGCATGCGGTGCAGGAAGCCTGGGTGGAACATCAGGTGGCGCAATGCGGCTATTGTCAGTCCGGTCAAATCATGCAGGCGGCCTCTCTGCTGTCAGACATTCCCAACCCGAGTGATGCCGACATTGATGACGCAATGAGCGGCAATCTGTGTCGCTGTGGCACCTATCCACGTATTCGCGCCGCTGTAAAAACAGCCGCTGCCAAACTGCAGGAGGTGTGAGCCATGGGGAAGGTTGGAAAAATTGCACGCCGTACGTTTCTGGTGGGCGCAGCCGCGGTGGCCGGGGGGGTTGCCTTTGGCGTCTATAAGGTGCGCACGCCTTATGAGAATCCGCTGAAGGACGGGCTTGCCGATGGGGCGGCAACGTTTAATCCCTGGGTGATCATCGACAGCGAAAAGGTGACGCTGATCGGGCCGCATGGGGACAAGGGGCAGGGCGTTGCGCATGTTCAGGCGGCGCTGATTGCTGAGGAGCTTGATATCGAGCTGGATCAGGTGGAGACAAGTTTCGGCAAGCCGGACAAGGCCTATTGGAACCGGGCACTGTCTGCGGATGGGGTGCCGTTTCGCTCAACAGACACGAGCTTTGCAGCCGAGGCGACGCGCAGTGTCATGAGCGGTGTGGCCAAGCTTTTGGGGTTGCAGATCACCGGTGGCTCCAGTGCGGTGCCTGACAGCTTTGTAAAGCTGCGCGAAGCGGGGGCTGTGGCGCGAGAGACGCTGAAGCTTGCGGCCTCCAATGTGAGTGGCGTTCCTGTCGCGCAGCTCACAACGGCGCATGGGGCGGTGCAGCTGCCGGATGGCACGGAGCTGAAGTACACGGAATTGGCGGCGGAGGCGGCGACGCTTGAGCCGGTGATGGACATCAAGCTGCGGGATCCAAGCGAGTGGCGGATGCTGGGCAAACCCATGCAGCGGCTTGATATGATTGCCAAATCGACGGGCACGCAGGAGTATGGCATCGACGTAGAGGTCGAAGGCGCCGTGCATGCGACGGTGGTGTGCAACCCGCGCAAAGGCGGCGCGCTCACCAATTATGATGCCAGCGCGGCCAAAGAGATGCGCGGCGTCAAAGCCATTGTGGAAGTCACGGGCGGCGTGGCTGTGGTGGCTGACAACACCTGGCGTGCCATTCAGGCGGCGCAGGCGATTGACTTTGAGTGGGGGGGCGCGCCGTATCCTGCAGAGCAGGATGGCCATTGGGAGGCCGTGGCACGCAGCTTCAATGATGATCAGCTGGATAAGCAGTGGCGTGACGAGGGCGACGCGGGCGCGAAGATTGTGCAGGAAGGCGCCGCTATTGAGGTGGAGTATCGCGTGCCCTATGTGGCCCATCAGCCGCTGGAGCCGATGAACGCGACTGTGCTGGTTGAAAACGATAATGTGACGGTTTGGACAGGTCACCAGATCCCGGTGATGTTGCAACAGCAGGTGGCGGCGATCACGGGGCACGACCCTGAGCAGGTTGATCTGGTCAACCGCTACATGGGGGGAAGCTTTGGGCACCGGCTGGAGTTTGAACAGGTGAAGCTGGCCGCTGAAGTGGCCAACCAGATGCGTGGCACACCCGTGAAGTTGACCTACAGCCGCGAAGAGGATTTTGCCCATGACTTCACACGCCATATTGGCATGGCGCGCGCCAAAGGGGCTGTGAAGGATGGCAAGGTCGTTGCCGCCGATTTGCAGATTGCAATGCCGTCTGTTGTGGTGTCGCAAATGGGGCGCGTGGGACTGAATATTCCGGGGCCTGATACGCAGATTGCGGCGGGGGCTTGGGATGTGCCCTATACGCTCGACAACTACCGGATGCGGGCCTACCGCGTTCCTGAACTGGCACCTGTGTCCAGCTGGCGCTCGGTTGGCGCCTCGGCGGGGGGCTTTTTCTTTGACTGCATGTTGGATGAGCTGATCCATGAAGCGGGTGCAGACCCGCTGGAAGAGCGGATTCGGCTGATGGGCAACCCGGTGGCGCGCAAGGTGTTGGAAGCTGTCGGTGAGATGTCAGGCTGGGGCAGCCCGCTGGCCGCAGGCAAAGGACGCGGCGTCGCCTTTGTCGAGAGCTTTGGCGTGCCGACCGCAGAGGTGATTGAGGTCACCAACACGGAGGACGGGATCAAGATCGATAAGGTCTGGGTCGCTGCGGACGTGGGGCGCGTGCTGGATCCGGTGAACTTTGAAAATCTGGTGCAAGGCGGTGTGGTCTTTGCGCTGGGCCATGCGATCAACAGCGAAATCACCTATTCTGATGGGATGGCGGAGCAGGTCAACTATTGGGATGCGGAAGGGATGCGGATGTACCAATGTCCGGAAATCTTCGTGAAGGGGTTGGAAAATGCGCCCAAGATCCGTGGCATCGGGGAGCCGCCTGTGCCACCTGCTGCGCCGGCCTTGGCCAATGCAATCTTTGCAGCCACTGGGCAGCGCATACGTGAGCTTCCTCTGTATCATCACATTGATTTTCTGTGATTTTTAAGGGGTCGTAAGTGAGAGGCTCGTCGATTTTATCGGCGGGCTTTTTGTTAGTTAGGGCGAAATTTGGGGGGGCGTTTCTCGAAGAAAGCGGCGCGGCCTTCCTGCGCGTTTGCGCTGCTCAAAAGCTGAGGTTGTACGTCTCGTTCGTAGTCGATGGCGCGGTCCAAGCGTCCACTGTCAAAGGCTTTGATGGCGCGCAGTGCCTCTGGGCCGAGTGTTTCGATGTGCTGGGCAAGATCGAGCGCGGCTGCGCGCGCGCCGCCGTCTTCGACAAGGTCATCAACCATGCCCCAGGTGAGCGCAGTGGGCGCATCCACGGGTTTGGCATAGAGCATCATCTGGCGCGCGCGGGCGTGGCCGATGCGTGCGGGCAGGGACGTGAGCAGGCCGTAGTCGGGCATCAGGCCAATTTTGGTGAAGGCAGATAGAAAACGCGCGGATTGCGTGGCAATCACGGTGTCACACATCATCGCAATGGACAGGCCAGCACCGGCGGCCCAGCCTTCGACAGCAGCGATAACGGGGACAGAGGCACCGGTGATCTGGTTGGCCAGATGTTTGACCTCCTGAAAGTTGATCCGTTTGTCACGCATGGGCGCATCCATTGCTGCGATGTCGCCACCAGAACAAAAGTTGCCCCCGGCACCAGTGAGAATGATGGCGCGCACGCTGCTGTCAGTCTCGATCTCCATGAGGGCTTGCGTGAGCGCACCGCGCAAAGACGCCCCGATTGGGTTGCGCCTATCGGGATCGTTGAACGTGAGCACCGCTGCGTTGCCGACATGTTCGTTCAGAAGGGGGGGCGTTGCCATGGTTTTACCTCTGCGCTGACTGATGGAATGAGGCTGCTGCAAAATGTGGAGTCACTCAAGTCGGAGGGGCTTGGGCAACGCGGCGTCACGTTTTGCGGAGGTCGGCACAATGTAGGGTTTTCCTGAGAGGATGCACACGCTACGGTGTATTTCAATTTGGTGAAAACAGGTTTCGGGTTTGCAAGACATGGCAGAGTTTCACAGGATACTACATGTTGAGGATGATCCCGACATTCGCGAGATCACGCTGCTGGCTTTGAAAGAGTTGGGCGGTTTTGATGTGCTGCAATGTGACAATGGCGAAGACGCGCTGCTGCGTGCGGCGGCATTTGAGCCGGATCTCTTGCTTCTGGATGTGATGTTGCCTGGCTTGAGTGGCATTGAAACGCTCATTGCCATGCGCAAGATACCTGATTTGGCAGAGGTCCCTGCGGTGTTTCTGACTTCAAGAGATGTCAGTGCGCAGGACGAATGTGACATACGTGACCGCGCAATTGGGGCGATCCAGAAGCCGTTTGATCCCGTCACATTGCCTGATCAACTTCGCCGGATGGTGGCGGCGCGTGAACCTGCACGCGCCTGAAGTCTAGCCCGCTGAAATCGTATCGCTCAGCTTTTCTGAAAGGATATCGGTTGCGACCAGGATGCGCACAAGCTCTGGCTCTGTTGGGCGCCGCTGTTGGGCGGGCTCCAAAAGCTGTTCAACCTGCTCGGCGCACAGGCTGAGTGCGCTCAGCCCATAGGTGCCGCTTGTGCCGGCAAGCTTGTGAGTTGCTATATAGAGATCTTTGAGCGCGTTAGGCATGGGGCCATGCTCCAGCAATGTCGCTGTCAGATCTTCGATCTCTGCCTCACGCGCGGGCAGGCCCGCAAGAAAGCGACGGCGCAATCCTGCGAGTTTCTTTTTGTATTTGGATGGAAGCATCGCGGGCTGTGTCTGTTAGTTTGTGGTTGCAGGCTGTGGCAGCTCTACACGTGTGTTTTCTTCGGTGTCACAGAGTGGGAACACCGCGAAAAAGCAACTGCCTTCGCCCTGTTTGCTGTCAAAGTCGAGCGAGGCGCCGTGATCTTCTGTAATTTGGTAGGCAATTGAAAGGCCGAGGCCAGAGCCTTCAAATTTGCGTTTGTCAGATGCATCCACCTGTTGAAACATGCCAAAAACCAGATGGCTGCTTTCTGGAGGGATGCCGATGCCGTAGTCGCGGACCTCCAGTCGGGCGCAACCGTCTTCGAGGCGCGCGGCCAATTCGATGTAGCTGTCCTCATGAGAGAATTTCACTGCGTTTGAGAGCAGGTTGTCGAGCACTTGCATCAGGCGCTGGTGGTCGCCCCGGACCCAAAGCGGGTCCGCAGGCGGGGATGTGCGTACGGTGATGTCTCTTTGGCTGGCATAGGGCGTTATGGATTGTGCCGCCTCTGCAATCAGCGCGCCCAATTCGACCGGCGCGAAGTCGTAGACCATTTTTCGAGCTTCCATTTTTTGGATGTCGAGCAGGTCGTTGATCAATTTGCCAAGCCGTTTGCTGTTTTTGTGGGCGATGTCGAGCATGCGACCCGCGCTGTCAGGGTTTTGGGCAAGATCCGTTTCACGCAACAGGCTGAGCGCTCCGGATATCGAAGTCAGCGGGGTGCGCAGCTCGTGGCTGACCACCGACACGAACTGTGATTTGAGTTCGTATCCGGCGCGGGCTTTGTCGCGCTCGGAACGCAGCTCATCCATGTGGTCGAGCGTGCGCTGATACATGCGCAAGAAAATCGCGGCGCATTCCAGCACGAAGTAGAGTACGAAAAGCGCTGTCGCAAAATGCAGCCACAGTTTTGACTCGAGCGGAGCGTTTTCTCGCAGGATGTCAGACACAGGGATATAGATGAAGACGCAGCCATAGGTGATGAGCCGCAGCGCCAGTATCTGGGGCAGTTGGTGATTGTTGATGGCCGCAAACAAACCAGCGGCAAAGACAAAGAACAGCGACATAAAGTGTTCGCCCGGGCCCTCAAGGCGGGCAAGCAGCAGCGTAAATGTGGCAACAGAGGCGGCTGAAAGCGCATTGGCCCAGGACAGGCGGCGCAGCAGGCGCTGGCTGTGGCGCAAAGAATGGTCTGTGCGCTGAATCACCTGATAACAAATGGTGTTGTCAAACAGATCGGCGGTTTGCACGAGCAGGTAACAAAAGGCCGCGAGCGGCCAAGAATAGTAAACACCGCACAGCAGCGCAGCCCCTGAGTAGATGCCTTGCCGTTGCCAAAACAGCGTAACGCCGCCTTTGGCAAAGTCATGAATTTCTTGGTGGAATCTGCGGGCTTGTGCCTCTGCGGGGGGCTTTGAGATGAGCAGATTTCGCAGGCGGTCTGATGCCCTTAGCAGGAATGACCTGCGGTGCTGTGCTGGCTGTCGTCTTTGATCTGCGTGCATTCTGCCACGTCCAATTGCGTGAAAAGGACTGAGACGCCCCTACCTTCTGGCAGGTGGAAAAAAACACGCGAATGTGGCGGGATCGTGGCGGGATGTGGGCGGGATCGCGCCGTGTTGAGATTAGGCCTAGTTGGGGCGGGCGTCTTGCACAGTTCTGAAAACACGCCCTTCATGTTTGAGATCTGCCTGGGCCGGAGAATGGACAAAGTCGAGCAGCTCAAATGTTGTGTCGATGTGGCCCTTGTGATGTGGCACATAGCCAGACTGATCGAAGGTTCCGGTCGCTTCAATGACATCGCCCGGTGCAACAGAGTTGCGAAACCGTTCAATCAGATCCTGATCGCGCACGGTGAAGCTGACACGTTTTGGATAGCGAAACCCCGGTGCATCGGAGTCTCGAGCGGCTTCGGCTGAAATGTCCACCAAAAGCTTCGGCTCGGGCTCAGACAGCAGCAGTGTATGTGCAATCTCGCCCTTAACGTGAAACTTAAGAAAGTAGGTGTGCATTTTCGTCCCCATGGCAACCGTACCTATATACCCAGTGCTTGCTCAAACTCACTGGCAGAAGGAGGCAATTTGATGTTGTAGGCTGGGAGATTTTGCGAACGCAGTCTCACGCCTGAGTGTGAGGAGGATGATGTCCTTGAATAGTTTACAGAGACTAAACAATTAGCAGAAAATTTTGATCAAATTGTAAAAACTGTGTTCTCAATGCAGAAACAGTCGAGAATTTTAAAGTCGTGAACTTTTTCAGTAGATGTTGAGTAAAATTTGTGGCTCAGTTTACTTAGTGGTGTCTGGGGGCGCTCCTGCCTGAGTGGCTAAATTGCTGTACTTATTGGCTAAGCTGCTGTTTTATTTGGTTATACCTGTTTTTTCTGCGTCGGGTATTTGGGTTTCTCGTTGTTTTTCTCGGAGTGTGCCGTTCGCCCAAAGGGTGTGGTGATGAGTGCGAGGGTATGTAGCAGGCGCGCTGTTGAAGGGCGCCTTGTGTCAGTGTGATTTGGTGTTTTGGGGAAACAATATATCCGGAGAGTTCATGGATATGCTGACGACGACTCTCTCGTTTGAGAACATGCACATGCATGGGGAATTGATGGTGAACCTGTTAAGGGCGCGCAAACAGTCCTTCATTGTGCAGAATAAATGGGACCTGCCCGAGGTGGCAGGTATGGAGTACGATCAATACGATACGCCGGCCAGTAGCTGGATTGCGGTCCATGAAGGGGAACGCGTGATGGCTGGTGTCCGTTTGACGCCAACAACTGCGCGTTGTGGTATGTATTCCTACATGTTGCGGGATGCGCAAAAAGGCATGCTCGACTCCATACCGAGCAATCTGTTGTTTGATGAAGCGCCGATTGATCCGCGCGTGCTGGACGCGACGCGCGTATTTGTGGCGCGTGATGTGCCTGCTGAGCAACGGATGGAAGTTCAGACACAGTTGATGGAAAAGCTGATTTCCTCTGCCCGAGCGATGAATGCGCGGGAAGTGCTGGGTCTTGTTCCTGCGGTGTGGCCGCGCTGGATCAGGCGCTTGGGGCTTGTGGCATACGCTGCCGGCCCTGTGATGCTGATCGACGGGGTGCCTGTGCAGGTCGCGCGGATGGATTTGTCAAACAGCCATCGCCATTAAACGTTCTGCGTTTTCAGGCACCTATCTGTGTTTGAAGGGCCAGAGCGAGCAAAGTGCTAGCCGAAGGCCGTTGCGGTTTGACGTGAGGCAATATCCTCGCGCAGGGCATCATGCAGCAGATGCTCATAAGCGCGGCGTTCCATTTCGTTTTGGAAGCCACTTTTGCCTGTTTGGCGTAGGGGCTTACGCAAGCAAGGCGCTTGCACGTTGCGGTGCTGGGCGCGTGACTGCGCATTTGCAAGGGCCCGTTGGAGGGCCAACAGGGCACCTGCGCGTGTAAGCGTTGCCAGTTTTTGGGGTTGCCCGACGGTTACTCTGCTGACCAGCCCGTCGATCTGCGTGGATGGCAGATAGCGCAGGCGGTCGTTCAAGTCCGCTTCGATTTGCTCTGTCTGCAATCGCCTATTGCGCGGCAAAATGCAGAGGTAGTCACCACTTCCACGGTATGTTGCGATTGCAGCGTTGTTAGCCACGACGGACATCAATTCACTGGAAATGTCCGTCAACATGCGCCGAAACGCATGTGGGGAAAGCGTTGTGAATGCGCTTTGGATCGTGTCCACTTTGACTGCGAATGCGCAGCTGCTGCGCACCGCGCGGCGTGGCATGTTCAACAAATGGTCTTCAAAGCTCACATAGCCGACCACTTGGGTGACGCCAGTCAGCTCAATGGGTTCATCAAGGCTTTGCGTCACTGTTTCACGCAGCTCTCGTTTCAGCGCGACCATTTCAGCCGCCGCATCATGGGTGCGTTGCTGCTCCAGAACCATGTGTTGAGCCATGGAGATGCGGCTGAACAGTTCTAAGAAATCAAAGGGTTTGGTCACAAAGTCGCTGGCGCCCGCGGCAAAGGCGGCATCCACGTATTTCTTTTGAGACATTGCCGTCAGCATGATGATCGGCGTGCGCGCATACCCTTTGGTCTTGCGGATCTTCGCTGCCAGGGCGATGCCGTCTAGCACCGGCATTTGAATGTCGAGCAAAAAGCAATCGAATGGCACCTTGGCCTTTGCAATGATGCGGATCGCCTCCGGACCTGATGGTGCGGTGACCAAAGTATGCTCGGTTTTGGCAGCGACCGCTTCTTCCAGAAGCGCGCAGATGCTTTCGTCGTCATCGACGGCCAGTATTTTCATGTCTCAGCCCTTTCTGTGGCTGCCTGATGGATAGCGTTTTCAACACAAACCAACACGGTTCGAAGAACATTCTGTCTTTCGATCCAAGGGCGACCTTGCAAAGCGAATGCGTCCAGATCGGGGCAAAAGCGTGACGTGTCGTGAAAAAAGTAAGGTTTTGTTAACTTTTGTCTCTGCTTTGGCGACAAACAGGGCAGTTGATCGTCCATGCGTACCCATGAAGTGCGTCACTGTTTGCGCAGAAAGACAGGCGTCGGTTGGGGGCTTTGTCACGCCGAGACTCTAGATAATGCGTGCTGCGCGCTAAACGAATTTTCTGAAGATTTTGGTTTGGTCAAACATATCTTCGAGCGTGCGCATGCGTTGTTCTGTTCGGCCCCAAGAGGCTTCCTGCACTGCGGCAATCAGTGTTTCGGACAGGAGCATCATTGCAATGGTTGAGTCCCAAGCAGATGGGGCTTCGATCCGGCAGTTCAGTGAGATTTCGGCATATTGGCTGATCGGGCTTTGCCATTGGTCGGTGATGAGAACGACGCGTGCGCCCTGCGCCTTTGCAATTTCAGCGAGGCGCAATGTAGAGTTTTCGTAGCGGCGAATGTCATAGATCAGCACAACGTCACCTTCATTGATATCAAGAAGGTCATGCGGCCATGCGTTGGAGGTGCCTCTGATGTGGCGCACACGGGCACGAATAACCTGCATGTGGAGGTGCAAATATTCACTGAGGGCATGGGTGACACGCCCGCCAGTGATATACAGCGCGTTGCTTTGATCCGCGAGCATTTCGGCCAGCGCGTCGAATTGTTTAGGGTCAACGCTGGCCAACGTCTGGCGAATATTGCCGATCACGGCATCCGTGAAGCGATTGAGGAGGTGCTCTTCTGGTGCGCTTTCGGCCCAGCTTTCATGTTTTGCGATTGGATTGGAGAAGCGCGCCTCCATTTCCTGTCGCAACGTGTCTTGAAACTCCGGGAACCCTGAATAGCCAAGTTTCTGGACCATACGAGCAACAGTGGGGGTGGAGACCGCCGCTTTGTCAGCCAGTCTCGTGATCGAGCCCATCCCTGACATCGGGTAGTTTTCCAGAATTACCCCTGCGAGCTGGCGCTCTGCGCGGGTCAGGCTTTCATAGATCTTTTTGATCTTTTCCTGTGCGGTGTCTGCCACTTGGACCCCATTCTCTTTCTGCCGTTTCTGTAAGCATAGTTTCAGAATTCAATTATAAGAAGAAAAATTTTCAGAATGATTATTGACAGGACGGGGGCTCCTGAAGAAGTTTGTTCACAAAGGGAGGCGCTGATGACGCTAGAAGATGACGAAGTGGTTCATGTTGAGGGCGCCGTGGCGCCTTGTGATGTGCTGTTTGTCTGTGAACATGCCTCCAATTATTTTCCAGAATCGTTCGGTGATCTTGGGCTGAGTGATGAGGTCCGCGAAAGCCATGTGGCCTGGGATCCGGGCGCGCTTGCGCTGACACGACTGTTGGCGGAACGCTTTGATAGCAGCCTTGTTGCGGGCGGTGTCTCCCGTTTGCTGTACGACTGCAACCGCCCGCCGGTGGCGGAGAGTGCAATCCCTCAGCGCAGTGAGATTTTCGACATTCCTGGCAATGTCGGGTTGTCTGACGCGGCGCGAGAGGCCCGCGTTGAGCAGATATATGTGCCGTTTCGAGGAGCCGTTGAGCAGGTGATTGCCATGCTTGAGCCCAAGGCGATTGTCACGGTGCATTCGTTCACACCGATCTATCACGGCGCAAAGCGCGATGTGGAGATTGGCATCCTGCATGACCGGGACACACGTTTGGCAGATGGGATGCTTGAGGCGTTGGCGGGTGCACCGCATGATGTGCAGCGCAATGCGCCTTATGGGCCGGAAGATGGCGTGACACACTCGCTGAAGCTTTACGGGCTCGCGACCAAGACGGCCAATGTGATGCTTGAGGTGCGCAATGACCTGCTGCGGACGGAGACACAGATTGCCCATATGGCTGACGTGATCGAAGGCGCGCTGCAAGCCGCACTTGCGGGGCTTGCCAAAGACACAAAGACGGAAGAGGGCCGATAAATGCCGAAGCTTATCCGGCTCTATATTCGCGGTGTCGACGGGTTTAACCGGCGCATTGGGCGTTTCATCATGTATGGCATCTTTGCCATGATGGCGATTTTGCTGTGGTCCTCTTTCTCCAAGACCTTCATGACGCCTTCTCTCTGGACACTGGAGATGGCGCAGTTCGCCATGGTGACCTACTACATTCTTGGCGGGCCATATTCGATGCAGCTTGGCTCCAATGTGCGGATGGACCTGTTCTATGGCGAATGGACTTTGCGCCAGCGCGCCACGGTGGACGCGATGACCGTGTTCTTTTTGCTGTTTTACATTGCCATCCTGATCCACGGTGCTGTGGGCTCCAGCGCCTATTCACTGGGGCATTTTGGCGTCGAGCCTTATGCGTTTTATCGTGATCTGGTCTTGGCCTATGTCACCGGTGGCAAAGAGGCTGCCAGCGAAGTGATCGGCTATATCGAGCGCAGCCCAACGGCTTGGCGCCCGGTGTTGTGGCCGATCAAACTAATCATGCTTTTTGGCTTTATACTGATGTTCTTACAGGCGGTCTCTGAACTGTTCAAAGACATCGCGCGGATGCGTGGAGTTGACTACTGATGTCTTATGAAATGATCGCCATTCTGATGTTCTCCACCATGATGCTGATGCTCATGACGGGGCAGCGCGTTTTTGGCGCAATTGGTTTTGTGGGAGTGCTGGCAGCGGTGCTGCTCTGGGGCACGGGGGGCAGCGATATTGGCTTCTCTGCCGCGATGAAGCTGATGAAATGGTATCCGCTGCTGACGCTGCCGATGTTCATTTTCATGGGCTATGTGTTGAGTGAATCCAAGATTGCGGACGATCTCTACAAGATGTTCCATGTCTGGATGGGGCCGGTGCGCGGTGGTCTGGCGATTGGTACGATCCTGTTGATGGTGCTGATTTCTGCGATGAACGGTCTCAGCGTTGCGGGCATGGCTATTGGCGCGACCATTGCGCTGCCGGAATTGCTGAAACGGGGCTATGACAAACGCATGGTGACCGGGGTCATTCAGGCGGGATCGAGCCTTGGTATTCTTGTGCCGCCCTCGGTGGTTCTGGTGCTATACGCGATGATTGCACGGCAGCCGGTGGGGCAGTTGTGGCTGGCCGGTGTGTTTCCGGGGCTTATGATGGCGGCGATGTTCATCCTTTATGTGGTGATCCGGTGTCGCATTCAGCCGGAGCTTGGCCCGGCATTGCCTGAGGCGGATCGTGACATTTCACGTGCGGAAAAGCTGCGCCTGTTGCGTGCCGGGCTGCTGCCGGTGGTGATCTTTGCCACCATGATGGTGCCTTTCGTGAATGGTTGGACCTCGCTGGTCGAAAGCTCGGCGATTGGAGCGATTACGGCTTTTGTTGCTGCGGTGCTGAAGGGGCGGATGACGCGGGAGGTGTTTGAAACCTCGGTGCGCAGCACGCTTGGCATTTCCTGCATGTTCATGTGGATCATTCTGGCGGCGCTGGGCTTTGGCGCGGTGTTTGACGGTCTGGGCGCGGTCAAAGCGATCGACAACCTGTTCACCGAGCAGTTGGGGCTAGACCCATGGATGATCCTGATCCTGATGCAGCTGAGCTTTATCCTGATGGGGACTTTCCTGGATGACACGGCGATGCTTGTGATTGTTGCGCCGCTGTACGTGCCATTGGTGAAAGTGCTTGGCTTTGATCTGATTTGGTATGGCGTGCTTTATACGATCACCACACAGATCGCCTATATGACGCCGCCGTTTGGCTATAACCTGTTTCTCATGCGGGCTATGGCCCCAAGCGAAGTGACCCTGCGCGACATCTACCGGAGCATCGTGCCGTTTGTGGCTGTGATGGTGCTGGCGCTGACATTGGTTATGGTCTTCCCGCAGATCGCGCTTTGGCTGCCAAACTATGTTTACGGAAAATAATAAACCTACAGAGTGCCGCAAACGGTGCCAGTTTCAACAAGGAGATAGAGAAATGACGACAAGACGTAAGTTTCTTCAGACCGCAGGTGTGAGCGCAATGGCCGCACCGCTCGCGGCGCCTGCAATTGCCCAAAGCACCATCAAGTGGCGCATGCAGACCTATGCCGGTCCGGCGCTGGCTGCGCATGTGATTGATCCAGCGATTGAGATGTTCAACAAGATTGCCGGCGACCGCATGCAGATTGAACTGTTCTATGCGGATCAACTGGTGCCAACCGGCGAGCTGTTCCGTGCCATGCAGCGCGGCACCATTGATGCGGTGCAGTCTGACGATGACTCCATGGCGTCGCCCACCGAGGTGACCGTCTTTGGTGGCTACTTCCCGTTTGCCTCCCGCTACAGCCTCGATGTGCCTGTACTGTTCAACCAGTACGGCCTGAACGAGATTTGGGACGAAGAGTATTCCAAAGTGGGTGTGAAGCACATCAGCGCGGGTGCCTGGGACCCGTGCCACTTTGCCACCAAAGATCCGATCAACTCGCTGGAAGACCTGAAGGGCAAGCGTATCTTTACCTTCCCAACCGCGGGTCGTTTCCTGAGCCAGTTTGGTGTCGTGCCAGTGACCCTGCCATGGGAAGATATCGAAGTGGCGGTTCAGACCGGCGAGCTTGATGGCATTGCATGGTCTGGCATCACCGAGGATTACACCGTGGGTTGGGCCGATGTGACCAACTACTTCCTCACCAACAACATTTCCGGTGCCTGGGCGGGCAGCTTCTTTGCCAATATGGACCGCTGGAATGAGCTGCCAGAAGATCTGCAGACCCTGTTCCGCGTCTGTACCGATCAGTCACATTACTATCGTCAGTGGTGGTATTGGGGTGGTGAGGCCAATCTGCGTGTGAACGGCACCAAGATGCAGCTGACCTCAATTCCGGATGAGGAATGGGCACAGGTTGAGACTGCGGCTGTGAAGTTCTGGGATGAAATTGCCGCCGAAAGCCCAACCAAGGCGAAGGTTGTGGAGATCTTCCGCAAGTATAACGCAGACATGCAGGCGGCGGGTCGTCCGTACCGTTACGGCTAAGTCTTTTTGGAATCACATTTTTCAAAGCCCCGTCAGCGGATGGGGCTTTGATACGCAACAAAGAAGGCGCATTTGATGTCTGGCAACCTGACCCTAGAAGAGCTGCGCGGCCTGAGCGCGAGCGGCGAGATTGACACTGTTCTGGCCTGTATTGTGGATATGCAGGGGCGCTTGATGGGCAAGCGGTTTGTGGCGCAGCATTTTGTGGACAGCGCGTGGGAAGAGACCCATTGCTGCAACTACCTGCTGGCGACCGATCTGGAGATGCACACGGTTGAGGGCTATGCCTCGACCAGTTGGTCAGCGGGCTATGGTGACTATCTGATGAAGCCTGACCTGAGTACCCTGCGCCGGGCAGCGTGGCTGGAAGGTACTGCGCTGGTGATCTGTGACGTGATGGATCACCACGGCCACAACGACATTGCGCATTCGCCCCGTGCCATGCTGAAAAAGCAGATCGCACGGCTGGCGGAAATGGGTTTTGAGGCGGTTTCTGCCACCGAGCTTGAGTTCTTTATCTTTGAGCAGAGCTTTGAAGAGATGAGCAAGACAGGCTACCGGGATCTGACCCCGATCAGCGCTTATAACGAAGATTACCACATACTGCAGACCACCAAGGAAGAAGGCGTGATGCGTGCGCTGCGCAATGGGCTTTATGCCTCGGGCATTCCGGTGGAAGGCTCCAAGGGTGAGGCTGAGACCGGTCAGGAAGAGCTGAACATCCGCTACGGCAGCGCGATGGATGCGGCTGAGAACCACACGATTTCCAAACATGCAGCCAAGGAAATTGGCTGGCAGAAGGGGCATGCGGTGTCTTTCCTGCCGAAGTGGCACCATGACAAAGTGGGCAGCGCGAGCCATGTGCACCAGTCGCTTTGGACCAAAGACGGCGTGCCTGCGTTTTTTGATGCGGATAAGGATCTGGGCATGTCCGATCTGGCGCGGCACTATCTGGGCGGCTTGCTGAAATACGCAGATGATATCACCGTGTTCCTTGCGCCCTATGTGAACAGCTACAAACGCTTTCAGAAAGGCAGCTTTGCTCCAACTGCCAAAGTCTGGTCGGTGGACAATCGTACCGCCGCTTTCCGACTTTGTGGCGATGGCAGCAAGGCTGTGCGTGTGGAATGCCGGGTGCCGGGGGCGGATATGAATCCCTATCTGGCGATTGCGGCGATGTTGGCGGCAGGTATCAAAGGGATAGAGGAACAGCTGGATCCCGGTGCGCCTTTGACAGGGGATGCCTATGAGGCGGGCGACAATGTGATCCCGACCAGCCTGCGGGATGCCACCGAGGCGCTGCGTGGCTCTGACATGCTGCGCGCGGCCATGGGCAGTGACGTGGTTGACCATTATGTGCGAATGGCAGAATGGGAGCAGGAAGCCTTTGACGCGGTGGTGACAGATTGGGAAATCGCGCGCGGGTTTGAGCGGGCATAAACCGGAAGAGGTGAGGGGGCAGCCCCTCATATTCCCCGGGGTTTTGACGAATGAGAAAGCGGGGCGCTGTGCCCCTTATGGATGGAGTGTTGCCATGAGCGGCATGTTAACTTGTATCTCTCCGATCGATGGGTCGGTGTTTGCAGAACGCCCTGTGTTGAGCGCAGATGAGGCGTTTGCCGCAGCGGCGCGCGCCAAAGCGGCGCAGAAAAACTGGGCGGCGCGGCCTTTGCAGGAGCGGATTGATTTGGTGATGGCCGGTGTGGCCGCTGTGGGCGCGATGAACGATGAGATCGTGCCCGAGCTGGCCAAGATGATGGGCCGTCCGGTGCGCTATGGCGGGGAATTTGGCGGCTTCAATGAACGCGCCAGCCATATGGCGGATATCGCTGCGGAGTCTCTGGCGGATATTCAGGTGGGCGAAGACGACACGTTCAAGCGCTATATCAAGCGTCTGCCCCATGGGGTGGTGTTTGTGGTGGCGCCTTGGAACTACCCCTATATGACGGCGATCAACACCGTGGCGCCAGCGCTGATTGCCGGCAACTCCGTTGTGCTGAAGCACTCCACCCAGACTCTCGTGGTGGGGGAGCGCATGGCGCAGGCCTTCCACAGCGCTGGCGTGCCGGAAGATGTGTTCCAGAACGTTTTCCTGAGCCATGACGTGACCAATGATCTGATCGCGGGCAATGCGTTTGATTTTGTGAATTTCACCGGTTCCGTCGGTGGTGGTCAGGCGATGGAGCGCGCGGCGGCGGGCACATTCACTGGTGTTGGCACGGAGCTTGGCGGCAAAGATCCGGGCTATGTCATGGAAGACGCAGATCTTGATGCGGCGGTGGACACGCTGATTGACGGGGCGATGTTCAACTCTGGTCAGTGCTGCTGTGGGATCGAGCGGATCTATGTGCATGAGAGCCTGTATGATGCTTTTGTGGAAAAGGCCGTGGCCGTTGTTAATGGCTACAAACTTGGCAATCCGCTGGATGAGAAAACCACGATTGGTCCGATGGCCAATGTACGCTTTGCTGAAGAGGTGCGCGCCCAGATTGCGGAGGCTCTGGAAGCTGGGGCAACGGCGCATATCGAGACTTTTGCAGAGGATGATGGCGGGGCTTATCTGACGCCGCAGATCCTGACGGGCGTGACCCACGACATGCGTGTGATGCGCGATGAGAGCTTTGGGCCGGTTGTGGGGATCATGAAGGTGTCCTCTGACGCGGAAGCCGTTGCGCTGATGAATGACAGCGAATTTGGTCTGACTGCGAGCCTGTGGACCAAAGATGTGGCGCGCGCGGAGCGTGTGGGCAATGAGATTGAGACCGGGACGGTGTTCATGAACCGGGCAGATTATCTGGATCCGGGTCTGTGCTGGACCGGCTGTAAAAACACCGGGCGTGGGGGCGGATTGTCTGTGATCGGCTTCCAGAACCTGACACGCCCGAAATCCTACCATCTGAAGAAGGTGACATCATGACACTTGTAGGCAACTGGTCCTATCCGACCGCAGTGAAATTTGGCGCTGGCCGCATCAAAGAGCTGGCAGAGGCCTGTGCGGCCACCGGCATGAAAAAGCCGCTGCTGGTGACGGACAAAGGGTTGGCGGATCTGCCGATCACCACGGCCACTCTGGACCTCTTGGAGGCGGCGGGTCTGGGGCGCGCCATGTTCTCGGATGTGGATCCGAACCCCAATGAGAAGAACCTTGAGGCCGGTCTTGAGGTCTACCGCGCAGGTGGTCATGACGGGGTGATCGCCTTTGGCGGTGGCTCAGGGCTGGACCTGGGCAAGATGGTGGCTTTCATGTCTGGCCAGACGCGCCCGGTTTGGGATTTTGAAGACATTGGCGACTGGTGGACCCGTGCGGATCCTGACGGGATTGCACCCATTATCGCTGTGCCAACCACCGCTGGGACCGGGTCTGAAGTGGGGCGTGCGAGTGTCATCACCAATTCCGTGAGCCATGAGAAGAAGATCATCTTCCACCCCAAAGTGCTGCCAGCCATCGTGATCTGCGATCCAGAGCTTACTGTGGGCATGCCGAAGTTTATCACGGCGGGCACCGGGCTTGATGCTTTTGCCCATTGCGTTGAGGCTTACTCCAGCCCGCACTACCACCCGATGAGCCAGGGGATCGCGCTGGAAGGCATGAAGCTCGTCATCGAGAACTTGCCGCGCGCCTATGCGGATGGCACCGATCTGGAAGCGCGCGCGCATATGATGAGCGCGGCGATGATGGGGGCGACAGCGTTCCAAAAAGGTCTTGGGGCAATCCACGCCATGAGCCACCCGGTGGGCGCGATGTTTAACACGCACCACGGCACCACCAATGCGGTCTGCATGCCAGCGGTTCTGGAATTGAACGCAGCTGAGATCTCAGCACGTTTTGATCTGGCAGCGGGCTATCTGGGGATTGAAGGCGGCTTTGAAGGCTTCCGCGCGTTTGTGCAAGGCTTTAACGACAGCCTTGGCATCCCGCGCAAGCTGTCTGAGCTGGGCGTGAAAGCGGATGCCATCCCTGATCTGGTCAAAGGTGCGTTGATTGATCCGAGCTGTGGTGGCAACCCGGTGGAACTAACTGAGGCGAACCTCACTGCGCTGTTTGAGGCGACGATCTAATTTGCTTTGCGCAGCAGATAGATATCCATAATCCATCCAATCTCGGCCCGTGCATCTGCGCGGGCCTTGATGATTTTGGCAGAGACCTCTGCCAGCGGGCCTTCGATCAGGATCTGCTGGTCCATGCCCACATAGCCACCCCACCAGATGTGCAGACCTGCGGGATCGAGATGCTGGAAAGAGCAGCTGCCATCCAGCATCACGGCCACAGTTGAAACACCTTCGGGCCAGCCGTCTTCGCGCAGTTTGCGCCCCGTGGTGATCTGCACCGGATCGCCCAAAGTGTTGAGCGGAATGGCGTGGGCGGCGGTGAGCATCTGCAGCGAGGTGATGCCGGGCACCACGTTCACAGTCAGCGGGATGCCGCGTGCGATCAGGCGATCAGCGATGCGGAGGGTGCTGTCATAGAGCGAGGGATCTCCCCAGACCATCAGCGCCACATGGCCATTAGTGGGGGCATGCGTGGCGATGAGATCTTGCCAGATTGCGGCCAGCGCATCGTGCCAAATGTTGACTCCATCAAGGTATTTTGGTGTGTCTGCGTCGCGCACCGGATAGTCAAATTCGACGATCCTAGGCGCGGTGGTCAGAAGCTCTGCGGCGATCATGCGGCGCAGATCGGCGAGCTCGTTTTTCTCGTCACCTTTGCGGGGCAGCAGGATGACATCTGCGGCCTCCAGCGTCTTGAGGGCCTGACGGGTGAGGTGATCGGGGTTGCCCGAGCCGATGCCAACGAGGGAAAGCGTGGTCATTTGGGGTCTGCCAGTTCGCCGAAGAGAATGATGCCCGGTGCAGAAGAAATCTCTTCCGCGAGCTGTTTGGCGAGTTCTTCCATCGTGGTACGGGTGAGTGTCTGTTCCGGATGGGACACGCTTTCAGCCAAGAGCGCAGGGCAATCCCGGCGCAGGCCGGTGGCGAAGAGCTTCTCTGCCAGCTCCGGGAAGGTGCGTTTGGGCATAAAGAGCACCGTGGTGGCACCGGGGTCTGCGAGCGCCTGAAGGTTGAGATCGCCGGGTAGGGCACCCGCCACATCGTGACCGGTGACAAATTGCACGCGGCGCGCCACCAGACGACGGGTCAGCGGGATGCCAGCAGCGGCGGCGGCGGCGCTGGCGGAGGTCACACCGGGGATGATTTCAAAATCAATGCCTGCTTCTTTAAGCGCTGTGATCTCTTCTTCCAAACGGCCAAAAATGCCGCTGTCGCCGGATTTCAGGCGTACCACATGGGCGCCGGATTGGGCGTAATCCACCAAAAGCTGGCTGACGTGGTGTTGCTTGGGCGAGGGGCGGCCTGCGCGTTTGCCCACGCCAACAAGATCCGCCTCTTTGTTGGCGTGCTCCAGAATGGGGCCTGCGGAGAGGTCATCAAACAGCACGGCCTCTGCTTTCCCGAGGCGGTCAACAGCCTTCAGGGTGAGCAATTCGGGATCACCCGGGCCGGAGCTTACAAAACTGACAAAGCCGGTCATGCGGAGGCCTCTGCAATCAGGTGGAAGAAGGTGCCGGTGGTGTGGCCCTTGATCGAGCCGGTTTCCGGCACCGGGTTGCCGTCTGCGTCACCTACTTGGGCGAGGGGGGCATCTGGCTCTTCCAGAATGGTGGAATAGTGGAATTCATGGCCACGCAGGCGCGCGCCCGTTTCAAAGCCCAGCATGGGGGCCTGCAATGTTGCCTGACGGTAGCCAAGGTGGAATTTGCGTTTCTCATAGGAGGTCACAAGACCCAGAAGGCCTGCCATTTCGTGGCGGTTGCCCTCTTTGTCGATTAGCGCCTGACCCAAGGCCATATAGCCACCGCATTCGCCGTGCACCGGTTTGGTTTCGGCGTGTTTGCGCAGGCCAGTGAGGTAGGTCTGATTGGCGGCAAGCGTGCCGGCGTGCAGCTCGGGATAGCCGCCGGGCAGCCAGACAAGATCGGCGCTTGCGTCTGGGGCTTTATCGGCAAGTGGGGAGAAGGGCAGGATCTCTGCACCCGCGTCGCGCCAGCCGGTCAGCAGGTGCGGATAGGTGAAGCTGAAAGCGGCATCCCGCGCAAGGGCGATACGTTGGGCTGGAGGGTTGGGCAACTGCCCTGTACGTGCTGGGCCTGCCTTGGCGGCGGCTTTGATGGCTTCTAAGTTCACATTTTCACGCAGGAAGGCGGCATAGCCGGTGATGGCTTCTTCAAGATCGGGATGCTCAATTGCCTGAATGAGGCCGAGGTGGCGCTCAGGCAGGGCGAGATCACCGCGACGGGGCAGCACACCAAGGACGTTGATGCCCGCCTGATCCATGCCAAGCCGTGCGAGGCGCTCATGACGGGGGGAGGCGCAGCGATTGAGGATCACCCCGGCAAAGGGCAGATCTGGGTTGTAGGTTTTGAAGCCAAGCGCGGTGGCGGCCGCGGATTGCGCCTGACCGCCCACGTCGATCACCAAAACAACCGGCCAGCCCATCATTAGCGCGGTTTCCGCAGAGCTGCCAAAGCCGTTTTCACCACGTGTCGCCACGCCGTCAAACAGGCCCATGGAGCCTTCGGCGACAATGATGTCTGCGCCTTGCGCCTGTTCTGATATGCCGCCGGCAAGGGCGGGCGGCATGGCCCATGTGTCCAGATTGAAAGCCGGGCGGCGGGCGGCGGCGTGGTGAAACGCCGGGTCGATGTAGTCTGGACCGGATTTGAACGGCTGCACATTCAGGCCATCTTCGGCCAGCGCGCGCAGAAGGCCGAGCATCACGGTGGTTTTGCCGGTGCCGGAGGAGGGGGCGGAAATCAGGATGCCGGGGGGCATGGTGGTGGTCATGTCAGTCGTCTCCATGCTGCCAGCTCGACCACGGGCTGTCTGCGGTCTGCGGGCGATAACGGCGATCATATTCGGTGGCGTAGAGGCAGCTCTCGTCAAAGCCTTCGCCAGCGAGGGCGGGGCCGACGAGGATCAACGCCGTGCGGGTGATGTTTTCGGTCACATCGGACTTCAGAGTGGCGAGCGTGGTGCGGATGATCTGCTGATCGGGCCAGCTGGCGCGGTAGACCACGGCCACCGGGCAGCCTGCGCCATAGGCGGGGGTCAGATCAGCGATCACGTGATCAAGGTTGCCAATGGACAGATGGATCGCAAGGGTCGCGCCGGTGGCCGCGAAATTCTTCAGCGTTTCGCCTTCTGGCATGGAGGAGGCGCGCCCCGGGGTACGGGTCAGAACGACAGATTGCGCAAGCCCCGGCAAGGTGAGCTCGGTTTCCAGCGCCGCAGCGGCGGCGGCAAAGCTTGGTACGCCGGGGGTGACGGAAACCGGAATGCCCTCAGCGCGCAGGCGGCGCAGTTGTTCCCCCATGGCGGACCAGACCGAGAGATCGCCGGAGTGCAGGCGGGCCACATCCTGGCCTTTTGCGTGAGCGGCTTTGCATTCGGCCACGATGGCATCCAGATCCAGCGGCGCGGTGTTGATGATGCGCGCGCCCTCGGGGCAGTGGGACAGGATTTCATCCGGCACCAGTGAGCCTGCATAGAGGCAGACCGGACAAGAGGCGATCAGGTCACGCCCCCGTAAGGTCAAGAGATCGGCCGCACCGGGGCCTGCACCGATAAAGTGAACGGTCATGTGGTACTTCCTTCAGCAATGGCGCAGGTGGCCATACGGTCTTCTGAGATGACGCGGGTTTGCAGCAATGTTGCGGATGCACCTGCAGCCACCAACGCGCAGGCTTCTGCGACGGATCCGGTGCCGCGTTTTTCGCGCACTTTCGTGGAATTGGTCACAGTGGCGGCTGCGTGCATATCCTGTGGTGCCACGGGGATCACAGGCAGAGAGAGTGCCTCGGCAAAGGTCGCAAATGCCTGCGCCTGCGCTTTGTCTTCCGGTGCGGCAAGCGCAGACACATCCACGGGCTGCGCGGCCTGCCAAGCGGCTTGCAGGCTTTCCAGCGTGGCGGATTGTCGGAAGCCAAAACCGGCAACTCTCATTTTGTGACGCTCCATTGCACAATGGGATAAGCGGATTTCCAGCCGCGTTTTCGGCCCAAGGGGTTGGCATGCGCCAGCTCGATACGCAAGAGGTCGCCGCCGTTTTGTGCCTGCCAATTGGCCAAAAGCACTTCGGCCTCAAGCGTTACCGCGTTGGCCACCAATCGCGCGCCTTCGGGCATTTGCTGCCAGACCGCTTGTAGCATGTCTTCGCTGATGCCTCCGCCAATGAAAACGGCGTCAGGGGGCTCAAGACCGGCAAGGGCCGCGGGCGCAGCACCGGTGACAACTGACAGGCGGTCTGCGCCGAGGCTTGCAGCATTGGCTGCAATACGCTGCGCCCGTTCTGGGTTGATCTCCACACTGGTGGCGCGGGTGCGCGGGTGGGCCAGCAGCCATTCGATGGCGATGGAGCCGGAGCCGCCGCCGATGTCCCAGAGGTGCTCGCCGGGCAGTGGAGCGAGTGCAGAAAGCGTCAGGGCGCGCACAGGGCGTTTGGTGATCTGACCATCGTTGTCAAAGAACGCATCCGCGCGGCCCGAGGCTGTGGTGAGGGCAGGGCCGCCCTGCGCCTCAATCGCGACGGACACGGGATGTGTGATATCGGTGAAGGCCAGCTCTTGAGCGGTTGCTCGGCGGATACGTTCACGCGGCCCGCCGAGGGCTTCAAGCACATGGAGACGGCTTGCGCCAAAACCGATACCTGTGAGCCAAGTGGCAAAATCGGAAACAGCATCCCCGTCGCGCAGGGTCACGATGGCGCGTGTGCCATTGGCCAGATGCGGGCGCAGGCGCGCAAAGGGGGCTGCATGCAGGCCCATGGTGGTTGTGCTTTCCAACGGCCAGCCAAGCGCGGCGGCGGCCAGAGACATGGTGGAGGAGGCGGGCAGGCTGCGCCATTCCCCCGGCTCCAAGTGTTTGGTGAGGCTGCCACCAGCGCCATGCCAGAACGGATCGCCAGACGCGAGCACGACGGTTTTGCGGCCGCGGTTTTCCAGCAAAAGTGTGAGGCCATCCGCGTAAGGCACGGGCCATGTCACAGTCTTAGCGGAGATCTGGGGCAGCAGCGAAAGGTGCCGTGCCGCGCCCATGACAACTTCGGCATTTTCAAGCGCTTTGCGGCTTGCAGGGGGAAGGCCATCTGGGCCATCTTCGCCGAGCCCGACGATGGTGAGCCAAGGATCAACTGACATGACAACCAAACTCCTTATTCTTGGCGGCACAACCGAGGCCAGCGCTTTGGCCAAAGCCGTGATGCAAGCCGGTATTGACGCGGTTTTCTCTTATGCGGGGCGTGTCGCCAAGCCCAAAGATCAGCCTTTGCCCACGCGGGTGGGCGGATTTGGCGGTGTTGACGGTTTGGCCACCTATTTGCGGGACAATAGCATCACCCATGTGATTGATGCGACACATCCTTTTGCCGCGCAGATGAGCTGGAATGCTTATCATGCCTGCGCGCAGGAAGGTGTGGATCTGATCGCTTTGACCCGTCCGGCCTGGCAGGCGCAGGCCGGGGATGACTGGCACCATGTGGCGGATATTGAGGGCGCTGTGGCGACGCTTGATGGGGCGGCCAAGCGGGTGCTGCTGGCGCTGGGCAAGCTCAATCTGCCTGCCTTTGCGGCGCAACCGCAGCATCACTATATCCTGCGCCTTGTGGATCAGCCGGAGACCCCGCCCGCCGTGCCGCATCACACCGTGGTTGTGGCGCGGGGGCCGTTTGATGTGGCCGGGGACCGGGCCTTGATGGAGCAGCACCGCGTCGAGGCGGTGGTTTGCAAAAACGCGGGGGGCATCGGGGCAGAGGCCAAGCTGCACGCGGCGCGGGCGTTGAACATTCCGGTGATTATGATCGATCGCCCTAAGCTGCCGCCGAGCGCGGTGGTTGCCACTTCGGAAGAGATTCTGGCTTGGGCTAAAAACTGAAGTTTGGCCCGGCGTAGACGGGCCGCGCCCGACCCTCCCCACGGGAGGGCGCTTTGCTTCCTCCCAGGATCGGTCGCGGCCCTTTTGGCGAGGGGCCATGACTGACATTTAGCCAGCCACCGACCGAGGCGTGTAGACAATCGGCGCGCCGTCGCGCGTGATGATGCGGGTCTGGCTGGAGCCAAGCAGCACCACCGTGCGCATGTCTGCCATATCCGGCGTGGTGTCCTGAAGCGGCACAATTTTGATGGTCTGATCCGGGCGCGACACATTGCGGGCAAAGATCATTGGGCGGTTGTCACCACAGGCGTCTTTCAGGGTTTTGAGTGCTTTTTCAAAGCCTTCTGGACGGGACTTGGAGCGCGGGTTGTAGAAAGCCATGGCGAAATCTGCCTCAGCGGCCAGACGCAGGCGTTTGTCGATCAGCTCCCAAGGCTTGAGATTGTCGCTGAGGTTGATGGCGCAGAAGTCATGGCCCAGTGGCGCGCCACATGCCGCAGAGGCCGCCAGCATGGCAGTGATGCCGGGCAGCACGCGGATGTCGAGATCGCGCCATGCGGCCTCGCCATGTTCCACCGCTTCAAACACCGCAGCAGCCATGGCAAACACGCCCGGATCGCCGGAGGAGACCACAACCACACGTTTGCCCTCAGAGGCCATTTCCAGGGCATGGCGGGAGCGGTCGATTTCAACACGGTTGTCTGACGGGTGTAGGGTCAAGTTCGGGTTAGCTGCCACACGTTCCACATAGGGAATATAGCCCACCGCATCGGTGGCCTCAGCCAACGCGGCCTGCACCTGTGGGGTCACCAGCGCTTCATCTCCGGGGCCGATGCCGACGATTTGGACCCAGCCTTGTTCTGACGTGCTCATGGGCGGCGCCCCTGACCATGTACAACAATGATCGAGAAGTAAGGCGTCACGTCGTCGGTCATTTCCGAGAGTTTTGTCACCGTCTGCTTGGGCATGGTGGCGTATTGCACGATCCAGGCATCCTCATAACGGTCTGCGGATTTGAGGGCGGCGATGACCTTCTCAAAGTTGGTGCCGATCTTCATCACCACCAGAGAGTCTGTGCGCGCGATGTAGTCGGTCAGCGTGTCTTGCGGCAGGGTGCCGGTGAGCACGGTCAATACATCGTCACCCCAGGTGATCGGGGCGCCTGTGGCTGTCCACGCGCCGGACATGCCGGTGATGGCGGGCACCACGTTGACGGGCACTACTTTGCGTACGCGCTCATAGATGTGCATGAAAGAGCCATAAAAGAACGGGTCGCCCTCACAAAGCACCACAACATCGTCGCCCGCCTGCGCGAGGCGGATCAGATGCTGGGTCACATCCTCGTAAAACTGCGACAGGATTTCATTGTAGCGCGGATCAGACAGCGGGATTTCGGTGGTGACCGGATATTCCATCGGGAATTCGATCACACCCTCAGGTAGCAGCCCTTCGACAATCTGACGGGCTTGGCCTTTGCGGCCTGCCTTGCGGAAGAATGCTACATGTTTGGCACCGGTCAGAAGACGGTGCGCGCGCACGCTCATGAGGTCGGGATCGCCGGGGCCGAGGCCAACGCCGTGGATGGTACCTGTCTGTGTCATTCTTTGCGGCTCGCGATGGCGTTAATGGCGGCCACTGTCATAGCGGAGCCGCCTAGGCGGCCTTCGACGATCATGCAGGGCACAGGTTGATCCGCCCAAAGCGCGTCTTTGCTTTCCATTGCGCCGACAAAGCCCACGGGGCAACCGATGATGGCGGCGGGGCGGGGGCAGTCGGGATCTTCGAGCATGTTCAGGAGGTGGAACAGCGCGGTGGGGGCGTTGCCGATGGCGACAATGGCCCCGCCAAGACGGTCACGCCAATGCTCAAGCGCAGCAGCGGAGCGGGTGTTGCCCATTTCTTTGGCCAGCGCATGGATGCCGTCGGCGTGCAGGGTGCAGATCACATCATTGTCTGCGGGCAGACGCGGGCGGGTCACGCCTTCGCTGACCATGCGCGCATCACAGAAAATCGGCGCGCCGTCTTCCATGGCTTTGCGGGCCGCAGCCACCATGCCGGGGGTGAATTTCACGTGTTTTTCCAAACCGACCATGCCCGCGGCGTGGATCATGCGGACAACAACTTGCTCTTCGTCTTTATCGAAGTCAGCAAGTTCCGCCTCGCGGCGAATGGTGGCAAAGCTTTCATCATAGATCGCCTGACCATTCTTTTCGTATTCATAAGGCATCAAAACTCTCCCAAGGCGGTGGTCAGCTGTTGAGGTGTCAGACCAGTTTTTGTGGGCGCATCCCATGGACGGCCGTTTTTGACAAGATCAAATGCGCCGTCATGCCCAACCAGCGTGGTGGCGCAGGGGCGTGGACGCGCGCAGCCTTTGGCACATCCGGAAACGTGCATCGGCCCGCGCGTTTCTTTGGCGAGTGTGCGGGCAAGCTGTCTGGTTTCCACGGTTGAGGATGTGCAGAGCGGCGCGCCGGGACAGGCATCGATTTGTAGCAAAGGGTCGCGTGCTTCTGTGATGAAGTCCACGGTTTCAACGGCGTCGGCACCTTCCAACAGGAAGAGGCGCCACGGTGTGACCCGCAGGGCTTTTCCTTTGGTTTCACGAACTAGGGTTGCAAGAGCTTCGGCTTCGATCTGGCCAAAAACTGCGCCAAAGATGGTTCCCAGTTCGACTCTGCCGGGTTTCAGCGCTGTGTTTATCGCTACGGGCAGGGCGTCTTGCCAATCCGCCGGTGGCGGGGTCAGCGCCACATGCGCAGCCATGCGTCGGTGAGAGGGGCCATCGGTTTTGACAAACCAGTTTGCCATTTCGATGAGGGCATCAACGGCTGTCTCTGCGGTCACAAGCCGCCCATGTGAGGCCCCATCAGCGCGTAAGATCAATGCGCCATCACAAGAGCGCTCCAGCCGAAAGTCCGCCGAGTTCTGAGAAAATTGCGGTGGGCCATCAATGTCTATGGCAAAGCCCATTTTTGCGGGCAGCTCGGGGAACTCGCCCAAACGAGCAACCAGTGCGTTTGCGATCCGGTCGGTTTCGTCTCCGGCTTGCCAGAGCGGCGGGATCAGGATGTTGCGGCGGCTTTCCAGAAGGGGATCATCTGGCAGCAGGCCAAGATTTGCGAGACGTTCCAGAACGGCCTCGTGATCTGCTTCTGCCACGCCGCGGATTTGCAGGTTGGCGCGGCTGGTGAGATCGATCAAGCCAGAGCCAAATTTCTGTGCTGTGGCGCAGAGGCCGAGCACCTGCGCCTGTGTCAGCCGCGCCAGCATCGGGCGCACGCGCACAACCAGTCCGTCGCCAGACATCATGGGCTTGTAGGCACCGGGGCACCAGCCTTTGGCGGCGGGGCGGCTCATGGCAGTTGCTCAAGCTCCGCCAGAATGGAGTTGCGGCGGGTGACCCAGAGCCCGGCCTCATAGAGCGCGGCGAAACGATCTCGCATCGCGACCAATGCCTGCGGGTTTTCTTTTTGTAGAAAATCGACAACGCCATCATCGCCAAGAGTGGCATCATGATAGGCGTCAAACAGCTGTGGTGGCACTGCACCTGCCAGATTGGCAAAGGCGGCCATATGCTCCAGCGTTGCGGCGATTTCGGCACCGCCGCGGAAACCGTGACGCATCATGCCAGCCAGCCAATCCGGGTTGGTGGCGCGGGCGTGCACCACACGCGCGATTTCTTCGGTCAGGCTGCGGGCGCGGGGGTTTTCCGGGTTGGTGTTGTCCACATGATAAAGGTTGGCATTGCCGCCGGTGATCTTTTGCGCGGCGGCAAAGCCTGCCTCGTGGGTGGCATAATCAGACGCCAGCAGGAGGTCGGTTTCCGGCATGTCCTGCAGGTGAACAAAGCTGTCTGCGGCGCCCACCAGCGCGCGAATGCCAGCTGCGTCTTTGGTGATCTTGTCGCCATCAAAAGCATAAGAGGACGCGTTGAGCCAAGCCTCGCCTGCGGCTTTGCGGCCTTCGTCTGAGTAATTTTCAATGTCGTGGCCCATGCCAAGGCCGTAGCTGCCGGGCGCGGGGCCATAGACGCGAGGGGCCGTGATGCGGCCCGCGAATGGGTTCCAGTCGGCGGCTTCGTCGCGTTCTGCCAAAGCTTTGACAGCCTGACCAAAGAGGGTGGAGAGCGTTGGAAAGACATCTCGGAACAGACCAGAGACACGCAGGGTGACATCAATCCGGGGGCGGTCCAGCAGAGCGATGGGCAGGATTTCAACGCCGGAGACCCGCTCGCTGCCTTCGTCCCAGACAGGTTTTGCGCCCAAGAGATGCAGCGCCATGGCAAACTCTTCGCCTGCGGTGCGCATGGTGGCGCTGCCCCAGAGATCCACAATCAGGTTTTTGGGATAGTCGCCTTCTTCTTGCAGATGACGACGCACCAGCTCTTCGGCCAGTTTCACACCCTGCGCATAGGCGGAACGCGAGGGCACAGACCGTGGGTCGGTGGTGAAGAGATTGCGGCCCGTGGGCAGCACATCTTTGCGTCCGCGATAGGGCGAACCGGAGGGGCCTGCCTCAATGCGTTTGCCTGCTAAGGCGCGGGTGAGCGCGGCGCGTTCTGCGTGAGCAGAGGGGGCTGCATCAAACGCGCCAGCCTGCTCTGGCGCGCGGCCAAAGACATGCAGCCCGTCGCCGAATTGGCTTTCCTTGATGTCACAAACAAAAGTGTCGATGCGGGTGATGGTCTCGGCGAGACAAGTCACGTCATCAAGGCCAAGTTCTGATTTTAGGCCAAGAGCTTCGGCCTCGCCCTTAATGTCAGATTGCAGCCGGTCCCGGCGCTTGGGATCTAGGCCGTCCGCATTGGAGAACTCATCCAGAAGCGTTTCCAGACGCGCAAAACGCTGCGGTGTTGCGCTGGCTTTGAGCGGCGGCGGCACATGCCCCAATGTGAGCGCGTTGATGCGACGCTTGGCTTGTGCGGCCTCGCCGGGGTCGTTCACGATAAACGGGTAGATCACCGGTACGTTGCCAATCAGCACTTCGGGCCAGCAGGCTTCAGACAAGGCAACAGATTTGCCGGGCAGCCATTCAAGCGTACCATGGGCGCCAATATGTAGTAGCGCGTCAACACACTGTGTCTGCCGGAGCCAGAGATAGAAAGCCACATAGGAATGGCGCGGCACGCGGGAAAGATCGTGGTACTCGTCTTCTCGCAGCTGATCGGTGCCGCGCTCTGGTTGCAACGCGATCAGGATGTTGCCGCGTTTTGTGGCCTTGAAGGTGAAGGCATCGCCTGCGACGGTGGGATCATCCTCTGGCGCGCCCCATGCGGTGGCAAGATCCTCTTGCAGTGCCTGCGGCAGGGTGCTGAGCGCGGACTTATATTCCGCCAGCGACCATGTGAGGGGTTCTCCCAGCAGCGCGTCCGCCAGTGCGCTGTCGGCGTGACCGGTTTCAAAACCATCCTCGGCAAAGTCAGACAGGATCGCCTCAACACTTGCGAGCGGGTCCAGCCCAACCGCGTGGGCCATGTTCCAGTCTTTGCCGGGGTAGGTGGAGAGCACACAAGCGAGTTGTTTTTCTGCGTTGGGCTTTTGCGCAAGACGCACCCAACCCTCGACCTTGTCGGCAATTGCCATGATCCGCTCTGGCACGGGGCGGTGGGCAAAGCGAGAGTATTCCAGTGCCGGGTCCTTTTTGCCCGGCTCCTTGAATGAGGCGACGCCGGCAAAGAGGCGGCCATCCACTTCAGGCAGAACCACATGCATGGCGAGGTCAGAAGGCGCGAGGCCACGTTCTGCCTCTGCCCAGGCTTTTTTGCGGGAGGTGGCCAGCGCCACCTGAAAAACGGGTGCTTCGGTGGCGTCCAAAGGCGAGGTGCCATCGGCCCCTTTGCCGGAGAACGACGTGGCATTCACAATGGCGGCAGGTGCAAGGGTGCGCAGGGTTTCGGCTAGCCATGCGGCCGATGCGGGCACTTTGAGGGAAGGGGCAAACAGGCCCACCACATCAAAACCTCGTGCGCGAAACTCCTCAAACATGGCCTCAATTGGCGCGGTGTCGGCGGAACTGACGTAAGCACGATAAAAGGTCAGGGCAATCAGTGGTTTTGCAGGATCGCGCGCAGCAAGAGGATCAGATAGGCCCGTCTCAGGCGTCCAGCCGCCGTGATCCGGCAGGGCTTTGGAGCCCATGACCGGCTTGGCATAAAGCCCTGCAGACAGGGCGAGTTGTGCCAAAGCGGCCTGTGCGGCAATGGCGCCGCCGGTGTCGCAAAGATGCGTCAGGCGGTGCAGAGTGGACACCGGGAGGGTGGACACCTCATCCAATCGTGTGTCAGGGCGGCCATCTGCGGGCAGCACCGCTAGGGCGATGTCCTTTTCCGCTGCAAGGGCCTGCACCTGTTGAATGCCGTATTGCCAGTAAGAAATGCCGCCAATCAGACGGATAAGGATGGCTTTGGCGCCAGACAGCGTTTGGTCAATATAGGTGTCGACTGACAGCGGGTGTTTCAACGCTGTCAGATTGGCAAGGCGCAGCGTTGGCAGATCGCCATTGCTGCGGTGCCAGCCTGCCGCGAAAGCCCCAAGGTCGCTGTCAGAAAAAGACAGCACCACCAGATCGGCCGGGGACTGGCCCAGATCCATCGGGGTTTCGGCCTCATCAAGGCCATGGCTTTCGCGAAAGACTACATGCATGGCAGTTTAGTCTACCAGAGCTGCGTGGATCGCATCCACATTTACGTCATGATGTTCAGCAATCACGACCATCCGGCCCTGACGGCCTTCTTCGGCCTTCCATGGGCGATCAAACTGATGCCGCACGCGTGCGCCCACCGCCTGCACCAAAAGGCGCATCGGTTTGCCTTCAACCGCGGCGTAGCCTTTGACGCGCAGAATGTTGAGATCTTTGGCCATTTTTTCAATCTTGGCAGCAAAAGCCGCAGGATCGGATTGTTCAGGCACATCCACGACAATGCTGTTGAAAGCATCGTGATTGTGGTCGTGGTGGTGATCATGGTGATGGTCGTCGTCATGATGGTGATCGTCGTGATCATGCGCGTGATGATGATCTTCGTGATGGGAAGGGCGGGCCTCCAGATCGTCTTCTGCGGCGGCTTCCAGACCAAGGATCACACGCGGGTCTACATCGCCTTCAGCCACTTCAACCACCGGCAGGGCGCGGGGTGCTTTTGACAGGACGATCTCTTTGGCCTTGGCAACGCCCTCGGGGCCTGCGAGGTCAGGTTTTGTCAAAAGCACGATGTCGGCGCAGTTGATTTGATCGAGAAACACCTCAGACAGAGGGGTTTCGTGATCCAGACCTTCATCCGCTTCGCGCTGCGCATCCACAGCAGCCACATCAGTTGCAAAGCGGCCATCGGCGACAGCCTCCGCATCAGCCAGAGCGATCACGCCGTCCACAGTGATCTTGGAGCGGATATCGGGCCAGTCAAACGCCTTCAGCAGCGGTTTTGGCAAGGCCAGGCCAGAGGTTTCAATCAGGATGTGCTCTGGGCGGGTCTCAAGGTTCATCAGGGCTTCGATCGTGGGGATGAAATCATCGGCCACGGTGCAGCAGATGCAGCCATTCGCCAGCTCCATGATGTTTTCCGCTGGGCAGTCCGGAATTGCGCAGGATTTCAGGATCTCGCCATCCACGCCAACATCGCCAAATTCATTCACGATTACTGCGAGGCGTTTGCCCTGCGGCTTTGTCATGAGGTTGCGCACCAGCGTTGTTTTGCCGGATCCCAGAAAGCCGGTGATGACGGTGACGGGAAGTTTTTCAAGAGTGCTCATTCAGGGATCTCCAGTGGGGGAATGCGTGCAATGCAGTTTTTGCGGAAGTGGGTCGAGCGTTCACGCCAAGGCACCAGCCCATCGACGGTTTCGGCGTATTTGGTCACGCCCTCGGCAACCAGCTCCGCGTCGTCTGCGCCAGTGAAATTGCCATAGACGTAGGTCCAGCGTTCATCGCCACCACGAATGGTGACCGAGCAGCCAGAGTCGCAGTTGGAAAAGCATGCCACGCCTTTCACAGTCACGTTGTCCGGCAAATCTGACGCCCTGAGGGCTTCAAACAGCTGGGTGCCGGGGCGTGGCCCTTCAATGTCGGTGGGCTGACCTGCACGGCAGGTGGTGCAGACAAGCAGGTCGACTGGAGCGGATGCATCAGCCATCAGTTTTGGTCCCTTCGCAGGGACGGGGGCACACGGGACATCATAAAGAGAGCCCAACACCGAAACACCCCGTCCGGTTTATGTCTTCTCCGCTGGCAGGTCTCCCGGCTTGCAGATTTCAGAGCTTGCGCTCTGGTGGCCCTCCTGCCTTCCCGGATCGCTCCAGTGGCTGTGGCGGACCTCTCCGGTCACGGTCGCGGGGGCGGCTGCGCTTTGGGCCTTGACGTCGGACCCGTTTCACATTCCCTTTTCACCTGCCCCGAGGGAGCAGGAACCAACGACACCTCGAATGGGCAATGATTGCGGCCAAGTCAAGCGGGAACGGAGAGGCACGAATGTCTGAAAACACGGATCAGAACGAACGCCACAAGGCCAAGATGGCGAAAATCAAGGCAGCGCGGGACCGTATGATGGCCACCAAGACCGAGGAAAAGGGCCTCATCATGGTCCACACCGGGCCGGGCAAGGGCAAGAGCTCGTCTGGGTTTGGTATGATCATGCGCTGTATTTCGCATGGCATGCCCGTCGCCGTGGTGCAGTTTATCAAGGGGACCTGGGCGACGGGAGAGAGAGATTTTCTGCGCACGCACTTCAAAGATGAGGTGAAATTTCACGTTTCAGGGGAAGGGTTTACCTGGGAGACGCAGGATCGTGAGCGTGACATTGCCAAAGCGCAGGCGGGCTGGGAGCTTGCTAAAGAGCTGATCCGTGATCCGGCAAATCGCTTTGTGATGCTGGATGAAATCAACATCGCGCTGCGCAACGACTATCTGGATATCGACGAGGTGGTCGATTTTCTGCTGAGCGAAAAGCCGGACATGACTCACGTTCTTTTGACTGGACGCAATGCCAAGCCGGAGCTGATTGAGGCCGCCGATCTGGTGACGGAGATGACCCTGCTGAAACATCCGTTCCGCGATGGCATCAAAGCGCAGGCGGGGGTGGAGTTCTGATGGCGATCAAACGCCTTCTCACCGAATTTGGCATGGGCTCTTCGCTGCGCCGTCAGGACTACACCGAGGCGGCGAGCCGGGCTGTGAAAGACGCGCTGTGGCACAATTCGATCAATCTGGCGGAGTTGTTCGGCAAGGACAAATCAGAGATGATCATCACCGTTGAGGTGGCGGTGCAGCAACCGGAGCAGATTGACACCGCGGTGATTGCGGCGATCTTCCCTTATGGGCAGGTCACAGTTGTGCCGGTCAAAGGCGGGCTGGACGTGCCGCGCAATGATGGGGGCAACCCTACGGTGATGTCCAATGTGGCGATTTCGGTGGCTTTGGATGTGGAGGTCGCGGCATGAGCGAGCAGCGTTTCATCATCGAAATGGGCATGGGCAACGACCAATACGGGCAGGATTACACCAAGGCTGCGGCCCGTGCGATCGAGGATGCGATTCGCCATTCTTCGATCCCGATGTTTGCCGCTTTAGGCAAAGATCCCAAAGAGATGCGTGTGCAGGTGACAGTCGGCGTCCAAGACCCGGAGCAAGTGGATTGTGACGCATTGGTTGCGCGTTTGCCACGCGGGCGCGCGGAGGTGAAAGCGGTCTTTGGGGGTATGAATGTGACAAATCCCGATGACGGAAACGTGCTTGTCATCGCCTCTGCGGCGGTGGAGGCCTTCCTCCCAAAACAGGGCTGAGCCATGGGCAAAGCGATTATGATTCAGGGCACAGGCTCCAACGTTGGCAAGTCGATGCTTGTGGCGGGGTTGTGCCGGGCGGCGACGCGTCGGGGTCTGTCTGTGGCACCGTTTAAGCCGCAGAACATGTCCAACAACGCGGCTGTGACCTCTGATGGCGGCGAGATCGGCCGGGCGCAAGCGTTGCAGGCGCTGGCCTGCGGCAAGGCGCTGACTGTGGACATGAACCCAGTGCTTTTGAAGCCGGAAACCGATGTGGGCTCACAGGTGGTGGTGCAGGGAAAGCGGCTGACCACGGTGAAGGCGCGGGAGTATGCCAAGTTCAAGCCGCAGTTGCTTGAGGCGGTGCTTGAGAGCTTTAACCGGCTGAAATCAAAAAGTGATCTGGTGATTGTTGAGGGCGCGGGCAGCCCGGCGGAGGTCAATCTTCGGGCCGGAGATATCGCCAATATGGGCTTTGCACAGGCCGCAGAGGTGCCTGTGGTGCTGGCCGGTGACATCGACCGGGGTGGCGTGATTGCGCAAGTTGTCGGGACGCAGGCGGTGATTTCCGAGGAGGACGCAGCGCTGGTTGTGGGCTTCCTGATCAACAAGTTTCGCGGTGATCCGAGCCTGTTTGATGACGGTTACGACCTGATCAAAGAGACCACAGGCTGGGCCGGTTTTGGGGTGTTGCCCTATTTCGGGGAGGCGTGGAAATTGCCTGCCGAGGATGCGCTGGACATCAAGAATGCCGAGCGTGATGGCGGTTTGAAAGTGGTTTGTCTGGGGCTCTCTCGGATTGCGAACTTCGACGATCTGGACCCGCTGGCGCAGGAGCCGGGCGTGTCGCTGACCATGTTGCGCGCGGGGGAGCCGATCCCCGGCGATGCGGATGTGGTGATCATTCCGGGCAGCAAATCGACCCGGGGCGATCTGGCGTTTCTGCGGGAGCAGGGCTGGGATGTTGATCTCGCCGCGCATGTGCGGCGCGGTGGGCATGTGCTTGGGATTTGTGGCGGATATCAAATGCTTGGCGCGGTCGTGAAGGATCCGGAGGGTATCGAAGGGCCTGCTGGCGAAACCGAAGGGCTTGGGCTTTTGGATGTGGAAACAGTGATGACACCGGACAAACGTCTGACGGAAACGGAGGCGGTGCATGTGGCCTCCGGTGAGGCGTTTCGGGGCTATGAAATCCACATCGGGCGCACGGATGGGCCGGATCGGACGCGACCCTTTGCGCAGGTGGACGGGCGCGATGAGGGGGCTGTGTCAGCCGGAGGGCAGGTGGCCGGGAGCTATCTGCACGGCATGTTCCGCGACGATGGGTTTCGCCGGGCCTGGCTGACCGCGCTGGGCGCGCAGGTGGGCAACGAGGGCTATGACGCCACGGTGCAGGCGGTGCTGGATCGTCTGGCAGATCACGTTGAAGCGCATCTGAATGTCGAGGCGATTTTTGCCGCTGCGCGCTAGCGATATTTCCAACTAAAATTGACGGTTAGCTGCGCTTTTTGCGCAGCTCTCTGACCGAGGTGCCATGGGCCTTTTTGAAGGTGCGGGCGAAGCTGGTGGGGCTGTTGAAGCCTGTTGCGAGGGCGATGTCGTGCACTGGCAGGCGGGTGTCTGTGGCGAGGCGCAGGGCTTCTTCGAGGCGCAGGTGCAGATATGTGGCCTGTGGCGAGCTGTTCAGATGCGCGGCAAAACGCTGCTCCAGCGTGCGGGTTGAGGTGCCGAGGATTGACGCGATGGCAGGGATGGAGAGCGGCGTGTCGAGCGCGCGGGCCATGACATCCAGCGCACGGCCAACTTGCGGGTGTTGGCGCATCTGGCGTGGCGTAGACGTAGGGCTTTGTGCCTGAGAGGGCATCGGATCGTAGAGAAAAGCGCTGCCGACGCGGCGTGCGAGATCGGGGCTGAAACGGCTGGCAATCAGGTGCATCATCATGTCGATACAGGGGCTGGCCCCGCCGGATGTGGCGATGCGGCCAGAGAGGCAAAACCGGTCCTGAAGCGTTTTAACCTGCGGGAATTGTTGGGAGAAGTTTTCGAGATCTTCCCAGTGAGTCGTTGCTTCATGGCCGTCCAGAAGCCCGGCACGCGCGACGAGCCATGGTCCGCCGTCGATTGCGGCAAGAGAGGCACCAGAGGCATAGATACGGCGTAGTGAGGCCCCTAGGCGTGGCGTTGATTGTTCTTCCAGACGAAAGCCTGCGACCACAAAAAGAAGGTCACAGCTGTCCAGTTCGGAGAGGGCTGGGCCGTGTATTTCAAGTCCGCTGGTGAGGGTGGCAGGGGTGCCATCTGCGGTGAAAAACTGCCATTTGAAAAGCGTTTTTCCAGCGCGGCGGTTGGCGGCGCGCATTGGGTCTACTGTGGCGGCAAAGCTCAGCGTGTTGCACTCATCCAGTACCAAAATGGCCGTGTTGAGCGGCGCGGGGTTTGGGTGAAAAACGCTGATTTCTGCGGATTGAGGCATGTTTCTTTCGTAAAATGAAAAGTGTTGCGCGGCAAGAGCGGTACGGTTGGGCAAGAATCAAGAAAGGAATCACCATGCCGCTGCAAATGAATCGTGAGGTTTTCATCACCTGTGCCGTGACCGGATCGGGTGGCACGCAGGATCGCAGCCCGCATGTGCCGCGCAGCCCCAAGCAGATTGCCGACAGTGCGATTGCGGCGGCCAAGGCGGGCGCGGCGGTGGTGCATTGCCATGTGCGTGACCCGGAAACCGGCGCGCCGAGCCGTGATCTGGGGCTTTATCGTGAGGTAACAGACCGCATCCGCGACAGCGAGGTCGACATGGTGCTGAATCTGACCGCCGGCATGGGCGGCGACATGGTGTTTGGCGGGGTGGAAACCCCTCTGCCCACCGTGGCGGGCACAGATATGGTGGGGGCCACCGAGCGTGTGGCCCATGTGGCGGAATGCCTGCCGGAGATCTGCACATTGGATTGCGGCACGATGAACTTTGCCGAGGCCGACTATGTGATGACCAACACGCCGGGCATGCTGACGGCGATGGGAAAAATGATGACAGATTTGGGGGTTAAGCCCGAGATTGAAGCCTTTGACACCGGGCATCTGTGGTATGCCAAACAGCTGGTCAAAGATGGCGTGCTGGAGCCCAATGCGCTTGTGCAGCTCTGCATGGGCGTGCCATGGGGCGCGCCGGATGATCTCAATACCTTTATGGCGATGGTCAACAATGTGCCGGATGAGTGGACGTTTAGCGCCTTTGCTCTGGGGCGCCATCAGATGGCCTATGTGGCGGCTGCGGTGCTGGCGGGTGGCAATGTGCGTGTGGGGCTGGAGGACAATCTGTGGCTCGACAAAGGGGTGCTGGCTGAGAACTGGCAGCTTGTGGAGCGCGCGGGCACGATCATTGAGAACATGGGTGCGCGGGTGATTGGCCCGGCAGAAGTACGCGAAAAGCTGGGGCTGGTGAAACGCGCGCCGAAGGGCTGAGACCTTGCGGGAGGGCGGCGCAACAGCTGCGCGCGGCGTGGTAAGCTTTGCAGGCTTTTGGGCCCACCGCGCGCTGTTTGGCCAAAAACACAACACGTCGGTATCGCGTCGGTATCCCTACGGTATTGCGTCGGTGCCAAAAACGGTCCCTGAATCGGCGGTGCAAAGGTTAAGAAAGGCCGTTGCTCAGCCTTTTTCGCGCTGCGCCGCCGCGGGGTTGCGCGTTTCAGGCCGGCTTGATCCGACACAGGAAACAGTTGTTGGAGGCGCTGCGCACATCGACAAAAGCGATGTCGTCCCGCGCCAGCAGAGCGGCGGCATAAGTGCTGATGTCTGCTGTCGGGCTGACTTGTCCCGTGCCGTAGACAATCCGTTCATCCGCGCTGTAGCCACGCACAATATGGGTGGGCGCGCTCAGGATCGCCGGAAGCGTAGCGCTTGGCGGCGTGCCCTCACAGCTTTCACAGAGATAGATCGGACCGGTTTCGGTGAAGGGGTTTTGTCCCTCAAAGGGGCGGTGGGCGAGCGTGAGGAAGGGTTCCCCGGCGGCGGTTTCTGTCAGACAGGACCGGCAGGGAAAACCGGGGCCGTCACATATCGCGCGCTCCACGGGGTTGCCATAGGAATCGATGCGGGTGGCGCGAATTGCGGCCACCTCGGCGGCGGGCAACGGATGAAAGTGAACAGACATAGGCGGTCTCCTTTTTCGAGGGAGACTAGGGCGCGCACAGAGGTGCAGCGACCCGTATCATGCGGAAAGGACAAGGGATGACAAAGACAGCTGCGGTTATTGGCGGTGGCGTGATTGGCGGCGGATGGGCCGCGCGGTTTCTGCTCAATGGCTGGGATGTGCGGGTGTTTGACCCGGACCCGGAGGCGGAGCGCAAGATTGGCGAGGTGATTGCCAATGCACGGGTGAGCTTGCCGGGGCTGAGTGACACGGCCTTGCCAGCGGAAGGCGCGCTGAGTTTTCATGACACCATGTCTGAGGCTGTGGACGGCGCAGCTTGGATTCAGGAGAGCGTGCCGGAGCGGCTGGAGCTGAAGCGGAAGGTCTATCAGACGCTGCAGGAGCATTGCGCCGAAGACGCCATCATTGGCAGCTCTACCAGTGGCTTTAAGCCGAGTGAATTGCAGGGCTGTGCCTCGCGGCCTGCGCAGATTGTGGTGACCCATCCGTTTAACCCGGTCTATCTGATGCCGCTGGTGGAAGTGGTGCCCACTGAGAAGAACCCGCCAGAAATGGTGACGCGGGTGAAAGAGATCCTGACCGGGGTGGGGATGTTCCCGCTGCATGTGCGCAAGGAGATTGATGCCCATATTGCGGACCGTTTTCTGGAGGCCGTGTGGCGCGAGGCGCTGTGGCTGGTGAAAGACGGGATTGCCACCACCGAAGAGATTGATGAGGCGATCCGCATGGGCTTTGGCATTCGCTGGGCGCAGATGGGGCTGTTTGACACCTATCGTGTGGCGGGCGGTGAAGCTGGGATGAAGCATTTCATGGCGCAATTTGGCCCCGCGCTGGAATGGCCCTGGACCAAGCTCATGGATGTGCCCGAGTTCACTGAGGAACTGGTGGATCTGATTGCGGGGCAGTCTGATGCACAGTCCGGCCATATGAGCATTCGCGAGATGGAGCGCATTCGCGACAACAACCTTGTGTCGATGATGCGGGCCTTGAAGGCGCAGGATTTTGCCTCCGGTGCGGTGCTCAATCAACATGACGCCAAGCTCTCTGCCGAGGCGGGTATGGTGCGCAAGGCCAGCGAGATTGTGGATGCGAGTTTGCCGATTGTGACCGTGCGCCGGGCGGTGCCGATCGATTGGCTGGATTACAACGGGCATATGACCGAGAGCCGCTATCTGCATGCTTTTGCCGATGCCACTGACCGGTTGATGGAGATCATTGGCTGTGATCAGGCCTACATCGCGACGGGCGGGAGCTTTTTCACTGCGGAGACGCATATCCGACATATCGACGAGACCCATCTGGGCAGCGTGATTGAGGTGCGCACTCGTGTGTTGATGGGCGAAGGCAAGAAGATGCATCTCTGGCATGAGATGTATGCGGGCGAGAAGCTCTTGGCGACGGGGGAGCATATCCTGATCCATGTGAGCCTTGAGACGCGGCGGCCTGCGCCGTTTAGCGCAGAGATCGCGGCCAATCTGAAGATGATCTGTGAGGCGCAGGCGGATCTGCCAGCACCTGAGGGCGCTGGGCGCTATGTGGGGCAGCCGCGGTGAGCGGGCGGGTTCTGATCACGGCGGGCGGCTCTGGTATTGGCCGCGCGATGGCGGACGCTTTTGCAAGTGAAGGCTGGCAGGTCTGGGTCGCGGATCTGGATGGCGCGGCCTTGGCGGAGGTGCCGGATAGCTGGCGCAAGACGCAGCTTGATGTGACGGATGAGACGGGCGTGGCCGCGCTTTTTGCGGAGGTGGAGGCCGCATGGGGCGGGCTGGATGCGCTTTGCGCAAATGCCGGAGTTGCTGGGCCAACAGCGGCGGTGGAGGACATAAAACTGCAAGACTGGCAGGCCTGCGTGGCGGTCAACCTGGAAGGCGCGTTTCTGGCGGCGAAATACGCGGCGCCTATGATGAAGGCTGCCGGGCAGGGGACGATTGTGATCACCAGCTCAACGGCGGGGCAATATGGCTACCCGTATCGCGCACCTTATGCAGCGGCGAAATGGGCGGTGATCGGACTGACCAAAACGCTGGCTATGGAGCTGGGCAGCTTTGGTGTGCGGGCCAATGTGATCTGTCCCGGCGCGGTGGAAGGGCCGCGTATGGAAGGCGTTCTGGCGCGGGAAGCGGCGGCCAAAGGCATGACGCGGGATGCGGTTTATGAAGGCTATGCCGCAGGCACAGCGCTGGGTGCCTTTGTGGAGGCGCGTGATGTGGCGGATATGGCGGTGTTCTTGAGTTCTGACAAAGCGCGGATGATCAGCGGGCAGGTGATTGCCGTGGATGGTTTCACTGTGAACCCGGATCCGAAGGTGTGAAACACCGGTCTGTCCAAGCTTAGGCAAACCGGGCGTGGCATAGGCGGTTGCGCTGATATAGGGTGTGCCCAAAGACACGCGGAACAGCGGTGGGGCAGGCATGATTTTGAGCGCGCGATTTGGCAGATCTATGAGCTTTCTACGGGCGGCAGCTTTGGGGCTGTGCGTGGCTTTGGGGCCGACCTTTGCGGGGGCGCAGGAGGATGGGTTTTCCGCGCTGGCGCGATTGGATGTGGCCGGGAGTGGCCTGTCTGACGGGCGGCGTGGGGCCACGGACCTGCGCCTCCATCTGAGCCAAGGGGTGCCGTGGCGGGTGTTTACACTGGACGACCCACGCCGGGTTGTGCTGGACTTTCGCGAGGTTGACTGGGGCACCCTCAAGGCGGGGGAACTCGGCAGTGCAGAAGGCGTGAGCGGGTTGCGCTTTGGTGCCTATCGTCCGGGGTGGAGCCGGATGGTGCTCGATTTGGCGGGACCGTTTGATGTGGAAAGCGCGGAGATGGCTGTGGCCGAGGCCACGGGGGCGGCGACGCTGGCGCTGCGACTGGCGCCGACGGATGCAGAGACTTTTGGGTCAGCGGCTGGCGCGCCCTATGACCCGCGCTGGGATTTGCCTGCGCCCGCAGCAGAGGCAGCGCCTGCGCCACGCCCGGATTGGGCCCCGACACGGGTGATGATTGATCCGGGGCATGGCGGCATTGATCCGGGAGCTGAGCGGGGAGATGTGCAGGAAAAGGCGCTGATGTTGATGTTTGCGCGCGAGCTGCGTGACCTGCTGCGCCGGGCTGGAGATTTTGAGGTGATCATGACGCGGGATGCGGATGTGTTTGTCTCGCTTGAGGGTCGGGTCGCGTTGGCGCATCAGCATCAGGCCGATGTGTTTTTGTCCTTGCATGCCGACAGCCTGAGCCAGGGCAATGCCAAGGGCGCGACGATTTACACCCTGTCAGAAGAGGCGAGTGACGCAGCCTCTGCCTTGCTGGCGGAACGGCATAATCGCGCGGACATCATCTCTGGTGTGGATCTGTCCGGCGCGGATGATGAAGTAACCGATGTGCTGTTGGATCTGGCGCGGATGGAGACGGAGCCGCGCACCGACAAACTGGCCCATTCCTTGGCAGGTTCCTTGCGTGATGGTGGTGTAAGATTGAACCGTAAGCCACTGAGAGAAGGTGCATTTTCCGTCTTGAAGGCGGCGGATGTGCCCTCGGTTTTGATTGAGTTGGGCTTCATGTCAGATCAGCAGGATTTGGCAAACTTGCAGGATGCTGGATGGCGCGCGGCGATGGCGGCGGGTTTGCGCGACGGGCTGTTGGCGTGGATCGAAGAGGACAAAGCGACACGGGCGCTTGTGCGCCAATAGGCTTCGCCGCGCGACGGCCACCAGCCAATGACTTTCCAGACATGTGCCGTTGTGGGTGGCAAAGCTCCGCCTATTACCGCAATCTAGTGGAAAGGTGGCTTCCCTTTGCGCCGCAAACACCGTCGAGTGCTGCCGGGGGAAGACGAACACAACAGACGGGTCGAAATGCGCGAATTTACCGATTTTGACGGTGCCAAGCTGGCGCTTTTGAAAGGGGATCAGCTTGTCTCCATTCTGCGGGACAACAAGGCGGATATTCCGTTTCCAAACATGTGGGATTTCCCCGGCGGTGGGCGCGAGGATGGAGAAAGCCCCGAATCCTGTGTGCTGCGCGAATTGCATGAAGAACTGGGGCTGGCGCTGCCAGAGGCAACACTGACCTACAAACGCCGTTATGCTTCTGGACGACAGGGTGAGGTGGTCAACTGGTTTTTTGTGGCGGAAGTGCCGGATCTGGACATCAACCGGCTGCGGCTGGGGGAGGAAGGGCAGGCCTGGCGCATGTGGGATGTGACGCGGTTTTTGCGAATGAACAATGCGGTGCCCAATATGAAAGCACGGCTGGCAGAGTATCTGGCGCAGCGGGAGAACGCGTCGGCGTCGTGATACGCACTATATGACGCAGCGCTTATTTGCCTGAGGCACAGAGAGGTGTTTTGACCCGCCCTGCGCGCGCCTATATAGAGAGGCTCTGAGCTGCGACTTAAGGGCCTTCGGCGTGATACGTTTTATTCTGTCTTTCTTCGGAACCATTTTCACCTTTGTCACCATGGGGTTGGCCGTTGTGGCGCTCTCTATTGGGGCGGTGTTTTGGATCTATGGGCAAGAGCTGCCAAGCCATGAGAGCCTTGCGCAGTACAAGCCGCCGACCATCAGCCGGATTTATTCGGGTGAGGGCCATATCATTGATGAATTTGCCAAAGAGCGGCGTCTGTTTGTGCCTGCGGAAGAGATTCCGGATATGGTGAAAGAGGCCTTTATCTCCGCAGAAGATAAGAACTTTTACTACCACTCAGGCTTTGACGCGCGCGGGATCGCTGCGGCGGCTGTGGAAGCGGTGCAGAGCCGTGGGGAAAGCGTGCGGGGGGCCTCGACGATCACGCAGCAGGTGATGAAAAACTTCCTGTTGTCGGGTGACCGGCGCATTGAACGTAAGATCAAAGAGATCATTCTGGCGACCCGCGTCGAGGAGACGCTGAGCAAAGATCAGATCCTTGAGCTCTATATGAACGAAATTTTCCTCGGGCAGAACTCTTATGGTGTGGCCGCAGCCGCGCAGACCTATTTTAACAAGTCGCTGGAAGAGCTTGCCCCACATGAGGCGGCGACTTTGGCTTCCATGCCCAAAGCGCCGGGCAAGTTCCATCCCGTGCGCAACAAAGAGCGGGTGCTGGCGCGGCGCAACTTTGTGCTGAAGGAAATGGCCGAAAACGGCTATATCACGCAGGCGGTCTATGAGGCTGAAAAGGAGCTGCCGCTGCGCTCGGTGCAGAATGGTGATTATGAGAGCTTCAAATCAACTCTGCCATCGCGGGATTATTTCACGGATGAGATTCGCCGACAGTTGAGCCGTGACTTTGGCGAGGACGAGTTCTTCTCCGGCGGGATGACCGTGCGTTCGACCGAGGACCCGGAGATGCAGGATGTGGCGGCGCGGGCGCTGCGCCGTGCGCTTGAAAAATATGATCGCAGCCGTGGCATCTGGCGTGGGACCGGTGAGGTGATTGATGCTAGCCTGCTGACAGATGATGTTGCATGGCGCGGTGCGCTGGCGGAAGTGTCGGTGCCACGTGATGTGGATCTTGAGGGGCAATGGTATCCGGCGGTCGTGCTGGAAGTTGGCAGCAATGATGCGCGGATCGGGATCGAGGGCGTGGAAGATGACGCCGACGGCCATTGGATCAGTGCCAAAGATGTGACCTGGGCGCGCAAACGGCTTGCGGATGGTTCGCTTGCCCGCAAGGCGCGTGTGGCGGGCGATCTGGTTTCTGAGGGTGACGTGGTGCTGGTGCGCGCGATCACCAAGGATGACAGCGGTGAATTTGTGCGCTGGTCTTTGCGGCAGGTGCCGGAGGTGCAGGGCGGCTTTATGGCGATGGACGTGAACAACGGCCGTGTGATCGCCATGCAAGGCGGTTTCAGCTATCAGGACACGGTGTTTAACCGCGCGACGCAGGCGAAGCGTCAGCCGGGATCTAGTTTTAAGCCCTTTGTCTATGCCTCAGCCCTCGACAGCGGCTATTCCCCCGCGACCATCGTGATTGATGCGCCCATTGAGATCAACACACCGCAGGGGGTCTGGCGCCCGAAGAACTCGACCAACAAATTCTACGGGCCGACCCCGCTGCGCACTGGCATTGAGATGAGCCGGAACCTGATGACCATTCGTCTGGCGCAAGAGGTTGGGATGGAGACCGTGGCGCGCTATGCAGAACGTTTTGGCGTCTATGACAATATGGGGGCGTTTCTGGCGAACTCGCTTGGGGCGGATGAAACCACGCTTTATCAGATGGTGGCGGCCTATGCGATGTTTGCCAATGGCGGTGAGCGTGTGGAGCCGACCTTGGTGGACCGGGTGCAGGACCGCTATGGCAAGACGATCTATCGTCATGACCAGCGCGAATGTACCGACTGCCTGGATCCAAGTATCCCGGCCACACGGGGGCCACGTATCGTGACCAACCGGGAGCGGGTGATGGATGCGGTGACCGCCTATCAGCTGACCTCGATGATGGAAGGCGTGGTAACGCGTGGTACGGCGAGCAGCCAGATCAATCTGCCTGTGCCTGTCGCTGGCAAGACCGGCACCACCAATGAGGCCAAAGACGTGTGGTTTGTCGGCTTCACCAGCAATATCGTGGCAGGCTGTTACATCGGTTATGACCGGCCCCGGCCGCTGGGGCGTGGGGCCTATGGTGGCACCACCTGTGGCCCTGTGTTCCAGGAGTTCATGGAAGAGGCGGTGCAGAAATACGGCGGCGGCAAGTTCCGTGTGCCGCCGGGTGGGCATTTCATCAAGATTGACCGCTACACCGGTGCGCGGCTGGATGGCGACGCCAGTGGTGCCAATGTGGTGGCAGAGTATTTCCGCGATGGCGAGGAGCCGGTGTTTGGCATCACCTATGACGGTGGCTTTGCCATGGGGCAGAATCTGCCACTGGTGGAAGAAGTCGCCAATTCTAAGGGCCGCGAAGTGACCACCTCAAGCGGTGGCACTGGCATCGTGGGGCCAAAGGCCGATTTTGGCACGGTGAGCTCGGGCGGGCTTTATTGATCTGGCCGCTTAACACGCGCAGAATATGACATGATGAGGCCCCGGTCAGATGATGACCGGGGCCCTTTTTATGGCCGCATAGGGCTGTGGTCTGGCAAAGCCCCTGAGACCGGGCACGCTGGTTTCAGGGGGCGTTGTCGGACCGATTGTCAGGCGCTAGGCGACAAATTCGTGCCCCTGTGCGATGAGCAAGTTCTGAACCCTGTCAAAATGCTCAGAAGGGACAAGGATATGCTCTCCGTCAAAGGTGCAGAGCACGAACACACCAATGCCGGCTGCGGATATGGGTGCTATGAGTGCGGCGACAATGCCGGCTTCGTCAAAGGCGAAGGGACCAAGCGTGCGGAAGCAGGCCCATCCGCGCTGGGCTGTGACCTCTTGCGGGATGAGTTGGGCCTCGCACACAAGGGTCAGCTCATCGTCCGCTCTCACCATGGCAGAGAAGCCCCTGCCGGTGAACCAACTCGGCAGCGCGGCCTCTGGTGGGAGTTTTGCCACAGCGAAATGGCCAGAAATGTGTTTGAGGCGCACGTTAGGGGCCTTTCCGATTGGGCTTGTCAGGCTTGGCTGTGCGGGGGCAGCAGCTGGGTGTCGGTGTTGCAGTGGCCGTTTCTATCTGAGGCGTCGCCTCAGCTTAGGAGTGGCAATAGATCGGCATGTTGTTGGCCTGATGCCGGGCGACCATTTTTTTGACGCGTTTGCCTTGGGCAGGGATGTGGCGGGCGGAGGTGGGTTTGAAACCGGGCGCGCAGATTTCAGGGAACAGCGTTTCGATTTCCGCGCGACCCGCCGGTGAAAGCGCCTTGAGCGCCTGCGGACCGGTGAACAGGCTTTCGGAGGGCGCACCGTTGGACCAGACGACCTGATGGTCATCAAACAGGATGTGCCAGTAGGTCACGCCCTCGGACGTGTCGCCGAGCACCTCGATGCCATCCAGCGGCAGAAGTTTATGGGCCGGGACCAGCACGTCTCTGGTGCCAAACATGCGCATGGCAACCTTTGAAGACACCAGCATCCGGTGCTGGGGAGACACGCAAAGATCGCGTTGCGGATACCCGAGCCCCAGGGCGTTTGCCTTGATCAGGATCGGTTTGAGTTTTGGTGTGGCCCGCAAATGCGCGCCATCCAATGCGCATGACCCGATCCAGCGAATGGGTTCGTAGGTGCCGTCATAGGTCAGCACAAGATCGCCGGCATGCAGCGCCTCAACCGGTTTGGAGCCAAGCAGCGTTTCAATTTGGGTGCCTGCGACAAAACAGGGCACGTCTTCAAAATCGCCACTTGCGTTGGTGGGTCCGGTGACCGACTGATCCACGACAACGGTGTTGGGCCCGTCGTCGTTCCAGGCGTTGGCGATGGCGGCGGAGTTGACGGTGAGACCATTGAACAGCTCCAGCTCTTCGAGCGGGCCATTGTTAAATTTCATGCCATAGAGGGCGATGGTGCCGTCGGGGTTGATCTCAAGCCGAAACACTGGGTCGGGATCGACCCCGGAATTGCGCAGCTGCCAGATCTCTGGCGTGTTGGTGCCGTAGCGGTCGCCATCGGCGAAACGCACGGTTTGGCCCGCTGTGGCCGCTGTTTGAAACTGCAGTTCGTTCGGGGCGCCCGCAGGGCCGCCGACAAACAGATCCACACCGTTGATTTGGACATTTATGCTGTTGTCGAGACGATCAAAGTCGATGACAAAACCATTGCCCGGTGTTGGATCGGTGTAGGTGGTGGAATTGCCACCACTGATGCTGAAACTGGGCACGTGAAATTCTTTCTCTGTGCGCGTCAGACGATCTCTTCTGTGGTGAGCCACAGGGGATCGCAAACCAAATGTACTATAACCGAAGTGACCCCACGGTTTCCGCAGGGTTATTAAGAGAATTAGGCAAAATTTAGAAGATTTGTAGTGTACACCATGACGTTTAATATTTCGTCAAGATTTGTGGTGGCTTGGGTGCAAGCGTTCTACCCTGCGCAGAGGGAGGGGCAGGGGGGGGATTTCCCTCTGTAAAATAAAAAAAACCCCACCGGATTTGGTGGGGCTTGGTGTTTTTAGCCTTAGCCTGCTTTCTTTTGGGGTGTGTCGCCACTGTCATCACGCGCTTCAGCAGCCGCGGATGGTAAGGCCGTCGGGGTTGTCTTTTCCCACGGCTCTCCTTCATGTTCTCCAGTTTCCAAGCTGTCAGCGACAACCACTCTGTTTCTCCCCAAGGCTTTGGCCTGGTAAAGCGCATCATCTGCGCTGCGCAGAAGCATCTGGGGCAGGGTGCCGTGTTCCGGATACATGGACAGACCAACAGAGATGGTGATGCGAGGCAAAGTCTTCTCGCCATAGCGCACTTTGATGTTTTCCACAGCGCGCCGCAGGTTTTCTGCCCGCTCCTGGGCCTGATCGAGCCCGGTGCCCGGGAGAATAAGCGTGAACTCTTCGCCACCCGGGCGGCAGGCCACATCGTCGCGGTCGCAATCCTGTTGCAGCACCGAGCCGACGGCCCGCAGCACCATATCCCCAGCGTCATGGCCATGGGTGTCGTTGAACTTTTTGAAGTGGTCCACGTCAATCGCGATCACGGCAAAGGGTTCTGTGCTGCGCTGGCTGTCACCGATGGTTTTGCGCAGGGTTTCGTTCATGTGACGGCGGTTGAACAGACCTGTGAGCGGGTCGCGCACGGATTGGTCATGCAGCTCGTCGCGCATGCGCACATTGGCGATGGCCATCGAAATCTGCTCAGAGCACATCTGCGCCAGATCCCGATTGGCGTGAAACATCTCTGAATCGTTGCTTTTGGCACGTAGGTGCAGCAGTCCGACGGTTTCGCCATGGGCTAGAATGGGGAAGCAGAAATAGGGGTGATCGTTGTGTGGCTCAGCATGCGAGCATGTGAAATTGATCTCGCTATCGCCATATTCATAGGTGCGACCACGGCGCAGGCCCCAGCATTCGTCCGGGCGAATGTGGTCTTTGTGGTTGCCGCCGTTCCAGCTGGCCCAACCATCCAGCACGTCGCGGGAGTTGGAGTAGACATACACGCTGCCTTCGGCATCCGGAAGCACATGGGTCATGAAGCGTTTGACCATGTCAAAGAGTTCATCCAGAGAGCGGCTGGATTGTAGCCATTCGTTCAGCTCACCCAGAATTTTGACGTCGCGGGCGAGTTTGAGCTGTTCGCTGAGCAGTTTCTTTTCTTTGGTGGTGCGACGGGTGAGGGCCTGATATTGGCGCCTGTTTGCACGGAAAAGCACAATGGCCACGGCAGTCACCGTTGCAATTGCCAGAGCGGTGAGGCCTGCCAAAAGCACGCGAACCCGGATGAGGAACCGGGCGCGGGTGTCGGTGATGTCCGTGTAAAACTCAAGCGCGCCAATCACGCGGCCATCAGAAATGACGGGTTCATAGATTTCTGCGACCTCATGCGTGGCCACATCCTGTGAGAGAGCGTGGAGCGCCAGCCCATCGATTTCAGCGGCGGGTTTCTGGGTGCGGCGGTAGGAGGTCTTGCCTTGCATGATCTCCTGCGCTGGGAAGGTGTCGGCATCCGACAGCCCTTTGTCGCCGGAGCGTGTGGACCAGATCACCAGCCCCTCGGTGTCATAGAGTTTGAAGCGATAGACATCGGAGGCTTCTGGCAGCAGCTCAAAGTAGCTTATGTTATTGCTGGTCAGCTCACCATTGAGGAAGGTCCCCGCGGGGTCATCAAGATGCAGGATCACCCGGCGTTGCCAGAGTTCGGAGTGTTTGCGCAGATCCGCTTCCATCAGGGTTTCCACAATTGGAACGGATACCTGATGTACCCCAAACATCGCTGCCGCAGCGCCAGAAAAGCAAAATAAGATGGAGAGGGAGAGTTTGGCGAACTTTCGCATAAGGTGCATCCTGAAAAAATCTACACTCCTGTTGCCACAAAGTCTTAAGCCTTCGGTAAAATTCAAAGCGCCTTTCAACCGACAATTTTCCGAAAACATGTCATGTATCTTCGTTGATGGTCTCTGGTTTGGCTGTGAGGTGTGCCTCGTGCCTTGCCCCCTTTGCGGCTCTGCGTTATCACCCTGATCTGAACCGGAATGAGGCTAAGATCATGCGCGCGGACGCTCAGAATACTGTTACAGAGATCGAGAAATCCCTGACCCTATTGCGCCAGCGTATGGATTGGGAAACGGCAGCCTATCGTCTTGAAGAATTTAACGCCCGCGTAGAAGATCCGGACCTGTGGAACGATGCCGAAGGCGCACAGAAGTTGATGCGGGAGCGTCAGTTGCTTGTGGATGCGATGGACACCGTGAAATCCATCGAGACCGAGCTGTCTGATAACGTCGAGCTGATTGAGCTGGGCGAGATGGAAGAGGATGATGAGGTTGTTTCCGAAGCTGAGGCCGCGCTGAAAACGCTGGCGGAGAAGGCGGCGGAGAAAGAGCTTGAAGCGCTTCTGGATGGCGAGGCGGACGGCAACGACACCTTCCTTGAGATCAACTCTGGCGCTGGCGGCACGGAAAGCTGTGACTGGGCCTCGATGCTGGCGCGGATGTATGTGCGCTGGGCGGAGAAAAAGGGCTATAAGGTTGAGTTGCAGTCCGAGACACCGGGCGAAGAGGCGGGCATCAAATCCGCGGCGTATAAAATTTCCGGGCACAATGCCTATGGCTGGCTGAAGTCCGAAAGCGGTGTGCACCGTCTGGTGCGGATTTCGCCTTATGACAGCGCTGCCAAGCGCCACACCTCCTTCAGTTCGGTCTGGGTCTATCCGGTGGTGGATGACAACATTGAAATCGAAGTGAACCCGGCCGACATTCGCGTGGACACCTACCGCTCCTCAGGCGCCGGTGGTCAGCACGTGAACACCACCGACTCTGCGGTGCGGATCACCCACATGCCAACAGGCATTGTTGTGACCAGCTCGGAGAAGTCGCAGCACCAGAACCGCGATATCGCCATGAAGGCGTTGAAATCGCGGCTCTATCAAATGGAGCTGGACCGCCGGAACGCAGACATCAACGCCGCTCATGAAGCCAAGGGGGATGCGGGCTGGGGCAACCAGATCCGCTCTTACGTGCTGCAGCCCTACCAGATGGTGAAAGACCTGCGCACCAGCCATGAGACCAGCGACACCAAAGGCGTGCTGGACGGGGATCTGGATGGGTTTATGGCGGCAACGCTGGCGATGGATGTGGCGGGCATGAGCCGCGCGGACGCGCAGGCGGACGAGTGAGCCTGACCTTTCGGGCGCTGCCGCGCTGAGAAGAGAAAGGCAGGGGCGTTGCCCCTCGCCGTAAGGCGGTTCCCCCCAGGATATCTGACGAAAGAGAAGATGGCGTGTCCCGCAGGGGCGCGCCATTTGCGCTTTTGAGGCTTGCGGTTGTGGGCGGATCGTGCTGCGATTGTCGTGGAGGGTGACAGCAGATGAGCGATTTTCTGGACTGGGATGCAGGGGTTCTGATTGCGGCGTTGCGCGAGGGGCGACTGACGGCGGAGGCTGTCATGACAGCCACATTGGCGCGGATAGCAGCGCGCAACGGTGCGGTGAATGCGATTGTGGATCAGCGGGCGACGGAGATCTTGCTGGCGGAGGCACGGGCGGCAGATGCGGTGCCTTATGAGGCGCGGGGCGCGTTGCATGGCATGCCCATGGCGATCAAGGCGCTAGCCCATGTCAAAGACACGCGCAACACAGAAGGCAGCCCCTTGTTTGCCGACCGGATTTCAGAGGCTGACAGCGCCTTTGTTGCGCGGATGCGCGCAGCGGGGGCGATATTCATTGGCAAAACCAATGTGCCGGAGTTCGGTCTGGGCAGCCACAGCTACAACCCGGTGCATGGGGTCACACGCAACCCGTTTGATGCCGCCCGCACCGCCGGGGGCAGTTCCGGCGGGGCCGGGGCTGCGCTGGCGCTGGGGCTGGTGACGTTGGCGGATGGCAGCGACATGATGGGGTCGCTGCGCAATCCGGCCGGATGGAACAATGTGTACGGCTTTCGCCCCAGTTGGGGGGTGGTGCCGCGCGAGGTTGGTGCAGAGAGTTTCTGGCAGCAGTTGTCAACGATTGGACCCATGGCGCGCAGCCCAAGAGACTGCGCCTTACTGCTGCGGGTGATGGCACAGGCAGAGGCGGGCGTGCCGTTTAACATGCCAACGCAGGACTGGGACGTGCCGGAGCACTGCAATGCAGAGGGGCTGCGCATCGGCTGGCTGGGTGACTGGGGCGGCGCAATGCCGATGGAGGAGGGCATTCTGCCACTCTGTGAGGCGGGGTTGGCGGTGCTTGCGGATCTTGGAGCCGAGGTTATGGCGCTGGATCCTCCGTTTGATGCAGAGGCGATGTTTCAGAGCTGGAGCAGGCTGCGTGCCTTTGCCTTGGCAGGCGAACTTGCGCCGCTGTATCAGGACGCGCAGACACGGGAGCGGCTGAAGCCGGAGGTGCAGTGGGAAGTGCGCCGGGGCATTGAGATGGATGCCATGGGGTTGCACCAGGCAAGTCGGGTGCGCTCCGCGTGGTATGTGGCCGCAGCTGAGATGTTTGCGCAGTTTGACGCGGTGGTCTTGCCTGTGGCGCAGTGTTTCCCGTTCCCGGCGGAATGGGACTGGCCCAAGGACATCGCGGGGCAAGCGATGGACAGCTACCACCGTTGGATGCAGGTGATGGTACCTGCAAGCCTGTTGGGGTTGCCTGCGATCAGTGTGCCTGTCGGGTTTGATGCCCGTGGTCTGCCGATGGGGATGCAGATTATCGGTGCCAAAGGGGCGGATCGAAAGATTTTGGAGATCGCGCAGGCCTATCATAGTGCCACCCATTGGCCGCAGGCGCATGCGCCAAAGCTTTCCATCGGTTGATTTGACGCGACAAAGCCGCTTTCATGGTCTCTGGAGGAACAGGCGCGGGGAGGGCGCATGTCTGAGGAGAGCATACAGGGTAATGTCGCAGGGCGCATTCCGGAGAAGACAGAGGCAGCATCGCGTATCGCCGAGGCAGATGCGCAGGATCACACCCGGTTTTCAGCCGCGCGAGCGGCAGATGGTGCGCGGGCGCATGGGGTGCCCACGCTGGGACGCGTGCGGGTGGATATGTTGGCACAGGCCTTGCGGCTTGGGCTGCGAGACTTCATGAAGAAGCCCGTCTATGGACTTGGTTTTTCGCTGTTCTATGTTCTTGGAGGCTGGGCCATGGTCTGGCTCACCTTGGCGAGCGGGCAGAGTTATTGGCTGACGTTTGCGGCGATTGGGTTTCCCCTGTTGGGGCCTTTTGCGGCTGTAGGGCTCTATGAGGTGTCTTTGCGGCTTGAGCGGGGCTGGCGCATGGACTGGCCCTTGATTGCAGGTGTGGTGCTGCGCCAGAGCAAACGGCAGTTGCCGTCGATCTGTGCTGTTGTCATCATCGTGTTCTTGTTCTGGTTTTTTCTGGGGCACATGATTTTTGCCCTGTTTCTGGGGCTGTCGGTGATGACGAATATTTCCAGTTCTCTGGAGGTCTATACCACCGCAAACGGGCTGATGATGCTCGGGGTTGGCTCTGTGGTTGGATTTCTGTTTGCGATGCTGCTGTACATGATCACGGTGCTTGCTCTGCCTTTGCTGCTGGACCGCGAGCTGGATTTTGTCACTGCGATGATTGCGAGCTTTCAATATGTGCAGGCACACCTTGGGGTGATGCTGATTTGGGCAGCCATGGTTTCTGGGCTGACCTTTGCGGCGATGGTGCCGGGGTTTCTGGGCCTGTTTGTGATCTTTCCCGTGCTGGGGCACGCAAGCTGGCATCTTTATGCACAGATCAAGGCTGCCGGCGCAGAGGAGGAGGCGCGCGGCGCTTTAGCTCAAGACTGATGGTGGTTGGGGCGGGCCGCTTAGGTCTTCCCACTGCATCCTAAGCCACCTCTCTGTCCGTCACACAAAAGGTTGGTCGACGCGCAGATTGTCCTGATGGCTTTGGGGCAGGTCGCTGAGAGGCTGATAGCCTGTCATGGCGGCCACAGCGCGGGCGTCTGAGAGCCCGCCGGTCAAACGCTCAAAAACAAGCCGCGTGATGCGCCGTTTGGTGGCGTCTTCGCGGTCCGGGCGGGCCGCAAATCCAACCCAGAGCTGGGTCGGGGCGTCGCTGACGCGGGTGAGGTAGTTGAACACGCTGGCAATGTTGTTGCGGTGCGATTGCATAAAGTAGAGGTCGTCTTCTTGCGGGGTGATGACGGCGCGAAATTCGCGCAGCGCGCTGTCAGTTGGCAAGGACACTTCGCGCATGGCGCTGCGGCTGGCGTAACCGCGTAGTAGCGTGAACCCGTCACTGCGGAACACATAAACCAGCCCGTGAATAACCAAGTCCGTGTGCAAAAAGCTTTGTCGGGAAAACCGATAGAAGCCGGGGGGGAAACGTTCTTCGCTGATGCAGCCGGGTTTGGGGCCGACAAACCCATCAAGAAAGGGGTGCGTGTGACCGGGACCGCTGTCGGCGCTCGCGGCGAGTGGGCCAAGCAAGATGCGGGCGTCTACTTCAAAGAAGCTGCAGATCTGGGCGATGATTTCCGGGCGCGGAAAGCTTTCTCCGGCCAAGTAGCGATTAAACTGGGTTCGATTGATGTCAAGATCGCGGCAAAGGCTGGAAATAGACCGGTAAGGCTTTGTCAGTTCGCGCAAATTTCGGCTGAAGGTCTCACGCAGCTCCTTCGGGGAAAGTTCCAGACGGTTTTGAGACTCTGAAGTTTTCACTGCGCGCTCTTTGATCGTTGAAGAAATCATACATATACGAGAACCACACATATTCAATTTTCGCTGGATTTTACCCAACGACAGGCGCTAACTATAGAGCGATGATGCTCTTTAGCGTCAGAAGCGCCAGAACGGTGCGAAACAAAGACCCTGTCCGCCAGTAGGCAGTTTTAAAGGGGGGCCGCGTTTGCGCAAGCCCCCGCCAGGGCGAAAGAAAGGTGTGGTATTGCACGGGTAAGTTAGACTTTTGGGGAGTATGTAATGCTCGGTTTGGTACTTTGGAGTGATCCAAAGCGCCGTAAGGCCCTGATTTGGTGTGAAGATCAGAAAGATCTTGCATTTTTTGACGGGGCGCAGGATAGCGAAAACACAACAATTGGTGGACGGGACATGCCAATTGTACCACGTGTGGGCGATCTGTTGGTGTTTGATATTTGTCACAGCGAGCAGCTGCGGCGTGCAACCAATATTCGTCTATTCGCGCATAGGGATGCGGATGATTTGATCGACATGCTGAAGACGGCGAGTCGGTTGGCCCTTGGAGGCGAATCTCTGCCCTTTCAGCCTGTGATGAAGGCGGAGAGTGACAATGTCATACGCTTTCCGTCAGAACGGTGCGCAAAAGCTTCGGCAACTGACTTGGAGAGGTTGGAGCACGGATAGCACGGCTGCGTTTTGGTTGTGTCAGACGTGGTCTGGTTTCGAAACCCTCAGCACGGGACAGCGTTGAGGGGAAGACCCTAAACAGAAAAGACGTGGCCCGCTGCGGCCTGTCTTAAACCAAAAAAGGGAGGCCCATGGCCTCCCTTTTCATTGTTTCATAAGCTGTTTACTCGGAGCCGCGCGACAGAGCCGCCACGCCGGTGCGCGCCACCTCAATCAGGCCGAGGGGGCGCATGAGATCGGCGAAAGCGTCGATTTTTTCAGGCGCGCCGGTCAGTTCAAAGACAAAGCTCTCCAGCGTGCTGTCCACGGCATTGGCGCGGAAGATATCGGCCAGACGCAGGGCCTCCACACGTTTGTCGCCCGTGCCCGCCACTTTGAAGAGCGCCAGTTCACGTTCGACCGAAGGGCCTTCCACAGTCAGGTCATGTACGTCATGCACCGGCACAATGCGGCCGAGCTGTGCCTTGATCTGTTCGATCACCTGCGGTGTGCCGGTGGTCACAACGGTGATGCGGGACAGCTTGCCGGTGTGGTCCACCTCAGCCACGGTGAGGCTTTCGATGTTGTAGCCACGGCCGGAAAACAAGCCAATCACGCGCGCCAACACGCCCGGTTCGTTGTCCACCAATACCGCGAGGGTGTGGGCTTCCTGTGTGTCCGAGAAGTTCGGACGTAGGTTATAGGCGGAATGGCTCGTTGAGCCTTTCTTGATTTTTAGAGCAGCCATTGTTCTCTCTCCTTAACCCTGCGCGATCAGACTAGAACGGCGCCGCCAGCTTCGATGGCGCCTTGCGTGCTGGCTTCTCCCAGAAGCATTTCATTGTGTGGCTTGCCTGATGGGATCATCGGGAAGCAGTTTTCGTGTTTTTCTACCAGACAGTCGAAGATCACCGGGCCATCGTAGTTGATCATTTCCATGATCGCTTCGTCCAGATCATCCGGGTCAGAGCAGATGATGCCTTTGGCGCCAAAGGCTTCGGCGAGTTTCACAAAATCAGGCAGCGCCTCAGACCAGCTGTGGCTGTAGCGTTCGCCGTGCAGCAGCTCCTGCCACTGACGCACCATGCCGAGGCGCTCGTTGTTCAGGATGAACTGTTTCACCGGCAGGCGGAACTGCACCGCGGTGCCCATTTCCTGCATGTTCATCAGCCAGCTGGCTTCCCCCGCCACGTTGATCACGAGGCTTTCGGGATGCGCCACCTGCACACCGATGGAGGCTGGGGTGCCATAGCCCATGGTGCCGAGGCCACCGGAGGTCATCCAGCGGTTTGGATCTTCAAAGCCGAGGTACTGCGCGGCCCACATTTGGTGCTGGCCCACCTCTGTGGTGATGTAGCGGTCGTGCTCTTTGGTCAGGGCCTCAAGACGCTCCAGCGCATATTGAGGTTTGATGACCTTGCCTTCCTGCGTGTACTTCAGGCATTCGACCTTGCGCCAGTCGCTGATCTGGCTCTGCCAGTTGGCAATCGCCTCGCGGTTCACATTGCGGCCACGGGCTTTCCAGACTTTCAGAATGTCACTGAGCACGCTTTCCACATCGCCGACAATCGGGATGTCCGCCTTGATCACTTTGTTGATCGAGGAGGGGTCAATGTCGATATGCGCCTTGATTGAGTTCGGCGAGAAGGCCGAGATCAGTCCGGTGATGCGGTCGTCAAACCGCGCGCCGATGTTGATCATCAGATCGCAGTCATGCATCGCCATGTTGGCTTCATAAAGACCGTGCATGCCCAGCATGCCGAGCCAGTTCTCCCCAGACGCCGGATAGGCGCCCAGACCCATCAGGGTGGAGGTGATCGGAATGCCGGTGGCATCCACCAGCTCGCGCAGCAGCTGAGAAGCTTTGGGGCCGGAGTTGATCACGCCGCCGCCGGTGTAAAACACCGGGCGCTCAGCCTTTTCCATTGCCTCAACCAATTCGTTGATTGCGGCGATGTCGCCTTTGGTCTGCGGCTCATAAATTGTGGTGTCGGACTTCTCCGGCGCGGTGTAGGTGCCGGAGGCAAACTGTACGTCTTTGGGGATGTCGATCAGCACAGGACCCGGGCGGCCAGAGCGCGCCACGTGAAACGCCTGATGCAGGGTTTCGCTGAGGGTTTCGGTCTCTTTCGCGAGCCAGTTGTGTTTGGTGCAGGGGCGGGTGATGCCTACGGTGTCTGCTTCCTGAAAGGCGTCAGAGCCGATCATGAAGGTTGGCACCTGTCCGGTGAGCACAACGATTGGAATGGAATCCAGCAAAGCATCGGTGAGGCCGGTTACGGCATTGGTTGCGCCGGGGCCGGATGTCACCAGCGCCACACCCACCTTGCCGGTAGAGCGGGCATAGCCCTCTGCCGCATGCACCGCGCCTTGTTCGTGACGCACGAGGATGTGGCGGATGTCATTTTGCTGAAAAATCTCATCGTAAATCGGTAGGACGGCTCCCCCCGGATAGCCAAAGACTGTGTCCACACCCTGATCCTTCAGGGCTTGAACAACCATTTTTGCTCCGGTCATCTGACGTGTCATCACTCTCTCCGTTACCGACGTCATTTCACATTCGTTGCGCACAAAAAAACCCTCGCTTTTGGCGAGGGCGCATGGGGTACCATTATGGTGTCCGTTACCGGCCCATGCGCCAATTTCTTAGAATGACGACTAGCTGTTGCATTGCGTCCGTCCTCAAGTTGGGTTCCATTGTGTTCGAACCGGACCTTATGTGTGCTGCACAGCGGCGTCAACAGGGAATGAGATGTGGAAAGCACATTTTTGGATGAAAATCTTTGCATTTGTTGCGCGAACTGTGGGTCTTCGTGAAATTTGAGGAAAAATCATGGATGAATTCCTGTTGAAACAGATCACGCCCTTCGTCCCTTGTCGCGATTTGGCGTCTCAAATCGGCTTCTACCGGGATGTGCTGGGCTTTGAACTGGGCTTTCAGGCTGACAATTATGCTTTCATGAAGGCAGGGGAGGTGGCCATTCGGCTGATCGAAGTGGACGCTGGTGTGAATCTGTCAGGTTACGAGACATCTTTCTATGTTGATGTGTCGGGGATCGACGGGCTGTATGCGCATTTGCGGCCTCAGCTGGATCGCCTGCCCGCAGCCCGCGTGCGGGCGCCTTTTGACCAGGACTACGGTCAGCGCGAATTTCATGTGAAAGACGAGGACTGCACGCTGGTGTTTTTTGGTGAGACGATAGCGGGCTGATCGGTGCCTGAACGGCTGCGTTTTGGCCGGTCGGCTGTCGTCAGAGGCGCACGCCAGTGCCTTGCAGAACACCGTGTTCCATCGCGTAGCGGGTCAGGCCGGCGGTGGAGGAAATGCCAAGCTTGCGTTTGATGTTTTTGCGGTGGGTTTCCACGGTGCGCACAGAAATATCGAGATCAATGGCGACCTGTTTGTTGGACTTGCCCTGAGCAAGTTGCAGCAGCACGGTTTGCTCGCGGCTGGTCAGCGGCTCGCGGTCGTTTTGATCGCCGGGAGAGAGTGATCCTGCGGCCCCGGTGCAGAGATACCGCTCCCCCTGCATCACCGCGTCGATGGCGGTTTTTATTTCTTCGGTGGGCACGTCTTTGAGCACATAGCCCATGGCGCCATGGCTGAGGGCGGTGGAGATATACTCTGGGCTGTCGTGCATCGATAGGATCAGCACGCGGAGCTCTGGATTCATCTCGAGCAGCATTTCGGTGGCTGTCAGCCCGCCAATCTCAGGCATGTTGAGATCCATCAGCACAACGTCGGGCGCAAGCGCTGTCATTTGGTCCACCGCTTCGCGCCCGTTGGACAATGTGCCGACGACCGTGATGTCATCATAGCTTTCCAGAATGCTTTCGATGCCTTCGGCGACCATCGGATGATCGTCCACAATCATGACTTTGATGGTGGGGGTGTCCGCAGGGGCTGTCATGCGCGCGCCTTTCTACTTTTGTCCGATCCTTCGGTTTCCGGGGTCAGAATGTGGCTCAGCGGGACTTCTGCCACAATCACCGTGCCAGAGCGAGATGAGAATATGCGCAGGGTGCCATCGAGTTGTTCGACACGTTCCTGCATGTTGCGCAATCCAAGACCGACGCGTTCGGCTGGTGCATTGTCTTGTGGCAGGCCATGGCCGTTGTCGGCGATGCGCAGCGTTGCGCCGCGCTTGTGGCCGCGCAGATCCATGGTGACTTCGGTGGCGCCGGAGTGGCGTTCGATATTGGTGAGCGCTTCCTGCGCGATGCGATAGAGCGCGATTTTGGATTCCTGATCGAGCCGGTTGCGGAACACAACGGTCTTGAAGGCGACGTGAATGCCGGTGCGCGCCGCATATTCATCGGTCAGCACCTTGAGCGCCGGGCCGAGCCCCAGATCATCCAGCACACCGGGGCGCAGATCGCGGGAAATGCGGCGCACCTCCTGAATGGCGCTCGACAGGTGGTCGATGCCTTTGTCAAGCGATTGCAGACCTCGTTCGTCTCCGGCGTTCACCCGCCTGCGGGCGCTGTCGAGCGCATAGCGCACGCCCACAAGCAATTGGGAGATGCCGTCATGCAGTTCGCGGGCCACGCGGCCGCGCTCTTCTTCTTGGGCGTCAAACACCCGCTGTGTCAGCGCTTTGAGTTTTGTGTCTGCAAGGCGTCGTTCACGTACGGTGATGACAAAGCCTGAGGCAAACACCAGAAGCAGCGCGGCGAAGGTGATGCCAAGGATATAGACGGAGGTGCGTTGCACCCGTTCCTCCACATCGGCGCGGGCGGCGGCGACGCTTTCGAGCACATCGTCGATAAAGATGCCGGTGCCGACGACCCATTGCCAATCCTGCAAGCCGACGGAGTAGGTGACCATGCGCGCGGTTTCATTGGTGCTGGGCTTGGTCCAGTCAAAGCTGTGATAGCCACCGCCAGAGCGCGCGATCTGGATCAGAGGATCGGTGATTTCTGTGCCGTTGAGATCGGTCATGCCACGCCAGTTTTTGCCGATCAGATAGGTCTGGCGCGGGCTGACGAGGTTGTTGCCCTCATAATCAAACACAAAAAAGTAGCCATCCGGGCCATAGAGCATGGAGGACAGAATTTGGGTGACCGCGAGCTTTGCGGCCTCGTCATCCGGCGCGGCGCGCCCGTAGATATTGATGAAAGCGGTGCGGGCAATCGAAATGTAGTTTTTCAGTTCCGCTTTTTTGGCTTCGATCAGCTGTGCCTCCAAGGCGCGTATTTCCCGCTCTGCCAGTTGGCGCGATTGATTGGCCACCAGCATTGAGATTGCGGCCACCGCCAAGATCAAGGGGAGGGTGGCGAGCAAGAAGAGCTTCTGTCCGTAAGACAGGCGCAGGATGGAGAAGAGGTTTCGCATATCTGATTCGTTACGGAAATTTCATGGCGAATCAAAGAGAAGATTCGTGGCGCATGCGCCCCCATCACAAGCGCAGCGGAGGCTTAATACCTGAATTGGTCGGGTTTTTTTGCCATTTGCCCGCTTTCTACGCGGTAGTGGGTATTTCTTCTACGTAGGGGCAACGCTAGGCTCGCCCTACTTCAACGATCCGCCCGGACTCTCTGAAGGGAGGCCCGGGCCGAACAAATTTCTGGGAGGAAAACCTACATGGATCGTCGTTCTTTTCTGAAAACTTCTGCTCTGGGCGGCACTGCAGCCGCGGCAACCACTCTGGCCGCACCTGCATATGCACAAGGCAAGCGTACTCTGACCATGGTGACCTCTTGGGGTCGTGGTCTGGCAGGCGTGTTTGATGCGGCACAATACGCAGCAGACACCATCACTGCGATGTCTGGCGGTGACCTGACCGTGGAAATCAAAGCGGCTGGCGAACTGGTTGGCGCGTTTGAAGTGTTTGACGCCGTGACCGCGGGTCAGGCCGACATGTACCACGCGGCGGACTACTACTTCGTAAGCCAGCACCCAGGTTACGCCTATTACACCGCTGTTCCGTTCGGCATGACCGCGCAGGAACTGGTGAACTGGTACTACCACGGTGAAGGCCACGCGCTGCACGATGAGCTGGGCGAAATCTTTGGTCTGAAATCCTTCCTCGCGGGCAACACCGGCGCGCAGGCAGGTGGCTGGTTCTCCAAAGAGATCAACGGCCCAGAAGACTTCCAAGGTCTCAAGTTCCGCATGCCAGGTCTGGGTGGCCAGGCGCTGGGCAAAATGGGTGCCTCTGTTCAGAACCTTCCAGGTTCCGAAGTGTATCAGGCGCTCGCATCCGGCGCGATCGACGGCACCGAGTGGATCGGCCCATGGGCAGATGAAAAAGCTGGTTTCCAGGAAATCACCAAGTTCTACTACACCGCAGGCTTCCACGAGCCAGGTGCGGGTCTGTCACTGGCGACCAACCGCGAAGTCTTTGACAGCCTGTCTCCTGCGCACCAGAAGATCATCGAAACCGCAGCCGCCGCAGCGCACCAGTGGAACCTCGCTCAGTTCCTCAACAACAACGGTGCAGCGCTTCAGCGTCTGCAGGCGGGTGGCGTGAAAACCCTTGAGTTCCCTGACACTGTTTGGGATGCGATGGGTGCCGCGTCTAAAGAAACTCTGGACAGCTACATGGATGATGAGCTGTTCGCCAAGATCCGCAACTCGGTTGAAGACAGCATGCGTGCGTCTTCCGGCTGGCTTGTGAAATCTGAAGGTGTGTACCGCTCCCAGCGTGACCGCATCTTGGGCTAAGCCCACCGATCGCTAAAGCCATAGACCCCTCGGGAAGCTTTCCGAGGGGTCTTTTGCTAAAAATGCCCGACGGTCTGGCGGTGCCGTCTGTACGAACAAAAAGGGGATGAGGGGACATGCTGGACGGTCTGGTCTGGTTGTTTTCCAACATTGGCCAAGCTTTTGTGAATGCCGCTTATGCGGTGACACATCCAAACAGCTGGCTGAGCTGGATAGGCGGCCTTGAGACCACCGAGGACAAGCAAGCGTTGATGCGGTTTGTTTACTATGGTGGCTCGGTCGAGTTTTTCTTTGTGGTGTTTACGCTGTTTCTGATCGCAACGGCGGTCGGGATCTGGCGCAACTCTTTCATGTGGGGCTGCGTGCGCGTTCTGGAAGGCTTTGCCAACACGGTGGGCCGTTTCTTTGCGTGGGCAGGCCTGTTGATGGTGCTTCAGCAGATCGTCATCGTTTTCATGCAGCGGATTTTCACCGTGGCAGAGATTTCGCTGATCTGGAAAGTGGATTGGCTGACAGCGGATGTAAGCTGGTGGGCCGAAGAACTGAAGCTATATAATGCGATGATCGTCTGCCTGTGTGCGACCTACACTTTTGTGCAGGGCGGCCATGTTCGGGTTGACTTGATCTACTCCACCATCAGCCATCGTGCGAAACGCGTGGTCGATATGCTGGGCTCGCTGATCTTTATGATGCCTGCGGCTGTGCTGACGTGGATGTACGGCTGGTACTTCATGTGGCGTCACCTTGTGACACCGAAGGTTTCGGCCTCTGATAAGCTGTCTCTGCTGGAGAAAAAAGCGCGCATTTTGAAGTGGAACGTGGAAACCATCGGCTTTTCGCCAAACGGGTTTAACGCCTACTTCTTGTTCAAAGTGCTGCTGGTGCTTTTCGCTGGCATGGTCTTTTTGCAAGCCATCGCCTTCTTCTATCGCTCCTTCCTTGAATTCAAAGAAGGCGCAGCAAGTGCAGGCAAATACCTTGACCGAGATTCGCTGGGTGAAGGTGAAGAAGCCTATGAAGGCACACACTGATCTAAGGGGCAGAACTTATGCTATTTGGACTTGATGGGGTCGAAGTCGGCCTGATTATCGTCTTCCTCTGCCTCTTTGGAGGCATTCTCTCAGGCTTTCCGGTGGCTTTTGCCATTGGTGGGGCAGGGGTGATCTCTTTCGGGATCATTGCGGCGCTCGACAGTGCCGGGATCCTTATTCACCAAGCGATTGACACCAGTTCGGCGATGTATGCCGATTTGATCGCACAGGGGGTCAAGGCGGATACAATCTCGATCTTCCGATACCCGGATCTGCCACGGTATGCAGAGCCGGTGTTTGCGGGCGGTTGGGAACAGGCGATGGACCGCAACATCAGCTTTATTGTGAACCGGATGAACGAGCGTGTGCTTGCCGGTCAGTCGATTGAAACGCTGCTGGCGGTTGTGATGTTTGTTCTGATGGGCATCACGCTGGAACGCTCCAAGATCGCAAACGATCTGCTGACCACCATGGCGCGCGTCTTTGGCCCGCTGCCCGGCGGTCTGGCTGTGTCGGTTGTGGTTGTGGGCGCTTTCCTTGCGGCCTCCACCGGTATTGTGGGCGCAACGGTTGTGACCATGGGCCTCTTGTCGCTGCCAACCATGCTGAAGCACGGCTATAACCCAAAGCTGGCAACAGGTGTGATTGCGGCGTCTGGGACGCTGGGTCAGATCATTCCGCCGTCCATCGTGATCGTTCTGCTCGGCACGCTGGCGGGCGATCTCTACTCTGCGGCACAGGAAAACCGTGCGCAGGTGGCGGGCTGTTCTGATGCGTTGACCTTCCTTGGCGAACCAGCGGTTGTTTCTGTCGGCACATTGTTCCAGGCGGCGCTGATCCCCGGCATCATGCTGGCGGTGCTTTATGGTCTTTATGCCTTTGGTTATGCGCTGTTTAACCCAAAAGAAGCCCCAGCTGTTGAGCTTGGCGCCTCTGGTGGGGAAGCGGTCACCCGTGGTGAAAGCCTGACATGGTTCCTCGCGGTGCCTGCGGGGCTGATTGCGGGTGTGATCCTGCTGGGTCAGGTGAACTTCATCGGCAGCCAGAACGTCACTGTGGACAGCTTCTCTGATGCGGGCAAAACCGCAAGCTTGCGCACCAATGTGAGCGAGGAGTGCCGGGCCTCTATGATTGATCTGCATGGGCAGCTGGCGTGGGATACCGCTGTGGCTGAGCAGACGGCGATTGATGAGGCCGGCGGTGTGGCAGAAGCCCGCGCGCTGACCGATGAGGAACGCGCTGATGCACGTGCCGCGAAGATCGCGGCGGCAGCGCCTATCGGCTCTGGCATTGCGATTGGCTTCCTGCTGCTGGCACTGGTGATCACCACTGCGCGTGGGGTTTCGCCAAGTGCGGACCGCACACCGCTGATTGTTGGCGGTGCAGGTGTGGCGCTGGCGTTGCTGGTGGATATTGTCCTGATCTCGCCGGTCACCACACCGGGCTGGACGCTGATCTATATGGCGATCCCATTGGCGATGACGCTTTATGGTGTGCGCTATGCGGCCGGGCTGCTTGGTAAAAACGATCTGCTGCGCGTGGTGTTCCCACCGCTCGTGCTGATCATTGCGGTGCTGGGCTCGATCCTTGGCGGCATCACCAACCCGACGCCCGCAGCGGCGCTGGGCGCAGGTGGCGCGATCATGCTGGCGGCTTATCGCAAGCTGCAGGATCAGGAACGCTCTGGCGCGATCATCATCTGGGCCACATTTGCGGTGATCATCATGATCCTCGTTGGTGTGAACTTTGATCTGCGTGTGAATCAGGCTGAAGTTGAGGTCGAGAACTACATCGCCTTCTTCGTGGCCAAAGGGGCTTACCTCTTTGCGATGTTCGGTCTGCTTTACGGTTGCTGGGTGCTGTTCCGTGGCAAGGTCCTGACACCGATTGTGCGCGAAACGGCGAAAGTGACCTCCATGGTCTTCACCATTCTGATCGGCTCTCAGCTGCTCAATCTGGTCGTGATCAGCTTTGGTGGGGAACACTACATCCAGCAGTTCCTGCAGTCCTTTGACAATGAGTTCAAAGTCTTCTTGATCGTGATGCTGGTGCTGTTTGTGATGGGCTTTGTGCTCGACTTCCTGGAGATCATTTACATCGTGATCCCAATTGTCGGCCCGGTCATCTACGGCGGCACCTTTGATCCCAAGTGGGTGACCATCATGATCGCGGTGAACCTGCAGACCTCGTTCCTGACGCCGCCCTTTGGCTTTGCGCTGTTCTATCTCAGAGGGGTTGCGCCCAAGGAGGTCACGACCGGGCACATCTATAAGGGCATCATCCCCTTTGTGCTCATACAGGTCGTTGGTCTGGCGATCCTGTGGTACTTCCCCTCCATCGTGACGATCCTGCCGGATCTGCTCGGCGGCTGATGCGACCAACCCAAGACACAGAAACGGGGGCCATCTGGCCCCCGTTTTTCGTTCGTGACGTGGTGCGGCGTTCAGTACCGCGCGGCGCGGTTGATTAGGACAGAGCCCATGACAAGATCGGTCAGGCCCTGTTTGCGATCGGTGGTGAGCATCAGCACAATCGAGATGATCTGCAGGATCGGGAAGGCCACAGAGATGGTGAAGCCCAATGTGTGCAGGAAGGCCGCGCCAAGATCGAAGCGGGCGCCGTTTGATTGGCGCATCTGAAGCGACATCAGGCGCATGCCCCAGGTGGCGGAGCCGGTGGTGATGGTCACCACGCGATAGGCAAAGCCAAACACAAACAACAGCGCGCCAAAGAACAGGATGCCGGTGAAGGCCGTAAAGGGCAGCACCAGCACACAGATCACAAAGATCACGGCGGTGTCGATAAACCAGGCCAAAAGCCGCTTGAACGTCACATCCTGATAGAACTCAGCCTGTGTGTCTGGATCAGGCAAAGTGTAGCTGCGGTGGTGCGTGTCGTGGTGGCTCATGGCCCTCCCTCCGGGGTGAGTGTGATGTGTGTTTTGTCAAAGCAAAGCAGCGCGGAAGGGGGCTTCCGCGCCACATCTTAGCAAGTTCTGGGGGCTTACGCGTCTTCGGTTTCTTTGGGCGCGTCGGCCGCTTTGGTGGCGCGTTCGTCCATGAATTGGTCAAATTCGGCTTTGTCCTTGGCATCGCGCAGACGCTGCAGGAATTCTTCAAAGCTCTTCTGTTCGTCTTCCAGACGGCGCAGTGTTTCGTCGCGATAGGCGTCAAAGGCGCTGTTGCCGGTTGGGGTCATGACATGCATCCGACGCGAACAGCTGCGGCTGCGGTGAGATTTTTTGAACATATCCTTGCTCCAGATCATGTAAAACAGAAGGGCCAGACCGACGGGCCAGAAGAACACAAAACCAAGCACCATGGCGGCGATCCAGGCACCTTTGCCTTTGCTGTCAAGCCAAGCCTCGCTTCTGCCAAACCAGCCAAGGTGGCGGGTGTCGGCGGTATGTGCGGTTGCGGCAGGGGTCATTGGGGTCTCCGAAGTTGGTGTTTCTAGCTACGCTGTGATTGGGTATGTAAATCCCTTTCACATTACCTAGATTGGCACTGTAGGCTTTGATTGCAAGTCAGAATGTGAATAGTTTTTACATTTTAGCGATAAGATATTGTTTTTGAATAATACTATCTGAACTTAAAAACAAAGCTACAGGCTGAAAGCGCCAATCTCAGCGCGGGTCAGAGCGCGCAACTCATGCGGTTTGATGCAAAAAACGTGATGCGGTGTGCCTGCTGCGGCCCAGATCTGTTCAAATGCCATCAGGTGTTCATCCATAAACACACGGATGGAGGAGAGGTGGCCCACCGGGCTGACCCCGCCAATTGCAAAGCCGGTTTGATTGCGCACCACTGTCGCATCCGCGCGTTGCAACGCCAGACCCGCCAGCGCGGAGGCGGCTGCCAGATCAACCTGCCTGCCACCGGCCGTTAGAAAGAGCACCACAGTCTCGCTGTCCTGCGCCTGAAAGATGATGGATTTTGCGATTTGATCCACATGGCAACTGACGGCCTTTGCCGCCACTTCTGCGGTACGTGCGCCATCGGTTTCGCGGATATCGACAGCGGCACCGGCCGCTTCGAGCGCGGCGCGTACACGTTTGAGGCTTTTGCTCATCTCTCATGAATCCTGTTTGGGTTGATCTCGAAGGCAGCATAGGGCACGGAAGGGCCATGAAAATAGAAAACGATTTGAAAGCTAAGGTTGCTGCTCTGGAGGGGCGCGTGTGGACCGCACTGCTCAAGGGTGATTCAGCGGCTGATGCAGCTCTTTTGACGGGGGACTTTCTTGGGGTGTACCCCAGTGGGTTCGGCAGCAAGGCCGACCACGTGGGACAGCTGGCTGAAGGCCCGACGATTGCGGATTTTCGGCTGTCTGAGATGACGTTTCGAGCGGTCTCGGCAGATGGAGGCTTGCTGGTGTACCGGGCGGATTATCTGCGGGTTGGCAGCACCGACTGGGAGGCCATGTTGATCAGTTCACTTTGGCAGCGCGCGACGGATGGCGAGTGGCGTAACAGTTTCAGCCAAGACACCCCGCTTACGGATGTCCCAGATCCCTAAGCGTCTGTCATTCATCAAACATCTCGGGGTAGCCGCATCGCAGCTGTGGCAGGGGGTCGCCCCTTTTGCCATCACGCCGCATTGACCTTCGCGGCTTGTGGGTTTCAAAGTCCCCCCATGACTTTTGCATCCCAAATCACCCGCCTGCCACATGCTTATGATGCTGATCTTGGGGCGGAGGCCTGCGCCGCCGTACCGGGGCTGTCCGGCGATCTGGCCAAGCTGATCACGGGCACCGCAGGTTCTAGCCCTTACCTGAAAGGGCTGATCCACAAAGAGGCAGATTGGTTGCCAGAAGCGCTGCTGGATGCAGATGCCGCGCTGGCGCAGCTTTTTGCTGCGCTGAAAGAGAGCGCGCCCGATCAGCGCGCCACAGTGTTGCGTGCGGCCAAGCGCAAGGTCGCACTGCTGACCGCTCTGGCGGATCTGTCTGGGGCGTGGTCGCTTGAAAAAGTCACCGGAACGCTGACCGATTTTGCCGATTTGGCGAGCCAGCTGGCGCTGGAGGCCACCATCGGGGCAGAGATCCGGCGGGGCAAGCTGCCCGGTGCCACAGAAGATGATATCCCGACAGCCGGGGGCATGGTCACGCTGGCAATGGGGAAAATGGGGGCACATGAGCTGAACTACAGCTCTGATATTGACCTGATCTGTCTGTTTGATGAAACGCGGTTTGACCCGGATGATTATCACGATGCGCGTGCCAGTTTCATTCGAGCGACCCGCAAGATGGCGGCGATGCTGAATGACATCACCGGCGAGGGGTATGTGTTTCGCACCGATCTGAGGCTGCGGCCCGATCCGGCGGTGACCCCGGTGTGTATCGCGATGGAAACAGCGGAGCGCTATTATGAAAGTCTGGGGCGCACCTGGGAGCGGGCGGCCTATATCAAGGCGCGGCCTTCGGCAGGGGATCTGGAGGCCGGGGCGCGGTTTCTGAAGACGCTCACGCCCTTTGTCTGGCGGCGGCATCTGGATTTTGCCGCCATTCAGGACGCCCACGACATGCGCTTGCGCATTCGCGAGCACAAGGGGCTGGGCGGTGAGATTTCACTGGACGGCCACGACATGAAGCTTGGCCGGGGCGGCATCCGGGAGATCGAATTTTTCACGCAGACACGGCAGTTGATTGCAGGCGGGCGCGATCCTTACTTGCGTGACCGTCATACGGTGCCGGGTTTGCGCAAGCTGGCCTCCAAAGGCTGGGTGCCTGATGAGGTGGCAGAGGCGCTGAGCGACCACTATCGCTTTCATCGCGAGGTGGAGCACAGGGTGCAGATGGTGGCCGATGCGCAGACTCACCGCTTGCCACAGGGGGCCGAAGGCTGGGGCCGGATTGCCGGTCTGATGGGGCGCGACATTGATGATCTACAACAGGAGCTGCGTGCGCGGCTGACTGAAGTCCATGATATGACCGAGGGGTTCTTTGCGCCGGATGCGGCGGCCTCTGAGGCGGTGGAACATGCGTTTGATCCGGCTGTTCTTGGGCGCTGGCAGACCTATCCCGCCCTGCGTAGTGCGCGGGCCACTGAAATCTGGAAGCGGCTGCGTCCTGAGATTTTGCGCCGTCTGGCGCAGACCCCGCGCCCGGATGAGGCGGTGTTGGCGATGGATGGGTTCCTGCGCGGGTTGCCCGCGGGGGTGCAGCTGTTTTCGCTGTTTGAGGCCAATCCGCAACTGATCGACCTGTTGATTGATATTGTGGGCACGGCTCCTGCGCTGGCGCAGCATCTGTCGCGCAATTCCGGGGTGTTTGATGCGGTGATCGGCGGTGGCTTCTTTGCGCCATGGCCGGGACAGGCAGCGCTGACGGCGGAACTTTCTGAACGGCTGGCGCAGGAAAGCGACTATGAGGCGCAGCTGGACAGCACCCGGCGTTGGGCCAAGGAATGGCAGTTCCGAATTGGGGTGCATCACCTGCGCGGGCTCATGGGGGCCGAGGAAGCAGGGCAGCAGTATGCCGATCTGGCTGATGCTGTGCTGGGCGCCTTGTGGCAGCCGGTTGCCGATCAATTTGCCGCCAAGCATGGGCCGATGCCGGGCCGTGGGGCGATGGTGCTTGGGATGGGCTCGCTCGGTGCGCGCCGGCTGAATGCGACCTCCGATCTGGATCTGATCGTGATTTATGATGCGGATGGGGTTGAGGGATCAGAAGGGCGACGCCCATTGGCGACACGGCCCTATTATGCGCGCCTGACGCAGGCGTTTGTGACCGCGTTGAGTGCGCCGATGGCGCAGGGGCGGCTCTATGAAGTGGACATGCGCTTGCGGCCCTCTGGCACACAGGGGCCGGTGGCGACCTCGCTGGCGTCCTTTAAGAACTATCAGCAGACCGAAGCCTGGACCTGGGAACATCTGGCGCTCACCCGGGCGCGGCCTGTGACTGGAGCGCCAGAGTTGATGGCGGAGGTGGAAGCCTTCCGGCAGGCGCTTTTGACGCAGCCCAAGACACCAGACAAGGTCGCGGCGGATGTGGAGGAGATGCGCGCCCGGATCGCCGCTGCGAAGGCGCCAGATGGGGCTTGGGATGCCAAGATCGGTGCTGGACGACTGCAGGACATCGAGCTGTTAAGCCAGACGGCGGCCTTGCTCGCGGGGAGCCCACGCCGTGCGGTCACGCAGGGTTTGCAGGCGGGAGTCGCAATTGGGTGGCTGAACGCCGACAATGTGACAGAGCTGGCGGCCACTTATCGGCTTTGTTGGCAGGTGCAGCTTGCGTCCAAATTGCTGTCGGGTCAGACCATTGATCCGCAACAAATTGGCGAAGGTGGACGCGCATTTCTATTGCGTGAGACGGGGGCTGCAGACATAGAGGCGCTGCAAACACAGATGCACATCGCGTGTGATGTGGCAGCAACAAGCATCGACGCGGCGCTGGCACAGACAAACCTGATCGCCAAAAGGGAGGCGTGACATGGATCTTTCGCAGTTTGACCCCAAGGGGCTGATCCGGGAAAGCTATCAGATTGACGGCATTGCGTTGCCGGAATGTCGCTCGATCTTTCTTGATTGGGCGCTTTCTTTGCCACAGGAGAGTGATACGCAAGCGGCTATTGACGCTTTGCTTGCGCATTATGGCGCGGACTTTCCTGACCACCCAATGAGCGAGGTGCTGCGGGACGGTCAGGTTCAAATGACCGCGCCACGGCGTCGGGGCGGGTGGCGGAGTCGTCCGCGAGACTGACAATCCGCATTGATTTTAGGGGGTTGTCGGTTTGACTCAATTCCCCTGAAAAGGTCCGAACCACGCCGCAATCGCGCCCAAATTGGGGGGCATATTGATTGACAGAAATAAAAGGCGAAATCCGCCGAAGGAGTCGATCATGTCACTTATGCGTGTTGTTGCAGCAATGGTTTTGGGCCTTGGCGTGAGTGCCTGTGCCTCTGTGGATACTGCCAGCCGGAACGCGCCTTTTGATGTGGCCTCTACCGAGATTGCAGCCCCGGCGCCGTCGTATCAGATGGCTGGATTTGAAGTCACAGTGCCGCGCAGCCTGCGGGTATCTGAGGCCAACACCTACTATCCCGGTGGAGATATCGTGTGGCGCGGGGATGCCTACGGCGATCGCTATGAACAGGTCAAAGCGATGTTTGAAGAGGGGGTGCGTCTTGGTGGCGGGCCGCTTGTGGGTGCGCGTCCGGTTCATGTGCAGATTGAAGTGAGCCGCTTTCACGCGCTGACCGAGAAGACACGGTACAGCGTGGGCGGTGTGCACGCGATTGAATTCACGATGACAATTGTGGATGCGCAAAGCGGGGCCGTGCTGCGCGGGCCCAAGCCAATCAAGGCTAGCCTCACCGGGTATGGGGGGCAAAAAGCACTGGCAGCTGAGGCCCGTGGCCTAACCCAGAAGTACCGGATCACCCACCACCTTGCCTATGTGGTGCGGGAAGAGCTGACCAAAGCGCAAGGGTTTGTTGGACCAAGCCGGGGCGCCAGCAAGACGGTTCAGCCGCTTGCGCCAATCGGGACAGAGGCAAGTGCTCTGACCACGGCAGTGCTGAACTGAGCCTGAGAGGGCTTTTCACATCCCAAAGAACACAGTAGGAGGGCGGCATGTCTATGCCGTCCTCTTCCGTTTCCGCCGCCGGTGATCTGCCGGTTGTCCGCCTTAAGCCCAAAGCCAATGCACGTGCGATCCGCCATGGCTTTCCCTGGGTCTATGACAATGAGCTTGTGACTGACCGGCGCACCAAAGCGTTGACGCCGGGCACATTGGCCATTCTGGAAGACGACAACCGCGCGCCCATCGGGTTGGTGGCGACCAACAGCCAGAGCAAGATCTTCTGCCGGATGCTCACGCGCGATGTCACAACCGTGGTGAATCAGGCTTGGTTTGAGGCCAAATTTGCCTATGCGCTGGCGATGCGGGAGCGGCTCTACGCAACGCCTTACTACCGTTTGATCCATGCGGAGGCGGACGGGCTGCCCGGCGTGGTGGTGGACCGCTTTGGCGACACCGCTGTGATCCAGCCAAATGCGGCCTGGGCGGATGCGCGGCTTGAAATGATGGTTGCGGCCCTGGCCAAAGTTACCGGTGTCAGCACGATCCTGATGAATGGCTCTGGCCGCGCGCGCAGCTTGGAAGGGCTGGAAGAGCACAGCGCCGTGATGCTGGGCACAGCCCCGGATGCGCCTGTCCCTGTGGTGATGAACGGTGCGACCTATATGGCGGATCTGACCGGTGGGCAGAAGACGGGTTTGTTTTATGACCAGCGCCCCAACCACGGCTTTGTTGCCGGGCTGTGCAAAGATGCGAAGGTTCTCGATGTGTTTTCCCATGTCGGGGGCTTCTCGCTCGCCGCGCTTGCTGGCGGCGCATCTGAAGCCCTCGCAGTGGATGGCTCTGCCGCAGCGCTGGATTTGGCGCAGGCTGGCGCCGCAGCTGCTGGCGTGGCAGATCGTTTCTCCACCCGCAAGGGTGACGCGTTTGACGTGCTGACCGCTTTGGCGGAAGAAGGCGCGCAATTTGATGTGGTGATCTGTGATCCGCCAGCTTTTGCGCCGTCCAAGCCTGCGCTGGAAAAGGGCCTGCGGGCTTATGAACGTGTGGCGCGACTGGCCGCACCGTTGGTGGCGGAAGGAGGTTATCTGGGCCTCTGTTCCTGCTCCCATGCCGCTGATGTGGCGCGTTTCCGGGGCGCAAGCCTGCGCGGGATTGGCCGGGCAGGGCGTCAGGCGCAGCTTCTGCACACCGGCTTTGCAGGACCAGATCACCCGCTGATGCCGCAACTGGCGGAAAGCGGCTATCTCAAATCGCTGATTTTCCGCCTGTGAGGCGCGCGCTTTGAAACGGCTCTTGCTCGACGCCTGCGTACTTTATCCTACAGTGATGCGTGAGGTGCTGCTTGGGGTGGCCAAGACCGGAGCGTTTCAACCGCAATGGTCGGCGCGCATTCTGGAAGAATGGGCACGAGCGGCGCGCAAGATCGGCCCCACAGGAGAGGCGCAGGCGCGCAGCGAAATTGCGCTGATCCGCGCTGATTGGCCCAAGGCAGAGGTGACGTGGCCGCAAGGTTTGCAGAACCGTCTCTACCTGCCGGATGAAAATGACACTCATGTTCTGGCCGCAGCGATTTCGGGATCGGCTGACGCCATTGTCACGATGAATGTGAAGGATTTCCCGCGCCAAATTCTGGCGGAAGAAGGCGTGGCGCGCCTCGGGCCGGATGAGCTGTTGCGCAAGTGCTGGGAAGAAGATCCCGAAGGCGTGGCACAGGCGTGTGAGGCGGTGCGGCAGGAGGCGGATCGGCTGAGTGGCGAGACCTGGGAGATGCGTGCGCTGCTCAAAAAGGCACGCCTGCCCAAGCTGGCCAAAGCGGTGAGCCGTTAAGCAGCCATGGGGGCGCTGCCCCCGTCATATCAGGGATATGACTCCCCCGGGATATTTGACGAATGAGAAGCGTGCTCAAGCTTGCGTGAGGCCCCAGTCGGTTTCCAGCTTTTCAATCGCTTTGATACGCTCTTCTGTTTTGGGGTGACTGAGCAGCCAAGCGGGTGTGCTGGCCCCATGGGCGCCTGTGAGGTGGCTGAGTTTTTCAAACAGGGATTTTTGTGGGGCGGTGCCGATACCGGATTTTACCAGCAGGGCGGCGGCATAGGCATCGGCTTCAAACTCATCAGAGCGAGACAGGCGCGCCATCAGCAGCGACAGGGCCGCGCCGGAGATCACCGCACCTAGACCCGGTAAAAAGCGGTTGAGCACCATGGCCAGCGCCGTGCGCAGCGCATTCTGGCCGGAAAAATCGATCATACGACGGCGCGAGTGGCCGAGGGCCACATGACCGAGTTCATGGGCGATCACACTGGCCATTTCTTCGGCGCTGACCGCGCCCTGACGGTAACGTTCATAAAAGCCGCGGGTGAGATAGATTTTGCCATCTGGTGCGGCGAGGCCATTCACCGGCTCGATTTCGTAGATGTGTACCCGGATGCGCGGCAAATCGAGGGCTTTGGCCATATCTTTGATCAGCGGCATGAGGCGGGGATCTGCAAGCTCTGTTGAGCGGGCTTTCAGCTCCTTGGTGGTGCGCCAGGCGGAGAATTTGAAAGACACGATCCCCATGATCAGGGCGAGAAGTATGGGCATGAATTTGATCATGACCAAGATATGGGGCGCACAAAGGTAAGGTGCAACTGCATTGACAGCTTCATGTGACACAGGGTGTCATAACCGCAGTTTTGTGTCAGGTGAGGAGTGTGGCGGATGTTTGCGCCCGATGTTGTTGAAGAAATTTCCAAGATTGCTGAAGAATTGACTGTGGAGCCTGCGGCCTTGTTGGCGGTGGCGCAGGTTGAAAGTGGCGGGCGGGTGTTTGCCACGGTGGATGGTAAAGACATGCCATTGATCCGTTGGGAAGGGCATTACTTTCATCGCGAGCTGCCTGTGGCCCTGCGCAAGAAAGCGGTTCGGGCTGGGCTTGCGTCAACTGTGGTGGGTGGCGTGAAAAATTCCAGTTCACAACAGGTGCGCTACAATCTGCTGGCGCGGGCCAAGAAGTTGCATGAGGTGGCCGCCTTGCGCAGCTGCTCCTGGGGACTGGGGCAGGTGATGGGGGCCAATGCAGAGTGGATTGGCTATCAAGATGTTCATGCGTTGGTGGCCGATGCGGTGTCTGGCGCGGCGGGGCAGGTGCAGGTCATGGCCAATTTTATTCGCCGCGCTGGGCTGGTGGATGAGCTGCAGGCGCTCAACTGGGCGGCGTTTGCGCGCCAGTACAATGGGCCGGGCTACAAGGTAAACAAATATGACACTAAGATGGCCCGCGCCTATGCGGCGTTCGGCGGGTCTGGGGTGGTGGCGGAACCAGATGAGCTGGTGTTGCGCACGGGCGCTTTGGGAGAAGCAGTGCGTGAATTGCAGCTGTTGCTGCGGCGCGCGGGCCATGGCGTTTTGATTGATGGCGATTTTGGTCCCGCTACCAAACGCGCGGTGATGAATTTTCAGCGCGACAATGGCTTGGGTGTGGATGGCGTTGTTGGGCCTGCCACCTGGGCGGCGTTGGAGGCAAAAACGCCCTAAGGGGCGGGATCAACGGGTCAGCTCGCGCATGCCCCGCTCTAGCCCTTGCAGGGTCATTGGCACCATGCGGTCCTCGAAAATCTCGCGGATCATGCTGATGGAGTGGGTGTATTGCCACTGTGCTTCTGGCACCGGATTGATCCAGAGGTTGTCGCGCCATTGATCGCGGGCGCGCTCCAGCCAGACCTGGCCGGGCTCTTGGTTCCAATGTTCATTGGCCCCACCTGCATAGGCGATTTCGTAAGGTGACATGGAGGCGTCCCCGACGAAGATGCATTTGTAGTCCGGCCCATAGGTGCGCAGCACTTCGTGGGTGGGGGTCTGGTCGTTCCATCGGCGTTGGTTGTTGCGCCACACGCCCTCATAGAGGCAGTTGTGGAAGTAATAATATTCCAGATGTTTGAACTCTGCACGGGCGGCAGAAAATAGCTCTTCCACCACTTTGATGTGCGGATCCATCGAGCCGCCAACATCGAGAAACAGCAGCACTTTTACGGCGTTATGGCGTTCGGGGCGGGTTTTGACATCCAGATAGCCGTGCTCTGCGGTGGCGCGAACGGTGCCATTGAGATCAAGCTCGTCTGCCGCGCCTTCGCGTGCCCAGCGACGCAGGCGTTTGAGCGCCACCTTGATGTTGCGGGTGCCGAGCTCGACCGTGTCGTCAAAATTGCGGAACTCGCGCTTGTCCCAGACCTTCACCGCGCGGCGGTGGCGGCTTTCTTTCTGGCCGATGCGCACGCCCTCGGGGTTGTAGCCATAAGCGCCAAACGGGCTGGTGCCCGCAGTGCCGATCCATTTGTTGCCCCCCTGATGGCGCCCTTCCTGCTCTTTCAGGCGCTCCTGCAGAGTCTCCATCAGCTTGTCAAAGCCGCCCATGGCCTCGATCTCGGCCATTTCCTCGGCGCTGAGGTGTTTCTCGGCCATCTTGCGCAGCCATTCCTCGGGAATGTCCACAGCTTCCAGAACGGCCTCTGCGCTGATCTCTGCCAGACCATCAAAGGTCATGGCAAAGGCGCGATCAAATTTGTCGATGTTGCGCTCGTCTTTCACCATCACGGTGCGGGCGAGGTAATAAAAACTCTCCACATCATAGGTGGCGAGCCCGGCCTTTAATCCTTCTAGAAAGCCTAAAAACTCGCGTAGCGACACGGGCACGCGGGCAGTGCGTAGATTTTCAAAGAAGGGAAGAAACATGATTTTTTACAATGCCATACGGTGGATAGCTAAGGTTACGAACAGGCCAAGCATAGCAAAAATCATCGCGTAAACAGCGGAATATTGCAAAATATCCAGCCGTTTGCCGCCACGTTTTTTGGCAATGGCACCGCCAAGCACTGCGCCCAAAAGCGCCCCAATAATCACGAACATCTTGTCTTATGATCCCCCTTTGATCGGGCTGAGCGTTGCAATTTCGCGCAGTTTTGCGCGCACTGCCCAATCCGGCCCAAATCCGTAGCGTGCCCACCCAAGACTGTCCAGACGCAGGTTGGCCGCATCTTCCAATTGGCCTTCCATGTCCAGAGCTTCGGCTTGAAGCAGCATGAGGGTAGACAGCAGTGCCGCGTTTTCAAATTCGGCGGCCGTGGTGAGCTGAGGGCTGATGATTTTGAGGGCCTCGCGGCTTTGGCCTGCGCTGATCGCGTAGGCAGAGAGCTGGGTGGCGACAAAGGCGCGGTGCGGGCCCAGACCATCGGTGCTGCGATAGGCGCGATCGGCTGCGCGGAATTCCGACAGTGCGGCGCTGATGTCTTGGGACTGCAACAGGCGCCCGAGCGCGTAGTGGGAAAAGCCCAACCTGTGGTCGCGCCAGCCCTCAGACTGGGCAATCAAGAGCGCCTGTCGTGCCGCGACACGGCGACCGGCGGGTGTGGTTCCGGGACCAAGGGCGGTTTGCACCGCGTCAATCCAGCTGCGCGGTGTGGCGGGCAGGGGATTTGACGACAGCTGATCCCCGCGCGGATTGATCCGGCTCAAGATGGCGGGCAGACGATTGGCAACTTGATTGCGGCTCATGCCGTTGGCGAGCATCGGATCATAAAACGCACGCAGTATGGTCATGTCAAAACCGGTCAGCACCGCATGGATGTTATCATCGTTAAAGACACTGTCCGGCAGGCGGTAAAGGTCATTGAGAGGACCGAGCGCTTGCGCCAGTTCCTCGTGCAGGCAGTCGCGGGTTTCCTGTGGGCTGGTGTCATTGGGCAGGAAGATCGCGATTTTTTCGCGGTTTTCCAGCAGGGCCCAGTTGGCCGCACCGCTGCGCCGCGCGCCGCGATATTGGCTGAGAGACGAAATATTGGGCACAACAAAGCAAGCCGCCTGTGGCAGCGCCTTGCGGATCTCTTTGCGGGACACGGCCTGAATGGTGATATTTGCGTTTGGCGTGTTGTTCAGGCTGATGTTGATGCGCGCTTCGGAGCGCAGGCGCGCGAGCAGGGCGCGCAGGTCGGTCATCATGCCGGGGGGCGGTGTGCCTGTGACACGTACTGTGATTGGGCCTTCAAACCGTGTCAGGCGCTCCAGTTTGCGCCCGCTTTCCAGCTCAAATGTGAGATCGAGAAAATCCCGTGCAATATCGCGGTTGGACCGCGCCGGAGCTTTGGGCCGTGGTGTGGCAAACCCCTTGACCGGCGGCAGCGTCGTGTCGGCCACGGCGGCGCGTGTGGAGGTGTTATTTTGGTTTAGCGGGGTGCAGGCCCCCAAAGCGAGCGCGCCCAAAACCGAAACGACAGGAAGAAAAAAACGAAACATCAAGGCCTTTGGTACTTAACAAATGGGGTGTGTTTGCCAACACGATCATACAGTTGCCGCGCCGTCGTGTTGAACTCTTGCGTCAGCCAATAGACATTTGGAGCCCCTTGGGCATCTGCCGCTTCATACACAGCTTCAATCAGTTTGCGCCCAACCCCTGTGCCGCGCACCTGTGGGTCGGCGTAGAGATCCTGAAGGTAGCAGACATTTTCCACACGCCAGGCATGGCGATGGAACAGGTAGTGGGTGAGGCCAACCAGGGCGCCGTCTTTTTCAGCTACAAGGCAGGAAAAATCCTGAGCGTCATCCCCCAGAAGCCGCTCAAATGTGGTGGCATACACTTCATCTGAGACCGTGCTTTCATAAAAGGCGAGATAGGCTGTCCAGAGCCTGCGCCAGTCGGCTTGGTCAGAGCGTTCGAGCGGACGAATGCACAAGTCGGTGGCTTGGGCTGTGATCATGGGCCTAGTTTGCTCCTTATGCGCTGCAAAATGCAAGATGCTGACTGACGCCTATGGTTCAGGTTACGCCAAGAACGGGGGCGTGGCGCAAAAAACTGTTGTGCGCCACGTTTTATTTGCCACCTATGGCATGCGATCCTCTGTTTCGCGGCAAATGCGCAGCTGTTGCTCAGCGGCCGGAGCGCGCCATGAAAGCGAGGCGTTCAAAAAGATGGACATCTTGCTCGTTTTTCAGCAGCGCCCCATGCAGTTTTGGCAGCGCATTGGCGCCATCCCGCTTCAAGTCCTCTGGAGAGAGATCTTCGGCCAAAAGCAGCTTCAGCCAGTCAATCACTTCAGAGGTGGAGGGTTTTTTCTTCAGCCCGGCGGTGTCGCGGATTTCAAAGAACTGCGTGAGTGCGGTGGTCAGAAGCGCCTCTTTGATGCCTGGATGGTGCACTTCGACGATTTTTTTCAGTGTCTCCATATCCGGGAAGCGGATGTAGTGGAAAAAGCAGCGGCGCAGGAAGGCGTCGGGCAGTTCTTTTTCGTTGTTGGAGGTGATGATGATGATCGGGCGGTGTTTGGCGCTGACGGTTTCTCCGGTCTCGTAGACGTGGAACGCCATCTTGTCGAGCTCTTGGAGAAGGTCGTTTGGAAACTCGATGTCGGCCTTGTCGATCTCGTCGATCAACAGCACAACTTTTTCATCACTCTCAAAGGCTTCCCAGAGTTTTCCGCGTTTGATGTAGTTGGAGATATCGTGGACGCGCTCATCTCCTAGTTGACTATCGCGGAGGCGAGACACGGCGTCATATTCGTAGAGGCCCTGCTGTGCCTTGGTCGTGGATTTGACGTTCCACTCAATCATTTTTAGGCCAAGGCCGCGCGCCACTTGCAGCGCCAGTTCGGTCTTGCCTGTGCCCGGCTCGCCCTTGACCAGCAAAGGGCGTTCAAGCGCCACCGCGGCGTTTACAGCCACTGTCAGATCGTCTGTGGCCACATAGTCTTTGGTGCCTGAAAACTGCATAAAATTTCTCCGCCCGTACATCAATTTTTCGCGGCAGCCTATCGTGAACATATTTTGTCCGCAATGTACCATTAACAGGTAGTGACATTCTCGCTCCAAGAGAGTATTTGCTGGCAATAGAGAAGGGGGTGGCATGTCTGACTTGAATAGCACCACGGACGTTGACCACGGTAAGGGAGCACAAATGAAAGCAGAAACTTTCCTGCCGGACGACTACCGTCCTGCAGAGGATGAGCCGTTCATGAATGACCGGCAAGTTGAGTACTTCCGTCGTAAACTGCTGAACTGGAAAGAGGAGCTTCTGGCAGGCAGCCGCGACACCATTGAAGGCCTACAAGACAGCACACGCAACATTCCTGATGTTGCAGACCGCGCCAGCGAAGAAACCGACCGCGCCCTAGAATTGCGCACCCGGGATCGCCAACGCAAACTCGTTCTGAAAATTGACAGTGCATTGCGCCGCATTGATGAAGGTGAATACGGCTACTGCGAAGTTACCGGAGAGCCGATTTCGCTGCGCCGTCTGGATGCGCGCCCAATTGCGACGATGAGCCTTGAAGCGCAAGAACGGCATGAACGCCGCGAAAAAGTACATCGCGACGACTGATTTTTTCAAATTGCTCAAAAAAACACCGCGCCGGGGCTTTTGCCTCGGCGTTTTTTTGTAGATATGGCGACGATGGATCTGAGTGAACAGAAAGTTTGCGTCATTGGCGCTGGTATTGGTGGACTGACAGCTGCGCTGGCTTTGCGGCAGCTGGGCGCACGGGTCTGTGTGCTGGAGCAGGCAGAGGCAATCAAGGAAGTGGGCGCCGGCCTACAGGTCAGCCCCAATGGTTTGGCGGTTTTGCGTGGGCTTGGTTTGGCGAGCCATCTTGAGGCGCGCTCGGTGAAGGCACAGGCTGTTGAGTTGCGGGATTATGCCGCTGGACGACTGGTTGCCCATCTTGATCTTGGATTGATCAAAGCGGGAACGCCTTATCATTTTGTGCATCGTGCGGATTTGATTGATCTGCTGGCACAGGCTGTGCGGGCGGCGGGGATCAAAATACTTTTGCTGCAGAACGTGGAGACAGTTCATCCAGGTCGCGACAGTGAGCGGGCGCGGGTGGTGATGTCCAACGGCTCAGAAATGCGCGCCGATCTTGTTATTGGCGGGGATGGTCTGCATTCGCGGTTGCGGGGGGTGTTGAATGGCACGGTTGCGCCGTTTTTCACGCGACAGGTCGCCTGGCGGGCCATTGTTCCCAACACCATGCGTCATGGCAATTTGGTGCAGGTCCATATGGGGCCGCATCGGCATTTGGTGAGCTATCCTTTGCGCGGTGGCACGATGGTGAATTTGGTTGCCGTGCAGGAGCAGGCAGGCTGGGCCGAAGAGGGCTGGCATCACACCGATGATCCGCAAAACCTGCGCCGTGTTTTTAACGACTTTGGAGGCGATGCGCGCGCATTGCTTGGTGAAGTCACAGAGGTCAGCCGGTGGGGGCTGTTCCGTCACCCTGTGGCGCCGGTTTGGCATCAGGGAAACTGCGCCATTCTGGGTGATGCGGCGCATCCCACTTTGCCGTTTATGGCGCAGGGGGCTTCTATGGCGATGGAAGATGCCTGGGTCCTAAGAGATGCGCTTGAGCGCGCGGGCACCCTTTCTGAGGGGCTAGCGGCCTATCAAACGCGCCGAGAGGAGCGTGTCAAACGGGTGGTGGATGCCGCCAGCAAGAACGCCTGGAAGTATCACCTGGCCAACCCAGTCGTGCGCTCGGCCGCGCATATGGGCATGCGATTGGCGACCACCTTTGCGCCCAAAAAACTGGTGGGGCAGTTTGATTGGATTTACAGTCACGATGTGACGAAGCCATAGGCGTTTTAGACAAGTCTGTTGCGCGCTCTATGACGGTATCTTGCCCTATAAATCGGATCTGAGCTGTTCGATGTACGCCGGAATTTCGCGTGCTGTGACATCTGCCTGGCGCACGAGATTGTCAAAATGCTCTGTAAACGAGGTCACGCGCTCGGTGTCTCGGAACGCAAGATAGTTGCGCCCGAGATAAAGGACGGCAAGCAAGGGCCCAAAAACAGTGATCGGGCTGGAGTAAAGGCGGCGGGCGTCGAAAAGATAGAGGCGCATGCGCGGATAGAGTTGCGCAGACAGGGTCGCGAAATGATCAAGCTGTCGTGCGCGTGTTTCTGTGGGAAGGCCACGATAGTAGCCCTCGCCGCGGGCAAAGGATTCCATGTCGTGCCGCGGCAGCGCGATTTCATAGTCTGATTGGGCCGCACGCATCAGGTTCAGCCGGTCACGGGATGCGTTGATCGCTTGTTCTGTGGTGCGGCCAAGATGCGGGGAGTACTCCCAACTCAGCATGTCGTCGGTTTTGAGCATGTCAGGCAATGCTGCGGGCACATGGCGAATTTTGTAGCCTGCCGCCTCCTGATGCCATGCAAAAATCTGTTCATCCACAAGTGCACGGGGCGCTTTGGTGACCGTGAGGGCGTTTGCCAGAATATCGGCGGTGTTTTCCGGGCGATCTGTGAGCGAAAGGAGCCAATCAGCCGACACTCCGAGTGCAGCCGCGCATTCGCCCACAACCTGCGCATTTGGCAATCGGGCGCCGTCGTCATTGAGCAATTGGCTGATGGTGGAGCGATCCACGCCGATGGCGCGCGCGAGCGCTGCCTGTGACATCGCGCTGGTCTGCATGGCGGTGGCAAGCCGTTGGCGGAAGCGGTTGGCGCGGAGACGTTTGTCGATATTTTCGATCATAAGTTGATTATTATCACTAATGACGATTTTTGTTAATCATATTCGGAATTATGAAACGCAGCGCCTCAGGGTAAGTGTCAGTCATGCTCACGAAAGCGTGAGGGACGACCAGAAGGATATGAAGCATGGCAACAGAAACCCCGAAACGCTCGATTGTGAAAGCAGTGATCTGGAACGTGATTGGCCTGGCTTCAATGGCATTGGTCGGGCTTTTGGCCACGGGATCATTGGCGTTGGGGGGCAAGCTTGCGTTGATCAACACCGGGGTCGGGCTGTGCTGTTACGTCATCTACGAACGCGTCTGGGCGCGGGTCCACTGGGGGCGACTGTAGCGGGAGTGGGTGCGTTATGGGGACAGCTTGGGCGTGACAAGCGCATCTAAGCCGTGCATCTAGAGCGGCATGGAATTTTGGATCATTGCCTCTCTCGCCGCCGCTGCGTTTCAGACCGTTCGGTTCATGCTGCAGAAACATCTCGCGCAGGTGAAACTTTCCGCGGCTGGAGCAACCTTTGCGCGGTTTGTCTATTCGGCGCCGATTGCAGGTGCGATTTTGGCAACGCTGGTGGCTTTGGGCCAAATACAGCTGCCAAAGCTGGCGTTGCCGTTCTGGGGCTATGGCATTGTTGGCGGAGCGGCACAGATCACGGCGACGGTGTGTACCGTGATGTTGTTTGGGCGACGCAACTTTGCCGTCGGCATGGCGTTTATCAAAACCGAAGTGCTGTTGACCGTGTTGATTGGCATTCTGGTGCTGGGAGAGGCGGTTTCACCGCTGGGGATGCTGGCGATTTCGATTGGCGTCGCGGGGGTATTGGTGCTGTCAGGCCCGATTGAGGCAAATCAGCAAGGCTGGCGATGGGTGCTGAGCCCTTCGGCGGCGCTTGGGCTGCTTGCAGGGGCTTTGTTTGGCATTTCGGCTGTTTGTTACCGTGGTGCGTCACTTGAGGTGCCGCTAGAGGCGCCGATGCAGCGCGCCTTGGTGACATTGGCAGCGGTGACAGCGATGCAGATGGTCGGGATGTGGCTGTGGCTAAAGTTGCGTGAGCCGGGCGAAGTTCGCAGGGTGCTGAGTGCATGGCGGACTGCCGGGTTCATTGGCTTGACCAGCATGGCTGGCACGTTCTGCTGGTTCACGGCCTTCACGCTGCAAAACGCAGCTTATGTAAAGACAGTGGGGCAGATCGAGCTGGTGTTTGGCATTCTGGGTACGGTGCTGATTTTCCGCGAAACCATCAGCAAGCGCGAATATTTTGGTATGGCGCTTTTGGCGGCTTCGATTGTTGGCCTGATTCTGCTCGCCTGATTTAACGATCCTGTTCGCGGCCGTGCAGCTGCATGAACAGGCTGGCCTCGTCGTTGTTCTTAAAGAAAGGCACAGAGGTCGGGGGATTGCGATCTGTCACGCGCGCCTCGATTTCGGCGAGCACCACTTCGGTGATGAAAGGCAGATCAAACGCGCGCACCTCGCTGAGCGGAATCCACTGAAGATGGGACAGCTCTTCGCAGGCGGCGGAGAAATCATCCAGATCCGTGGCAATCTCATCCGCGTCCAACAGAAAGAAGCGCGCATCAAATCGGCGTGGACGGCCCGGAGGTGTGATGGCGCGGAAGACAAATTGCAGCGCTTCAGCGGTGGGGATGTGGCCGGTGGCGGCGAAGCTTTCCCAATCCGGAGCCGGGCGGGCGGACCAGACATTCTTTTGACCGAGGATCAGGCCGGTTTCTTCCCAGAGTTCGCGGATTGCCGCGACACATAGGCTGTGGGTCAAATCCTGCGGGCTGTCCTGGCGCAGTCGGGTGGCACAAAACTCCGAGATCGGCGTTGCCAATGCGATGTCGGCGTCGCCAGAATCAACAGCGCCGCCTGGAAACACCACTTTGTTTGGCATGAAGGCGGCTTTGGCCCCGCGCTGTCCCATGAGGATGCGCGGGTTTGTGTCGCGATCACGCAGAACAATCACTGTCGCGGCATTCCGGATGGCGGCTTTGTCTTCGGTCACTGGCGGATGCTCCCCTCATGCATCAAGGGATCTGAGCCGGATGTTTAGAATCCGTGCATGCGTCGCGCCCATTGAAACGCAACAACTGCCCCCTTCAGTCTTGGCAGAAGGTAGAGGGACAGCGCCACCGAGCCAACCGCAAAAATTGTAAACAGGATCAGAGGTTCCGGGCGCCAATGCACAAATACCACATGCAGCAATGGCGCCATCAAGTGGCCTACAATCAGAATGGTCAGATAGGCGGGGCCATCATCGGCGCGATGGTGATGGAACTCTTGTTTGCACACCGGGCAATGATCGCGCACCTTGAGATAGCCTTTCAGAATGGGGCCATCGCCGCAATTTGGGCATTTCCGCCGAAAGCCGCGCAGCAGTGCTGGCTTTAAGGGTCTGTCTTCCAGTGCCGCTGTTGTTTCACTCATCACATGTCCTCGCGTTCGATCCGCCCAAAATGAGGTGCGTTGCGCGCAGATTAAAGAGGGCAAAGTGCCTTGCGGCGCGATGTCGCAAAGCGCGCGGTTTCAAGGACGCAAAAAAAAACTTGAAACCCAAGCGACGGAAACCTGTGGGTGGTACGTTCTATCAGCACCAAACAGGCAATGAGCCAGCTTGGACGGAGCCGAAAAGGAGTGACCAAGATGAAGAGCAAATTGATGATCAGCGCAGTTGTGATTGCAGCCCTGGGCGTGACCGCCGTGGGGGCCTCTGCCAAAGAAGGTGGCAAACACCGCCATCACCGAGGCCACCATATGCCTGCGTTTGAGCAGTTGGATACCAACGGCGACGGTGTGGTCACGCGCGCAGAGCTGGAAGCTCAGGCGCAGGCGCGTTTTGAAGGATTGGATGCCAATGATGATGATCTGATCTCGCGCGATGAGCTGCGCGCGCAGGCAGAGGCTGCGGGCCAGGATCGCAAGCTCAAGGGGCTGGACCGGATGTTTGATCGCATGGATGCCAATGGCGATGGCCAGCTGTCGGCCGAAGAAATGAAGCCCAAAGAAGATCGTATCGGCAAAATGCTGGAGCGTTTGGACAGCGATGGTGATGGTCAGATCAGCAAGGCAGAATATGACGCGATGAAAGACAAACGCGCCGCGCATAAGGCTGAGCGCAAGGCAAAGATGTTCAAGGCGCTCGATACCGATGGTGACGGTAGCATCAGTCAGGAAGAATGGGATGCGGCCAAAGAGGCGCGTGGCGGCATGAAGAAAGGCGTTCCCGCGACAGACGAAAACTGATCCGGTAACGGCCCGCTGCGCAAGGTGTCATTCAGGCAATTGCGCAGCACCGGCGGAGCGGTTAGCCCTTGAGACAATGACAATGCCATACGATCAACAGGATGAGATGCCCGATGATGCTTTGTTGGTGCTTTATGCCAATGGAGATGGGGCTGCTGCGCGCATTTTGACACTGCGGCTGACCCCGCGTGCGTTTGCGCAGGCGTTTCGCATGTTGAGTGACAGAGCTGAGGCCGAGGATGTGGCGCAAGAGGCGATGATCCGTCTTTTCAAGCAAGCGCCTGAGTGGCGGCAAGGGGAGGCCAAAGTCACGACGTGGCTTTATCGCGTTGTGTCCAATCTGTGTACCGATCGGCTGCGCAAGACACGCGGTGTGGCGCTCGATGCGGTGCCGGAGCCGGAAGATGAGGCGAAATCGGCGGCACAGCAGATGCAGGATCAGGCGCGCAACGATGCCCTGCAGCACGCCCTGAACACTTTGCCAGAACGTCAACGTATGGCAGTGGTGTTGCGCCATATAGAAGGGTTGGGCAATCCTGAAATTGCCGACATCATGGAGATCAGCGTGGAGGCAGTGGAAAGCCTGACTTCGCGCGGCAAACGAACGCTGGCCAAGGCATTGGCCAGCCAGCGCGAGGCACTGGGGTATACCGATGGCTGATAAGTTTGACGATGACATGTTTGATGATGCAGCGCTGGAGGATCTGTTTGCCTCTGCCAAGAGTGATGCGCGCATGGATCCATCCGCAGAGCTGTTGGCGCGTGTGCTTGAAAGCGCGGAGACACTTCAGGCTGAGCAGCGGGGCGCACAACAGAGCGCCGATGTGGCACCGCGTGCAGAAGGAGGCTTGTTCCATGCTGTATTGCAGGCGCTGGGCGGATGGCCTTCTGTCAGTGGTGTTGCAATTGCTGGCGCGGCGGGCGTGTGGATTGGCGTGTCTTCAGGAACCGCCTTGATGCAGAATACATTGGGGCTCGATCTTTATGGCCAGAGCGCACAAACATACCTCTCTGATTTGGACGTGAGCTACGCCTTGTCGCTGGGCGTGGAGGAAGAATGATGACACAAGACAACGGTGCACCTGAAACCCCGAATGTGGGTTCGCCAAAATCCCGAAAACGCCTTGTGGGGCGGGTGTTGTTGATTGGATCTCTCACACTGAATGTTGTGATCCTTGGTCTGGTTGGCGGTGCAGTATTCAGCTTCAAAAAACACGACGGACCATCGCCGGTTGGTGACCGATTTACCGCACCCTTTGTGCGGGCGCTGAGCCATGAGGACAAACGCGAAGTCGGGCGCGAGATCCGTCGCGGTTTTCGGTCGGCCTCCGTGGATCGACGGGCGGATGATGTGCTGTATCTCGACGTGCTGGACCTGCTGCGCGAGACCCCGTTTGATGCGCCTGCGATGAAGGCGACGATGGAGACGCTGGATCAGACGGGCATCAATCGCCGCGAGATCGCGCGCGAGAGCTATCTGAAACGTATTTCCAGCATGAGCGATACAGAGCGCGCAGCCTATGCAGATCGGCTGGAAGAGGAGCTGAAGCGCGGCCACAAAGGTGGACATCGCGATGGCAAATCAAAGAAAAAGCACAAGTCAGAGTGAGTTGGCGACACACCGCTCAAAGTCTTCACAATTGCCCGATGCGGCACGCCCGACAGTGGGCGCGCAAGCCGTGGTAGACTGTACATCACGCTGCGGGGCAGCTGAGAGTGACTTTGTCACGTCCTTCAGCTTTGGCGCCATAGAGGGCCTGATCGGCGCGATCGATCAATGCAGAGGCGATGCCATCATTTGCGGCAACGCGTAGGTGTGACGTGGGCGCCGCATCACTGGAGGCCTTGATCAGATCACTGCCGAGAGCCACGCCAATGCTGACGGTGACCGGAATTTGGATATCTCTGCCACGCAGGTAGACGGGCTCAGAGCGCACCACATCACACAGACGTTGGGCGATTTGCTCTGCTGCGGCCACATCTTCTACAGGAACAACGATCATAAACTCTTCGCCGCCCATGCGCGCAATCAAATCCGCTTGTGACAGGCAGCGGCGCATCCGGCGGGCAATTTCTGCCAGAACGATGTCGCCCGCTGCGTGACCAAACCGGTCATTGACGCCCTTGAAGTGATCGAGATCGGCCAGCATCACCGCGAAATCGCCTCTTTGAGTGTGCGCACGCTGCGCGAGTTTGTTCAGGTGCGGCATCGCATAGCGGCGATTGAACAGGCCGGTGAGCGGGTCAGTTACTGCCGCGGTCAACCCGTCTTCCACGCGCTTGCGCAGACGATCGGTCAGGCGTTTGCGCGCAATCATTGCAGCCAGGCGCAGGCTGGCCTCTTCTGCGTCAAAGCCATCAATCAGAACGTCATTGGCGCCGAGGTCAAGCGCGTTGATCCGTGCCGCATCGTCCTCTGCATCCAGTACAACCAGAACAGCTGCCTGCCGCGTGGTGGCCCGCGCCCGCACTTCTGCAAGCAGGCGCAGTGACTCGTCTGGCGTGGCGGTGCGCAATGAGATGACGATTGCGTCCGGAGGCGCAAAGAGTGACATGTTCTGCATGATTTGAGCCACTGGCTGATGGCGCACACCGTATGGCACTTCGTGTTGCAGCTGCGCACTCCACAACAGCCCTTCGGCAGCGTTCCAGGATGCAAGCAAAACCTGTGCGGGGCCGTCAAAACCAGCAAAGGACTCCGCCAGCCCGGGAATCTGACTTGTCTGCTCGCGCAGGCGCAATTCTTCGTAAGAGCTGCGCGCGCGAATGATGCTGCGAATGCGCGCAAGCAGGGCATCCGTGCTGACGGACATATCAAATGCGTCATCCGCCCCGGCCCTGAGCGCCTCAATACGATCCGTGCGCGTGCCTTCTGTATTTGCGATCAAGATTGGCAGATGGGCAAAGGCTGGATCTTCTTTCACCAGCTTGCACAGCTTCAGCGCAGACATGTCTACAAGATCTCCGCCCAGTACCAACAGGTCTGGTGTTTCTGCGTGAAGCAGATCCAAAGCTTCCCCTGCGCTGGCGGATTGCTCAACATGAGCGAAGGCGCCAGTCAGTTTGACTTTCAACAAGATACGGTTCGCCGAGATGCTGTCGACGATCAAGACATGAGCTGCCATAAGAAAACCTGAAAACTGTGGAAACGGGACGCGTTCATAATGGCTTATCATTGGTTAACAAACCCTTTCGAAAGTCTGGGCAAATGAGACTTTCTCAAGAAGTGGCGGAAACCGTTGCAATTAAGGCTTTGGGTTGGTTGGTGACCCAAGATGAGGTGGTTGGCGTCTTTATGGGGGCTACGGGTGCCTCTGTTGAGGATCTGAGAGCGCGGGCGGGTGATTCTGATTTCCTCGGCTCGGTGCTGGAGTTCTTAACAATGGACGACGCTTGGGTGGTTTCATTTTGTGATGCCAATGAGCTCGCCTATGACGTGCCTCTGATGGCTGCCAATATGCTTTTGGGTGAGGCGCGGGCGCATTGGACCTAGGTGTTTTTGTTTTCCTTGCACGCTTGGGGCCGGCGGGGCAGGGTGCGTGCGACATGGGGCGGGCCCCAATGACTTCAGCAAAGGCGAGATGATGCGGGTAGACGGGCTACTGTTTGATAAAGACGGCACGCTGTTTGATTTTGGGGCAACCTGGAACGGGTGGGCTGCGCAAATGATCACAGGGTTTGCCGAGGGAGACGATGGTCTGGCCGCGCGCATTGCGGAGGCTTTGCAGTTTGATCTGAGCGCATGTGTTTTTCTACCAGAGAGCTTTGTGATTGCAGGCACCAATCGCGAGGCGGCTGAGGCTGTCGCCAGCGTTGTGCCGCAGAGCGATGTGGATGCGATTGAACGCACCCTGATGCTGGCGGCGGCGGAAGCCTCGTTGGCACCGGCGGTGCCTTTGGTGCCTTTGATGGATGGATTTATCGCGCAGGGGCTCAAAATCGGCGTGATGACGAACGACACGGAATATGGCGCGCGGGCCCATTTGCAAGAGGCCGGGGTTGTGGACCGGTTTCACTTCATCGCGGGGTTTGACAGTGGGTATGGCGCCAAACCTGATCCGGATCCGCTGTTGGCGTTTGCGCAACATGTCTCTCTTGATCCGGCGCGTATCGCGATGGTGGGAGACAGCAGCCATGATTTGCTGGCCGGGCGCCGGGCAGGCATGCAGACGGTTGCGGTTTTGACGGGGGTTGCAGGGGAAGCTGAGCTTGCACCTTTGGCGGATGTCGTGCTGCCCAATATTGGCCATTTGCCGGAGTGGTTGCGCGGCTGATCCCAGCCGGGACCATCGGAATACTCCGTCTGATACCCCCGTGCCGTTTGCGCTCGGGGGTATTTTTATGCGCTAAAACCAGCCTGAGCATGGAAGTCGCGCGCTAAAAGCGACGTATTATGTCGAAAATGCGCAGCATGATGCTGGGAGGAAGCGTTTTCTGGTGAGACAGCGAGGAGGGGCGTCATGTCAGTGTCATCAGAAACTTCCCGGAGAGCCAAACGGAGTGGGGGCCGTGCAGCCCGCAGAGGGCGCACAGTGGGGCTAGAGCAGATGTCGTGGCGGTTGCCTGTGAACACCGACAGACCGACAGAGCCATTGACCGAGGAGGGTGTTGCGCGGCTGCATGATGGTGCGATGCGCATTCTGGAAGAGATTGGCATTCAGTTCTTTCATGCCGAGGCGTGCAAGATCTTGAAAGAAGCGGGCTGTCGTGTGGTTGAAGATCGCATTTTTATGGATCGCACGTTTGTCATGGAGATGGTCAGCAAAGCGCCTTCAAGCTGGACCTTGACCCCGCGCAACCCGGACCGCCAGTTGACCATGGGGAAGGGCCATATTCTGTTTGGCAATGTTTCCAGCCCGCCAAATTATTGGGATCTGGCACTGGGGCGGAAGGTTCCGGGCACGCGTGCGCAATGTGCAGACCTTCTGCGGCTGTCGCAGTTTTTCAACTGTATCCACTTCATTGGCGGCTACCCGGTTGAGCCGCAGGACATTCACGCTTCCATCCGCCATCTGGATGTCCTGTATGACATGCTGACCCTGACAGATAAGGTTGTGCACACCTATTCGTTGGGCAAAGAACGTGTGGAAGACGCTATGGAAATGGTGCGGATCGCGGCGGGGCTGTCTGAGGAAGCTTTCGACGCGCGACCGCACATCTTTACCAATATCAATTCCACTTCGCCGCTTAAACATGATGAACCGATGATTGATGGCTGGATGCGGCTGGCGCGGCGCAATCAGGCGCTGGTGGTGACGCCGTTCACGCTTGCGGGGGCCATGGCCCCGGTGACGCTGGCCGGCGCGGTGGCGCAGTCGTTGGCTGAGGCCCTGAGCGCTGTGGCACTCGCACAATATATCCGTCCTGGTGTTGCCTGTGCAATTGGCACTTTTACTTCCAATGTTGATATGAAGTCTGGTGCCCCTGCCTTTGGGACACCGGAGTATATGCGTGCGACACAAATGACCGGGCAAATGGCGCGGTTCTATGGTCTTCCCATGCGCGCGAGCGGGGTCTGCGCGGCGAATGTGCCAGATGGCCAGGCCATGTGGGAGACCTCCAACAGTTTGTGGAGTGCTGTGCAGTCCGGCACGAATATGGTGTATCACGGCGCGGGCTGGCTTGAGGGGGGGCTGATCGCAAGTCCGGAGAAGTTTGTCATGGATTGCGAGGTTATCCAGATGATCCAGCGCTATTTGGAGCCGGAGGTCTGGGCAACTGGGGATGACGAAATCGCGCTTGATGCTATTCGATCGGTGGGCTCGGACGGACACTTTTTTGGGATTGACCACACACAAGACCGCTATACGACAGCGTTCTATCAGCCCATTGCATCTGACTGGCGCAACTTTGAGGCTTTTGAGGCCGCAGGCGCTGTCTGGACTGCTGAGCGCGCCCATCACATTGCCAAAGAAGCCCTTGGTCAATATGAGGCGCCGCCGATGGATCCCGCCATCCGCGAAGAGCTGGCGGTATTTGTGGCGCGGCGCAAAGAAGAAGGCGGCGCACCAACCGATTTCTGAGCAGTGTGGGCGAAGTTTTGCGCATCTTGCGCTCACGTCAAGGTCACGGTTTCAAGACATTGTTTTTTATCACCAACCGGCTATAGAAAACATCATAAGTGATACTGGAGGTGAGCATGCACACGCAGGAAAGCTACGCGGCTGCGGGGCGTGCAGAGATGGCGATCGTTGGCGGTTTGGCCGGTGTGTCCATCTGGGCGTTGATCGAAAAAGCGCATGAGGTTGTCAGCCATCCGCTGGCCTATTTGGCGCTGACTGGATTTGTCTCTGGTTTTTTTGCTGTTTTGCTTGGATTGAGCGGACCACATCGCATCGGGCGCGCAGCGTTGCCGGCGCTTGGGTTGTCAGCTGTAGCCGCGGCATTGCTGACATGGTGCGGGCTGAGGTTTGACACGCTTGAGGCATTTGCCGCTGCCCAGCACCCAATTGTGGCTTGGGCGCTTTTTCTGATGATTGGAACGCCGTTTGTTGGGGCCACGCTTCGCGACCATCACAGCCTGCGGGACTATGGCCATCTCTTTGATGTGAGTTGGGGCATATTGGTGCGTTACTCGGCAGCGTGGCTGTTTGTGGCGTTGATTTGGGCGGTTGTGTTTCTGAGCGATGCGCTGTTGCAAATTGTTGGTCTGACGCTGATTGCGGACCTACTTGACGTTGAGGTGGCCGCATTTGTGGTATCGGGCGTTGGCTTGGGGCTTGGCCTTTCAGTGGTACATGAGCTGCGCGACTACATTTCGCCCTTCCTGATCATGCGCCTGTTGCGGCTTTTGGTGCCCGTGATTTTTGGGGTGGTGCTGATCTTTGTCGGCGCTGCGATTTTGCAGGCTCCGGGGGAAATGTTTGGCAATCTGAGCCAGGCGACCACGCTTTTGGGGGTGGCTGTTGGCATGATCACCTTGATCAGCGTTGCGTTGGATCGCAGTGATCTGGATGCGGTGCAGAATGTCTGGATGCGGGCGGCAACGGCTGCTTTGGCGCTTTTGTTGCCTGTGTTGATCGGTTTGGCGGCCTTTGCGCTGTGGGTGCGGGTTGGGCAATATGGCTGGACGCCTGCGCGCTTGGCGACGGCCTGTATGGTGCTGGTCGTGGGGACACATGCGGTTTGCTATGCGGCCTCCGTTTTGCTGCGCGGCGATTGGATGGGGCGCATTCGTCAAGCCAACATCAAGATCGCCGTTGGCATGCTCATTTTGTTGGCGCTTTGGCAGACGCCGGTGCTGCAGGCGGAGCGTATTTCGACCCAGTCGCAGACTGCGCGTATTATTTCGGGTGCTGTTGCGCCAGAGGATGCCGCGCTGTGGGAAATGCAGACGGATTGGGGGCATGCTGGGCGTGCTGGGCTGGTCGCGTTGAGCGCGGATTTCGCGACAGATATCCCCGCATGGCAAGAGGCGATTGCGGCGGTGCAACATCCGGAGGAACATCCGGATATCGCAAGACAATTAAATGGGCGCGCGCGTCTGGAGCCTGCAGAAAAACTGGCGCAGCTGATGACGGTGCTCCCCGCGGGCGAAGGTATTGACGCGCAGGCGTTCCGTAACATTCCACTGTATCGCCTTCAGGATTGGGTCGATATTTGTGAACGGGCACAAGACCCTGGGTGTGTTTTGGTTTTCGGCGATTTCGTTCCGTCCCAAAAAGAGAGAATGGGTTTTGTCTTTTTGCCTTTGAATACGCGGCAGGTGGATGTGTTTAGCGTGCGTGAGTTTGGTGAAGTACTCTCTATAGGTGCAAAAACCACCGGTTCAGATGGGGATCAGGTGACCGTCGCGCAACTGAGGCATATACTGGCGGGTGACTATGAGGTGGCGCCTAGTAGCCATCGCTCGCTTTGGATTGGGGCAATGGAACTTGTGCCCGACCTTTGAGAGCGTTGGGGAAATCTTAACATCGGTCTGCTCTTATGAGCACGGCAGGAGAGGTGAATACATGCACGGGTTGATCAACAGAGCGATTCAATGCTTTGTCCGCGACAGCTATGGGCAGCCGCGCTGGATCGAAGTGACTCGTCTTGCCGGTGTGGAAACCACCGATTTCGAAGCCATGCTGCACTATGATGACAGCGCGACGGAAAACTTGATCAAAGCCGCTGCCGACGTGATCGGAGCCCCCTGGGAAACCGTGCTTGAAGACATTGGTACCTATCTTGTGACCCATCCGAATGTGGAAGCGCTTCGGCGCCTCTTGCGATTTGGTGGGGTGGACTTTGTTGAATTCCTGCATTCCCTGGATGAGTTGCCCGATCGCGCCAGATTGGCGGTTGATGATCTGGTCCTGCCGAGCATGGAAGTGCGCGAACATGCGCCTGATCGTTTTAGCCTGACCTGTCGCCACTCTCAGGCGGGTTTTGGACATGTGTTGATTGGCATCCTGCGCACCATGGCAGATGATTATGGGGCGCTTGTGTTTTTGGAGCACAGAGGGACAAATGGGGATACCGAGGTGATCGACATCACTTTGGTTGTAAACGCCTTTGCAAGCGGGCGAGAGTTTGAGTTGGGGGCGCGAGCCGAGTGAGTGAGATTGATCAAGTTTGTGACATGACAGATGCGTTGGACGTGATGTGCCCGATGCATGTTCAACTCGACAATATGGGGCGTATTTCTCATGCCGGGCCAACGTTGACCAAGATTTTTCCGGATCAGGAGCTTGTCGGTGGGCGCTTTCTGGAAGTGTTCGAACTGATGCGTCCGCATTCGGTGACGTCGATGGATTGTTTGCTTGAGACTGCAGGCCAGAAGCTTCGGCTCAAAAAACGAAGTGCACCGGAAACGGGCTTGAAAGGTGTGCTGACGCCTGTTGGGCAAGGTGGCGCGGTTGTGAATCTGAGTTTCGGGATCTCGATCTTGGATGCGGTGCGCGACTATTCCTTGAACGCAGCAGATTTTGCCGCGACGGATTTGACCATTGAGATGCTCTATCTTGTGGAAGCTAAATCTGCGGCCATGGAAGCCAGTCGAAAGCTGAACCAACGCCTGCAGGGTGCCAAAGTCGCAGCAGAAGAGCAGGCCTATACCGACACGTTGACCGGTTTGAAAAACCGCCGTGCCCTTGACGTGATCCTGCCGCGTCTTGTTGAAGAGTGTAAGCCTTTCGGGCTTTTGCATGTCGACTTGGATTTCTTCAAAGAAGTTAATGACACCAAAGGCCATGCTGCTGGGGACGTGGTTTTGCAACACGTCGCGCGGGTGCTGGTGGAAAGCAGCCGGGACGCAGATGTTGTGGCACGTGTGGGCGGCGATGAATTTGTGCTGGTGATCAATGGCACCATCAACGAAGAGGTGCTGGGCCGGATTTGTCAGCGCATCATCAAAGAGGTGGAAACACCGGTGCCTTACAAAGATACGATGTGTCAGGTTTCAGCCAGTGTCGGCATTTCCATTCACAGAGGCGAAGGCGAGGCGACTGTTGAGCAGTTGATGGATGACGCAGATATTGCGCTTTATGCTTCCAAGCACAACGGACGCTCGACATATACACTTTATAAGCCTGAGCTGCGTGAAAAAGGCCCGCTCGCGGTGGGCTCTTAAGGCTCGTTTCACCACGCAAACCGCCTTTCTGCCGAATCAGCAGGCTCTGTTTGCTTGCTAAAGTTCTGACATGCGGGCCCTGATTTCGGTGGCGATGTAGTCTACAAACAGCCTGACTTTGGGGTCTTGCAGTTTGCGGTGGGGGTACAAGCATCCAAAAGCCGCGGGCAGGGGCGGTGTTGCGGACAAGACCTCGACCAAAGCGCCGCTGGCCAATTCGGCAGCCACATCAAAGCGGGGTTTGTTGGCGATACCTGCGCCTTCAAGCGCCCATTGGGTCAGCACATCGCCATCATCTGCGTCAAACCGACCTTTGGCCTCAATTTTCAGCGGTCCAGTAGGAGTTTGTAGGGTCCAGAAATACTCAGGAGACCGGGGAAACCGCAGAAGCAGACAGTTGTGATCGGTGATCAAGTCTTGAGGCGTTTGCGGGGTGCCTGCGCGGGCCAGATAGTCGGGGGATGCCACCAACACACGCTCGCAATCCGCAATTTTGCGCAGCTTGAGATTGCTGTCTTTGAGCTCTCCCAACACAAATGCGACATCGAGCCCGTCTTCAAACATGTCGACCTTGCGGTCAGACAGGCGCAGGCGGACGTCCACATTGGGGTGTTGATCTGTGAAAGAGGGGATCAACGGCGCAACGACGCGCCGGCCCACGCCAAGAGGGGCGGTGACGCGAATGGTGCCACGCGGCGTGTCAGAGAAACCCGCGACCACTGCCTCCGCCTCGTCCAGCGTTTCGATGACTTTTCGCGCGTGATCGTAAAACACCTGCCCAACTTCCGTGGGGGAGAGATTGCGGGTGGTACGATTGAACAGGCGCACGCCAAGGCGAGACTCCAGCTCTTTGATGCGATTGGATGCCACTGCAGGGGTGAGGCGCAGGTCACGCCCGCCGGAGGTGATAGAACCGAGTTCCACCACGCGAACAAAAACGCGCAGGCTTTCCAGATATGGCATGGGGTGATCCCTTAATTCTGCGCGGTTTATTGGCGAATTGGCGATGATTTTCAACAATTCATTGAAATAGATTTGCCAAAACCCCCATTTCATTGAAGGCGCGGAGACAGGTAGAGTATCCTGTGGCCACAAATGTGCCGACTCCCAGCAAGAGGTCAGGATGCAGCACCGCAGCGAGATACGCTTTTTACTCAATGGCCGTCAGGTCCTCCTTTCTGATGTGGGAGCGGATGACACGCTTCTGGATTTTTTGCGGATTGATCAGCGCCTTACGGGCAGCAAAGAAGGCTGTGCGGAGGGCGATTGTGGCGCCTGCACCGTGATGGTCGGGCGGCTGACACCGCAGGGGCTGCACTATGAGACAGTGAATGCCTGTATTCGCTTTCTGGCAACGCTGGATGGTTGTCACGTGGTGACCATTGAATATCTCGGCGGTCCCAACGGGCGTTTGTCGCCGGTTCAGCAGGCCATGGTGGAGCATCATGGCAGCCAATGTGGCTTTTGCACACCGGGGATTGTGATGTCGCTTTACGCGCTGTGGATGGCGCATGAACACCCGACGGTGAAGCAAGTGGAAACCGCGCTGCAGGGCAACCTGTGCCGCTGCACCGGCTATGCGCCGATCATTCGGGCTGCGCAGGCGGTGACGGAATACGGCACAGCTTCCGCCGAACACCTGGCGACGGAACGTGAGGCGGTGGCCGTGAAACTGACAGCGCTGAAAGATGGTGCGCGGGTGGAAGTGGGCAAAGGCGAGAGCCGCGCGATCCTGCCTGCGAACGTGGATGATCTGGCCGCTGTTCTGGCCGCTGAACCGGAGGCGACCATTGTGGCAGGCTCCACCGATGTGGGGCTTTGGGTGACCAAGTTTCTCAAACGCATTTCGCCTGCGGTTTTCATTGGCCATTTGGACGGACTTAAGGAAATCGCCGTGACGGAAGGTGCGGTCACGCTTGGCGCCGGGGTAACTTATACCGAGGCGCAGGATGTGATTGCGCAGCACTATCCGCATCTGGTTGACTACTGGGATCGTATCGCTGGTTGGCAGGTGCGTAATATGGGCACGATTGGCGGCAATATCGCCAACGGCAGCCCGATTGGGGACACGCCGCCGGTGCTGATTGCGCTGGGCGCGTCGATCACCTTGCGTAAGGGCGATGTACGGCGGGATCTGCCACTGGAAGCGTTTTTCCTCGAATATGGCAAGCAGGACCGCGCCGCTGGTGAGTTTGTGGAGAGCATCACCATTCCGCGCCTTCCTGCCGCGCGTGATGGGGCGCATCATGCGGCCTACAAGATTTCCAAGCGGCGCGAGGAAGATATCTCCTCTGTGGCGGTTGGGATGAATGTTGCCGTTGAAAATGGTATCATCACCCAAGCGGTGCTGGCCTTTGGCGGCATGGCGGCCACGCCCAAACGGGCAGCGGCGGCAGAGGTGGCTTTGGTTGGCCAGCCTTGGAGTGAGGCCAGCTTTTTGGCGGCGGCGGCGAAACTGCCGGAGGATTTCCAGCCGCTCAGCGATATGCGTGCAACAGCGGATTACCGGATGAAAGTGGCGCAGAACCTGTTCCGCCGGTTCTGGTTGGAGCAGCAGGGCGAAGATGCCCGCCTGGCGAGCGCGTGAGGAGAGAACGATGAAACAGACTGTCTCTATCCGTGGTTCGGCGCACACCGACCTTATTCATGATAGCGCGATCAAGCATGTCGCTGGTGGGGCGGATTACTGTGATGACATCGCAGAGCCTGTGGGCACGTTACACGCCTATTTTGGCACGGCAAAAGTGGCCCACGCGAAAATTGTCTCGATGGATCTGAGCGCGGTGCGCGCGTCCCCCGGTGTGGTGGATGTGCTGACCGCTGAGGATGTGCCGGGCGTGAATGATGTGAGCCCCACGGGGCGGCATGATGAGCCGCTCTTTGCCACCGAAAAGGTCGAGTTCTGGGGGCAGGTGCTTTTTGCCGTGGTGGCCGAAAGCCGCGACATTGCCCGCCGCGCGGTGGAGCTTGCGCAGATTGAATATGCACCGCTGGATCACGTGATTGAAGCGGATGAGGCGGTGGCCAAAGGCTATCCGCATGTGACCGATCCGATGATCCTGCAGCGCGGGGATGTGGCCGAGGGGCAGGCGGGTGCGGCCCATCGCATCACGGGGCAGATGCGTATTGGCGGGCAGGATCACATGTATCTGGAAGGCCATATTGCCTTTGCCATGCCGGGTGAAGATGACGATGTGATTGTGCATTCCTCCACCCAGCATCCCAGTGAGGCGCAGCATATGGTGGCGCATGTTCTTGGCGTGCCCAACAATGCTGTGGTGGTAAACGTGCGACGCATGGGCGGCGGGTTTGGCGGCAAGGAAAGCCAGATGAACCAGTTTGCCGCCGTGGCCGCGCTGGCCGCAAAGAAGTGGAACCGTGCGGTAAAAATCCGCCCTGACCGTGATCAGGATATGGAAAGCACCGGCAAGCGCCATGATTTTGTCGTGGACTATGACGTGGCCTTTGATGATGCGGGCCGGATTGAGGCGGTGGACAATGTCTTTGCCGCGCGCTGTGGCTGGACCTCTGATCTATCCGGTCCGGTGACGGATCGGGCGCTGTTCCACGCGGACAACGCTTACTTCTATCCTCATGTGAAGCTGCAAAGCCGCCCGATGAAGACCAATACGGTCTCCAACACCGCGTTTCGCGGCTTTGGCGGGCCTCAGGGTGTGGTTGCGGCGGAACGGATGATCGAGGAGATCGCCTATAAGCTTGGCAAAGACCCTCTGGAGGTGCGCAAGGCGAATTTCTACGGCACCACGGATCGCAATGTGACGCCCTATCACCAGACGGTGGAGGACAATGTCATGCCGCGTCTGGTGGAGGAGCTGGAGCAGAGTTCCGACTATCAGGCGCGTCGCGCAGCGGTGCTGGCGCATAACGCCAAAGGTGGGATCATCCGCAAGGGGATCTCGCTGACGCCGGTGAAATTCGGGATCAGCTTTACCGCCACCTGGTACAATCAAGCTGGTGCGCTGGTGCATATCTATAATGACGGCTCCATCATGCTGAACCATGGCGGCACCGAGATGGGGCAGGGGCTGAACACCAAGATTGCGCAGGTGGTGGCCGAGGCGTTTCAGGTGGATATTGATCACATCAAGATCACCAAGACCACCACGGAAAAAGTGCCGAACACCTCTGCCACAGCGGCGAGCTCGGGCACGGATCTGAACGGTATGGCGGCGCTGAATGCCTGTGAGCAGATCAAGGAGCGGCTGATCCGCTGGGCCTGTGATCACTTCAATGTCGAGGCGCTGTTGGTGCATTTTGCGCCAAATGAGGTGCATGTCGGTGATCAGGTGTTCACCTTTGGGGAGTTCATCAAACAGGCCTATATGGCGCGGGTGCAGCTTTGGGCGGCGGGGTTTTACAAAACGCCGAAGATCCACTGGGACCGTGAAAAAGGGCAGGGACGCCCGTTTTATTATTATGCTTACGGTGCGGCGGTGGCCGAGGTTTCGGTGGACACGCTGACCGGCGAGTACACCGTGGATCGCGCCGATGTGCTGCATGATGTAGGCAAGTCGCTGAACCCTGTACTGGACAAGGGGCAGGTTGAGGGTGCCTTTGTGCAGGGCATGGGCTGGCTCACCACCGAGGAGCTTTGGTGGGATCAGAAAGGCCAACTAAAGACCCATGCGCCAAGCACCTACAAGATCCCGCTGGCGGGGGACATTCCGCGCGAATTCAACGTCAATCTGGCGGATTGGTCCGAAAACCGGGAGCTGACCATCAAACGCTCCAAAGCGGTGGGCGAGCCGCCGTTTATGTTGCCGATCTGTGTGTTTGAAGCCTTGGGCATGGCGGTGGCCTCGGTGGCGGACTACGCCGAATGCCCACGTCTGGATGCGCCGGCAACGCCCGAGCGTGTGCTGATGGCGGTGGAGCGGATGCGCGGATGAAAGCGGCAGACCTCATAGCGTTTCTGGACCGCGAACCCGCGGTGATGCGGGTGGAGATCACCCGCGTGCGGGGCAGTTCGCCCCGCGAAGAAGGCGCTGTGATGTTTGTCGCGCCCCAAGCCATGACCGGCACCATTGGGGGCGGGCAGCTTGAATATATGGCGCTGGATGAGGCCCGCAAACTGTTGCGCCTTGGCGCGGAGACCGGCCACATGGATGTGCCGCTGGGGCCGGAGATCGGCCAGTGCTGCGGCGGGCGCGTGGAGCTGACACTGACCATGATGGATACGGCCGCGCGCGCAGAGGCGGTGGCAGAAGTCACACGCTCTGAGGCGGCGCTGCCCCATGTTTATGTCTTTGGCGCGGGCCATGTCGGGCGTGCCTTAGCGGATCAGTTTCAGCATTTGCCCGTGCGCTGTATGCTGGTGGACAGCCGCGCAGAGGAACTTGACATGGCAGGTGCTTCTGTTGAAAAGCGCCTGACCGCATTGCCGGAAGCCGAGGTGCGCAGCGCGCCTCAAGGCAGCGCGTTCATCGTTCTGACGCATGACCACGCTTTGGATTTTCTGCTGACATCTGAAGCGCTTGCAAAAGGAAGTGCATGTTGGGTGGGGATGATTGGATCGGCCACCAAACGTGCGAAATTTGAGAGTTTTGCCCGCACGCATTGTGAGGGGCAAAGCACGGAAACACTGAATTGCCCCATCGGGATGGTCCCGGGGGTGCGCGGTAGCCGCGACAAGCGGCCGTCCGTGATTGCAGCCCTCGTTGTGGCAGATGTGATCGCGGCATTGACCTCTGAACCTGCCGCAGAACCGGTTGCCTCACCCACCATGTGAGGCGGCCTTAGAGAGGTCAAAGAATGGTGCAAAAACTGTTGCGCGGACGCGTGTTGAACTTTGTGGCGGAGCCGCAGGGCGCTGAAGATCTGGCGAGCTTCCAGTATCTTGAGGACGGTGCGGTTCTGATCGAGGATGGCCGGATCATCGCCATGGGAGAACACGCCGATGTGGCGGCCAAGGCGCAGGGTGCAGAGGTGGTGGATCACCATCCGTATCTGCTGATGCCGGGGTTCATTGATATGCATCTGCATTTCCCGCAGGTTCAGGTGATCGCCAGCTGGGGCTCCCAGCTGCTGGATTGGCTGAACACCTACACATTCCCCGCCGAGCTGGGCTTTGCGGATGCCAACCATGCGGCGCGGATGGCGGCAGCGTTTTACGACCAGCTGACCGGTCATGGCACCACAACGGCGATGGCGTTTTGCTCCGTGCATGAAACCTCCGCTGAGGCTTTCTTTGCCGAGGCCTCGCGGCGCGACATGTGCATGATTGGCGGCAAAACCATGATGGACCGCAATGCACCTGACGGGCTGAAGGACACCGCGCAGGCGGGGTATGATGCGACCAAGCGGCTGATAGCCAAATGGCATGGCACAGGCCGCGCGCGGTATGCCATCACGCCACGGTTTGCGATCACCTCGACCCCTGAACAATTGCAGGCGTCTGGTGCCCTGGTGGCAGAGCATCCGGACTGTTTTGTGCAGACGCATCTGAGTGAAAACAAAGCCGAGATCGCCTTCACCAAGGAGCTTTATCCGGACGCGCGGGATTATCTGGATGTTTATCAGAGGGCCGGTTTGGTGACCGATAAGCTGTTTCTGGGCCATGCGATCCACTTGGAACCACGTGAGATCGACGTGCTGGCAGACACCGGGGCGCATCCGGTGTTCTGCCCGACCTCCAACCTGTTTCTCGGCTCCGGCCTGTTTGATCAGGGAGGGCTGAAGACGCGGGGCATTCAGAGCGGGATCGCCACCGATATTGGTGCGGGCACGAGCTATTCGATGCTGCAGACGCTGAATGAGGGCTACAAGGTTTTGCAGCTTCAGGGGCAGGCGTTGCATCCCTATCAGGCGTTTCACTGGATCACGCGCGGCAATGCGCAGACGCTTGGCATGGCGGAGGAGATTGGCACGCTGGATGTAGGCAGCGCAGCGGATGTTGTGGTGCTTGATGCGCGGGCGACCTCTGCCATGGCGCTGCGGATGGAGGCCGCAGAAACGCTGGCAGAAGAGCTGTTTGTTCTGATGATGATGGGCGATGACCGCGCGGTGGCCCAGACCTATGTGGCAGGGGCGGCGCAGAAGGCTCAGGTTTTGGCGGCGTGATAGGTGAAGGCCATGACGGCCATCTGGTGCAGGGCATCTTCGGGCAAGCTTGACGCAAGCGGGAGATGCACGGCGCGGGTGCCGTCATAGGTGAAGTGCGCACCATACATATGACGCCAGCTTTCCACCAGAGTGGTCTGACAATGCACAAGAAAAGCGCAATGGTCCGGGAACTTCTCGGACCATGACAGGCGTACGGGGGTGCCCAGTTTGCGGGGCGGCGCAAAGCTCGGCTGCCCCCATTTCAGGCTCTCACTGAGCGGGATGTTTTCCGCCTGTGACGCGCCATGCAGCACCGCACGCATCGCAGTGAGCTGGGCGCGTGGGGCTTCGGGAAGCGCGGCGAAATAGGCGTCAACAGACATGCTCAGGGCGTGACCACGATATTGCCGGTGTGCTCTTTGGCGATGAAGGCGGATTGCGCTGCCTTCAGCTCTGACAGCGGGTAGGTGGCGGCAAGCGCTGGCTTGATTTCGCCAGCCTCAATGTAGCGGATCAGGTTGGGCATGACCTCCAGATCAATCACGGTGGAGCCGGTGAAGGTGAGGTCGCGCAAGTAAAGCGTGCGCAGGTCCAGATCCACCATCGGCCCGGCAATGGCGCCGGAGCAGGTGTAGCGCCCGCCGCGATCCAGAATGTCGATGAGCGTGGGCCAGTAGGGGCCACCCACAACGTCTGCGACCACGGTGATTTTCTCAGCGCCCAAAGCGGCGCGCAGGTTTTCTGGGGCACGTGGCAAGATGCGATCAGGGCCAAGCTCGGCCACAGCGGCGTGTTTGGCTTCGCTGGCCATGGCGATCACCCGCGCGCCGCGCCGTTTGGCCAGTTGGATGAGCGCGCCGCCGACGCCACCGGATGCGCCGGGCACAAGAACGGTGTCAGCCGCCGTGACCTGCGCGCGGGTCAACATGCCTTCGGCGGTGGAGTAGGAGCAGGAGAAAGTGGCGAGTTCGGCATCTGAGAGGTTCGAAACCACTTTGAGCGCATTGCGCGCGGGCAGGACGCAATATTCTGCAAAGCCCCCATCAATCTCGGATCCCAAATAGCCGGTTTTGGTTTTGTCGGTGAGATCCTTCGGGTCGCGCACCCAGCAATCGGTGATGATGCGCTCACCAATGCGTGAAGCGGCGACACCATCGCCCACGGCCACCACTTCGCCGCAGATGTCTGCGCCTTGGATGCGGGGAAAGGCGAGCGGCTTGCCGCCCCAGCTTGGGTCTTCGCCGTCGGGCGTTTCCTCGGTGGCACCTGACGTCGCGCCGGTGACCGCCTTGGAGTACCAGCCCGCGCGGGTGTTCACATCGGTGTTGTTCATGCCGCATGCCCGCACGCGCACAAGCACTTCGCCAGCGCCCGGCTTTGGCACGGGCCAGTCGGTGCGCCATTCATATTTGTCCATATCTCCGTGGCCGGTGAGGATCATGGCGGACATTGTGGTGGGCAGGGTCATGGCGTGTCCTTTGCGTTATAGGACTTGGATCGAACCATGGGGGCACGCGCCGTGCAACGAATTTCCAGCGGTGGGGGCTTGGAAATCCTGCACAGGAGAAATCTTTAAGTTTGAAATTTCAAGCTTGAAGTAAATTCCGACTCACCCTAGCCTGATTGTGTGACGGGGCGTTTGGGCCTCGCGAAGGACACATCAGGAGGGGTTTATGCGGATTGCGTGTTTGGGCGGCGGTCCCGCCGGGCTGTACTTTGCCATTTCCATGAAGCTGCGCGACCCGTCGCATGAGATCACGGTGTTTGAGCGCAACCGCGCCAATGACACCTTTGGCTGGGGCGTGGTGCTGTCAGATGATGCGCTCGAGAACCTCTCCCAAAATGATCCCAAAAGCGCGCAGATGATCCGCGATCACTTTGCCTATTGGGATGACATTGCGGTGGTGCATGACGGGGTGCGGACGGTCTCTGGCGGGCATGGGTTTGCCGGGATTGGCCGGCGGCAGATGCTGATCTTGCTGCAGGATCGTGCGCGGGAGCTCGGGGTTGAACTGCGCTTTGAGGCGGAGTTTGACGATGTAGAGGCGATCCGCGCAGAGTACGATCTGGTGGTGGGCTGTGACGGGCTGAACAGCCGGGTGCGGGAGGCCTATGCCGAACACTTCAAGCCTGAGATCGATGTGCGCGCCTGCAAATTTGTTTGGCTCGGCACACATCAGAAATTCGACGACGCCTTCACCTTCATATTTGAGAAAACCCAGCAAGGCTGGATCTGGGCGCATGTCTATCAGTTTGATGAGGACACGGCGACGTTCATTGTGGAGTGCGGGCAGGAGGCCTGGGACAGCTTCGGGTTTGAGGACATGTCCAAGGAGGAGATTGTGGAGACCTGCCGTGTGGTCTTTGCCGATCACCTTGGTGGGCATGATCTGATCAGCAATGCCGCGCATTTGCGAGGCTCAGCGGTGTTCATGAACTTCCCACGTGTGCTCTGTGAGACCTGGCATCATGAGAATGTGGTGCTGTTGGGGGATGCCTCGGCCACCGCGCATTTCTCGATTGGGTCCGGCACAAGGCTGGCTTTTGACAGTGCGATTGCGCTGGCGGAGTTTTTGCACAGCGAGCCAACCATGGCGGCAGCGTTTAAGCGCTATCAGGACGAGCGGCGGCTCGATGTGCTGCGCCTGCAATCGGCGGCGCGCAATTCGCTGGAGTGGTTTGAGGAGGTTGAGCGCTATCTCGATCTTGATTCGGTGCAGTTCAACTACGCGTTGCTGACACGCAGCCAGCGGATCAGCCACGAAAACCTGCGTCTGCGCGATGGCGCGTGGCTTGAGAGCGCGGAGGCTTGGTTTCAGGCGCAGGCGGGTGTTTCAAAAGATGCCCCCGTGCGAGCGCCGATGTTTGCGCCGTATAAATTGCGCGAGATGGATCTGCAAAACCGCATCGTTGTGTCGCCAATGGCGCAATATAAAGCGGTTGAGGGCTGTCCGACCGATTGGCACCTGATCCACTATGGCGAGCGCGCCAAAGGCGGGGCGGGGCTGGTCTTTACCGAGATGACCTGTGTGAGTGCTCAGGGGCGGATCACGCCGGGTTGTCCGGGGCTTTATGCACCGGAGCATGAGGCGGCCTGGGCGCGGCTCACGGATTTTGTGCATCAGGAGACGGGTGCGAAGATCTGCTGCCAGATTGGTCATTCGGGGCGCAAAGGCTCCACCCAAGTGGGCTGGGAGCAGATGGATGCACCCCTGGAGATCGGCAATTGGGAGCTGGTCTCTGCCTCAGCGATCCCTTGGAGTGGGCAGAATGCGGTGCCGCGAGAAGCCACGCGGGCAGACATGGACATGATCCGCGATCAGTTTGTGGCGGCGGCGCAGATGGCAGAGCGCGCGGGCTTTGACATGATCGAGCTGCACGCGGCCCATGGCTATCTGCTGTCGAGCTTTATCTCTCCGGTGAGCAATCAGCGCAAAGACGACTATGGCGACAGTCTGGAGAACCGGCTGCGCTATCCGCTGGAGGTGTTTGCGGCGATACGGGCGGTCTGGCCTGCGTCAAAACCGATGTCGGTGCGGATTTCGGCCAATGACTGGCTGGGTGAGGATGGCGTAACACCGCAGGAGGCGGTGGAGATTGCCAAGGCGTTCAAAGCGGCGGGGGCGGACATCATTGATGTGAGTGCGGGGCAGACCAGCACCGATGCCAAACCGGTCTATGGGCGCATGTTCCAGACACCGTTTTCGGATCGCATCCGCAATGAGGCAGCTATCGCGACCATGGCGGTGGGCAATATCTATGAGGCCGATCACGCGAACTCCATTCTGATGGCAGGGCGCGCCGATCTGGTGGCGGTTGGCCGACCGCATCTGGCTGATCCTTACTGGACGCTACATGAGGCCGCGCGGATCGGGGATCGGCACGCAAACTGGCCGTTGCCGTATGAGGCGGGGCGGGATCAGGCCTGGCGGCTGGCGGATCGAGACGCGGAGATGATCCGGGTATGAGTGTCGAAGGCAAACATGTGGTGGTCACGGGCGGTGGCACCGGCGTCGGCGCGGCGATTGCCGAAGCGATGGCGCACGCCGGTGCTAGGGTCACCGTTGTGGGCAGACGCGAAGGGCCTTTGCGCGAGGTGGCGGGCAAACACCGGTTCATTGGCTGGAAAGTCGCGGATGTGACCGACGCAGCCGCGCTGGGCACGGCACTGTCAGAGGCGCGCGCGTTGTCCGGACCCGTCGCGGTGGCGGTGGCCAATGCGGGGGCGGCAGACAGCGTGCCTTTTGCCAAGATGCAGCCCGATCAGATGCGGGACATGTTGGAGGTGAACCTGCTGGGTGTGATGAACAGCTGGCAGGCGGCGCTAGGCGATATGCAGAGCGCGGGCTGGGGGCGGCTGATTGCAGTGGCCTCGACCGCCGGGCTGAAAGGCTACCCCTATGTGAGCGGCTATTGCGCGGCGAAACACGGGGTTGTGGGGCTGACCCGCGCAGCGGCGCTGGAGATGGCGGAGAGCGGGATCACCGTGAATGCGATCTGCCCAGGGTTTGTGGACACGCCGATGCTGGACCGCTCTGTGGCCAATATCATGGAGAAGACCGGGATGGACGCGGACAAGGCCCGCGCCAGCCTTATGCGGAGCAATCCGCAGAAGCGGTTTATTGAGGTCGATGAGGTGGCAGGCGCGGCGCTGTGGCTGTGTAGCGAGGCCGCGCGTTCGGTCAACGGGACGGCGATGAGCCTGTCGGGAGGCGAAATATGAGTGAGCTGAGCAAAGCGCGTCTGCGGTTGTGGCTGAAGCTGTTGAAGGCCTCGGGCATGATTGAGGATGAGGTGCGCCGCCGTCTGCGCCGGGAGTTCGACAGCACCCTGCCGCGCTTTGATGTGATGAGCGTTCTTGCGCGTTTCCCTGATGGGAAAAAGATGAGCGAGATCAGCGATTTGCTGCGCGTTTCTAATGGCAATGTCACGGGCATTGTCGACAAGCTTTCTGAGGAAGGTCTGGCGCAGCGGGTGGCGGTGCCGGGGGACCGCCGTGCCTCTAAAGTGAAGCTGACCGAGAAAGGCATCGCAGCCTTTGCCGAGCATGCGGACACCCATGAAGGCTGGATTGACGAGATGCTGGGCGGGCTTAACGCGGAAGATGTGGACGGCATGGCCACGCGGCTTGAGCGTCTGATTGAGACTTTGGAAGACAGGGAGATCTGAGCGATGCGCACAGATGTGGAGCATTTTCTTTGCACGGTTGTGGATGGCATTGCGACGGTGCAGCTTAACCGGCCGGAGCGGAAAAATCCGCTGACCTTTGAGAGTTATGCCGAGCTGCGCGACTGGTTTCGCGATCTGGCCTATGATGATGAGGTGAAGGCGGTGGTTTTTGCCCCCAATGGCGGCAATTTCAGCTCCGGTGGTGATGTGCATGAGATCATCGGGCCGCTCACAGAAATGAACATGAAGGAGCTGCTGGCCTTCACCCGGATGACCGGGGATCTGGTCAAGGCGATGGTGAACTGCGGCAAGCCGATCATTGCTGCAGTGGACGGCGTTTGCGCCGGGGCCGGGGCGATCGTTGCCATGGCGAGCGATCTGCGCATCGGCACACCGGAGACCAAGACCGCGTTTCTGTTCAACCGTGTCGGCCTGGCGGGCTGTGACATGGGCGCCTGTGCGATCCTGCCGCGGATCATAGGGCAGGGGCGCGCGGCGGAGCTGCTTTATTTGGGGCGCGCGATGACGGCTGAGGAAGGCGAACGCTGGGGGTTTTTTAATCGGCTGGTGGCGGCAGAGGAGCTCTATGGCGCGGCGCAGACCATGGCGCAGCGGATCGCGGCGGGGCCGGGCTTTGCCAATATGATGACCAAGACCATGCTGGCGCAGGAATGGGCCATGTCGATTGAGCAGGCAATTGAGGCGGAGGCGCAGGCGCAAGCGATTTGTATGCAGGGGCAGGATTTCCGGCGGGCCTATGAAGCTTTTGTGGCCAAGGAACGGCCGGTGTTTGAAGGGGATTGACCCGCGGGCTGGCTTAAGAGCGGGCCAGTCCCCACACACAGGTTATATGGGGGCCAGCCCCCAAACCCCCGGGATATTTAGGGCAAGAGGAAGCAGAGGAGGCTTTGACTTGGCGGATCAGACGTTTTTGGACTGGCCTTTCTTTGAGGAGGCACATCGCACGCGGGCGCATGAGGTGGAGGCCTGGGCGGCTGAGGCGCTTGGGGCTGTGGATCATGGCGATGTCGATCAGAGCTGTCGAGATCTGGTGGCGCGGATGGGGCAGGCGGGTTTGCTGAATGCCACGGCGTCTATGGATGGCGTGCTGGATGTGCGCAGCCTCTGCCTGAGCCGGGAAATTCTGGCGCGGCATGATGGTCTGGCGGATTTTGCCTTTGCCATGCAGGGGCTGGGGACTGGCGCGATTTCGCTGTTTGGCACCGAGGCGCAGAAAGCTGCGTGGCTTCCAAAGACACGTGCGGGGGAGGCGATTGCAGCCTTTGCGCTGACGGAGCCGCAGTCGGGATCGGATGTGGCCAACAGCACGATGACAGCAACCCGCGAGGGCGCGGATTTTGTTCTCAATGGCGAGAAGACCTGGATTTCCAACGGTGGGATTGCCGATGTCTACACCGTGTTTGCCCGCACCGGTGAAGGCGCGGGCGCCAAGGGGCTGAGTGCCTTTGTGGTGCCAGCGGACACGCCGGGGCTGTCGGTTGTGGCGCGGCTTGAAACCATTGCGCCGCATCCGCTGGCGACCCTGCGTTTTGACAATTGCCGCATTCCGGCGGAGGCCCTGATTGGTGCGCCGGGGCAGGGGTTTCGCATTGCGATGTCGGTGCTGGATGTGTTCCGCTCGACAGTTGCCGCCGCAGCGTTGGGCTTTGCGCGGCGGGCGCTGGATGAAGCTTTGGCGCGGGTACAGGCGCGCAAGGTGCAGGGCGCGCGGCTTAGTGAATTGCAGATAGTGCAGGGCCATATTGCGGATATGGCTTTGGACGTGGATGCAGCGGCACTGCTGATCTACCGCGCGGCCTGGACCAAAGACAGCGGTGCCCCGCGGGTGACACGAGAGGCGGCCATGGCCAAGCTTTTTGCCACCGATCAGGCGCAGCAGGTGATTGACAAGGCGGTGCAGCTTTTTGGCGGGGACGGTGTGAAATCCGGCGAGGTGGTCGAGCGGCTTTATCGCGAGATCCGCGCGCTTCGGATTTATGAAGGGGCCAGCGATGTGCAGCGCGTGGTGATCGCGCGTCAGACATTGGCGGCGCATGCGGCAGGAGGTGTTTGAACATGTTGGGACCATCGGCACATCAGGACACATTCACGCGGGACAACTTGCCGGATGAAGCGCTTTGGCCCGAGCTTTTGCTGGCAGGATTTGACTATCCGGAACAGCTGAATGCGGGCTGGGAGCTGACCGATGGGATGGTCGCCAAAGGGTTTGGTGATCACACCGCGCTGATCGGCAATGGGCGCCGGCGGACCTATAAGGAGCTGACCGACTGGACCAACCGGCTGGCGCATGTGTTGGTCGAGGATCTGGGGGTGAAGCCCGGTAATCGGGTGCTGATCCGCTCGGCCAACAACCCGGCCATGGTGGCCTGCTGGCTGGCGGCGACCAAGGCGGGGGCGGTGGTGGTGAACACCATGCCCATGCTGCGCGCGGTGGAGCTGAGCAAATATGTGCAGACCGCAGAGATCAGCCACGCGATTTGTGACACACGCCTGATGGAAGAGATGGAGGCCTGTGCCGCGCAATGTCACGGGCTGCGGGTGATCGGCTTTGATGGCACCGCCAATCATGATGCGGAGCTGGATCGGCTGGCACTGGAAAAATCCGTGATGTTTGAGGCCGTGGCCACCAGTGCGGATGATGTGGCGCTGATTGGATTTACCTCCGGCAGCACCGGGCAGCCCAAAGGTACGATGCATTTTCACCGCGATCTGATGATCATTGCGGATGGCTATGCCCGTGAAGTGCTGGATGTAAAGCCAAGCGACGTGTTTGTCGGCTCGCCGCCGTTGGCCTTTACCTTCGGACTTGGGGGGCTGGCGATTTTCCCGCTGCGCTTTGGGGCGGCGGCAACGCTTCTGGAGCAGGCCACGCCTCCGAATATGATCGAGATTATCGAGACCTATAAGGCGACCGTGTGTTTCACAGCACCGACGGCCTATCGCGCGATGCTTGCGGCCATGGAAGAAGGCGCGGACCTCTCCAGCCTGCGCGCGGCTGTCAGCGCGGGGGAGACTTTGCCCGCGCCGGTTTATGATGCCTGGATAGAGAATACCGGAAAGCCGATGCTGGATGGCATCGGGGCGACGGAAATGCTGCATATCTTCCTCTCCAACCGGTTTGATGATCACCGCCCGGCCTGCACGGGCAAGCCTGTGACCGGCTATGAGGCGAAGGTGATCGGGCTGGATGGCGCGACGTTGCCACGTGGCGAGGTTGGGCGGCTGGCGGTGCGTGGGCCAACCGGCTGTCGCTATCTGCGCGGGGACCGTCAGGCGGACTATGTGCGGGATGGCTGGAACATCACAGGTGATGCGTTTTGGCAGGATGAGGATGGCTATTTCCATTTTGCTGCGCGCAATGATGATATGATCATCTCCTCTGGCTACAATATTGCAGGGCCTGAGGTGGAAGCGGCGCTGCTCAGCCATGAGGCTGTGGCGGAATGCGCGGTGATTGGCGTGGCCGATGAGGCGCGCGGTGAGGTTGTGCAGGCGCATGTGGTGCTGGCGGAGGGTTTTACCGGAGATGCAGCTTTGGCCGAGGCGCTCCAAACCCATGTGAAAGCGGCGATCGCGCCTTATAAATATCCGCGCTCTGTGGTGTTCGCCAAGGCGCTGCCCAAGACGGAAACCGGAAAGATTCAACGGTTCAGACTGAAAGAAAACACATGACACCAAAGGCTTACGATCCGGCGACGGATGGGGCGAAAATGGGATTTGCGGATGCGATGTCCTATGGGGACTATTTGCATCTGGATGGCATTCTAAGCCAGCAGCACCCCCAGAGCGACGCGCATGACGAGATGCTTTTCATCATTCAGCATCAGACCAGTGAGTTGTGGATGAAGCTGGCGTTGCATGAGCTGAGTGCTGCGCGGGAGGCGTTGCGTGCGCGGGATCTTGCGTCAATGTTCAAGATGCTGGCGCGGGTCAGCCGGATCTTTGAACAGCTCAACTCGGCTTGGGATGTACTGCGCACCATGACACCGGCGGATTACACCACGTTTCGCGAGGCGCTGGGGCCGTCTTCCGGGTTTCAGAGCCATCAGTATCGGCTGATCGAATATGTGCTGGGCAACCGCAATCCAAATATGGTGAAACCCCATGCGCATGTGCCGGAGGCCAAAGCGGTGCTGGAGGCCGAGCTGGCGCAGCCGAGTTTTTACGACGAGGTGATCCGCTTTCTTTTTGAAGAACTGGATGGCGATGCCGGCAAGATGCCCGCGCCGCAATTGACGCAGCCGCATCAGGCCGAGGCGGAGGTGCAGGCGCGCTGGAAGATCGTCTATGAGGATGTGGACACCCATTGGCGGCTTTATGAGCTGGGCGAGAAACTGGTTGATCTGGAAGACTATTTTCGCCGATGGAGATTCAATCATGTTACCACCGTTGAGCGTGTGATTGGGTTCAAACGCGGCACGGGCGGCACCTCGGGCGTGCAGTATCTGCGCAGGATGCTGGATGTGGAGCTTTTCCCGGAACTTTGGCATCTGCGCGGAGACTTATGACGATGGGCGTTTCGCTTCCCAGAAAAGAGCTTTTTGATGTGCCTGAGGGCGTGATCTATTTGGATGGCAACTCGCTGGGCGTGCTGCCCAAAGGAGCTGCTGAACGCGCGCAGAAGACCATCACCGAGGAGTGGGGCGCACAGCTCATTCGCGCGTGGAATGCGGCGGGCTGGATGGCGTTGCCTCAAGTGGTCGGGGATCAGATCGCGGGGCTGATCGGTGCGCCGACCGGGTCTGTCGCTACCGGTGATACGCTCTCGATCAAAGTGTATCAGGCGCTAGCCGCCGCGTTAAAAATGCGCCCTGACAGAAAGGTAATATTAAGCGATAACGGTAACTTCCCGTCCGATCTTTATATGGCGGAAGGTCTGATCAGGACGTTGGATCAAGGTTACGAATTGCGCACCCCTGCAGCTGAAAAGATGACCGAGGCGATAACGGAAGAGGTGGCTGTGGTGATGCTCACACAGGTCGACTATCGGTCTGGGCGGATGCACGATATGGCAGCAATCACCAAGCGCGCGCATGAGGTTGGGGCGGTGATGATTTGGGATCTGGCGCATTCCGCCGGGGCGGTGCCGGTTGAGATTGCCGCCTGTGGTGCAGAATTCGCCGTAGGGTGCAGCTATAAATATTTGAATGGTGGCCCCGGGGCACCGGCATTTATCTATGTCAGGCCAGATATTGTTGAAGGCATTGATCCGGCTCTGTCGGGGTGGTTGGGGCATGATGCGCCCTTTGCTATGGAGCTGAATTACCGCCCAGCCGCCGCGACGGAGCGCATGCGCGTGGGCACGCCGCCCATTCTGCAACTCGCAGTATTGCAGGAAGCGCTGAAGGCTTGGGAAGGGGTCGACATGGCAGATCTTCGGGCCGCGTCGATACGTTTGTCAGAGCTGTTTATTGCAGAAGTGGAGGCCCGTTGCCCGGAGTTGGTTTTGGCGAGCCCGCGGGACCCTGAGATGCGTGGTTCGCAGGTGTCTTTTGCTTTTGAGCATGGCTATCCCGCGATGCAGGCATTAATTGATCACGGGGTGATTGGTGACTTCCGTGCCCCCAACATCATGCGCTTTGGATTCACGCCACTTTACCTGGATGAGAAAGACATCATTTCTGCCGCAAAAATAATTGAAGATGTCATGTCTAACCAATTGTGGAAAAATGAAAAATACCAAACACGTTCACGCGTGACCTAAGGGGGGAGCATGGCACTTAAGGAGATACATCCAGAGGGCTGGGCCCCGGCGTTGGGCTATGCCAATGGGATGCTGTCTGAGGATGGCACGTTGCACATTGGCGGACAGATTGGGTGGAACAGTCAGAAGGTTTTTGAACGCCACGATTTCATTGGCCAAATGACCCAGATTCTGAGCAATATTCGCACAATTGTTGAGGCTGCAGGAGGCACGCCCAGTGACATTGGGCGGCTGACTTGGTTTGTCAAAAGCAAGGCGGAGTATATGGCGCACCAGAAAGAGATAGGCGCGGCCTATCGCTCTGTGATGGGGCGCCATTTTCCAGCCATGTCATTGGTGGTGGTGGCCGATCTTTTGGAGGACGAGGCGCTTCTGGAGATCGAAGCGACCGCGCATGTACGCCCTGCCTAGGAAAAAATCTGCGATAATTTCAGTTTGTTGTGGGGAAGTCTCTTGACCTCCCCAAATCGCTGAAATACATCAACCGGACCTCGGGCGGGTATGGTGAAATGGTATCATAAGAGCCTTCCAAGCTTAAGGTGCGGGTTCGATTCCCGCTACCCGCTCCAAGGTCATCCCACATCAATGCAACACCCTGAAACGACGTCGGTATCACGACTGTATTGCGTCGGTGGCGCTTTTGTCCGCTTGACCCCAACGCGCGCCTTGGTCACTAACGCTTAAGACCACAGCCAAGGTAAGAGCAAAGCATGGCACGACAGCCCAAGAGCGCACAGAGCGAGCAAGATCGCGAGAAGAGCAGAAACATCGGAGCGCTGCGTGGTTTGGGGCCATTTGTGCGCCCGTACCGTGTGCTTGCCTTCTTTGCCTTTTGTGCGCTGACACTGACCGCGTCTGTGTCACTTATGCTGCCGGTGGCGGTGCGTCGCGTGGTGGACAACTTCGGCACGGAAAGCGACGCTCTTCTGGATAAGTACTTCCTCGCGGCTTTGGGCTTTGCTGCGCTGCTCGCTGTGGGAACGGCACTGCGTTATCTGCTGGTGACGCGGCTCGGTGAACTGGTGGTGACCGACATTCGCAAAGCGGTGTTTGGGCGTGTGATTGGCATGAGCCCTGCATTTTACGAGACCATCATGACAGGTGAAGTGCTGAGCCGTATCACCACGGACACCACCGTCATTCAGTCGGTGATTGGTTCATCGGTATCGATTGCCTTGCGCAATATGATGCTGTTCTTGGGTGGGCTTGTGTTGATGCTATTCACGTCCACCAAACTCACCCTGATGGTGCTTTTGGTGGTGCCTATGGTGATTGTGCCCATCTTGGTTTTGGGGCGCCGCTTGCGCAAGCTGAGCCGGGAAAATCAGGATTGGATTGCGGAAAGCTCTGGCAACGCTTCGGAGGCGCTGCTGTCTGTGCAGACCGTGCAGGCCTTTACCCATGAGGCGCAATCCCGCAGCAGCTTTGACCGTGTGACTAACTTGTCGCTTGAGGCCGCGATGCGGCGCATTAACACGCGTGCGTTGCTGACCATGATCGTGATTTTCCTGATCTTCACAGGGGTTGTGATTGTGCTGTGGATGGGCGCGCGCGATGTGCGGGCAGGGGGCATGAGCGTTGGTGTGCTTGTGCAGTTTGTAATCTATTCCGTCATGGTCGCTGGTGCCGTCGGGGCGCTCTCTGAAATTTGGAGCGAGCTGCAACGCGCGGCCGGGGCAACCGAACGGTTGGTTGAGCTGTTGTTTGCCAACGACACAGTGCATGACCCAGAGACGCCTGTCGCCTTGCCAGCGCCGGTGCGTGGAGAGATTTCTTTTGAAAATGTGTCTTTCCAATATCCGTCTCGGCCCAATGTATCGGCGCTCGATGCTGTAGACCTGACCATTGCACCCGGTGAAACCGTGGCATTTGTCGGCCCATCCGGGGCTGGGAAAACCACAATCATACAGATGATCCAAAGGTTTTATGACCCCAATGAGGGCCGCGTGGCGCTGGACGGTATCGCATTGACCGATATGGACCGGGACGCGTTCCGACAGTATATGGCATTGGTGCCGCAGGATCCTGTGATTTTTGCCACCAGCGCGCGGGAGAACATTCGCTTTGGTCGTCCAGAAGCCACGGATGCGGAGGTTGAAGCCGCTGCCAAGGCCGCTGCGGCACATGAATTTATCACAGCATTGCCGGAAGGCTATGACAGCCAGCTGGGCGAGCGGGGTGTGATGATCTCTGGTGGGCAAAAGCAACGTATCGCAATTGCCCGTGCCATCTTGCGCGACGCGCCTGTGCTGCTGCTTGATGAGGCGACTTCGGCACTTGATGCGGAAAGTGAGCGCCTTGTTCAGGCAGCGGTGGATGAGTTGGCGCAAAGCCGCACCACACTGATTGTGGCGCACCGTCTGGCAACTGTGAAAAAGGCCGACCGGATTGTTGTGATGGATGCAGGCCGTATCGTGGCACAGGGTCGGCATGACGATCTGGTGGCGCAGGGCGGATTGTACGCCAAACTTGCAAGGCTTCAATTTACGTCTGGCGCAGCTTAGGTTTACCTTGCACAGGTTGGTTCGAAGGGGGCGCTCCGATAGGTGGAGTTGCGATTTTCGGTCATTCGCATAGGGTGACTATGACGTAACGTTTTGTCGCAGGCTTACCTTACGTTCGACTGGCCTCAGTGTGGGTGCTGAGTGTTTGTGTGTGGACCGAGAGGAAGGAACGCCACCTGTGGGGAACATGTGGCACAGCCCAAACCAGGGGGGAGACTGAGAATATGAGCTTTGAGTCTTTGGCAGATCTGAAGGCAATCGAACAAGAGAAGCCGTGGGACGCGCGCGATGTGCCGATCACGATCTTTGAGATGCTGACCCGTACCAAGCAGAAGTTTCCCAACCGCCCGGCGGTGAGCTATCAGATTTTTTCTGGGCCCAAAGACAAGGCGGAAACCCTTACTTGGGCAGAGCTGCATGCAAAGACGGCGCAGGCGGCCAATATGTTCCGCGACTTGGGCGTGGGCGAGAAAGACACGGTGGCCTATGTGCTGCCAAACTGTAACGAGACGCTGATCACCCTACTGGGCGGTATGGTTGCCGGGATTGCAAACCCGATCAACCCGTTGCTTGAGCCCGAGCAGATCTCTGCGATCCTGCGCGAAACGGACGCGAAGGTTGTGGTCACACTCAAAGGCTTCCCCAAGACGGATGTGGCCCAAAAAGTGGCCGAAGCTGTGCGTCATGCGCCGCGCGTGCACACGGTTTTGGAAATTGATCTGAACAAATATCTGACGCCTCCCAAGAGCTGGATCGTGCCATTGATCCGCCCGAAGGTGAGCGGCCCGCATCATGCGGACTTTAAGGACTTCAACAAAGAACTCGCAAAGCATAACACCACGCTCGACTTTGAAGACAGCAAGGTGGATCGCGTGGGGGCCTATTTCCACACCGGTGGCACCACGGGCATGCCCAAAGTGGCGCAGCATCTGTATTCCGGTATGATCTACAACGGCTGGCTTGGCGATCGTCTGTTGTTCACTGAAGAAGACAACATCATGTGCCCGCTGCCGCTGTTCCATGTCTTTGCTGTGCATGTGATCATGCAGGCCGCGATCAGCTCTGGGGCGCATGTGGTGTTCCCGACGCCGCAGGGCTACCGTGGTGATGGAGTGTTTGACAACTTCTGGAAGCTGATTGAACGCTGGCAGATTTCTTTCATCATCACGGTGCCGACAGCTGTGTCAGCGCTGATGCAGCGCCCGGTGGACGCGGATATTTCCTCGGTAAAGACCGCGTTTTCAGGATCTGCGCCCATGCCGATGGAGTTGTTCAAACGTTTTGAGAGCACCTGTGGCGTGGACATTGTGGAAGGATATGGCTTGACCGAAGCCACCTGTCTTGTGTCCTGTAACCCTCCCACCGGTGACAAGAAGGTCGGCTCAGTTGGCGTGCCTTTGCCCTATACAGACGTGCGGATCATCAAAAACACAGCTGAGGGGCCGGTGGATTGCGCAAGCGATGAGGTCGGGGAGATCTGTATCTCCAACCCCGGTGTTTTTGCAGGCAACACCTATACCGAAGCGGACAAGAACGCGGATCTCTATCACCACGAAAAATATCTGCGTACGGGGGACCTGGGCCGGATTGATGAGGACGGCTATCTCTGGATCACGGGGCGGGCCAAGGACTTGATCATTCGCGGTGGCCACAACATCGATCCGGCAGAGATCGAGGAGGCGCTGCTGGCGCACCACGATGTGGCGTTCGCCGGGGCGATTGGTCAGCCGGACGCGCACGCAGGCGAGGTGCCTTGCGTCTATGTGGAACTGGTGGATGGGGCGAGCGTGTCCAAAGATGCGTTGATGGAGCATGCCAAGGTGCATGTGCATGAACGCGCTGCGCATCCCAAATATGTTGAGATCATGCCGGAACTGCCCAAGACGGCGGTGGGCAAAATCTTCAAGCCTGATCTGCGCAAGGCTGCGATCACGCGGATCTATGATGCGGCACTGACCAATGCAGGTGTGGCAGCGCAGATCGATCATGTGCTCGACGATAAAAAGCGTGGGCTTGTGGCGCAGGTGAAACGCACCGGTGACGTCAGTGACGAAGAGATTGGCAAGGTGCTTGGCGACTTCACGCGCCCTTGGGAGTGGGTCAAGACCGACGCGGCCTGACGCCCAAATCTTGAGATCTTTAAAAGGGGTGCAGGATGGCTGTGCCCCTTTTTCTTTACGCGGAGGAGAAAAGTCGCCACGCTCTCAAAAAACGAATGGGGAGCGTGACATGGCAGGACATGGCTATGACAGCGGGCGGCTGGATTTGCCGTTTGTGGGGATTTCGACCTTTGGCAAGCGGCCTTATGTGGCTGATTGGGAGGCGCTTGAGGCCGACGTGGCTGTGCTGGGCGCGCCGTTTGATTTTGGCACTCAATGGCGCAGCGGCGCGCGTTTTGGCCCGCGCGCGGTGCGGGAGGCCTCGACATTGTTCAGCTTTGGCCATGCGGGGGCGTATGACCATGAAGATGATGAGACCTATCTGCCCGCCAGCGTGCGCATTGTGGACATGGGGGATGCAGATATCGTGCACACCGATACGGCCCAGAGCCACGCGAACATCGAAGCAGGCGTGCGCGCCGCATTGAAGGCTGGCGCGCTGCCGGTGACGATTGGCGGGGATCATTCGGTCAACATTCCCTGCATCAACGCGTTTGACGATCAGGGCGACATTCATGTGTTGCAGATTGATGCGCATCTGGACTTTGTGGATGAACGCCATGGCGTGCGCTTTGGGCATGGCAATCCGATGCGCCGAGCGGGGGAAAAGCCCTATGTGACCGGGCTGACGCAGGTTGGCATTCGCAATGTGAGTTCGACCGCCAAGGAAGGCTATGCCGATGCGCGCGCGATGGGCAGCACTATCCTGAGTGTACGTCAGGCCCGCGCGCTTGGGCCGGAAGGCACCGTCGCGCAGATACCTGAAGGGGCACGGGTGTATGTGACGATCGATATAGACGCGTTTTGTCCCTCGATTGCGCCGGGCACAGGCACGCCAAGTCACGGCGGCTTTCTGTACTATGATGTTTTGGAGATGTTGCAGCATGTGGCCAAACGCCATGAGGTGGTGGGCATTGATCTCGTGGAAGTTGCGCCGGACTATGACCAAAGTGGGTCGACCGCGATTTTGGCGGCTCAAGTACTTTTGAATTTCTTGGGTTTTATCTTTGCTGAACGTGGATGCCGCGCGGCGACCTAGAACGCGGGACCGCTGCTGAAAGGCTTATTTTGTGGCGTGCGCATCTTATAAGGTATGACGCCTTTGCACCGGTGGTATAGAGCGCACGCCACGCCGTTTGAGAAACCGTTTCGCAAACCTTTAAAGCTACATAGAAATGTCAGGAATTTGTTTACATATCCCAAGGGTTGCGTTAAGTCGCCGCCTTACCATTTCGGTTGAGCAAAAAAACTGAGCGGCAGAGACACCTCATGGAAGATTTTTGTGCGAAACAAGGCGGCGACACGGCTGTTCTGGTGCAGATGCAGAAAGTGCAGATGCAGGCAATGGAGCAGGCGACCGGCGTGGGATACTGGTGTCTGGATCTCCAGTCGAGTGAGCTTTGGTGGAGTGAGAAAACCAAAGAAATTCATGAGGTTGAACCTGACTATCAGCCACATTTGAACACAGCGATAGAGTGCTACGTTCCTGAGTTTCGGGAGCGTATAGTACAAGCCGTAGACTTGGCGATGACCGAAGGGGTCGCTTGGAACGAAGAGCTGCAAATTCAAACCGCCAAACAACGGCGGCTTTGGGTGCAAGCCGTTGGCGCGCCTGTTTATGCGGGCGATAAAATCGTCGCTCTTGCCGGCTCTTTTCGGGATATTTCCAAAGACTGGCACGTAGACAAAAACACGCGTGCGCTCTCTTCACAAAGTGAGGAGAGCGTTTCCGATTTGCAGCATGCGTCGCTTGCCTTGAACGAGGCGGCGATTGTGACCACCGCTGATCTGCATGGCAAGATTACCAGCGTGAACCAGAAACTGCTTGATATTTCTGGCTATTCGGAAGCCGAGCTTATCGGTGCAGACCATAACATTCTGAATTCTGGCGAACACGGCAAAGAATTTTTTGCCGATCTTTGGCGGACCATTGGCCGCGGTCAAATCTGGCGCGGTGAGATCTGCAACCGCCGTAAAGATGGCCGGCTCTATTGGGTCGATACGATGATCTACCCCATCCTGGATATGCGTGGTCACGTTGAGAAATATCTTTCCATTCGGTTTGATGTGACTGAACGGGTCGAGGCCTCCAAGCTTGTCACCAACTTCTTTGACATGTCGATGGCGCCGCACTGCATTTTTGATAAGTTCGGACGCCTGCAGCAAGTCAACGGTGCCTGTTGCGCGATGCTGCATTATGAAGAGCAGGATCTGGTCGGGCGTGATGCACGCGATTTCATTGTGACCGATGACCATGACGCGTTTTCGAATGCTTGGCGACCCGACGAAGTGGTGACACATTCGAAACCTGTCAGGTTTCGCTTGATCGATGCCGATGGGCATGTGCGCCACACTGAATGGCGGACGCGCACATTTGGAACTTTGATTTTTGCGTCAGGTCACGACCTGACGGGCGAAGTTGAACGTGTGGACGCGCTGAAGGAAGCGAAGCGTGCTGCCGAAGAAGCGAGCCTCTCCAAATCAGCGTTTTTGGCAAACATGAGCCACGAAATTCGCACGCCGCTGAACGCGATTGTGGGTGTTGCTGATGCCTTGCTGGATAAGCCGAGTCTTTCCGCAGAAGACAAAAACCTCATTCAGATGATTTTTGACAGCGGCAAGGTGCTTGAGCGCCAAATGTCTGACGTGCTTGATTTTTCTAAGGTTGATGCCGGTAAGAGTGAGCTTGAATACAAGCCGTTCTCTCCATCGGACATGCTGAAGCAGGCGGTGGCACCTCATGTAGAAGGGGCCAAGGCCAAAGGCGTGGAGTACTACGTTGAAATTGAACCTGCCGCGTCCCTACTCGTGATGGGGGATGACATGCGGGTGCGCCAGATTGTTTCAAATCTTGCGTCCAACGCTGTGAAATTTACCGCCGCAGGGTCCATTACGACGCGGATGAGCTGTGTTGAGGAATGTGATACAGCGGCGTTGCGGATCACGTTTGTTGACACGGGCGTTGGCTTTCCAAAAGCCACGCAGACCGATGAATTTGACCGGTTTGATCAAAAAGGGCGCAGCAGTGCGGAAGGCTATGCCGGTACCGGGTTGGGCCTCGCGATCAGTTCGTCCTTGGCCCGCCAGATGGGAGGGCGTCTGTCTGTTGTGTCTGCACCCGGTCAGGGCAGCACGTTCCATCTGGATTTGCCGTTGCGCAAGGCGCAGGCAGCGGTATCCGCGACGGCCAATTCAACGCAACCGCCACTCAGTTTTGTGGGCAGTCTGAAAGGGCGAAAGGTCCTGATTGCCGAAGACATCAAGGCCAACCAGAAAATTGTAGCGCTGCTTCTGAAAGGGACCGGGTGTGAGACGGCTTTTGCCAACAATGGCAAGGAAGCGATTGATTTGTGTCACTCTTGGAAGCCTGATCTGGTGCTGATGGACATGATGATGCCGGAAATGAATGGTTTGGAAGCGACGCGGGAGATACGGATCCGTGAACGTCAGACCCGGAAGGCGCGCCTGCCGATCTTGATGTTGTCTGCCAACGCGATGCGAGAACATGTCAAACAGGCCGAAGATGCAGGGTGTGATGCCCATATTTCTAAGCCGGTGAACAAAAAGTCGCTGATCCCTGCCATTTTGGAGCAGTTGAACCGCGAGGGAACGCCAAAATTCCGCAACACTGCGCAAAGTGCGGTTGCCTAGCATTTTAAGCAGGGGCTGTCTTTTGGGGAAATGTTGTTCTCTGTGAGAGGAGCATGCCGCGGCATCTGGCTGCGGCACTTGCAACCCGTGTGACAAAGCTTAATGTCACGCCAACGCGATTTCCTACAGGACTCTCCCATGAAAATGAACCCGCTTGGCCGGACGGGCCGCTCTGTTTCCGAATACTGCCTGGGCACCATGACCTTTGGCACCCAAACAAGCGAAGCTGATGCGCATGCGCAGATGGACATGGCGTTGGATCATGGCATCAATTTCATAGACGCGGCTGAAATGTACCCGGTCAACCCCATCACTGCGGAAACGCAGGGGCGCACGGAAGCCTATCTTGGCAGTTGGTTTGCCAAGACAGGCAGGCGCAATGAATGGGTTTTGGCCACCAAACACAGTGGTGCGGGAGTACAGCATATTCGCGGTGGTGCGCCAATCACCACCAGCACCGTGCGGGATGCTGTTGAGGGGTCTCTGAAGCGTCTTCAGACTGAGCATATCGATCTGTATCAGCTGCATTGGCCAAACCGCGGCTCCTATATGTTCCGGCAAAACTGGGAGTATGACCCTTCCTCACAGAATAAGGCTGAGACGCTCGCCAACATGGAAGAGGTGCTTGAGGCGCTGCAGGCGGAGGTGGATCGCGGCACCATTGGCGCCTTTGGTCTGTCAAACGAAAGCGCCTGGGGCACGGCGCAATGGCTGCGGCTATCCGAGGATAAGGGTTTGCCGCGCGTGGCCTCGATCCAGAACGAATACTCTCTGCTGTGCCGTATGTTTGATACGGATCTGGCAGAGCTTTGTCTGAACGAAGATGTGGGCCTGCTGGCCTTTTCGCCTCTCGCGACAGGGTTGCTGACCGGGAAGTATCAGAACGGGCAAACACCTGACGGCTCGCGTAAAGCGATCAATGGGGATTTGGGCGGGCGGGTCAGCCCCGGCGTGTTTGATGCGGTGCAGGCTTATCTGGATATTGCCACCAAACACGGGCTGGATCCGGTGCATATGGCAATGGCCTTCACGGTGCAGCGCCCATTTATGTGTTCGTCTATTTTCGGTGCCACGACAGTGAGCCAGCTGGAGCATTTGCTGCAGGGGGCTGAGGTCACGTTGAGCAACGAAGTGTTGGCAGAGATCAACGCTGCGAACCGTGCACACCCAATGCCGTTCTAAGGGGCTGTGAAAAGGATGACTGATAAGATGACTTCTGAAGCAGGCGCGCAAGAGGTGCTGGCAACCATACGGGCATCTGGCCCACGTCGGGTGTTTGGCATTGGGACATTGGCGTTGCTTGGCGGCTTGCTGATCTACCTTGCGCTTGCGACGAGTCCGGCGCCTCTGTGGCAGGTTTTCTTGTTCGTGATCGGCGCGGGTGCGCTCTGGCTGGCCGAACGCACCCGGCGGGCCACGGAAAGCACGGTACAGCTGACGCGGGCGGGTATTGCAACCGACGCAGGCGAAGAAATTGCGGCGATTGAAAACATCGCCGCGATCAAACGTGGCATGTTTGATCTGAAACCTTCCAATGGGTTCACGGTTGTTTTGCACAAACCTCGCGCGCGCAGGTGGCAGCCCGGTCTTTGGTGGGCTGTTGGCCGTCGGGTTGGCATTGGCGGTGTGACACCCGGATCAGAGGCGAAGGCGATGGCGCAGTTCATTGAAGCGCTTCTCGTAGAAAAAAGCGGCTCAGAGTTCTGAGCCGCTTTTAGTTTTGATATGCGGGGCCTTAGGTATCGGCCCATGCCAGCGTGGACACAAAGCGTGGCCGCGTGAATACAAAGGTGTTCATGTTCAGGCCCGTCCATTGGTGCTGGCCCCAATCGCCCCACCAACTTTTCAGAATTTTCACAGGCGGATCATAAACGCTGAGGGACTGTACAACGATCAGGCTTTCGCCAGGCACCAATGTTGGCAGGTTGTCTGCGAGGTCAGGAAGGCTGGCGGAGGTATGGCCAGAAATGCCGCCTGCCGCGTGCGACCATTCCAGTCGGTAGTCGTTTGTGTTCAGATCCCAGGACACCAAGCTGACGACAAGATCATGCTCGCTGCGCAGCGTTGAAATCTCTCCAAACAGTTTGTGCATGCCATCGATGTAATCCTGATCCACCGCTGCGGTTTCCCGTGCGAGCATATCGGAAATGGCGAAGGCTGCTTTTTCTGTCGTGGAGCGTGCGCGATAGACGTCAAACATAATCGCTGTCGCCATCAGAGCAAAAAACAGGCCGGGGAACATAATTGCAGCTTCAACGGAAACCGAGCCACGCGTGTCGTTGCGAAACCGGCGGATGATGCTTTTGAAAGGTTGAATAAGCATGGTTTAACGAGGCTCCTGAACAAAGGCGTTCATGACGACAATGGCATAGTCACCAGAGGTGTCCTTGGCGAGACCGGCGCCAAAGGCAGATGTTGGAAAGATGGGGGTGACCTTGGCACAGGCGCGCAAGATCATCAGATCATTTTCTGAACCATCTTCAAACCGGGTGACTGGCTGAGCGTCGTTAAGCCGGTTCGTGCAGAGGGTGTTGTTACCAAGTTCGACGTAGTTGCGTGGATCCCGTGTCACCATTTCCAACAGCAAGTTGTCTTCGCAGTTTGGGATTACGGCAGCCTTGTCGCAGATTTTGGTCACCAATTCATCGTGGTTCGGTGTGAACCCGGTGGTCAGGCGAATGTCTCGCACCGCCAAATCCAGCGAACGCTCCAGATAGGAATAGCGCAGCGACATCAAGCCAAGTTCCACTGAGGAGAGGAACAGCCCGAGGAAGAAGGGCACCATGATTACGAATTCAACCGTAACTGTGCCTTCTTCGTCGCGTCTGAAAACGCGGGGGAGTTTTGCAAATTTACGGATCATTGGGTCAACCTCAGTTGGCGGATGGACGTTGCAATGGTGGCAAAGGCGTTGCGGATTTCGAGCCCATCCACATCAAAGTAGTGGCTGTCGGAGCTGGCGCAGTCCTTCAGGACCGTCTGTCCAGAATAGGGAGCCTCAAAACCGATGGTGAACACGATGACACCCGCATCCTTTGCTGCCTGACAGATCTGACGCGTGCGGGCGTCTTTTTCAGTTCTCTTGAAGGAGCTGCGTACGCCATAGTGCCAGTCGTTGTAGGCCGCGTCGTAGCCCATGAAGGGGCGGTACAGATAATCGGCGATCCAGGAGCTGGTGGTATAGGCCCACAGATTTGGATAGGTGATGACTTCTGCTGAGCCGGGCTCGTCAACCGAGACCGTTTTGGTGACTTTCCGGTAGCGTTTGCAAGATCCGTTGCGGCGGTAGGACTTACACTCCCAGCTGCTTTCTGTCGTTTCATAAACGCCTTCACCATAGGCCCAGTTCTTCCACTGCGAGGTGGACGGCCAGTAATAAAGCGGCTCACTGGTATTGCCGTCGTAGTCCTGGTCATATTCGTCCTGGCCAACGTAGATGGAATAGAAGTCCTGCTGTTCGTTATACCAAACGTTGGACTCGCCAGAGCGGAAATCATCACGGATGTAGTATTGGCTGGTGTTTTGGCCATCCGTCATCAAGACAACAACTTTCATGGAGTCGTTGGTGCCGTAAGCGTAGGGGCGGTCTGCGAAATCAGGGGAAACGTCGCCGCTCTTGATCAGGTTGGCCGCGATGGGTTCAAATGTGGGATCAACCAGAGCCGTTCCCCACTTCATGCCCACATCGATGGATGTGTTTCCGCGTGCCGTTAGATTGTTGATGTAGTTTTTCAGCGTGGTGCGGTCGCCTTCCATCACCATCGCTTCGCGGCGATTGTCAAATTCGCACACAGGCGTTTTGTTGACTGGAGAGGAAGAGCTGTCGCGGTTGTCATACCGATACCACGGGTCAAAATGCATCGTGCGCTGGTAAGGCGAGTGGGTCGAGATCTGGGTGTTCGAAAAATCAGAACCCCTGAAGTTGATGCAGTTTGAGTGGGCATTTTCACCGGTGGTGTTCAGCTGACCAAACAGATTGTCCGGAACGGCAACTTGGGTCGCATAAGGTACAACGGAAACGGACAAAGTACCGTCAATCGTATTGTCGTCCATGGTGTCAATGAACTCGCGTGCCGCAATCTTCAGATTGGTCAGACGACTGTTGCTGTTCATTGAACCGGAGACATCGAGCACAAGCGCAATTTCGACATTGCCGATGCTTTCGATCGCCGTGCCTGCAGCTCGAATGTTGACCTTCTCTACAAGTTCGCGGTCTTCGATGTCGCCGCGCCATGCGTGGCGGAAACGCGCTGCGGTTTCGCTGGCACGGAATGTGGATTGAGCGTCAGCCACGGCGCTAACGCGTCGGTAAATTGGTGGACCACCCTCAAAAATCGGGATGGTTTCGGAATTTGTGGTGACGGTGTCCACATCCACGCCGGACTTTTGGAAATAGTCTTCTACCACCGCGGTTGGTGCGCGCTCCTGATCGAGGTCGGCAGCGGCCAGAACGGCCCTGTCCAGCGTATGCTGTAGGCGGGTGCGCTCCATCTCGGCTTTCATCATGTCAGCGCCAATGCCCCCGATCGCAATCATCATAATGACCAGGATCACAGCAAAGGCGACCATCACACCGTCTTCTTCTTTGCGGAAGCGGGAAATCAGCCCCAGATGCGCCTTTGATTGGCGGGGTTTTAAGGTACGCCTTGGGCGGACTAGAAATTCGTTCATGTTACTCACCTCGTCTGGACGCGCGAAGTCTTTCCCACCGCAGAAACGGTTTGCGCCACAGGATTTATTTCTTGGGATTGCGGCGCAAATGGGGCAGAACGAGGCGATTCATGCGGCGCTTGGGCCCATTTTTCCGTTCGTTTGCAAAGTCTTGTCGACAGTCATCTGATTTTGTGCGGTTCTGTTTCCATACCGAAAACGAAAATCTCACAAACAGTTGCTGTGTTTCACCTATCGTCATCATCCGTTAATTGGCCTAACTCTACGTTAGTTCGGTCGATGTGACAGTGAGTCGCAACAAATCGCTTGTCGGAGGGTAAGAGATGAGCACGATAAAAGAGCCGAGTTTTCGGGAAAGTGTCGATCTGATGTTCAACAGAGCGGTTGCTCTGATGGATCTCCCACCGGGGCTGGAAGAGAAAATTCGAGTTTGTAACGCCACATATACTGTGCGTTTTGGTGTGCGCCTGCGCGGCGAGATCAAAACCTTCACGGGCTATCGCTCTGTGCACAGCGAGCATATGGAGCCGGTCAAGGGCGGCATCCGCTTTGCGATGGGTGTGAACCAAGATGAAGTTGAGGCGCTTGCTGCGCTGATGACCTATAAGTGTGCATTGGTCGAAGCGCCATTTGGTGGTTCTAAAGGTGGCTTGCGGATTGATCCGCGTCAGTATGATGAGCATGAGCTGGAGCGGATTACACGCCGTTTCGCTTATGAGCTGGCCAAACGAGATCTGATCCATCCGTCACAGAACGTGCCAGCGCCGGATATGGGCACTGGTGAGCGCGAGATGGCCTGGATGGCGGATCAATATGCGCGGATGAACACCACAGATATCAATGCGCGCGCCTGTGTGACGGGCAAGCCGCTGAATGCGGGTGGCATCGCTGGCCGCGTTGAGGCAACTGGTCGTGGCGTGCAGTACGCCTTGCAGGAGTTTTTCCGTGAACCGCTCGACATTCAGAAAGCCGGTCTGTCTGGCTCTCTGGATGGCAAGCGTGTGATTGTGCAGGGGCTGGGCAATGTGGGCTATCATGCTGCGAAGTTCCTGAGTGAGGAAGATGGTTGCAAGATCATTGGTGTCATTGAGCGGGACGGTGCGCTGTTCAGCCCGGATGGCATTGATGTGGATGCTGTGCAGCAGTGGCTGGCCAAAAATGGCGGCGTGTCTGGTTTCCCGGATGCGACCTATACCGAAAACGGGGCGACCGTTCTGGAAGAGGATTGCGACATCCTGATCCCAGCGGCGCTGGAAGGGGTGATCAACCTCGGCAACGCAGACAAAATCAAAGCGCCTTTGATCATTGAGGCCGCAAACGGCCCGATCACTGCGGGTGCGGATAACATCCTGCGCAAGAAAGGCACTGTGATCATTCCGGACATGTATGCCAACGCTGGCGGTGTGACCGTGTCCTACTTTGAATGGGTCAAAAACCTGAGCCACATCCGCTTTGGCCGGATGCAGCGTCGTCAGGAAGAGGCGCGCCACCAGCTGGTGGTGGATGAGCTGGAACAGATCAGCGCGGCATTGGGCGGCCAGTATAAGCTGACCGATGGCTTCAAGCAGAAGTATCTGCGGGGCGCGGGCGAGCTGGAACTTGTACGCTCTGGGCTCGATGACACGATGCGGATTGCCTATCAGTCGATGCGTGACGTGTGGCATTCGCGCGACGACGTCGAAGACCTGCGCACAGCTGCCTATCTGGTGTCGATCGAAAAGGTCGCGGCAAGCTACCGCGCGAAAGGTCTGTAAGCCAATGGCGGCGCCTGTAGACCTTCAGATCGGGTGCCGTTGCGGGCAGTTTGGTGCCGTGCTCAAAGATGTGAGCCCAGCAATGGGCTCACATGTGCAGTGTCACTGTGCCGACTGTCAGACCGCCGCCCGTGTTCTGGGCGCTGAAGAACAGTTGCTGCCGCGTGGTGGCAGCGACATTTTCCAAACCACCCCTGCGCATTTGCAGATCACCAATGGGCAAGAGCATCTGGCGTGCCTGCGGTTGTCACCCAAAGGGTTGATGCGCTGGTATGCGGGATGCTGTGACACGCCGCTGTTCAATTGTCTGCCACATACAAAGCTCGCGTTTGTTGGCATTTGGGTGCCTGCGTTGCAGGGCGAAGCTGTGGACAAAGCTATCGGCAAAGTGATTGCCGTTGTGCGCACGCAAGAGGCCCCCATCGGCTCTGAGCGGCTGCGTGAATATGGCTTCAATCGCGCGGGTTTTCAGGTGCTTGCGCGCCATTTCGGCGCATTGATGCGCCGGCAGGTGAAGCAAACACCCCTGTTTGACACGGCTGGCACACCTGTTGTTGTGCCGCGCGTGTTAAGCAAAGAGGAGCGAAAGGCCGCGACGCCTGCCTAACAGGTTCCCGCTGTCGGACCGTTTGATGCCTTCACAGGTCAAAACACTGGCGCTTGCGCTCAGATCAGCAATGGAAAGCTTGGCAGCGCGGGGGTAGTCTCTTTGGATTGGAAGTGATTCAGGAGAGTGCGGATGATCCGTTATGTTTTGGCTTTTGCTTTGATGGGCACAGCGGCTCAGGCAGCAGACAACAGAGAAGAAGTCTGCGGTCAGCAGGGCACGGTGATGAGTGCCATACAGGAAGCGCGTTTGGATCGTGTGCGTGAAAGCAAGCTGGAGGCGCACCTTCTGGAGACCAATCCGGGATGGCCAGACAGCTACAAGGTTGCCATTCAGCAATTTGCCCCCATTGTTTATGCCGCCAAGCGCAAAGATCTGAAAAACGTCGATTTGGGCGCACAGATTACGCAGCAGTGTCTGGACAATTGGGACAAGATTCAAGAAATGCAGAAGTCCGTTTCCAACTGACCTTCTGTGTGATGTGATCTGACCCATGTCTTTGCCACCCGGATTCCTTGATGAGCTTCGCAGCCGCACCTCCATCACACAGGTGGTTGGGCGCAAGGTCATGTGGGATCAGCGCAAATCCAATCAGGGCAAAGGCGACATGTGGGCGCCATGCCCATTTCATCATGAAAAAACCGCGTCTTTTCATGTGGATGACCGTAAGGGGTATTATTATTGCTTTGGCTGTCAAGCCAAAGGCGATGCCTTGAAATTTGTCATCGAAACGGAAAACGTGAGCTTCATGGAGGCGGTGGAGATCCTGGCTGAAGAGGCCGGGATGCAAATGCCGAAACGCGATCCACAAGCGCAGCAAAAGGCAGATCGGCGCTCGCTGTTGGCAGAGGTCATGGAAATGGCCACGCAGCATTTCCGCCTGATGCTGAATGCCGGGGTTGGGAGCGCGGCGCGGGCTTATCTGGATGGGCGTGGGCTGTCACAGGACGCGATAGACCGGTTTGGCATCGGCTTTGCGCCGGAAGGCTGGCAGGGGCTTTGGGACCATCTGACAGGTAAGGGCGTTGCGCCTGATCTGATTCTTGCGGCAGGACTTGCGAAGCCTTCGGCCAAAGGCGGCAAGCCCTATGATACGTTCCGCAACCGGATCATGTTCCCTATTCGCGATGCTCGGGGCAAATGTATTGCTTTTGGTGGTCGCGCCATGGATCCCAATGACAACGCGAAGTATCTGAATTCACCTGAGACCGAGCTTTTTGACAAGGGGCGCAGCCTCTACAATCACGGGCCCGCGCGCGAGGCAGCCGGCAAAGGGCAGGCGCTGATTGTGGCTGAGGGCTACATGGATGTGATCGCGCTGAGTGAAGCGGGATTTGGGGCCTCTGTGGCGCCGCTTGGCACGGCAGTCACGGAAAACCAGTTGCAGCTTTTGTGGCGCATCTCTGATGAGCCGATCATTGCGCTTGATGGCGATAAGGCGGGCCTGCGGGCTGCGATGCGGGTGGTCGATCTGGCGCTGCCTTTGCTGGAAGCCGGCAAGAGCCTGCGCTTTGCGATCATGCCGGAAGGGCAGGACCCCGATGATCTGATCCGCGCCAAAGGGTCGAGCGCAGTTCAGAAGGTGCTGGATGGGGCGATGCCGATGGTTAATCTGCTGTGGCAGCGGGAGATTGAGGGAAAGATTTTTGACAGCCCTGAGCGGAAAGCAGCGCTGGACAAAACACTGCGCGCCAAAATCAAGCTGATTCAAGATCCGTCGATCCGCAGTCATTATGGTGATGCCATCAAAGAGCTGCGGTTCCAGCTCTTCCGCCCACAGCGGGGCGCTGGCGGAAAGCGCGGTGGTTTTCAGCGCGGCCGCTGGAATGTGCAGCCCCCGGTGCAAGCGCGGACCAAAGTTTCGATGTTGGCAGCCAGCGAAGGTGCTGTTGAGCAACGCGTGCGCGAAGCGGTTGTTCTGGCGGTGGCGCTCAAGACGCCAGAGATTCTGGATGACTTTGAGTATGAAATTGAAAGCATGGATTGCTTGGATCAGGACAACGCCTTGATGCGGGATGCGCTTTTGCGGTTTGCCAACAGCCCGGACCCGCGCGCCAACATAGAGGGGTATCTTGGCCATGAAGCGGTTGAAAACCTGCTGCACCAACCCCATGTGGCGATTACCCCTGCGGTTCTTCGGGCGGGCGACACCGCGCTTGCGCGAAAAACGCTGAGAGAAGAGCTCAATAAACTGAAGGCAGAACGTGGCCTACGCCAAGAGATCGCAGAGGCGGAAGAAGAAGCGCATTCTTTGAATGATGAAACGGTAACGTGGCGATTGGGACAGGCCGCAGAGGACAGCAATAAGGCCAAACTCTCTAGCCAAGACGAAGAAGGCGGCGATTTTGCGGTTGGGGCCAATGGTGCGCCGATCGACAAAGAAGAACGCGCAGCGCTTGATGCGCTGGCCGAAAACATAGATTTTTCACGGGGCGGGCGACCACCACGGCGCGGATAATGCGCGCCGGAAAAGCGGTCAAAGCGCCCTTGTGAGCAACAGATGAAGAAAACGGGCTTTGTGGGGTTGCGAATCACCCCGTGTAAGGATTGATTCGACGCTAGCGAATCACCTTCAGCCCGAACTTGCAGGAGCACTTAATGGCCGCCAAAGACACCGACGACCAGAAGCCCGCCGATCAGGACGCCGAAATCTCGCTCGATATGAGCCAGACTGCCGTCAAGAAGATGATCGCCGAGGCCCGCGAGAAGGGCTACATCACCTACGATCAGCTGAACCAAGTTCTGCCGCCTGATCAGGTGAGCTCTGAACAGATCGAAGACGTGATGTCGATGTTGTCTGAGATGGGCATCAACATCATTGAGGATGAAGAAGCCGAAGAAGAAGAGGCGAAATCCACCGCGGTTGTGGACACCTCTTCGGCCAATCGTGGCGTTGCGCTCGCGGGTGCCGGTAACGAAAAGCTCGACCGCACCGACGATCCAGTGCGCATGTACCTGCGCGAGATGGGCTCTGTTGAGCTTCTCAGCCGCGAAGGCGAGATTGCGATTGCCAAGCGTATCGAGGCTGGCCGCAACACAATGATTGCCGGGCTGTGTGAAAGCCCACTGACATTCCAGGCGATCACCATTTGGCGTGACGAACTTCTGTCCGAAGACATTCTTCTGCGTGACGTGATCGATCTGGAGACCACATTCGGCAACCAGATGGGCGATGATGACGAAGAGGAAGAGGCACCTGTAGCCGAAGCCGCCAATGTGACCACCGCACCTAAACAGGAAGCGGAGCAGGAGCTGGATGCGGACGGCAATCCGATTGCCAAAGACGATGACGATGATGAGGATGAACAGGCCAACATGTCGCTTGCGGCAATGGAAGCGGCCCTGAAGCCTCGCGTTCTTGAAACGCTGGACATCATTGCCCGTGACTTTGCGCAGCTGAGCGACATGCAGGACGCGCGTATCTCTGCGACGCTGAACGAAGACGGCTCTTTCTCCGAAGCCGATGAAGCCACCTATCAGAAACTGCGTGCAGAAATCGTGCTGCTGGTGAACGAACTTCACCTGCACAACAACCGTATTGAAGCACTGATCGACCAGCTTTACGGCATCAACCGCCGTGTGATGCAGATCGACAGCTCCATGGTGAAGCTAGCGGATCAGGCGCGCATCAACCGCCGCGAATTCATTGACGCCTATCGTGGGCGAGAGCTGGATCCGACCTGGCTTGAGGATATGTCCGAAAAGTCCGGCCGTGGCTGGCAGATGTTCATGGAGCGCTCCTCTGACAAAGTGATGGAGCTGCGCAACGACATGGCCCAGGTGGGTCAGTATGTTGGTCTGGATATCTCCGAATTCCGCCGCATCGTACAGCAGGTGCAAAAAGGTGAGAAAGAGGCGCGTCAGGCCAAGAAAGAGATGGTCGAGGCGAACCTGCGTCTGGTGATCTCGATTGCCAAGAAATACACCAACCGTGGCCTGCAGTTCCTTGACCTCATTCAGGAAGGCAACATCGGCCTGATGAAGGCGGTGGACAAGTTTGAATATCGCCGCGGCTATAAGTTCTCCACCTACGCCACATGGTGGATCCGTCAGGCGATCACCCGCTCCATCGCGGATCAGGCGCGTACCATCCGTATTCCGGTGCATATGATCGAAACGATCAACAAACTGGTGCGGACTTCCCGTCAGATGCTGCACGAGATTGGCCGCGAGCCAACCCCGGAAGAGCTGGCCGAAAAGCTGCAGATGCCGCTTGAGAAGGTCCGTAAGGTGATGAAGATCGCCAAAGAGCCGATCTCTCTTGAAACCCCGATCGGGGATGAGGAAGACAGCCAGCTGGGTGACTTCATTGAGGACAAGAATGCCGTGCTGCCTCTCGACAGCGCCATTCAGGAAAACCTCAAGGAAACCACCACCCGCGTGCTGGCAAGCCTCACCCCACGTGAGGAACGTGTTCTGCGGATGCGCTTTGGCATCGGCATGAACACCGACCACACGCTGGAAGAGGTGGGTCAGCAATTCAGCGTGACTCGTGAGCGTATCCGTCAGATTGAGGCGAAAGCGCTGCGCAAGCTGAAGCACCCGAGCCGCTCGCGCAAACTGCGCTCTTTCCTGGATCAGTAACCGTGTCGTTGCTGAAGAAACTGTTTGGCGGCGCGGCAAAGGCGGACCAACCGCCCGCTGCGCCCGAACACACAGAATACAAAGGCTTTCTGATCACCCCGATGCCGATCTCTGAGGGCGGGCAGTTCAGAATTTCTGCGCGTATCGAGAAGACGGTGAACGGCGAAGACAAGACACATACCCTCATTCGAGCGGATGTTTTGCGCGATGAAAAAGAGGCCAAAGAGGCGTCCGTCAATAAGGCCAAGCAGATGATCGACCAGATGGGCGATCACCTGTTTTAAGATCATTCTGATTTGAAGATGCCGCATGGCATCACGTGTCTATTCCGTTGTACTACGGGGATGTGACCGTCGGAGATTTCCGGCGGTCTTTTCACTTCCCTCTTGCCGCGTTACTCTGCTCTGGCCTGCTATTGTGAGTGGGCGTTGCTTTCAGAGATTGAAATGAAACGTTTTTCTTTAGTGATGGTTGCCGCTGTGGCGGCATGTGAAACTGCACCCGGTGACGGTGCCTTCGCGACAGCAAACGGCGCGCGCGTTTACCCGGTGAGCGCGGATGTGTTTGAAGTCACAGCGCGTCCAAACAACGAAATCAATCAATTTTGGTGTGGTGCCGGCGAATACGCAAGCCGTGTGCTTGGCGCCCCCAACAATGCGCGGGTCTATGTGGTAGGCGAAGCCGGCCGGGGTACCGTTGTCGATTCCCCCAATGCGATGCAGTTTTCGCTGTTGCCACCAGGCCAAGCCAGCGGTGCCAGCGGCAGAGAGGGCACGTGGGGGCCAGATCTGGGCGAAGATGAATTTGTTGGCGATGCCAGATACCGTTGTATGCGCCGCACTGACTTCTTCGCGGGTTAATCTGAACCATATCGGCGGACGTTTGCTGTCTTAGACAATGCAAACGCAGGATTGTGCGCCAGATGCGCAGCGGTCCAGCGGATCATGTTGGAAATTGAATAGGTTCGCGGTAAAGTGCTGAAAAATAAAGGGATATCTATATGATCAAACGCCTTTCCATTCTGTGTCTTAGCCTCGCGGCGTGCACGGATCTCGGTGACGGAGGCTTTGTGACCGCAGGAGGAACACGGGTCAATCCTGTGAATGCGGATGTGTTTGAGGTGATTGCCCGCCCCAGAAATGAAAACAATCAGTTCTGGTGCGGGGCGGGGGAATATGCACATCGGGCCCTTGGTGCGTCTCCGGGGGCAAATGTGTATGTCGTTGGCGGGGCTGGTGCTGCTGTGACGATGGAGTCGCCCAATGGCGCACAATTCTCCCTGAAGCCACCGTCTCAGGTGTCGGGTGCCACGGAGCGTGACACAAGATGGGGGCCACGTTTGGGGCAATCCATGTTTGTGGCAGATGCCCGAGGGCGCTGTGGCCGTGATGAATTTGACTTCCCTTTCTAAAAGACGTGGCGGCGCCAATTTTGATCAGGCCGCGTTGATCTGACTGAACGGAAACAGACGCAGATGTGGAGATGTCGCATGCGCTACACGATGGTTTTGGTGCCCTTTGTGCTGATGGCTTGTGAGGGTTCGGGCGGTGTTTTCGTGACCAGCAACGGCGTTCGGGTGAACCCGGTCAATGCCGATGTGTTTGAGGTGCTTGCACGGCCTGCTGGGCGTGCGTCTGACTTTTGGTGTGGCGCAGGGCACTACGCCCGTCGCGCCTTGGATGCGCCAGACACAGCGCTTGTGTATGTCGTCGGTGGGGCTGGGCCGGGGGTGACCGCAAACACCCCGGATGCCGCCCAATTTTCGCTGAACCTCCCGTCGGAGGTGTCTGGCGCAACCGGTAGGGCAGCATCTTGGGGGCCCGACGTCGGTGCCGCCACAACGGTCGGGCAGGCGCGGCGAAGTTGCCGAGATTTGGCGACCAGCTCGGACGATTGAGCGTGACCGCATATCTCGCCACAGGCTGGTGCAAAACCTAAGGAGGCGCGCATGCCGCAGACTGAGTTTGAGATATCGACACGGGGGCAGGGGCTTTACGAGTTTACCCATGATGTGACCCGTTGGATCAGCGAGCTTTCTGCGCATGGTGGTCAGGGGCTTTTGACACTCTTTGTGCGCCATACCTCCTGTAGTCTGCTCATTCAGGAAAATGCGGATCCAGAGGTGCAGAGCGATCTGCGTGCATTTTTTCATCGGCTCGTGCCACCCACAACCGATCCGTCGATGCAGTATCTCACCCATACCTACGAAGGGCCTGATGATATGCCCGCCCATATCAAAGCGGCCATGATGCCTGTGTCGCTCACAATCCCGGTCCGTCAGGGAGCGATGGTTTTGGGGACGTGGCAGGGGATCTACCTGTTTGAACATAGAAATGCGCCGCACATCAGATGTGTGTCGGCGCATTTCAGTGCATGATTGGATCAGCTCATTTTGCCTCTCAGGCACTATAGCACAGTGCATTAAGTTGTGCAGGGGGAAAGAAAATTTCCATTTTCGCCTGTGGCTGATGTTGGGGTGTGCTTTTGCCACTACCCAAAGATTTGTAGCTCCCCTATAGTGGCTGTGGATAAGTTGAAAAATCACCCAAGCCAAGTCCCATCGGTAAGCGGGCAAGGTTAGAGCAGCTGAATCAAGGGGAAGTCTATGCGCTGTCCGTTCTGTGGAAATATCGACACTCAGGTGAAAGATTCACGCCCGGCAGAGGATCACGTTTCGATTCGTCGGCGTCGTTTTTGCCCCGCCTGTGGCGGTCGGTTTACCACCTATGAGCGCGTGCAACTGCGAGATCTGGTTGTGGTGAAATCCAATGGCCGTCGCGAGGACTTTGATCGCGACAAACTGGAACGCTCGATCCGAATTTCTATGCAGAAGCGCCCAGTTGAGCCAGAGCGCATTGATCAGATGATTTCTGGCATCGTGCGTCGACTGGAAAGCATGGGGGAGACGGATATTCCCTCCAAGACCATCGGCGAAATTGTCATGGAAGCGCTCGCGCGGATCGATACGGTGGCGTATGTGCGCTTTGCCAGTGTATATAAGAACTTCCAGGCTGCGGATGACTTTGATAAATTTGTCAGTGAACTGCGTCCCGATCCTGCTTCTGAGGAATAATTGTGACTGATCGCCGTTTCATGGCGCTGGCCCTAAGTCTGGGGCGGCGCGGTCAAGGTGCGTGCTGGCCCAACCCGGCGGTGGGCTGCGTCATTGTGAAAGACGGACGTGTTGTTGGGCGAGGCTGGACGCAACCGGGCGGACGGCCTCATGCAGAGCCAGAGGCGCTGGCGCAGGCTGGCGCGGCCGCGCAAGGGGCCACGGCTTATGTGACGCTGGAACCCTGTGCGCATCACGGGAAGACCCCTCCCTGTGCAGAAGCTTTGATCGCAGCCAAGGTCGCGCGCGTGGTGATCGCTGTTGAAGACAGCGACGCACGGGTTTCGGGGCGCGGGATTGCGATGCTGCGGGAGGCTGGCATTGAGATCACCATGGGCGTGCTGGCTGACGAGGCCGCACGCGACCTGCAAGGCTTTTTCCTGAAAACCGATCTCGGGCGTCCTTTCCTGACGCTGAAGCTTGCAACCACGCTGGATGGTCGCATTGCCACAGCCTCTGGAGAAAGCAAATGGATCACCGGGCCTGAGGCGCGGCGTGCAGTACATGGTATGCGTATGCGCCATGACGCCGTGATGGTGGGCGGTGGCACTGCGCGGGCGGATGATCCTTCGCTGACCGTGCGCGATCTTGGGGTCTCTCAGCAGCCTGTGCGCGTGGTGGCCTCCCGCCGCCTTGACCTGCCGCTTATGAGCACATTGGCACGCACAGCCAAAGATGTGCCGGTGTGGATTGCCCATGGCGATGATGCCGATGCCACACTCATGCAGACTTGGCGTGACATTGGCGCAGAGCTTTTGCCCTGCGCGCTTGAGGGGGCGCAGCTGTCAGCCACATCTCTGCTTCAGGCTTTGGGCAAGCGCGGGCTGACGCGGGTGTTCTGCGAAGGCGGCGGAGCGCTGGCGGCGTCGCTCTTGGCTGCAGATATGGTGGATGAATTGATCACCTTTTCGGCTGGTGCGGTGATCGGCGCTGAGGGCTATCCCGCGATTGGGGCAATGGGTCTTGCGCGACTTGCGGAGGCGCCACGATTTGAGCTGGTGGATCACCGTGCGGTTGGGCATGACATGATGTGCACCTGGCACCGCGTCGAGGCGCAGCGGGATCCACGCTACACGCTTTAGCGTCGCCAGAGTGCCTGATAGCTGGCAAATCGTCCCTGCAACTTTGAAAGCAGCCGATTGCCCAAACCGGGGTGCGGAATCTGACCATTTGAAAGCCGCAGAAGCGCTGTTTCGGCGGGGCAGGGCAACTTACTGACCGGATCACGATAGCGCGGATAGTCAATCAGGGCTGCATGGACCAGGCCCGCAAGCTGTGGTTTCGCTTTGCGCCGTGCCGGAGGTGTGCCCAAGTCATTGGTCAGCCCCCATCCCCCATAAAACGGAGCGCCCAAGGTGGTCACTTTGCAGCCGCGCAGCAGGGCCTCAAAACCTGTGAGAGAGGTCATCGTCCAGACCTCCTGCACGTGATCAAGCAGATAGGCCATATCCGCCTGCTCAAGCACCAGATCTGCAAGCTCTGCCGCTGCCTCAGGATCTACGCGCCCTGTACGCAGGCCAGCCTCTACATCTGGGTGCGGTTTGAACAGAATGCATGCGTCCGGGTTTGCACGCCGCGCGGCGCGCAGAAGATCCAGATTGCTGCGGACCTCTCCCGCACCTGTCAGAATGGAAGCGTCGTCTTCGACCTGTCCCGGCACCAGAATGCGATGGCCATCTGGCAGCTCAGGCTGTGCGCCACCGAGATTGTATTTGCTGACGTGTGCCTTGCGGATCGCTTTGATCAACGAGAGGGCGCGCCCCTCTTGATCCGGGCGCAGCGTTTCACGCGCTGCAATCAGGCGCTCAAGGCGGCTTTCCTGCGTGGGGTCGTAGTAGATGCCCAGATCATCACAGACCAGCGAGAGCGGCGGTACCAATTCTGCCCCAAGCCCACGTGAGCGCAGAAAGCCGTCTTCCAATCGAACTGTGCCCTCAGGGCCTTGTTTGCTGGCCCAAACCATATCGCGTGCGTCCGAAGTCTTGCGTTCAAACACCATCGCTTTGTGCGCGCCAAAGAAGCGCTGCAGAGGTTTGCGTTTCCAAAGCCGCATGCCGTGGCCGTTCCAGCCGTGCCGGTCTTCACGCCAGGCGCGTGTTTGGGCGGCCAGTTGCTCCAGCGCGTCTTCCAGTTCACAAAGCTGATCCGTGCAGGGATTGTACCACGTTGGATACAGGATCATCGCAGCAGCGAACAATTGGGCGCGAGTCAGTCGGCGTTGGCGGCGATAGAGCGGAAATTCATCCTCTGTCAGATCCCAGCCAGCATAGAAGGGTTGGCCAAAAACACGCGGCTTGTGACCGGCCAATATCGCCTCAAACCCCATCTGGGATGACACGGTATAGACCGCGATCGCCCCATCCAGAAGCGCCCAAGGGCTGTGGTTCTCATCGCAAAGGCTGACGCGGTCTGTAATATGCTGCGCACCGAAGTAACCCGCGCGCGCGCCTTGACGGGTTTCCGGGTGCGTCTTTATCAGAACGCGCGCGCCCGGGTTTTCTTCCTGTGCAAGGATCAGCATTTCCTGAAAGCGGGCGTCATTGGCGCCGCTGGCGCGAACAGCGGCGTCATCCCGTGTTTGATCAATAACCAGCACGTAGCCGGGATCAGGTGGCCTGAGTGTTTCATCCGTCGCAGCGTATTTGGTGAGATGGCTTTCTTTCAGCCGGGCCATCGCGCCGCGCGCGCGGTCGAGCAGAACAGTGTCATCCAGCGGATGGTGCTTGAGCAGCTTTTCCAGATCAGAGGGTTCGCTTGGATCAAAGTGCGGTACGACGCTGTCGATCAGCAGGCCAATTGGCGGCTCTTTATGGATCCGACCGGGAAAGAGAGAGCGCAGAAAAGCATCTTCCACATAAAGACAGGGCGCACCTGTACGCTCTGACATCTTGCGCCCGCGATGCGCCGTCGCGCTGTTGCCCCAGATGGCAATCAGATCAGTGTCTGTGGGGCGACCGAGATGGAGGCTGTAACCTGCGAGGTTTAGGATGCGACGCAGACGCTTTTGCAGGAAGAACCCGCCGTTGAATGCAAAAAGCCGCCGGGGATCACTGCTCCCGGCGGCTTTGTTTTCATATATATCGTGCACGTTTAGAGGCTACCGAGGCTGCTGAGCGTATCAGCAGAGGATAGGGTGCCTGTGATCGCGGAGATGGTTTTGTCCCATGTCGTGATCGGTGCTTCTGTGACGTACAGCGTGTCCCCATCGCGAATGACAAAATCGCGCGCCATGAACATGCCGTTGGGTTTGGTCAGATCGAGTACATAGACCATACGTTGTGCGCCGTTCAGATCCTGACGGCCCAGAACGCTGTTGGCGATCACATCGGCTTCGTTGCGGAACACGAATACACCCGTTGGGTCACTGTTGGTGGGGGTAAGGCCGCCCACTTGTGCCAGCGCTTCGATGGCGGAGAGATCTTTGGAAAAGAAGTTCACCCGGCTTTGGGTGCCGGTCGCACCCAGTGCGGTGAAAGCACGAGTGTCTTCTTCTACCAAGATGCGGTCGCCGCCACGCAGCGCGATATCAAGGCTTGGATCGTCATACAAATCCTGGAACCAGATTTGCCCGCTGGCGCTGCCGCGCAACACCGTGATCTGGGCGATTTCCGGAACAATGGTCACACCACCTGCTTGTGCCAGCATCGTGGACAGGGTGCGTGTGGGGCGTTCAATCGGGTAGACGCCCTGCGCCCCTACGGCGCCAACCAGTGAAACCGTCGCGCCATCACCGGCCGCGCGGCGCACTTCGACCTGTGGATCAGGCGTTTGTTCTTCGAGTTTCGAAGAAATGATGCGGCGGATGCTCTCTGGCGTGTTGCCAGCTGCGCGGATACGCCCCGCGTAGGGCACAAAGATGAAACCTGCGCCGTCAACCTGAACCTCTTCGAGAATCGCGGCAACCTGGCCCTCTGGTCCCAAGAGCGGTTTGTCGACGTTTTCCCAGATGGTCAGAGCCAGCACATCCCCCGGACGAATGGTGTCAGAGCCAAGCTGACCGGCATTTTGGAAACTGTCACCGAAACCAAGCGCTGGTACGATAGCGGTGGCGCGTGACACACGGTCATTCACCTCCACAATGAAGGCGTCGCCTTCACGCTGTACGGATCCAGCGTAGATTTCTTTCTTGTTCGGGCCTGCGCGCGGCACCAAACTGCAAGAAGCCACAAGAGCCGCCATCGCGACCAATGTGGCGCATTTACCCATACGGGTTGCAAGGACTTTCACTGCTCGGTCTCCTCGACCTGTTTTATTCTGCCTCAGGTTTTTGAGACAACTTATCGAAATTGAAACCAAAAATCCAGCGCTAGACTTAGGGGTCAGTCGCTCACGAGCCGCAACTGTTGCCGTGGTGCCGCTGTACCAGAGGCCAGTGCTTTGTAGGGATCGTCAGGAGACAGCATCATATCCACAACTTGCCGCAACAGCTGTCGGCGGGCGCGCGCAGAATAAAAGCCGCCTGGCACCTGGCTGGTTTCCAGCAGGTAGCGGCGGTACGTTTTATAGGCGCGGTTGTCCGGGCGACTGGCCCCGGCAAAAAATTCTGCAAGCGGCTGTTTGCTGACGAACTCTGGCTGATCATAGACCGCGCTGCCAAATGCCTTCAGCGGGATGCCACGCCACAAAACCTGTTGCGCAGCGGTGGAATTCACGGTCACCGCTGAGCGCGCGTCATTCAAGAGTTGCGCCAATTTTCCGCCGCGCACATAGTGCACGCGATCTGCGACTTTGTGCAGGCGCGCCAGCCTGCGAATTTCCCGCCGCAAAGGCACCCGCCCATCTTCCAAAGGATGGGCCTTGAAGACAAGGTGGTGGTGCAGGGGGGCACCGGCGGCAAAGTTTTCAATCACCAGCGTCAGGAAATCTGTCATGCTGTCAAAAGGTGAGTGGGCCTGAAAGCTGCTGTCGTGCTCCAGTTGCAGCAGCGCCAGATGGTAGGGAAACCCACCATAGCGGATGCGCAAGGTCGCAAGACGCCGCTCAAGCGCGTGTGCCGGCATCATCAGCAGGCGCTGGAGGTAAAGCCTGAATTCCCGCGTGACCGGCAAGGCGCGATGGGGGCGGAAATTTCGGTACGCTTGGTTCGTAAACATCACAAACCAATGGTAGAGCGCACCATAAAACACATGGTGACGCGTGTCCCCCCAATGGGCTGGCGGCAGGGGGGCCTCCATATCAGACAGCTCCAGTGCGCGCTCCATCTCTGCGATGGTCATGTCCATAAGGCGGGAATTGCCGTTGGAGCCGCCACGCTCATAAGTGACCCAATAGGGGCGCAGGTAGCCTTCCTCAAAAACATGAACATTTACGCCACGTGACTGCGCGATCTTGACGGCGAGTGCATGGATGGGGCGTGTGTCCCCATAGAGCACGATATCGGTAACCGCCTTGTCCGTCAGGATTGCTTCGAATGTGGCTGGCCAGTTTTCAAGCGTGTCCCGAAACGGGATATACCGGTTGCGCGGTCGCCAGAATGCGTGATCGCCGGCATTGAACCCCACGCGCCAGACCTCAGCCCCAGACCGGCACAGCATACGCCCCAGCGCCGCAAAAAACGGGCCGTGCGGTCCCTGCAAAAACAGGAAGGTCCTATCTGCACCAGTGGTATTCTCCATCGTCTTCAACCCTATACGCGGGAATTTAAGTAAATGTTACCCTTTCGGCGTGGCAAAATTGTGGTGCGCGCGCGGCTGGATAAGGCCGTTTGGCGCTGCTGCTGCTTGTGTTGACGCGCGCTGCGGCTTAGGTCTTAGCCAATTCAGAGGATTGGAGCGGCTTGTGTTTACCGGAATCATCACCAACGTTGGCAAAATTGCAGACCTTGAACAGCGCGGCGACCTGCGGGCGCGCATCAGCACAGGCAATGACACTAGTGGCATTGAGCTGGGTGCGTCGATTGCCAGCGATGGTGTGTGCCTGACAGTGATTGCCACGGGTGACGACTGGTATGATGTTGAAATCAGCGCAGAGACGGTTTCCAAAACCAATCTCGCCGCGTGGGAAATCGGTCGTCGTGTGAACCTGGAGCGTGCGCTTAAGGTGGGCGATGAACTGGGTGGGCACATTGTCTCTGGTCACGTCGATGGCGTCGCTGAGATTGTGTCGATCACCGAAGATGGCGACAGCACCCGCTTTACCTTCGCAGCACCAGAAGCCCTTGCAAAGTTTATCGCGCCGAAAGGCTCGGTGGCCCTGAATGGCACCTCTTTGACTGTCAATGAGGTCGATGGGTGCAATTTTGGCGTGAACATCATTCCGCACACCAAAGAGGTTACAACCTGGAGCGACGCGAAAGAAGGTGATCTCATAAACCTCGAGATCGACACTCTGGCGCGATATGTGGCGCGCCTTACAGAGATGGAACGCTGAGATTCCAGCGCAGGCTGCTGTTGGTCGCGCATGGAATTTGGGCGCAGAGCAGGGTGCATGCTCTGCGCTTTTGCACATCAGGGTGACGTTCCCGCACTTTCAATCGTGCCGCGCATGGTCTATCTGAGCCGCAACAACGCGGAGATGACAGATGTCTTTTGAACAGCCCGGCCCCGTAGAACAGAGCCTGCGCGCGGCGATCAGCCCGATTGAAGAGATCATCGCGGATGCACGTGCAGGCAAGATGTATATCTTGGTCGATCACGAGGATCGCGAAAATGAAGGGGATCTGATCATCCCGGCCGAGTTTGCCGATGCTGCGGCTGTGAACTTCATGGCCACACATGGGCGTGGGCTGATCTGCCTGCCCATGACAGCTGAGCGCATTGACGATCTCGGACTGCCAATGATGGCGGTGAACAACTCCAGCCGTCACGAAACAGCGTTTACGGTTTCGATTGAAGCGCGTGAGGGCGTGAGCACGGGGATTTCGGCGGCGGATCGTGCGCTGACCATTGCCACCGCGATCAATGAACAGAACACCATGGCGGCGATTGCCACGCCGGGGCATGTCTTCCCCTTGCGCGCCAAACGCGGTGGCGTTCTGGTGCGGGCGGGCCATACCGAGGCGTCTGTCGATATTTCACGCCTTGCGGGCTGCCATCCAAGTGCCGTGATCTGTGAGATCATGAACGAAGACGGCACCATGTCTCGTCTGCCGGAACTGGTGGAATTTGCCCAAAAACACGATCTGAAGATCGGCACGATCAGCGATCTGATCGCTTATCGTTCCCGTGTCGACAATGAAGTGGTGGAAACCTCCCGTGAAACCGTGACCTCGGAATATGGCGGCGATTGGGAGATGCGGATCTTCACCGATCAGATTCACGGCATCGAGCATGTGGTGATGATCAAGGGCGACATCACGACGCCTGAGCCGGTTCTGTCGCGCACCCATGCGCTGCATGAGGCAGGAGACGTGCTTGGCCTTGGACCAAAATCGGTTAACGAGCTGCCCACGGCCATGCGTAAGATTGCAGAGGAAGGCCGCGGTGTGGTCTGCCTGTTCCGCGAAGTGCGCCACAGCCTCTACGCCGATGAAGACGAAGGCCCACGCATTGTGAAACGCACGGGCCTGGGGGCTCAGATCCTCTCCAACCTTGGTTGCAAGGAGCTGATTCTGCTGACCGACAGCCCGGAAACAAAATATCTCGGACTGGACGCCTACGGGCTGTCCATCGTGGGCACACGCCCCATTCTCTCAGAAGGATAAGACCATGGCAGGCGCAGAAAAACACTACATCATGCCGCGCGCAGAGTTCGACAAGCCGGTCAAACTCGCCATCGTGATGTCACCTTACTACAAAGATATCGCCGACAATATGCTGGCTGGTGCAGTTGCAGAGATCGAAGCGGTGGGCGGCACCTATGAGGTGGTCGAAGTGCCCGGCGCGCTGGAGATCCCAACCGCGATTGGCATTGCCGAGCGCATGAGCAACTTTGATGGCTATGTGGCGCTGGGCTGTGTGATCCGGGGCGAGACCACGCACTATGAAACTGTCTGCAACGACAGCAGCCGCGCGATTCAGCTTCTGGGGCTGCAGGGGCTGTGCATCGGCAATGGCATCCTGACGGTGGAAAACCGCAAGCAAGCCGAAGTGCGCGCCGATCCGGAAGATCAGAACAAAGGCGGCGGTGCGGCCGCTGCGGCCTTGCATCTTGTCGCATTGGGCCGTAAGTGGGGCGCTCAGCGCAAAGGAGTCGGGTTTTTGCCGGATTCCGAAGAACTCAAGATCGCTGGTCAACTCAAGGACAATCCAACGGCATGACCCTTTCAGGTAACCAGAAACGTAAGATGAAATCTGCCTCTCGGCTCTATGCAGTGCAGGCGTTGTTTCAGATGGAAAGCTCTCACCAGACGGTTGATCAGGTGCGGGTGGAGTTTCTGGACCACCGGTTTGGCGCCGAAGTGGATGATGGCACCGACATGATCGAAGGCGATGCGGAACTGTTTCGCAAAACCCTTGAGGATGCGGTGAACTATCAGGCGCCAATCGACCAGATGACCGACCGCGCACTGGTGGCGAAATGGCCGATTGATCGGATCGATCCCACCCTGCGTGCACTGTTTCGTGCGGCCGGTGCGGAGCTTTTGCAAAGTGACACGCCAGCCAAGGTAGCGATCGCAGAATATGTGGGCATTGCGGCGGCGTTTTTCCCGGACGGGAAAGAATCGCGTTTTGTGAACGCTGTGCTTGACCATATGGCACGCGAGGCAAAGCCAGAGGCGTTCTAAACGCCTCGACCATCTCTTTTAATCGTTAATTGGCTGTTAACCTTCGCGCGCCAAGGTGATCTGGCGCGCGTGATGCAGCGTAGGTATTCCTACAATCGCGTTAGGCGAAATGTCGCGCGTGCCGGGCTTGCCGTTTTCGATCGGCTGTCGTTTAATGAGCGAAAGGAGGCACTGTCATGCCAAAGCTTATCTCTCTTTACATTCGTCAGGTTGCGATCGGGTTTGCCCTGTCTGCGGTGTTTGTTGGGATGCTGATGTATTTCAACGTCGCCAATCTTTGGCATCTGGTGAGCAGCAGCTCTGAGGGTATCCTGGCTGTCGTTGTGATGTGGGTGCTGAATGGCATCGTGTTCGCGGGCGTACAATTCGGCATCGCCATTATGCGCTTGAAAGACGACGATCAGCCCCGTGGTGGCAAGCGCCAGATGATGCCGGTGATGCTGGCAGAGCCGGTGCCGGTCAAAGTGGATCGCCGCACACCTCAGCAGCGCCAGATCCGCCGCTGAGTCCCGATTTACAGACCTTCAAATCCAAAGCCCCGAGAGATGAACTCCGGGGCTTTTCTGTGTAAAGCCCGCTGCTGTTGGGAACATTTCGAATACCGCATGGCACGATCGAATGGAGGTAAAGTGGCGGGCCCGCAAACGCAGCCGTGGGGTTATCTCATTCCCGAGGACCTGTATATACAGGTGGGCGCCAGGTAACCAGGCCAGGACCAGGACAGAGCCAGCTCCCTCGGAATTGCTTAAGGCCACCGGAATGCAACCGTATCACGAGAAGGGCAGCACCCGCCGCTGACCTATCTATGCCTGGATCTGATCAATGACAAGGGGCAGCAGGTGCTGGCGCGCGCAAATCAGCGCTTGATATTTTGTTCTCTTTATGTTCACGTTGTGCCTATGGATGAGAATTTGCAACCCGGACAGCGCCTTGCGCGTGGTGTCAGCCGCCATTTGCGCAGCCATGGCTTTGTCTCTGTTGAGGAATTTGTACCTGCACGTGGCCTGCGTGTGGATGTGATGGCGTTGGGCCCCAAGGGCGAACTTTGGGTGATTGAATGCAAGTCCAGCCGCGAGGACTTTCAGACCGACAAAAAATGGCAGGGCTATCTGGAGTGGGGCGATCGCTATTTCTGGGCGGTGGATACGGAGTTTCCGACAGACCTTTTGCCAGAAGGCACCGGGCTAATTTTTGCGGATTCCTATGATGCGGAGATCATACGCATGGCGCCAGAGGAGAAACTGGCCCCGGCGCGCCGCAAAAAGATGATCCAGAAATTTGCCATGGATGCGGCACGGCGCCTACAGCGCTTTCGCGATCCCAAATTGTCCCCTTTGCCAGAGGAAACGGATGAGGGCGCCTGATACGCCGAAAAAACACTTCAGAGGAGGGGCAAGTGATGATGGTGAAGTTTTATTACCCGGATGGGGATTGGTGTTACCGCGCATTGCACACGGTGCATGCCGTGTTTCACAATCCGGAAGGCGCGTTGATTGCGCGGGCGTAGCGGGGGGACCGCAATGGGTTTTATGAGTTTGAGATCAAAGCTTTTGAACTGAAAGGTCCGGGAGAAATCCTCAACTGAAGCTTCTGACGCAGCTCAGGCTTCTCATTCTTGAATTATCCCGGGGTGGCTCCCGCTTGTGTGGGCAGGGGCAGAGCCCCTAACCAGCGTTACCTCACCTGACGCGCAGTGGCCGCGGCGGCGCGGATCTCTTCGGCAATCTCTTCGGCCTCTTCCGGATCAAAATCCATCGGGATCTCTACACCCGCGGCTTCGATAAAGAGGCGCACAAAGCCCTGATCGGTGGGGCCAATTTGCATGTTGGCTTCGATGTCGCGTTCGGTGTTGATTCCCATGGGGATCTCCTTGGGCTCTCTCTTGCGGGTTCCATGTTGTGCCGATTGCGGTAGCCTGAACTTGCGCCAAAAGCAAGCTGTGCAGAGCATCTGGCTGGGGCAGCGCAGGGTGAAGCACAGTGTGGTGGTGTGGAGATGGGTATGCTGGACGATGGAATCACCTTTCGGAAATTTGTGGCGACGGATCTGGACTGGCTGGTGGAAAGCCATGCCGCGCTCTATGCGCGGGAGGCAGGGTTTGATGACAGCTTTGGGCCGCTGGTGGCGGATATCGCGCGCAGTTTTCTTGTCTATCATGAGGTGGCGACAGAATCAGGTTGGATCGCAGAGCACGAGGGGAATCGGCTTGGGAGCATTTTCTGTGTGCGGGCCGATCGTGTGGGATTCGCCAAATTGCGGCTGTTTCTGGTGCTGCCGGAGGCGCGCGGCTTTGGGCTGGGGCAGCGTTTGCTGGATCGGTGCATGGGGTTTGCACGGGGCGTTGGCTATGAGGGGATGATCCTTTGGACCCACAAAAGCCACGAGGCCGCCTGTGCATTATATGCCAAAAACGGTTGGCGCTGTGTCGATGAGCGAGATGTCCACAGCTTTGGTTGTGATCTTGTCGAACAAACCTGGGAAATCGTGTTTTAGGTGCTTGCATCCCCCGTGAGGTATCTGTAAACCGCCCCTCACAGTGCCGCCTTAGCTCAGTTGGTTAGAGCGCTGGATTGTGGATCCAGAGGTCCCCCGTTCAAACCGGGGAGGCGGTACCATAAAAAGCTCTTAGCCAGTTTGGCTGAGAGCTTTTTTGGTTTTTGGCGCTTGTTCTGCGAATAGTGGGGCGGGGTGGCGCTTTGGGCTTAGTTTTGTCCAAAGGCACCGGGTGTGAGCGCGATCTCCTGACGCAATGCGCCTGTAATGCGATCATGCACAAGAATGCGGTTGTCGCTGGTGACAATGGCCACCCAGCCATCCCCCATGGTGACCGCTTGCGCCTGAACACCCGCATCAAGGGACAGATTTTCCGGCAGGATCGGGCCATCATCACGGAAGCGCATGACAATCAGTGCAACCACCGTTACAAGCCCCACCATCATCACCACAGTCAGACCCGTGACCAGAAGGCGCAGAAAGCGCAGGTTGCTTGGTTCAATTGGTTCCGGAGACTCTTCCATGGCGGAAACCCTTGTAGAATTTGTGATCGCGGAAGACCCGCCCAAGCGTCTTGATAAGGCGCTTTCGCGGGATGTGCCAGTGGAAGCCAGCCTGAGCCGCACGCGGCTGGCCAAGCTGATTGCCGAGGGCGGTGTTGCGCTCAATGGCGTGGCGGTGTCCGACCCCAAGCACAAGGTGGCAGAGGGCGATGCTGTGGCAATCACCGTGCCTGTGGCTGAGGACAGCCACATTGGCCCCGAAGACATTCCGCTGGAGGTGATTTGGGAAGATGATGATCTGATCGTGATCAACAAACCTGCGGGCATGGTGGTGCATCCGGCGCCGGGCACACCCAATGGTACCTTGGTGAATGCGCTGCTGCATCATTGTGGCGACACACTTTCTGGCGTGGGTGGCATGAAACGGCCCGGTATTGTGCACCGCATCGACAAAGAGACCAGCGGCCTTTTGGTGGTGGCCAAAACAGATGCCGCGCATCAGGGGCTGGCGGCGCAGTTTGAGGCTCATACGGTGGAGCGGTACTATCGCGCCGTCTGTTACGGGGTGCCAGATGCCAATGACCCACGCCTGCGCGGTGTGCGCGGTGTGAATTTTGAATCTGGCAACATCATGAAGATCACCACCCATCTGGCGCGCCACAAAACCGATCGCCAGCGGCAGGCGGTGTTGTTTGAAGGTGGACGACATGCGGTGACGCGGGTGCGCATTGTAGAGCCTTTTGGCAACCCGGCCGTGGCCTGTCTGGTCGAATGCTGGCTGGAAACCGGCCGTACCCACCAGATTCGCGTACATATGGCGCATGCAGGTCATGGGCTGATTGGTGATCCGGTCTATGGCGGGCGGCGCAAGCTGGCTGAAAAGGCGATTGGTATGAAAGGCGCGGAAGCGGCGCGCAGTTTTGACCGTCAGGCGCTGCATGCGGCTGTTCTGGGCTTTGGGCATCCCGTTACAGGTGAAAACCTACGCTTTGAAGCGCCTTTGCCTACGGATATGGCGCAGCTGATCGCTGATCTTGGCGGCGCTTAAACGCCGCCTCTTGGGCAGCCATGCATCTGTAACAAAGCGCAAATGCGTGTGAAACACTGGTCTAAAGCTGGTGAACCTGCGTAGTAATTCTTACTCTGAAAGTCAGAAATTGACATCTGCCTATTGAAACACGCATTCGGCGACCTAAATCAATGTTAAGCAGATAAACATACGATTGGGAGGCAAGACTTATGGCAAATTATGCAAACCTGCCCGCACCGACACCAGAGGGCGGGCTGAACCGTTACCTACAGGAAATTCGCAAGTTCCCGCTCCTTGAGCCGGAAGAAGAATACATGCTGGCCAAACGCTGGGTGGAAGAGCAGGACGCAACTGCCGCCCATAAAATGGTGACCTCACACCTGCGTTTGGCGGCAAAAATCGCGATGGGCTATCGCGGCTATGGTCTGCCGCAGGCCGAAGTGATCTCTGAGGCCAATGTAGGCCTGATGCAGGCGGTCAAAAAGTTTGACCCGGAAAAGGGCTTCCGTCTGGCGACCTATGCCATGTGGTGGATCCGCGCGAGCATTCAGGAATATGTGCTGCGCAGCTGGTCCATGGTAAAGCTTGGCACCACCAGCGCGCAGAAGAAGCTGTTCTTCAACCTGCGCAAGGCCAAGGCCCGTATTGGTGCGCTGGAAGAGGGCGATATGCTGCCCGAAAACGTGGAGCGCATTGCGACCGACCTTGGCGTAACCGAGGAAGAAGTGATCTCGATGAACCGTCGTTTGTCGGGCGGGGACGCTTCGCTGAACGCGCAGGTCGGCTCCGAGGGCGAAGGCACCATGGAGTGGCAGGATTGGCTTGAGGATGAAACCGCCAATCAGGCTGCAGATTATGAAGCCAAAGACGAGCTTGAGGCGCGTCGTGAGCTACTGGTTGAGGCCATGGATGTGCTCAATGACCGCGAGAAGGACATTCTCACCCAGCGCCGTCTTGCAGAAAAAGCGGTGACCCTTGAGGACCTGAGCGGCCAGTATGACGTAAGCCGCGAGCGCATCCGCCAGATTGAAGTGCGCGCCTTTGAAAAGCTGCAAAAGCGCATGCGCGAGCTGGCCTCTAGCCGGGGCATGCTGGCGGCTCACTAATCAAAACGCCGCTAGGAACAAAAGCGTCGGTCCTTGTGGGGCCGGCGTTTTTTTGCGGCACCTCAGGGTCACCTGCCTGTGACCGCGCCACCTGTGTGAGATGGTTGTTTCTACGCCGTAGCAGTACTAGGCTCGCCCCATCTAGGGAGGGAGCGCTAACATGAACGAGAAAACCATTCGTTGGGGCATTTTGGGTGCTGCGAATTTTGCGCTGAAACATATGGGGCCTGCCATTCATGCGGCCAAAGGCGCAGAGCTTGTGGCTGTGGCGAGCAGCAGTGCGGAGAAGGTCGCCGCGTTTTCGGAGTTTGCACCGGGGCTGCACCATCACGCCAGCTATGGGGCGCTGCTAAATGACCCAGACATTGATGCGGTTTACATCCCGCTGCCCAATCATCTGCATGTGCCCTGGTCAATCAAAGCTGTAGAGGCGGGCAAGGCGGTGCTGTGTGAAAAGCCCGTCGGCATGGATGTCGCTGAGATCGACACATTGATTGCGGCGCGCGACAAAGCAGGCATTCTGGCGGCAGAAGCCTTTATGATTGTGCACCACCCACAGTGGCAGCGGGCCAAGGCCTTGCTGGAGGAGGGGGCGATCGGGGCGCTGCGCCATGTGAATGCGGTGTTTTCCTATTTCAACGACGATCCGGGGAATATTCGAAATCAGGCGGATATTGGCGGTGGCGGGCTGCGCGACATTGGCTGTTATGTGTTGGGGGGCGCGCGCTACGCCACAGGGCAGGAGCCGGTCTCGCTGGATCACACGCGGCTGGAAATGCACAACGGCGTCGATGTGTTCGCCGACATGAGCTTCACGTTTCCCGGCTTCACCTATCAAGGCTACACTGCGACTCGCATTGGTCCGCGTCAGGAGGTGCATTTTCATGGTGACGCCGGGGTGATCACCCTGACGTGCCCGTTCAATGCAGGTGTGTTTGATCAGGCAGAGCTTGTGCTGTCGCTGCCAGATCACAGCCGCCAGGTGGAGCGCTTTCCGGCAGTGAATCAATATGTCCTGCAGGTCGAAGCCTTTGGAAATGCGATGCGCACAGGGGATCCCTACGCGTGGCCACTGGAGCAGGCACGCGGCACGCAGGCGATGGTCGACCAGGTGCTCGCCACTGTATAACATATGGGCTTAAAGGTTTGTCAGGTAAAAGAAAAAAGCCCTCGGTGGAGCGTTTCCACCGAGGGCTTTTACATTCTGTCGCAGTAGCCTGCTTATTCAGCTGCGTCGTTGCTTTCCTCTGCTGGGGCAGGGGCTTTTTCAGCAGTGTCTGTTGGTGCCTCTTCCGCAGCCGGTGCCTTTTTGCGGGGCGCGCGTTTGCGCGGGGCTTTCTTTGGTGCAGGCTTAGGCGCTTCGGGCTGCGCCTCAGGTGTTTCCACCAGCGTGCTTTCCTCGGCCACATCCACGATCAGATCGGGTTGTTCGGCCTCAGATGGGTCAACCGTTGCCAGCGCATCCTCCGCTTGCGGCTGCGCTTTGCCTTCCGCCCCGTTTGCTTCGCGTTCTTGACGCTCCATGCGCTCGCGGCGTTCGCGATCACGCTCGGCCTGACGCTCGCGGTTCTGGCGTTCCTGCTCCTCGCGGCGCGCCTCTTGCTCGCGCTGCGCTTCGTTCAACATGCGCTGGTAATGCTCGGCGTGCTGCTGGAAGTTTTCCGTTGCAACGCGGTCATTGGCAAGCTGGCTGTCGCGCGCAAGCTGGTTGTATTTGTCGATCACCTGTTGAGGGGTGCCGCGCACTTTGCCTTCTGGGCCGGAACTGTCAAACACACGGTTGACGATATTGCCCGAGGGACGGTTGCGGTTCGATTTATTCCGCGAACGTGACTTCGAAGATCTCATTTTTTCAGCAATCCAGCCTTGGTCCATGGCAGTCGCTCATCCCGTTTCACGCCTCGTGCGCTCTGTCTTCCGGGGGCGACAATTTTTGGCTTGGTGTCCATTCGGGACTGCCCTGAAAATAGGGCATCCAGCAAAAGGACCTGTTCTTGATATGGCGCATTTTGCAATCGCACAAGAGGTTTTCTTTAGAGAATGCCTTCAATTGCAAAAATTTCTGTTTATTGGGGGCATTTCTGACCAATGACGACACGATCTCGGCCGTCCAAATCCGGCAGTACAGCAACTTTCTGCAGATCAGCCGCTTCAAACAGCGCCGCGACGTCCGGGCCTTGCTGCCAGCCGATTTCGACCATCAGCCACCCGTCTGGCGCAAGATGTTCTGGCGCGCCTGCGGTAATCGCGCGGTAGGCTGTGAGACCGTCTGTTTCGTCTGTCAATGCAATGCGCGGCTCATAGGACAGCTCTGGCGCAAGCGCGCTCATTTCAACTAAAGCGATATAAGGGGGGTTGGACACGATGAGGTCAAAGCGCGCGTCAATGGCAGCAAACCAGTTGCTTTCTGTCAGTGTCAGCCGGTCGGCCACGCCGATGGACTGTGCATTCTGGCGGGCAATCGCCAGCGCGTCGGCTGAAATGTCTGTCGCCGTTCCGCGCGCCTCTGGCCGCTCGGCGAGGAGCGAAATGGCGATCGCTCCGGTGCCCGTGCCCAAATCGAGCAGTGATTTGAAGGGCCGTTTGAGCGCCTCCAGCACCAGCGCTTCGGTTTCGGGGCGCGGATCTAGCGTGGCGGATGTAACCGCAAAGCTGTGATTGAAAAAGGCGCGCTGGCCCAGAATATGGGAAAGAGGCTCTCGCGACAGGCGGCGGGCCACAAGGCCAAGCAGGGCGGTTTGCTGGGCTGCTGTCGCTTCGCTGCGGGCCTCCAGCGTGAGGCGGTCAGCGGGAAGGTCGACAGCTTTGGCAACCAGAAGGCGCGCATCACGGGCTGCGCTGTCAATTGCACCTGCTGTCAACGAAGTCTGCGCCTGTTTGAGCAGGTCCGTGATGGTCAGGCTCACCCTTCCATCTCCGCCAGGGCTGTGGCCTGCGCATCTGCCCGCAGCGCGTCGATGGTTTCATCCAGATCGCCGGCCATCACCTGCTCCAGTTTATAGAGCGTCAGGTTGATGCGGTGATCGGTCATCCGACCCTGAGGGAAATTGTAGGTGCGAATGCGCTCTGATCGATCACCCGATCCCACTTGCCCAGCGCGGTCGGCTGCGCGTTCATCGGCGATGCGTTGGCGTTCCAGATCAAACAGGCGGGTTTTCAAAACCTGCATGGCGATCTCGCGGTTTCGGTGCTGAGATTTCTCAGAGCTGGTCACGATGATGCCGGTGGGCAGGTGGGTGATACGCACCGCGGAGTCGGTGGTGTTCACGTGCTGACCACCAGAACCAGACGCGCGCATGGTGTCGATACGGATGTCATTGGCGTCAATCTGGATGTCCACGTCTTCGGCCTCTGGCAGCACCGCCACGGTCGCCGCAGAGGTGTGGATGCGCCCGCCGCTTTCGGTGGTCGGCACACGCTGCACCCGGTGTACGCCAGACTCAAACTTCATCCGGGCAAAGACATTTTCGCCTTTGATATGCGCCACAACCTCTTTGATGCCGCCCAGTTCGGTGGCGTTTTCCTCTAGGATTTCGAGCTTCCAACCGCGTGCCTCGGCATAGCGCTGATACATGCGCAGCAAATCGCCTGCAAAAAGCGCGGCCTCATCCCCACCGGTGCCGGGACGGATTTCAAGAATCGCGGGGCGCGCATCTGCCGCATCTTTGGGCAGCAGCGCCAGTTGCAGCGCGTGCTCCGCCTCTGGAACAGCGGCGCGCAGCTCTGGCAGCTCTTCTTCGGCCAGCGCTTTCATATCCGGGTCGCTGAGCATTTCCTCAGCGTCTTCGATGTCGGCCAGCAGGCGCTGATACGCCGTGATCTGTTCGACCACCGGCTTCAGCTCGGCATATTCCTTGGCCAGCGCGGCAATATCGCCGCCGCCCTCGGCCATCTGCGCTTCAAGAAACTCAAAACGCTGGGTGATCTGATGTAGTCGCTCTATCGGAACCATGACGCTAAGTGGGACAATCTCGGGGTTTGGTCAAGGGCCGCCTTTTGGTGTAGGCTGGCCACTATGAAACCTGTGTTTGCTTTGATGATGGTTTGTTTGATCCCGCTGCCTGTGATGGCGGATGGGATGATCAACGGCGTGCCGGTAGATTGCTACTGTACGGACAAGCAGGGCCAGCGCATTGAAATCGGCGAAACCATCTGTTTGCAGGTGGATGGGCGGATGTTCATGGCGCAATGTCAGATGTCGCTGAATGTGCCAATGTGGCGGGAGGTGTCGCCCGGTTGCCTCAGCTCACGCCTAGCGCCCCTCCAGAGCCCGCATCCAAGCCTCGACCCGCTTGGCGTTGACGCCGAAGTCTTTTTTGCCAAATCGTGAACGGGCATTGATTTTCAACGTGTCGCCGTTCTGCTGAACGGTGGTGTAGTCTGGATAGGATAGAAGTTTGGAACGGGTGACATAGGTGATCATCTCATCCTCCAACGATCCAGCAAGCACTGTGGTGCGTGGCGTGCGCCGCGCGATCTCATGCAGTCGGGTGAGACCATCTGGCCCGGTTTGCACAATCCGGCGCGCGCTGTTCTCCCCATCACTGTTTTGATCAAAAGAGGCCGCAACATGCCATTTGGCTGGATCACTTGGGGCCACGCGCACATAGACCGCCAGAAGGGCGAGCACCGCCAGGATCACCAAGAAAAACATCATACCGCGCATCCCCATCAAAGGCATTTTCCTATTGTCGGCAGTGGCTTCGCCTGCATTTATCAGACTACGGGCGCACCGACATCATGGATCACGATTGAACGGGGCCACGCTGGCGTCAAGTCTTCCGCCGCGTCCATCCCCAGAGACAGATCAACTCCAGCGCCACATGCGCGCCTGCCACGGCGGTGGCGCCGGTGGTGTCAAATGGGGGAGAAACCTCCACCACATCACCGCCCACCATATTGATGCCAGCAATGTCGCGCAGGATGATGCTGGCCTGACCGCTAGACAGCCCGCCCCAAACCGGTGTGCCGGTGCCGGGCGCGAATGCCGGATCGAGCCCGTCAATGTCAAAGGTGAGATAGGTGGGGTGGTCCCCCAGAATGCTTTTGATCTTTTCTGCCACGGCCACAGGGCCATTCACATGCACTTCGCGCGCATCAATGATGTTAAAACCAAGCGTGTCGGGGTTTTCTGTGCGGATCCCCACCTGAACCGAGCGCGATGGATCCACCAATCCATCTTTCACCGCCTTATAAAGCATGGTGCCATGGTCGATGCGGTTGGGTTCATCATCGGCCCAGGTGTCTGTGTGTGCGTCAAATTGCAGAAGGCTCATAGGGCCGAATTTCTCTGCATAGGCTTTCAGGATTGGGTAGGTGATGTAGTGATCGCCGCCCAGAGCGATGCTGGCTGTGTCTGTTTCCAGAATACCGCGAATATGGGCGGTCAGCGCATCGGGGAACTCCATCACCCGCGCATAGTCAAAGGCCAGATCGCCGTAGTCCACAATGCTCAGTTCGGTCATCGGGTCATAACCCCAGCCATAAGGCGGATCAAAAGCCTGAATGGCGCTGGCTTCGCGGATCGCACGCGGGCCAAGGCGCGTGCCCGGGCGGTTGGTGACAGCCATGTCAAAGGGCACGCCGGTCACAGCGATGTCCACTCCGTTCAGGTCTTTGGAATAGCGTCGGCGCAGAAACGAGGTGGCCCCGCCAAAGGTGTTTTCAAAGCTCAAACCGTGCGGTGCTTTGCGCGTGAAGGCGTTATCAACCTGTGTTTTGGCATCTTCAAGCGCCATGGAGAGTCCTCGCTGTCAAAATTTGATCAAATTTTGTCCGGGACGCCAAAAAGGTCAAGCCCTCCTGCACAGAGGAGGGCTTGTTTGGAAATTCCTGTACCTATCTGCTTATGTGTTCAGCGGGGCAGGGCGGTCTCAATGAGCTTGGCGAAAAACGATGCGCCAATCGGGCTGATCTCGTCGTTGAAATCAAAGGCGGGGTGGTGCAGCCCGGCGCCGTCTCCCGCCCCAAGGAAGAGATAGGCCCCGGGGCGTGCTTCCAGCATGTAAGAGAAATCTTCCGCGCCCATTTCCATCCACTGATTGGCGTCCACATTGGCCTCCCCAGCGATCTCGCGGGCCACATCGGCGGCAAAATGGGTCTGTTTTGGGTGGTTCACCGTGGCAGGGTAGTCCACATCCAGCTCCAGCGTGGCCTCCAGCCCATAAGCGGCGGCGGTGCCTTTGGAAATCTCCTCAAGGCGGCGGTGAATCATTGCCTGCACATCTTTGTCAAAGGTGCGGATGGTGCCGTTGATAAAGCCGCCATCAGGGATCACATTGTTGGCGCTGCCCGCATGGATCTGCGTCACCGACACCACCGCCTGCTGGCGGGTGTCATGGTTGCGGCTCACGATGGTCTGAATCGCATTGACCATGGCGACAGCCGCCACCACTGGGTCAACCGTGTCCTGCGGGTAGGCCCCATGGCCGCCTTTGCCCTGAATGTGGATGGTGAATGTATCCACCGCCGCCATAATCGGCCCCGGCGTGGTGTGGAAACTGCCGAGCGGCTGGCCCGGCACATTGTGCAGCGCATAGACCTCTTTGACATCAAAGCGCTCCATCATGCCTTCCTGCACCATGATATTGCCACCGCCGCCTTCTTCTTCGGCGGGTTGGAAGATCAGCGCCACACGGCCAGAGAAATTGCGCGTTTCGGCCAGATATTTCGCTGCGCCCAGCAGCATGGTTGTGTGCCCGTCATGACCACAGGCGTGCATTTTGCCTGCGACCGTGCTGGCGTAGTCCGCGCCAGTGATTTCATCCATCGGCAGCGCGTCCATATCGGCGCGCAGGCCAATGGTTTCGCCCTCGCCCTGACCGTTGATGATCGCGACCACCCCGGTTTTGGCAATGCCTTCGTGAATTTCATCGACGCCAAATTCTTTCAGGCGCTCTACCACAAAGGCTGCGGTTTCCACACAGTCAAACTCCAACTCGGGGTGGGCGTGCAGGTGCCGCCGCCATGTTTTCATCTCTTCCGCGTAATCAGCGATACGATTTACGATTGGCATGTCTGGACTCCCCTGACGCAATTGGCTCAGATGCCTCCAAACCAAAGACTGGAGCATAGCGCAATGGCCGAAGACCCCCTTATTCTGGACCCGAATGGCGGGATGCCGCGCCTTCTTGAGATTATGCGCCGTCTGCGGGACCCTGAAAACGGCTGTCCCTGGGACATTGAACAGGATTTCGCAACCATCGCTCCCTACACCATTGAAGAGGCATATGAGGTGGCCGATGCGATTGAGCGTGAGGCCTGGGATGAGCTGAAAGGCGAGTTGGGGGATCTGCTGTTTCAGTCGGTGTTTCATGCACAAATGGCGAGTGAGAAAGGGCTGTTCACCTTCGATCAGGTGGCCGACACCATGTCTGACAAGATGGTGGCGCGCCATCCGCACGTGTTTGGTGATGAAAACCGCGACAAATCCGCCGAGCAGCAGACCCGCGATTGGGAGACGGTGAAAGCCGCCGAACGGGCCAGCAAGGCGCAGCAAGGCACATTAGATGGCGTGGCACTTGGCTTGCCCGCGCTTTTGCGGGCGGTGAAGCTGCAGAAACGGGCGGCGCGGGTCGGGTTTGATTGGCCAGATATCACGCATGTGGTGGACAAGATCGTCGAGGAGGCCGGCGAACTGGCAGAGGCTCGGGCCTCTCTGCCACAAGAAGAGATCGAAGAAGAATTTGGCGATCTGCTGTTTGTGATGGCCAATCTGGCGCGCCATTTGAACATAGAACCAGAAGCGGCGCTGCGCGCGGCGAATGCCAAATTTGTGCGGCGTTTTGATGCTGTTGAGGCCAAACTTGCCGAGCGGAATAAGCGCCCCGAAGACAGTGATCTGGCTGAGATGGATGCGCTGTGGGATGTGGTGAAAGCGGAAGAAAAAGCTGCAAAAACGAGGGGATAACAGGGAGGCGATACAGGCGTTTCTGTGGGCGGGGAAAGCGGTGTTTGTGCATGCGAGACGGAGCCGTTCACCTAAAATTCAAACCTGAATAAATTGTTCAGGTATTGACCCGCCCTCAAAAGTTAAATTTAACGCAGTGCATCGAAACCATGACACCGTGAGGGATGACATGACCAAAGCGCTTTCCACCTCTATTTTTGCTCTCGCTGCCGCTGCTGTCGCAGCCCCGGTCCTTGCCGAAGAAGTGAATGTATATTCCTATCGTCAGCCGGAGCTTATCAAACCGCTGACCGATGCCTTCACCGAAGAAACCGGGATCAAGGTCAATGTTGCCTATCTGAACAAAGGCATGGTCGAGCGCCTGCAGGCCGAAGGCGATCGCTCTCCTGCTGATCTGGTTTTGACCGTGGATATTTCCCGCTTGAACGCCGTGGTCGAGGCGGGTGTGACCCAGCCAGTGGTCAGCGATGTCATCAGTGCCAACATTCCAGAGGCTTACCGCGATCCAGCGGGCCATTGGTTTGGCCTGACCACCCGTGCGCGCATTGTTTATGCCTCCAAAGATCGCGTGGCAGAGGGCGAAGTCACCACCTACGAAGATCTGGCTGATCCGAAGTGGGAAGGTCGCATCTGCACCCGTTCTGGAACCCATGCCTATAATGTTGCGCTGACCTCTGCTGTGATCGAACATCACGGTGAGGCGGAAGCCAAAACCTGGCTGGAAGGCGTGAAAAACAACCTCGCACGCAAGCCACAGGGCAACGACCGCGCACAGGTGAAAGCGATCTGGGCCGGGGAATGTGACATTGCCGTGGGCAACACCTACTACATGGGCAAGATGCTCAAAGACAAAGAGCAGCAAGCCTGGGCCGACAGTGTGAACATCGTGTTCCCGACCTTTGAGGATGGCGGCACCCACGTGAACATCTCTGGCATCGCGCTCACCAAAGCGGCGCCCAACAAAGAAAACGCCATCAAGATGATGGAGTTCCTGACCGGTTCCAAAGCGCAGGAAGTCTATGCCTCCGCCAACTTTGAGTACCCAATTGCACCGGGCATGGAAGCCGACCCGCTGGTTCAGAGCTGGGGCGCATTCACGCCAGATGACGTGAACCTGATGACCCTTGCGGGCCACCGTGGTGAAGCGTTGAAGCTGGTCGAAGAAGTCGATTTTGACGGCTAAGTGTCAAGCGATACATGAATATGGAAAGCGGCCTTTTGGGGCCGTTTTTTCTTGTTTTAGGGCAGCCTGTGTTATCCCAACCGCGCCTTCAGGACGCGCAGCATGTTTTCCCCCATAACCTTGCGGATTTGCCGCTCTGTGAGCCCGGCCTCTATCAGCGCATGGGTCAGCGCGGCCAGCTCTGATGTGTCAAAAGCGGTTGCGACGGAGCCGTCATAGTCTGACCCTAGGGACACATGATTTTCCCCCAGAAGATCAACGGCGGCTTTTACGGTTTTGGCCACGCCCGCTGGGCTGTCATCGCAGGTCACATCTGACCAATAGCCAATACCCACCACGCCACCGCCTTCGCTTGCACCGTTGGCCACAATCGCCTGCATCAACGCATCTGGATAGTTTCGTTTCACCGGACAATTGCCGTAAATGCCAGTGTGGCTGACGATCAGAGGAATGTCGGTCAACGCGATGACCTCTTCCGCCACTTTGGGACTTGAGTGCGCCAAGTCCAAAACCAGATTGCGTTCCGTGATGGCACTGACCACCTCGCGGCCAAAATCGGTCAGCCCTTTGTTGCCAATCCCATGCAGCGAGCCGCCAAGCGCGTTGTCAAAGAAATGCTGCAGGCCGATCACGCGGTAGCCTTCATCTTGCAGTCTTTGCAGGTTGGCGATGTTGCCCTCCAGAGGGTGCGCCCCTTCGATGCCGAGCATCCCGCCAACCACGGTTTGACCCGACGCGCGGTCTGCCAGAAGCGCGTCGATGTCGGCGCTGCTGCGCAGGATGCGCAACTGTCCACCGGACTCTGCTTCGGCCTTATGCAGCCGCTCGGCCTGATACACCGCGCGCTCAAAGATCGAATCCCACGTGCGCGCAGGCCACAGTTGCCCAACAGCCAGCAGGGTGATGTTGTCACGCGCATCAGCGGAATTGGCTTCATAATTCTGCCCGGCTGGCGATTTGGTGACGGCGGTGAACACCTGAAGTGCCACATTACCCTCGATCAGGCGGGGCAGGTCTACGTGGCCACGCTCTGCCCGGTCCAGCACATCGCGTTTCCACAGCAATGTGTCCGCATGCCAATCGCCAATGATCAGCCCATCGTGCAGGTTGCGCGCCGCCTCGCTGACCGGAAAGCCGCCGTCGCTGGTGATGGCATTGCGCGACTTCTCTACATGACCAGGGGCAAAAATCAAAAATGCAGCGACCGCAGAGACCAACAGCAGCAACAGCCGGCCCAGCCATTTTCCGAAAGTGCGCATATGACCTCCCTCGCGTCTTACGTTTCTGTGCAGCCTAGAAGCGGCGCCCGCATTCACAAAGGGTGACGTAAGGAGAAGTCGGCTTTATCCGCCCATCCGAACACAATTGATCGCACCGCCATCGGGGCTGATCACCATACGCGTTTCTGAGGGGAAGGTCACCGGTGCCGCACCGTCCGCGCCCTGCAGCAGGCTGTTGCGCAAGCGCGTGGCGTGCTCTGATTGGCGCGCGTCTGCACCGTCGACGGTAAAGGCGTTCAGGGTCGCGCGGACTGGCGTGTCTGCCAGCTGGCCGTTTTCAAAGCGATAGTCGGATTGATAGCGTGCCTGTGCAAACACCTCTTGGTCCAGCCCCAAAAACGTCAGGTTGACCAAGGCGTTCAAACGTCCATCGGTATCGAATGTGACATTGGAAATGGCCGAATTGTCAACGGACTCTCGTGCGCAGGTCCATGTACCGATCACGGATTGGGCCATGCTTCCTGTCGCGGTGGCACAAATCAGAGCGCAGGTGCAGAAAAGGACTTTCATAGTTTGGCATACTCCCGTGATACTATGCGAAGGCACTTGAAGCCGTGTGTGGCTACAGCCAAGGGTAGTACAGCTTGTGTTGCGCTTCAACGCAGCATTGGAGTGCTGGCGGCCGCTCAAAGCAGCGGTGCCAGACAATGTGTCAGGGGAAAGAAGCGGTATGGCCGAATTGCTGATCATTTATCATTCCCGAACGGGGGGCAGTCGCCAGATGGCAGAGGCGGCATTTGCCGCGGCTCAGGCCGAAGGCGCGACGCGTTTGGTGGCTGCGGAGGTCGCGGATGTTGATGATTTGCGACAGGCTGCTGGCTATCTCTTTTGCGGACCTGAAAACCTCGCCACATTGTCTGGCGCGATGAAGGAGTTTTTTGACCGCTGCTATTACCATGCGTTGGGACAGTTGGAAGGGCGCCCTTATGCGCAGATGATCTGTGCAGGATCTGATGGGGAAGGGGCAGCGCGGCAACTTGCGCGCATCGCCACAGGCTGGCGCCTGAAAGAGGTGCAGCCCCCGTTGATCATTTGCACACATGCGCAAACGCCGGAGGCGATACTCGCGCCGAAGGTGCTCACGGCAGAGCAGCTGGAGCCGTGTACTGAGCTGGGCGCGGCCTTGGCGGCAGGTTTGGCGATGGGGATGTTCTGAGATGGGCGCGGCCCGTCACGGCTACATTCCGTAGGATTCCCGCATCAAGGTGCCAATGTAGTCTGCGGCGCTGATCGGTTCATAGCGCGCGGGGCGTTCTGGTGACTGGCAGTTTTCCAGCACACCCAATTCCCAAAGTGGGTTGGTGCTCGCAAAGAACGGCAGCGAGTACCGTTCCAGCCCGGTGCGGTTGACCACGCGGTGGAAAGTGGAGCGATACAGATCGTTGGTCCAGCGTTGCAGAAGATCACCCACATTGACCACAAAGGCTTCCGGCATGGGCGGCACGGCGATCCAGTCATCAGCGGCATTTTGAACTTCCAGCGCTGGAACATTCCCGGTGGCAACCACCGTGAAGGCGTCATAGTCCGAATGCGCGCCAATCCCCATGATCTTCTCCGGGTCATGCTGGGGCGTTTGTGGCGGATAATGCGCCAGTCGCAGCTCGGCGATGGGTTTGGTGATATGCGGATCGAAAAAGGTTTCCGGCAACTCCAGAGACAGGGCGAAACCGCGAAACAGCACGGCGCTCAGGGCCACCATCTCGCGGTGATAGGCCATCACTGGATCGCGAAAATTCTCCAGATCGGGCCATTGATTTGGGCCGCATCCATATGTGCCTGCCAGCGTGTCCGGATCTTCCGGGCCCAGATCCAGTGCCAGATCAAAATGTTCATGCAGGTCCCCGTCGTTATCCGGGTCCGTGTTTTCTTCCAGCAAGCCGCCATAGCCACGCAGCAGGGGCGAGTTCTGCACAGACACTTTGCGCTTTTCTGCCTCGGGCTGGGCAAAAAAACGTTTCGCGGCTGCAAAAGCCTCTGCCTGCGCGGTCATGTCCACCTGATGATCGGTCACTTGAAAGAAACCAACCTGCATACAGGCAGCGCGGATGGACTCCGCAACCTCCTGTTTGGCCGCCAAATTGTCCCCAAACAGTGCCGCGATGCTGATCACCGGGATCTCGGTAAAAGGCGCAGTGCTGCCTTGCCCTGCCAGCAGTCGGGATGCGTTGCGGGATTTGATATCAAGTTGCTCTGCCATCGTGATTTTACCGTGCCCTCTACTGTGCCCTTTCAGGTTGTGGGCACCTTACTGTCTGTCTTTGCAAGCGCAATAGGACAACGGCCCGCGCGCTGGTGTTGCTGCGCTTGGGCGTTGCGCGGGCGCTGCGGCAAAATTTGGTGAAACATGGTCATTGGTGTAGAGTAGCCTTTATTTGTTTGAGGGATTTTTGAGTATGGTAAAAACGGCACTCCCTAAAAAGGCATTGATGTTGTGTGTCGCGCTGCTGATTGGCGCCTGTACCAACTATGCGAGTTACTCGCTTCAGGCCTATTCCTATGCAACTGAGGCGAAGGCCAAAACGCTCAAGCTGGTCAGCAAGGCCAACGGCAGCTACAGCGCCAACCGTGCCGCAGCAGAGGCTTTGTTGCTGGATATGGACGTGGCTTATGAGTTCGCCGCGGGCATTGAGAACAACGAAGAAGCCGCTGAAATTTGGGATAAATTGCGTGATCCTGATGGCAATCTGGTGGGCGGTTTTCTGAGCGCATGGCGCACTGAGTTCCCCGGCGGTGTCAGTGCAAACAGCGTCTTCATTGAGGAGTTCAAGAAGAACATCACCTTCAGTTTTGACCGGCTGATCTGTCTGGAAGCCAACAAAGGTCAGGCCACCTCCTGCGCGGATGTGGCGGGATAACAAAGGCTGTTTAGGAGAGAGACTATGGACACAGACGCCGTATTAAACGCCATCGAAGAGGGTTTGACCGAGCTTATCAAAAACGCCGCCAAGACATTTTCCAACGAGGCGGAGCGCGATCTCAAAGCTTTTGTCAAAGAGTCTGAGGAAGACATCCGCCGCTATGCGAAGCTTTTTGCAGAGGGGAAGCTGTCTCAGTTTGAGCTGAAGTTCCTGATGAAGATGAAAACCGACAATGCCGAGCTTCTGGCCATATCGGCGAAGGGCATCGCGCGGGCGCGTATCAAACATCTGATGAACAGCATGAAAGACCTGATCGTCAGCACGATACTGGCGGCGGTCTGAAGTAAAAAACCGGAGCAGGGGCTCCGGTTTTTCAGCGCGCTTTAGGGCTACGCCTCAGTCAGTACTGGTGCTCCGCCCGTTCGCAACACATGCGCTCCACTGGAGCGAATGCCGGGGCAAAGCCCCGGTAAGTTGCTCACTCCATCGCTTCCAGCTCGTCGATCATGTCGGAAATCATCGACAGGCCTTTGTCCCAGAACTTGGGATCAGAGGCATCAAGACCGAACGGCGCCAGCAGCTCTTTGTGGTGTTTGGAGCCACCCGCTTTGAGCATGTCGAAATATTTGTCTTCAAAGCCGGCGTCCCCTTCCGCGTAAACCGCATAGAGCGCGTTTACGAGGCCGTCACCAAAGGCGTAGGCGTAGACATAGAAGGGCGAATGCACGAAGTGCGGGATATAGGCCCAGAAGGTTTCATAACCTTCCATGAAATCAAAGGCTTCGCCAAGGCTTTCCGCCTGAACGGACATCCAGATCGCGTTGATGTCCTCCGGGGTCAGCTCGCTTTCACGGCGTGCGGCGTGCAGTTTGCATTCAAAGTCATAGAAGGCAATCTGGCGCACAACCGTGTTGATCATGTCCTCAACCTTGCCCGCCAGCAGGATCTTGCGCTGCTCTTGGGTTTCGGCCTTATCAAGCATCGCGCGGAAGGTCAGCATTTCGCCAAAGACAGAAGCGGTTTCTGCCAGTGTCAGCGGGGTGGAGGAGAGCATCTCGCCCTGTTCCGCCGCCAGCACTTGGTGCACGCCATGGCCCAGCTCATGCGCCAGCGTCATCACATCGCGCGGTTTGCCCAGATAGTTCAGCATCACATAGGGGTGGACACTGGTCACGGTGGGGTGTGCAAACGCACCCGGCGCTTTGCCCGGCTTCACGCCCGCATCAATCCAGCCTTTGGTGAAAAACGGCTCTGCCAGCTCACCCATGCGCGGATCAAAGGCGTTGTAGGCATCCATCACGGTTTTCTGCGCGGTGGCCCAATCCACGGTGGAGGGATCTTCCATTGGCAGTGGCGCGTTGCGGTCCCAGACCTGCATGCGGTCCAGACCCAGCCATTTGCGCTTCAGCTCATAATAGCGATGGGACAGTTTGGGGTAGGCCGCCACAACCGCGTCGCGCAGCGCCTCAACCACCTCGGGCTCCACATCATTGGACAGGTGGCGGCCTGCCTGCGCGGTTGGCATATTGCGCCAGCGGTCGAGTACTTCTTTCTCTTTCGCGGCGGTGTTGTGCACGCGGGAGAAGATTTTGATGTTGTCGTTGAAGACGCGCGCCAGCTCATGCGCTGCGGCTTCCCGCTTTTCGCGGTCCGGATCGGTCAAGAAGTTCAGCGTGCCTTCAATGTTGTACTCTTCGCCAAGCACGTCAAAGGTCAGCCCGGCGATGGTTTCATCAAACAGCCGCTCCCAAGCGTCGCCCACAACACCTAGATCATGCAGGAATTTTTCCAGCTCATCAGACAGCTGGTGCGGCTTCATTGCGCGAATGCGGCGGAAGACCGGCTCATAACGCGCCAGTTCTGCATTTTCTGCAAAGGCTGCGGCCAGTGTGTCATCTTCTATACGGTTGAGTTCCAGTGTGAAGAACACCAGCGGGGTGGAGAAATTGGTCAGCTTCTCCTGCATGTTGGCCATAAACTGCGCACGCTCTGCGTCAGTGGTCAGCTGGTAATAGCGCAGACCAGCATATGACATGATGCGCCCGGAGATCTGAGAAATCTTCTCGTTGCGCTGCACGCAGGTCAGCAGATCTGCGGCAGAGAGATCGGCAAGCTTGCCTTCATAATCCGCAGCAAAGGCCGCGCATTCGCCTTCCAGCCACTCCAGATCCGCCACCAGCTCCGGCGCGTCGTCCCCCGCATAAAGATCGCTCAGATCCCATTCGGGCAGATCGCCGAACTCTTGCGTGCCAGAGGAGGCATTGGCATCACGGACGGGAAACGGAAGGTTCAGCATGAAAGCACCCTGTGTTGAAAACTCTGTTGTAGCTCAGATAGGCAGAGCGGCGGGGGAGGTTCAAGGGGCAGCCGCGATTGGCACGAGATTGGCACGCGATTGTGGGGATGTCCGGGGCAGCCGCCAGCCCCTCTGCAACAGCAAGCTGTGCCATCCACCCCGGGATATTTGACGAATTGAGAAAAGCTGGCGTGCGCTTAGCTGTGTTTGTCAAAAAACACGGCGCAGTCATCAAAGATGCGATTGCGGGTGTCGGGCACCTCCATCAGCACCTCATGTTCGCCTGCGGCCACCAGATCAAGCGTGCCATTGGGCCAGCGTGCCATACGGTCATGAATGGCCGATGTGTCCACAATCTGCTCGTCCGCCCCTAGGAACGTCAGGCAGGGTGTGTCGGGCGAAGGGCGCCCTTCCAGCCGACGACACTCCATGAGTGCTTCATGCACCCAGCGCAGGCTGGGGCCAGCTAGCGACAGATCCGGGTGATCGGTCATTTGGCGTTGCATGTAAGCGTACATATCCGGGTCTTTGGTCAACGCATTGTCGGTAAACTCTTGATCCAACACATAGGTTGTGGCGCTGGTGCCGGGGGCGAGCATTTCGTCAAAGCCAATGTTTTTGGACAGATAGCTCAGCGTCCAGGCCGCGGGCCGCATGATCGGGGACAGATGGATCCCCCACATTGGGCCGGAAAACACCGCAGAGGCGACAGGCAGACCGTCATAAAGCGCGCGCAGTCCAATACAGCCGCCCATGGAGTGCCCGATCAGGTGAAAAGGCTGTGGCAGGGGAAGCGTTTCTAGCGCGCCCATCACTGCTCTTACATCGCGCTGGAAATCGTCAAAATGGCCAACATAGCCTGCGCCGGGATTTTTGATCAGCCGATCGGCAAGGCCTTGTCCGCGCCAGTCGATGGCGATCATTTCATAACCGCGCGCGCCAAAATCTGCAGCCGCGCGGCCATATTTTTCAACATACTCAGTGCGGCCCGGAAACAGCAGGACGGTGCCTTTGCTTGGTCCGGTGTCTGTGTCGTGCCGCCAATGGGCAAGGCGCAGCCGCACCCCATCATCTGCCGTGATCCAATAGGCGTCTGCCTCAGGGCCTTCGGCAACGTCGCGATAGAACGGGGCGCGCTGCAAACCCATTAGGACAGAACGCCGCCGAGCTTCATGGCTGCGCCCATGTCACCGTCAATGGCCAGCTTGCCAGACATGAAGGCCGCGGTTGGGTTCAGCTCACCTTCTAGGATCGCTTGGAAGGTTTCCACATCTGCGGACATGGTCACATCCGCGTCTTCGTCACCTGCGCGCACACCGTCCGCGTCGATGATGATGGCGCCTTCGCCTTCGATGGCAAATTTTGCGGAGCCGTCAAAGCTCTCGCCACCCAGTTTCTCGGTCAGGGCGGTCACTGCGGCAGAAATGATATCGCTCATCTGCTTGATCCTTCACTTTGTTGTGCACATCTTGGGAATCGCATGTGCAAGGGGTACAATGATTTACGTTATGGTCAACTTAATGAGTCGTCTCAAACCTATCGTTGCGGCACTTCCCCTCGCAATGGGGATTTTGCAACCGGCGATTGCCACTGGCAACGCCCATGCTCAGGATGCGCCTGAAGCAGCGACGCAGGGGCCTGTCGGTGCGCAGGACCTGAACAGCCTGCTTGCGGCGCTTTCCTCGGCAGACCCAGCAGAGGCAGAGCGTCTGGCGGGACAAATTCGCCATCGCTGGGATGCGTCTGGATCTGCGAGCGCGGATTACCTGCTGCGCCGGACCCGCAAAGCTATCGAAGCAGAAGAGATGCAGGCGGCGCTGGAACATGCCACTGCCTTGATTGATCACGCGCCGGAATTTGCGCAGGGCTGGGCCGAGCGCGCGCGCACATTCTATGCGCTTGATTTGTACGGCCCGGCGCTCAGCGATCTGGAACATGTGCTGGCGCTCAATCCGCAGCATTTTGACGCGATCATGGGTTTGGCCGTGATGCTGGATCAGATGGGACGGGCAGAAGATGCCTATGAGGCTTACCTGCAGGTCAAGGCTATACATCCCCATCAGGCGGGCCTAACAGAGGCTTTGGAGCGACTCGCTCCGCAGGTGCGCGGCAAAACGCTGTAAGCACGACCAGACGACCACGACGAAGAGCTAGGCAGAGATATGGCCGCAGATCGGCGGATCACCGCAGTGTTGGGTCCCACCAATACAGGCAAGACGCATTACGCCATCGAGCGCATGCTGGGCTATCGCACAGGTGTCATTGGTTTGCCGCTGCGTCTTTTGGCGCGGGAAGTTTATGACCGTATTGTCGCTGCGCGCGGGCCCTCTGTTGTCGCGCTTGTCACTGGCGAAGAACGTATCGTGCCGCCGCGCGCGCAGTATTGGGTGGCCACAGTCGAGGCCATGCCAGAGGGGCTTGGCGCGGATTTTGTGGCGATTGACGAGATCCAGCTGTGTGCTGATCCCGAACGGGGCCATGTGTTCACCGATCGCCTGCTTCGGATGCGTGGCACGCAGGAAACCCTGTTTATGGGCAGCGACACGATGCGTGGCACGATTGCAGAGCTGGTGCCTGAGGCGCAGTTCATGCGGCGCGAACGCATGTCGACGCTCAGCTATTCAGGCAGTCGCAAGATCAGCCGGATGCAGCCACGCTCTGCTATAGTTGGATTTTCGGTAGACAACGTCTACGCAATTGCCGAGCTGATCCGCCGTCAGAAGGGTGGGGCGGCTGTGGTAATGGGCGCGCTCAGCCCGCGCACGCGCAACGCGCAGGTGGCGCTCTATCAGAATGGTGATGTGGATTATCTGGTAGCGACCGATGCGATTGGCATGGGGCTGAACCTTGATATCGACCATGTGGCGTTTGCCTCCACCACCAAATTTGACGGCCGCCGCATGCGCCCTTTGGCGCCAAACGAGCTTGCGCAGATCGCGGGCCGGGCAGGGCGCGGGATGAGTCATGGCACCTTTGGGGTGACCGGCGAAGCGCCGCCTTTGGACGAAGGCGTGGCCGAGGCGATCATGGAACATCGCTTTACGCCGGTGCAGAAACTCAACTGGCGCAATGCGCGGCTGGAGTTTGGCAAAGTGGATGCCTTGATCCGCTCTCTGGAAGAGGCGCCGGATGATCCGCTGCTGATGAAAGCGCGCGAGGCTGATGACCTCAGAGCGCTGAAAACAGTGGCAGCGGAGGCGGAAATTCAGGCGCGCGCCAGCGATGGCAAGTCCGTGCGCCTTTTGTGGGATGTGTGCCGCATCCCTGATTTTCGGGGCATCAGCCACGCCGAGCACGCGCAGATGATTGAACGAATCTTCGGTTTTCTGCATGAAAGCGGGCGTGTGCCAGATGATTGGCTGGCGCGGCAGGTCAAGCGGCTGGATCGGACAGATGGCGACATTGACACATTGTCGAAACGTCTGGCCTTTATCCGGACGTGGACTTATGTCGCACAGCGCAATAACTGGGTCAGTGACGAAAACCATTGGCGTGGGGAAACGCGCGCGGTAGAAGATCGCCTGTCAGATGCTTTGCACGAGCGTTTGACGCAGAGATTTGTGGATCGGCGCACATCAGTGCTTTTGCGCCGGCTCAAGCAGAAGGAGGCCCTTTTGGCCGAAGTGAATGATAAAGGTGAGGTGACCGTCGAGGGTGAATTCGTCGGCCGTCTTGAAGGGTTCCGTTTCATCGCGGACAAAGAAGCCAGCGGGCAAGAAGCCAAGACGCTGAAACAGGCGAGCTTGCAAGCTCTGGCGCCGCAGTTCCATCTGCGCGCTGATCGCTTCTATAACGCGCCGGATACGGAGATCGACTTCACCGAGCAGGGTGGCCTCATGTGGGGCGAGCATGCGGTCGGCAAAATGGTTGCCGGTGACGATCCGCTCAAACCTGGCATCACCGTGTTTGTGGATGATGAAGCCGGTGCCGAGGTTGCTCAGAAGGTTGAGCGCCGCCTGCAGCACTTCATCGATCGCAAGATTGCTGCGTTGTTTGAGCCGCTCTTGAACCTCAGCCGTGACGAAGATCTGACGGGTCTGGCCCGTGGCTTTGCGTTCCGCATGGTCGAGGCGCTGGGCATCATCCCACGTGGCGACGTGGCCACCGAGGTGAAAGAACTGGATCAGGACGCCCGTGGCGCGCTGCGCAAACATGGCATCCGCTTTGGCCAGTTCACCATCTTCATGCCGCTGCTGCTGAAGCCCGCACCAACCCGTTTGCGTCTGGTGCTGTGGTCCTTGGCGCAAGGCTTGCAGGAATTCCCAGAAGCACCGCCTCCCGGCCTGGTGACGGTTCCGGCGGGCAACAGCCTGCCACGCGGCTACCATGCCATGGCGGGCTACCGTGCCGCAGGTGAGCGTGCGATCCGTATCGACATGCTGGAGCGTCTGGCGGATATGCTGCGCGCCGAAGACAGCCGTGGCGGCTTTGAAGCCAAGGCCGATATGCTGTCGATCACGGGTATGACGCTCGAGCAGTTTGCAGACCTGATGCAGGGTCTGGGCTATGCTGCGGAAAAAGGCGAACGCGAGAAGGTGAAAGCCGAAGCCGCGCCCGCCGCCGCACCTGAAGCCGAAGCGAGCGAAGCGCCAGCTGAAGAGGCCGCAGCGGCAGACGCCAATGTCGAGGAAGCCGTGGCAGAGGCGACAGCTGAAGTGGCTGTTGCCGAAGCACCGGAAGCCGAGGCTGCTGAAGAAGCGGCTCCCGCACCTGATGCTGACGCAGAAGCCGAGGCGCAGGCGCCTGAACTGGAAGTGTTCTACACCTTCACTTGGGCCGGTCGTCAGGGTGGCAATCGCGGCGGTCAGCGTCGTGGTGGCAACGCTCAGGGCGGCAACAAGCGCCGCACTGACACGCAGGGCGGTGACAAGCCGCGCGGCAAAGGTGGCAAGCCCAAAGGCAAAGGCCCACGCCGCGACAATGGCCCGAAACAGTTCCAGTCGCGCCCTCCCAAAAAGGAGAAAGCGATTGATCCGGACAACCCCTTCGCTGCGGCGCTTATGGGGCTGAAAGGCAAGGACTGACGCGTGAGCGCGCCGTCCCCCAAACTGCGGGTCGACAAATGGCTCTGGCAGGCGCGGTTCTTCAAGACCCGCAGCCTGTCAGCCAAACTTGTGACAGGCGGGCATTTGCGGGTGAACGGACAAAAAATTGGGAAGGCCAGCCATGGCGTCACCCTTGGTGATGTGCTGACCTTCCCGCAGGCACGCCGTGTGCGTGTGATCAAGGTCGCAGCCCTTGGTGAGCGCCGCGGACCAGCCACCGAGGCGCAAACATTATACGAAGATTTGACCCCGGAAGAGAAACCTGTTCCACGCGCGCCGGGTTCAGACGGAAAAGGGCGTCCCACGAAGAAGGATCGGCGCAATCTCGACCTTATAATCTCTTCGCGCCTTGAAGATTGAGCAATGCTGATTTAGTCAGTTTCCTAATCTGACGATAAGTGAGCTAACCCAAAATGACCTATGTTGTGACCGACAACTGCATTGCATGCAAGTATACGGACTGCGTAGAGGTATGCCCGGTTGACTGTTTTTATGAAGGTGAAAACACGCTGGTCATCCATCCGGATGAATGTATCGACTGCGGTGTATGTGAGCCTGAGTGCCCAGCGGATGCGATCCGTCCGGACACGGAACCTGACATGGAGCAGTGGGTCGAATTCAATCGTAAGTATTCCGAAATCTGGCCGGTGATCATTACCAAAAAAGATCCGATGCCAGGGTACGAAGAAAAAGACGGTGAGCCGAACAAATTGGAGAAATATTTCTCTGAGGCACCGGGAGAAGGCGGCTAAGCTGTCATTGTCAGAGCGATTCGTCGTTCCAGCTGCCAAATGGGGACGCTGACTTTGAACAAATTTGGCCTAAAGCTCTGACACTATTACGGAAAGCACCTTTTTAAGCCTGTCGCGCTTTAAAGGGGGCGTATTTTGTGTTATGATCTTCTCATAGAGGACATAACTGCCTGAGAGCCATCCCCGCGTATCCGCCGAGGGTGGCTTTTTCTACCAGAGCACATTCCGTTTCGGGAAAGCACCTTTCTCGAGCGAAATTTTTTGTCTGGCAGGACTGGGGCCTACAAAGGAAGTACTGCATGAGCAAAGCGAAGAAGAACGAGTTCAGCCCAAACGAATATGTTGTTTATCCCGCACATGGCGTTGGGCAGATCATTTCCATCGAAGAGCAGGAAGTTGCGGGGATGCAGCTGGAGCTTTTCGTGATCTCGTTTGAAAAAGACAAGATGACACTGCGGGTGCCGACCAATAAAGCCACCCATTTTGGTATGCGCGGTCTGAGCTCTCCTGACGTGATTGATCAGGCGATGAAGACCCTGAAGGGCAAAGCCAAGGTCAAACGTGCCATGTGGTCTCGCCGCGCGCAGGAATATGAACAGAAAATCAACTCCGGTGATCTGATTGCGATCGCGGAAGTGGTGCGTGACCTGCACCGCACCGACGATCAGCGCGAGCAGAGCTATTCTGAGCGTCAGCTTTATGAAGCCGCACTTGAGCGTCTGACCCGTGAAGTCGCCGCTGTGGCTGGTGGCGATGAGGTTGCCGCCGCCAAGCAGGTTGATGATGTGCTGGTGTCGCGCGCCGCGTGAGTGAAGCCACATACGCTAAAAAAGGGGCCGCGCAATTGCGCGGCCTTTTTCGTTCTGCAAACCCGTTGCAAAGACGCTCAGGCTTGCCTCACGCAGGGGCGATCCGCGTGAGATGCGTAAAAAAGCAAACCATTGCATAACCATAGACCATGGCGTTTACTGACACGAAGGAGCCGCCATGGATGCACTAAAGGCCAATCTGCAAGTGCTGTACACCGCGCATTCGCGTGGTGCTGTGCGGTTTCGCTATGCCCTGATCGTCTTTGATTTTGCCACGATTTTGTTTTTTGTCGCAATCGCGCATGCGCCCCACAGCGCAGAGTTGGTCTTGCTCAGCCGTTTGGCCGGGGTTGTGATTGCGTTGGATTTTCTGGCGCGCTGGTGGATTGCCGAAGACCGACGCCATTTCCTGACCCGCATCTACACATTGGCCGATGTGGCTGTGATCGTCTCTTTGTTTGTCGATCCCTGGCTTCAGGGAGATCTTGCTTTCTTACGCGTCTTACGTGGCTTGCGGCTGATTCACTCGTATCATTTGCTGTATGATCTGCGCCATGACAGCGCGTGGTTTAGACAGCACGAAGACACGGTGATTGCCAGCATCAACCTGTTTGTCTTTGTGATGGTGACCTCCGCGACCTCACTGGTCTTCTTCATCGACACCTCTCAATCGACACATCCGTTCATTGATGCGATGTATTTTACCGTCGCGACACTCACCACAACGGGTTACGGCGACATCACCTTGCAAACACCGGGCGGCAAGGTGTTTTCCATCTGCGTGATGGTGGGGGGCGTCGCCCTGTTTGTGCAGCTGGCGCAAGCGGTCATTCGACCGCAAAAAGTGCGCCATAAATGCCAAAGCTGTGGTCTTCTGCGTCATGAGCCGGATGCGGTGCATTGCAAACACTGCGGCACGCTGATTTGCATTGAAACCGAAGGCGGATAAGCCGTCAGAGAGGCCAGCTAAACTGCGCCGCCGCAACCAGAGTGAACAGCAGGGCGATCTCGGTCACTTGTTGTGTTGCACCCAGCACATCGCCGGTCTGTCCGCCAATTTTGACCTTCGCGGTTGCGGAACACAGCGCCGCCATAACAAAGGCCACCCCAGTCATGGCGATGCCCGGGATACCGGCGCAACCGAAGGCCACGACGGCTGCCAAAGCAAAGCCCGTGATCGCGCCGCCTCTTGGGGCGCGGCCCTGTGCATGGCTCAGCCCATTTGCCCGCGCATGGGGCAGGGCGCTCATCACCAGCACCATGGCGCTGCGTGACAGCATCGCCACCGCAAGCATGCCAAACAACCAGACATCGGCCTCCAGCAGCAGCGTGATCGCGCCCCAGCGCGCCGCCAGCGACAGACACAGGGCAATCACGCCATAGGCCCCAATGCGGCTGTCTTTCATGATCTCAAGCCGCCGTGCCGGCTCCCAGCCGCCCCAGAAGCCATCAGCCGTATCCGCCAACCCGTCCTCATGCATGGCCCCGCTCATCACCACCATGCCGGTGAGCCAGATCACGGCGGCCAGCACCGGTGGCAATCCCACCCAAAGCGCCGCAGCGGTGGGCAAAGCGGCAAGCAAGGCCAGAACCGCCCCGGCCAGCCCATAGGCCCAGGCTGCGCGCGCGCCTCTGCTGAAATCTGCACGCACAGGTAGTCGCGTTAAAAGGGCAATGGCGGTGTTGATATCACGCGGACGAAACGGTGACGTGTCGGTAGCGGGCATGTCTGCGTCTTTTTCCTGTATTGCCGGGGCCTGGCAATGAGATAAACAGCCCATGCATTAAGAATTCAACAGGAGCCCCGCCGATGTCTGCAGATTTTTCCACTTTGGCCGCGTTTCAATCTCTTTTGGCAGAGGCCCCCGCAGTGGATCAACAAGCTATGGGCGAGGCAGAGGCCCGCAATGGCCAGTTGACCAAACCGCCGGGCGCGCTTGGACGACTTGAAGACATGGCGATGTGGTATGCAGGCTGGCGCGGAAATCCGCGCCCCAGCATCGAGGCACCTCAGGTCATTATTTTTGCAGGCAACCATGGCATCACCGCCCAAGGCGTCTCCGCCTTTCCGGCAGAAGTCACCCAGCAGATGGTCATGAACTTTGAGCATGGCGGCGCAGCCATCAATCAGCTGAGCCGCGCAGCAGGGGCTGATCTCAATGTCATCGCGCTCAGCCTTGATACGCCAACGGCCGATTTCACACAGGGGGCTGCCATGAGCGAGGCCGAAGTTGTGACGGCACTGGCGGCAGGCTGGAATGCGGTGAAACCGAACTCCGATCTTCTGGTGGTTGGTGAAATGGGCATTGGCAACACCACGAGCGGGGCTGCGATCGCTCATACGCTTTACGGCGGTGTCGCCGAAGACTGGGTTGGCCGTGGAACAGGCGTGGATGACGCCGGTTTGGCCAATAAGGCGCGCGTGGTGCGCGAAGGGGTTGCCGCAAACCACACCCCCAAAGGGCTGGAGGCGCTGCGCTGTCTTGGTGGGCGCGAGCTCGCTGGCATGGTTGGCGCGATTGCCCGCGCACGCAGCCTGCGCATTCCGGTAATCCTCGATGGTTTCATTGCCTCCGCAGCGGCCGCCACTCTGGCAGATGCGCAGGACGGCGCGCTGGACCACGTGATCGCCGGCCACGTCAGCGCCGAAGCAGCGCATGGTGCGGTGCTGGCAAAACTCGGCAAAGAGCCGATCCTCAGCCTAAATATGCGCCTTGGCGAAGGCTCAGGTGCCGCAGTGGCGATCAATATCCTGAAAGCGGCGGTGGCCTGCCATTCTGGCATGGCCACTTTCGCTGAAGCGGGGGTTTCGGACGGCTGATCCCGTCTGCTCGATCACGCCTCCTCGCGCGGTTTCTCCTGAAGCTGGGCGAGGAGGGTCGCTTCAAGTTCGCTCTCTAACTCTTTGGCACGCTTTATGTATTCGGCATTTTGAGTGCTCGGAACACCCTCTTTCCAGACCTCGGCCAGCTCCTGCACAGCATAGCGGTCATGTTTGTAAAACGCCTGCTCCGCCTGCGCGGCCTCATATTCGCTCAGACCGATGTTCTCCAGCACATAGCGCCCAGCCCGAAGCGAGCTGTCAAACATCTCCCGCACAATGTCATTCGCTCCGGCGTTATATAGCTGATACACCGTGCCGCGGTTGTTCGCGCGGGCAATGATGTGCAGGTCAGGCCGTTCACGCCGCGCAAATTTTGTCAGTTTGATCGCCGCCGCCGGATCATCTACTGCCACCACCAACACAGAGGCGTTAGAAAGACCTGCCGCATGCAGCATTTCAGGTCGTGTGGGGTCGCCAAAGAAGCCCTTCACACCAAAATGGCGCATGGTTTCGATCGCCTGAATGTTGTGGTCCAGCACCACCGTGTCAAAGCCTGAGGCGCGCACAAGGCGGTTCACTATCTGCCCGAACCGGCCAATGCCTGCGATGATTACGGGCCCTGTTCGGTCGATGGTGTCGGGCTCCCGCCGTTCTTCTTCCTTTTCGCCAAACCGTTTGGAGATCTGGTCATAAAGAATAAACAACAGCGGCGTGATCAGCATGCTCAGGGCCACAATCAACAGCAGGCGTTCAGCCAGCGTATGGGGCAACACGTTCTGGCTAAGCGCGGTTGTGATCAGCACAAAGCCGAATTCCCCGGCTTGTGCCAGCCCGAGTGTAAACAGCCAGAGCGCGCGACGGCGCAGGCCAAAGGCGCGGCCAATACCATAAAGGACCACGGCCTTAAGGATCATCACAGCGAGCGTCAGCCCAAGAATGTCGCCGGGTGCAGCAAAGAAAATATCCAGATCAATCTGCGCGCCGACTGTGATGAAAAACAGCCCGAGCAACAGCCCTTTGAAGGGCGCGATGTCGCTTTCCAACTCGTGCCGGAATTCAGAGTTTGCCAGCAACACGCCCGCCAGAAAAGTGCCAAGCGCCGGGGACAGCCCTACCAGATGCATCAAGAAGGCAATGCCCACCACGATCAGCAGCGCCAGCGCCGTATACATCTCCGGCAGGTGCGCGGCATGAATAAATCGGAACACAGGCCGTGTGAGATAGCGTCCGCCCACAATAATGGCCGCAACCGCGCCCAAGGTGACCAGCGCCATGCCCCAACCGGGCAGCCCGTCCACCAGAGAAAGGCCATGTGCCGCTTTTTCATGCGCGCCAACCGAAATCGACCCGTCTGCCATCACATGGGGAAGTGTCGCCCCCGCCAGCAGGGGCAGGATCACCAGCATCGGGATCACCGCGATGTCTTGGGTCAGCAGCACAGCAAAGGTGGATCGTCCCCCACTGGTCTGCATGAGCCCCTTTTCGGTCAGGGTTTGCAGCACAATCGCGGTGGAGGAGAGCGCAAAGATCATACCGCAAGCAATCGCCACATTGATCGGACGGTTCAGGATCACAGCGAGCGTAAAGACCGCCAGCCCGGTGAGCAGCACTTGCAGCCCGCCCAGTCCGACCAACTTATCCCGCATTGCCCAGAGGGCGCGGGGGTCAAGCTCAAGCCCAATGATGAACAGCATCATCACCACACCAAATTCCGCATAGTGCAGCAGCTCGTCAGCCTCATGGGTGCCCACCAGGCCCAGAACAGGACCGATAAGAATGCCAGCGGCCAGATAGCCCAGCACAGAGCCCAATCCCAGCCGCGCAGAAATAGGCACAGCAATCACTGTGGTCATCAGGAAAATCGTGGCAGTGTAGAGGGCTTCTTCCATACGGGCAGTCCGGGCTTTCTGAAATAGGGGCGTTTATGTTGGCAGAGGGGCGTCGCGTTTCAACTGATCCATGACAATCTGACTTTGCACGCGGCTCACGGCTGGATGCGGCAGCAGCACTTCATGAATCAATCGGTTCAGTGCAGCCAGATCTTCACAATAGGTGCGCAAAAGATAGTCGGCATCACCTGTCAGGGTCCAAGCGCTGACAATTTCGGCGCGGGTGCTGATAAGTGTCGCAAAACTCTGCGACTGTTCTGGCCCGTGGGTGCCCAATTGCACCTGCACAAAGGCTTGAACCGACAGGCCAAGATGCGCCGGGCTGAGCCGCGCAACATAGCCTTCGATGTAGCCTTCTGCTTCCAACCTCTGCCGCCGCCGCCCAGCCTGACTGGGCGACAGGTTCAGAACCTCACCCAATTCCTGCGCGGTGAGATGGGCATTGCGCTGCAACGCAGTCAGCAGGCGCATGTCGGTTTCATCTATCATATGCGGATTTTCTGCATCATCTTTCTATTTTGCGGTCAATATACGCGCCAATTGTAAATTTTGCACGTCACTTTGCGGTGTTTGCGCAGCATCTGCGCCTTATTTTTGAATGTGAACAGGCATATGCCGAAAGGCTTACCAAGAGAGGAGACGCACCATGGGCCCTTTCCCCCACGATGCACCGCGCGCAGAGATTTCCGATTACAACCCAGCAGGCACCGACGGATTTGAGTTTGTCGAATTCGCCCATCCCGAGCCGCAGGAGCTGCGGGAACTCTTCACCAAAATGGGCTACACCCATGTGGCCAACCACAAGGCCAAAGCGATTGAGCTGTGGCAGCAGGGGGATGTGACCTACATCCTCAATATGGAGCCCGGCAGCTTTGCCGCACGCTTTGTGGAAGAGCACGGCCCCTGTGCCCCGTCGATGGGCTGGCGTGTTGTCGATGCGCAGCAGGCCTATGAGCATGCGGTTTCCAAGGGCGCAGAGCCTTATGACGCGGACGACAAAACGCTGAACTGGCCTGCGATCAAAGGCATCGGCGGCTCGCTGATCTATTTCACCGATCAGTACTATGACACCTCGCCCTTCAACGAAGAGTTTGACTGGCTGGTGACGTCTAAGCCTGAGGGCGATGGTTTCTTCTACCTCGATCACCTGACCCACAATGTCTTCAAAGGCAACATGGACAAGTGGTTCAAGTTCTACGGCGATTTGTTCAACTTCCGCGAAATCCGCTTCTTTGACATCGAAGGCAAATTCACGGGTCTCTTCTCCCGCGCGCTGACGTCGCCCTGCGGCAAGATCCGCATTCCGATCAACGAGGACCGTGGCGAGACCGGCCAGATTGTGGCGTACCTGAAAAAGTACAACGGCGAGGGCATTCAACACATCGCGGTGGGATCCAATGATATCTACGCCTCCACCGACGCGATCGCGGACAAGGGCATCAAGTTCATGCCTGGTCCGCCTGATGCCTATTATGACCTGTCAAAAACACGTGTGGCGGGGCACGATGAGCCGCTCGACCGTATGAAAAAACACGGCATCCTGATTGATGGCGAAGGTGTGGTGAACGGCGGTGAAACCAAAATCCTGCTGCAGATCTTTTCCAAAACTGTGATTGGCCCAATCTTTTTTGAGTTCATCCAGCGTAAAGGCGATGACGGCTTTGGAGAGGGCAATTTCAAAGCGCTGTTTGAATCTATCGAACAGGAACAAATCAACAATGGTGAGATTCAGGCGGCGGAGTAAATGCTCAGCCGCTTGTGGGGCCCGGCGTAGATCGGGAAGGGGAGGAGAACGCCACCCGCAGCATTGCGTGTGGCGTTTTTATTGTGTGACGCTCGCATCAAATCAGGTGCGAGAGGAGCCGTTCAAAAAGTCTGTGAAACAGGGGGCTACCCGTCTTTTGGCATCTTCAGCACAAGGTTGCGTCCGCTTTTGACGTAGCGCAGCTCGCTTTCCCCAATCGCGGCCACTTTGCCGCCATCGATCCTGTCCCCAACCTGCACCTTCTTATAGCGTCCAGATGGCAATCTCACCAGCGCACGCCGGTTTGAGGATGTGCCATAAATCCCGATCAGACTCGCCTTTTTCAGGTTGATTGCATTTTGAATCGTGGCTTGTCGCGCGACAGAGGCCGTGGTTGGGATTGCCGGTATGACAGTCGCTGCCGGGGCCGCTGCTGCGGTGGCGGTGGTTGTCGGGGCTGTCTCGCTCGGTGTGGCCCGGGCGGCAAGCTGCGCAATGTTCGCGGGCTTCAGGCGGGGGCGCAGCGATGCAGAGACAGCAAGTGCCGTTGGCGCCTGATTTGCGGAGGCCACATCTTGCGCGCTTTCCGGGCGTGGACGCGGACGAATGCGAGCCAGTTCTGCGCGGGTGAACCCACCGAGCGTGGCGCGCTCATTCTGTTCCAACAAGTCGCTGGGCCGCGGCTTGGGGCGAAGATTGGCCAGCCGACTTGCGGCTTGTTCCTGCAGGGCTTCGGCCACAACGATGCGTTTCGGGTAAGATGCAGGCACCACAGGGGGGCGCCCCGCATAGACCATCACCCCTTCCGCATTCACCGCACCTTCGGCGGTGGCGACCACAAGGCCGCGCTCATCAAGATCAAAGGCGGTGGTCGCCGAGGGGGGATTTACTTGCGCCGCAAATGCAGTGTCGGTTGTATACGTTGCTGCAGAAGGCAGCGCGACCGCATCAAGTGCAAAACTCAGTCGGTCGATCGCAGGGACAAAAACATCTTCGTCATTGCTGAGTTCAGGTGCGGTCGCGGCGTCCGGCGCACGTTGCCAGACACCGGTTACCGCATAGCGCGTTTCAGCCTCGTCTTGATTAAGTACGGCAGGCGCGGCCTGCTCAGGTGTGTCAGAAAGGCTTTCAGCCAGTTCCTCTGGCGCAATCTCTTCGAGCAGGGCCGTCTGCGTATCCGGGCTTTCCCCTTCGATCTGCAGCCCGTCTGGCACTGTCAGCGCAATAGCGCCGTTCGGTGCCGCCGTATCCGTAACTGCTTCTGTTGCAGGCTCTTGCGCCGTTGTCGCAACGTCAGAAGCCGCCGGTGCTGGTTCAGATGAGGGGGCGGGTACGGCAGGCGCATCTTGCGCCAAATCCGCATCGGTTTGCCCATCCGCCACAGCAACCTCAGTTGTTTCAGGCTGTTCATCCAGCTGGGCGGTGTTTTCGATTGGCGCGCTTTCGGCTGGTGTGTCGCGGTCGAACAGTCCGGCAACACCATCCTCCGTGAACAGTGTGGCCCACAGGGCGACCAATCCCAAAAACACCAGCAACAAGGTGGTGAGGATCAGCCCAAGATGCTTTGGCTTGCCGCCGACCTCAGCCGCACGCGCCGCCCCAAAAGCCCCTTTCTGGCGCTCGGAGGGGTTTGCCGGTTTCTCCTGAAAGGTGGGATCGTTCTTTGCAACACGCGGTGGCGGCCCCGCGATCTTTGTTTTGTTGCGCGCACTGGCAAAGGTGCCAGAGTCTGCGTCCGTCAGTTGCCCTTCGGCCTGTTCCGTGCGCGCATCGGACAGCGCGGCCTTTGTGCGGTCTGCCGTCAGGCCTGCCACGGCTTTGGCCGGGTCAAACCGCAGTTCATGCGTGGCGTCATCTTGGCTTTCTGGCGGAATGCTTGGAGCATTGGTGCCATGCACCCCACGTGACACGCCACTCAGCTGCGGCGCGGTATCACCGGTGTCAGCACCGCGTTGCGCACGGATGGAGGCAAAGGGGGTAGCGGTCTCTTTTTCGGCCTCTGCCTCCTTCCGTGCGGTGGGTGGGGCAGAAACCTCATCTTCAGCATGCGGGTCGGCATCTGTCTCAGTTGGCGTTTCGGGCTCTTTGAAGGCGAAAGCAACCTGTGTGTCCGCGCTTTCTTCGCCCAGATCAAATGTCGCGTTTTCGTCAGCCAGCGCAGCGGACAGGGCGGGATCTGCTTTTGCTGTCCCCGTTGCTGTGTCGTTTGATGGCTCTGCAACTGCATCTGCGCCGGCATCAGGTTCCGCGGGCGGATCAGGCTGTACTTCGGGCAGGCCTTCACCGATCACTTTGATTGGTACAGGATCGGCCTCTGTAAGACTGCCCGTCGCCTCAGCACCCCGCGTTGCGCCAAAATTTGGCGCTTGCGCGAAATCTGCCGGGTTTGGGATCGCCGTAAAACGGACTGGATTAAAGTCATGCTCGCTGGCGAATCCTTCGGCTTCTGCCAGCGTTTCGCGGGCCACGGCAGCCACCTGTGCAAAACCATCGCGTTCATATACGTCAAAGACCAGCTCATCGGCGCGGTAGGGCGTCGAGGCCTCCAGTGCTTCTTGCACCTGTCCCAGAAGCGCCCCCTCAGCAGCCGCGTCGAGCGGCAGGGAGAGAAATTTGATCTGGTCATTTGGCAAAACCAGTGTGGTTTCAAACTCAGGCCCACCTGCCAAAACCGCCTGATCTCGCAATGCGGTCAGGGCAGCAGGAAGGTCCTCATCATCAAGGGCGACCTCGCCCAAAAGATGCCACCCACCATCCACGCGGGAAAGCAGGCTAATGCCTTGATAAGACAGGGTGAGCGCAAGATCCGTGGTCATAGGACAGCCCTAGCATGGTGTTGTGCAGGATGCGCGTGTTCCTGCGAAGTTGCCAAATTTATAGCAAGTTATCGCCGAAGGGGAAGCAAACACTTGGCGCAAGGCCAACCGATCGCCTGTGTTTTATGCACCCCTTTGTTTTGTTCTCCGGTGCCACTTAGGAAAGAAAGCGCCCCAAAGCCAGGGCTTGGGGCGCTTCCATCTGAGTCCGTTTGGTTGGTCTTCGGCGCTTAGCGGTGGGCTTTCTTCAAAGCCTGATCCAGATCCGCAATCAGATCTGCCGCGTTTTCGATCCCAATCGAAATCCGCACCACATTTGGCCCGGCACCGGCCGCCTCTTGCTGCTCAGGTGTCAGCTGGCGGTGGGTGGTGGAGGCAGAGTGGATCACCAGACTGCGCGCATCGCCAAGGTTGGCCACGTGAGAGAAGATCTCGAGGTTCTCAACAAACTTCACACAGGCTTCGTAGCCACCTTTCAGCGCCACGGTGAACAGCCCGCCTGCGCCTTTCGGGCAGATCCGCTCCACACGGTCATGATAGGGTGAGCTTTCCAGACCGGCATAGGTCACATAGTCCACGCTGTCGTGTGTTTCGAGCCAGCCCGCAATCTCTTTGGCGTTCTGAACGTGGCGCTCCATGCGCAGGCTCAGGGTTTCAATGCCCATCAGCGTATAATGCGCGGCCTGTGGGTTCATCGTCATGCCCAGATCCCGCAGCCCTACGGCAATCCCGTGGAAGGTGAAGGCCAGCGGGCCAAAGGTCTCGTGGAACTTCAGGCCGTGATAGGCAGGTTCCGGTTGGCTCATGGAGGGGAACTTGTCGCTGGCAGACCAGTCAAACTTGCCGCTGTCCACGATACAGCCGCCGGTCACGGTGCCGTTGCCTGTCAGATATTTGGTGGTGGAATGCACAACCAATGTGGCGCCAAGGCTGATCGGGTTACACAGATATGGCGTGGCCGAGGTGTTGTCGACAATCAGCGGCACACCAGCACCATCCGCAATCGCGGCGAGCGCTTCGATGTCGGTGATATAGCCACCGGGGTTTGCCACGGATTCACAGAACACCGCGCGGGTGTTCTCATCCACCGCCGCTTTCACCGCGTCCAGATCATCGGTGTCGACAAATTTCGCGGACCAGCCAAAACGCTTGATGGTCTGGCTGAACTGCGTGACCGTGCCGCCGTAGAGCCGGCTCGAGGCCACAACATTGCAGCCCGGCTGCATCAGTGGGAACAGCGCCATGATCTGAGCTGCATGACCAGAGGAGCAGCACACCGCACCAACACCGCCCTCAAGCGTGGCGATCCGCTCCTGCAGCACAGCAACGGTCGGGTTGGTCAGGCGCGAATAGATGTAGCCCACTTCCTGCAGGTTAAACAGCGCCGCCGCATGCTCTGCATCGCGGAACACATAAGCAGTGGATTGATAAATCGGGGTCTGCCGTGCGCCCGTTGCCGGATCGGGCCGCGCGCCTGCGTGAATTTGCAATGTATCAAAACCGTAGGTGGGTCCGTCGGTCATTATGTGTCTCCCTGAAAAAGTCTCGCCAAAGTGATAGGGGGCTGTCGGCTACCGCGCAACAGAACAACGCACAACTTTGTGATGAAGTCCATTCAACCCAAGGCAAATTCGACCCGGCATCATGAATTGAGAAGAACTGTTCTCTAAACCTGTATGCTCTTGGATCAAGTCACTGAAAAAGCGCTAAAATTAAGAACAAGTTCATGCGTCGGTTTGAGGTCTGTCCCGGACTGCTCAGGCTCAAAATGCGGGCGGCCTGCGGCACCTGTTTCAGGGCAGAATTATCGCAGCCAGTATCCATGCTTTTTCAGCGTGTTGCGAATGGCCTGTTCCCGGCGTGGCAGATGGTCACGATCAAACAGCGCCCGCGCTTTATGGCCCCGCTTTTGATAGATCATCCGTTTGAACGGCTCATATTGTTTAAGCACTTTTTTGATCCGATTGGGGGCGGCAATTTCTTCCAGCGCTTCAACAACCACATCCGCCTCGCGCGCAAAGAGCAGCGGCATCAGGCGATAGTGACAACTCACCGACCCATCCAGCAGCCCGGCAGGCAGCGCATCACGTGAACCGCCAAGGCCGTGGATCACAAGGGGCAGGGCGATCTGATCGAGCCAAGGGCGCAGAGTTTGCGAGGCCAGTGCATCAGGTGGGTCATTCTGAATGCTGGTCGCATACTCCAGAAAGCGATCCCCAAACATCTTTGGACATTTGTATTAGAAAAAGCCCGCGTTGAAATAGAGATACCGCCGCCAGTATTCATCGGGCTGGCTCAGATCCAGCGAGCTTTCAAACTCCAGCCCAAAGCGGTCATAAAGCGCTTTCCAGATCCCGTTGTAGCCCGGACCATAAAGCGGTGGCACAGGCCATGTGCCCTCCACGCGCAGGCTCGCAGAGGGGCGCGCAAAGTCAAACGGCACATCGCTCAACTCGTCAAGGATCAGCGTATCGCTGTCAAAAAACACAAACGGCTCGCCCTCAGGCAAGGCACGCAGCAGCTCAATCTTGTTGCCATAGGGATAATCGTCGCCAAAGGCACGGCTTTCAAACGGCAGGATCTCCGCATCCAGCGCCTCAAGCAGCTCCCGCACCTGCGGATTGCCGATCCGCACATCTTTTTCCCAGCGTGGCCCTGGCTGCGGCTCTGCCACAAACAGGCGTCCTTTGAATTGGGGGGATTTGGCGCGCAACGAGGCGGCAAACAGCGCGGCCTCATATTGCAGGCGCCCATTCTGGCCCACCACCACCACGTTAAAACTGTCTGATTTCAAAGGCGTCTTTGCCATATGTTGTGCTGCTCTGCCGGTTTGTTTTGCCAACTATAAGCGCGGCAGGCGGCTTGCAAAAGCGCACATTCCACTTTTTCGCGAAATCCTGTCGCTTTGACTAGCTTGCTCTTGCGACGCTGGCCTCGATGCCGGCGGCGCAAAACGCCACCAACTCGTCCAGATGGCTGCTGGCATCTGTACGCCCATCCCCCATGGCCACCATCCGCCACTGGGCCGTCAGCAATGCGAGCAGCGCCGCAACAGAGTAAATAAAGGCCGCGGCAACAGCCCCCTGTGCTTTGGGCGGATACAGCGCGGCGATTTCTTCGACAAACCGCGTGGCGGTTGGGTCAAAACAGGTTGCGGCCAACTCTTGCCAGCGCGTGTCAGACGAGACAATCGCCACAAGCCGCGCATAGGCGAGCCATTGCACATCGCCGCATTCGGCGCGCGACAGATAGGGCTCAAAGTAACAGGTCAGCACGGCATTGAGCGACAGGGCACCTTCTGCTTTGCGCGCGGCAAGCGCATCAAGTCGGGCTGTGCTGAGGATCTCGGCACGGCGTGCGACCACGCGCCAGAAAAGCGCTTCTTTGCTGCCGCCATGGTGGTTCACCAGCGCGCCCTGAACCTCGGCTTCCTCGGCGATGTCGCGAATCGATGCCGCGTCAAACCCTGCGCGTGAAAACACCCTTTCCGCTGCGTCAAAGATACGCGCCCGCGTCTCCAGCGCCCTCTGCGAAGGGGCCCTTTGTCTTTGTTTTTCTTCCAGGAATTTACGGCTCATAAAAACAGCTTGTCTTATTTTTAATGAATGTTCAATCTAAAAGGCGATCTAAGGAGTTAGGAATGTCAGAAACGCGCGCAAAATTCGCCCTCTTGGGGGCGGGGCCCATGGGTTTGGCCATGGCCAAAGTTTTGCGTGAGCAGGGCATCGCCTTTGATGGGTTTGAGCTGCATTCAGATGTTGGCGGGCTGTGGGATATCGAGGGGCCACGGTCCACCATGTATGAAAGCGCACATCTGATCTCATCAAAGACGATGACAGAGTTTGCCGACTTTCCGATGCGCGAGGATGTGGCCGAATATCCCTCTCACCGAGAGATGGCCCACTACTTTCGCGACTTCGCGGATTTCTTTGATCTGCGCCCGCATTTTCGTTTCGGGGCGGAGATCAAAGAGCTGGCACCGGTGGGGGACAACGGTGCGGGCTGGCGTGTCATTTGGCGACAGGGAGGGCAAACGCATAGCGCCGTCTATGCGGGCGTTATGATCGCAAATGGCACGCTCAGCACTCCAAACATGCCGCAGTTTCCGGGGCAGTTTGACGGCGAGCTGATCCATGCGGCGCAGTACCGCCATCCTGAACAATTTGCAGGCAAACGCGTGCTTGTGGTGGGGGCGGGCAACTCCGGCTGCGACATCGCTGTGGATGCGGTGCACCACGCAGCCAGTTGCGATTTGTCGATGCGGCGCGGCTATTATTTCGTGCCCAAATACGTCTTTGGCAAACCCGCTGACACCATGGGCGGTGCGATCAAACTTCCGATGTGGTTAAAGCGTCACGTGGATGGTTTGATCCTGAAGTGGTTTGTTGGAAACCCTCAGAAATACGGCTTCCCCAAACCGGACTATAAACTTTACGAAAGCCACCCGGTGGTGAACTCGCTGGTACTCTATCATGCGGGGCATGGCGACTTGAATGTCCGCGCGGATATATCTGATATATCTGGAAAAACCGTCTCATTTTCCGATGGAACGCAGGGCGAGTATGATCTGATCCTAGCGGCCACGGGTTACAAGCTCGACTATCCGTTTATCGACCAGGCGCTGCTCAATTGGCGCAATGACGCACCGCATCTCTATCTGAATGCGATGCACCCAGAGCGCGACGATATTTTTGTGCTGGGTATGGTCGAAGCCGCAGGTCTCGGCTGGCAGGGTCGGCACGAGCAGGCAGAGATGGTCGCGCGCTACATAAACGGGTTGCGTGCGGGCAGTACCGCCGCCCAGAAACTCAAACGTACCAAGCAAAACGGCTTCGTGCGCGCCACTGGTGGAATGTCTTACCTCGAACTGCCACGCATGGCCTACTACGTTGACAAGGCCACATACCGTGGTGCGGTAACGCGCTGGATCAAAGCGCTTGAGGCGGAGCAACCCTAATGACACAGGCCAATTTGGATACGGTTGTGCTGAATTTCAGCGCATCGTCCTTGACCGTGCTCAATGCGGTTCTGGCTGTCGTGATGTTTGCCATCGCGATCGATCTGTCGCTGGCTGATTTCCGTCGCCTGCTGCAGTCGCCACGCGCGCTCATCACCGGGCTTGTTTCACAGTTTCTGCTGCTGCCCGCGGTGACCTTTGGGCTGGTCTTGCTCACTCAGCCGCAGCCGTCCATCGCCTTGGGGCTCATTCTGGTGGCGGCTTGTCCGGGTGGCAATATCTCCAACTACATCACCCATCGCGCAGGCGGCAACGCGGCCCTGTCGGTGTCGATGACGGCTTTTGCCACAGTGGGCGCCATCCTGATGACTCCGCTCAACATCGCCTTTTGGGGCGCGCTTTATGCGCCAACGCGCGAGATTTTGCAGGCAACAGTGATTGATCCGGTGTCTGTGGCGATTACGGTGGGGCTTATGCTGGTGCTGCCGCTGGTGCTTGGGGTGTCGCTGAACAGCACACGCCCCGACCTGACAGCGCGCCTGCGCCGCCCTCTGCAAAATGTGGCGATGGGTATTTTTATTGCCTTTATTGCCTTGGCGCTGATGTCAAACTGGAACTATTTTTTGCAATTCGCGACCGCTGTGGCCGCTCTTGTGCTGTTGCACAACGCCTTGGCATTGACCACCGGCTTCAGCATCGCCAGCGTGATGGGGCTCTCCGCCTATGATCGGCGCGCCATCACAATTGAAACTGGTATTCAGAATTCAGGCCTCGGTCTGATCCTTATTTTTGGCTTTTTTGGTGGGCTTGGCGGCATGGCCGTCGTCGCCGCGTTTTGGGGTATTTGGCATGCGATTACGGGCCTTGGTTTGGCCTCTCTTATGAACCGAACAGAGGCAGCAAGATGACCCGCATTCTTATCACAGGAGCCGCTGGCATGGTCGGCAGCGCGCTTTTGACGGAATTGGCCAAGACATCTCATGATGTGATCGCTTGCGATGTGATAGCGCCGGACAACCTGTCTGCCAATGCGCGTTTCCATCCAATGGACGTGACAACAGATGCCCCGCTGCGGGTGATCGCGCGCTATCAGCCGGATGTGATCGTGCATTTGGCCTCCGTTGTGACCCCACCAAAGGACAGCACGCGCGATCTGGCCTATGCGGTTGATGTGGGTGGCACACGCTCTGTGGTCACCGCCGCCCTCGCGGCAGGCACCAAACGGCTTGTGGTCACCTCTTCGGGCGCGGCCTATGGCTATCACGCCGACAACCCGGTGCCGCTTCGGGAATGTGATGCGATCCGCGGCAATAAGGGGTTCGCCTACGCCCACCACAAACGTCTGGTAGAGGAGTTTCTGTCTGATGTGCGCGAAAACGCGCCTCAGCTGGAGCAGGTGGTGCTGCGGGTCGGCACCGTTCTGGGGCGAGGAACAGACAACCAAATCACTGATCTCTTTCATAAGCCGCGGCTGCTGGCGGTGCAGGGCAGCGACAGCCCCTTTGTGTTTGTCTGGAATTGTGATCTGGCGCGCATTCTGTTGCGCGCTGCCACGGATGGCCCGGAGGGCATTTTCAACGTGGCAGGCGATGGCGCCCTCAGCGTGGATGACCTGTCTGAAATCATGGGCAAGCCGGTGTTGCGCTTGCCCGCTTGGCTTTTGCGCGTCGCCCTATGTGTTGCCCGGCCATTGGGGCTCAGCCAGTACGGCCCCGAACAGGTGCGGTTTTTGCAATACCGCCCGGTGCTTTCCAATGCAGCGCTCAAACGGGATTTCGGCTACACGCCTGAAAAATCCAGCCGAGAAGTGTTTGAATTCTGGAAGCGGAGCTTGTCACCGTGACATCCGCAAAGGGGGGAGAGCGTAAAACGGCAGTGATTTCAGGTGGCGCAGGGGGGCTCGGTACGGCGCTGTCTGAACGCTTGCAGGATCAAGGATGGCGCGTGGTGCTGCTTGATCGTGACATTGCAACACTTGCGGTGTCAGACAGCCAGCAGCCCGTGCAATGTGACCTGACCGATGCTGAGCAGCTTGCAAACTGTTGTGCACAGATCTGCGCAGACCATGGGCGCATTGCTTTGGTGATCTACAGCGCAGGCGTAACGGCGATCGGCCCGGTTGCCGATCTCACAGACGCCGCCCACAGACAGCTTTTTGAAATCAACTACTTTGCCGCAGCAACCATGGCGCAGGCTTTTCAGGGGGCGCTGCGCCAAACGCAGGGCACGCATCTGGTGCTCACCTCTGTCGCGGGGTTTGCACCGCTTAGGCAACGCGCCGCTTATGCCGCCTCCAAACACGCCATGGCCGGCTTTTTTGGATCGTTGCGGGCTGAGGAAGAGGCCCATGGCGTGCAGGTTTGCATCGCCGCGCCCTCTTTTGTTGCAACCAATCCTGCGGGGGCGACAGATCCTAACGGGCTGACACCGCCGGGCAACGCCTCTGATGCCTTTGACGCCATGACAGCAGATCAGGCGGCCAAAGAAATTCTGCGTGGTCTGCACAAAGGCAAAGACTTCGTGCCGGTAGGGCGGGTGGCGAAGATTGCGCATCTGCTCACCCGCCTGTCGCCAACCCTGTATCAATGGGTCATGGCGCGCATGGTGCGCGGCAAACCCGATTAACTGACGGCAGCCGCCTTGCTTGGATCCTCCGCCAGCGCTTTGTTGATCCGCGCTTGCTTGATCTTTGGGTCGAGCGCAGGGTCCGTAAGATGGGCCAGCATATCCGGCACCGTCGCCTCCAGCTTGGCAGCATCCGCCACCGCCATCCCATGCGCCACAAAGGGCCGCAGATAAGTCATCCCGGTGAGGTTTGCGGTCTGCTGAAACGGCTTTAGGAACTCATCCATCGCGTAGTTGTTGTACCCGCCCGCGTGATAGCTGTCTGCCGGGCCTCCGGTGGACACAAGCGTCAGGAACTCACGGCCAGCTAATTTGTGTCCGCCCGGTCCATAAGCAAACCCGTAAGACAGCACCTGATCCATCCAGGCCTTCAGAACCGGCGGGGCGGAATACCAGTAAAACGGAAACTGAAACACGATCCGGTCATGGGCCAGCAACAGCGCCTGCTCTGCTTCGATATCAAAAGTGAAGGTTGCGCCGCCAATGGTTGTCAGATCGCGGGTGGTGACGCTTTCCGCGTCAGACAGCGCATCAAACCAAAGCCGGTTGATGCGGGATTTGCCCAGATCTGGGTGGGCGGTCAGGACGAGGGTTTTCATATGGGAACCTCAGGAGTGGATGTTTCTATGAGAGGCGGGGGCTACTTACTCGCAGCTTTCACACGCTCTGCGGCCAGTGCGGGCAGGTTTTCATTGCCAAGTTGCGCCCGCAGATTTGCGCGCATGAAGGTGATCTTCCAGCCATCGTCGGTTTTCGTCAGCTCATGCTGGTAGTCCCCGATAAAGACCCAGGTGTCCTCACCGTCATTGGCCAGAATATGGGTCGCATAGATATTGGCCGTTGTAGTCGCGCGATCTCCGTCAATCTGCACGCTTTCTGTTCCCATTAGGTGGTGGGTGCGGTCATATCCCGGCAATACGGTTTGCCAGGCGGCCACAATCTCTGCAGGTAGAAGTGCGGGCAGCGCCTGTTGGGTCCCGGCAGAGGCATTGGCATAAGAGGTGTAATCGAGCACCGCACCCTCTGGATGAAACTGCGCGGCCACCTGATCCCAATCACCCAGATCAGCATAGTAGCCCACGTTGTTGATCGCGTTCAGAACCGCGCGCTCATCTGAAATATCGGCAACCGCCGTGGTCGCACTGGCAGCCAACGCCGCACTCGCAAGTATCTTTTTCATGTCTTTATCCTTTGTGTCTCTGGGGAAGGTTCCGGGAAGTGCGGGGCGGCTGTCAGTCCGCCAGCCGCTGAGGCACCGGGGCGAGTTGGTATTGCGACCAGAAGAAGGTGTTGGCAGCATCCTGATCAGCGGACAGATTGGTGGCCTCAACAATCTTGCCGTTCTCAATGCGATAAAGCAGGGCCAAAAGCGTATCGACATTGGGCTTACCCTCTGCGTTGGACCAGCCGCGATGGATGTCCACCACATGGGTGTCATCTGCGCCAAAATAGATCGGCTCCGCTTTGAAACCAGCGGCGCCCAGCTGGGCAAAAAACGCCAGCACTTCTTCACGGCCATTTTTGGTGCCAGACAGCGGATGCCGCCCCGGAATATGCCAGCGCACATGCTGGTCCATCACCTTGGCAATGCCATCCAGATCTTCGGCGCCATAGGCGGCAAAGAAATCCTGAACGATTTTCATATTGTCTTCTGGTGAGGCCGCCAGCGCGGCTGTGCTGAGGGTCATAACTGCACCTGCTGTTAGGGATCTGAGGAGGGTTTTCATTGGATCTTCCTTTCAAAAGAGCGCCGATCAGGCGGGCTGGCCGCCCCCGGTCAGCAAGGCACGGCGATGTGTGGGGTCTTGATCCGACATGTGTTTTCTCCCTGTGGTTAGGATTTGAAGAAATCCGCCACGGCATCTGCCGCCGCTGTCACGGCGTCTTTGCGGTCGTAGAAATCAAACTGGGTCACATCCTCACCAAGCCACAGCTTTTCCAGCGGTGCTTTGGTGCGGTTTTCATAGGCCTCTGCTCCGGCAGGCAGGGCAATGGAAGGCGAGCCCACCATCAGCATCGGCTTGCTCAGACGATCAGCAGAAACCTGAGCGTCATAGGTCAGCCACGGCTTCCAGGAGGCGAGGGAAAACTTGTTGTCATAGGCCGCGATCAGCCCGCGATCTTCCTCGGTGTAGTAAGGCGCCTGAAACATGACTGCGGTGGCATCTGTGGCAGACGCCCCAAGCAGGACGGTTTCGGCAGCATCTTCGGCTTCACTCGCGGCAATCAGCTTTGCCGCCGTCTCGGCACCGCCGTAAATCACTTCAGCCAGTGCCGGATCATGCAGCCATGGCGCAACCAAGGCGACTTTCTGCAAGGCGGCGTCATCTGCCACAGCGGCAGCCATGTAGCCAGAGGAGGCGCAGACCCCAAGGCCGGAAACTTGCGTTGCGTCGATCTCAGGCAGATTTGCCAGAAACTGTGCCGCCGCGCGAATATCTGCTGTTTTCACGGCAGGATCTTCCACATAGCGCGGCGCGCCTGTGCTTTCGCCCCAACCGGTGAAATCAAAGGCGAGCGCCGCAATGCCGCGCGCGGCCAGCTCGCGTGCATAAGTGCCCGCCATCTGTTCTTTCACGGTGGTCCACGCCCCGGTGACAATTGCGGCGGGCAGGGGGGATTTTGCAGCCTTTGGCAGATAAAGCATGCCTTTGAGCGTGGCGGTGCCGCTTTCAAAAGAGACGGAATGTGTCTCCACAGTGGCGTTGGTTTTGGTGTTTTGCAGGGTGATGCGGGCCATGGGGGCTCCTCTCGGATCTTGCGCTGAAGGTGTGATCCGAACTTAGGAGTTGTATTAAATTTCGATAATTACCCCATTTTTCATCTCATTCATGTATTGTATCTATGAATGGGATTTGGAGACTGTGATGCGCCTGCCTCTCGCCACACTGGAAGTGTTCACCGCAATTGCGGAACATGGCAGCCTGCGGGCCGCCGCCGATGCGCTGGGCATCAAACCCTCAACTGTCAGTCACCAGCTCAAAACGCTGGAGGCGCAGCTGGGCACGGCGCTGTTCATTCGCACCACAAGATCGGTCAGCCTGACCGAAGCGGGTCGTGCTCTCATGCGTGGGGCTGGCCCCGCCTTTGAGCAGCTATCTGCGGCAGTAGACAGCGCCCGTTCCAGCGGCCACGCGGCACGCGGCACGCTCAAACTGGCCTTGTCTGAGTCTGCCTACCACATGGTGGTTGCCCCAAAGATCGCCGCCTTCAGTCGGGCCTATCCGGAGATCGAAGTCGAATTTCTGATGACAGATGCCTACTCCGATATTCTGGGGGAGGGGCTGCACGCCGGGTTCCGCCTTGGCGATCGCATCGCGCCGGATATGGTTGCCATACGCCTGACCCCGCGCCAGCCGCTCGCAGTTTTTGGCAGCCAGGCCTATTTCGCTGCGCACGGCCGCCCCGAAACCCCGCGCGACCTGCTGGCGCACAGCTGCATTCGCTATCGTTTCCCATCTTCGGGCCGTATGGCGCTCTGGGAGTTCACCTCAGAGGAGGGTCTGTATTCCGTCGATGTCACAGGTCCGCTCATCAGCAACGCCTTGCCTGCATCCGTCGACTTGGCCCGTCAGGGCGTGGGGCTCATCTACACATTTCGGGACTATTGCACGCAGGATGTAGCGGCCGGTGCTCTGGAAGCTGTATTGGACGCAGACATGCCAGAAACCGCCGGTCTGTTTCTGTACTTCCCACAAGAATACCGAAGCATGATGCCGTTGCGCCTGTTCATCGACCACCTGCGCGGCACGGGCGGGCGCCTTGCGCGCACCCAATAAAAAACCCAGCCAGGACCGAGGTCCGAGGCTGGGCGGTGCCGTGAGTGTTGGGCAGTTATGACGCGTTAGAGGTTGTCTGCCGTGGGTTTGGAAGATGCGCCAATAATGCCGGCAGCACCACTTCCTGAAGCTGTTTGTTTTGCGCCAGTCGGCCAAGCGCAAACCCATCTGTGTAACTGTCGTTGTTGGCCGCTTTGCCGCCTTTGTCGGAGGCGTTCTCCGCAAAAACGGCATGCAAATCCTGCGCCGTCAGATCCCCACGAAGGGTCAAATTCGCAAATAGGCGATACATCGTGGTTTCCACCGCCGCGCGGCGCCCATCTAAAACGGCAACAACTTGAGAATAGTGTCTGAGTTGAGCTTCCAGCACAGATATCCGCGCATTTAGGTCATCAACAGAAGTCATCGCACATCACCCAAAGAAAAAAGAATCAAATATCTAACTTCTATACAGGTTAAGTGCCAAATTAACCAAATGGTTGTGTTGGCAGCTTGTCGCTCATGTGAAGGTGTTGCGGGATTGCGCGCCTCACCTTCCAGATGCCGTACGCCAGGACAAGGTCCTGACTCTTGGTCATACGCGAAGTCAGAATTTTCCAATGTGCCAACGAATTCGCCAATTGGCGTGTGTACCTCAAGGTCTTGGTTGGTTGCTGGATTGATAATTTTCAAATGACCTCAATTCAGAATACCGTCCGCTGTTCCTCCCACACCAACGACCTTGCCGTCTTCATTGAAATAGATGCTGAGCGAGAATTTCAGAATCACATCGATCCCAAAAGTCGACCGCAGAAGTGACGGATTGGCCTCGCGGTATTGCTCGACTGTCCACCAACCGCTTATACGCGACACAGGATAATTTGGGTGCGGCAAACGAAAACGCTCTGACACATTCGGATGACTTCGGATTCTTGCAAAGTCGTGGTACACTAACCAATTTCTGATCCGCTCAACAGTTCCTAGGCTGTTTGCGATACGAAAAACACAAACCTGCGCACCCCTATGAGCTCCAACACGCCTCCAGTCGAGCTTGAGCAGATTTGGGTCTGTCTTGTTTGCCTCTTCACGAACCAGGCACGAACGCACATTAGGATAGCGTTTGACGACCCGTCGGTATTCTTTCCAACGCGGATGCGTTTCATCGAGCAACTTACCCTGGATCAGAAATGGATCAGTGTTTTGATCGGAAAGGTAATCATACGCGATAAAGCAATCGTCTTTTTCGCCGCAACCATTTTGAGAATGCGCAGGAGACAGCTGCAGGCATACTGCCGTCAACAAGATCAAGGCCAGCTGAAAGGCCAGTTTCCAGTTGCGCATCATGTAGATTGCAGCTGCATTATTGCCAGTCACATGCACATCCAACTTCGAACGAGAAAACCTATAAATGATCCACCCCCAACCAGTCATTTGGAGCAACCGATGACTGTTTAAGGGTTGAGTTGAGAATTTTTGATTCAATCATAACAAGATAATTCAGCGTGAAACGAGAACAAATGGTCTCACGAGGTACTGAGCTCATAAGCCTTGGATGAAAGGTGTTCCCCCACTGGCCCATCTTGACCAATGCTTTCCCCGAAATTTGAGAGAGCGTTGCGGCCACTCTTGGTTCGCGGGTCGCCAAAGAGACCTTGAGATCGGTTCTACGACGCTCCGGATGGGCCGAACGCGGGATCGGAAGGCGTAGATAGAAGACGCCGTGACGGGACGTGCTGAGGTAACTTGCAGGACGCATATGTGTCTCACCTGTGCGGCGCACCGGGTTAAAGCATATGCTAAGTCACTGATAATATGGAAAGTGGTGGACCTGAGCGGAGAAGAGTTAAACCTTCTTTTTCAGACACTTGAGGAGTGGGAAACCCATCTCGCACAGTATGATCTAAGCGATCTGAGGTGCGGCGATGAGCACATCAGACAATAATTTCAATATGATAGCGGGGAAGAAGGCGAAGAAGAAGCCTGCGCCGTTCTCCCTGCGGCTGACTTTCGAAGAAAGAAGTCGTTTAGAAGAACTTGCAGGCGATGAACCGCTGGGTAGCTTCATCAAGCGCAAACTATTCGATGGGCACGGAGCATCGCATAAACGTGCCCGCTCGAAGCTTCGACGGCCCGTGAAAGACGATGCCAGTCTTGCGAAAGTGCTGGCCTTACTCGGTAACTCTCGGATCGCCAACAATCTCAACCAACTCGCCAAAGCCGTGAATATCGGCTCGCTGCTTGTCATTGAAGAGACAGAGCACGACATTCGCCGCGCCTGCGCGGATGTTGCTGCGATGCGCAAAGAGCTACTGCGCGCTCTTGGGCAGCGCAGCGATTTGGGGTCGTCATGATTCTCAAAGGTTCTCAACGTGGCGGTGCCAAGCAACTCGGACTTCATCTTTTAAAGACCGTCGAAAACGAGCATGTGGAAGTCCACGATGTCAGAGGCTTTATGACCGATGATGTCGTGGGCGCTCTACGAGAAGCTGAGGCCATCTCTAAAGGTACGAGGTGCCGTCAGTTTCTGTTTTCGGTCTCGCTCAACCCGCCCGAGACCGAGTCTGTGCGTATCGAGGCCTTTGAACAGGCGATTGCGGCAATCGAAGAAAATAACGGCCTGACTGATCAGCCCCGTGTAATCGTCTTTCATGAGAAGGAAGGACGGCGGCATTGTCATGCTGTCTGGAGTCGGATTGATGCCGAAACTATGACGGCCAAGCCGCTTCCTTTTTTCAAGAACAAGCTGATGGACGTGTCCAAACAGCTCTATCTTGAACATGGCTGGCAGATGCCAAGGGGCTTGGCCGACAATAAAAACCGCGATCCCCGTAACTTCACCTTGGCTGAATGGCAGCAAGCCAAACGTGTCGGGCAGCATGCCGGAAACCTGAAAGCCGATATTCAAGAAGCTTGGGCGATCTCAGACAGCCGCAACAGCTTTTCGCATGCACTTGAAGAGCGGGGGCTATTTCTCGCGCGGGGTGATCGGCGCGGCCATGTCGCGGTGGCGTATGCGGGTGAAGTGATCTCCATCCCGCGCACCATCGGCAAGACGTCCAAGGACGTGACAACGCGCCTGGGTAAACCGCAAGAGTTAAAGACCGTTGCTGAAACCCGCCAGCGTATCGCAAAAGACATTGCCCCCAAGCTTGGGTCCTACATCACTAAAGCCCGCGCTGACGCGAACGCAGAAAAATCCGCTTTGCAGAAGCGCCGCGAGGAGATGCAAGCGCAGCAACAGGCTGAACGCGCAAGACTTGATGCCGGTCAGAAAACACGGGCTGAACAGGAAGCTGCGGCGCGATCTGCACGCCTGCGAAAAGGCCTGCGCGGATTGCTCGACCGCGTAACCGGCAAGCGTGCGGCCCTCGCAAAACAGAACGAGATAGAAGCGATATGGTCGCTGTACCGTGACCGTGAACAGCGTCATGCCTTGGTCGAAGCGCAACTCAAGGATCGGCAGAGCCTTCAAGCCGAGATTGTCGCAGCCCGCAATCGTCACGCTGAGGTGCTGCGAAGCCTACATCACGACCGGACAAACAACCGCTTGGTTATGCGTGGCTTGGAGCCATCGACGAAGAAGGCCGAGAGAGCAAAAGTTACTGCTCACTCTTTGAAGCAGAGCTTCGATGAAACCCAGAAAAAGATGTCGGTTGAGCGGGTGAAGACCGCTCAAGTACGGCTCGAAGCATTGCGCAAAGATCAACAGCAAAGCCCTAGCGTCCGCGTTCGTCACACAGGTCGAGACGCCATATCACCGCAAGATCGTCTTAAACGCTTGCGAGAAGGTCAAACGCGGAAACCGCGCGGGCCAGAACTCAACAGATAAAGTGCAAACTTTCTTTCAGGAAAGCGAATTGTGCAGTCCAGTAGGACATTGCTGCACCAATCGAGTGCCTTCCTTTCTGAGATTCCTCACCGCCAGGACAAGCAGACCAACCAAACCATCAAGGGCCTTGATGGGTTTGTGGGCCGAAAGGCCCTGAGTGGTTTGGGGCCTCCCTGACGATGGAGGATCACATGAAACTCGTCACTCGATTTGAAGCAGCATCCCGCAGCACTGAACAACTGCACGGTCTTTTCAGAGAAGCTTTCAACGCTTTTTCTGTTGCGCCGCGCGGTTCGCAAGAGCGTCAAGATGCTCTTGCTTCCCTGGAAAACATCGAGGCTGAGCTGGCATCACGTATGCTAGGTCCTTAGCCTTCGCGTGGTGGGCCTTCTGGCCCACCGCAATTTTCTTCCTCTACTCGGAGCGGCTATGCCGCCGCTCCTGCTTCTTTCTCTTGGTTCTGAAACCCATGCAAGAAATCCGCTGCGCGCTGAGCATGAGCGGCTGCGCTGAAGATAGCGCGTTTGTCGTCGTTCAAAACCTTCAACCAGCTTTGTACATATGCTGCATGATCGGTGTCGCGTTCTGGTGTCAGGGCCAGATCGGCGCACAAGAAGGCTGCGCCAAGCTCGGCAACCAGTTCCTCGCGGGCGTAGCCTTCGTCGCCCCACTTTTTTCGGCCAAAGTCGCGATCAAGGCGGTCTTTGTGTTTCGTCCAGTGGGTCAGCTCGTGCGCTAAGGTCGCATAGTATGCCTCGGGGTTGTTAAAGGCTTCAAAAGGTGGCATCTGAACATGATCGCTGCCGCCAGCATAGAACGCGCGATTACCCCCATGCCGGATATCAGCATTGCTTGCGGCAAAGAATGCGCCTGCATACTCGATCCGCTTTGCGGTATCAGTCATTGGCTCGGGCTTGGCATAGAAGTGCTCGGGCAGTCCCTCAATTTGTTCTACGTTGAACACGCTGTATCCCTTCATGAAAGGGATTTTACGCTCTTCCTCGCTGCCGTCATCCTGCTCTTCGGTCTTTGTGATGGTGTTGGCATAGACCACCAAATTGCCACGCTCGCCTTTGCAGACATTGGCGCCATATTCTTTGGCTTGGCGGTAGGTCATCCAGAACGGCGATTGATAGCCCCCGTCAATTGCTGCGCTCCACAGCATTAGCACATTGATTCCGCTATAAGGCATTCCGTTGTGACGCAACGGTTTGATAATACGCCCATCCATGTTGTCCGACGACCAAGGCTTGTGCCATGTCAGCTCGCCTTGTTCCAGATCAGCAATAATCTTGTCAGTCACTTTTTGGTAAATATCTTTTTTCATTGGTTTTTTCCTTCATTGGGCAGTTGGTTGCGCATGCAACCGAACTAGGCCCGCGCCAATGAGCAGGGGGAGACCGTCAGAGACCGAAAGTTATGGAAGATGGTGCGGGCGCAGGCGTAGCCGAGCCACGGTTCCGTGGCTTTCGCCCGAAGTTACAACGCAGGGCTTGGTCTTGACGGGGGATGGGGCTGCAAAGCCCCGAAACAAAGAAGAAGTTTCAGCCGTCCACGTTTGTCCATCGACGTGTAAAGGAAGTACACCGATTAACCGAGACCACCTATGGCGGGCTCGGTTTTCGACAGCCTGATCCGCAAGGGTGCACTGAAAGAACCAATATCAGTCGTTTTTCTTCCCACGATGAACGACACCATGTTCCTCGTATGCGTTCAGCAACATCTGAACATACTCTCGCGTGCTCGTCGTGGCATGCCCTAAACCAGGCCATGCGAATGGGAAAGTCATACAAGTGACGCTCAACTCAAGATGAATCCCGAGTTTCTCGGCGACCGCATAGGCTTCTTCTGGGTCTTTGTCTTCAGGCCAGAGGTCTTCATCGAAAATAATGTCAGCATCACCGTTTTCATCGACATGTATTTCAGCCTGAATTGCACCAATTCGCTCACCAGGGGTCTTTGCGTCCTCCAGCAATGCAGTACGAAGAAGTAGAGAAATAGCTTTCTGATCAAGCATAAGCTTGGGCCTTGAATCTACAACCTTAATCCTCGCTTCAGGACGTTTCTTGTTCTTCGAGGACCCAATGGGCTTCGGTTCTTCGTTATTTGCTTCCAGCCAAAATGGTGATGAGAAAATGTCGATGGGGGTTGCGCCGCAGCCAGTGCAATGCCAAAGGTTTTCAGCGAGTTGTGCGCCTGTGACTTTTCCATTGCAATGCAGGCAGAACCACTCTGCTGACTGATCCCCAAACAACGGATGAACGACAGCGCCATCGGCATCCGGCTTTGTCGAACGTCTAGGCCAGTCTGACGCAATGCCCGCCCGAACTTTAGTCATTTCCTCATCAGCTATCGCGAGTGCTTTGTCCAAAAAACCACGTTCCTGAACTGGGCAAGCATTTTCATGCGTTGCCTCAATCTCGACAACGGGCTGGGAATAGTCGGCCTCTCCAATGAGGACGCGCCATCCTTCACCTTCCATACGAAGGTCTCCACTAAACTCAAAGACTTGGTAAGCGTAATTTCCTACTTTACCTTGTCTGATGGGTTCGTCGGTTGGACGGGAGAAGCTCCTTTCGATGTTGCTTTCATCTTTGCCTGCACATGGGTTGTTGTTGTTGATTGCAGCGTCAGCCGTTGCTATCTGTTCGGCGCTCGGGAGCCATCCCTTTTTCACCATTTTCACCAGTTGCGTCCAACCCGTGAACCCCAACTCAGAGGCAATCACGTTGAGTGCTTCATGCTGAGGGATGCGATTAGCTCGCGCGTACTTCTTTGCGAGTTCTTTTAGTGTTTTGATTTCACTTTGCATTGTCATGATCCATTTCCAAAATGGGATCTGACTAGGTGTCCGCTACTAACCAGATCCCGCAAATAGGACTGGAGTCAATTTTGCTAAATGAAAGTGCTGCGAAGCTTTGCGTGGCGGACACACCGGCATGCACTGAAGGCCATCATCAATCTGCCGGATATGTCCGGTTTCGTCAAGCACTCAAGCCGAAGCGTCGTCAACTTAAAGCGGAGGAGATTTGTGAGCATTGTTCAGGAGAGCTCCACCGTAATCTTTGGATGCCTCAACGTCTGTAGTTTGTTGATTCTATATTATGTAGTGGCTCGATCATGGTTGCCAATATATTGTGGGGTATAGAGAATTTAGAGAATCAAAGATTATCGTGGCCAGAGTAAAGAAGAATATTGACACTGTAAGAGTATCACGCGCAGGACACACCTTCCACGAGCGCTGGGCGGCTAGGCGAGCGCTTCAGTTGGTTTTTCCCAAAGACGATCTTTTTGCCATTGTCGTTGAAGGGCTTTCGCCGACCGAAAGCTTAAACCTGGGCTCAGAAGCAGAAGATATCGCTGACCTCATCTTGTACTACGGCGGTGGTGACAACTTTGAAGCATGCTCCTCACAACAAATATTGCAGTTTAAGTACAAAGAAGCGGCTGAGCCGGTCACTTCATCTTATCTGAAAAAAACAATCAAAAAGTTTTCCGCTACACTGCGAAATTTTAGGGCAAAGGTGGGAACGCAAGAACTTGCACAAAAGTTATCATTCGGTTTTGTTACAAATGCTGAGTTTTCAGACGATCTCTGGCAAGCTATCGGTTGTCTGAAAACTGGAGAACCGACTTCGACTAAAGGCGCAAAGAGCCAGCTTCAATATTTGAAAACCTGGTGCAAAGAAGAGCAAACAGATGCGGAAGACATATTTCCGCTGATTGAGTTTCGAGCCGGGACGAATGACCTACCTACTCAAAATCGTTCCCTAAGACGGACTGTTAGCGATTGGTCCGCCAACTCGACCGGGCAAGCCGCAAAACGGCTTTTTGCCCTTGTAGAATTGGTTCGGGAAAAATCTCAAGTTGAGGGGCAGGCAAACAACTCGATTAGGCGCGAAGATGTCCTGGATGCACTTGAATGCGACGAAGATCAACTGTTCCCAGCAGATACTAGATTTGTTGATGTAGGCGAAGTCGTTGCTCGTGAGGCTCTGGGTGATGTTAAAGACAAATTACTTCGCTGTGACTTGCCAATCTTTTTGCACGCGGAAGGAGGCGTAGGAAAAACAGTCTTTATACAGAGTTTTGCAGCTTACCTAACAGGGGTACTCGAGGTAGTAGTATTCGACTGCTTCGGGGGCGGCGCTTACCGATCTGAGGCCCAAGCCCGCCATTTACCACGCATCGGCCTACTACAAATTGTCAACGAACTGGCCAGTCGTGGACTATGTGATCCGTTGCTACCAACAGACAGTGATCAGTACGGCTTAATCGAGCTTGCCAGAAAACGCCTTGGCCAAGCATCGGAAACTATTAAGAGCCAGTCTTCTTTGCAGGGAATTCTGATAGTCCTAGATGCCGCCGACAACGCCCAGATGGAGGCTGACATTCGTGGTGAGGCATCTTTTCCCAAGCTGTTGCTCGCTTCACTGAGTTCAGAACCTATTGACGGCGTTAAACTAATGCTAACTGCGCGCCCGCATCGTATGGATAGTGTTGTCGGCAATAGTCGCGTCGAGCGCGTCGAACTTGCGCCATTTTCAAAACTTGAAGCGAAGAGATTTCTTGAGACAAGGCGTGAAGCAATCACTTCCACCGAGTTTGCGGTGGCGTTCTCAAGGTCGAGAGGAAATGCGCGTGTTCTTGAGTATCTCGTAGAAAGTTGGGATAAAAACGTTTCCGAAAACGCGCCCGACACGAAAATTTTGGTTGAAGAGCTGATTGCGCAAAAGTGCGACAAAATTTTCCGAGACCTTCACACCGCAGGTTGGAACGACCTTGAGGTTTGTGAGTTCTTCGCAGCATTGTCGCTTCTGCCTCCACCGATCCCGCTTGATGAACTCGCAGCAGCCCTTGGTTGGTCTGTGTCCCAAGTCAACAGCGCCGCTTCTGATCTTGCGCCAATGCTCGAGTTGGTCAAACACGGTGCCATTTTTCGGGATGAACCAACAGAAACACACATCAAGGAAAATTACGCGAGCGAGTACACAGCTCAACAGTCCATAGCTGGAAGGCTTCAAGGACGCCAAAAGGACTCAATCTATGCTGCGGAGGCGTTACCGCACTTCCTTGTGGTGATCGGTGATAGCGAAAGGGCCTACCAGCTCTCGGGGTCAGATGTGTTCCCTGATGCCGTTGAAACCGAATATGCGCGTCGAATTCTAAAACTTGCGCGCCTTCAAGCGGCTTATTCACTGGCAACTAGAGACAACAATCTAGACCGGGTTTTGAGACTCACTGTGCAGCTTTCTCAGGTTGCCTCAGCGAATGCACGAGGCGACCAGTTCATTCGGCGCTCTCCGTCTTTGGCGATGTTTCTAGGAGATACTGATGCATCTAGACGGCTGTTTAATGATCGGGCTGGTTGGCGGGGGGCAAGAGATGCCCGATTGACCGTTGCCTACAGTTTCACAGAAGACTTTGACGAGGCACGTATCCATCAAAACCGGGCGATTGGGTGGATAAACTGGCATCTACACAACGACGATGAAACAACGCGGTTTCAAAGGACCGGTTTTGACGCGTTCGATGTTGCGGCTGTTATGTTTTTGAGTGTGCTCAAAGGCGAGCTGTCTTCACTAAACAGAAATATTCAAATTTGGAATTTCAGATTTGCTCTTTCAGTGATAAAAAAGCTGATTGCATTATGTGATCAGCACAAAACCGCATTGAACAGCAACGCGTTGGCCGTTCTCGCCAATTTTGCCGCATCTAAGCGCTGCTTATCACTCCCATTACAAATCGGGTTACTTAGGCAAGACTGCGGTCTCGCGATAGACGAACAAAAAGCCATTTCTCGTGCGGCAAGCGCCTTAGTACTTCGCTATAAGAAGAAAGTGCCAGAAGACAATTACGACCATGAAAATAAGCTGCAAGGCGCTATTTCAAGCGCTGCACTAACGGCCTTGATTGTCAACTCGAGGCAATCAGCAAAGCGCTTACTCAGCTTGCATCAACATAAAAGGCCATCAAGCTACGACTATGGGGAGCGGCATGGCTTGAACAGAGTATGGATGCCTGTCCAATCCTCGTGTTTGGCAGCTTGGTCTTCCGGTAAACAATTGTCATTTCACAACTTGATGCCGGACGAAGTGAAGATAGGGCGGAAGACTAAGTCAATTGGTTCGGATTCAGAATTGAGAGAGTATCTTGATAGCCTTGTCACCACAAAGACCCACGAGAGAGGTCGAAAATTAAAGCAGCCCGAAAAACGCAAAAAATTTTCGAGCCAAGAGCGAGACGAGATCGTAAAAGGTGTTTCGTGTGTTTTGAAGTTGGTCAAACCACTTGAAAATTGCGTTCTCAGAAAGAAACCGATTTCCAACGATGTCTTGATGGAGTTCTTGGCTATTTGGAAGCCTACGTTGAGACCGGATGTGCACTGGAGAGCTGAAACAGGTCGGGACAATGTCGCACGCCATGTCGGTATTGGTCTCGTTAAGACCATTTTGCGTCATTGCGAATTCGTCAAAGAGAATGAAGCACGAGAACTAATTGAGGTCATCGAACCCAATAGGTTTTCAGTGAGTGACAAGCTTGGTGTTCTGACACTTTTGGCACGGAGAGCCAACTTGTCCGACATCGTCGGAAATTACGCCGCCAAGCTCGCAGAGGAAATTGTAGCTGATGACTATATCGAGCAAAGGGGCGACTCATATCGCGAGTTGGCCACCTCATTGCTCTCGCTGAGTGTCGATGAAGCAAAGTCTTACTATGCTCAAGGTCTGGCGCAGCTCGATCAGATGGGCGGCGACGATCATGATCTGATTTACTCCGCTATGCGCTTTGCCGAAAAGCAGCACGGAGGTTTCTTGAAGCCTGAACTCTCACATCGGTTCATGGGGCTCTGCCAAACTATTTTCCAGCATGAACCTTCCAAGTTTGGATGGGCATTGTTTGGGAGAGCCGCTTCTACTTCAATTGGCTTTCCTGCGTTTTATAAATTGATGCGCTGGAATGATCAGGACGTTGTGGACTATTCGTATGGTTTACCACAATTGGCTTGCTATCTTGCCAAAGCCGGTCAACTAGACCCGCGCCGAGCTGCAATAATGCTTGCAGTGTGTGAGGATCACGGCTGGCACGAATGGGAAATCGGCCAAGGTCTCGATGACTTGCTATCAGCGGCAGCTCACGAAGATAAGAGACCAATATTAACTGCCATAATAGAAAAATTGGATCGCGAGCACAGCTTTGGCGGTTGGGAAGGCCTTTGGAAGAGTCTTGTTGAATGCATGGATGCTCACGAAGAAATCAACGACGATGCATTGCGGGATCGCTTGGTAAATTTGCGTGACGCGGCACGCAAACGGCAAGACATCGAGAACGCTCAGAGAAACAGTTCCAATAGAATGAGCCCTGATCGTGGCCTTCAAGAGTTGGGTAAGAAAAAGGATGAAGCCGCTAGAGAACTCGCTATTTCTGAAATTTGCGCGGATTGCAATTTTGCGTCCTCAGCATCTCTAGATGAGGCCTTTCAAAACGCTCAATCCTTCGAAGGGTTTCCATACGACAACAAGAAACGACTATTCCGCAAGATAGTGGAGACCTGCCCTTATGGTGAACGTAAAGGATTCCTTGAAGCCCTTTGCGAGACTTCTGAGCTCGAATTCGATGACACTCTCGACTTGATGATTGAATGCGTAGAGGCGTGGGAAAGTAGTTCGACACACGTAAGAAACGGTATCCGCAAATTAGTAGAGACCCTATTTGCCTTCAAAGGGTCCGAGTTGTTTGACCTGCGATTTACGGGCATCTCTAGGCAAATCCATCGCCTTTCGACGTTGTGTGGTGATTCAAAATTTGTTTTGCAAATAGTCTTGGAAACCATCTCAAAGGAACGCCTGGAGCTTAGTGGCGACGAGTGGCTTCAGATTGCAACCAACTTGTCTAGCCATACCGAAGCAAAGACTGCACTAGAAGCCTTAGAAGAGTTGCTTTCAGGCTCCGCAGCCAATGTAGGAGATGAAATCGGTGAAGGCGCTTATCGTTCTGCATTCGCAGGAAAAGATGACGAAATCGATGTGACCGTTGATCTCATTTGGCACTTATTGGGTGATAGTGATGCCTATGTTCGTTGGAACGCTGCAAGAAGCATAAAGACCATGCTTGATGTGGGGTTAGTAGAAGATATTGAGCGCTTGTTGGATCGCTTCGATGTCGACCAAAACGCATCGTTAGCCTCCAAGGAGCATTATTTCGCATTTATGAATGCACAACAATGGCTGCTAATGGGGCTGTCACGTGCAGCACCTTATCACGCTGGTCTCCTTAGACCGTTAAAGGCGCGCCTTCTGGCGATAGCGCAGCGAGACGATTTGCATGTAATCAACAAGCTTCACCTTGCACGTTGCATCCAACACGCCGAAGGCCTTGGCACCAAAAGCGCCGAGTTGTCAGACCTTTGGAAGGAAGTTCAAGTTCCACCACACGGTTTCACTGAGCGTACCGATTGGCCCGAGCAAATTGACCGTAGGATTGAGTTTGGTTTCGATTACGACTTTATGGACCACAAAGTGTCCAAAGTGGCTCGGCTCTTTAATCTCTCGAACGGAGAAGCCAACGATGCTATTGCCGCTGAGATCATCAAACGTTGGCCAAAAACTAAAAACATATCCGAATTTCCTGGTCATGCTCGCTATCGAGCCGATGAGCGATATGAAACTTATCGGGAGCATATTCAGAGGCACGCTCAACTCCACGCTGTAACCACTCTAGCCAGAATCAAGCCTGTTATCCGACAGAGTTACGATTGGGAAGAGAATGACCCTTGGAAAGAATTTCTGAAAAACCGAGACGTTTCATTCGAAGATGGTTCTTGGTTATCTGACCATAAAGATCGGGTTCCTAGCCAGGCATTGGAACGATTTTTAGGCGACCGCATCGGAGACCAAGAAACTCTGCAAGACAGGGAAACACTGTTCCACAAAATAGGTTTACGTTGTGAAACTGAAAGTTCGTTTCTGCCGATCTACGGTCGTTGGACCTCTCCAGATGGAGTTTGTGTTAGCTTGTCTTCTGCGCTGGTCAAAACGAGAGGGGCCGTGGGTCAGTGTGCTAAGTTTTCCAAATCCGATTATCACGATCTTTGGCTGCCTATGTTCGGGTCAGATGGGTATTTTGATCGCCACAGGGTGAACAAGCCATTCTCTCCGCTTATTTGCGATCCTGAATACTGGAGTATAGGCATAGATGATCATGATGAGTATGCTGCTCGGGGAGCAATAGCCCGCCCAAAGTTAGGGCGAAATCTCAACAAGTTTCTAGAATTGAAACCAGATGATGATAAGCGAGAATGGCATAGCCGAGAAGGCGCACTAGCAATCAAGAGCGAAGTCTGGGGCGAGTGGGTGCGGGACCCCGATAATCATCGCAGCAGGTATCAGAACGAAGGAAGCACCTTATGGGCGGAAAGCAATTGGCTTAACGAAGCATTGGCGTCCTGCAAATGCAGTATCGCGTTCAAAATTGATTTCACGAAGTACAAATCTAGCAAAAGCTACGATGAGTCTTCTGGTGTGAAAGCTATATATATCGGATTAAAACGTAGCGGGCAGAATCCACGCTTTTGGTTTGCCAAAAAAGCCTCGCAAACCGTGTACTAGGCGGAAAATTATATTTTCTGTCTGAAGCTGAGTGGTTGGCGCTACGCTAAAGAGTGTTTGGTTTGGCGGATTTTAAAACTGAGTGAGCGGACTATCGAGGCAAGCAAATGGCCTCGGTTATGTTTCTCCAATGAGATGATGGCGGCATCCAATCCGCGCAGGGTTGGTTAGGTTTCCAACAGGGCTCGAAGGCTCTTTGGTCGATGGGTTGGCTCCAAGGATAGAGGAGCGCGAATGCTCCCGTCCTGGTCTCGATGAAATCGTCCCCATGATATGGCGGTGATCAATTGGGCGTCCAATTGTGCATGGTTCGGTGTTGGTGGAGAGGCACGTCTCCAAGTCCAACGAGTGATTGACCGGCGATACGGTCTATTGGCTCTGAAATGGGTTCAATACCCTGAAAGAGCCACAGCCGGAGGGATGCAACGGGAGCGCGCAGCGGGTTCCCTTGCCAAGATGTGGGGTACTACCCCACACATCTTGCGGGTGTCAGATAAAATGAAAACCGCCGAAACTGGGCAATGCACAATAGAAAATCCGAGAGATCGACTGGCTCGAAACCCGATTATACCGCTGTTTCGATTTGAAGCCGTCGCAAGCCTCTTTGCAAAGTGCTTTCTGATACACCAAAGCGTTCTGCGGCTTCGTGCTGAGTTTTGCCTTCCTGATGAATGTAGCGGTGTGCTTCAACAATGTCGCCTACCGACAAGAGTGGAGGGCGACCGATTTTTGCGCCCCGCTCACGTGCCGCTTTCAATCCTTCGACGGTGTTTTCGCGGATCAAGTCACGAGTAAACTCAGCTACCGCAGCAAAGACATGAAAAATGAGCTTTCCGCCAGCGGTCGTTGTATCGATGCCTTCGGTGAGCGAGCAAAACTGGACGCCGTCATTTTCGAACCGCGTGATTAGATCGGTCAAATGAAGGACCGAACGTCCCAGGCGGTCGAGCTTGTAGACGACAAGCGTATCGCCCTCGGTCAAAGTTTGCAGCGCTTCATCTAATCCTGGGCGGCCAGCTTTGCCGCCCGATATTCCTGCATCGTGATAGATCGCTTGGCATCCAGCGCGGCTCAGCGCGTCGAGTTGTAGGTCAAGCCTTTGATCATCGGTAGAAACTCTTGCGTATCCGATAAGTTTTCCGTTTGCGGACAAGGGTGTCGGGGCGAATGGCCAGGAGGTGTTCACGGCGGGCTCCTTTCAGGACTAGCAAAACCGATCCGAATTGAGCTTTCCTCATGTTGCCGTCTCCTCGATTGGGTGTTTTTGTGTAACACCCTGTAATTGCGTAACTTTGCGCGATAACCAATTGTCATAAATCCGTCCGTCTTAAACATAGTCAAAAATGATCGTTTTTGATTGGATCATTTTGGCCTGAGTTCGCCAACAGGCGACCAACCGATGGGCCTAGTTTTCCACGAGAAAATGTGAGTCGGATGCGGCGGCTAGCCCCAAAACGCTTCATGGCGTTTCGAAACGCTATAATTAATAGACAAAAACACTCAGAATATGGCTTGACAAGCAAGATAGTTTCAAAAAACTTGCATATTCGCAATAATTTATCTATATTTAGCCTTGCAACGCATAAGAACAACAAGATGTTGCAGAGGTGTGTGTCCGAACGAACAACGAATTCGAGGACACGTATGGCACAAGCCAAACAGACAAGTAAGTTGATTGGTGCAGCGACAGGTGCGGCGTTGGCCGTGAGCGCCGTGTTCTCACCAGCAGCCGCGCAGGAAGCAACGCCTATAGCGCAACCACAAGATTCAGCTTGGACCGAAGAGTTGCATGCGTTACGCGCTGCATCGGATGCCGCCCGCGATTATGCTGAAAATAACTATGGGGTGGGCATTCTTGTTCACGTAGGGGAAGACTTCCCGAATGAACATTTCGCTACAGCGCAAGAATTTGCCGACTTGATGGTTAAGCTATTTGAAGCGCGCTATGGTACACCAGCTCAGGCCTTTTTAAGTCCAAACCCCGGAACGCAAAATACAGGTCTGACCTACCATATTGGTTCGCATATTCATGGTGCTAATTCTGGAACCGAAGTTAAGGGCGTGGAAGCCGCTCTTGCCGCTATGCCTGATGTCGTGGAGCAATTGCGTTTGGTCAAAGAAGTGGCGGCGTTGCAGCCAGATCAACCAGCGCCGTCTACGGGCGGCTAAGACTGTAAGGCAGGTGTCGTGTCTGGAGCGGAACCAGGAGACACCGTTTCAGTGTCCAATGGTTGTGCAGCCGCATTTTCAAACTCACCATTGAATGTATCACTGGCAAGTGCCAGAGCGGCACCAAAGCCGGACGAATTGTCGGACAGAGTATCCAAGCCGGAATCTCTCTTTTCATCCTGAACATTGCTGGCAACTCGTGAAAGTTCTTCGTTCTCTAGTCCATTACCAAGAGCTTCGCTTGAGTAATAACCTTTGTTCGATTCCGCCTCGACCGCGTAGTTATGCTCCTCTGATACAGTAGCGGTAGCGGACACTTCGGCGTTCATGTTTTTGTTGAAATCTAGCGCATCCTGATAAACCTCACTGCGGCGGATAATCCGCGCAATTGGGTCATTCTCATAACCTTCTTTGAAGGTAATACCATCCTCTTCGAGAACCTCTTCGCCGACCGCGATCAATACGCGGCGCTGATAGTCGGCGTCAGATTCACCCGATACGCGTTCAGGCATATTGTCGCCCAAGATATCCTTCGCATAGTCTTCGAAGTTCTTGCCTGTCTCAGCTTCGATTTCGGCAACGACATCAAGAACCTCTTCGTCACTCATGCCGCCGAAAGTGTTTCCTGCGACGTGACTATCCAGACCACCGTTATTGAGAAGAGCCATGAACATGGCATCATCGTACTGTCGCTTGGATTCTTGTTCTGCTTTATCAGTCCGCGTATCTTGAGCGTCCTTGGTGGCGGCTGCCGAAGACAAAAGCATGTTTTCCCGATTACCGCTTTTCTGTCCGGCAAGGTCATCGTCATGCTCTTTGGCTTGTTTCTCAGAGGTCAGTTTGGCGTGCACAACGTAGTCCGGCGTTGCTGCGCCAAATCGTTCAATCAATGATCCCTGTTCATTCAATTTCAACATCTTTAAGTCCCCTCGCAATTCGTGCCTCATTTGTCGGGCAGTGTTTTTGCGATTTCCAATAGTTTGCCTGAAATCATTTAACATTATGTAAATAATTGATAAAATTTTAACTAATGTTGAATCGAATTGTTTGTATTTGCTACAATCGAGGGCGTGAGCTCATCAAAAACCAGCAACAAGGCCTCTTCCAAACAGCGCGTTCCTTTGACCGAGGATATCTTGCTAGAGATACGCCAGCACATCGAACGTACTGGACTTGGCCCTCAGGCGCTAATTTCTAGACTAGAGAGCCCGCCACCAGGTTTAAACAGGTCACTCGTTGCCGCATGGCTGCACGGCAGCCTGAAAACCGCGCGTAAAGACATTCTCGATTTTGTCATGGAGCGTTGGAGGCAACAGCCTAATACCAACATGATTGATCTGACACCTAAGCTGATTGCAGCTTTGAACGCTGAGAAGCAGCGTACGGGCGTTGGTGAATGCGCGTTGTTGCGTGGTCTTCGACCAAAGGAACACGGTGGCCTAACTTCTGGAATAGTGCGCCAATGGTTGACCGGAAAAACGAAAAGCGCTGAGAAAGAGCACGTTGATTTAGTCATGGAGCGTTGGAGCGTATTACCGGACTATAATGATGAATGGCTCACTTTTACCAAGGACATGCGTACTAACCTAGTTTCACTGAACTCTAAGGCGCAAATCAGTTGGCCGCGCTTCTTTGAAGAGCGCGATGATATTCCCGACGACCTAAACTATGCCGCCGTCCACGCATTTTTCGGCGGCCAAAGGAAGTCTATTCGTAAGGCGCATTATCAATACCTTCTTGAGACGTTGACTGCCCTTGGCGATGAAACAGACAACGCCAAACCTAGATATCCAAAGCGTCGCAAGAGGTACGGGACAGGCAGTCAAAATCGTATCGGATACATCCCGTTGACGCCCGAAATGAGCCAAGCGCTCAAAGTGGAGCATGATCGAACAGGCATTACGCTAAAGTCCTTTGCGACCATCCTGGCTGCGTCGGGCGATGGCATCAATGTGAAACCGTCAGCGCTTAGTAACTGGATGCGTGGGAATCCAATGGAAGTGCGGGAAGCTCTCTATCATGAAGTGCTTTCCCTATGGCGCAGCCTCCCGGACAAGAACGCATTTTGGGATAGCTGAATGCGCTTGCTGGAACGTTTCTCGCGATGAATGCCAGCAGCAATGCTCTCAAGCCTCAAACAATGAATTTCTTGATAACGGATCGATACAAGTCATTTTGCCACGCACTGTTCGAAGAGTTGATCACCGCTTGGCGTGGTTTGCCCGACTAAAAAGCACAGTAAGTTAGATGTGTTTTCTTCGCAATTAAATCATATGGCGTGAGAGCGAGGCTGTCTGGTAGTTTGGCTTGCTGCCCGCTTCATTAGCGGACCTTACATTTAGTAAGACAAGCGCGGGTCGTGATCGACCCGCGCTTATCCATTAGAAGTGTCTTGTGCCTTCTGGATCGCGAGCGCGCAGGATAGTCGCCATCGCGATCACTCGCCCCTCTGACTCCGGTCGTAATCGCGGTTCAATGTTTGATGGGACTCTTTTGCAGAAGTCGCGAAACCAAAAGAAAATGGATGGGACTTCAAACACTTCCATATCAAGGAACACTTCGTTTCCGTTCTCATCCGTGATGGTTTCTCTCAAATCTCGGTACTCATCAGTTAGCCAGTCCAACCAGCGACAAGGGCGGATACGCTCAAATTTCTTTGTCTCCGGATTGTATTCTTCAACATTAGAGCAATAGTTTTTCAGGTTGCGTAGGAACTCTGTGTCCCGTGCCTGGTCCATTGTGGTGATTTGCATTTGCTTTTCCTCGTAGGAAAAGCACCGGTGCTTTGGGTTGGGTTACGTCGACCCATGCAACATCGCAAAGCAACATCGATCCCGCTGGAAGCGTTCGCGAATTGTTCCAAAATTTCTTAACTTGGTTCTGGTGAGTTGTTGATGATATGTGGTGCATGTACTTCGTATGCACTCATGATCATGTCTATGATCTCTTGGCTTCGACTCAGCATTCCGACCATCATCAAATCATGCCCATCACTGTTTTTGTGTGAAAAGTCCAATGCGTGAGCTTCCTTAAGAATTTCACGCAAAATGTTTCTAACGCCTCCATACGCTGCAAGCATCGGAGCATTAAACCCACTTGGAGTATGCATATCATTAATGCTCTCCACATCTTCGATAAGTGCTCGCTGAACTGCTTCGATATCGGATCTTAAAATAGCGTCAACTATATCGCTTTTATTATTACTCACAAATCTCCTTTTCGTTCTAATCATTATATCACATTCTTCCTATATTTACTGAATAATTTAAAACTTCTTGCTCATATCTGAGTGGCAAACTAGGCATGATCCATTCGTGCTTTCCGTCTAAAATCATTGCAAATGGAGGATGTGCGAAGTTATTCAATCTCCCATCGAGCCAATTTTGAAATTGGTCGGCATAAACAATGAATTGGAAGAAATCCATTTCCTGTGTAAGTCTGGATTTTTGCCTAACGATAACTCTATATTTATTCGCATCGATTGATGGCTTGGAATTCTTCGACTGTCTTGAAAAATCAACCGCCTGAACCGCCAAGCTGCCGAAAGGTAGTGCAGGCAAGACTTCGGAAAAGGCGTCGCCCAATTCGTCCTCTTCGCTGCGATTGTAGTGAGAAACGCATGTACTCCATTGCCTCGCGCTAACAAACAGCGCGCTTGCCAAGCTCTGACGCCTAGTTTGGTGAAAGACCAGAAACCCGAGAAACTGTGACTCGATTTCTGGCGTTTCGGAGCCCTGTAAACGGTTCTTAATGGCATTCTTTAAAACTGATAGCTGTCCATCAAATTTGTAAAGTTTTAGAGTATCTGGAAATAACTTTATTGGGCTCAACATATGAAGCGCAGCTCCACTAGACTCGATAAATTCAGATAGTGGGAATGCGAATTCACTTTCGCGTAATGTAACGGCGAGTTTTGGATTTTTAACGCACAAATAAATTTGTACTATTTGTAGGACTCTACTGGACGCGTGTACGCTTTGTGGCTGGGCGTAATTTTCTTTATTTGTTGTGTGGCGTGGTCCATTGTGCACAAAATTGAAAAACGTTCGCGCAGAGGGCCAGGTCTCCGGTAACGAGTATTCGTCGCCATCCGAGAATACGATATTTGCCTTACTTATGCCCGCAGAGACCACGGAGATTAATTCGTCTGCAAAGCGATCTTGACCGCAGGCCATTGCAAAATACCGTGCTCTTAATTCGCGCCATATCCTTTGGTAAAGGGCCAGAGAATAATGCCGCTCCAGAATGACCGTGAGCTCGCCTATTTTAGAAGTGATTTTCATTTTCTGCACTGGAATCGTGAGTGTTGAGTAAATTTGAGTATTTTGCCCCGTAAGGAACATCTCGTTTTAGAGTTATCGTTTATAAAATCGTTTCACTATCCCCCAGTTCTTGTGGATGTGTCCATGTAGAACCGCTACGCAGCCCGGTTTCTAGGCTGTTTTTTGATATCATTCAAAGAACGAGGTAATCCATGACCGCAGTGTCCTGGCTGAGCTTGCTTGCCTCCAGTGGAGGCTTCGCGAGCGGAAGCTACTTTCTAAAACGATATGCTGATCTCGGGTCACTCGCTGATCTGGGATGCGCTTTCGCGATCTTCGCACTCAGCTTGCCAAGCACTGTTCGAAGAGGTCATCACAGCTTGGCGTGGTTTGTCCGGCAAGAATTCGGTTTTGCGCGGTTAATTCAGCAGTACGCGGCCTTGAGCCTTGAAGGAGTAAGGACACTGTTTGTTTGTCGCCTGTTGCGCATGTGTGTTGAAGTGGCGTATGGTGGTACACCACAAATTTGAGGTGCAGTCAAATGTCGGGAAGCGTTTTGAATAAATCACAGGTGACAAGCGTTGCGGATGGTGCCGAAACAGATGCTGTGCTTGAAGAGTTGCTTAGTCTCGTTGCTGAGAAATTTGAGACCAGCATTGACTATTTAAAAAGCGACCAACGCAATCCACAATATGCTAATGCTCGATGTGCGTATTTCTTCATCGGTTTCAATTTGATGCAGTACTCGGCGGATATTGTTGGCGATAAGATAAATCGTAGTGCCGCTTCATGTCAGACGCTTGCCAAACGTACAGCGTCCAAAATCGTTTCAGATCAGTACTATCGTGAAGCACTCGCGCAGATAATTGCACAAATCTCGAATTTAAGCTACAATAGTACATTGTTATTTAAAGAAATTTTTGAGGAATGCGAGCGCGGCTCAATGAGTGCGCAAGACATAAGGAATAAGCTGAAAAAGAGACGCACCAGAGACCAATTTAATGATCCCGAGCAAGAGCGCTACGCCGCCGTAAATCGCTCAGATACAACGTTCACAGCCAGAGTAGACAAAGAATTGCCTGGGTTGGTGAATGATTTTCGTAAGAAGTCTGGAATGACAAAGCGCGAAATTACAGAAACTGCGCTCCGCGAATTCTTGGAAAAGCACGCTCATGACTATGAATGATGATTAAGTCCAGCAGGGTGGGCGTGGGTGGTGGTGTACCACGTTGACATCGTGGTGTACCACGTTGTATAGTTCTGTCTAATGATGGCGCTATGTGAGTCGTCAGTTTATGCGGCTCCGCCGTTAGCCGCTCAAAAACCTGGAGTGTGCTATGCAAAGAAGTGAGTCTCAGATAATCCGCCCATTTTGCGCTGACTGCTATTGTCCTCTTCTTAAGCCGTCAGATGTCGCTAAGCCGGATCAAGTCATGGGAATAAGAAAGCTAATTCTGTCCCTTCAAATCCATCACGCTAAACTGCTCGATCACTTTGTTGATTTAAACCGCGACTACAATGGACGGTTTTTTGACGCCGAGCTTGGCTTCATAAATCCTGTTAGCGGTAAGTTTCAGGAAGCTTTTGTGAACACCGACTGTTTGATCGAGGCCCCTCAAGAATGGTGGCGCGATCAGTTCGCATCCACAAACGCGGACAAGAAAATTTTGAAGCTCCGCTCAGAGGCACGTCCTCGATGGCGAGCGCTCGGGAGCATCTATTTTGCGTACCATCCGTGGCAGCGTGCTGTGTGGCAACTAAAAGTCGCGAACGATAACCTGCCACCGAAGCGACCATAGCTGTTAACCCCCCCTCTCGCGGTTGCTAGCCAAGTAAGTGTTTGAGCATCGAACGGGAACGTTCGGTGCTTTTTCTTCATAACAACGAGAGGTGTAACCATGACCGCAGTGTACTGGCTGAGCTTGCTTGCCTCCAGTGGAGGCTTCGCGAGCGGAAGTTACTTTCTAAAACGATATGCTGATCTCGGTTCACTCGCTGATCTGGGATGCGCTTTTGCGATCTTCGCACTCAGCAACTTGATTTACGTGAACGTGTTGGCAAAGGGGCTTGGGCAAGGCGTTGCTATGTCCAGCATGACTCACCTTATCCTGATGACAATCATTGGCATCACAGCGTTTGGCGAGCGTCTAACCTACCATCAAGTTGGCGGGCTGATGTTTGCCCTGTGCAGCATCTGGCTGTTTGCCAACTCGACGCAATCAGTCACGAACTAAGCGTATCCCCCGAAACGCGTTCGGCGATTGATGTAGACAGTGAATCGAAACGACACGAACTCGTTTCATAAATCTTCAAATCTCGGAACAAAGGAACATGAACACGAACCACGCAAAGGCGGGGCAGAATCTCTTCATGTCTTCTGTCACTGGCCTCGCCAATGTGCTGGCTTTCATTGCTGCGTTTCTCGGGGGGCCGACGCTCTATTATGCAACGGCACCTTACGTTTTGGAACTGACCTATCAGACCTATGGCGGTGAGATCATCGGTCTCGCAAAGCTGGTTTGGTACGGCCTGAGCTATCTGCTCATCTTCTTCGTGGCACGCGCAACAATCGGAACAGCACTGATTTTCGGCGGATTGGCAATCGTCACCCGCTTCATGTGAGCACTCAACAAAGGAGAAAATACAATGGCAAAGTACGAACCTAAGGGCATCGTATGGGGCAAGAAAAAGGAGAGCGTTTGGCCCGCAGTGGTCGCAGTGGTGATTGTCCTCACAATCATAGGCGCTGCCATCGGCTGAGCTAAAAGCATGAAAACGAACCAGAGGGTCGCCAATCGGCGGCCCTTTTCTTTGGGAGAAACAAATGAACTTCGACAATGAAGCTAATCGTTTTGGTAGCGCCGAATGGGCTACTGAACGGCAACTGGCTCACGCCGAACTCCTGGGTGGCAGTGGTATGCAGTTTGGCTACTTCGGCAATACTCCGATGTGCCTTGAGACGGATGCCCCAAGGCTGAGCGTAGCTGGCGCGGGGGCTGGAAAAATGAGAGATTTGCTCTCCATGGCGGTTGCCCAAGCAGCGGAACAGCGGAATTTTATCCTCGATCCTCGCGGAGAAATCGCCTCGGTCACTATGGTCAATTTCGCCATTGCGGGTGCATACCTGTATTGTTGGAACCCAACTGGTCTACATAACCTGCCGCAACATGCCATGCAGCCTCTCGACATCCTGAAGCTGGGAAACCCTCATTTCCATGCGGACTGTAAGTTCATTCTGCAAAGCCTTATTCCAGTTAGTGGTTCTGCGAGTGGCAAATACTTTGAACTCAGGGCGCAGGAGTGGGGCGAATCCTTCGTCAAAATGCTTGTCGAGCGTGACGGTGAGGTGTCTTTCCCATCGCTCTACCGAACCATAAATTCCATAGAATCCAACACTGGTGAATGGCCCGACATTCTTGAATTCATGTTGGGCTCCAGCATGGAAAGCGTGCGGCGTTGCGCAGGCGAAATGCTGGCCAAACAGCAAGACAGCCCCCGTGAGTTCGGAAGCATCGTCGGTGAACTCTACGCCTATCTGAATTTCCTGGATGACCCTATGCTACAGCGCGCTCTTGAGACCCCGCGCGCATCGCTTTCGGCAACCTGTGATCCTGCACAGCCTGCGACTTGGTCCATCAACGTGCCTATCGAATACGTCTCGATCTGGGCTCCCGTGCTGCGCACAATGTTCACGGTGCAGATGCTCTACAAATCTCGAAATCCGTCCTCGCCCCCAGTGAACATGATCATCGATGAGGCGGGGCAGCTCGGCAATTTCGATGCGCTGCTAAGGTCTTTTACCTTCGGTCGCGGTGCTGGTGTTCGTGCCTGGGCATTGTTTCAGGATGCAGGTCAGATCACCCGCAATTTTGGTCCAACCGGTTTACAAGGATTTATGGGATCGGCAGCGCTAAGGCAGTTCTTCGGTGTCAGAGACTACGAAACCGCGCGACTTGTTTCATCCATGCTGGGACAGGAAACTCTTGAATATGACGACACGTTGCGCCAGTCGCAAGCGCGCAAGGCTAAACGCCAAGCTGCCATGAGCATCCTTGGCGGCAGTGATCCGTTTGCGGCGACTCAGAGCTTCCGTCACCATGCGTTTGAAGAGACGCATCGAACTAAGCAAGCACGCGCATTGATGATGCCTGATGAAATCTTGGCGATGCCCGAAGACAGGCAGATTTGCTTTGTCTCAGGCAAGAGTCTCGGACCAATCCTTGGTTACAAGTATCCTTACTACGCGCGTCCTGAATTTGCAGGACGGTTCCTGCCCAATCCGTTTCATCCGCCGTTCGATCGCGTTCCTATCCCCCGCAGGTGGGGGCGAGGAACGGCTAAGGTGATCACGGAAGCGGTGCCAAGCAAGTTTTCGCACCTCCCTCAGTATGATGCGGGCTTTTGGTCTTACATCGAAGGCTATCGCCCACGCTAAAACAGCCAAGGAAAACGTGATGTCCGAAGACAAAGAAAGTGGAAAGCGACCTGTGCTCCGACACAATGACGGGGCTGTGGAAGTAGCTATCTGGGAACATGAAACCGACAAAGGACCAATCTACAGCACGCAAAGATCGCGCTTTTATCGCGGCGAAGATGGCAAGTGGAAGAAGACCCACTCGATTCCTGAACGCGATCTCTTGAAGGCTGCACGCCTCGACCAGAAGGCTTACGAAAGCATCGCAAGGTTGCGGCAACAAGCGCAGGATGGGCCTGATAGGAGCGAGACGCGACGCCGTCAGCGCGACGACAGAGAACGGTAAGTCAGTGTTAGCGGGGCGTTTGGGATTGTCCGAACGCTCTGCGCAATTGCCTCTGCTTTTTGGCAAGTGCCTTCAATCCGTGATACAATTTAAAGTAGGTGTGCGGGCAAAAGGCTCGCTCATAAAGCGTTACACGCGTCACTGCACCATTAACGACCCGAACTTAGTTCCGGTTGCGGAAATTCTTAGACACGTAGGTGCCTTAACGCGCGGTCACAAGATGGCCGCGAGAGACTATTCCGTGCCAGCATGATAAGGATCAATCATCGTGAAAGATGCTGAATTCAAAGACTGCCCCGATCTGATTAAGGCCGCGAACAATGCAGCTCGCGTAAGCCATCACAGTCGGCTGGAGGTCGATCTCGACCACTACCAAAGCTACCTTGATGATCCTTCGCTGTCGCCAGATCAGAAGAAAGAGATAATCGGAGCGCTGTGGACGATCATCACGGCCTTCGTGGAGCTAGGCTTCGGCGTTCACCCCGTCCAACAAGCCTGTGGAAAACATCAAACAGCCCTTGATCGTGGAGCAAATTCGGAGTCCACTAAAGCTAAGCACGACAAGAAAAACCCAGACACAGACGCGCCCGCGATTTAGTGAGAAGCGCGAGAAAGAGAGGATTCATGGGTGTCCCAAAAATCGACAAAGAGCCTGCGGTAGCCGTTATTTACTGTCGGGTATCTTCCGTAAAGCAGCGCACATCGGGTGCGGGTTTGGACAGCCAAGAGCACAGGTGCCGCCAATATGCCGAACAGAAGGGCTATGCTGTCGAAGCCGTATTTCCAGATGACGTATCCGGCGGTGGTGATTTCATGCAGCGCCCAGGCATGCGTGCAATGCTGGCCTATTTGGAGGCACAAAAGGGTCGCCCGTATATTGTGATCTTTGACGATCTAAAACGCTTTGCGCGGGATACCGAATTCCATATCAAGCTGCGCCGAGAGTTCGCCGAACTTGGCGCATCTATCGAGTGTCTGAACTTCAATTTTGAGGATACGCCCGAGGGCCGCTTTATCGAGACGATCATCGCGGCGCAGGGTCAGCTCGAACGTGAGCAGAACAAGCGTCAAGTCGTCCAAAAGATGCGCGCGCGTGTCGAAAAAGGCTACTATGTGTTTCACCCTCCAATCGGCTATCGGTACTCCAAAGACCGCATGCACGGAAAGCTTTTGGTGCGTGACGAACCTATCGCGACGATCCTGGCCGAGGCTCTAGAGGGCTTTGCAAATGGTCGTTTTGGATCGCAAGTTGAGGTCAAAAGGTTCCTTGAGTCCAAGCCCGACTTTCCCAAAAGTGGCAAGACCAACTATGTTCATCCATCGAAGGTCAAGGATATCCTGCAACGCCCTGTTTACGCTGGTTACGTTGAAGCGCCGGATTGGGGTGTCAGCATGCGCAAAGGACATCATGAACCCTTGGTCTCTCTGAGTACGTTTGAACGGGTTCAAGCGGTGCTGAGCGGCAAAGTCTATGCTCCTGCACGCAAAGACATCAGCGAAGATTTCCCGCTGCGTGGATTTGTGAACTGCGATGATTGTGGAGAGCCGCTAACTTCCTGTTGGTCGAAAGGGCGCAACAAACACTATCCTTACTATCTGTGCGATACGCCGAACTGTCCTTCAAAGAGAAAATCGATCCCTCGCGCTAAAATTGAACAAGGGGCCACTGAAATTCTGCGTTCTTTGCAACCTGCCAAGCGGATGTTTGCAATGGCGCGAGCAATGTTCTCCGATGCTTGGAAAATCCGGCTCCAGCAAGCTCACATGGCTAAGGACACCCTTGCCGCGCAGATCAAGGAGATTGATGAGCAGATAGAAGTGCTTTTGGATCGCGTTGTTGATGCAAGCAGCGATTCACTGGTGCGGGCTTATGAAGCCAAGATTGAAAAGCTGGAAAAGCGAAAGCTCATTCTCGTTGATCAGGAGGCGCAGGCCGTGCCACCAAAGGGCAGGTTTGACGACTTTATCGAACACACAATGGGATTCCTGGCAAGTCCTTGGAGTATATATGCAAACGGAGGAATAGCGCTGCGTAGAACAGTGCTCAAATTAGCGTTTGCAGAGCCTTTGAGTTACAGTCGTGAAAATGGCTATCGAACCGCTAAAACCACCTTTCCCTTCAAGGTGTTAGCGGATTTTTCATCCCGAAAGTACGAGATGGTGGGCGACCTTGGAATCGAACCAAGCGTGCGTCTCCGCGAGGGAGTTACAGTCCCCTGCCACACCTTGCGGCCTGTCGCCCACTCTCCTGAGGCGCTGTGCCTCGTGGTGTGGGGGGTGATTACTGTGATGCGCAGGGGGCGTCAACCAGAAAAATGGTTGCACGGCGCGCTTCTTTTCCCCATTGGTGAAACCTCTTTATTTTGAAGGTGTCAGAGCGATGAAAAAACCCAAGTGGGTCGTGGAAAAAGAACAGGCCAAGCGCAAAGAAGCGGCGGAAACCGTATGGTTGTTCGGTCTGCACGCCGTGAGAGACGCTTTGGCGAATCCCGCGCGCGAAAAATTGCGCCTGATCGTGACAAAAAACGCCGCTGACAAACTGGCAGATGCCATCGCCGCTTCGGGCATGACCCCGGAAGTGGTCGATCCGCGCACATTCAAAGCGCCGATTGATCCGCAATCTGTGCATCAGGGCGCAGTGCTTGAAGTGAAGCCGCTCAATTGGGGGCGTCTGGCTGATGTGGCGATTGCCTCTGACGACCGTCCGCAACGTCTCATTCTGCTCGACCGGGTGACAGATCCGCACAATGTTGGCGCGATTCTGCGCTCTGCAGAAGTGTTTGGCGCACTCGCTGTCATCGGCACCCGCCACAATTCCGCCCCCGAAACCGGCGCCTTGGCGAAAACCGCCAGCGGCGCGCTGGAGCGTCAGCCGTATCTGCGTGAACGCAATCTGGCCGACACCATCACAGCTCTGCAAAACATGGGCTATCTGGTGTTGGGTCTGGATGGCGAAGCGGAGCACACGATAGAGCAGGCGCTTGAAAACAAACGCGATATGCCCATTGCGCTGGTGCTCGGTGCCGAAGGGCCGGGTCTGCGCCAAAAAACCAAGGAAACGGTCGATCAACTGGTGAAGATCAACTTTGCAGGCGCCTTTGGTTCGCTCAATGTCTCAAATGCCGCCGCCGTGGCGCTCTATGCCTCGCTGCCACAAAGCGCCCAAGGCTGAAAAAGACATCGCGCGCCTTCCTCTTGCCAAAAATATCCCCGCCGGAGGCTCCAAAGCTTGCGGCGCAGTGCATAGGTAAGGCAGGCGCGAAAACACCGGAGGAGGGGCCCATCGCACACGCATCCAAAATTGCCACCTGCTGTTATTGCGGCACCCGCGCCGCGCTGGTGTTGCGGGGGGATACCCGCCACGAATTGTCCTGTGCAAATTGCGGCGCGCCTTTGCATGATCTCAAACACCTGCGTGTCGCACCGCCTGCGCAACAGGCTCTTGCGCACCGCCCAAAATCAAAGGACAAACGTGACAAGCCGCGCAAATCCAAGCCGGTGAGCTATGCGGCCTATGGGGGCAGCCCCGAAAAGGCGGCGGACAAAAAATCAGAGAAATACAAAAAACGCCCGGCCAAGAAAAAGAAGTCCACCATGCGCTGGTTTCTGAAAGAGGCGTTTGATGTGATCGAGGATATTTTTGATTGAGCGAAATTGCTCCTAAAAAAGTAACGCGATCTTCACATCAATCTGATCCAGTCTTTACATCCAATTATGCGTACCTACGTAGACTAACAGGAAACACAGGCATCGGAGCTTCTGTGTTTCACTTCACTGTCCCTCGTTCCGAACCTGCGCCCAGGGTCTCACCTTGGGCGTTTTTTTGTCTGCCACAGCCGCGCAACAATCAAAGATCCTCCCCGATCGATGCTGCGAGGATATTGCGCATTTCAGAGTCGATGCACTAGCCTGCGGCCATGACCTACACAGACGATCATCTCCGCACGATTCTCAAACGCACCAAAGTGATCGCTGTGGTGGGCGTGTCGATGAACGAGGTGCGCCCCAGCTATTATGTCACGCGCTATCTGTCGCTGAAGGGCTATCGGGTCATTCCGGTCAATCCGGGGCATGCGGGCAAAAAGCTGTTTGGCGAAACCGTGGTGGCGTCTTTGTCTGAAATAACGGCCCCCGTTGATATGGTGGATATTTTCCGCCGCTCTGACGCAGTACCGCCGATTGTGGACGCGGCACTGGCTGCATTTCCTGCACTCAAAACCATCTGGATGCAGATTGGTGTGGAACACGCAGGCGCCGCCGTCAAGGCGGAGGGGCAGGGCGTGGATGTGATCCAGAACCGTTGCCCCAAAATCGAATATCAACGCCTGTTCGGAGAGCTGCGCATGGGTGGCTTTGCCACCGGTGTGATTTCTTCCAAGCTCTAAGGCGATGTGGTACGCGCGTTATTGCGCGGCGGTTCTGGCCGCTTTGATTTCAAACACCCGGCTGCGTTCTTCCCAGCCGTAGCGTTCATCTTCCAGCACGGGCGCCCAGAAAAGGTAGCCTCCATAGCGCCACGGGTCGAGCACGATGCCCTCATCCCAGGCGTCACCTTTGGCGCTGACGATCACGGTGCTGTGCTCAATGCGCAGATTGTCATGATTGGCAATCGCGCGATGCAAGCTCAGGCTTTCTAAACCCTCTTGGCGTAGCCGCGCCTCCAGATCATCCGCCCAATGCCAGCAGAGCCCCCGTGGCCGCCGCCCTTGATTGACCTTGGTGTTGTGCACAAGTGGCCCATCGGTGACATTCCAGGCAGCGCGCAGCTCCAGCGGATATGCGTAGGCGATGCGGGCTACACGCTGCGCTTCCTCTGGCGCGACCTCTGGATCCAGCGCTGCGATGGCGCGCGCAAGGCCCGGCTGATCGGGGGCGCGCACGTCATCAGGCACCGCACCACAAGCGACCAGAAAGAGGCCTGCTACCATGGCCCAAATTACCTGCATCCGTGATGTCATGCCTTTTGCCTCAAACGCTTTGGTTCACAATGAAAAACCTATGGAAAATACCCGGCCCTTGGCAATCGCACCCTGCTCAGGGTTTGGTGCGGGCCGCTTTTTCGGCAATGCCGCTCACCCCTTGCCGCCGTGCCAGCTCCGCCAGCACATCGTCAAGCGCCACATCGCGCGCCTGCAGCATCACCAGCAGGTGAAACAGCACATCGGCCGCCTCATAGGTGAGCTTTTCCCGGTCACCTTTCACGGCTTCAATCACCGCTTCAATGGCCTCTTCGCCAAATTTCTCGGCGCATTTCTCCGGGCCTTTGGCCAGAAGTTTCGCTGTCCAGCTGCTGTCGGGATCCGCTTTGGCGCGCTCGGCAATGGTGGCCGCAAGATCGTTTAAAACACTCATGTCAGCCTCATCGGGATACCGGCGTCATGCATATATTGCTTGGCTTCCCCAACAGTATATTCGCCAAAGTGGAAAATAGAGGCCGCCAGCACAGCACTTGCGCCGCCTTTGGTCACACCTTCCACAAGGTGGTCCAGCGTGCCAACGCCACCAGAGGCAATCACCGGCACATTCACCGCATCGCTGATCGCGCGGGTCAGGGGCAGGTTAAAGCCCGCCTTTGTACCGTCGCGATCCATCGAGGTCAGCAGGATTTCACCTGCACCTTTGGCCACCACCAGCTTGGCAAATTCCACTGCGTCAATCGGGTTGCCGTCCTGATCCAGCGCGGCTTTGCGTCCGCCATGGGTGAAAATCCCCCATTGGTTCGGCACACCGTTTTCATCATGGCCGATGGTCTTGGCGTCAATGGCGCAGACAATGCACTGGCTGCCAAACTGCGCGGAGGCTTCGGCAATCACGTCCGGGTTTGCCACCGCAGCGGAGTTGAAGCTCACCTTATCCGCGCCCGCAAGCAACAGCCGCCGCACATCGGCCACGGTGCGCACGCCGCCGCCAACCGTCAGCGGCACAAAACACTGCTCGGCACAGCGCTGTACCATGTCGATCATCACGCCACGGTTGTCATGGGTGGCATGGATGTCCAGAAAGCAGATTTCGTCAGCGCCCGCAGCATCATAGGCGCGTGCCGCCTCCACTGGATCACCTGCATCACGCAGACCAACAAAGTTCACACCTTTGACCACACGGCCATCAGCAACATCCAAACACGGAATAATGCGGGTTTTCAGCATGGGGGAAGCCCGTTTAAGATTATCTCAGTGGGTAGCTATAGGGAAACGCTTCAACGCGCCAGCCCTACGGATAATTGATTTGTGAGTGGTGGAGTTTGCTATGAAAAGACTTTTTGTGACTTTTGTCGTGGTGCTGGGCCTGACCGGCGCTGCGCAGGCTATGGAGAGACCTTTGAAAAAGATTGCCGCGAACCAACCGGTTCCAGATACGATGGACGCCCTTGAAAGCGCAGTTGTGAACGCAGGTGCACGCGTGTTTGCGCGCGTGAACCACGGTGCGGGCGCCGCAAGCATTGATCAGGAGCTGGCCCCATCCGAGCTCTTGGTCTTTGGCAACCCAAAAATTGGCACACCGGCCATGCAGGCAGACCCGCGCGCCGGATTGTTCCTGCCGCTCAAAGTGCTGGTCTATCAGGATGCTGACGGCCAAGTCTGGCTGGCCTATGAAGACCCCGCAGAGATGCTGGCCGACCTCGACATCCCCGCAGATGCTCCGTTTCTGGCGGCCATGACCGGGGCACTTGGCAAACTCACCAGTGCAGCGGCCGGCAACTAGACGCAGGTTAGTCTTGCTGGACGGCGCGCCGGCGCAGATCAACCGCGATCATTACGATCAGCGCGAGCATCGCAACAAACCCGATGGGCAGGGTCACGATCATCAAAGCCGCTTTGGCATAGGCCGCGTTCAACTGGCTGGCGATGTTTTCGCCCGCCACCCAGCATCCGTTTTCATGCATGGCTATGCCAAAGGCACAGCCATGTTTTTGCGCCGTGGCATGCGCCCAGTAAACCAATCCCGCCGGAACAAGCGACAGAGCCAGGGTCAGGCCCAAAATCGCATAGAGGATCCGACGGCGCAGGCTCATGCTTTCAAAACAGCCAGCGCTTCGGCCAGATCAATCGCCCCGTCATAAAGCGCGCGGCCTGAAATCGCCCCGTTGAGCGAAGCGCCACAGTCCTTCAGCGCCTGAAGGTCGGCAATCGAGCTCACCCCGCCTGAGGCAATCACCGGGATGGAGACAGCTTTGGCCAATGCGGCAGTCGCCTCCACGTTGGGGCCTTTCATCGCGCCATCGCGCATGATGTCGGTGTAGATGATCGCGGCCACGCCTGCATCCTCAAAGGACTTGGCAAGGTCTGTCACCATCACATCGGTTTCCTCAGCCCAGCCTTTGGTTGCCACTTTGCCGTTTCGTGCATCAATGCCCACAGCCACTTTGCCAGGGAATTCCTTGGCTGCTTCGCGTACCAGATCGGGGTTTTCGACGGCAACCGTGCCCAAAATCACCCGGCTCAGGCCCTTGTCAATCCAGCGTGCAATGGTGGCCATGTCGCGGATGCCACCGCCCAGCTGGGCGGGCACATTGGTCTGTTTCAGAATTTCTTCCACCGGCGCAGCATTCACTGGCTCGCCCGCAAACGCTCCGTTCAGATCCACCAGATGCAGCCACTCACAGCCCGCGTTGACAAACTCCATCGCCTGCGCGGCCGGGTTTTCATTGAATACGGTCTCTTTGTCCATGTCGCCATGCAGAAGGCGCACGGCATTGCCGTCTTTGAGGTCGATGGCGGGGTAGAGGATCATAGTGACGGCCCTGTTTTGTCGCTGTGTCTGTTGGCGCAGGGTGTGGCACGGTCTTGGTCAAATTGCAACGCAGCGGCGTTTTACAGCCACTTAAGGCTGACCCAAAGTCACGGTTGATCGGAATCATCCACTGACGCAGGGTTTTGCGCAAAGTCATGGGAGGACACGATGATGAAAAGAGCTTTGGCCACCGCGCTGACATGTGCGGGCCTGATGTGTGCCGGCGCAACTGCTGCGCTTGCCGATCCGGTCGAGGGTACTTGGAAAACCCAGCCGGGAGACACGGGCGGTTATCTGCATGTGAAAATTGCCAGCTGCGGCAGCGCGATCTGCGGCAATATCGACAAAGCCTTTGATGCAAATGGCCAGGTGGTCAGCAATTATGAGCATCAAGGCAAGAAAATGCTTTGGGATATGGGCGCAGACGGGGGCGGGGCCTATTCCGGCGGCAAAATCTGGGCGCCAGATGCGGACAAAACCTACAAATCCAAAATGACTCTGAAAGGCAGCACACTCACTGTGAAAGGCTGCGTTGCCGTGATTTGCCGCGGTCAGGATTGGAGCCGCGTCAACTGATCTGCGGCATATCGCAGATCTGCATCACACCACAAAAAGGCGCGGAGAGATCCGCGCCTTTTCGTTTGGCAGGTGCCGTCTTTCTGGGGGGACATGTCACCCGCCGGGAGCTTGAATTTCCTTGTCAGGGGGCGCTGGCTTAAACCTCGCCAGTGTATTCGCCACGCGCTGGATAGTTGTTGGCAATGGCAAAATCCAATGCACCAACCAGTTCAGAGAAATGCGGCCGCACAAACGGCATGGTCTGCACAGAACCGTAGTACAGCGACTGCTCCGGGCTCACCATGAACAGGCCGGGCTCAGAGAACAGCGCGGGCTCTTCGATACCGATAGATGTCTTGCCACGTGAGGTAGAGATATAGAGCCCCCACTCCTTGGCAACAGACAAAGGCAGATCATAGGCAAAGCGCAGGCCCTTTGCGTCGATCTTTTTGACCATCTCTGCTGCGCGGTCTTCACCGTCGCTGCTGACCGCCACACAGCTCACACCGCGCTCAGCAAAGGCATCCACCAGCTTTTCCAGCTCAGTCAGATAATTGGCGCAGATCGGGCAGTGCAGACCGCGGTAAAAACACACAACAGTGCCGCGCTCAGAGCCTTCTTTGGACAGATCAAAAGTGCCACCACCCACAAGCGGCAGGGTCAGGTTCGGGGTCTTCTGGCGGGGAATCAGCATAGGTTGCTCCTGTTCTATATTGCGTTGACTTGCCTTTTGTCAGGGTTCTCTGCACAATAATTCCGAATAGTCGTGCATGAAATCCGAAATTGAGAGCGCAGAGACACATGGATCGATTGACCACATTGGTGGAGAAATTCCACCTTAGCGTAAGCCACGCACCTTTGGAGCGGGCAAATCTTATTGCTTTTGGGGGCGCTGACGGCGCGCCATCGGAGGTGGTGTTTTTGCCCCGGGGTCGGTGGGAGGCCGCGATGGATGCTCCTGCGCTCTTTACGGCAGAGGTTGATTGGATGGGTTTGTCCAATCCGCTGTTGGCATCACTGCCTGATGAGGTGCGCTACAATCTGCGCGACGAAGGCGACAGCCGCGCCTTGGTGCGTTTGATGGCCGAAGAAACCGCAGGCAACCGCTGTGGCGCGCAATCGGTGGTCAACCGTCTGGGGGAGGCGCTGATGGTGCGCCTGTTGCGCGATCAGATCAGTCAGGGCACCGCAGAGGTGGGGCTGCTCGCCGGGCTGGCAGATCCGCGTCTGTCCCGCGCCATCGTGGCCATGCACGATCAGCCCGGTCATCTCTGGAGCAACGGAGATCTTGCGGCGCAGGCCGGTCTGTCACTGTCTCGCTTTTCAGAGCTGTTTGCCGCCACGGTTGGGGAAACCCCCATGGGGTACTTGCGGCGCTGGCGTCTGATTTTGGCGCATCAGGATATTCTGCGCGGCGACCGGGTGGAGGCGGTGGCGCATCGCTACGCTTATGCCAGTCCCGAAAGCTTCACCCGCGCCTTTCGCAAGGCGCATGGCGCTGCCCCCTCAAGCCTGCGCGCGGCATAAGGCGCGCACTGGAAAAGCGCTTCTCATTCTGTCAATATCCCGGGGTGAATTGGCCCAAGGGGCCAAGAGGGGCTGGCCCCTGATGCGCACCTGATCCCCTGAGCCTTACGGCGCCCACTTCAGGAAGTTGCCAATCATCCGCAGTCCGATGTCCTGGCTTTTCTCCGGGTGGAATTGCATGCCCACCATGGTGTCCCGCCCAATGATGGCGGTCACGTCGCCACCATAGTCCACATGCGCCAGACGTTCTTCCGCCTTGGTCACGTGGAACTGGTAGGAGTGCACAAAATAGGTGTGATCGCCGCTCTTGATCCCGTTCAGCAGCGCATGCGGATGATCAATCACCAGATTGTTCCAGCCCATATGCGGCACTTTCAGGGTGCTGTCTTCTGGCGTGATGCGTTTCACATCGCCCTCGATCCAGCCCAGCCCTTCGGTCAGTTCATACTCATGGCCGCGGCTGGCCATCAGCTGCATCCCAACGCAGATGCCCAGAAACGGACGGCCCTTGGTTTCGACCGCTTCCACCATCGCGTCATAAATGCCCTTGTGGCCGCGCAGCTCTGCGGCGCAGGCTGGGAAAGCCCCATCGCCGGGCAGCACCAGACGGTCTGCCTTGGCCACCACCTCAGCGTCAGAGGTCACCGCAACCTCGCCGCCGTCCACCTCCGTCGCCATGCGCTGAAAGGCTTTCTCGGCAGAATGTAGGTTGCCGGATTCATAGTCGATGATCGCTGTCAGCATAAGCGGATCCTCTGAAAGTCTTGACTGGTCGTAACTGTAGGGTGCGCTCTCAGAGCGCACCTTTGGTCGAAGGGATCGCATCCGCCTTACGTGGGTCCACCTCAACCGCTTCGCGCAGCGCCCGCGCCACCGCTTTGAAAGCGGCTTCGGCGATATGGTGGCTGTTGAACCCGTGGATCTGATCCACATGCAGGGTGATGCCGCCATGGGTCGCAAAGCCCTGGAAGAACTCGCGCACCAGCTCTGTGTCAAAGGTGCCGATCTTCTGGGTTGGCATCTCAAGGTTCCAGATCAGGAAGGGGCGGGCGGACAGATCGAGGGAGGCGCGCACCTGCGCATCATCCATTGGCAGGTGGCAGGTGGCGTAGCGGCGGATGCCTGTCTTGTCGCCCAATGCCTGCGTCAGCGCCTGACCCAACGAAATTCCCACATCCTCCACCGTGTGGTGGTCATCAATGTGATAGTCGCCCTCTGCACGGATGGTCATATCAATCAGGCTGTGGCGCGACAGCTGGTCCAGCATATGGTCAAAAAACCCCACGCCGGTTTTGTTGTCATAGTGGCCGGTGCCATCCAGATTGATGTCCACGGTGATGTTGGTTTCCGCGGTGGCGCGGGTCACGCTTGCCTTGCGCATAGGGACGTCCTTTGATCAGTCTTGCCGCGCTCTTATAGGGGCGGGCAGGGGGCAGGCCAAGAGGGCGGATTTTCAGATTGTGAGCCGGGTGGCATTTGTGCCAGTTTGAGGCCAAACCAAATGAGGGCCTTCATGACCACCTGCGTCTTTATCCAGATCCGCTGCAAACCCGGCACCACCTACCGCGTCGCCGAAGAAATTGCGCTGAAGGAAATCCATTCCGAGCTGCACTCCACCAGCGGCGACTATGACCTTTTGATGAAACTCTATATTCCCGAAGGCGAAGACGTGGGCAAATTCATCAACAGCCACATGCTCGACATCCCCAACATCGAGCGCACGCTGACAACGCTGACGTTCAAGGCGTTCTGATAGAGCCTTCGGCGACACGGGCGGCTAAACCTGCCGCCCTGCAATCCACGTTGCGGCAATCGCGCGGTCATCACCCATCATAATGGTGGGAAACAGCGCCTCCCAAAGATCAACCGCCCGTGCGGCCCGTTGCGCAATCTCCGGCGTGCTGGCGAGATCCAGCACCACAAGGTCAGCTTCCATGCCTGCGGCCAAATTGCCGATCTGGTCTGCCATATGCAGCGTCTGTGCAGAGCCCTGCGTGGCGAGCCACATCAGCTCGGCCGCATGCAGCGGATGATGGCGCAGCTGCGCCACCTCATAGGCCGTCGCCATGGTGCGCAGCATCGAAAAGCTCGACCCACCCCCGGTGTCTGTCGCAAGTCCAATCCGCTGCCCTTCCGCCATCAGCCCAGCCATGTCAAACAGCCCAGACCCGATAAAGGTGTTGGAGGTTGGGCAATGGATCAACCCAGCCCCCACCTCGCGCAGCCGATCTTTCTCACGCGGCTCCAGATGGATCGCATGGCCATAGAGCCCCCGCGCGCCCAGCAGGCCAAACTGCTCATAGGTATCAAGATAATCCCGCGCCTCAGGAAACAGCTCGCGCACCCAGGCGATCTCATCGGTCTGCTCGCTCAGATGAGTCTGCATCAGGCAATCCGGATGTTCCGCCCACAGCGCCCCAAGCGCCTCCAGCTGCGCAGGTGTTGAGGTCGGCGAAAACCGTGGCGTGATCGCATAGGTGATCCGGTCCACGCCGTGCCATGCCTCAATCAGGGCCTTGCTGTCGTCATAGGCGCTCTGCGGTGTGTCCCGCAGCCCCTCAGGCGCGTTTCTGTCCATACAGGTCTTGCCCGCCAGAACCCGCTGCCCCCGGCGCTGGGCTTCGTTGAAAAACGCTTCCACCGATTCCGGGTGGATGGTGCCATAGCTCGCCATGGTGGTGACACCATGCCGGGCGGTCAGATCCAGATAGGTCTTGGCGATCTCATTCGCATAGGCCCACTCGCCAAACCGCATCTCCTCGGGAAAGGTGTAGCTGTTCAGCCAGTCAATCAACCGCTTGCCCCAACTCGCGATGATGCCGGTCTGCGGGTAATGCACATGCGCATCCACAAAGCCTGCACAGATCAGCTTGTCGCCATAGTCCACCACCTGCGCGTCCGGATGCGCGGCCTTCAACGTGGCCCCATCTTCCACCGCAACAATTTTGCCATCCGACATCAAAACCCCACCGTGGGTCAGATGGCGCACCGCGCTTTCAAGCGGGGCCTCAAACGGGCTTTTCACAAAAGACAGGGTTTGACCAAGCAGCAAAACAGAAGGGGGCATCAAGGCAGGCTCCACAGGTTTCAGGGCGCAGTTGTCACGCAAAGCGCAAAGCCTGCGCGCAGCAGGCCTTTTTTGAGCGCAAATCCGTCGCATCCCATTGAGTTTCCTCTCTGCTTTAACCTATGGTCCGGGCCAAGTCCAAGCCTTGCCAAGCAGGCAAGCACGTCAGAGCAAACGCCCCAGAGCAGCCGGTCTTGCTGGCGGCTTCCCAGCGGCAGAACGAGAGAGCAGGTGTCATGACCCAAGCCATCGATCAGACCGCAGACATCATCGCTGACGCTGAGGAACAGGACGACTACGCCCTGAACCCCAAACTGGCCGCAGGTGTGCTCTATGCGATTGAGGCCGGGGATCGCGACACACTGCTTGAGTTGATGGGCCCGCTGCACGCTGCGGACATCGCCGACCTTCTGGAACAGATCAACGCCTTTGATCGCCGCCGCCTTGTACAACTTTATGGCGCGGAATTTGACGGCGAAATCCTCTCAGAACTGGATGAGGGCCTGCGCGAAGAGGTGATGAACATCCTGCGCCCGGATGTTCTGGCCGAAGCGGTGCGCGAGCTGGAAAGCGACGACATCGTTGATCTGGTCGAAGATCTCGATGAGCCGCAGCAGGAAGCCATTCTGGATCAGCTTGAGGATGCCGACCGTGTCGCGGTGGAGCAGGCGCTGAGCTATCCGGAAAACACCGCTGGTCGTCTGATGCAGCGTGAAACGGTGTTTGCGCCAGAGCACTGGACAGTGGGCGAAGCCATCGACTTTCTGCGCAACGCCGAGGAGCTGCCAGAACAGTTTTACCACGTGATCCTTGTGGATCCGCGCATGAAACCTGTGGGCAATGTCACCCTTGGCAAGCTCATGTCATCACGCCGCGAATTGCCATTGGCCACATTGGTCGAAGAGGTGTTTCAGATCATCCCCGTCACGCAGGACGAAGAGGATGTGGCCTATGCCTTCAACCAGTATCACCTGATCTCTGCCCCCGTCGTGGATGAGGATGAGCGTCTGGTCGGCGTGATCACCATTGATGACGCCATGGCAGTGCTTGATGAGGAACACGAAGAGGACATTCTGCGCCTCGCCGGTGTGAGTGATGAGGCCAGCCTCTCAGACACGATTTTCAGCGCCGCCAAGGGCCGCGCCACATGGCTGTTTGTAAACCTGCTGACCGCAATTCTGGCCTCCGGTGTGATCAATCTCTTTGCCGAAACGGTGGATCAAATGGTTGCGCTTGCGGTCTTGATGCCAATTGTTGCCTCCATGGGCGGCAACGCCGGCACCCAAACCATGACAGTCACCGTACGCGCGCTCGCCACCAAAGACCTCACCGCGCAAAATGCCATGCGCGTGATCCGGCGGGAACTCTCTGTGGGCGCGCTCAATGGTGCGCTCTTTGGCTTTATCATGGCGCTGGTGGCAGGCGCCTGGTTTGGCGTGCCGATGCTGGCCGTGGTGATTGGCGTGGCCATGCTGCTCACCCAAATTGCCGCCGCGCTGGGCGGCATCCTCATTCCCATGGCGCTGGACCGCATGAATATCGACCCCGCGCTGGCCTCTGGCCCGTTTGTCACCACGGTGACCGATGTTGTGGGCTTTTTCCTTTTCCTTGGGCTGGCCGCCCAGGTTCTTTTGTGAGCGACTGACCATGAGCACTGATTTAACGTTGAACGAACAGAAAGCCGCCGCCCGCAAAGCGGCCTTTGCGCGCCGCAAGGCGGCCCACGCTGCGGCAGGCCCCGGTCAGGCGGGCCATTTGTCAGAGGTGCTTGCTGGCTATCGTGGGGTGCCGATTGCGGGCTATATGCCCATCCGCACCGAAATTTCGCCCCTCGCTGCAATGGCTGAGGCCGCCGCTTATGGGCCTGTTGGCGTGCCCGTCATTCAGGGCGAGGCCATGCCGCTCAAATTTTCCCGCTGGGAGCCGGAGGGCGCGCTGCGCGATGGCCCTTTTGGCGCAAAAGTGCCTGAAGTGGATGACTTTTTTGAGCCAGAGATCGTGATCGTGCCACTGGTGGGCTTTGATCTCAAAGGCGGGCGTCTGGGCTATGGCGGTGGCTTTTACGACCGCACGCTGGAGCTTCTGCGCAGCCATCGCGCCACGCTGGCAATCGGTTTTGCCTTTGAAGAACAGATGGCCGAGGCCCTGCCGCTGGAAGCCACCGATCAACCTCTGGATATGATGATCACCCAAAACCGGGTGATCGAGTTTTCATAAACGCGTCTGCCCCGTCAGAGGAGGGGGCGGCGTTTAGGTTGCGTTGACGCGGAAATACTCCCAGGCATCGACCTCGGTGCCGTTTGGCTGAATGCAATAGCCCACGGCATTGCCCGCCGCATCCTGACGCACCTCATATTGGTTGCCCTGATCAACACAGAAGGTTGCTGCCGGATTGGCGAGGTTGGTCGGGTCATTTGGATAGGGTTCGACACATGCCGCGAGGACGGTCAAGGAGCCAACGGCTGTTAGGGTGGCTATGGGTTTCATCAATACACCTATGGTTTGAATAATTCGCTGATCAGCATATCGAGGCGCAAGTTTCAGGCAAGCTAGAAATCCGGAACTCGGAACTGACGGCTATACTGAATTTGCCCAATGCCTGTATATTTTTCCTCACTTACTGCCCAATTTAGACACATTCGATTGAAAGGCAGGGGGAAAACAATTTAAGCGAAAGCAGTGCAGTGATCAATGAATTGTCCCAACCGCTTCAAGTCGTACTTATCTACGACAACCCACGGGTTTTTAGAAAGCAATTCTCTGCACTGGAGGCTTTGGTGCCAAAGCTGCAAGCCGCGCTCGAGGGGCAAGGAGAGTGGAGCTCGCTCAAAGGGTATAACACCAAAACCACCCTTGGTCTTGCCAGCGACGAGGCCCACGTCACTCTAAAGCGATTTGACGAGCCGATGAACATGCAAGGGTTTGCGGATGTGTTGCTGAACCCTTTGATTGCCAACACGCGGCCAGATCTTGTCAAAGCCATCCAGCATCACAAACGCGCACTCTTGATCGAAATCGGACCGGGCAATCTGCCGGGGTTTACACAGGCTGCCGTTGCGGCGGGCTTGGGCAGCGACATGCTGGCCGAGCTCGATGGCATTTTTGGCAATGTGGTAGATCAAGACAGCTTCGAAGAGCGTATGCTCATTGCGCAGTCTGTTACCTGTGCCGTGATTGATGAAATGACTCCGTCGGCGGTGCATTGGGCACCGTCACATCAATTGATGGATGGAAACACCTTCAAGGATCTCGCCACAGATGGGTTCAATCTGCTGCTCTATGTGGGTGCGTTTCCTTATGACGTAAAAGAACTGGCCGACGGATCTGTGAAAGTCGGCATTCGTGGGTTTGGTTCGCAGCGGCTTGTGGGCAAAATGGTCTGTTTTGCGCCAGACACCCAAGACTGGGCGGACAGCTACCAGTACATTCTTGCTTTTGTCACCTATTGCCGCAGCATCGGACGTATCTTGGGAGACAACGAGACGTTTGGGATGGGCGATCCCGATGCGCCGGTGATCGAGGTCCGCCACAACTTCGATGCGCCACAGATGCCGGACGGCTACATTGAGTTGCGCCGCCGCAAAGAAGGCACAGAGCGCCGCATGGCCGTCAAGACAATGGCCAACAGCCCGGATCAGTTACAGGCCGCCGTGCGTGGGGAACGCAACGCAATGCCCAATGACATGCTCAAGCCCCGGAAAGTGGGTACTGGTGGGCTAAGAGCAAAGGCACAGGTTTTGCGTGGTATGGGACGTGTTTACAAACTCGGGCGGTTGGTACTGGGATTGGCGCTCATCTACGTGTTACTCACGCAGTTTCCAGCGCCAGATTTTGTTGTTGCCTATATCGAAAACCGCTGAAACCGAGGCTGCGTCCACATCGCATCTTGAGATGCGGCGCGAAGGAGAGTAGGCCCGGTCTTTATGAAAATGCTCTTTCTCGGTGATGTGATGGGTCGCGCCGGACGCGCGGCTGTGGTGGAACGCCTTCCCAAACTGCGGGAAGACTGGCGGCTCGATTTTGTCGTGGTGAACGGCGAAAACGCCTCCAACGGCATGGGACTCTCCGGCGCGCACGCCAAAGCGCTGCTTGATGCCGGTGCCGATTGCCTCACGCTGGGCGACCACGCTTTTGATCAGAAAGAGATGATGCAGTTCATCCAGTCAGAGCCGCGCATCATCCGCCCGCTCAACATTGCGCGCGGGGATGTGCCGGGCAAAGGCTTCCGTGTGTTTGACGCGCGCGGCGGGCGCAAGGTGCTGGTCACGCAGGCGCTGGGGCAGGTCTTTATGAAGCAGCCTTACGCCGATCCGTTCTCCGCCATCGATCAGGTGCTGCGCGCCCATCCGCGCGGCGGCATGGTGCAGGCCGCCATTGTCGACATGCACTGTGAGGCCACCTCGGAGAAAATGGGCATGGGGCATTTCTGCGACGGTCGCGTCAGCCTTGTGGTCGGCACCCACACCCATGTGCCCACCGCCGACACCCAGATCCTGCCCAAAGGCACCGCTTTTCAGGCCGATGCCGGCATGTGTGGTGACTACAATTCCGTCATTGGCATGGAGAAAGAAGAGCCCATGCGCCGCTTTGTCACCGGCATGCCCAAGGCGCGCTTCACACCTGCTTTGGGGGAGGCGACGCTCTCAGGCGTCTATGTGGAAACCGACGACCGCACCGGCGCCGCCACCCGCATCGAAATGGTGCGTCAGGGCGGCAGGCTCAGCCAGTCCGGCCCCAGCTGACAAAGCGTTCTTGAATGAAGCCCCTGCATTTCACCGCAATCCTGCTGGCTGTCGGCACTGGTTGGGGGCTCACACAACCTCTGACAAAAATAGCGGTTTCTGAAGGCTATCAACCGCTTGGCCTGATTTTCTGGCAACTCTTAATTGGCGCGCTGGTTCTGTTCCTGCTGCGGCTCTGCACCGGTAAGTCAATTGCGCTGCCACGCGACAAGCTCTGGTTCTTTCTTCTGATCGCCGCGCTTGGCACGCTCATTCCCAACAGCTTTTCCTACCGCGCCGCCGCGGAATTGCCCTCTGGCGTGATGTCCATTGTGATCTCGCTGGTGCCGATTGTCGCTTTCCCCATGGCGCTGCTCTTTCGGGTGGACCGCTTTGGTTGGGGCCGTCTGGCGGGGCTGATCGCTGGGCTTGGCGGCGTGATGATCCTGTCCGAACCCGAGGCCCTGCCGGATCCAGCGATGGCGCTCTGGCTGCCCATCGCGGTCATCGCGCCCATTTGCTATGCGCTGGAGGGCAACGTCGTGTCCAAATGGGGCATGCACGGGCTTGGCGCAGGGCAGGTGCTGTACGGCGCCTGTGTCATCGGCGCTGTGCTGGCACTGCCGCTTGCGCTGGCGACAGATCAGTTCATTGATCCACGTACTCACTGGAACGCACCCGAATTTGCGCTGGTGCTCGGCTCGCTGATCCATGTCTGTGTCTACACCGCCTATGTCTGGCTTGTGTCGCGCGCCGGGGCGGTTTTTGCCGCACAGGTCGCCTATGTGGTGACAGGCACAGGCGTGCTCTGGGCGATGATCCTGCTGTCTGAACGCTATTCGCTCTGGGTCTGGGCGGCGCTGGCTCTGATCCTGCTTGGCATGACACTTGTGCGTCCCCGCACCCAACAGACAGATTGAACGCAGCAGACCGGCCTCGTGCCCGCCAGTTTCACGGCCACCGCCTGCAATGCGGCCGATTCTCCATGGCGGACAAATAGGCCCCGCTGTCTTGCATGCGCCCGGATCTGCCTTCCTCTTGCCAAAAATATCCCGGGGGTGTGGGGGCTGGCCCCCAAGATAGCGCAATTGCCAGTGCCCGAGCGCGAAAATCGCTTGTGAGACCTTGGCGCCATGGTAAAACTTGTCCGCTGACAAGGGCAGGACACATATGGATCTTTTCGCGTTTTCTCAAACCACCCAGGCGGTGCTCGCACTGCTGACCGTGGTGGGCATGTTTGTGCTGTTTTTGAAAGAGGTTTACCCCACCGAAGTGGTCGCCATTGGCGGTGTTGCGGTGCTGCTGTTTCTGGGTGTGCTGCCCTATGACGCGGCCCTCAATGTGCTCTCCAATCCCGCGCCCTGGACCATTGCGGCCATGTTCATCGTGATGGGCGCTTTGGTGCGCACCGGCGCGCTCTCAACCTTTACGCAGCTCGCAGATGGGCAGGCCAAAAAGAACCCCGCGCTGGCCATCATCATGCTGCTTGCCTTTGTGATTGTCGCCTCGGCCTTTGTCTCCAACACACCGGTTGTTGTGGTGATGATCCCCGTGTTCACACAGTTGGCACGCACGTTGGGAACTTCGGCCTCTAAGTTATTGATACCATTGAGCTATGCAGCGATTATGGGCGGCACACTCACGCTGATTGGCACCTCAACCAACCTTCTGGTGGATGGGGTTGCCCGCGATCAGGGGCTCGCGCCATTCTCGATTTTTGAGGTCACACCGCTGGGCCTCATCATTGTCGCCTGGGGCATGCTTTACCTCTACCTGATAGGCCGCCGCCTGCTGCCTGACCGCGCCAGCATGGCAGACCTGCTGTCCAACCGCAGCCAGATGAAATTCTTCACCGAAGCGGTGATCCCCCCCGAAAGCAACCTTGTCGGGCGCGAAGTCACCGGTGTTCAGCTTTTCAAACGCGATGGCGTGCGCCTGATTGACGTGATCCGGGGCGACACCTCGCTGCGCCGCAATCTGAAAGAGGTGACGCTGCAGGTGGGCGATCGCGTGGTGCTGCGCACCAAGATGACCGAACTGCTCAGCCTGCAACGCAACAAATCACTCAAACGGCTGGATCAGGTCGGTGCGGTGGAAACCACTACGGTAGAGGCCCTGATCACGCCGGGCTGTCGTATGGTGGGCCGCCGTCTTGGCTCCCTGCGTCTGCGCCGGCGTTATGGCGTCTACCCGCTCGCCGTTCACCGTCGCAACCAGAACATTGGCCAGCAACTCGACCAATTGGTGGTACGTGTGGGTGACACGCTCCTGCTCGAAGGCGCGCCCGAAGACATTCAGCGCCTCTCTGCGGACATGGATATGGTGGATGTGTCCCAACCTTCAGAGCGTGAGTACCGCCGTGGCCATGCCCCCATTGCACTTGGGGCGATGGCGGGCATTGTGATCCTCGCAGGCCTCGGTGTGGCCCCCATCCTTCTGCTTTCTCTGCTTGCGGTGGCGGTGGTGCTTTTGACCCGCTGTATTGACGCTGACGAAGCGTTCTCCTTTGTGGATGGGCGATTGCTGTCGCTGATCTTTGCCATGCTCGCCATTGGGGCGGCGCTGTCATCGTCGGGGGCGGTGTCTCTGATCGTCACAGCTCTGGCCCCTGCGCTAGAAAACCTGCCACCTTTCCTGTTGGTCTGGGCAATCTATTTGCTGACCTCTGTGCTGACAGAGCTTGTCTCCAACAATGCGGTTGCAGTGGTTGTCACACCCATCGCGGTGGGCTTGGCGCAGGCCATTGGCGTCGATCCACGTCCGCTGGTGGTGGCGGTTATGATTGCAGCCTCGGCAAGTTTTGCCACGCCCATCGGTTATCAGACCAACATGCTGGTGTTTGGCCCGGGTGGTTACAAGTTCACCGATTTCATGCGTGTCGGCATTCCGCTGAACCTGTCGATTGGCGTGCTTGCCTCGCTGCTGATCCCGTTCTTCTGGCCGCTCTGAGCGGCGCCCTATATTCCGGCGGGCTGTTGCGCAAACAGAGCAGGCGACGTGCGCTTTGTTCACCTCTCCTCGCGCGTGTGTGACACCTATTAACACCGCCGCAATACCGACGTGATACAGACGCAATACCGAAGGCGGTTTTTGCCACCTGAACTGGCTTAACCTTCCTTAATAGAAAAAGCGCGCCCTCAGCGAAGGCGCGCTTTGACAGAAAACGGCTTGTTTTCTTACTTCTTTTTGCGAGGTGGCATCAGATCAGTGATCGTGCCTTCAAACATTTCCGCCGCGAAATTCACTGTCTCGCTCAGGGTTGGGTGAGGGTGAATTGTGTGTCCCAGATCCACCGCATCCGCGCCCATTTCAATGGCCAGCGCCACCTCTGCAATCAGGTCACCGGCGTTGGGTCCAACGATCCCTGCGCCAATCACGCGCTCGGAGTCTTCGTCGAAAATCAACTTGGTAAGCCCTTCAGAGCGGCCCAGGCTGAGGGAACGACCAGACGCGGCCCACGGGAACACACCTTTGCCAATCTTGAGCCCTTCGGCCTTGGCTTGGTTTTCCGTGACACCCACCCAGGCGACCTCAGGATCGGTATAGGCCACCGATGGGATTACCCGCGCGTCAAAGTGACGTTTGTGCCCGGCTGCCACCTCTGCGGCCACTTTGCCTTCGTGCACGGCCTTGTGGGCAAGCATTGGCTGGCCAACCACATCACCAATGGCAAAAATATGAGGCACACCAGTGCGTTGCTGGCTGTCGACTGCAATAAAGCCGCGCTCATCCACGGCCACACCTGCCGCTGTTGCGTTGACTTTCGCCCCATTCGGGCGACGTCCCACCGCAACAAGCACTTTGTCAAAGGTATCAACCACTTCGCCCTTCGGGCCTTCCATGGTGACCTCAAGACCCGCGTCCGTAGCGTTAACCGCTGTGACCTTTGTCTGCGTCAGGATCGCCTCATAGCGCGAATCGATGCGTTTATGCAGCGGTTTGACCACATCCTTGTCCGCACCCGGAATGATTTGGTCCATGAATTCAACGATGGTCACTTTGGAGCCAAGCGCGTCATAGACGGTCGCCATTTCAAGGCCAATGATGCCGCCGCCGAGCACGAGAAGGCGCTCTGGCACGTCTTCCAGTTCCAGCGCACCGGTGCTGTCGATCACGCGTGGATCATCATGTGGAATGAAGGGCAGGGTGACAGGCTCAGAGCCGGCAGCGATCACACATTGATCAAAGCTGACGGTGGATTTCTCGCCGTCATTGTCGACCTCGATCATGTTGGGGCCGGTGAAGGTGCCATAGCCGTTCACAACCTGCACTTTGCGGGCCTTCGCCAGACCACCAAGGCCGCCAGTCAGTTGATTAACAACACTTTCTTTCCAGCCGCGCAGCTTGTCGAGATCAATCTCAGGCTTGGTAAAACTGATGCCGTGATCGGCCATTTCCTCGGCTTCGGTGATCACTTTCGCAGAGTGCAGCAGCGCTTTGGAGGGGATACAGCCGACGTTGAGGCAGACACCGCCAAGCGAGCTGTCTTTCTCAATCAGCACAACTTTTTTGCCAAGGTCTGCGGCGCGGAAAGCTGCGGTGTAGCCGCCGGGGCCTGAGCCCAGAACCACCACTTCCGCATGCACGTCACCTGCGCCTGTCGCGGTGCCAGTGGCGGCCACAGCTTGAGGTGCGGCAGGCGCCTCAGGAGCGGCAGCCTTGGGCGCCTCAGTGGCACCTTCCGCTTCCAGCACAACGATCAGGCTGCCTTCGGCAACCTTGTCGCCCTCGGCCACTTTGATTTCCTTCACCACACCCGCGGCGGGGGAAGGAACTTCCATCGTGGCTTTGTCGCTTTCCAGCTCGATCAGCGGGTCTTCTGCGGCGACTGTGTCGCCGACAGAGACCAGAATGGAGACAACGGGAACTTCAGAAAAGTCACCAATATCAGGTACTTTGACGTCCATCACAGCTCTCCTTACCACATCAACTTGCGCATATCGCCAAGAAGGGTTTTCAGCGTCACGGTAAACCGTGCAGCCAAGGCCCCATCAATGGCGCGGTGGTCATATGACAGCGACAGGGGCTGCATCAGACGTGGAACAAACTCCTCGCCATTCCAGACCGGTGCCATCTTGGAACGGGTCAGGCCAAGGATTGCGACCTCCGGTGCGTTCACAATCGGGGTGAAGGAGGTGCCGCCAATGCCGCCAAGGCTGGAGATGGTGAAAGTTGCGCCCTGCATATCCGGGCCTTTCAGCTCGCCCGCGCGGGCTTTGCCGGACAACTCCATGAGATCTTTGGAGATTTCCACAATGCCCTTGCGATCTGCATCTTTGATCACCGGCACCACAAGACCGTTTGGCGTGTCTGCTGCAAAGCCGATGTTGTAGTAAATTTTCTTGATCAGCTTGTCGCCATCGGGGTGGATCGAAGAGTTCACTTCCCAATGTTGTTTTAGGGCCGACACCGAGGCTTTGATCACGAAGGAAAGCAATGTCACGCGATAGCCGTCTTCTTTGGCCATTGTGTCCATTTCTTTGCGGTACTTGTCCAGATCGGTGATGTCCGCTTCGTCGTTATGGGTGACGTGCGGAATGTTGAGCCAGCTGCGGTGCAGAGCCGGGCCAGAGATCTTTTTGATCCGAGGCATATCTACATCTTCGACCGGGCCAAACTTGGAGAAGTCGACGGCTGGAATGGGCGGAATGCCCATGCCACCCTGAGCAGCGCCAGCAGCGGGTGCGGCTGTTGCGGTGGTGGATTTCAAGAAGGCGGTCACGTCTTCACGCAAAATGCGCCCTTTGCGACCGGTGCCGTTCACTTTGGCAAGATCAACATCAAGCTGACGTGCAAATGCACGCACAGATGGCGATGCATGCGCTTTGCCAAATCCGGCGTCCGTCACAGCTGCTGGAGCCGAGGCAGGTGCTGCTGCAGGGGTCGCAGCTGGCGCTGTTTCCGTCTTTGCAGCCGGAGCCGCTTCTGCGGCGTCTTCTGCCTCAAGCAGAAGAACCACAGAGCCTTCGGAAACCTTGTCGCCTTCGGCCACTTTGATTTCGACAACTTTGCCCGCCGCCGGAGACGGCACTTCCATGGTGGCTTTGTCGCTTTCGACTTCGATCAACGGATCTTCTGCGGCGATCACGTCGCCCGGGCTGACCAAGACGGAAACCACTGGAACGTCAGTGAAATCACCGATGTCGGGAACTTTGACTTCAATTGCCATGTCTAAAATCTCCTCTCTTCCCGATCACACCAGGCGCGGGTTCGGCTTGGCGCCGTCGATGTCATATTTGGCCAATGCGGCCTCAAGGTCTTTCTTGGTCACAGCGCCCTCACGGTAGAGATCCACCATGGCGGCTGCGGCGATGTGATTTGCGTCCACCTCAAAGAAGCGGCGCAGGTTCACGCGGCTGTCAGAGCGGCCAAAACCATCGGTGCCAAGAACCGTGTAGCTGCCCGGCACACAGGCGCGGATCTGCTCTGCGTAGTTCTTCATGTAGTCTGTTGCCGCAATCACAGGGCCGGTGGCCTTTGCGAGCTGCTCAGACACAAATGGCACTTTTGGCTCAGCCAGTGGGTTCAGGCGGTTGTGGCGTGCTGCGTCCTGACAGTCACGTGCCAGCTCATTAAAGCTGGTCGCAGACCAGATTTCGGATGTGACACCGAAGTCTTCTTTCAGCATCTCAGCCGCTTTCATGACCTGCACCAGAATGGTGCCAGAGCCCATCAGCGTCACATGTTTCTTGGTCGGTTTCTTCACCTCTTGGAAGCGATAGAGACCTTTGATGATCTCATCTTCCACACCCATTGGCATATCCGGATGGGCGTAGTTTTCGTTCATCAGAGTGAGGTAGAAGAACACGTCTTCCTGATCTTCATACATGCGCTTCAGGCCATGCTGAACGATCACCGCAACCTCGTATTGGAAGGTCGGGTCATAGCTCACGCAGTTCGGAATGGTGCCTGCGAGGATATGGCTGTGGCCATCCTCATGCTGCAGACCTTCGCCGTTCAGAGTCGTACGCCCTGCGGTGCCACCCAGCATAAAGCCACGTGCACGGCTGTCACCTGCGGCCCATGCCAGATCGCCGATCCGCTGGAAGCCAAACATGGAGTAGTAGATGAAGAAGGGGATCATCGGCACGCCATGGTTGGAATAGGAGGTCGCCGCCGCAATCCAATCTGCCATCGCACCGGCTTCGTTGATGCCTTCCTGCAGAACCTGACCAGAGGTCGATTCCTTGTAGTACATCATCTGATCCGCGTCTTCGGGCGTGTATTTCTGCCCTTCGGGGTTATAGATCCCCACAGAGCGGAACAGGCCCTCCATACCGAAGGTGCGGCTTTCGTCAGGCACGATGGGCACCACGTTTTTGCCGATCTGCTTGTCACGCAAGAGTGTGGTCAGGATACGCACAAACGCCATGGTCGTGGAGATTTCACGCTCACCAGTGCCTTTCAACTGTGCCGCAAACTTATCGAGGGCAGGGATCTCCATTTTGGCAGACTTGGTTTCCCGTTTTGGGAATTCGCCGCCAAGTGCCTTACGGCGATCTGCGAGATAGGCTTTCTGCGCGTTATTGAGCTTCACAAATGGCGCTTTGGGCAGATCTTCGTCGCTTACAGGGATCTCAAAGCGATCCCGGAAGGCGCGCAGCTGATCTTCGGCCATTTTTTTCTGCTGGTGGGTGGTGTTCTGGCCTTCGCCAGCACTGCCCATCCCGTAACCTTTGACCGTCTTGATCAGCAGGCAGGTTGGCATGCCCTTGGTATCTGTGGCGCGTTTGAATGCGGTGTAAACCTTTTGCGGGTCATGGCCACCACGGCGCAAGGCGAAGATCTGTTCATCTGTCCAGTCTTTGACCAGTTCCGCCGTTTCTGGGTATTTGCCAAAGAAATGCTCGCGAATGTATGCGCCATCTTTGGACTTGAAGGTCTGATAGTCGCCGTCAACGGTTTCATCCATCAGCTGACGCAGCTTGCCGGAGGTGTCTTTTTCCAGCAACTCATCCCAGCCTTTGCCCCAAAGCAATTTGATGACGTTCCAGCCGGCACCGCGGAAGTCGCCTTCGAGTTCCTGCACGATTTTGTGGTTGCCACGCACAGGGCCATCCAGACGCTGCAGGTTGCAGTTCACCACAAAGATCAGGTTGTCGAGGCCTTCGCGTACCGCGAGGTCGATGGCGCCACGGCTTTCCGGCTCGTCCATCTCACCATCGCCGAGGAAGCACCAGACCTTGCGGTCTGCCATGTCGATTAGGCCACGGTTGTGCATGTATTTCATGAACCGCGCTTGGTAGATCGCCATCAGCGGGCCTAGGCCCATGGAGACCGTTGGGAATTGCCAATAGTCGGGCATCAACCATGGGTGCGGGTAAGAGGAAAGGCCTTTGCCGTTCACCTCGGAGCGGAAGTTTTCCAGCTGCTCTTCGGTCAGGCGGCCTTCCATAAAGGAGCGCGCATAGATGCCGGGAATCACGTGGCCCTGGAAGAAGACAAGGTCGCCGCCATGGATCGCAGATTTGCTGCGCCAGAAGTGGTTTAGGCCGATGTCATACATCACCGCAGAAGAGGCAAAGGAGGCGATATGCCCGCCATACTCGCTGCTTTCCTTGTTGCGGCGAACCACTGTGGCCATGGCGTTCCATCGGTTGATGGTGCGAATACGCCATTCCATGTCCAGATCACCAGGGAAGTCTTCCTGATCATCCGTTGGAATGGTGTTCTGGTAAGGTGTGGTTGCTGAGAAGGGCAGAGTGGCCCCGGCCGCACGGGCTTGTTGTACAGCTTTGTCGAGCAAGTAGTGGGCTCTGTCCGGTCCATCCCGTGCAATCACATCTTCGATTGCGTCTTGCCATTCTTGGGATTCGACCGGGTCGATGTCAGAAATCTCGTTCGCCATGCGGCGTCTCCTCCACTGAAATCCGCGTTTCAGCCTTTATAGTTTAATATTAAACCATTCTGCTAGTGGGGCCGGTGCATGGCTCCCATGCGCAGGCGTCATGACTGATAAATGCTAAGTATGTATATTTAAGTTGGAGATGTTGGCCTAGATTTAGGCATAAAAAAAGGGGCGCGAGCGCCCCTTTTGCAAGTGCTTAGGTGTTATCAGTTGTCTTCCTGTGGCAGCACCAAGTTCAAAACAATTGCGCAGAGCGCTGTTGGGGCGACTGCTGAGGTCATCAGCGTTTTGACGACACCTGGCAGGTACTGAACCGCTGTTGGCACCAAGTTAAGCCCCAGGCCAGCGGCGAGCGAGACTGCAATGATCACCATATTGCGGCGGTTCATGTTCACCTCGGTCAGCACGTTGAGACCCGCAGAGGCCACCATACCAAACATCACGATCACACCACCACCAAGCACGGGGAGAGGCATGGATGCGATGACCGCACCGATTTTTGGCAGCAGGCCACAGATGATCAGAACGATGCCGCCGATGGTCACAACATGGCGGCTCATGACACCGGTCATACCGACAATGCCGACGTTCTGGCTGAAGGAGGTATTTGGCAATCCTCCAAAGACACCCGCAATTGCCGTGCCGAGACCATCAGCGTAAGTCGCGCCTTGGATCTCTGCGTCGGTTGCGTCACGCCCTGCACCTGCTTTGGCCGTGGCAGAGGCATCGCCCGCCGTCTCAATTGCAGACACAACCGACACCAGCGTGACGGCAATGACCGCACCAAGGCTGAATTCAAAGCCGTAGGGCAGAGGGGTGATGCCTGTTATCCATGAGGCTTTGCTCACCGCTGCAAAGCTGACCATGCCAAGTGCAAAGGCCAGCACATAGCCTGCAAGCAGGCCCACCAGAATAGCGGCGTTGGACAACACGCCTTTGGTGTAGAACTTCAATGCCAGCGCAACGATAACAACGGTCAGCGCCACGGACCAGTGCTTGAGCGAGCCAAAGCTTGCTGCCTCCATTTGAATTGGCGCGGCCCCGCCTGCCGCATATTTGATGGCCACTGGGATCAGGTAGAGACCGATTGCAAGGATTACGAGGCCGGTGACCAATGGGGGGAAAAGCCAGCGCAATTTGCCAATCACAGAGCCGAGCGCAAAGTGGATCACACCGCCAATGATGCAGGCGGTGAGCGCAACGCTAAGCCCCTGAGTGGCTGCAACGCCTGCCAGTACGCCCACAAAAGCAAAGCTCGTGCCCTGCATAATGGGCAGGCGGGCGCCAATTGGGCCAATGCCCACGGTCTGAAACAGTGTCGCGATCCCGGCAAATAGCATCGCCATTTGAATGAGATAAATTTGCTCAGGCCCGCCAAAGGCGAGCCCAGCCGCCCCGGCCACGATGATAGAAGGGGTTACGTTTGAGGCAAACATCGCCAAAACGTGTTGAAAGCCCAGCGGGATCGCTTGGCCAAGCGGAGGTGTGACGTTTGGGTCAGAGTACTGTCCCAAACTCTGTGTATTCGTAGCTGTGGTTTCAGCCATGTTGTCTTCTCCTGTCGGTCGTTGTGCCCCGCAGCTTCGTTAGGTGAGCCACTTGGAGCGATAAGATCAGGGAGGACCTGATCGAGGGCTTTGCTCCTCCACAACCTGATAGGGTGTGTCGAACCAAAATTCTTCAAGATTGGCAGTGTCTCCAATGCGATCCACCACAGCAAAGAGGCCGGGGTTTGAAAGCGGAGTCAGGACACCGTGCCACGTATTGCGATGAAAATTGATCGCTTGTCCCGGTGCTGTGAGGAATGCCAGCGGTGCATCTGGCACTCCGCCTAAATCTTTGGCAACGATCACCAAAAACGCGTGTTCTGTCATCGGTATGAAAGCCTGGGAGCCTTCGGGGTGACGTTCCACCATATCGACGGTGTACGGGAGTGCGCGGGGCGTGGCGTTGAACAATGAAATGCCCGCGCGCCCGTCTGGCCCGAAATCCATGTTTGCCAGATCGTGATGACGGCCGCACATGCCCTGATTGATGATTTTGTCGGGTGTGTCTTTCAGCTCGATGACATCGCCAAATGGCGCAAAGCCTTCTGCGGACAGCTGGCGCGCGATGATCTGTTTCACGGCAGAAGATCCTGTAATCTGAATTCCGCGATCCGCTCAACCTGGCGGCAGGCCTCTGCAAATTCAGTTTCGTTGTCGTTGCCGATCCGGCGCTCAAAAGCCGCCATGATCGACGCTTTGTTGTGATCGCGCACCGCGATAATGAACGGAAAGCCATGCTTTGCGACGTATTCGGTGTTGAACTGGGTGAACCGGGTGCGTTCACCGTCAGTCAACATATCAAGCCCTGCGCTGGCCTGTTCTGATGTGCTTTCTTCAGTCAAACGACCTGCTGCGGCCAGTTTTCCTGCCAGATCAGGGTGGGCACGCAGAACTTTGAGGCGCGCGTCTTGTGGCGCACGGCGGAACGCACGGCACAGCACATTGTGCACACCCGCTGCGCAGTCATGGGCTGGCCCAAGCTCCAGATCGTGGGCCAAATCGGCCACCCAAGGAGAGTGCTCAAAGATCCCGCCATAGCAGTCAACAAAGCGCTCTTTGCTCATTTGGCTGGGACGTTCGATGCGGCGATGTGGGTGGTTTGTTTGCCAGTGTTCGGCAATTTCAATACGCCGTGGCGTCCAGACACCTTCGAAGCTCTGGATGTAGTCTATGAACTGTTTGAGGGCAGCAAGCTTACCGGGACGTCCCACCAAGCGACAATGCAGACCGATGGACAGCATCTTGGGCGCGCCGTCGCAGCCTTCGGCATAAAGGACGTCGAATGCATCTTTCAGATAGGTATAGAAATCTTGCCCGGTGACCCATCCCGGCGCGGTGGCAAACCGCATGTCATTGGCCTCAAGCGTGTAGGGGATGATCAGCTGATCACGGTCTTCAAGCTCTATCCAATAAGGCAAGTCATCGTCATAAGTATCTGAAATGTAGTCAAAGCCGCCTTCCTCTGCGACCAGACGCACCGTGTTTGCTGAGCAGCGGCCTGTGTACCAACCGCGCGGGCGCTCCCCGACGACTTCGGTGTGGAGCCGGATCGCTTCTGCGATCGAAGCGCTCTCTTCATCCTCCGGCATGTCTTTATGTTCAACCCACTTCAAGCCATGGCTGGCGATTTCCCAGCCTGCGCCTTTCATGGCGGCAACCTGTTCAGGGCTGCGCGCGAGAGCAGTGGCCACGCCATAGATTGTGACGGGGATGTCGGCCCCGGTGAACAAGCGGTGCAAGCGCCAGAACCCGGCCCGTGCTCCGTATTCGTAGATCGACTCCATGTTCCAATGACGCTGGTCGGGCCATTGGGCGGCGCCCGGAATATCCGAGAGAAACGCCTCTGAGGCTGCATCTCCATGCAGGACACAGTTTTCGCCACCTTCTTCGTAGTTCAGCACAAACTGAACGGCGACTTTAGCGTCGTTGGGCCAGGCGGCTTTGGGTGGATTTGGGCCATAGCCCCGCATGTTCCGGACGTAACGAGTCACGTGGTCGGCTCCCTCACATTTTTGTCATTATGTTCTAACGCGTGAAAATGCCCAAGACTTTCTCTTTATTCATGAAAGAGTTGTTGGCACTCTGACTTTGCGTGCAGTTTCATCTTCGGCGATAGACAATGCACAGAATATATGAGGGATAGTCATGGCTGGTTTTCTGACAACACATGTTTTGGATACGGCGCGTGGGGTGCCGGCAAAGGGCATTCGTATTTCGCTCTATAAGGTGAGCGGCAACTCACACCGTAAGATCGCAGAGACCATCACCAATGATGATGGCCGCACCGATGCGCCGATTTTGCCGGAAGACAAATTCCAGACGGGGTCTTACGAGTTGATCTTCCATTGCGGAGACTACCTGCGTGAGACAGGGCAGGCGGGCGATGATCCGCTGTTTTTGGATGACGTCCCAATCCGGTTTGGCATGTCTGATGCCGCTGCGCACTATCACGTGCCCCTTTTGCTGTCCCCCTATGGCTACTCCACCTATCGGGGCAGCTAATTCTCTGAGATTGAAAGCGTTCCTTTGAGCGCGGCTTGAACACGCGGGGTCATGAACTCGATCAAAAGGCGCGTCTTGGGGTCTTGATGGCGTCGGTGCGTGTACAAGAGTGCCATTTGAATGGGGATCGGGGGCGTATCCTGAAGCACTGGGACCAAAGCGCCAGATTTTAGGTGCTCAGCAATTTCAAACACAGGCTTGAGGGTGATGCCAAAGCCCTCAAGTGCCCAATTTGTGAGCACATCTCCATCGTCAGATTCAAAAGGCCCTCTGACAGCAAAGCGGCGGGTTCCGATCTCTGTCTCCAGCGGCCACTGAAACTCCGGTGCCCCGGGGTAGCGCAAGTTCAGACAGTCGTGGGCGCCGTTTGTGAGCGCCTCAGGGTTTTCGGGCACGCCGCGTTCGGAAAGGTATTTGGGCGCTGCGCAGAGCACACGAGGGCAGTCGGCGATCTTGCGAATGCGCAGAGTGCTGTCTTCGGGCAAGCCAAGAAAGAAGGCCACATCCAGACCCTCTGCGGTGAGATCGAGCTTGCGGTCTGAAAGACGCAATCGCAGATCTATCAGAGGATATTCTTTTTTGAATTCAGGTATTAAAGGTGCAATCAGGCGACGGCCAACGCCGAGAGGTGCCGCTATGTGCAGCAATCCACGAGGGCTTTGCGTGATGGAATTCACGGCCGATTCAGCTTCGTCAATGGCCTCCAGAATCTTGCAGGCTCCGTCATAGAAGGTGTTGCCTTGCTCTGTTGGGTTGAGCTGACGTGTCGTACGGTGGAACAATCGAACGCTTAGATATTCCTCTAATTGTGAGATGCGCGATGAGGCCACCGCTGCCGAAATACGCTGATCCCGCGCGGCGGCTGACATGCTGCCAAGTTCATAAACGCGTACAAATGTGCGAATGTTGTCGATGTAAGACATGTGATCTTCAGGATTTTCTTGAAGCTGTTCGGAGTTTTTCACGATAGAGAAGAAAACGAAGGGGCGCTAGCTTACTGCGACGACAAAAAGAGAGAAAACCATGAACGAGTTCGCGATCATCTGGGATTGGCTGGAATTTGCGGTGCGGTGGCTGCACGTGATCACCGCGATTGCCTGGATTGGCTCATCTTTCTACTTCATTGCATTGGATTTGGGGCTGCGCAAAGCGCCCAATCTGCCTGTCGGAGCACATGGCGAAGAATGGCAGGTGCATGGCGGGGGATTCTATCACATTCGCAAATTCCTCGTGGCCCCCGAGGCGATGCCAGAGCATCTGACCTGGTTCAAATGGGAGAGCTATTCCACTTGGCTCAGCGGTGCGGCACTTTTGATGGTCGTCTATTGGGTGGGCGGCGAACTTTACCTCGTGGATCAGACCAAATCTGATCTCGTACTTTGGCAAGGCATTGTAATCTCAGCGCTCTCGCTTGGCGTCGGCTGGTTGGTGTATGATTTTCTCTGCAAATCCAAGTTGGGTGAATTTCCAACGGTTTTGATGGTTCTGCTTTTTGCTCTGCTTGTTGTGATGGGCTGGGGATACACGCAGGTGTTCACTGGTCGCGCAATGATGCTGCATTTGGGGGCATTTACCGCAACGATCATGACTGCAAATGTGTTTTTTATCATCATGCCAAACCAGCGTATCGTGGTGAAAGACTTGCAAGAAGGTCGTACGCCGGATCCGAAGTACGGCAAAATTGCCAAGCTGCGCTCGACCCACAACAACTATCTGACCTTGCCGGTCGTGTTCCTGATGTTGTCCAATCACTACCCGCTGGCCTTTGCCACCGAGTATAATTGGATCATTGCGGCGCTCGTGTTCTTGATGGGGGTCACCATCCGGCATTTCTTCAACACCATGCATGCGCGCAAAGGTATGCCATATTGGACATGGGCAGTGACCGCGATCCTTTTTGTGCTCATCATGTGGTTGTCAACGGCCCCGATGGCGCACACCCCGCTTGAGGAAGAGGAGGCGCGTGGCTTCACGCCTGCCGAGCAGGTGTTTGCCTCTGCGGATGGTTTTGAAGATGTTACTGATATCGTTTTGGGACGGTGTTCAATGTGCCATGCACGTGAGCCATTTTATGATGGCATTCATCGAGCGCCAAAGAACGTTTTGCTTGAAACGCCAACAGAAGTCGCCGCGATGGCGCGTGAAATCTACCTTCAATCGGGCGTGAGCCATGCAATGCCCCCGGCCAATGTAAGCTGGATGGAGCTGGAAGAGCGGCAGGCGATCATTTCCTGGTATCGCGCAGCAGGAAGCTGATCAGGGCGCTTGCCATTGGTCTAAAACCTTGTTTCTTTGCGCCAAACGCAAGGGAGCGGTGAAGATGGTCAAGGCAGTGATTTTCGATCTGGATGGCACGCTGGTAGATAGTGCACCAGACATTCAGGCATCCGTAAATGTGATGCTAGAAGAGGAGGGGCTCGCGCCGCTCGACCTTCCTACCACCATCAAGTTCATTGGAAACGGCTTGCCAACTTTGGTGGAGCGGGTCATGGCGGCCCGCAACATTGAAGAGGTAGAGTTCGATCGGATCCATGCGCGTGTTCTGGCGATCTACAACGCTTCAAACTCTGACAAGTCGGTGGTCTATGATGGTGTGCTCGACACGCTGAAGCATCTGAAGGAACAAGGGTTTACCTTGGCTGTGTGCACAAACAAACCTGTGGAGCCTGCTCGGCATGTCCTGGACGGTTTAGGGCTGGCCAGCTTTTTTGAGGCTGTGATCGGTGGGGACAGTTTGCCGGTGCGCAAACCTGATCCAAAACCGTTGTTGGCAGCGATGGGCGATGTCCAGAAAAGTGACGTGCTTTATGTCGGGGACAGCGAAGTGGATGCGGATACTGCGTCAAACGCTGGGGTGACTTTTGCCTTGTTTACCGAAGGGTATCGAAAGTCCGCCGTAGACGAAATTTCTCATGATGTGGCCTTTTCTCATTGGAGCGAGCTCTTGGACGCGGCAGGGTTGCGCCGTAGTAAAGGCTGAATGCCAGATAGGTCTCGCAGTTTCTGAACTGTGACTTGCCCTGAAGGCGGCAAAGGTTTTAGGCTGCCAAAGAAGTCTGCGACACGAGGGAGGTTGCAAAATGAAGTCTATTGTTTTCAGTGCGTTGACAGCTGTTTCTGTTCTGTTGGGGGGCGCACTTTCGGCGCAGGTGATTGAGTTGACACCTGCCAACCCGCAACCGAAGGGTCTCAAGACCGGGCTGTCGGTGGTCTATGCGGTCAATGATCGGAATGTGCGCAATCTGCATCCTGCGCAACGACGGATTGAGCGCTTTGGTGAGGCGGGTGAGCCGCTGCCGGGTTTGAATTTCCCTGACAAGGGCAAAGGTGCGCCAGTGATGACATCCGGTCGCGCTGAACTGGTTTCAGCCGAGGTTAAGGGCTACATCAAGTTCCCGGCTGCTGGGGTCTATGGTATTGAATTTTATACAAATGATGGCGCTCAGATCTGGATCAGCGGACAGACTGTGGGCAAGCTGGATGGCATTACGGCCTGTGCCAGTGCGGGGCGGCCGCAGGTGAATGTGCCTCAGGCGGGCTGGTATGACATTAAGGTGTTGTATTTCCAGAAAGAAGGCACCGCCTGTTTTGAAAGTGAGTGGACGCCACCGGGGGGCAAGCGACAGCTGATCCCGGACAGCGCCTTCGGTTACAAATAAGCGTAGATGCACAGAAGGGGCCGATGGCCCCTTTTTTGTGCGGGGAAACACATCGGTATTGCGTCGGTATCGCTACGGTATTGCGTCTGTATGACGTAGGTGCAAAATCGCGCTGTGATCAGCGGCAAATACCCTCAAGTTCTGCGCCATCCCACGGCAGGATCACAGACTCCAGACGGGGCAAATCATCGACCGGGAAGTGATCATCCAGCAGCGCGCGCAGCCGTGTGGTGCGCGGCGCCTCGGGATCAAGGATCGCGCAACAGAGATATTCTTCGACCACCGCCGCCTGCTGCTCATAGCCATAGTCCAGAAATGTCTCAGCAGAGGCTGTTTCGAATTGGTAAGGATCCACGCCGCGTTTGTGCTCGCTGGCGGCGCGGCGCGGCGAGTAGCCGGTGATCTCGCGATTTTGCCACTGCCAGATGTGGGTCATTTCATGGGCAAAGAACAGCGCGGCGCTCATGTGCAGTTTTTCGGGATAGTCGGGCACGTAATTTGGCACGGACCAGCCCTCTGTGGTGAAAAGCCGATTGAACAGCACCACGCCTGCGGGGGAGGCGGTGATGACCTCTTCTTTGGGCTCGGGATTGATGCGTTCGCGACAGGCCAGACGCGGGCGTTTTTTATATTCAAAAGTGGCCACACCGAGCGGCACGTCGCGGGTGATGCGCACGCGCGCGGTGTCGAGCCCCGCGCCATGCACATAGCGTGCAAAGGCGGCCTCTGTCTCCGTCAGCGGGCGGGAGCAGGAGATCAGCGTGAGCGAGAGAAGGCAAAGCAGGCGGTGCATGGGGCGAGATTAGCAAAGCGGCCTGAGCGGACAAGGCCGAAGTCGCGCCATGACGCTCAGATCAACCCGTCAATTGTGCGCCCCAGCCGGAAAGGCGCGGCAAAGGCCACAAGGCAAATGGCGACAAATTGCAAAATCAACAGGGCGCGGCCGGATTGCAGCACCTCCCATGCTTCTCGCAGGGCGCTGACATCTTCGATCAGCGCATCATAGGTGAGGGCCAGCACGCGATAGTCCGCGGCGATGTCAGGCCGTGTTGGCGCGATGTCTTTGAGCGCCATGACGGTGGGCACATCGCGGGTGTCAAAGGCCAGAAATTCCGCCTCTTCCAGCTGCGCGGCGGCCTTTTCCATGGTGTCCATATCATTGCGGTTTTTGAACAGCAGGGTGAAGCCCTCAAGCGGGGCACGGCGCTCTGTCACGGAGACAAAGAGCGGCAGGGCGGTGTTGCTGGCGGAGCTGGCAGAGAGGTATTCCACCTTTTCGCAGAGCTTTTGCAGATCATCCGCGTCGACATTGGTGCAGTAGCGCAGGCGGAAGCGGGCGGCATCTGCATCAAAGGCGCGGCTGGCGGTATAGGCCACTGTCACCTGTCGATTGAGCGCGCTGCTGTCCTCCTGATAGATGCCCACGGCGATCGCGACCACGGCCCCGAGGCCCCCAAGCGCGACCCAGATCACATCGGCCAGCTCCCAGGCTTTGGAGCGGTGGGCGAATTTGAACAGCAGCAGCGCGCCAATGCTGCCGATCACAAAAAACAGCAGGATCAGAGGCAGTTGATAGATGTGAATAAAATCGACCATGCGACGACCTTAGCGGGTTTCCTTTGAAACAGGGTTCACAGGTGGGTCAGGCGTGTGTCGGTTTATGCGCCTTCACTGCGGCGACGGGCGCAGCGTTTTGCCCTCCAGACAGTCCCGATAGTGCAGTTGGTAGAGGTTTTGCACCTGTTGTGGCGTCTGTTGCGCTTGGGGGTTTCCGCTGATGGCCCCGCCGATCATGCCCAAGGCATCCGCCTGTTTGCCATCGCGCGTGCCGATGTAGCCAAGATTGCGGGCAAGATTGGCGGTTGTGTTGTGGCCTGAGGGGCGGGAGACGTCGCGGGCGTATCTGTCACAGAAATCGGCCGTGCGCGGCGTGTTCTGTGACCACTGGTGCGCGCGCTGCGCCTGTTGGCTTTGCGGGGACATGTGGTTGTTTTGATAGCGCTCGCTGTCCGCGCGGGCTTGTGCTAGGGTGGAGGAGGGGAGCAGGAGGGCGAGGATCAGGAGGATACGCATGGGCGGAGTGTGGCAAGCGGACAGTGCAGGAGCAAGCCGTAGGGTGCGCATTTATGCGCACCGGTTTGGGGAGTTTGGTGGAGTGGTGTATCGAATGGGTGGTGCGCAGGAACTGCGCACCCTACGGGGGATGGTTTTTTTGAACGGCGCAGAATGTTGCTTATACTGCCGCGCACGACCGTTCAGAGTACTTACGCCGGGTCATACGCGATGGTCACTCTTCACATCATTACAGGGCCTGTTCAGCCTTCACCACAGGGTTGGTTGGATTTCAGTGCATCCAAATGAGGGGGGCACCAACGTTGCAGACATCTATTCTCCATAAAAAAAGATGTTTCGATCATTTTCGTTGTGAAGGTTGAATTTGGCTATGTGATAAAATTCTGCCTTTGCCCGCGCACTTTGGAGTAGGAATGGAAAATTGTCGAAACAAAGCTCTGCGACAACTCCCCCAATGTCTTTTTTATAGCAATCAGAGAGCACGCTTAGATTGGTCGAAGGGAAGCTATCTTTAAAAATCTTATTGAAAGATGGATAGAAATAGCGAATTAGTGCAGCCTCATACAAGCTGATACGCTCTGCTTCTGAGGTTCCATGAAGCTTATCGATGCCATTCTGAATTTGTACATCAGAAATTTCATCATCTTGTATTTTCGGTGTAATTACGGTGAACAACTTTTGAGTAGATACTTCTAGTAGGAGAAGTGTGAGCTGTCGGCCTTTTGCATCACCTTTCAATGAGATTTCTTGAAGTTTCTTGTGCTCCAGCAAGCGATCTATTGCCTTTCGTTCACCGTTTTTTCCAAATGCTTGCCCCACATACACGACTTCGAAAGGTTGCCCGCCCAATTCATGCAAGGCTGAAGGATGAATGCCACGGAAAAAAACTGATGCACCTTCTGCTGTACAAAAATCGTTATCGCTTGGCTGGTCTAGTCGCGCATCTGTAAAAGTATCAAGTTCAGCAATTCGTTCTTCCGCACCGATATCTGCGACGATCACTACTTTTTTTCCAACTTTGCGAAGCGATTTAACATTCACTGGTTCACACCAGCCAACAAGGTAGATGTGACATCTGTCTAAATCATCTTTGTAAGTCTCTAACGCGCCCTGATCATATAGCATATTCGCGGGAAACGTGACGTAACTATTTGCGTGCAATCCCAGAGAGTGCTCAATTTGGTTCTTGAGATGTTCAAACATCCAGCTCCTCCACAAACCGCGCATTCTCCTGAATGTACTGGAAGCGTTTCTCGGGCTTTTTGCCCATCAGATCGCCCACCAGCGCGTCGGTTTCGCCGGGTTCGTCCTCGTCAATTGTCACCCGGATCAGTTTTCGGGAATTTGGGTCCATCGTGGTCTCTTTGAGGTCTTTGGCGTCCATTTCCCCAAGACCTTTGAAGCGGCTCACGTCGATGCGGCCTTTGCCGCCGAGGCCTTTTTCCAGCCACATGTCTTTTTCCGCTTCGTCCACACAGTAGATGCGTTTGGCGCCCTGGGTGAGGCGGAAGAGCGGGGGGCAGGCCATGTAGAGGTGGCCCGCGTCGATCATTGGGCGCATCTGGGTGTAGAAGAATGTCATCAGCAGCGCGGCGATGTGGGCGCCGTCCACATCCGCGTCGGTCATGATGATGATCTTGTCATAACGCAGATCATCGACGTTGAATTTGGTGCCAAGCCCGACGCCAAGCGCTTGGGTCAGGTCGTTGATTTCCTGGTTGGTGCCAATCTTGGAGCTGGCCGCGCCAAGCACGTTGAGGATTTTGCCGCGCAGGGGCAGGAGCGCCTGTTTCTTGCGGTCGCGCGCCATTTTGGCAGAGCCGCCCGCGGAGTCGCCTTCCACGATGAACAGCTCGGTGCCCTCGCGGTTGGTGGCCGAACAATCCACCAGCTTGCCGGGCAGGCGGAGCTTTTTGGTGGCGGTTTTGCGGGCGGTTTCTTTCTCCTGACGGCGCCGCAGGCGCTCCTCAGCCCGCAGCACGAGGAAATCGAGGATCGCACCGGCGGATTTGGTGTCTGCCGCCAGCCAGTTGTCAAAGTGGTCGCGCACGGCGTTTTCAACTAGACGCTGGGCCTCCACCGTGGCGAGGCGGTCTTTGGTCTGGCCAACAAATTCCGGCTCGCGGATGAAGCAGGAGACCAGCGCGCAGCCGCCGGTAATGAGGTCGTCGCGGGTGATCTGGGCGGCTTTTTTGTTGTTCACAAGCTCGCCGTAAGCCTTGATGCCTTTGAGCACGGCGGCCCAGAAGCCAGAGACATGCGTGCCGCCTTCGGGCGTGGGGACGGTGTTACAGTAAGACTGGATGAAGCCGTCGCGGCTTGGGGTCCAGTTGATGGCCCATTCGACCTTACCGGGGGTGTTGAAGCGCTCCTGAAAGTCCACGGTGCCCGCAAAGGGCTGTTCGGCGTAGGTGGTCGCCTTGTCCATGGTTTCTTTGAGATAATCCGCCAGACCGCCGGGGAAGTGGAAGGTGGCCTCTGTTGGGGTTTCGCCGTCATCAATGGCGGTTTTCCAGCGGATTTCAACGCCGGAGAAGAGGTAGGCCTTGGAGCGGATGGATTTGAACAAGCGCGCGGGCTTGAAGCGGTGGGAGCCAAAGATTTGCTCATCCGCGTGGAAGGTGACGGTGGTGCCGCGACGGTTCGGCGCTGCGCCGATTTTTTCGACCTTGCCCTGCGGGATGCCGCGCGAAAAGCGCTGTTCATAGAGCTCTTTGTTGCGTGCAACCTGTACAACCATCAAATCGGAAAGTGCGTTCACCACAGAGGCGCCAACCCCATGCAGACCGCCCGAGGTCTGATAGGCTTTGCCCGAGAATTTACCGCCCGCGTGCAGGGTGCAGAGGATGACCTCCAGCGCGGATTTGTCGGGGAATTTTGGATGGGGATCCACAGGAATGCCGCGCCCGTTGTCACGCACGGTCAGCGAATAGTCTGCGTGTAGCTCCACTTCGATGCGGTTGGCGTGACCGGCCACCGCTTCGTCCATGGAGTTGTCGAGGATTTCTGCCACCATATGGTGCAACGCGCGTTCGTCCGTGCCGCCAATATACATGCCCGGGCGTTTGCGCACGGGTTCGAGGCCCTCAAGGACTTCGATGGAGGAGGCGTCGTAATCAGTCGGCTGGGTATCGGCCAGAAGATCGTTGGGCATTCGCGGGCTGCTCTTTTTGGTGTTGCTTAGGCCGCATTATGGCAGGGGAGCGCGGCAGGGGGAAGAGGAAGAACGCGCAGAGACGGTATGAAGCGATGATGCAGGGAGATCACACAAAATTAGATGGCTGTCCGATCCGTTGGCGCGGTAGGCTTACGTAGCAAATATGGAGTGAAAGCGGTGCGGCGCTTGAGTTTGTCTATTTTGGTTGCATTGGCGTTTGGCGCGCAGGCCACAGCGCTTGAGCGCCCACAGGGCTTGCTGTGGAACCGCAGTGGCTTGCCGGCGACCATCCCATTGCAAATCAAAACCACGGATACGGCGGATTACTTATTGCGGCTGCGTGGTCTAGACAGCGGAGAAATGGCGTTGGCCGCCTATATCCGGGGTGGCGACTTTTTTCGAGTTTTGGTGCCGCCGGGTGTTTATGAGCTTATCTTTGCCTCTGGGCGGGAGTGGCAAGGCGAAACCCTGCTGTTTGGCACAGACACCGATGCGTTTCAGTTGGAGCCCCCGCTGCGTTTTGTTGCGACGGCCACGCGACGTGAAGGGTATCTGATCGATTTGCGCACGCCAGAGGCCATCACGATCCGCAGCTTGGCCACGTGTGACCGCCGCGCGCTTGATCCAGACAGTTTGACTGGGCCGCGCACTCCAGAAGATTATGTGATCGGCCCGCCAGAGCGGCGTGACCGGCCAGAGCGACCAGATAAGATCCCGTTCGCACGCTATGAGGTGCAGGGGCGGTTTTGTGATTGAGGAGAATTGAACGGATATGTGACTGGATGAGGGTGAACGTCCAACCTCATGTTGCGCATCAGGCGGAACAGCCCCTTTGCAATGAATGGGCAACGCGCAGGAGGTCGGCACGTTGACGATTTGCAGAAAATGTCTGCTTTGAGCCCATACTTCACGAATGCTGCATTGTGTCTAAATGTCCGCTATACGTAATAAAAATCTCACTGCGACACGCAATAGGACCATGGACAATGAAAAACCCACATAGCTCGGTTGTGCGACGCGGGACGATAAGCCCGAACTTGGGTGAACCGCTTGTGCCTGCTTTGTCGCCGTCTGTTGTCTATCACTACGAGGACGCAGATCAGTTGCAGTCGGTCTATGATGGCGACCTGGAAGGCTTTGGTTACGCACGCGAGGGCCATCCAAACTCGGATACCTTGGCCAGCAAACTTTCTTGGATGGAAGGCGCGAATGCTGGCGTCATGACAGCCTCTGGCATGTCTGCAATTTCGGCGACATTTATGTCTGTCTTACAGGCTGGAGATTCCATCGCTGCGGCCTCGCAGCTTTATGGTCGGTCTTTGAAAATGGTCACCGGCGATCTGCCGCGCATGGGGTTTGCTTGCCGCACCTTCGATGCGTCCGATCCAGTCACTTTTAAGCGAGCCATCACGCATGGAACGCGCGTTGTGTTGGCCGAGATTGTATCCAATCCGATGCTGCGTGTGACCCATTTCGCCGAGCTGGTGAAAGCGTGCAAAGCCGTCGGAGCCTTGTTGCTGATCGACAATACATTTACCACGCCCACAGGGTTCCGCCCGCTAGATCAAGGCGCTGATCTGGTCATGCATTCGGTCACCAAGATGCTCTCGGGGCATAGTGATCTGAATCTGGGGTACCTTGGTGGTACCGATTCCGTCCTGTTGGACAAAATTAGCGATGTGATCGCGACCATGGGTTTGAACGCCAGCCCCTACAACTGTTGGATGGCTGAGCGCGGGCTAAACACATTTGACCTTCGGTTCAGGCAGGCACAAGACAACGCCCACAAGTTGGCCACGTTCTTTGACGGGCACGACATGGTGGAACAGACCCACTACCCCGGACTTTCTTCACACCCAGATCACCAACTGGCGTCGTCAATGATCTCAGCGGGATATGGGGCGATGGTTAGTTTCGTCTTGAAGGGAGAGCGAGCACAAGCAAACGCGTTTTTGCGCGGATGTAAAAACATCCCTTACGGCCCAACGCTTGGCGATGTGTCTACGATGGTAATCATGCCAGCGGTTTCATCACACCGTAAATTGTCGAGGGATGAACGCCTCAAACTCGGGATCAAAGATAACTTGATCCGCGTGTCCGTTGGGATCGAAGACTTCGAACTTATCAAACGAGAGTTCGAAAGTGCGTTGGAACTAGCGGGAAGAACGTAACGATCGCACTGTTTCTAGTAGCTGACGTTGGTCGGAGCTTTTTGAGCGGCAGCTCCGTCCGCACTGTGGCCATTGTGATAGAATTGTTGGTTTTTGTGCCGACAACGCACATGTTCACGCCTCCGAATTGACGTGTGTCAAAGTCAAGCAGTACGCCCAATGGTAGGCTTTTGCCGAAGAATTTCAGCAGAGGGAAAAGCCGTTGGAAAAGCAATTTGAGCAAGACACATTCGAGGGAGATCTGGCGTTGGAAACACTTGAAACACCGCAGGCCACAGAGTCCACACCAAGCGTCGATAAGGCCACCATGGATGATGTGCGACGTGCCTTTGAGCGTGGCGAGTATCCCTATCCCTCGAAGCTGTCGCGCCGCAGTTATGAGGCGCAGAAAGCCAAGTTGCAGGCGGAGCTTTTGAAAGTGCAGCTTTGGGCGCAGGAAACCGGCCAGAAGTTCGTGATGCTGTTTGAGGGGCGTGATGCGGCCGGTAAAGGCGGCACAATCAAACGGTTCACCGAGCATTTGAATCCACGTACGGCGCGTGTTGTGGCGCTCAATAAGCCAACGGACGAAGAGCGCGGACAGTGGTATTTCCAGCGCTATATTGAGCATCTGCCGACTGCGGGTGAGATCGTGCTTTATGATCGCAGCTGGTACAACCGCGCAGGCGTGGAGCGGGTGATGGGCTTTTGTGAGCCCAATGAATATCTGGAATTCATGCGCCAGACACCGGATCTGGAGCGTATGCTGGTCCGCTCTGGTATCCGGCTCTACAAGTACTGGTTCTCCGTGACGCAGGATGAACAAAAACGCCGCTTTGGCAGCCGGGAGACAGATCCGCTGAAGCAGTGGAAACTCAGCCCGATTGATAAGGCATCCCTCAGCAAATGGGACGACTACACAGAGGCCAAGGAGGCGATGTTCTTTTACACGGACACCGCAGATGCGCCGTGGACCGTGATTAAGTCCAACGACAAAAAACGTGCGCGACTGAACTGCATGCGCCATTTCCTGAGCACATTGGATTATCCGGGCAAAGACCCCAAGATTGCACAGCCAGCAGACCCGTTGATTGCAAACACGGCGAGCCATGTGATCCATAAATCCGAGCATATTTTGGGCACGGCGCTGCATCCAGATAGCCGGAAATAACGCTGATTAAAACGCGTTCGGAGCGCGACCCCGGCGTTTGAAAGCCGAAGGCGATCTCAGGCGTGAGGTCGCCTTTTGCGTTTGTTGCCCCCTGATTGAAAGACCATGCAAAGAGGCGGCTTGCTCTGTTTAGATAACAGGCATATGGCTGAAGAATGAGCACAGTCAGCAGCATACCCCCCAAGTCTCCGATGCCAACACGCGAGCACGTGCGCGCGCTTTTGCGCCTTGGGGTGCCTTTGATTGGCGGTCATGTGGCGCAGTTTGCCATTGGTCTGACCGATACCATCATGCTGGGGCGCTACTCTGTTGATGCGTTGGCGGCGGTTGTTTTGGGCAGCACATTTTTCTTTGTGCTGTTTATTTTGGGCTCTGGCTTTGCGATTGCGGTGATGCCGCTGGTTGCGGAAGCGGATGCAGAAGGCGATGAAACCGCCTTGCGCCGGGTCACGCGTATGGGGCTGTGGCTCTCGTTGATATTTGGTGTGGTTGTGCAGCCGCTTTTCCTGCTGTCTGGCGAGGTGTTGCAGGCTGTGTTGCTGCAAGAAGCGGATGTGTCCGAGCTGGCGCAGGCGTATTTGCGCATTGCCGGGTTTGGATTGGTGCCAGCGCTATTGGTGATGGTGTTGAAGTCCTATCTCGCCGCGCTTGAGCACACGCGCGTTGTGTTCTGGGTCACCGTTGCGGCGGTGCCTGTCAATGCTTTGGTGAACTATGGCCTGATCTTTGGCAACTTTGGACTGCCGGAAATGGGCGTGCGCGGTGCGGCGATTGCCTCGATCATGGTACAGTTTGTTTCGCTGTTTGGCGTGGTGATCTATGCGCTGCGGGCTCTGCCGCAGCATGCGTTGTTTGCGCGGATCTGGCGGCCAGACTGGGATGTGTTTGCGCAGGTGTTTAAGTTGGGGTTGCCGATTGGGCTGACCAATCTGGCTGAGGTTGGTCTGTTTGCCGCCTCCGCCACTATGATGGGCTGGCTTGGCAAGATCCCGTTGGCGGCGCATGGCATTGCGCTGCAACTGGCAAGTCTGGCCTTTATGGTGCATCTGGGATTGTCTAATGCGGCCACCGTGCGGGTGGGCAATGCCATGGGGCGCAAGGATGCAGACCATATGGCCCGTGGCGCGATTGTGGCGATTGTGATGTCTTTTGGTATGGCCTGCATCACCGTCATTCTATTTCTGCTGTTTCCTGAGTATTTGCTCGGGCTGTTCATCGATGCGGATGAAACCGAACGGGACGCGATTTTGGCCATTGGCGTGAGCCTGCTTTATGTCGCGGCGTTGTTTCAGGTTGTGGATGGCGCACAGGTTATGGCGCTCGGATTGCTCCGGGGGGTGCAGGACACGCGCGGCCCGATGGTGATTGCCGCGATCAGCTATTGGCTGCTTGGGGTGTCCTGTGCCTATGTGCTCGGCTTTAAGCTGGAGTTAGGCGGTGTGGGGATCTGGCTGGGACTTGTACTTGGCCTGACGGCGGCTGCGATCATGCTGATGTATCGGTTCTGGCGTACGGATCTGTCCCGGCTGCGCGAAAAGTTCGCCCAAAACGCAAAAAGCTAAGCTCGACACCTCAAGGCGGACACTGGGTGGGCGACTTAAGCCTGCTTTATTTCCCTTTGAGTAGGCGATCTGCTTTTTTGCGCACCAAGACGGAGCGCAGGTCGTGCATGGTCAGCAGCAGCGTGTCGGTGATGTCTTCCAGCTGCTCCGGAGTGGCTTTGGACTGGGCCCATTGCGTGGTGAGGTTGAGATGATCCACCGTGCGCAAGATATCGTCCAGATCGCGGGCCGCCAAAAGCGCACGGCGTTCTTCCATCCACTGCGAGATCGCAGCCTCGTCTTCGCTTGAAAGCGTGCGATCACCGTGCGGTTTGACCTCGCCGTTTTTGATGTTGAGAACGGCAATCTGATCCATTTCGATCCGGCGATGGCGGTTTTCGGTATCTACACGAAACACCGCCGCGCCGTTTTCGCGCACGCGAAAATAATAGTCAGGAAGATCGCCGCTCATCTGTGGCCTCCGGTTTATGCCCTTTTGCCGGGCTTCAGGTCAGAGAGGCACAGAACGCCTGAATGCGTTGGCACGCCTTGGTGAGCGCCTCGTCAGAGGTAGCGTAGCTGACACGGAAGTTTGGCGAAAGCCCGAAGGCAGCGCCAAAAACCACAGCCACATCAGCTTCTTCCAGGAGGGCATTGGCGAAAATTTCGTCATTTTCTATGACAGTGCCTGCAGGCGTTGTCTTGCCAATCAGCCCAGCGATAGAAGGGTAAACATAGAAAGCACCCTCCGGCGTCGGGCAGGAGATGCCTTCGATCTCACTCAACATAGAGATCACCAGATCGCGGCGGCGTTTGAACGCCTCGTTGTTGGGCGCAAGGAAATCTTGCGTGCCGTTCAGCGCTTCCACAGCAGCCCACTGGCTGACAGAGCAGGGGTTGGATGTGCTTTGGCTCTGGATTTTGCGCATCGCGCCGATCAATTCCACAGGGCCCGCGGCGTAGCCAATGCGCCAGCCGGTCATGGCATAGGCTTTGGACACGCCATTACAGGTGAGCGTGCGCTCATAGAGGCCGGGCTCCACCTGCGCTGGGGTGCAGAATTCAAAACCGTCATAGGCGAGGTGTTCATACATATCGTCAGACATCACCCAGACATGGGGGTGACGCATAAGCACATCGGTCAACTCTTTGAGTTCTTCGCGCGAATACCCTGCGCCGGTTGGGTTGGATGGCGAGTTGAAGATGAACCATTTTGTCTTTGGGGTGATCGCCGCCTCAAGTTGATCCGCCGTCAGTTTGAAGTTGGTCTGCAGAGAGGTTTCCGCCACCACAGGTGTGCCGCCCGCCAGAAGCACCATGTCTGGATAGCTGACCCAGTAGGGGGCTGGGATGACAACTTCGTCGCCCGGATTGAGCGTCGCCATCAGGGCATTGTAGAGCGTCTGTTTGCCGCCCGTGCCAACGGAGACCTGAGCTGGCGTGTAGTCCAGACCGTGATCGCGCTTCATTTTGGCACAGACCGCTTGCTTCAGCTCTGGGATGCCATCGGGGGCAGTGTATTTGGTTTTCCCCGCAGCAATTGCCGCTACGGCGGCATCTTTGATATTTTGCGGCGTGTCAAAATCGGGCTCGCCAGCACTCAGGCCAATCACGTCACGGCCTGCTGCTTTCAGCTCGGCGGTCTTTGCTGTCATGGCGATGGTCGGAGAAGGTTTGACGCGCGAAAGGGTCTCAGACAGGAAAGACATGGCTTGGCCTCATTTGTAATCAATCAAACCATGTCTTAGGGTGCGCGAGAATGTCGATCAAGGTCGAAGCGCCAAGGAGATAAGAATGCCTCAAGATCAATTGGAAGCGATGCCACAAGAGGATTGGTATGGCGAAGATGTTGCGACCTTTGGAGATCGTCTTGCGGCGGCGCGTGACGCAGCTGGGATGAAACGTGGCGAGTTCGCCAAACGCCTTGGCGTGAAGAAATCCACAGTGGCTGCCTGGGAAGATGATTTGAGCGAGCCGCGCGCCAATCGTCTGTCGATGATGGCAGGGCTTTTGAATGTTTCCGTTGGCTGGCTGCTGACGGGAGAAGGCGTGGGTGTGGACCTCGAAGGTGAAGGGGAAAGTGCAGAGGCGGGCCTTCTTGCCATTCTGAAAGACATCCGCGATATCCGCACCCGTATGAAAAGCGATTTGGATCGGCTGGCCCGGCTGGAAAAAGCGCTCCGCAAAAAGGTTTGAGAATGACTGACGCCCCCAAAGAGCGTGCCAACAGTGGCGCAGAAACCCTGGAGAATCGACTGAAGCGTATGAAAATGCGGTCGATGCGGCGTGGCATCAAAGAGATGGATATCATCCTTGCGCGGTTTGCCGACGAAAATCTGGCAAAGATGGATACCGCCGGGCTTGATCTGTATGATGCGATGCTATGTGAGAACGATCAGGATTTGTATCAATGGGTTACGGGTCAGAAGCCAACGCCGGAACCTTTCACCGATCTGATTGCACGTATTTCTGTCACGATCAGCGGCGCAAATTGACGCGAATTTGTAACATCTTTTGCGCTGTTTAACCTCTTGTTGGGCTTTTTCCGTCACTGTGATCGCTAGATAAGCTGACGGAGACCAAGAATGAGCTTTCATTCATCGATGCCCAGCGGGACAGAACAGAGCTTTATGGCTGACTATCTGGACTCGCTGGCGCTTGTAGAGCGGTTGCACCGCTTGTTGCTGGACGTGATTAAAGACGAGTTTGAACGTGTAGGTGTGATAGAAATCAACGCTGTTCAGGCGCTTTTGCTGTTTAACATTGGCGACAATGAGGTGACGGCAGGCGAACTGAAAAGCCGCGGGTACTATCAGGGCTCCAATGTGAGCTACAACCTGAAGAAACTCGTGGATGCGGGATATATGCACCACCAGCGCTGCGAGATTGATCGCCGCTCTGTGCGCGTGCGCCTGACCGAAAAGGGCCGCGAGATTCGCGATGTGATTTCCGCGTTGTTTGCCCGCCATGCTGAGGGCCTTCAGTCCAAAGGTGTGCTTGGCGAAGACGGTATCGAACAAATCACCCACGCGCTGCGCCGTGTGGAACGGTATTGGACTGATCAGATCCGCTACATCTACTGAAGTAGACAGGTTGCCCCAGAACGGGGATTCCGTAGCTTTTGCGCGCCTGCCTCAGAAGGGGCATGGTGCGCGTATCTTTTTGGCGGGTTATTTACTTTAGGTTTGGATCTTAACTAATTGATATCGAATACGATTCACTAGTTCTTTTGGTCGGTTGGTGCGAGCTGTCCAATCACCGTAACAGAAAGCTCGCGCGCCAGTTTTCTGCGCATAGCATTCTCAAAATCTTCAAATCCTTTTGCCGTTTCGACAAACGCGTCTGGCCCTTTGATCAGTTCGCGACGATAATATTCAGTCATGTCACCCGGGCGGGCAGCGAAGTCAGCGGCCTTAACCCCGAAGGTTTCGATTGCCAAAGCATTCACGATGACATCTTCCAGCGGGAAGGCGGCATAGGCATGTCGCGGCGCAAATCCGTCGTTGTTTTCGCCATCGCCACTCACATCAAGCACCTGTACATCGCATCTGGGCGCTTGGCGAAACAGGGTGGCCGCGTGGCCGACAGCGTGCCCCAGCGCGGTGGGGAATTCAGATGTTTCGCGTTTGGACAGCCCAAGTTTTGCGGCGCTTTGGGTCAGCGTTTTTTGGCTGTCAATCAGCGTCCAATCCAGCAGCGTATGCTGTCTGTGCCGACCACTCCATTCATAAACAGACAGCGCGACCGATGCGGGGGCACTGAGAAAGGCAGCTTGAATTTCTGGGGCGGTAAGGGCGGCGGCTAGGCCAAGGCGCTGGAGCGCGTCTTCTTCGCTGTCCACCGATGAGCTGACATCAAGCGCGAGCAGCAGGGCCATACGGCAGTCCGAAGCGAGGGTTGGGGTGGCGAGAGTCGCCACCCCGATTGCGGCGATATGGGCCGCAGATCTTACCAATGGCCAGTGCTCTCCATGCTGGACCAAGGCTCTGCCGGGGCGAGGGCTTCGCCCTGTTGCAGCAACTCGATTGAGATGTTGTCGGGCGAGCGCACAAAGGCCATGCGCCCGTCACGAGGCGGACGGTTGATGACAACGCCATTGTCCGCGAGATGCTGGCACATTTCGTAAATGTTACCGACTTCATAGGCGAGGTGACCGAAATGGCGACTGTCAGAGGGCAGCCCATCGTCGCCATCCCAGTTGTAGGTCAGCTCCAGTGGCGCATCGTGGTCTCCATCTGCCGCCAGATAGACCAGTGTGAAGCGCCCTTGTTCGCTGTCATAGCGCTTGATCTCTTTCAGGCCGAACAGCGCATAAAACGCCATGGACGCTTCCAGATCTGAGACACGCACCATGGTGTGCAGGTATTTCACATGCATGTGGGATTCCTTTGAATTGGGGTTCTTGGGCATTGAACACGCAACCGGTGTGATTGGCCAGACAGTTTACGCCACTTCGTGCCAATCCTGCGGTTCCCTGTTTGAGAGCCACAAGATATAGTCGTTAAAAGATCAGATTTCTGAGTCGTCAACCAGTGCGAACCTCTGGGTTTGCAGGCGGATGGGCGACATCTTTCAGCAAATGAGGCGGGGCGTGCAACAGTATCACGAGGCTTTAAAAACCATTTTGGAGTGCGGCGAAGACTCCGGTGACCGGACGGGCACGGGGACGCGCTCCTATTTTGGGATGCAGACACGCTACCGATTGGAAGACGGCTTTCCGTTGGTGACGACCAAAAAACTCTATCTGCGGGGGATCATTCATGAGTTGCTGTGGTTCCTCGCTGGGGACACCAACATCCGGTATCTGCAAGAGAACCGCGTGACCATTTGGGATGAATGGGCCGATGAACAGGGTGATCTTGGCCCTGTTTATGGCAAGCAATGGCGTGATTTTGGCGGTGTCGATCAGATCGCGACTCTGGTTGATATGATCAAAACATCGCCCGACAGCCGCCGGTTGATTGTCTCCGCCTGGAACCCTCAGGATGTGCCGGATATGGCTCTGCCGCCTTGCCACACGATGTGGCAGGTGCGGGTGTTGAACGGCAGGCTGCATTTGCAGCTCTATCAACGCTCTGCGGATATGTTTTTGGGGGTGCCGTTCAATATTGCGTCTTATGCATTGTTGCAGCATATGCTGGCGCATGTGACAGGCTATGAGGTTGGCGACTTTGTGCACGCGATCGGCGACGCGCATATCTATTCAAATCACATGGAACAGGTGCAGCTGCAGCTGTCGCGGACGCCCAAGACTTTGCCCAAGCTGGTCATAAAACGAGATGTTGCGTCGATTTTTGACTTTACCTTCGAGGACTTTGAAATTGTCGGTTATGACCCTGATCCTGCCATTCCTGCGCCAGTGGCGGTGTAGCCAATGATATCACTTGTTGTTGCACGTGCCCGCAATGGCGCCATTGGACGCGATGGTGATATCCCCTGGCGCATCCCGCAGGACTTCAAATTGTTTCAGCGTGAGACCACTGGTGGTGCGGTGATCATGGGCCGAAACACGTGGGACAGCCTGCCAGTGAAGCCATTGGCCAAGCGTCTCAATATCGTTGTGTCCTCGCAGCCTGATGCTGCAGAAATCGTTGTGCCATCCGTTCAAGAGGCGGTGCGTTTGGCGACCGCTCAGGGCTATGATCGGATCTATGGCATTGGCGGAGCCGGTATTTACAAAGAGATGCTGAAGTCCGCACATCGCCTGCTGATCACGGAGGTTGATGCAGAGATTGAGGATGCAGACACGTTTTTCCCGGCGTTTGATCCGACCCAATGGGAGCTGATCACGCGCAGACCTCTTGAGGGAGCATCTCCGACTTGTGTGGTGTGCGAGTACCTCAGGATCGTGGACGGGGCATAGGGCGATTGAAGCGCAATCAGAAACAATGTGTTTTTGATATGGAAATTTGACAGTTTCACTTATCCTGCCGTACTTTAGCTTAACTTCACCAAGTTTTTGATGGCAATTGGAGCCTGTGTTTCATGAAAAAATTCTCTTTCGCCACTGTCGTTGCTCTGATCGTGGCGTCGCCACTTGCGGCACAAACGTGGAGCAGTAATGCCCCTGAGATTGGCCCGGTCAATCAGCCAGAGGGTGTTTTGATACACCCTTATCCCAGCAATACACATTATTGCGGGACAGGGCTGCAGCCGGTCACAGTTGGCGGCATGATTTCCTGTGGTGTGCCAAACACCACAGAACGCTATTACAATGGCTCTGGCGGTCACAGACATGCGCCCTATTGTGCGCCAGGTACAAAGGGATGTTCATAAAGTCCGAGGAGGGGGCTCGGTGTTTCTGAACAGTCGCCGAAGATCGGATGGGGCGCTAATGGCGCCCCGATCCATTTAAAGCAGTTTAAGTTCGCCCGCCATGTCGCGGCCGTCCCGTCCTTGCGTCATTTCAAATTCAACTTTCTGGTTGTCAGACAATCCTTTGAGGCCGGATCGTTCAACAACTGAAATATGGACAAAGACATCTTTGCCGCCTTCTTCGGGCTCAATGAAGCCGAAGCCTTTGGTGGTGTTAAACCACTTTACGGTACCGCGTGGCATACCGTTCTCCTCTATATTCACTTTTAGTCAATGACGGCAAAAATAGCCGACAGCACAAAAATCTAAAAACCCGATTGCACGATTACGGATAATTCAAACTGATGCGCCGCCCTGAGGATTACACGGTGTGGATAAAAATCAAGAAAAACCAACGTGAAACCTGAAAACAACTGGATTATACCGTCGCAAAGAGTTTGTGAGGATACAAATATGACAAAGCTTTATGGGTTGAAAAACTGTGATACGTGCCGCAAGGCAATGAAATTATTGGGAGAAGTTGTGTTTGTTGATGTGCGGCAAGAGGGGGTTCCTGATCTGGTGCTTGAAAAGGCATTTGAACAATTTGAAGATGCTTTACTAAATAAAAAATCAACTTTATGGAGAAATTTGAGCGAAGAAGACCGTGCTCAGGCACCGCTTGTTCTTTTGAAAGCGCATCCGACATTGATGAAGCGCCCGCTGATAGACCGTGATGGCGTTTATTATCTCGGTTGGTCAAAGGATGTGCAGGCTGCACTTCTCTGACAAAAAAGCCCACGTAACCAACGTGGGCTTTTTGATTTTAGTTTCAGAGTAAAGCTTTGCGGTAGCTTAGGCGTCAGTCTTGAGCGCGCTTGCGGAAAAGCGCGTCGATGGAAATTGGGCCGGCGCCTTTGAAAATGAGCACAGCAAACAGCATGGCCCACATGATCCGCTGGTCAATCAGACCCTGACCACTGTCAAACAGACCACCAAGCGCGACGCCATGACCGGTAACGTCAACAAGCGTTTGAACAGCTATGAAGCCAATCATCGCAACGGCTGCGAAGCGTGTAAAAAGCCCAACGACAATCAGAATTGGCAGGACAAATTCGGCAATGGTGCCAGCCAGAATGACGATGCGCTGGAAGAAGCTCATCTGAGATACGTCCCAAAGCACAGCTTCGGCTGCTTTCGGGAAGATCTGGCCAAACGCACCCGATGACGGCGAGAAGATCGACCCATCGATTTTGAGCATCGCAGAGTTCCAGAAATAGAAGAACAGGACGGCGAGAAAACTCAAGCGTGCCAGAGTGGGCACAAGCCAATCCAATCGGTCAAGCCGGTCTAGAAGGTCGGTGTAAAGGTCCAGTATGCGTGTCATGCGATCCTCAATTAGGATGGTAAATCGATAGAGTTCAGGGCGTTGCCAGTGAGGAGCAGGCCCAGGGTTGCGCTGAGGTCAAAGTTTGGGGCGTCGTCGGTGGCCACAGCAGCGGCAGCGCCAAGCGTACCCCCCGCCATGAGAGCAGTGATGAATTCATAGGCCCCGGCATTGAGAGCATGGGGTTCCGGATCAAAGCCAGGCCGTAGAATGATTACATCCTGTGCAATGCCCTGCGGCTTGGGCCCATCTTGCATGTTGAAAGCCCAGATGGCGTGTATGGGCCAGGGCGACCGCAGCAAAGAAACGGCAGGTGCGAAGGTCATCACCAACTCTGTGAGCCGTTCCGGGGGTAAAGCTGACAGAGCGTCAGGATTGATAGGCTCTGCATCCGCAGCGTGGTAGGCGCGCCGCATCGCCAGCTCCAGGCGCGCGACATCTGCGAGATAGCCAAGGTGGGCGAGGGGCTCAAACCCTTCGAGAAACTCGGGGAAGCCTTCGCCGTAATGCATCATCATTGGGGAGGATGGCGGTGACTGGCGCAGGAATACACCCGCGATTGCGTTGAAATTTTCGGTGCCAATGAGTTTGGCAATGGTGGGGAACCCTGTGGCCAATGCGTCGGTCAGAGATACCGCCACATTGTTGCGATAAACATCAAACCGTCGGCCTGCAGGTTGACCTTTGGCGTCAGACAATCCTTCAGGGCGGTCTTTGCCGCCATCCATGATTGCCCCGCGAAAGTCGCTTTGAGTGACGCTCATGCTGCGACTCCGGTGGCGATCTTGGCGAGCGCTGCATCCGCGCGCAGGGCCTCATCATGCAGTGTTGCCCAGTCTGGCACATCGGTGTCCCATTCAATCAGAATGGGTTTCTCACCTGACAGCGAAAGCGTGTGGTCAAGCAGCGCCCAGACAGGATCCACAATGGGAGCGCCGTGGCTGTCAATCAGCAGTGGCTTGCCGTGGTCATCTTCGTCTTCGTCATGGCCCCCCAAGTGAATTTCGCCCACGCATTCAAGCGGGTACTCGTTGATGTATGCGCGCGGATCGTAGTCGAGATTGGTTGCAGACACGAAGACGTTGTTCACATCTAGCAACAGGCCACAGCCCGTGCGGCTGGCCACTTCATGCAGGAAGTCAGGCTCGCTCCAGGTGCTTTCATCAAAGGCAAGGTAGCTGGAAGGGTTTTCCAACATCATCTGCCGGTTGATGGTGTCTTGCAGCTGATTGATGTGGTCGCACACGCGTTGCAGCGTGGTGTCGGTGTAGGGCAGGGGCAACAAATCGTTCAAAAAAGCGCCGTCATGGGTGCTCCAAGCCAGGTGCTCCGAGAACACAGTGGGGTTGAGCCAGTCAACCAGATGCTTCAGGCGAGCGAGGTGATCGGCGTCAAGCGCGCCTTCACCGCCGATCGACAAACCGACGCCGTGAACTGAAATCGGAAAGCGCTCTGACAATTGGCGCAATTGCGCAATCGGGCGGCCACCGTCCCCCATGTAGTTTTCTGCGTGAATCTCAAGCCAGCCCACGGCGCCGGGATCTTCGATCAGATCGGCGTAGTGCTGCGGCTTGTAGCCCACACCGGGACGGTTGGGCAGCTTGCTGGGGGTCGATTGAGAGTCAAACATCGCGTCACCGTATTCTTGTGTCAGGTGTTGTGGAGCAAATTCTCAGTGCGGGTCTTTGCGGAGTGGTGGCTTGTGGCTGGGATGTGCATAGCCAGCGATTGGCATAACAAACGGTATTAGAAAAGAAGTGGCAAAATACGCCATTGCTTTGGTCCATGATACTGCATCCGAAACCGATCTGAGAGGTGCGTCTGATGCAGTATGGCAGTTTTCAGATCCCCAATCTACGGAATGGGGTGCAAAGCCCAAGCTCGCCGGGCTTTGCACGAGAAAACCAGTGCTTAGCTCGCAGGCAGGTCGCGTTCCAGAACTTCCAGAGAGCCAACACGTGGGGTGCCGTCTGCCAGTGCAGGCAGTTCCATGTCGACACAGGTGCCAGCGTCGACCAGTTTCCAGGCGTTGCCTTGGTAGTCTACGGTGGAGGTGCCGGCGCAGGTTGTGCCAGGGCCAGCGGCGCAGTCGTTCTGGCCAGCCAGGGACACACCGTAGCATTTCTCTTTTTCAGCTGCGGTTGCGGTGGTTGCATGCGCGCTCAGAGCTGCTGCGACGGCGCCTGCAACGGCGAGAGTTTTTACGGTCGTGGACATCGTATCTCTTCCCTTTTGATACATTCAATTCGGCCAAACGCTGCGTTTGCGCCTTGGCATGAGTAAAACATAGGTCGTCGTGGGGGTCACTTACCAATCACACGGCTGTGTGCCACGGCGATGTTATCGGGTGTAACACTCGTGCGATACAGCGTGCAAAGAACTGTAAGTGTTGGTGAATCCCCTATGAACGCTGGGGGAATTTCAGGGAACAGGGAAGGGGGTTTGTGCGTTTGCGCGTGAATTCCATGATGGGAACGCTTATGACTTTTGGCGGTGCTGGGCGCAAATGTTACAATGCGGTTGGTGTTTGTTTGGGGCAAGAGGCGCGGGCCAAGGCTGACAACAGCTGAATTGTTACAGTTTTGGCACTGCAATTGGCGCGCAATGCTGCTTTCAAAAAAAATGCGGCACCCGAGGCGCCGCATTCTAGGGTAGATTGTTTCAGCTTACTGCATGTCGGGCGGTGTCGCCTCTGCTGCGAGTTGTGCGACGATTTCGTCGAGCGCCTGCACTTTGCTTTGCTTTTCGCCCAGACGACGGGTCGACACTGTGCGTTCTTCGACTTCTTTCTTACCGATCGCGAGGATCACAGGCACTTTGCCAACAGAGTGCTCACGGACCTTGTAGTTGATCTTCTCGTTGCGCAGGTCGGCCTCGGCGCGTACGCCTGCGGCCTTGAGCGCCTCAACCACTTCAAGGCAGTAATCATCCGCATCAGACACGATCGCGGCCACAACCACCTGCCGTGGTGCCAGCCAGAAGGGCAGTTTGCCAGCATGTTCTTCGATCAGAATGCCGATGAAGCGCTCGAAAGAGCCCAGTGTTGCGCGGTGCAGCATGATGGGGCGGTGCTTCTCACCATCCGCACCAATATAGGTCGCATCAAGACGTTCCGGCAGGTTGGGGTCGACCTGCAAGGTGCCGCACTGCCAGTTCCGGCCAATCGCATCTGTCAGGGTGAACTCCAGCTTAGGGCCATAAAATGCGCCTTCGCCCTCAAGAATCTCAAACTCGTGGCCAGCTGCGTTACAAGCATCGCCAAGCGCTTTTTCGGCATAGTCCCAGCTTTCGTCTGAACCGATGCGTTTTTCCGGGCGTGTGGACAGCTTAATGGTCCAGTCATTAAAGCCAAGATCCGCGTAAATTTCCGACAGGAAGTCGATGAACTTTTTGGTTTCGGCGGTGATCTCATCTTCGGCGCAGAAAATGTGACCATCGTCTTGGGTAAAGCCGCGTACCCGCATGATGCCGTGCAGAGCTCCCGAAGGCTCATAGCGTGCACAGGAGCCGAATTCTGCAATCCGCAAAGGCAGATCGCGGTAAGATTTCAGACCCTGATTGAAGATCTGGACGTGGCAGGGGCAGTTCATCGGCTTCAGCGCGTTCACAGCCTTTTCGCGGGCGTGATCCTCGTCCACTTCGACGATGAACATGTTTTCCTGATACTTGTCCCAGTGACCAGAGGCTTCCCAAAGCTTACGATCCACCACTTGCGGGGTGTTGACCTCTACATAGCCGCCGCGCTTTTGTTTGCGGCGCATGTAGTCTTGCAACTCGGTGTAGATCGTCCAGCCGTTGGGGTGCCAGAAAATCTGGCCAGGCGCTTCTTCCTGCATGTGGAAGAGGTTCATTTCGCGGCCCAAACGACGGTGATCGCGTTTTTCGGCCTCTTCGAGCATGTGCAGGTGCGCTTTGAGGTCTTCTTTGTTTTTGAAGGCCACGCCATAGATACGCTGCAACATGGCGCGATCGGAGTCGCCACGCCAGTAAGCCCCCGCCACGCTCATCAGTTTGAACGCGTCTGCCGGGATTTGACCGGTATGCTGAAGGTGCGGCCCGCGGCAGAGATCCTGCCAGTGGCCGTGCCAATACATGCGAAGCGGTTCATCGCCGGGGATGCTCTCAATCAGCTCTACTTTGTAGGGCTCATTGTTGGAGGTGTAATGCTTGATGGCGCGGTCGCGCTCCCAAACTTCGGTGGTCACAGGCTCGCGCTTGTTGATGATCTCTTTCATCTTTTTTTCGATGAGGCCGAGATCTTCGGGGGTGAATGGCTCTTCGCGATCAAAGTCATAGTACCAGCCGTGCTCGATCACCGGGCCGATGGTGACTTTCACATCGGGCCAGATTTCTTGCACAGCGCGCGCCATGACGTGCGCACAGTCGTGCCGGATCAGCTCCAGCGCTTCTGCGTCATTTTCTTTGATGGTGTTGATCGCGATGGAGGCATCTGCCTCAATCGGCCATTGCATATCCCAGTGTTTGCCATCCACAGTGGCAGAGATCGCTTTTTTGCCAAGCGATGTAGAGATGGAGCTCGCGACTTCGGCAGGGGTGATGCCTGCGTTGTAAGATCGCGCGTTACCATCAGGAAATGTAAGAGAAATATCAGCCATTGGCTTCTAGCTCCTCGTCAGTTTGGCGCCCACGGAACGCCCGGTTGCGGGTATATGGTTCGTTGCTTTCATGGACTTTGCGGCAGACCAAGTCAAGCGGGGTTAACAGTCGCGATTTGCAACGGTAATGTTTGCGAAAACCTTAAGAGGATCCCGATGAGCAGCACGCATTTTTTTGACAGCCCGCAGGGCCGCCGTATTGCCTACCACAAGACCGAAGGCACTGGGCCGACAGTGGTGTTTCTGGGGGGGCTGAAATCTGACATGGAAGGCACCAAGGCGGTGCGTCTGGAGGCTTGGGCCAAGGTGCGCGGGCAGAGCTTTCTGCGGTTTGACTATTCGGGCCACGGCGAAAGCAGCAGCACATTTGAAGAGGGCTGCATTGGTGACTGGCATGAGGACACAATGGCCACGCTGGATGCGCTGACCGAGGGGCCTTTGGTGATTGTTGGTTCTTCGATGGGCGGGTGGCAGGCGCTGCTCTTGGCCAAAGCGATGCCTGAGCGTATCCAAGGCATGGTGACCATCGCCGCCGCACCGGATTTTACAGAAGACAGCTATTGGGCTGGCTTTACCGACGCGCAAAAGGCGCAGTTGGATGAGGTCGGGCATGTTGAACTGCCCTCGGATTATATGGAGCCATACATCATCACCAAACGCATGATTGAGGACGGACGGACCCGCCTCGTGCTGCGCGATGCACTGTCTTTGCCTTTCCCAACGCGGTTTTTGCAAGGCACCGAAGATGAGGCCGTGCGTGCGGAAGTGGCCTATCGGTTGCTGGATCATGCCGAGGGCTCAGACATTCAGCTATTAATGGTCAAGGGTAAGGACCATCGGTTTTCTGATGAGGCCTGCCTGCAGCTGATTGAAGCGAAGGTGGAGGAGGTGCTGGCGGCACCGACGCAGGGCTGATGCGCCGATTTGGGCGGATCTTGGGACGTGTTCTGCTTTGTCTGATCTTGATTGGCGCGGCGCTCTATTTCCTTGGGCCCACCGAGCAGATCTCGCTCACTCCGCAGATCACAGATGCCGATGTAGGCAGGGATGTGGACGCGCATTTTGCGGCAAGTGAAGCGCAGTTTGATGATCTGACCCCAGGTGTGCAAAAGCGGGTTGTTTGGCACGGAGACGCTGGTGCGCCCACAGCATTGAGCATCCTTTATGTGCATGGGTTTTCAGCAACCTCTGAGGAGATCCGCCCTGTGCCAGATCAGGTGGCTGCGGCGCTTGGGGCCAATCTGGTCTATACGCGGCTTGCTGGCCATGGCCGCGATGGTGCGGCGCTGGATGCGGCGACGGTGCAGGACTGGGCCAATGATCTGGCGGAGGCGCTTATCGTGGCGCGGCGGGTCGGAGAGGAGGTTGTGGTGATTTCAACCTCCACGGGCGGCACTTTGGTGGCAGGTATGGCAGACCAAAGCGACGTGATGGCGCAGGTCAAAGCCATGATTTTTGTTGCGCCAAATTTTGGGATCAATTCCCCTGTTGCTGGATTGCTAACCTTGCCGGCTGCACGTCATTGGGTGTCTCTTCTGGCTGGCAAAGAGCGTTCGTTTGCACCTGCGAACGAAGCGCAGGCAACTTACTGGACGACACACTATCCGACCACCGCAGTTTTGCAGATGGCGGCGCTGGTCAAAGAGGTTGTTGGCAAGGATTATTCGGGCGTGATCACGCCAGCCTTGTTCTGGTTTTCTGATGACGACACGGTGGTGGACCCAAGTAAAACAAGGGCGATTGCTGCGCGTTGGGGCGGTGATGTTGTTCTGGCGGCGCAAAGTCGGGGGGCGGATGCCGATCCCGACGCGCATGTGATTGCGGGGGACATCATGTCTCCTGGCGAGACTGCGCGCACGGTGGAAGCTTTCGTGAATTTTATCAACGATTTGTAGGTGAAGATATGACCAATCCAAAAATGGCGCCACGGGTGAGTTTGATCACGCTGGCAGTGAAGGATCTGGAGGCTTCGGCCGCGTTTTATGAAGCGCTTGGCTGGGAACGAGAGCCAGGCAATGAAGGTGTTATTGCTTTCAACCTTTTGGGGCAAACCCTAGGGCTCTACCCGCGCAGTGGCCTGGCAGAGGATTTGGGGATCCCTGAGGAGGCGATTGGCGGGTTTTCCGGCATCACATTGGCGCATAATGTGCGCAGCAAAGATGAAGTTGCGCCACTGTTGGCTGCGGCGGAAACGGCGGGAGGGCGCATCCTTCGCCCCGCTGGAGAGGTCTTTTGGGGGGGCTACATCGGGTATTTTGCCGATCTGGATGGCCATGTGTGGGAAATTGCACACAACCCGTTTTCGGAATTGTCCAAAGAAGGCGCATTCCGCTGGGGCGGGTATTGAGCGCTTGACCTGCGGTGCTGCTTTGGCACATTTGCACGCAACAAAAAGAAGAGCAGGGGGCAGGAATGCAAGAGCCGATTGTGCTGTTGCCGGGAATGATGTGTGATGCGCGGCTCTATGCGCGTCAGATTTCGGACTTGTCTCAAGATCACGCGGTGATGGTGGCGCCGATCACCCAAGGGGAACGGATCAGCGAGATCGCCTCGGCGCTCTTGCCTGTGTTGCCTGCAAAGTTTGCTTTGGCGGGGCTGAGCATGGGTGGCATCGTGGCCATGGAGATCCTGCGCAAAGCGCCGGAGCGGGTCACGCGTGTTGCCTTGATGGACACAAATCCACTGGCGGAGTCCCCAACCAGCGCGGCAGCTTATGAACCGTGGATCGTTGGCGCGCGCGCCGGGCGGCTTGAGGAAGTGCTGATTGATTTCATGCGCCCTGAGTATCTTGCGCCGGGCGTCGCACGTGCAGAGGTCGTGCAGCAGGTCAAAGAGATGGGCCTGTCATTGGGGGCCGACGTGTTTGTACGACAAGCGCGTGCCCTGCAGCGGCGGCGCGACCAGCAAAGCGTTTTGCGCAAATGCAAATGCCCGGCGCTTGTGCTGTGTGGTGAACACGATGGTTTGACGCCGGTCAAGCGACACAGCTTTATGGCGGAGTTGATCCCCTATGCGAAACTAGAGGTGATACCGGAGGCTGGGCACCTGCCGGTTCTGGAGAACCCCAGCGCCGTAACCACAGCGTTACGCAGCTGGATGCGCCAACCCTTTGTTTTGAAATAGTTGTAGGGCGAGTGCGCAGCGTCTTTGAATGCGCAAACAAAAAGAGCGGACATTGTGCCCGCTCTTTCTAAAGTCGCTTTGCTAAGCAGATCAGGTGCCAAACGCGCGTAGATTGCCCATCACATCCTGTGCTGCGCCAGTCAGCGCGCCGGCAATCACGTCCAGCTCTTCTTTCTTAAGGCGGGCGGGCAAACGCACGTCACAGGCCGACATCAGCATGGCGCGGGTTTGCGGCAGCTCTGGCATCTCTGGCATGAATTGCCAATTCCAATAGGCGCGCGCATTGTCGGTGGATTGTCCAAACACTTGCACCTTCACGCCACGCGCATTGGCCGCTTCTTGGAACGCTAGAATTTCATCGTTGCTCATGCCCTCCAGATTGAACTGGATGGAATCCGGCGCGCGCTCTTCCGGTGCAAGCTTTTCAGGGACCTGCAGCCATGGGGAGGCATTCAGCAGACCCGCCACATAATCGTGGTTTGCACGGCCATCACGCACGCGGCGGGGCACCTCATCCAGTTGCGGCCGAATGATCGCGGCCGCGAGGTTGGACAGGCGCAGGTTGTAGAGCGGCAGTTGGTTCTGCCAGCGGCCAAAGGCCTCGGCCAACTCACCTGTGTTGTCGCCTTCACGCGCTTTGTGTTTTTTCCAGTTGTGCTCATAGGCACCGGACATGATCACAGCACGGGCAATCAGATCGGCATCGTCAGACACCATGATACCGCCTTCGCCAGAGTTCACGAGCTTGTAGGACTGGAAGGAGAAGCAGCCAACCCGGCCAATTGTGCCGATGTTGCGACCATGCCAAGTGGTGCCAAGGCTGTGGGCCGCGTCTTCGATCACCGGGATATTGCGCGCCTCACACAGGGCCATGATCGCGTCCATATCAGAGGTGTGGCCGCGCATGTGGCTGATGATGACGGCAGAGATGGTGCCATCCAGTTTGGCCTCAAAGTCTGCCAGGTCAATGCGGTAGTTGTCACCCACTTCACAGAGGACTGGGATGCAGTCGGCATGCACCACCGAGGAGGGAACAGCCGCAAAGGTAAAGCCGGGAAGTAGCACGCGGGCATCTCGTGGCAGATCGAGGGCTTTCAGAGATAAGAAAAGCGCCGCCGAGCAGGAAGACACTGCAAGCGCGTATTTGCTGCCAAGCAGTTCGGCGAATTCTGCTTCGAGCAGAGCAACTGGGGCGTTTTCAGCCGCTGTATACCGGAAAAGATCCCCGGTTTGCAGCAGGCGCTCGATCTCTGCACGTGCGGAGTCTGGAATGGGCTCAGCGTCATAAACATTGGGTGGCAATGTCATAGTTTTCAACTTTCTTAAGTCCGGTTTTCAAAAATATAAATCAATGCTGAGCGCCAAGCCAGCGAAAACGCACTGTCAGCGTGTGATCATTTGATGACAGAGGGCAGTGGTGCGCGACTAGAGTCCGAGGCGATCGCGCAAGGCGTACCAGGTCATCGCAAGTGCGAGCAGGGGGCTGCGCAGGCGCGGGCCTCCAGGGAAGGGCGTGGCGGGCACGCGGGCCATGGTGTCAAATCCCTCGCTTTGGCCCGCCAAAGCGAGGGCTATCAATTGTCCGGCATGTGTGGCTGTCCCGACACCGTGGCCGCTATAGCCGGATGCGGTGAGAATATTTGGTGCCAGTTGCCGCAAATACGGCATGCGTTTCATCGTAATCGCAAGTGTGCCGCCCCAAGCGTGGTCGATGCGCACATCTTTCAGATGGGGGAAGATCTCCTCCATGGGTTTGCGCACGGTGGCCGCAATATCGGCGGGAAAGCGGTAGCCATAGCTTTCACCACCACCAAACAGCAGACGCTTATCATGGCTTAGGCGGAAGTAGTTGACCACGAATTTGCTGTCCGCCACCGCTATGTCCTGAGTCAGCACCTTTGCCGCATGCGCGCCAAGGGGTTCTGTTGCCACGATAAAATTGTTGATCGGCATCACACGGCTGGCAACTTTGGGCTCCAACCCGCCGAGATAGCCATTGCACGCCAGAACCAATTGATCTGCGATGACTTTGCCTTCGTTGGTCTGGACAGTGATCTGGGGGCCGCGGTTTATTTTTGTGACTTCGCTTGTTTCATGAAGGCTGGCACCCGCAGATGCGGCGGCTTCGGCGAGGCCAAATGCAAAGGCGAGCGGGTGCAGATGGCCTGCGCTCATATCAAGCGAGCCGCCCACATATTTCGGCGATGGGCAGAGCGCTTGCATGGCGTCGCGGTTAAGCGATCTAATCTCGTTATGATTGTATTTCTCTTGCAGGTGCGACACGTAGTTATGCTCTGTCTTAACCTCGCGGTCCGAGAAGCAAGCATGCGCGATGCCGGGCTGATAGTGGCAGGCAATATCGTGTTGCGCGATACGCGACTTGACCAGCGTCTTAGCCTCTTCGGCCAGGTTCCAAAGCTTGTGTGCGTCGTCTGAACCCACCAGACGTTCTAAGCCGTCTTGTTCCATGCGCTGGCCGCTGCCGAGCTGTCCGCCATTGCGTCCAGATGCTCCAAATCCAACGCGGTGGGCTTCCAGGAGCACGACTTTGCGGCCCATTTCTGCGAGGTGCAGCGCGGTTGATAGTCCGGTAAAGCCTCCGCCAATCACGCAGACATCGGCGCGGGTTTCGCCTTTTAGCGAAGCAAATGGAGGGGGTGGCGTGGCCGTGGCGGCGTACCAACTCTCGGGATATATGCCTTTGCTATCATTGGCGTAAAGCAGGTTCATCGACATGTCGTGTCTGTTTCCTCTTGCCTTAAATATCCCCGCCGGAGGTAATGCCGCCTTTCAGGCGGCTTTGAAATCATACGTTTAGAAGCAGGTGCTCACGTTCCCATGGCGAGATCACGGCGAGGAACTCTTCGTATTCTGTGCGTTTCACAATGGAGTAGACCCGGGCAAATTCTGGGCCGAGGACCTCGTGGAGTGCGGTGGCCTCGTCAAAAAGGTCGAGTGCGCCGCCGAGAATGCGCGGAATCGCTTCTTCGCCGTCATAGGCGTCGCCCTTGAATTGCTTGTCTGGGCGCTCCTGCTCAATCAATCCTAGGTAGCCGCAGGCGAGGGAGGCAGCGATGCCGAGATAGGGGTTGCAGTCCATGCCGGCGATGCGGTTTTCGACGCGACGGGCCTGGGGGCTGGAGAGGGGGACACGGATGCCGGTGGTGCGGTTGTCGCGGGCCCATTCCAGATTGATGGGTGCGGCGTGATCGCGCACGTAGCGGCGATACGAGTTCACATAAGGCGCAAGCACGGCGATGGCGGCGGGCAGATGGTTCTGCATGCCAGCGATGAAGTGAAAGAAAGCGTCTGTGTCGCCGCCTTGTGGCCCCGAAAAGATATTCTGACCGGTTTCTCTATCCAGCACAGAGTGGTGGATGTGCATGGCGCTGCCGGGCTCATCAGCGATCGGCTTTGCCATAAAAGTGGCGTAGCAATCATGGCGCAGGGCCGCTTCGCGGATCAGGCGTTTGAAGTAGAAAACCTCATCCGCCAGTTTGACCGGATCGCCATGCACCATGTTGATTTCGAGCTGTCCAGCGCCGCCTTCCTGCGTGATGCCGTCAATCTCAAAGCCCTGCGCTTCGGCAAAGTCGTAGATGTCGTCAATCACCGGACCGAACTCATCAACCGCCGTCATGGAGTAGGCCTGTCGGGCGGCAGCGGGGCGGCCGGAGCGGCCCATCATCGGTTTGATGCTTTGCGCCGGATCCGTATTCCGCGCGACCAGAAAGAACTCCATTTCCGGTGCGACCACCGGCTCCCAGCCCTTGGCGTGGTAGAGATCCACCACCCTTTTCAACACGTTACGCGGGCTGAAGGGCACAGGCGTGCCATCGGTGTTGTAGGCGTCGTGAATAACCTGAAGCGTCCAATCCCCGGTCCAGGGGGCGGCGGTGGCGGTGTCCCAATCGGGACGCAGGATCATGTCTTTCTCAATGAAGCCTTCGTCGCCGGCAGCCTCGCCCCAATCCCCTGTGATTGTTTGATAAAAAACGGAATCTGGCAGGTGAAAATAGTCTTGGCGGGCAAATTTGCTGGCCGGGACGGCCTTTCCGCGCGCGATGCCGGGAAGGTCAGAGATGATACATTCGACTTCGTCTAGCCGGTGGCCTTCGAGATAGGCGCGGGCGGCATCAGGGGTTTTGGAAAGCCAGTCTGTCATCGGGGCCTCTCTTGGCGGAAGAAGTCAGCGAATTGATCTGCGATTGTTTGGCTGGCCGTGGGTTCATCCAGCTCGTCGATGGCGGCTTCGAGCACCTCTTCTGGCACCAGGCCACGGCCGCGTGTGTTGATCAGCCCGTCCACAAAATCCGCGGAAAACTCAGGGTGCGCCTGAACCGTCAGGGCGCGGTCGCCATAGAGGATGGCCGCATGTTTGCAGAAGTCATTGGTGGCAATGGTCACAGCGCCGGGCGCGAGCTCGACCACCTGATCCTGATGCCAGGCATTCAGAGGGATATCTGTTCCTGCAAAGTCGTAAGTCTGGCGGCCAACGGCCCAGCCGCCTTCAAATTTCTCGACTTTCCCCCCCAGTGCTTGCGCAATGATTTGATGGCCAAAGCAGACGCCAACCATGGGAATATTGAGCGTGACCGCCTCGCGAATGAAATCCTCCAGTGGGGGAATCCAATCGTGATCTTCATAGACGCCGTGTTTGGATCCGGTGATCAGCCAGCCGTCGCATTCTGCAACCGTTGCGGGAAATTCACCATCGACCACTTTGTAGCCTGCGAACTCAAAATCCTGTCCGGAGAGCAGGGTTTTGAACATCTCGATGTAGTTGCCGTAGTGGGGTGCGAGCTCATCGGGGGTGTGTCCGGTGAGCAAAATGCCGATTTTCATGGGTCACCAAATTTGATCAAATTTACCGTAGCGCCGCCATGGGCGTCGCGCAAGCCTGTCATACACGTTCCAGATAGGTTTGCCAGTGTTGCTCTTTAGGGATGTCGGCGAGCTTGTGCAGTTCCTGGCGCTTGGTCATCACCAGATTGCGGATCAGCTCGGCAGGCAGGCAGCGGGCGATGAAGGCATCCTGTTCAAAGAGGTCGATGGCTGCCTCCCAGCTTTCAGCCAGCTGCGGCTGCTCTTGGGCGTATGCGTTGCCGACCACGGGGGCTGGCGGTTTCATGCTCTCTTCGATGCCGACGAATGCTGCGGAGAGCACCGAGGCGAGCATCAGGACAGGGTTCACATCCCCGCCTGCAACGCGATGTTCGATGCGCCGGGCCGCAGGGGGACCACCGGGAATGCGCAGCGCGGCGGTGCGGTTTTCATAGCCCCAGCAGACCGATGTGGGCGCATGTGCACCCGGCGCAAAGCGGTCAAAAGAGGGGCCATGAGGCGCGAAGATCAGGGTTGAGGCGCGCATCGCGGCGAGACAACCGGCGACGGCATGGCGCAAGAGATCGGATCCTTCGGCGCTGCCATCGTCAAACACATTGGCCCCGGTTTCATCCACAACGGAGAAATGGACGTGCATGCCATTTCCGGCGTCGTCAGCATAGGGTTTGGCCATGAAAGTGGCGGCAACCCCATGTTTTCTGGCGGTTGCGCGGATCAGCTGCTTGATCAGCAAGGCGTCCTGTGCGGCCTTCATGGCGGGCTGGTGGTTGAGCGTGACCTCAAACTGGCCGATGCCACTTTCGCAGGTCATGGTCTGCAAAGGGATGCCCATGGCGGTTGCGCCGTTGTAGATTTCGCTGAACAACGCGTCAAAACTGTCAAGTTCATCCACGGACAGCACTTCGCTGGCTGCCAGACGACGACCGTCGCGCGGGCTGTGGGGCGGTTGCAGGGCCTGCCCCCTGTCATCCACCAGTGTAAATTCCATTTCCGTGGCTGCCATCACCGTCCAGCCGCGGGCATCAAAGCGGGACAGGACCTCTGATAGGGCGGCCATCGGGTCGCCGAGATATGGCGCGCCGTCTTCTTGCAGCATTAGCATCAGTGTCAGGGAAGAGGCGGTCGAGAGCCAAGGCATGGGCACTGCACCACGTGTGCTTGGGGTCAGGATACCATCCTGATCGCCGCTTTCAAACACCAACGGGCTGTCGTCGATGTCACAGCCCCAGATGTCGAGATTGAGGGCTGAAATCGGAAGGCGCGCGCCGCCTTTGGCGAGTTTGGCTTCATGCTCCGAAGGGATGCGTTTGCCGCGCAGCTGACCGTTCAAATCGATGGCGGCAATGCGAAGAGTGGAAGGGAGCGCGCTGTCCATGGAGTACCTGCTTGGATAATTTGATCAAATTATCTTTGCCGTTGTGCGGCTTGTCCAGCGATTTCTCGTGGTGTCGGTATCGCGTCGGTATTGCGTCTGTAACGCGACGGTGGAGAAAATACAGCAACGCCCGCCTTGCAAGGGGCGGGCGCAACGGGATTTTTGCAAAAGGCGCGCGAGCGACTCAGCGGATGAGATTTGGCCGGATGCGCAGCTTTGGTGCCGCATTTTGTGGCAGGTGCCGGTTCAGGCGGCGGTTGACGATGCCAAAGCCCCAGATGATCACCAGCGTGAGCAGGATGAAATAGAGCGCCAGAATGGGGTAGGGCACGAAGGGGTTGTAAGTCTTGTCAGCGAAGTAGTTCGCGTAATAGAGCGCATCGCCTTGCTGCCGCCATGCCGGGAAGCCTGAGAAGAACACCAGCGTTGTGGCATGGAACAGAAAGATTGCCTCGTTGGTGTAAGCGGGCCACGCCAAGCGCATCATGGTTGGGAACATGATCCGGCGATAGCGATACCAGCCGGTGAAGCCATAAGCATCTGCCGCCTCTACATCGCCTTTGGGGATGGAGCGCAGCGCGCCGTAGAAGATTTCTGCCGAGTAGGCGGAGGTGTTCAGGAACAGCACGATCAGCGCGCCCAGAGCCGCAGAGGACAGTGGGTTGAAAACGGGCGAAACCCCTTTCAGCGACAGGAACAGGAAATAGCCAAAGAAGAACTGGATGAACAGCGGGCTGCCGCGGAAGAGGAAGATGAACCACTCCGCCGGTTTGCGGGCCAGTCTGCTGTCGGAGTTCTTCGCCACCGCCAAGAGGTTGGCAAAGAGGAAGCCAGTGAGCACGGCGAGCACGCCATAATACACATTCCAGATCATGCCGGAGCCGATCAGGGTGAAGTGCTCACACAGTGTGAAATCGGAACGGGGCAGTAGGCGTTCGCCATAGCCAAGAGAGCGGAAGGCATAGGCCTGAATGGTTTCAAAACAGCTCATGCGGCGCTCCCTGCTTTGCGTTGGGCTTCACCATCCAATGTGGCTTGGCCATGGGACAGGCGGCGGGTGAGGCGGCTTAGGGCGATTTCAGAGATCCGTGTGAACAGGAGGTAGAAGATCAGGAGCGCGAGGAAATACCACATGCGCCAGTCGCCATGCGGGTAGTCGGTGAAGCGGGCGGTTTTGGAAGCCCCGAGGTCACGGGCCCAGTAGACGATGTCTTCGACACCGAGCAGGAACAGGAGCGGGGTGGCTTTGATCAGCACCATCCAGAGGTTGGACAGACCGGGCAGGGCGTAGATCCACATTTGTGGCAGCAGGATGCGCCAGAAGGTCTGGCGCGGGGTCATGCCGTAGGCCTCAGCGGTTTCCAGCTGCGGGCGCGGCACGGCATTCATCGCGCCGTAAAGCACATTGGCGGCAAAGGCGCCAAAGACGATGGCAAAGGTGAAGACCGCCACCCAGAAGCCATAGATCTCATGCACCCATTGCGGAGAGGTACTGAGCGGCATTTTGGCGATGTCACAGACCAGGAACTCGTTTCCTTGGCGGATCGGTTCGGACCAGTCGGGGCATTTCACCTTGTGGCGCAGCCATTCGATGCCTTGATCGAGCGCAATCACAAAGAAAAGGAAAAAGGCGATGTCGGGCACGCCGCGCACGATGGAGATATAGGCTTTGCCAAACCAGCGCAGCAGGAAGAAGCGCGCGCGGGCGGCCATGGCGCCCCCTAGACCAAAGGCCAGCGCGGTGGGCGCGGTCACAGCCAGCAGCAAGAGGACGGTGCCAAAAGAGGCGTAAAAGGCCATGTGCTTCCCGGTGGTGAGATAGCAGCTGAGCCAGGGCAGACTGTCCAGGACAGAGGGATCTGAGCAAAAGGCAAAAATGGCTGGCCTCATTTGGTTCTAGCAAAAGAGGGCCTGTGGCTCTCTTTGTGCGGGATTGGAAAAGGGGGGCAGCCGCCCCCCTTCGTGTTTTAGATGAAACAGGAGGCTTAGAACTGGCCTTCGATTTCCCATTTCTCAAGCAGCGCGTTGAGCGTGCCGTCGGCTTTCATTGTGGCGATAGCCGCGTCAAACTTGCCGCGCAGCTCGTCATCAGATTCGCGGAACGCCATGCCGATGCCGCCGCCGAGGTAGACGTCTTCGATGAAGGTCAGGTCGGTTTCACCCACGATTGGGGCGAGGTAGTCTTTGTCCGCGAGAACTGCGTCCACTTCGCCTGCGTTCACAGCTGCGACGGTTTCATCAGGAGTTGGGAATTCCACCAGAGTGGCACCAGTGGTGGCCACGTGATCGGACTGAATGGTGCCGGTCTGGGCTGCGACAACGGCAGTCTTCACATCCACATCCGCAGATAGGGCGGCGTAGGAGGAGGGCGAAGGCTGGGTGTAGCCTTGGGTGAAGTCCATGGTTTCTTCGCGCTCATCGGTGATGGACATGCCCGCAATGATGGCGTCGTAGTTGCCGGACTGCAGGTTCGGGATGATGCTGTCCCAGTCGTTGGTGACCCACTCGCAGGTCAGCTCGGCACGTGCGCAGAGCTCGTCGCCCAACTCACGCTCAAAGCCGTCGATCTCACCGGCGTCGTTGATGAAGTTGTAGGGAGGGTAGGCGCCCTCGGTGCCGAGACGAACGGTGTCCGCCATGGCGAAGCCTGCGGTCAGCGCCAGTGCGGCGGTGCTCAGGATCAGTTTGTTCATAGTGTTGCTCCCTATGGATAGTTGATCTTTGTTGATTGATTATGCCGCGGTTGAAGACAGGAACTGTTTCAACCGTTCGGATTTCGGATTGCCAAACAACTCGTCTGGCGCGCCTTGTTCTTCGATCAGCCCCTGATGCAGGAACACCACGTGGTCTGACACGTCGCGGGCCATTTTCATGTCGTGGGTTACGATCATCATGGTGCGGCCTTCTTCGGCCAGGGCTTTGATCACGCGCACAACTTCCTGCTCAAGCTCTGGGTCGAGCGCGGAGGTGGGTTCGTCAAACAGCAGCGCTTCGGGCTCCATCGCCAGCGCGCGGGCGATGGCTGCGCGCTGTTGCTGGCCGCCGGACAGTTGCGCTGGGTAGGCATCATGTTTGTCAGCAATGCCCACCTTGTTGAGATAGGCATGTGCGGCCTCTTCAACCTCGGCGCGGTCGCGCCCCAGAACAGTGATCGGCGCTTCCATCACATTTTGCAGAATGGTCATGTGAGACCAGAGATTGAATTGCTGAAACACCATGGACAGGTTGGTGCGAATGCGCAGCACCTGTTTGGGATCGGCGGGTTGGCGGGCGTGGCCATCGCCTTTCCAGCTGACAGGCTCTCCTTTAAAAAGGATGTCGCCTTGCTGGCTGTGCTCCAGAAGGTTGGCGCAGCGCAGAATGGTTGATTTGCCAGACCCGGAAGAGCCGATCAGGGACACCACATCGCCGCGATGGGCGGTGATATCCACGCCTTTGATCACTTCGAGATTGGCGTAGGCTTTGTGCAGGTCGCGGATTTGCAGAACGGGCGTGGCTTCGCTCACAGTGTCCCCATCAGTATCGGGTTGATCTTGGTGCCCCAATAGGAATGAAAATTTGCGCAAATGCAACTTCCAAAAGGACGGTTGAGACGCCATGGCTGACGTTTTGTACCGCACAGCTGACCATTTGGTCATGGACTGGGCGGATTTGGCACAGCGTCATAAGAGCTTTGCGCGATGTTCACCAGCCCTTTGAGCATCAATTCCGCCTGCTCTGAAGGCGAAAGCGCCGCAATCGCCTTCTCTAGAGCGAAAAATATAGGGCTGACGTCTCTGTAAGCGGCGGAGATAAATGGCAAAGCTGGTGTTGGCGCGGTCTGTGCCACGGCCATGAGCGCGCTGGCGAAAGCATCATGACGTTGCATCAACTTCCAACTGACAACATCGAGAGCCGCAAAATCGGCGTCGCCCCGAGCAACCATTTGAGCGGACTTGCGATGGGACCCGCTTTGCAGGCGTGGCCCGATTCGGACGGAGGCTTGTTTGAAGTGCTGCCAGGGGGCGGCCCAGCCGGATTGCGACAGCGTCTCATTGTAGGCCATACGCGCACCATCAAGCGCCGCAATCGGGTGGTCCGACTGAGCCGCAATATGGGCCGCAATATGGGATGTGCGCGTGACGATCACAGAGCAATAATGCCCCGCTGGCACTTCTGAAATGCCGTGATCAGGCGCGCCAATCAGCGCAACCTTGCCTTTCAGATATATGCGGAGCGGATAGCCGCATGTCTGTGCAAGCAGCAGTTCAGGGTTTTGCCACAGCGCCCAAAGATCTTTGGGATCTGTGCGCTTTTGCGGCCCATCACCGTAGGCCTCCACGAACAACTGACAAAGCCGATCATGGACCGCCGCGACTTCGGGGCGGTCATACATCGGCAGCGCCACAATCATCCGCGGGCAATCACACGTTGGCGGGCGCGGGCGCTGTCCACATCAGAAATGCCCAATAGATTGGCCGCCAGTCGCAAAAGCGCATCCTCGCGGCTGTCGCGCTCCCCATCAACCAGCACAACCTGCCACATCGCTTCGATCACCGAGACCCGCTCTTCCAGCGGCACAGCGTCTTTGATGGCGCGGGTGAAGCGTACGGTGTCCGGCGCCTCGGATTCCAGCGTTTCCGCCTCTTTGCGCAGCGCGGTGGCCTCAAAAGGGGACAAGCTGTAACGCTCAGCCAGAATGCGTTCGATGCGGGCGGCCTCATCTGGATCATAGCTGCCATCTGCGCGGGCGATGCGCACCAAAAGCGCGCTCAGCGCCAAGCGGGCATCCATATCAGAGAGGGGCTCAGGGGCGGGCGCCGTCAGGCGTTTCAGGAAATCTGCAAACATAGGCGAAGATGTAAGACTGCAGGGCGGGGGCGGCAAGTTCTGTTTCTCATACGTCAAATATCCTGGCGAGGGTGCGGCGCCTGCCGCGACCGGGGCGCCGTCTCATATCGAAGGTCGCCCCAAAATCCCATTTGCAGTTTCGGCAGCATGCACTAGCTTGCCTGCCACTGTTCCTTATGGGCTTTTCGCAATGGCACGCCTGTCTTTGATCCTGTCGCTCGTCGCCACACTTTGTGTGGGGTTTGTTGTGCAGCGCGTGGCGCTTGACCTGTTTCTGGCAGAAGAATTTGAAAAGTCCGAAGGCCAACTCTCGCTTTATCGCAGCACAGTGGTGGCGGAGCTTGAGCGGCACAGCCACCTCACCCACGTTCTGGCACAGGACAGTTTTGTGATGGCGGCATTGGCTGGGGCGGACACCGGGGCGCTGAACGCCCGTTTGGCTGATTTTGCCGCAAGGGCCGGTCTGGACGCGATTTACCTGATGGATGCATCGGGCATTACGATTGCGGCGTCAAACCACGACAAACCCCATTCGTTCATCGGGCAAAGCTATGCGTTTCGGCCATATTTTCAGGAAGCTTTGGCTGGGGTGCAGGGGCGGTTTTATGCGATTGGGACTACAACGGGAGAGCCGGGGTATTTCATTGCGGATGCGGTGCGCGAGGACAGGGCGGAAACGCAGGGGGTGATTGCCCTGAAAAAGAGTTTTGGAGATCTGGAGACCAGTTGGGCCAATGCCGGAGAGCAGGTGATTTTGGCCAATCGCGATGGGGTGGTGTTGTTGGCGTCAGAGCCAACGTGGCGCTATCGGGTGTTGTCACCGTTGAGTGCAGCGCAAAAGCAGGACATTATCGCCGCGCGGCAGTTTCTGGGCCAACCGCTGGATCCGTTGGCCTGGACGTCAACAGGCGACGGTCAGGCAGAGATTGCGGGCGCGCCGCGTTTGCATTTGGTGGCGCAGGATTTGCCTGATGGGTGGGAGCTGCATTACTTTGCCAATAATGAGCGGGCCGTGGCGCGGGCGTGGCTGGCAACCGCCGTGGTGGTCTTGCTGGCGGGGTCGGCGTTGGTTTTGTTTCAGGTGCAACGGGCGCGGCGGATTGGCCGCGCTTTGCGTCGGGCAGAGCAGGAAGAGGCGCAATTGCGCCAAACCAATGCGCAGCTGGCGGTGGAGATAGCGGAGCGTAAGACCGCGCAAGCACAGCTTCAGGCGACGCAGAAAGAGCTTTCGCAGGCGAGCCGATTGGCCGCGCTGGGGCAGCTTTCGGCCTCTGTGACCCATGAGCTGGGACAGCCTATTGCGGCCATGCGCAACCATCTGGCGGCGGCGGAACTCAACCCGAAAGGGGCGGCGGGGCTGGGTGCTGATCTGAATGGATTGGTGGCGCGCATGGAAGGCATCACGCGGCAGCTGAAGTTTTTTGCCACCAGCGGCAAGGAGCGCTTTGAGGCGTTTGCGCTGCAAAGCGCGATGGACTCGGCCCTAGGGTTGGTTGCGCCCAACCTTGAGGCGGGTGGCGTGACCGTGATGCGTGATATGGCAGAGACGCCTGTGCTGGTGCGTGGCAACCGGCTGCGGGTGGAGCAGGTGATGACCAATATTCTCCGCAACGCCTGTGACGCGATGGAGGATGAGCCGAGGGCGGCGGTTCTGACTGTGCGCGTTTGGGCGGAGAAAGATTGCGCGGCATTTGAGGTGGCGGATACAGGGCACGGTTTGGGCGATGAGAACTTGCAAAACCTTCAGGAACCCTTTGTTACTAAGAGAGAAAGCGGTAGAGGAATGGGGCTTGGCCTGGCGATTTCTGCGACCATTGTGAAAGACCATGGCGGCCATATGACAGCGCAGGACAGGGCGGCAGATTGTGCGCAGGGTGCGGTGTTTCGCGTGACGTTGCCGCTTGCTGAGGCGGCAACAGGGCGTGGCGCGTTTGCAGCGCAACGAAAGGACATAGCAGATGAGTGAAGCGCCAACCTACAGCCTGCTGATTGTGGATGACGACAAAGCCATGCGGCAGTCTCTGCTGGCGCTGATGGCCGCGGCGGGCTGGCAGGCGGAGGCGGTTTCGCGCGGCGACAAGGCGCTTGAGCGGCTGACCACTATGGTGCCTGACGTTATCCTTTCAGATGTGCGTATGCCGGGGATGACCGGACTTGAGTTGCTGGCCGCGCTGCAGCCGCAACTGGCACCGCCTCTGGTGTTGATTTCGGCGCATGGGGACATTCCCATGGCGGTGGAGGCGATGCAGGCTGGGGCCTATAGTTTTGTAGAAAAGCCTTATGAGCCGCGCCGTTTGCTGAGCATTCTGACCCATGCCGCCGAACAGAGCCGGATGCGGGCAAGCAACAATCGCCTGAAGGCAAGGCTTTATGAGCTTTCGGGATTGGATCGCATCCTTCTGGGGCGGACGCAGGCGGTGGCCCATTTGCGCGAAGAGGTGCTGGACCTCGCACCGATGGAAGAAGCGGTGCTGATCCAAGGGGAGACGGGCACCGGAAAAGAGTTGGTGGCGCGGGCCCTGCATGACCTTGGGCCACGTGCAGAGCAGCCGTTTTTGGCCATCAACTGTGCCGCGTTGCATCCGGACAGCTTTGAGGCAGAGATGTTTGGCACCGCCGAAGGAGGCAAGGGGCGTTTGCAGGCGGCCTCTGGCGGGACGTTGTTTCTGGACGAAATCGGGGCCTGTCCATTGGCGGTGCAGGCGAAACTCTTGCGGGTGATTGAGGATCAGCAGGTGTTTCCGACTGGGGCTGCGACGCCGGATGCGGTGGATCTGCGGATCATATGTGCCACCAATGAAGATGTGGATCTGGCCGTGGTTGAAGGGCGGATGCGTCAGGATTTATTGTTTCGTATCAACACCTTTATTCTAAAACTTCCACCACTTCGGCAGCGTCTAGATGACGTGATGTTGTTGGTTGCGCATTTTCTGGATGACTATGCACGGGTGCATGAGGTGGCCGTGCCAGAGCTTGATCATGAAGATGTGGCCACACTGATGGCACATGACTGGCCGGGCAATGTGCGGGAGTTGCGTAACGTGTGCGCGCGCCGTGTGATGCTGGCGCGTCGGGGCGGTGGCACCATGACCGCAGCCATGGCACAGACGCCAAGTCTTGAAGAGGTGCCAGAAACCCTGCGTGAGGCCGTGGCGGCCTTTGAGCGAGAGTTGATCGGCAAGGCGATCAAAGCCCATGAGGGGCGCATGGATGCGGCGGCAGAAACCCTTGGGATCGGGCGACGGACGTTGAACGAGAAGATCGTGAAGTTGGGTTTGAACAAGGAGGCCCTGCTTTAGCGGTGGTGTGATCTGACACGCCAGATTGACGCAACGTCGCATTTTAGAAATGTCCTGTAAGCTACTGTAATCATGTTTGTTTCAATTTCAGGGTGTTCTGGGTGTTGCTGAGGCGAAATATTGCGCTTGCAATGGGCCAACTGTCTGAGGAAGCATTTGTCTGACGTATGAGTGGCGCGTGAGGAGCGGGCGGCTCTGCAGCTTGGACAGAGGATAAGAGCAACATGTCAGCGTTTAATATGGGAGGCGTGCCACCGGTGACTTTTGGTCCCGGTCGGCTGGCAAAGGTTCCAGCGATTGTATCGCGTCTTGGAGGCGGGCCGGTTTTGATCGTGGCGGACTCGATTTTGGCGGAACTTGGCGTGACAGAACGGCTGGGGGAGATACTGGCGGGAAAAGGCATCGCATTTGAGGTGGCTGCGACGGTCGCTGGCGAGCCAAAGCAAGCGCAGGTGGATGCGCTGTGCGCGCAGGCACGCGCTGTTGAGGCGCGGCTGGTCATCGGCCTTGGCGGCGGTGCGGCGATGGATGCGGCCAAATTGGTTGCTGCTATTGCGCCGAGCGGAGACCCGGCCAGCACCTATGCGCTTGCAACGCGGCCTTTGCCGAAAAATGGTCTGCGGTCGATTGCCATTCCGACAACGGCAGGCACCGGGTCTGAGGTCACGCGAACTTCGGTTGTGTCATTAGAAAGTGGTTGGAAAACATGGTATTGGGGCGAGGAGCTGATGTTTGATCAGGCCGTGCTTGATCCAGAATTGACGCTCAGTTTGCCTGCCAATCTCACCGCATGGACGGGTATTGATGCGGTGACGCATGCGCTGGAGGGCGCAACCGCGCGTGCGACCAACCCGGCGGGACAGCTTTATGGATTGGAGGCGCTGCGCATACTTTCGAAGCATCTGCCAAAAGCGGTGGCAGATGGCAGTGATATCGAGGCGCGTGGTCATGTGCTTTGGGGCAGTTTGGTGGCGGGGCTGGCGCTTCACAATTGCAACACGCACATGGGCCACAACATCAGCCATTCACTTGGCTCTTTGGCGCGCGTGCATCACGGGCTGGTGACCGGGCTGGGGCTTGAGGTCAGCCTGCCGTGGCTTGTGGCGCGCCCAGAGGGCGCAGAGAATTACGCACTGGCGGCGGAAGCCCTTGGCGCGGAACGCGATGCTGCGGCGCTGCCTGGCGCGCTGTCAGCCTTGATGCGGGCTTGTGAGATCCCGGCAGAACTGCCGGCCGAATGTGCCGGTCTGACCGTTGCGGCGCTGGCTGCAGAGATGAAAAACGACGCCAATCACGGCATGTCGCAGAACGCCGCCTGTGCGGTGTCGTCCGAAGATCTGGATGAAATGGCGGGGATGGTGATGCGTTTGCCAGTGGCAGCAGCATAAAGTCACGCGCTGACACAAAACGCACCTGTCCTTTTGCCCTGCGGAAATCCGCAGGGCAGCGAAGATCAGCCATGCGAATTCCTTCATTGGCATCTGCCGAGAGCTTCGTCATGGTAGGAACATAAAACTTACGCAATCGGGAGGAAATTATGCGTAAATTGATGAGCCGGACCGCCGTGGCGGCCCTGTCTATGGCATTTGTCACCGAAGCAATGGCCACCGAGTGGAATGTCTCTGTCTGGGGCAAGCGCCGCGCCTTCACCGAGCATGTTGAGAAACTGGCGGAGTTGGTGAGCGAAAAAACCGGCGGCGAGTTCACCATGAACATCAGCTATGGCGGCCTGTCCAAGAACCGTGAAAACCTCGATGGGATTTCCATCGGCGCGTTTGAAATGGCGCAGTTCTGTGCGGGTTATCACCGTGACAAGAACCGCGTGATCACCGTGCTGGAGCTGCCGTTCCTTGGTGTTGCGAATTTGCAGGAAGAGCTGGCTGTGTCTGCCGCAGTATATGGCCACCCAGCCGCAGCGGAAGAGATGGAGCAGTGGAACGCCAAGCTTCTGATGACCTCGCCCATGCCGCAGTACAACCTTGTTGGCACCGGCGATCCACGCGACTCGTTGGCAGACTTTGACGGCATGCGCGTGCGCGCCACTGGCGGTCTGGGCAAAGCCTTTGAAGCCGTGGGCGGCGTGCCGACTTCTGTAACCGCGACCGAAGCCTATCAGGCGATGGAAAGCGGCGTGGTGGACACCGTGGCCTTTGCGCAGCACGCGCACCTGTCTTTCGGCACCATCAACCAAGCGGACTGGTGGACAGCCAACCTGAACCCCGGCACCGTGAACTGCCCGGTTGTGGTGAACATCGACGCTTATGAAGACCTGTCTGATGAGCACCGTGCGGCGCTGGACAGCTCTGTTCAGGAATCGCTGGATCACTATGTGGCGAACTACGGCACGCTTCTGGAGAAGTGGGACAGCGTTCTGGAAGAGAAGGGCGTGGCCAAGGTTGAGATCGACGATTCTGTGATCGCGGAGTTCCGTGCCAAAGCGGCCGATCCGATCCGCGAAGCCTGGATCAAAGACATGGAAGCGCAGGGCATTCCGGGTCAGGAGCTCTATGATCTGGTTGTGAAAACTCTCGAAGATCACCGCGCAACCAACTGATAAAAATAATTAAAATTGCGGCCTCGGTGAGTTCCGGGGCCGTTTTGTATCTGACGTGTGTCAGGTAGAAGGGGGAAGGATATGGCCGGTGCCTCTGCCGTGCTTGAAGACAACAGTGTGCTTAGCAGACTGGATCGTCACCTGCTCAAGCTGGAACAGTTTTTTGCATTGCTGAGCGGCCTTGCCGTGTTCAGCCTGATGTTTTTGGCCGCCTATTCGGTGGGCGGGCGCAAGTTCTTTGCGTCGCCACTGTCGGGATATGTGGATTATATCGAGGCGCTGATGCCGCTGATTGCGGTGATGGGGATCGCCTATGTGCAGCGTGATGGCAGCCACATCCGCATGGATATGGTGATTGGCAAACTCAAGGGCCGTGCGCTTTGGGGGGCGGAGTTGCTGTCTGTGGTGCTGATCCTGGGGCTTATGATTGCGCTGACCATGGGCAGCTGGGCGCATTTTGAGCGCTCCTTTGATTGCGCGCGTCCGCTGTGTTCGCGCGACAGCTCGATTGATATTGGCCTGCCGATCTGGCCCTCCAAGCTGGTTGTGCCGGTGGCATTTTCGGTGATGTGTCTGCGGCTGGCGCTGCAGGTCTGGGGTTATGGACGGGCCTTTGTGCTGAATCTGCCAAGCCCGGTGGCGGTGCCGCTGGTGCAATCCATCGAAGAACAGGCCCGTGCAGAGGTCGATCAGCTTGGGGATGCTGACAATGGATAACATTACAATTGGTCTTTGGGTCACGGGCGGGATGCTCCTGCTTGTGGTGCTGGGAATGCGGGTGGCCTTTGCGGCTGCGCTAGCTGGCTTTGTCGGGATTGTCTGGATTTTCTGGGCGAAGTCCGGCTATGCGCCTGAAAAGTTTCTGTATTGGAATGAGCGGCGGGAGATCTGGGACGGGGCTTTGGGCAAATCCATCGCCATTGCCGGATCGGTGCCGCATTCCAAAGTGTCCTCTCAGGCGCTGAGCCTCATTCCGACCTTCATCCTGATTGGCTATCTGGCCTATTACGCCAAGCTGACCACGGCGCTGTTTGATGCAGCCAAGAAGTGGATCGCCTGGGTGCCCGGAGGGCTGGCGGTGTCCACTGTGTTTGCGACCGCAGGCTTTGCGGCGGTGTCGGGTGCGTCGGTGGCGACAGCGGCGGTGTTTGCGCGGATTGCGATCCCGGAGATGCTGAAGGTGGGTTACAACAAGCAGTTCGCTGCGGGCGTTGTGGCGGCAGGGGGCACTTTGGCCTCGCTGATCCCGCCGTCAGCGATCCTTGTGATCTATGCGATCATTGTGGAGCAGGATGTCGGAAAGCTGTTGCTGGCAGGGTTCATTCCCGGTGCGTTCTCCGCTGTGGTTTACGGCGCGATGATTGTGGGCATTGCCATGATCTTCAAAACCGTCGGCCCGCCGGTGAGCGGCTTCACATGGCGTGAGCGTTTTGCCGCGCTGCCGCCGGCCTTGCCGATTGTGGCGGTGGTCGTGATCATCATCTTCTTTGTCTACAACCCTTTTGGCGATGCCTGGGGCACACCGACAGAGGGTGGGGCCGTGGGGGCGTTTATCGTCTTTCTGCTGGCGCTGGTGCGCGGGATGCGCTGGCCGGAGCTGAAGTCTGCGCTTTTGGATACGGCCAAGCTGACGGTGATGATTTTCACCATCATCTGGGGGGTGCTGATCTATGTACGCTTCCTTGGGTTTGCCGATCTGCCGGGGGCGTTTTCGGACTGGACTACAAGTCTTGAGATGTCGCCGTGGCTGATCCTGATCTGTATTCTGCTGGCCTATGCGGTGCTGGGCATGTTCATGGACGCGATTGGCATGCTGCTGTTGACTTTGCCGGTGGTGTATCCTGCGGTGATGGCACTGAACGGTGGCGAGGCCGTGGCGGCGGCGGACAGCACATTTGGGATGAGCGGCACGATGTGTGCGATCTGGTTTGGCATTCTGGTGGTGAAGATGGCGGAGTTCTGTTTGATCACCCCACCGATTGGCCTCAACTGCTTCGTGGTGGCCGGTGTGCGCGATGATTTGAGCGTGCAGGATGTGTTCAAAGGCGTGACACCGTTCTTCATCGCGGATGCTGTGACGATTGCCTTGCTGGTGGCCTTCCCATCCATCGTGCTTTGGTTGCCAAGTCTGGCTTAAACCGATGTAAAACTGAAAAGAGCGTCGACTGTTCCCCAGTCGGCGCTTTTTTTGTTTGATGTTAAACGTTTTGGAATCGGGTCAGCTGGTTGGGCCGACCGGGCTGTCCTCCGGTTTGATGCCTAGCATCGCCTCGATCTCATGCAGGCTGGCGTCTTCCTCAGGGGCGTGTGCGCCATCTGCCTCGATCACGGAAACCAGCTTTTGCACGACTTCCAAGCGATGCGGATAATCCACCGTTTCGCGGATCAGAGTGGCGAAGTCGGGCGTGCCGGGTGCGGCGTGTTCCAGCTTTTCGCAGGTGGCGCGCAGCTTTGCAGCCTCGATCGGGTTCAGATCAAAAGAGGCGGCCAGAATTTTGTCAATCTCGCCGATTTCTTCGACATCGTAGTGGTTGTCTGACTTTGCCACGCGCACGAGAAGCGCCCCAAGGGCAAGCTTTTCATCCGGCTCAGGTAGGGGCGGGGTGTCTGGCGTTCCACGCAGGCGGTGTAGAAGCTGGTCCCAGATCATGCGTCGTAGCCCTCCACAATGACAATGTCGCCTGTGCTGACAGGCTCGCGCAGGGATTTGGCATATTGGTAGTCCTCGGAATGATAGCAGGCCAGAGCGGCCTCATAGGAGGGAAACTCAATCACCACATTGCGGCTGCGGGAGGAGCCTTCGGGGTTTTCAAACTGGCCACCCCGGATCAGGAAGCGCGCGCCGTACTCCGCGAAAGGCTTGGCGTTGGCCTCTATGTATTTTTTGTAGCCTTCGGCATCTTCGACGTCGACACGTCCGATCCAATATCCTTTTGCCATGCTGCCCTCCGCGTGTGGTCTTGCTTAGGACTGACCGTGCCAAGCCGCGCGGGACTTGGCAAGGCAGCATTGTGTTAAATACGCGACGGTCTTGCGCGCAGACGGTGCCAGAGGCGGCCATCCAGGACCAGCAGACCCAAGGCGAGCAAGGCAAACCCAGCAAAGGCGCGGGGATGCAGGGTTTCGCCCAGAAAAAATGTGCCAAGCAGGATGGCAAAGGGCGGCACCAGAAGCGTGACCAGAAGCAGGTTGCCGCTGCCTGCGGCGGCCAGCAGGCGGTAGTAGAGCAGATAGGCGCCAGCGGTGCCAAGAGCGGCGCCGTAGGCAATGGAAGCCCATGTAGAGGCGGTAAGTTGCAAGGAGAGCGGGGCTTCGACGACGTGAGCAAGGGGCAGGGACATGAGCGCTGAGCAGGTGAGCATCCCAGCGGCCGCCACAGTTGGGCTGCAGCCCGCAAGGTGCTTGCGCGCCCAAATCCCGGCAAACCCGTAAGAGAGCGTGGCGAGAAGTGCTGCGATCTGGGCGAGCGAGCGCGGATCAAAGGTGATCAGGTGGTTGAGGCCAATGGCGGTGGCCACGCCCAGAAATCCAATCGCCACACCAAGCGCTTTGGCCCATGTCAGACGCTCATCTGGCAGAAAGAGCGCCGCCAGCAGCACTCCGAAGAAGGCCGTGGCTGCGTTGAAGATGGAGGCCAAGCCGCTCTCGATGGTGAGCTGGGCGAAATTCAGAAGGCTGAAAGGAATGAGGTTGTTCAAGAGCCCCATGATCAGAAACGCCCCCCAAAGGCGCGCGCCTTTGGGAAAGGTGATGCCGCGCATCAGGATCAGCGCCCAGAGCAGGAGCGCCGCCCAGAAAGTGCGATGGGCCACTAGGGTTATTGGGCCGATCTCGTTAAGCGCGATGCGGTTGGTGAAGAACACGGCGCCCCAGAGGGCCGCGAGCACGAAGAGCTCCGCCCAGGCACGCGGGGACAGGGATTTTTGAACAGGTGCGGTCATGAGGTCAGACTAAAGTTTGGCATTGGCCCGTGCACTCCGAAACCTGCGCAAAAGAAAAGCCCCGCCGGATGGCGAGGCTTTGGTGTGATCTATGTGCGCGGTTAGAAGCGGTAGCCGATGCGGATGCCACCGCCCCATGCTTCGTTGTCGTTGAAGTCAATGTTGCCAGCTGCACCGATTGGGAAGAACTGATCGCCCGGCTGTGCATAAGTGATCGCACCTGAGACAGAGAGTTGATCGTTGATTTGATAGGTCGCCCCAAGGCCGATGCTGCGTGAACCTGTGGTCGGTGCCAAAGCAGTGGTTGTTGGACGATCCCCGGCGCTTTCGTAGCCAAATTGCAGCGCGAGCGAGAGCTTATCGTTGATCTGACGGCCAACACCCAGGCTGTAGGTGATGGTGTCATCATCAAAGTTCACCCACTGACCATCCACAGTGTCGAGGCTGAAGCCGCCCCAGCCAACCCAGCGTACAGAGCCGAACAGCAAAGTGTTGGCCGCGATACCTGTCTGGAAGTCAAGGTTGACGCTTTCTGGGAAATCAACGTCAAATGTGCGTTCTTGCGCGCCGGCAGGAGCTGCCGCATTTACGCCCTCGAGCCCGCTTTTGACCTCAGTTGCGTAGGTGAGTGCTACGCGTAGCGCGATTTCCGGTTTTTCATAGGCCACACCCACGACGCCGCCGAGGTCAAAATCACTGTCTGCGCGCAGGATGCCGAGGCTGGACTGGATCACGCCGTCCACCTTTAGCGCGCGCGCCCCACCGTGAATGCTGAAACCATTGTCAAAGCGGTACTGCAACAATGCCGTCACGGCGTCGCTGTCGATCTCTGCGAGGCCATCAAACGGCAAGCCAACCACGCCACCCGCCGACAAAGGCCCGTCGGTGTAGTGAATGTGCGCGCCGAACGGTTGGTCGTAGATCAGGGCGAGATCGAGGTTGTCGGTGATCTCGTGTTTGTAGCCAAATGACAGGTTGCTGAATGACTGAGCAACGTCGTTTGAGTTGCCAACGATGGCATTGGTTCCTGTTACACTGGGGTTGGCATATCGGTAGGTGAACTGTGCATAGTTCCCCTCCTCAAACAGAATGTTGACACCTTGGCCTGAGCGGTCGATGCCTCCAGCGTAAGATGCTCCTCCAACCATCGCGAGTGCGGTGGCTCCCATAAGCATTTTCTTCATGTGATGCGTGTCCCGTATAGTCCTGAGTTATTTTATTTCTCTTCCAAAGCTATTCGCGCATCTTTATCCAAGTCAACTTAGCCAATCGGGTAAAATACCCGTGACTTCGCGTCAACCTGTCGCAGATTTGCGGCGCACTTCTATGAGTATGTTCAAGTAATTCCCTGCAAAAATCAGCAGTGCACCCAACATCACCCAAATATCGAGTTTTTCGCTGTAGAGTGTCATTCCTACAACAGCGATCAACGGTAATCGGATAAAATCGATGGGCATCACCACCGCAGCGGGAGCGAGTCGAAGGGCTGTGGTGAGGCAGTAGTGGGCGACCAACCCGGCGCAGCTTATCAATATCACCCAAGGTAAACTGGTGAGTGACGGCAGCGTGATGTCCCCGTCGAAACCGGCAAACAGCAGGCCAAGTGCCGCCTGCATGATGGTCAGGTAAAACAGAATACAGGTGATGGTTTCGCTGCGCGTGAGCTTGCGTGTGAAGAGCGCTGAGAGGGCAAAGCCGATGGCCGCAGTGGCCGCAGCAAGCTGGCCAATGTCAGCGGTTTCAGGCGAGGGGCGGGCGACAATGAGGATGCCGACAAAGCCGATCAGCGCGGCAAGAAGGTCGATCGGGCGCAAGCGTTCGCCTAAAATGAGCGGGGACAGCAAGATTGCCCATATCGGGGAGGTGAACTCGAGCGCAAAGACCTGTGCGAGGGGGATCGCGGTGATCGCGTAAAACCAAAGATTTTGGCCCGCAAAATGGCTGGCGTTTCGAATGAAATGCAATCCTAGGTTGCGGCTGGTGATCTCGTTCATAGTGCCTGCGATGGTTGCAATGCTGACGACGATGATGATGCCGATGAAGCTGCGGTACATCATGATCTCGAAGGTATCGAGCTCCAGAGACACGGCGCGGCCTGCGATGGCCATGGAGGTGAAAGAGAAGATGGCGCCACTCATCCAAAGCGCGGCTTTGAGGGTGTCACTCACGCGGGAACCTCGGTGATTTGATAGTGGCGCGGGATGCCAGCGGTGACTTTCGCCCAGTCAGAGGCAGCGGCACGGGCTTGATGGGCGTCAAAGGCGGCCCGATCTGTGAACAGCTCGGCGACCTGATAGCGGCCTTCGGTGTTTGGGTCTGGGGTGACGTCGAACGCAAGGCAGCCGGGCTCTGCGCGGGTCAGGGCAATGTGGGCGGGCAAAGCGGTGGCGACTGCGCTCTGGCGGTCTGTGGGGACGTCTATGTGGCCGGTGAGGCGGATCTGGGGCGCGGTCATAGGAGCCTCATTCAGCGATGGTGCAGCAGCCGTGGGTGAGCTGCTCGTTGGTGAGCATGACAAAGGATAGTGGGAAGTCACCGCCAGTTGAATTGCAGGAGGCCTCTTGAACAACCAATGTGGCCTGCGTGCCCGTAATGCTGAGCGCCCAAGCGGCAGGGAAACCCTCGTGCTCCTGATCCATCTGGACAGCGACGCCTTGGATGCGGGTGTCATCCCGTCCCCAGATTTGCGCCGAGGGGCCCGCGATGCCGAGGAAAATGTTGCCGTTGATGCCTTCACAGGCCAGTGGCGCGTTTTGCGCCAACGCTGAAAGCGGGCAGAGCAGGGTGCTCGCGATGATCGCAGTTGTTAACTTCATAACGGTTCCTCCCTGCGAAGTTGTTGCGCAGCTTGGGCGCACATGGAAGGGGAAACTTGGTGTGGGCAAAAGAAAACGCCGCCCCGGATGGGAGCGGCGTAGGCTGTTGAAGACATGAGGCGGCGTGCCTCACTCCCACTCAATTGTGCCCGGAGGCTTGGAAGTGATGTCATAGGTGCAGCGGTTGATGCCTTTGACTTCGTTGATGATCCGTGTGGCGGTTTCACCAAGGAACTCGTGGCTGAACGGGTAGTAATCCGCTGTCATGCCGTCCACGGAGGTCACCGCGCGCAGGGCGCAGGCGTAGTCATAGGTGCGGCCATCACCCATCACGCCAACGGTGCGCACCGGCAGGATAGCTACGAAAGCCTGCCAGATCTCATCATAGAGACCGTGCTTGCGGATCTGGTCGATATAGACCGCATCGGCTTCGCGCAGTATGTCGAGCTTTTCGCGGGTGATTTCGCCGGGACAGCGGATCGCAAGACCCGGTCCCGGGAAGGGATGGCGGCCAATGAAGCTTTGCGGCAGACCAAGTTCGCGGCCCAAGGCGCGCACTTCATCTTTGAAGAGCTCGCGCAGCGGCTCCACCAGTTTGAGGCCCATTTTCTCCGGCAGGCCGCCCACATTGTGGTGGCTCTTGATGGTCACGGAAGGACCGCCGGAGAAGCTGACGCTCTCGATCACATCTGGGTAAAGCGTGCCTTGGGCCAGGAATTCGGCACCGTCGATGGTGTCGGCGTGTTTCTGGAACACGTCGATGAAGAGCTTGCCGATGATCTTGCGCTTGGTTTCCGGATCAGACTGACCGTCGAGTTCGCCAAGGAAGAGCTCCTGCTCGTCGGCGTGGATGAGCTGCATGTTGTAGTTGTCACGGAACATGGTGACAACTTCTTCGGCCTCGCCTTTGCGCAGCAGGCCATGGTCGACAAACACACAGGTGAGCTGATCGCCGATGGCTTCGTGAATGAGCACGGCCGCGACAGAGCTGTCGACGCCGCCGGAGAGACCGCAGATGACTTTCTTGTCGCCAACCTGTGCGCGGATTGCCTCGATCATCTGCTCGCGGTAGGCGCCCATGGTCCAGTCGCCGGAGAAGCCCGCGATCTTGACGAAGTTCTCATAGAGTTTCGCGCCATTTGGCGTGTGGTGCACCTCGGGGTGGAATTGCACAGCGTAGAAGTGACGCGAGGTGTCTGCGGTGATGGCAAAAGGTGCATTGGGCGAGGTGCCATAGACCTCAAACCCCGGTGCAATTTCGCTGACGTGATCGCCGTGGCTCATCCAGACCTGCTCGTCGCCCTCGGCAAACCAGCCATCCAGAATGTCGAGGCTGTTTTGCGGAGTCACATAGGCGCGGCCAAATTCGGCGGTGCCATGGCCGCTTTCCACTTTGCCGCCCAGCTGGGTCATCATGGTCTGTTGACCGTAGCAGATGCCAAGGATCGGCACGCCGTAGTCAAAAATCTCTTGCGGCGCGCGGGGGGAGCCTTCGCGAGTCACACTGTCGGGGCCACCGGAGAAGATCACGGCCTTTGGCGCAAAGTCGCGCACAAAATCCATTGTCACATTCTGATAAGGGTGGATTTCGCAATAGACATTCAGCTCGCGCAGGCGGCGGGCAATCAGCTGTGTTACCTGGCTGCCGAAGTCGATGATGAGGAGGCGGTCATGAGAAATATCGGACATGAGCGCCGCATAGGCCATGCAAGGCTTTCGCGCAAGTCCCTGTAGCGCGAACGCGTGCCCCTGCGGCGCCTTCGCGCAGGGTTTTTGCCCTATGATTTGGACCGTTTGGTCGGATTTTCGCTTGCGTCTCGGGTGTCTGACATGGTTCAAGGCAGGAAAAGGTATATTGAAGGTATATACATGATCGAGCTTTTGAATGGGCCTTTGCAAGATGCGGCACTCAATCTGGCGCTGGCGGTTTTCTGCGGCGCGCTGATCGGATCAGAGCGCCAGGTGCGCCAGCGTATGGCTGGGTTGCGCACCAATGCTTTGGTGGCGCTGGGGGCGGCGAGCTATGTGGTGTTTGCTTCTTTGTTTCCGGACGAAGTGAGCCCCACCCGGGTGGCGGCGCAAGTGGTGTCTGGCATCGGCTTTCTGGGGGCAGGGATCATTTTTCGTCAGGGGTTTACGGTGCATGGTCTGAACACGGCGGCGACGCTTTGGTGTTCGGCAGCGGTAGGATTGATGGCCGGGGCTGGGGCACCTGCTTTTGCGGCGCTGGCCACCGCATTGGTGGTGTTTGTCAATCTGGGGCTGCGACCCTTGGTGAAGTGGCTGAAGCGCAAAACCCGGGCCGGGGTGCCGCTCAATCAGGAATTTGAGGTGCAAATTCAGTATCCTGCGCAAAATGATCAGGATGTGCGGGCTCTTGCACTAAAGGCACTGACGCAGGCCGGGGTGATCGTCACGGAAATGGCGCGCAATGACAGTGGCGGCGACACGGCTGTGCTGGAGATTTTGCTGACCATTGAAGAGCGTAGCACGGCAGAAGTGGGCAAACTGTTGCGCCCTCTGATGCTGGATGAGCGGGTGAGTAAAGTGGGATGGGAAGCCGGGGAGGGTGCTTAATCAGTGAATTTAGGGCATTTCATAAATATGAAACAAGAAGGGCAGGCAATGAGGCGGCCGTTGTCACCTATATCACGATATCCAGCGGCTTATGAGACCGTAAATCAATTCCTGAATTGTGATCTGATATAACGCGAATTGATGTTGTATGTTTCAAACCGTTTACTGTTATCTCCGCCCCATCTTCCAACACGATCTTCAGGCTATCTTCGTCAAAGGAAATCTTGGCGCCATCCAGATCAGCAGTGCCAAGGCTGACGGTCAGATCACGCGTGCGTTTGATCTGAACCTGATCTTTGCCATCCCCACCTTCAAAACGAAGCAGAGCCATATCAGCATCGATGTTGATCAAATCATTTCCTGTTCCACCGGAAACATTAAGAAATCCATCGTTGCCAGATGCGCGAGCGTTTATAACATCGTTTCCAGCTCCACCACGAATATGCGCATATTGCTGAGCATTGACCGTCAGCAGATCGCTGCCTTCGCCACCTTCGACATTTTGCGCAACTTTTGCGGACACTGAGATAGCATCTGAGCCGCCTCCTCCGCTGACATTAAACACATGATCGCCCTGAATAGTCACGGCATCATTGCCTGCCCCTCCATAGACGTTAGAAATGTTGTGAGCTGCGATGCTGATCGCATCCGCACCAGCGCCACCTTCGACATTATAAACCTCAGAACTGACAATCGCGATGGCATCGGCTCCTTCGCCGCCATCAATATTGGTAACAAGCATGGCGTCGATTGCGACGCGGTCATCGCCTTTGCCTCCATCAACATTCATCACTCGTTGGCTGGCAAGCGACAAAGCATCATTGCCATCGCCGGCGTCGATCCCAAAAGGCATTGGGCTCATGCGGGTCACGTCTTTTTGTGAGGCATCACCAGTGTTTATGGTCAGGTTGTCATCACCGGAGGTCCCAGTTAGTTGGCTGCTCATTCGTATGGCACCGCTGTGGTAAATTTCGATTTCAGCGGTATAGCCCCAGCCATTTGAGGCCTGCATAATCCCACCGCCGGGCAGATTACCGATTACAGCCTGGACCGAACTCCCCTGCAATCTCGCCAAAGCTTTGGCCATATCGATTGCTTTGTTCAAAAATTGATTAGCGATGCGTGAATTGTCTGGCGCACTTGAACCTTCCGGGCCGAAAATCATTTCGCCAATACCTGACCCAAGCCTCGGTTTTTCGGTCGTTTTTACAGAAACATGATTTTGCTGGGCGCTCACTTGTCCATCGTCGATGGCCACGCGTTGTGTCGTCGCCTGAACCAAGAGGGAACTTGCAGGAGAAAAAGGAGGGAGAATCATGGATCATCCAATCTTGCCTAGGTTGTGTATCGACACTGCAGGCAGGCACTTAAAAATGTGTATTCAGGTGTCGCATAGTACTGAGAAATTAATTCAACTTATAAAGTCGGCGATATCACAGGTTCTTTAAGAAAGGCAGATGCTCTATCAGGTGATGAGCGCGGGGGATAAGCGCCTGCTTGATTGTTTTTTTGTGGAGGGCGGCATCAGATGTCGCATTCTTTTGTCAAAGGCCGTTAATCAGCCGCTTGTGTGTGCGGGCACGGGCTACAAAAATGGGGACAGACCAAAAGCCTGCGAGGATGAGACATGGCAGAAGCAGCGACACGGCGGCGTGGGCGCGGGGGCGGCGGAGCCGCACGGCGCGCGGAGCGTACTGGCGTAAAAATCGAGACCGCAAAGTTCATTGAGCGCAATATTCCCTTGTTTGAAGTGCTGAATGAAGAAGCGCTTGAGATCATTGAAACCAATGCCGACATCCTTCTGGAAGAGGTGGGCGTCAACTTTGTGAACAACAAAGCGGCGCTGGACATCTGGAAAGAAGCAGGCGCGAATGTAGACTATGAAGCGGAGCGCGTGCGCATTCCACGTGGCATGGCGCGTGAGCTGTGCAAGACCGCACCGTCGCGCATCACCCAACATGCGCGCAATCCAGAGAAATCGGTTGAAATTGGCGGCAACACTCTGGTGTGCGCCCCGGTATATGGCCCTCCCTTTGTGCGGGACGCGGACGGCGGACGCCGCTATGCGACCATGGCGGATTTCGAGAAATTCGTGAAACTGGGCTATATGTCCAAGTGGCTGCACCACTCTGGCGGTACCGTATGTGAGCCAACCGATGTGGCGGTGAACAAGCGTCACCTCGACATGTTGCTGGCGCATATGACCCTGAGCGACAAGCCGTTCATGGGCTCTGTGACCGAGCCAAGCCGGGCGCAGGACAGCGTGGAAATGTGCGAGATCCTCTTTGGTAAAGAGTTCGTGCAGGAAAACACCGTGATGACCTCGCTCATCAACATCAACTCCCCGATGACGTTTGACGACATCATGATGGGCGCGCTGGAAGTTTACGCAAAGAACAACCAGGCCTGCATCATTTCGCCGTTCATCGTGGGCGGTGCGATGGCACCAGTGAGCGTGGTTGGCACGTTGACGCAGGTGTTGGCGGAAGTGACCGCCGGTATCGCCTTCAGCCAGTTGATCCGCAAAGGGGCGCCGGTGATCTTTGGGGCGTTTGTGACCTCCATCGACATGAACTCCGGTGCGCCGACCTTTGGCACCCCTGAAGCGAGCCAGATCCTCTCTGGCGCGGGCCAGCTGGCACGTCGTCTGGGTCTGCCGTTCCGTTCCGGTGGTGGCCTCTGTGGCTCCAAACTGCCCGACGCGCAGGCAGCTTATGAGACCGCACACACCCACAACGCGGCGCTGACCGGTGGTGTGAACTTCATGCTGCACAGCTGTGGCTGGCTGGAAGGCGGCCTTGTGTCAAGCTTTGAAAAGTTCGTGATGGATGCCGATCAGCTGGGTGTTCTGCACAAGATGGCTGAAGGCGTGGCCTATGACGAGAATGCGCAGGCGATGGATGCGGTGCGCGAAGTGGGGCCGGGCGGCCACTATCTCGGCTGTGCGCACACGCAGGCGAACTTCAAGTCCGCTTTCTGGCGCTCAGAGCTGCTTGACTATAAGCCGTTTGAAACCTGGGCGGACGAAGGCGCGCGCGACACGCAAGCGCTGGCTGCGGCGCGGGTGGAAGAACTGCTGGGGGCGTATCAGCAACCGGCGCTCGACCCGGAAATCGAAGCCAAGCTACGTGCTTATGTTGCAGAAAAGAAAGCCTCCATGCCGGACGCTTTTGTCTAAACACAGTTAATTTTGGTGGGTGGCCTGCAACAGCTGGGCCTCCCCCATCATGGCGATCATCAGGTCGACATGACGCACGATCGAGTAAGACGCAGCGTTTTTGCGTCTCTCTTCGTTCAGTTCAGCCTCCAACGTCATTAATCGGGTCAGCGCCTCTAGATTGCGCGGAGTTTGAGTGACGCCTAAAACACGCTTAAGATGCTGATTTCGCGTATAATCCTGAGTTCCTGCACGTGCTGCTCTGATGAGTAGGCGGGGGCGTCGTAGCGTTGCCAGTTGGCTTAGGGTGCCCTGCATAGAATCAACCTTTCACGATAGATTTGCACAGCAGATCACAACTCTATCGGGTGTTGCGTGACCTCTTAGGCAGCGCACGGACCCGCATGGGCCTGTTCATCATTTTGAAATCATTCTGACCAAGCGACGGCAATTTTGTGTCGCCTGCACGGCGGACATCGCCTGTGCAAAAATGGCGCATAAGTCTGTGGAAAAACACGGCAGTGAAATTGACTTAAGTGACTTGGTAAGGAGTGAGTTATGCCGAAAGATCAAGCAATCACGGAATTTCCTGATTGGGTGCCAAGCAATGTGGTGCGCTATGTGGCGCATACGGAGTGTGGGGTTTCTATTCGTGAATTGGCGCGGCGTGACGGCTGCCATGCCTCCACGGTGCTGCGCCAGATCCGAAAGCTTGAAACGATGCGCGAAGATCCGTTGGTGGATGCGGCGCTGACACGGCTGCAGCGAGGGGACACACTGACGGGCGCGGCATCGTCGCCAATCGGAGAGGGGGCAGAGGCGGAGGCACCGGGGGAGGACGTTTTGCGCCGCGAGGGGGCGCGGGTCTTGCGAAGGCTGTGCGAAGCGGGGGCTGTGTTGGCGGTTGCAAGCGATATGGAAACCGCTGTTGTCATGCGCAAAGAGGGCACGCGCGCAGCCGTGGTGTCACGTCAAATTGTTCAGGCAATGGCTTTGCAGAACTGGATTTCTGCGAGGCAGGTTGGGCGGATCTCTCGGTATGTGATCACACAAGCAGGTCGGGCGACGTTGCGTGAAATGATGGCTGAAGCAGAAAACTCTGCGCAGTATATTGCGCAGGTTCAGGCTGGGCTTGATCCAGGTGCACAGCCGTTTGGCGGGCGGTCGCGGCACCGCGGCGGTCGGGCGCGTCAGGTGCGGTTCAATCTGGTCGAGAGCCCCTTGGCCGCGCTGGCCCGGCGCAAGGACAAAGAGGGCAATTTCTTTCTGAGTGAAGATCTGGTTTCCGCAGGGGAGCGGTTGCGGGAAGACTTTGAGCTTGCGCAGATCGGGCCTCAGTCCGGCAAGAACTGGGAGCGGTTTCTGCGGGGCACCGATGAAGGATGCGACCAACCGAATGACGATGTGGCACAGGGGGCCGTACTTGCACGCCAAAGAGTGGCAGACGCGCTGACAGATCTTGGGGTGGGCCTTGGAGATATTGCGTTGCGCTGTTGCTGTTATTTGGAAGGGCTTGAGGCAGCTGAGAAGCGCCTTGGCTGGTCTGCGCGGTCTGGCAAGATTGTGTTGCGGATCGCCTTGATGCGCCTGCGGGATTTTTATGCGGCCAATGCCGGGGGCGCGGGCGACTATATCGGCTAGCCTATTTGGTGGATGCTCACTGGGTTTCGTCAAAGAAAAAGGCCGGTGCAGCGCTGCACCGACCCTTCGGAATGTTCAGAAACGGCGCTGATCAGGCAGCGGTTTCAACATTTGCGGCTTCCAGATACTTCAGCAGGTTTTCTGGGGAGCTCTCGCCATACGGGTCTTCGCCGTGGTTGTCTTCGAGACCTGGCTCTTCAAACCATGCTTCAACAACACCGTCGTTGATGATGGCGGCGTAACGCCAAGAGCGCAGGCCAAAGCCAAGGTTGTCTTTGCGTACGAGCATGCCAACTTTGCGGGTGAATTCACCGGAGCCATCAGGAATCACGTCAACGTTTTTCACGTCTTGTGCTTCGGACCATTTGTTCATCACGAAGCTGTCGTTTACGGACATGCAGTAGATGTTTTCCACACCCAGTTCCTGAAACTTGGCAAAGTTTTCTTCAAAACCAGGTAGTTGGTAGGTGGAGCATGTTGGTGTAAAGGCACCAGGCAGCGAGAACAGGATCACGCGCTTGCCTTTGAAATAGTCATCGCTGGACATGTCCTGCCAGCGGAACGGGTTTGTGCCGCCCACAGCTTCATCGCGTACGCGGGTTTTGAAGACGACGTTAGGGACTTTTGCGCCAACTTGCATTGATCGGTTCCTCACAGAAAATCAGATTTGTGTGATCTATAACGATTCTAATTTTGGGTGCAATGCTGCATTTGCGAAACATGGTTTGCCACGCGATATTAACGTTATGGTTGCTTAGTATCGCGTCAAATGCATAGCAGACATGCGCTTCTGGTAGTGGCCGACAGATTGGCGTATGGTACAAACTGCAAACCCAGATGGTCGGGAGGACCCAGAATTGCGTGATCTGAAGCTGCCAGAGCAGCGCCACCCTGAAAAGGCGCACCGCAAGGACAATGCTCAGCCCAAAAAGCCTAAGTGGATTCGTGTCAAAGCGCCGACGGGCGAGGGCTATAACGCGACCAAGAAGATCATGCGGGAAAACAAGCTTGTCACCGTGTGTGAAGAGGCGGGTTGTCCGAACGCTGGGGAATGCTGGAGCCAGGGTCACGCGACCATGATGATCATGGGTGAAATCTGTACCCGTGGCTGTACCTTCTGCAACATCGCGACGGGTAAGCCCGATGGGCTGGATGCGTTTGAGCCGGGCCGTGTGGCCATGGCGGTGCAGAAGCTGGGGTTGAACCACGTGGTGATCACGTCGGTGGATCGCGACGATCTCGATGACGGCGGGGCGGAGCATTTTGCGCAGACGATCCGCGCGGTGCGGCATCGCTCGCCCAAGACCACCATTGAAATTCTGACGCCGGACTTTCTGAAAGCCAAACCGGGCGCATTGGAAACCGTCGTGGAAGCCAAGCCGGATGTGTTCAACCATAATCTGGAAACCGTGCCGGGGCTTTATCTGGAAGTCCGTCCGGGGGCGCGCTATTTTCACTCTCTGCGTTTGCTGCAGCGGGTGAAAGAGCTGGATCCGTCGATCTTCACCAAATCCGGCATCATGGTCGGACTTGGGGAAAAAGCGCCTGAGGTCAAACAGGTGATGGATGACATGCGCGCCGCAGATGTGGATTTCCTGACCATTGGCCAGTACCTGCAGCCAACGCCGAAACACCATGGCGTGGATCGTTTTGTAACGCCGGAAGAGTTTGAAAGCTATGAGAAATCCGCCTATGGCAAAGGCTTCCTGATGGTGTCTGCCACGCCATTGACGCGGTCATCTTATCACGCGGGGGACGATTTCGCGCGCCTGCGCGACGCGCGTGAGGCGCAGCTGGCGAAAGGCTGAGGGCGGGTTGGGGGCTTTGCCCCCATCACAGGCAAGCTGTGATCCCCCCAGGATATTTTGGGGCAAGAGGAAAAGGCGCCGCGATCTGTCGGGCGCCTTTCGCTATTGTGGAAGGTGTTATTGCGGGAGGTGGATGTTGAAGCGGGCGCGGATGGCCTGATCCAGTTTAGGGTCAAACCGCGCGTTGGCGCGGGCCGCGAGGATCTCCTCTTTGCGCTTTTTGGCGGTTTCAATCAGGTCTGGCTTGCCCACTTCGGCCCATTCCTTGGGAGAGGTGCGGTCGCCAAAAGTCGGATACACATGGTCTTTCTGCATGCGTGACAGGGTGGCGTCGGTGCCAAGATAATGCCCCGGTCCGCCAATGCAGACTTCGCGGATCTGCTCCAGTGCCAGGGTTTCTTCATCTACCTCAATGCCGCGCACACAGCGCAATGCCTGACCGATCAGATCATCGCCCAAGATCAGGCTTTCATGGCAGAAGCCCAAGAGGGACGCGTGCATGCCTGCGGCTTCATAGACCATGTTGAGACCTGAAAGCCCTGCCATTACGTTGGAACACATCTGTTCCCATCCGGCTTGCATGTCGGGCAGTTTGGCATCGCTGGCCCCTGCTGCTGCGCCGCCGGGCAGGCCGTAGAATTTGTGCATCTGGGCGCAGCCTGCTGAGAGCAGGGCCTGTTCGCCGGAGCCGACGGTCATCGCGCCGCTGCGCAGATCGAGACCAAAGGGCCAGGTGCCAAAGATCGCCGGATGACCGGGGGCGATGGCGTTGACATAGACAATGCCCGCCAGACATTCGGCGGTGGCTTGAACGATCGCGCCGGCAACGGTTGAGGGGGCGGTGGCCCCTGCCATGCCAGCAGAGAGCAGCAACACAGGCATGCCGCCGCGAATGCAGGCTTCCATGACCTCACAGCTTTCAGTGGCGAATTTCATTGGCGGCACCACAAAGCAGTTGGTGTTGCTGACAAAAGGGCGCGCGCGCCAGGCATCTTCGCCACCCGCGATCATGTGCAAAAGCTCAAGCGCGTCAGCGACAAAATCCGGCTCGGTGAAATTTACACCCACATGTTTGGTGGTGCCTGCACAGCAGGCGTAGATCGTGTTGTAATCAAGCTCGCGATTGTCGGTTACGTCACGCGCCACCATGGGGCGTTGCAGGAAGTGGATGTTTTCCAGCTGATCGGCAATGCGGGCAGCGTCGTGCAGATCCTGAAGCGTGCTGTCGCGATACTCTTTGCCGTCGACATCCACCATGTGCACGGCGGCACCGGCGGTGCCAAAATGCACGCGATTGCCCGACAGCTGGAGATCATATTGCGGGTCGCGGCCGCGCAAAGCGATGTCTTTGCAGGCTTTGGCCAGCATGTCTTCGACCAGTGCGCGGGGGAACCGCAGCCGACCGTCCTCCCCAATGATCGCGCCAGCGGCGGTCATGATGTCGATGCCACTTTGCGGAGCATCGGCTAGGCCGATCTGTTCCAGCGCGTCCAGCGCGGTTTCGTGGATGCGTTGCATGTCGCGGTTTGACAGAGGTTTATATTGTCCGCCCTCCATACCGGGGCGGATGGGGCGGATGTCCTGTGTCAGAGGCGCTGCGCGGGAAGCGCGACGGGCGGCACGGCCGCCGGAGCGGCGGGTTGCAGGTGCATTCATGGGTGTTCAGTCCTGTAAGTGTTGTGTGGAAAGTTTTATTTCACAACGCCTTACGGGCGGCCTCGTGCCGCGCGGCCACGGTTGGCCCCGATGGTGCGACTGACCAGTTTGATTTTGCTGCGTACGCCTTGCAATGGCTCCTCCATTGCAAGGCAGTGTGTAAGTGCGCGACTCCGTCGTCCTGTCTGTTCGCGACATTTGTCGTTTTTGAGACTTGGGGCGACGATTTTCGCGTTAGGCTGGGACCTGTTCCGCAAGTTTTTCTGCGTGCGCCACCAAGGTTTTGAGCGCGGATTCAAATCGGTCATCTGCCACTGTCATGGCCACGCGGATGTGGCCATGGGCCGATTGGCCAAAGCTTTCACCGGGCATGGTGGCAATGTGGTGCGCATCAAGCAGAGAGTTGGCGAAGTCTTCGCCAGACAGGCCGGTTTTGCGCACATCCAGCATGATGTACATCGCCCCCTGTGCCGGGATCAGGCCGACCGTGTTTTGATCTGCGAGAATGGATTTTGCCAGAGCGCGGCGACGTTCAAACGGGGCGGAAACCTCTTCCTCCAGCGGTGTGCCCTGTGCCAGCGCAAAGACGGCGGCGTCCTGAATGAAGCCGGGCACGCCATAGGTGGTGTGGGTGGCCAGATTGGTGAGGTGATCAATTGCTTCCTCGGGGCCAGCAATCCAGCCGATGCGACTGCCGGTCATGGCGTGGCTTTTGGACATGGAGCCCACCACCAGCGTGCGCGCCGCCATGCCGGGCAGAGCGCGAGGGCTGATATGGGTGCCGTCCCAGACCTGCGTGTCATACACCTCATCAGAGATCAGCCAGAGATCATGGTCGATACAGACCTGCGCGATCCCCTCGAGGGTGTCACGGCCATAGACTGTGCCGGTTGGGTTGTTTGGGGTGTTGATCAGCAGGGAAGCAGCGCCTTTGGCCGCTTCGGCTGCAATCTCTTCTGGCTGCGGTTTGAACGCATTGGCCGCATGGGTTTGGATCGGGACCGGCACCGCGCCGACACCGCGCAAGGTGCCGGGGTAGGTGGCATAATAAGGGTCAATGAACAGCGCGCGATCTCCGGCAGAACAGGTGGCAGTGTGCGCCGCAAAGAGCGCAGCCTGACCACCGGGGGTGATCAGGATGTTCTTATATGTTGTGGGTACGCCAGTGCGTTCGGTCAGTCGCGCGGCCACAGCTTCGCGCAGCTCTTGTGTGCCGGGCACCATGGCATAGCCGGTGTGGCCACCGCGCGCGGATTGATCCATGGCAGACAGAATAACCGGATCGGTGCGAATGTCGTGCTCACCAATGGTGAGTTCGGTGACATTGATACCGTCAGCGATCATGCGACGCGCTTTGTAAAACACATCCCAGCCGTCAGATCCGCCGCCGGTGATGCCTGTTAGCCGCTCAGACAGTTTCATGGTGCACTCCCCTGTAGTCTTGTTGCAGAATTGGTGGCGTGGGGCTGGTGGGAATGTCAAATTCTAAGTTGTGATGGGGGGCATTCTTTCACTGCAGGCGCGTGTTTGCGCGCCTCGTTTGGGCACTTGCAGGTGCCTTCGTTGCGACATTCTGGCGGTCATGAGAGTGCGCTTATAGGTCTGAAGGCGTGTCGCCCAACAGATAACGTGGCCCGGTGCCGCGCGTGCGCGCACGGTCTTCGGGGTTGTAGAGCTTGCAGTTGGACAGGCTGAGGCAGCCACAGCCGATGCACCCATCGAGCCGATCTCGCAGCGCCTGCATTTGCGCAATCCGCGCATCCAGCGCGTTTCGGAAGGTTTCGGAAATCGCCGCCCAATCTGCTTTTGTGGGCGTGCGATTTTCTGGCAATGTTGCGAGGGCCTCGCGGATGTCTGTGATCGAAAAGCCCATTGATTGAGAGATCATCACAAAGGACAGGCGGCGGATGTCTGCACGTTCATAGCGGCGTTGGCCGGTGTCGGTGCGATGTGGAAACACGATGCCCTGTTCCTCATAAAAGCGGATCGCGGAGGGGGCGAGACCGGTCCGTTCGGCAACCTGACCAATCGTCAAACCGGTGGGGCGCAGGCGAAGGGCGGGATTCTGTTTCATGTTGCCATTGTTTTTAAACGATAAAAAATTCTTGAGTTCAAGTTAGCTTGAAGAATTACGCTGAGTCCATCATTGAATTTGAGAAAGGACCTGAGAGATGAAACTTGAGCATGTGAACCTGACGGTGCGCGATCCAAAGGCAACTGCAGCGGTCCTGTGTGATCTGTTTGACTGGACGGTGCGCTGGGAGGGGGAGTCCATTCATGGCGGCTACAGCGTGCATGTCGGAGAGGCAGAAAGCTATCTCGCGCTCTATGCGCCGCCCGTAGATATTCAAAACGCGGAAAACAGCTATTATCGCGCCGGTGGGCTTAATCATGTTGGCATCGTCGTACGTGATCTCGACATGATCGAGGCGCGGGTGAAGGCGGCGGGGTTTGTGCCAACCAGCCATGCGGACTACGAGCCGGGCAAGCGGTTTTACTTTGATGGGCCTGATGACGTCGAATATGAGGTGATCAGCTATGCGTAGGGATGTGAGCCTTGGGCCGGTGGGGCTGTTGATCTGGTGTGGGACGCTGCTGGGCGTTGGGTTTCCACTGAGCAAAGTTTCCTTTGCGGCGGGGGTGTCCCCCATGATGTGGGCTTTGCTTGTGTCGATGGGGGCGAGCCTGAGTTTGCTGCCGGTGCTGGGCGTGCGTGGTTTGTTGCGACTGCCGCGTGGGCGGATGCTGCGCTATGTGGCGATTTCCGGCTTGGTGAGTTTTGCCGGGATCAACCTGATGATTTTTGCGCTGGTACCAAAGCTTGGCGCGGGGCAGGTGGGCATGATGTTTGCCCTCTCTCCCGTCGCGACGCTTGCCTTGTCTGTCCTGTTTGGCATGAAAGCGCCCGGACGTTTGGGGCTTTGGGGCATTGGTTTGGGCCTGATCGGCGCGTTGCTTGTCGCCTTTGGGCGCGGCGGCGTAGAGGGAAGCTTGATTTGGTCGTTTGTCGGGCTTTCGATTCCGATCATTCTCGCGGCGGGTAACGTTTATCGCACGCTGGATTGGCCTGAGGGTGCGCATCCGATGGCGCTGGCTTTCTGGAGTCATGGGGTTGCGATTGTGGCGCTGGTGGCGGCGATGCTCTGGCAGGGCGACGGGGTGCCTTTGGCGACGCTTTCAGCTGTGCCCCGGGCCGCTGGTGTGCAGGTGATTGCGGCTGCGTTGACCTTCCCAGCCTACTTCCGGCTGCAAAAGCTGGGTGGCCCGGTGCTGTTGAGCCAGATCGGTTATGTTGCCGCGGCTGTCGGGCTGGTTGTTGGTCTGGCGTTGCTGGGGGAACGTTACGCGCTGGTGAGTTGGATTGGGGTGGTGGTTACGGTAATCGGAATCTTCTTAAGCGTGTGTTCGAAAAATGGCCATTCAAAGTCGATTGAGCTGCCGATGCCATTGGGACGAAAGACACGTGCGCGGATTGGCGTTGCGTGCAAGAGCTTTGAAAAGCCAAGGTTAAATCGGGATAAAGTGCTGTAGTAATGAAATAAAACAAAGTATCCTGAGGCATACCGTGCTTTGGGATGCCTCATTGAAGCGTGAATTTTTCAGCCCAAAATTATGGCCGTTAACCATATACTAAATTAATACCTGCGACGTATTGCAGAAAATTTTATTCAATGTAGAAGGACGAGCGTACAATTCTAACTTGAGTAATCTAATGGCTACTAACTCTCTTGATTTTAATGGCAGCACTATTTTTGAAACCTGGTTCCAAGGGCAGTCTGCCTGGTATGGGGCACTGACCGATGCGGTTTCTGCCAGCGCAAACCCAGGCCAGCTGTTTGGCTCCACTCGTCTGAACGCGGACGGTGTGGACTACACCGGCGATGTGGTGACGTTGAACATTCGTGGCACTGCGAAAGCCATGAAGAAGGGCCTCGTGTCGTTTGAGTCTGATGCAGTGAATGATGACACTGTGTCCGTTGATAACAATGTGCGTGCCTTTGGCGGCGCAGACGACTCCTTTAATGCGCTGGACGTCACCGGTGTGATCACCAACGGTGGTGCGCAGCAAGCGGAGCAGGCCGGTCAGGCGCCAATTCTGGCAACCGGTGGCCGTGGCAATGACCGTTTGATCGGTGGTCAGGACGATGATGTGATCGCCAGCAACACAGGCGACGACTTTGTTTTTGCTGAGGGTGGCAATGATTTCGTTAAAGCTGGCGCTGGCAACGATGTTGTTTATGGCGGCGCGGGCAATGACCTGATCTATGGTGATTATTCTGACTCAGCGCGTCACGAGAAGCTGCAAGGCGCGCGCGCCAACATGAATGACCAGCTGTTTGGCGGCGAGGGTAACGACATTCTGTTTGGCAACCAAGGCGATGATGTTCTGGATGGTGGCGCCGGCAATGACACAATGATCGGCGGCAGCGGCGCGGATGAGTTCATTTTCAGCGGCGGCAACGACGTGATCAAGGACTTTGGTCGCGGTGATGACACTATCACCATCGATCTCGGTTTTGGGGCGCAGAGCTTTGACAACGTGGGCGATCTTGCCTCTGCTGCAAACTTTGCGTTCCCGTCTGCTGGCGGCGCGACAACCTTTGGCTTTGTTGATACCACCGGTGGGTTCAACCTGCTGACTGTGGAAACCGAAACAGATCTGATGTTTGTCTGACGCTTTCACACATTGCTGATACCTGTTTGCAGGTGAAACGCTTTGCCCCATCGCACCCGACCTATGGTGCGGTGGGGTTTTGTTTTGCTGCTGCCGTTTCACGCCTTGACGCATAGACTTGTGCCGCCTAGGGTCGCGGCCATGAACACCGTATGCGCCACCATTATTTGCTGCTGCATTACCTGCTGACATCGTCACGCGGGCCGGTCTTCACTTTCAAAAATGAGACAGAGTTGGTAAGCCCGCTACGCGAAACCCGTGTGCTGAGGAGCCACTTATGACTGAGATCCGAACTGAGATCACGCTGCACAACACTCTGAGCCGTAAGAAAGAGATTTTTACGCCAATCAAAGCAGATGATGTGCGGATGTATGTCTGTGGGCCGACGGTTTATGATCGCGCCCATATTGGCAATGCGCGGCCTGTGGTGGTGTTTGACGTGCTCTACCGCCTGTTGCGCGAGGTCTATGGCAAGGATGCTGTGACCTATGTGCGCAACTTCACCGACGTGGATGACAAGATCAACGCGCGTGCAGCCGAAAGCGGGCGTGCGATTGGGGATATCACAGCAGAAACCACGCAATGGTATCTGGATGATATGGGGGCTTTGGGGGCGATGGAGCCCAACCACATGCCCCGCGCAACGCAGTATATCGACCAGATGATCACCATGATCGAAAAGCTGATCGCGGATGGCTTTGCCTATGCCCATGATGGGCATGTGCTGTTCCGGGTGCGCAAGTATGACGACTACGGCAAGCTTTCCGGTCGCTCGGTGGACGACATGATCGCGGGCGCGCGGGTTGAGGTGGCGAGCTACAAAGAAGATCCGATGGATTTTGTGCTCTGGAAGCCCTCAAGCGAGGATCTGCCCGGTTGGGACAGCCCATGGGGACGTGGGCGTCCGGGGTGGCACATTGAGTGCTCGGCCATGTCTTATGAAATTCTGGGCGCGTCTTTTGACATTCACGGGGGCGGCAATGATCTGATGTTCCCGCACCATGAGAATGAGATCGCGCAAAGCTGCTGTGCCAATAACGGCAAGGCGATGGCCAACTATTGGCTGCACAATGAGATGCTTCAGGTGGAGGGCAAGAAGATGTCCAAGTCCTTGGGCAACTTCTTCACCGTGCGCGATCTACTGGGCGGGCATGATGGCAACCCCGGTGTGCCCGGCGAGGTGATCCGCTTTGTGTTTATGTCGACGCATTATGGCAAGCCGATGGACTGGACCGCCAAGAAGGCGGCGGAGGCCGAGGCGACGTTGCGCAAGTGGCGGACGCTGACCGCAGACATCGAGCCTGCGACCAGCGTGCCCGCAGAGGTGTTGCAGCCCGTGGCGGATGATCTGAACACCGCAGGCGCGATTACCGCTTTGCATCAGTTCGCGAGTGCGGGCGATGCGGCGTCGCTGTTGGCAGGGGCGCAGTTCTTGGGCTTGTTGACTGAGGAGATGGGCGCTTGGGCTGAAGGTGTTGATCTGTCGGCCTATGAAACACTTCTGGCAGATGCGCGGGCGACGGCTATGGAGACCAAAGATTTCTCTGATGTGGACCGGATCAAGACGGTGCTGACAGCGGCCGGGGTTGAGGTGCGCATGAGCAAGGCTGGAGTAGAGTTGCTGGCGGCGGCTGGCTTTGATGCGGTCAAGCTGGAAGGGCTGCTGTGACGGTGGTCACGCGCTGGTCGGGCCGCAAGCGGCCCGACTGAGATTTTGATACCAAGAAAAAAACGAGCCAGCGGGAGCGAGCAATGACCAAAGAGCGCCTCTATCTTTATGACACGACGCTGCGCGACGGGCAGCAGACACAAGGTGTGCAATTCTCCACCGAGGACAAAACGCAGATTGCGGCGGCGCTGGATGCGCTTGGCGTGGACTACATCGAGGGCGGCTGGCCCGGCGCGAACCCCACCGACAGTGCGTTCTTTGACACCAAGCCCAAGCTGGCTGCGACCTTCACCGCCTTTGGCATGACCAAACGGGCGGGCCTATCGGCGGAAAATGATGATGTGCTGGCCGCCGTGCTGAATGCGGGCACAGAGGCGGTCTGTCTGGTGGGCAAGAGCCATGATTTTCATGTGACCAAAGCGCTTGGCATCACGTTGGCGGAAAACACCGGAAACATTGCGAAATCTATGGCGCATATGGTGGCGCAGGGGCGTGAGGCGCTGTTTGATGCCGAACATTTCTTTGATGGCTATAAGGCCAATCCGGACTATGCGCTGGAGGCTGTGAAAGCGGCCTACGAGGCCGGGGCGCGCTGGATTGTGCTGTGTGACACCAATGGCGGGGCTTTGCCACGTGAGATCTATGAGATTACCAAAGCCGTGATAGCAGCTGGCATTCCCGGCGATCATCTGGGCATTCACACCCATAATGACACCGAGCATGCGGTGGCGAACTCGCTGGCTGCGGTGGATGCGGGTGCGCGCCATGTTCAGGGCACGCTTAATGGACTGGGTGAGCGCTGTGGCAATGCCAATCTGACCACGCTGATTCCGACATTGCTGCTCAAAGAGCCATATGCCAGCCAGTTTGAGATTGGTGTGAGCAAAGAGGGGCTTTCCGGGCTGACACGGGCGAGCCGGATGTTGGACGATATTCTGAACCGCGTGCCAATGCGGCAGGCGGCTTATGTGGGGGCGAGCGCTTTCGCGCATAAGGCGGGGCTGCATGCCAGTGCGATCCTGAAAGATCCCAGCACCTATGAGCATATCGACCCGGCGGTGGTTGGCAATGAGCGCATCATTCCGATGTCCAACCAAGCGGGGCAGAGCAATCTGTGCAAACGGCTGAGCGATGCGGGGCTGAGTGTCGAGAAGGGCAACCCGGCGTTGGGCGAGATCCTTGAGCGGATCAAAGTGGCTGAGGCCAAAGGCTATAGCTATGACACGGCGCAGGCGAGTTTTGAGTTGCTCGCGCGGGAGGCGCTGGGACTTGGGGCGACTTATTTCGATGTCGAGCGCTACCGTGTGATTTCAGAGCGGCGGCGCAATGCGCGTGGGGCAACTGTGGTGGAAAGCGAAGCGGTGGTGACCGTGCAGTTGCCCAATGGGGGCAAGACCACAAGCTTTTTCAAAAACGATCATGCAGATGATCTGAGTGATGAAGGGCCGGTGAATGCGCTCTGGCAGGCGCTGAAGTCTGATCTTGGCCCTTATCAGGGGATCATTGACGATGTGCGGCTGGTGGATTTTAAAGTGCGTATCACCAATGGGGGCACCGAAGCTGTGACGCGCGTGATCATAGATTTTGAGGACAGCCAAGGACGGCATTGGGCGACCGTGGGGGTTTCCTCCAACATCGTGGATGCAAGCTTTGGGGCGCTGTTGGATGCGCTGAACTGGAAGCTTGTGCATGAAGGCACAGAGGTCGCACGGGGATGACTGAGGGCGCGTCATCGTGAGTGCGCAGGCGTTAGATGATCTGGCGGCTTGCGCTGCGTTGGTGCAGCGCGCCGACCCAGATCGTTTTGCCGCAACGATGGCGACTGAGCCAAACGCGCGTGAGAAACTTCTGCCGATCTACGCGTTTAATGCCGAAGTTGCGCGTGCGCCTTGGGTGACGCAGGAAAGCATGATTGCAGAGATGCGCCTGCAGTGGTGGCGCGATGCGCTGGAGGAGATCCGCGCAGGCGGCGTGGTGCGGCGCCATGAGGTGGTCACGCCTTTGGCGCTGATCCTACAGCAGGATGCCACCACCGTTCTTGATGATCTGATCGAAGCGCGGCGTTGGGACATCTATCGCGACCCGTTTGATGATGCGGCGCATTTTGAGCGGTATATCGAGGCGACTGCAGGTGGGTTGATGCAGGTGGCGGCGCAGGCATTGGGAGAGTGTCCGCCGCAGGTGGCGCGAGATGTGGGGTATGCGCTGGGGCTGGCCAATTGGTTGCAGGCTATCCCTGCGCTGGAAGAGGCCAAACGTGTGCCGCTGGTTGACGGACGCCCAGAGGCGGTGGCGGCATTGGCAGAGGCAGGGCTTGCACGGCTGCGTGCGGCTAGAGCACGGCGCAAAGATGTGAGTGCTGACGCGGGGCAGGCGTTTCTGGCGGCTTGGCAGGCGGAGGCGATTTTGCGGCAAGCCGCCCAAGAGCCCGCACGTGTTGCCGCTGGTGCGCTTGGCATGAGTGAATTCGGCAAGCGCGCGGGCCTGATGTGGCGGGCGCTGAGCGGACGCTGGTAAGCGCGCCCCACCCACGTGTTTAGGCGGCCTCTTCTTGGGGGCGCATCACGAGCCAGATCAGTGCGCCACCAGCCAGCATCAGGAAGGGCGCCATGGCGAGGTTGACGCTGGTCCAGCCTGCCACGGCGCTGCCACCGGAACAATTCATGAGACCACCGGAGGCCAGCGAAGCCACGGTCACACCACCAAAGACGATGAAGTCATTCATGCCCTGCATGCGGCCGCGCTCGCTGGGTTCATGTGCGCCGGCCAGCATGGTGGTTGCGCCAATGAACCCGAAGTTCCAACCAAGGCCCAGCAGGATGAGCGCGATGAAGAAGTTTTCAAGCGCCACACCCTGAAGCGCCACAGCCCCGGCACCCGCGAGGATCAGCAGGCCAAGGGCGAGGATTTTTTCGACACCAAAGCGCGCGATCAGGTGACCGGTGAAGAAGGAAGGCGCAAACATGGCGAGTACGTGGGCGGTGACAATATCGGCGGCGTCGTTCTGTTCGAAGCCGCAGCCAACCACGGCGAGTGGCGTGGATGTCATCACGAGGTTCATAAGCGCGTAAGACACCATGGCACAGATCACGGCCACCGCGATGCGGGGTGTTGTGATCAGCTCCCAGCGGGTGCGGCCCTTTGGGGCATCCTCTTTGGGGGCTTCGGGTGTGGGGATGTCGATGAAGAGGAACAAAAGCGAGCCGATGACATTCAGCGCAATCACACCGATGTAGGTGCCCATGAAGGGGATGATCATCGCATCTGAGGTCACCTTCACCAGCTGAGGACCGATGATGGCGGAGAGCAGCCCACCTGCCATGACGTAAGAAATCGCCTTGGGGCGGAACTCATCGGAGGCCGTGTCCGCCGCGGCGAAGCGGTAAAACCCCTGTGCGGACATATAGACGCCGGTCAGGAAAGAACCGATCAGGAAGACAGGGAAGGAGTTGAGGTAGAGGCCATATGCGCCAATAGCACCGCCAAGGGCGCCGCCGAGAGCACCAATCATGAAGCCGACGCGGCGGCCATATGTCTGCATGATGTTGGAGATGGGCGCCGCAGACAGCATGGAGCCCAGAACGATCAGCGAAATTGGGAGCGTCGCAAAGCACAGGTTTGACGCCAGCGATTGCCCGGCGAGGCCACCAATCGTGAAGATCATCGGCATTTGTGCGCCAAGGAAGGCCTGTGCCAGAACCAGAATGAAAACGGTACGGCGGGCGCGGGAGTCGTCTACAAGTGTGCTCATGCGCCAATCGTTAGCTTCTTCACGACCGCGCGTCCAGCATTGCGATCACTTATACAGATCACGATTTTTGAATGTGTGCATTCCCAATATCGATTGCGCAGGAAACGGGTTGCGCACGATGCTGCGCAGGCTAGGCGGGTGGGTACCGGTTTGGGGTGTTGAGCGGCGCGGCGCATGCCCCTAAAGCTGAAGGTGCAGAAAAAGGGAGGCGGGCTTTGACAGTTGGTCGGATTATCAGAACGGATGCCTGTGTTGCAGAAGGTGCCGCCTGGCTTGCGGCGCAGGATGTGCGGTTTGAGCGCGCGCTGGCGCTAACCGGGGACTTGCCGCTGCGGCTGCGCCCTGATGGGTTTGACCAGCTGCTCAGTGCGATTGTCAGCCAGCAGGTGAGCGTGGCCTCTGCGGCGGCGATCTGGGGGCGGATGCAGGAGGCGCAGCTGGTGACGCCTGAGGCTGTGATGGCCGCCAGCGAAGAAGATCTGAAGGCGGTAGGGCTGAGCCGCCAAAAAATGCGCTATGCGCGGGCTTTGGCTGAGGAAGGCATAGATTTTGATGCGCTGCGCGAGGTTCCCAATGAGGTGGTGTTCAAAACCCTCACCAAAGTGAGCGGCATTGGCATCTGGACGGCGGAGATTTACGCGATGTTTTCGCTAGGTCGCGCAGATGTGTTTGCGCCGGGTGATCTGGCCCTTCAGGAGAGCGCGCGGATGCTGTTCGACCTGCCGGATCGGCCCAAAGAGCGGGCGTTGCGGGAGATGGCGGAGGCGTGGTCGCCGTGGAGGAGCGTGGCGGCGCGGCTGCTGTGGGCGTATTATCGGGTAGATAAGGGGCGCGAGGGGGTGCGCTAACCCGTCAAACTGGCGCGACCTTGAAGGAGTCTGTCTTTCAAGCCTTCGGGGAAGAGCTTTGGCCCATCTTGCAGATCAAGTTCTTCCAGTGAAAACCAAGCAGCAGAGCAGAGCGTGCCATTGTCTTCGGAGAAGGTGATCTCTTCTTGCTTGCCAAAACAATCTTTTGGGAAGGTCACGTCAAAGATGACAAGATATTCGTGACCTGTTTGCCCTTCATGTTCGTAAAGGTTTTCAAAAAAGATGGGCGGGTTGGCGATCGAGATGGTTATGCCGAGTTCTTCGTGAAATTCGCGCAAGAGGGCGTTCTGAGCCGTTTCTCCAAACTCGATGGTTCCGCCAAGGGGGCGGACACCTTTGAGTTTGCCACTGTCATCAAACACACGGGCGGCCAGAAGGCGGTTCTCACGCCAATGAAGGCCAAGCGCTTTTACTCTGATGGAATTGTGTGGACGCCAGGAATGCGCGAAGTCTCGGGTCATTTGCGTTGCAGCCTTTCAGGAAGCTCTTAGGATATTACGCTATGAGGTAAACAACAAAAAGGGCACCCCGGGAGGCGCCCTTTCTTATCACTGTCCCACTAAAGCTTAGCAGCTGTAGTACATGCCGAACTCGACGGGGTGCGGGGTGTGCTCGTAGTGCTCCACCTCTTCCATCTTCAGCTCGATGTAGCCTTCGATCTGGTCTTTGGTGAACACGTCGCCTGCCAGCAGGAATTCGTGATCTGCTTCCAGAGCGTCCAGAGCTTCGCGCAGGGAGCCACAGACGGTTGGGATACCGGCCAGCTCTTCCGCAGGAAGATCATAGAGGTTCTTGTCCATGGCTTCGCCAGGGTGGATTTTGTTCTTGATGCCGTCCAGGCCAGCCATCAGCAGCGCTGCGAAGCACAGGTATGGGTTGGCGGATGGATCTGGGAAGCGGGCCTCAACACGCTTGGCTTTTGGGCTTTCGGTCCATGGGATACGGACACAGCCGGAGCGGTTGCGTGCGGAGTAGGCGCGCAGAACTGGTGCTTCAAAACCCGGGATCAGACGCTTGTAGGAGTTGGTCGAAGGGTTGGTGAAGGCGTTCAGAGTTTTTGCGTGCTTCAGGATGCCGCCGATGAAGTACAGAGCTTCGTCAGAGAGATCCGCGTATTTGTCGCCTGCAAAGAGTGGCTTGCCGTCTTTCCAGATGGACATGTTCACGTGCATGCCGGTGCCGTTGTCGCCGTAGATCGGCTTTGGCATGAAGGTGGCGGATTTGCCGTAGGACGCAGCCACATTGTGGATCACGTATTTGTACTTCTGCAGCTCGTCCGCTTGCTTGGTCAGGCTGTCAAAGATCAGACCCAGCTCGTGCTGACAGGACGCCACTTCGTGGTGGTGCTTGTCAGTTTTCATGCCCAGACGCTTCATGGTGGAGAGCATCTCGGAACGCAGGTCGTGGCTGTCGTCGGTTGGGTTTACCGGGAAGTAGCCGCCTTTGACGCCAGGGCGGTGGCCCATGTTGCCCATTTCATATTCGGTGTCGGTGTTCCAGGACCCGTCGATTGCATCAACTTCGTAGGATACTTTGTTGATTTTGTTTTCAAAACGAACGTCATCGAACAGGAAGAATTCCGCTTCTGGGCCCATGTAGGCCACATCGCCGATGCCGGAGGACTTCAGGTAAGCTTCGGCTTTTTCGGCGGTGCCGCGTGGGTCACGCTCATAAGCTTCGCCGGTGTCAGGCTCAACGATGGAGCAGTGGATGCAGATGGTTTTCTCAGCATAGAACGGATCCACATAAGCAGACGTGGTGTCTGGGATCAGTTTCATGTCTGAGTTTTCGATGGATTTCCAGCCAGCGATGGAGGAGCCGTCAAACATGAAGCCTTCTTCGAGGAAGTCTTCGTCAACGAGGTCTACGTCCACGGTCACGTGCTGCAGCTTGCCGCGTGTGTCGGTGAAACGGATGTCGACATAGGCCGCATCTTCGTCTTTGATCAGCTGGAGAACTGCGTCTGCGCTCATTCCCTTTGTCCTTCTGATTGAGTAAAATTTCTGGTGTTTTACAGCGCGTCCGCGCCGGACTCGCCGGTACGGATACGAATGGCTTGCTCCACGGGGGAGACGAAGATCTTGCCGTCGCCGATCTTGTCGGTTTTGGCGGCATTCACAATGGCTTCGATCGCGCCGTCGACCTGATCGGCCTCAAGCACAACTTCGATTTTCACCTTGGGCAGGAAGTCCACAACATATTCGGCGCCACGATAAAGTTCTGTGTGGCCTTTCTGACGCCCGAAGCCTTTGACTTCGACAACGCTCAGACCCTGGATGCCAAAATCCTGAAGGGCTTCTTTGACTTCATCAAGCTTGAACGGCTTGATGATGGCTTCGATCTTTTTCATGTGGAGGCTCCTCCTCAGGTGCGTTCTTGATTGATCACAGACCACTTTCGATTGGGGCTCACAATTGGATAGGGTAACAGGAGGTGAATGCGCCTATCGGAAACATGCTATGTGATTAAAAAATAGGCGGTTAGGCGCGTAAATGGGCGAAATTGAATCGCAGGATGCATTGAGAATGAGCGAAATTTTGACGGCTGCCCAAATGCGCGCCATTGAGCAAACCGCAATTGAGTCGGGTGACGTGACTGGGCTGGAGCTGATGGAGCGGGCCGGGCAGGGCGTGGTTGAGGCTGTTTTTGAGCGCTGGCCAGCGTTGGAAGACGGCGCGAAGCGGGCGGTTGTTTTATGTGGTCCGGGCAACAATGGCGGCGACGGTTTTGTTGTGGCGCGGCTGTTGCGGGAGCGCGACTGGGAGGTGGAAGTGTTTCTTTATGGGGACGCTGAAAAGCTGCCGCCGGATGCGCGAGTGAACTACGAGCGGTGGTGTGATTTGGGGACGGTGACCGCGCGTGCCATTAATCCTCCGCCGCTGGTGGACGACAGTTTACACATTAAGGGCCAATGCGATCTTGTTGTCGATGCGCTGTTTGGCACGGGACTGAGCCGCCCATTTCAGTCTGTGTTTTCCTTCTTTGCCGATCCTCACCTGCGCAGCATTTTGGCGGAGAGGGGCTGTAAGGTGGTGGCTGTCGATATTCCGACAGGGTTGTGCAGCGACAGTGGCGCTGTGTTAGGGAGCTGTATCGCGGCGGATCTGACCGTGTCTTTTCACCGCAAGAAGCTCGGGCATGTTCTAAAAGATGGGCCGGCCTCTTGTGAAGCAGTAACTGTCAAAGACATCGGCCTGCGTGAGAGCTATGGGCAAGTGGTTCCAGCTGAAAAACCTGTGCGAGAAGCAAGCGTAGCCTTTGATTATTTGAACAAAGAGGCGCCTCAGCACAAATTCTCTCATGGTCATGCGCTCATCCTTTCTGGCGGGCCTGGCAAAACCGGTGCCGCGCGGCTCTCGGCGCGTGCCGCGCTTCGGATCGGGGCGGGGTTGGTGACACTTGGGGTGCCCCCAGCGGCGCAGCAGGAGGTGGCCTGTCAGATCACGGCACTGATGTTGCAGCGGGTGGCAGATGCTGAAGGCTTTGCAGAGGTGTTGAAAGATTCGCGGATCAATGCGCTTTGCCTTGGGCCGGGACTGGGACAGGAGCGTGCGCGGGCTCTTGTACCGGTGGCGCTGCAGGCAAATCGCGCGACAGTTTTGGACGCTGATGCGTTGAGCGCGTTTGCCGATGAACCAGAGCAGCTGTTTGAGAGGCTGCATAAGAGTGTTGTGCTCACCCCGCATGCGGGCGAATTTGCGCGGCTGTTTCCAGATATTGCCAAACGCCTGGCAGCGCCGCCCACCAAAGGCCCAGCTTACTCCAAAGTCGATGCCACACGTGAGGCGGCAGCGCGGGCAGGGTGCACGGTTTTGTTCAAGGGGGCGGACACGGTGATTGCTGCCCCCAATGGTATGTGTGGCGTGCACGCGGCAGTGTATGAGCGCACTGCGCCGTGGTTGGCGACGGCTGGATCGGGGGATGTGCTTGCGGGCCTCATCACAGGGCTCTTGGCAAGGGGGCTTGCGCCGCAGCAGGCAAGCGAGATGGCAGCCTGGCTGCATGTGGAGTGTGCACGCGCTTTTGGCCCGGGGTTGATTGCAGAAGACTTGCCGGAGACTTTGCCACAGGTGATGCGCGGCTTAATCGCTTAGGGCTGATCTGGACGCTGAAGGAGAGCAGGTTTTTCACGGCTCTCTATGTGCCAAAGGGCAGGGTGTGTGACGCTCTGATGTCAGACGTTTTGTTTTGCAAATTCTGCTGCTTTGAAGAAAATGAAAAAACCTTCGCGTCGGACGCATTTTTCCTCTCGCATCCCGTTTCAAGCTTTGCTAGGAAGCGCGGACTGTGCGGGTGTGGCGGAATTGGTAGACGCACCAGATTTAGGTTCTGGCGCCGCGAGGCGTGGGGGTTCAAGTCCCTCCACCCGCACCATTTTGACATTTTATCATGTAAAACCCCTCTAAGGCTTTGAACGGAAAGCTAATTTCCGGGGTTCTAGCTCCCTGATTTCGGCAGTATTTGATGCGGGTTCCGAAGGCCAGTTTGAGCACTAAACGGCGTAGATGAACCTGTGCGCCTCCCGGTGTTTCCCAGAGTTTCCAAGGGTTTGCGAGGAATGCGAGCGCAGGTTCTAGTTTTTCCTCGAAGGAACCTTTGGGCTCGACCTGTTTTTGCATTTTTTCGGTCAGACGCGCTTTGTCGTGCTCGAGAGATACGATCTCGGCCTCGTAGACGGGTACGATGGCCTCGGTTTGCGCCGTGAGGATACGGCTCACCAGTGCCTCAATCTTCTTGTCAATCGCGCGGACCTGGCTTTGCGCGTCCTTTTTGATATCTGCGGCCTGTGCGCGACGTGCGTACCAGATGTGGCGGAACATGTCGGTCAGCAGCCGCACAACGCTCTGATCCGGCTGGAGCGCTTTGATGATCTCGCCGACATCACCTTCAAGTTGGTCACGTTTGATCGACTTGCCATACGCCTCGCAGCCCTTTGTCTGACACAGATAATAGGCATAGTGTCCGCCGTTGCCCTTGGTGATGGAAGAGCGCAGCGGCACCTCGCAGCAGTCACAGACAGCGATGCCACGCAAAGCAAAGTGATCGCCGATGTTCTTGCGCTTGGGCGCCTTGGCGCTGCCAGAGCGGCGTTGTTGGACTTTATCGAAGGTTTCCAGCGAGATCAGTGGCTCGTGCTGCGCTTTGAGCCAGTGGATGCCGTAGCGCTCGGAGCAGATGTGGCCGGTGTAGATCGCATGGGTGAGCATATCGGTGACGCGCTGTTGTTTCAGCTTGCCGTCTTTCAGATGCGGATAGTTCGGGAAAGACTCCAAGAATCGCGCCACTTCAGCCTGCGTCTCAAAGCGGCCAGCGGCGTAGCCTTCGATAGCCTCCCGCACAATACCGTCAAACGGCGGGTTCGGCTCCAGCATCTTCCCGCGCCCCTTTACTGTGACATAGCGATAGCCGACGGGCGCTGTGTGGATCCAATACCCGGATTCCATGCGCGCGCGCATCTTCTGGCCAACCTGCCGCCCGTTCTGCTTGCGCTCCAACTCACCTTGCGCGGCGATAATCGTTTCAATGAACTCACCTTCCGGGCTGTCATCAAACTTGAAGTTGAGACAGGCGATCTGAGCACCGCGCTCGCGTAAAGCGTCACGCAGGTCAATATGGAACCGGGTCGAGCGAGCAAAGCGTTTGGGATCATCGAAGATGACGACAAAATTTTCATTCGGTTGCGCATCCAGAAAGGATAAGAGCGCCACCATGCCGGGGCGCTTCATGAAGTCGATCCCACCAGAGATCGTATCGGGGAAGGTTGCAACGACTTCCCAGCCTTTCGACGCCGCGTAGTCTCGACATCGGGCTTCCTGGCTCGACAGACCGTGGCCTTCGCTGGCCTGCGCGCGCGAGCTGACGCGCGCGTAGATAATTGCTTTTTGGGTCATACCGCCTCCTTATTTTTATGAGCTACCGCTTCGCTGCTTGAGCGCGCGTTGTTCCCCTCTGAGTTTAGCACAGCGGCACGCAGGGCGGCGGTGAGATCGAAGCTTTGTCCACTGGTATTTTCGGATGTATCGATGTCCCAGCCCAGATCGACGAAGGCCATGGCGATAGACCAGATGGTTTCGATGACCTGCTGTTTCTCGGCCTCAGAGGCAGTGCTGTCTTCGAGATAGGGCAGCCAGTCCTGCCAGTTGACGTGGATGCTGCGCTGTTGGGGCGGCGGGGTCGGGGGCGTGAGCATATGGGCTCCTTTCTTTGTTTGTCTGTTTGTTCCTCCGATTTGAGAACATAAGCGGAACATCGTGTCGCAAATTTTGGGTCCTGTCTAGGATTATTTTCCTTTTTCCAAAGAGTTAGAAGTCAGGAATAGGACCGTGTGCGGCTGCGTGACTGCAGTTGCTCCGCCTTCCGTGCCGCAATCTCGGCCTCACGAACCGGTTTGTGGTAAGCCTCTTCCAACTCCTTGCCATGGGCGTAGAGCTCTTTCCCGTGCGTCTGTTCGAACACCTCGGACATCAGCGCTTTGGCAGCGTTCTGGGTGATGCCAAACTCTGCCGACAAGGTGACCGCAGCGCGGTCCTGTGCGAGGTAGAAGGGCTGCGTGGGTGCTGCCTGGATCAGCTCTCCGATGCTTTCGGCACAGACAAGTGCGCGAGCAAGCGCTGTGTCGGGAAGATTTTCTGCCACCGCCTGCAAACCCTCGCGCATCTGGTTCATCGACTGGCCGCGCGTGGCGGTGAAGACGTCGCGGATCATCTTCTCGGCCCGCATCGCATCGAACTTTTCGCTACGCGCGAAGGCATGACTGAAGTCCGTCAACGGTTCGATGAACGAACCGCTCTGCTGGATCTCCGCATGGATAATGTCGGCAATGGCAACAGCTTGTTTGAGCTGCGTCTCCGTCATAGTCTTGCCTGAGAAGCTCTCGCGGGCGGCAGTGAGGGTGTCGTCGTTGGTCATTGTACTCTCCTATTCTCTGGTTGGGCCGGAGCGCTTACGCTCCGGGGATTGGCTTCGGGCTTGTTCGGATACCTCCGAACGATCCCGCATGCGGATTGCGTTGGTCAGGTCCCGATATTGATCCAGCTCGTCGGTCTTGATCACTGCGATCCGGCGGTCGTAATCCTGACGCACACGTGTTTCGGCGATGGATTGGAGGCGGTCGGCGTCGGATTGTTTTTCAACACCGGGCGGCAGCGGTTGATCCAGGCGAATGCCATGCTCTTCGCGCAGGATGATCTGCTTCGCTTCAGCGATGCGCGCTTGGTAGTCATGCGCGTGCGCCGCCCGTTCTGCCTCGATCCGGGCGGTGGCGTCCTGCGTGATTTCTTTCAAGCGAACCCAGTCGTCGCCTGTTTTCAGGGACCGTGCGAGATCGTGCCGAGCGGCCTCCAGATATACATCGCGTAAGACCTCTTCTGTGGTTAAACGCATGGTTTTGCTCCCCAAATTTGCTGTGCGCACCTGATCTTTGGTACAATCCGTGCATGGTTGTTTTTGAAGACATTCAGGACATACGAGATTGGCTGGACCCGCTGGACTTTGACGCCTTTTGGTCTGCTATAGAGCCTTGGGCGATCTTCGAGGGCGGAGACCGGGCGCATTTCGATCAGGTTCTGTCGCGAGGTATCACCGACGTAGACACAGTGTTGATCTGCCTGAAGGCAGAGGCACGTGTCGCGCTTACAGAACGCTTCGGACTGAAGGAGCGGTGCTACGTGCCGACCGACGCCCAATATCTGCGCAAGGTTCATTGAATTGTCCCCGCTTTGAAGAAGCGGACCCAGGGGCATGTCGCGTCCACCGCGTCGACGGTGATGACGCCCGCCCAGCCGTAGTACGTGCAGGTCGTGTAGTGGCGCTCCGAGGGCAGTAGATAGCGTGACCCGGCATAAGTGTAAGTGCCAACAATATGCGGCGTGCTCCAGACCGCAATTGCGAGACACAGGCCCGAGATAGGCAGAAGCCAAAGAAAGTAGACAATGTGTTTCATGACGTCGCTCCCGTCGTTGTCAGAGTGATCTTGGGATTTGGCGGCAGGCGTCCGCCTTCGAGACGGTTTTCGCCAACGAGGTGGCAGTACGGGGCGATGTTTTCCTGACCCAGCAAGCGGAACATAAAAAAACCAATGCCCTTGATGTGTGCCAAGCCTTGGTCACTGGGCATCGCCATGAGCTCGGCAGGGCTGTAGTGCTTCTGCTTAATCAGACTGAGGTTGGTGTTGGTTTTGATCCCGCCGGTCTCACCGCTAAGCGCGGTGGCGACCGCATGCTGCTCTCCGATGCTATCCGACACCCGTTTGGCTTCGGCAAAGGAGCTGAACCCATACCAAAGCTTCACAACGCTGTTTTCTTCGATGGTTTCGGTCTCTTCCTTGCCAAACCGCCGGATGATCTCTGAGCGCGACTGCGCAATCATATGAATTTCAGAAGGGCCAAACGCGCGTAGCGTGGTTAGGGATTCGACAAGCGATTTCAATGGAGTGTTGGTGAACTCGTCACAAATCGCCCGCAACCCGCCCGCGCCGTTATAGAGCGCGGTGCAGAAAGCCAGGATATGCAAAGCGTAGTAGTTCCCAAGCCGGTTCATGGTGGCCTGCGGACCGACAAGGAAGATCACGTAGCCTTCGCGGATCAGATCTTCATGGGTGAGCTCCGCATTGAGACCCGCTTCATGCAAACGTGTGCTCGGCGCAAAGAGTTTCAGCGACCTTTGCGCTTCCATCAAATGCTGAGGCCAGTGTTCGTGCCCTTCCAGTTGCAGCAGGTTCCGGGCCAGGTTGCCAAGACCGGGATCGTTGTCACTGGCTTCGGCCTCGGCAAGGCTGCGCAGCAAGTCAGGGTCATTGAGGATTGCGGATGTTGTGCCCGGCGTGGTCGTGTCCGGATTGCGCTTCAAGAGAAGCTTTTGCACGAAGGTCAAAAACAGATCGCGCGGAACATCCCGGAAATGGGTGTTTTTATCCCGGCCTTCGGGTGGCTCAGGGATCAAAGCGTTGTTGATGGTCTCGGTAGTGAAGATCAGGTCGAGCGGGTCTCGCTTGTAGGTCGAGACAGCAGCACCGAAGGGATTGAGCGAGACACGATAGGGTTCCAGCTCGGGCCAGACACCCATGTCGTCGATGACGGCGACTTTGTGGCCCATCTCAGCGGCCATTTTGGCCGCCTGGATGGCCATCTCGCCGTTTTTGCCATCGATCATTAATGTGGCATGAGTGCGCGGAGACGACAGAAAGGAATAGAGCCAGACCATCGCGCCGCGTCGTGTCTTACCACCGCCATTACTGCTAAGGAGCAGTGAGTGACCGGGGGGTACGAAGATTGGGTGGCCCCCCTCAAGCGTTAAGCCAATCAGTCGACGCCCGTCGGGATCAACCGGCCCCGGACCCGGCACCTTCTGTTTGGACCAGCGCATCATTTGAGCAGACCCTCTTTGCGGAGAATTTCGAGCGTGGCGGTTGGGTCCGCCTTGGGGTCCACACCTTGGGCTTTGAGCGCGGCCATCAGGCGCTCATGTCGGATGATGCGATACAGATGCCAGACAGCTTGGACTGCGCAGATTGCGCCACCAAGCGCCCAGCAGGCTGCGATGTATACGAATAGCTCAAATCCGGGCGCAGCTATTTGCCAGAAGAGCCAGGCCCCGCCAAAGCCAATACACGCCTTCAAGCAGAGCAAATTGAATGTGGCTTTACTGGGCAGTTTCGGTTGTTCAGACATCTATACGATCCTCGTGGGTCCTGCGCGATAAGCGCAGGATAAGGCCCGCGCTCCGCCTCCGTGGGCGGCGCGCGGGCGGATTGTCATGTTCGGATGATGCGAGTGCGATGCGTGCGGGTGGCCCCGAGATCGCGCTGCCAGCCCCAATCCGCCAGCGCCCGTCGGAACCAGGCTGGATGCGTACCAGTGCCGCCATGCCAGATGCGCGCATTCGGGCGCATATCCGTGTGCATAAAGCTATGGCTCGCGTAAGAGCCGAAGCTAGTAAAGCCCTCAGCCAAAAGGTGCCACATCAAGGCGTGCCGCTGCAGGGAAGAGAGGCCGCGCAGGTTGATGTCCACTGCATCGCTGAGAAGATGGCGCGAGTATTTTACGCCGCCAACACGCGCGTTGTACGCCGGGTCCCGGTAACCCGATGTAATGTAGATCGGATGGCCTACGGCGGTACGGACGCGATCCAATGAAGCAACCATCCTTTGGCTGACGGAGACGAAGCCATTGCCTTTGCTGGCGAACTCCTCGGGCTTGAAGTGCTTTGCCGTCCACCCCGTGATCTGATGCGGATATCCGCTGTAAAAGCTGACTCTCGCCTCAGCTGTTCCTGCGGTCAGGGCGGAACAAGTCGCCCCTGCAATAAACTCTCTGCGCTTCATTTTTTGATCCTCAGTGACGAGCCGAAACGGCTCTTTCTGGGATCGATGCTGCCTATGATTGCCGGTTCGTATGGGCCGTCAGCGGGCGCGCGGCGGGCGGATTGCAGGCAGATAAGATATTGCGTGGAAACAAAAAAGAGCGCCCGAAGGCGCTCTTCTCAGCTACTGAGCTGACCGGTTAGGGCGTCGGCCACTGACAGGCGGATCGTCCCGCCTCAATATCATCGCGGTCGATGCCCGCCGCGCGCCGGGCACGGGAGGAGATATCGGCATTCGCGACGGTCTGACCCCAGCTTTTGGAGCCGAGACTCACGCGGTGTTGGCTGCCGTCACGATTCACCAGAAAGTAGCACCACGCGTTGACATAGCGGTGCGGATAATCTTCCGGCACGTACCGGATCCCAGTTGTGATCTGGACGCCGCTCAAGCTCGGATGGGGCTTGGAGGCGAAGAGCGAGAAGTCATCCACTTCAACGCCGTTGGCGGTAGCCTTCTGCGTCGCCTTCGCGGATGCCTCTGGGCGTTCTGCTTCAGTTTCCGGTCCTTTGCCCGTGTCCGGCTTGAACACGCGCATTGTCGGCGGAGCATCGGGATCAAGCGGGTGAGCGTGCTTCTGGTCCGGCACGTCCTCCCCGGCTAAATCGAAGAGTGTCGCGCGCCCCGCCGCATCTTCTGCAGGCGCCTGATAGGCCATGGAACCGCCATGGGCTTCAACCGTGATGCTCCAGAGCCGCTCAACCGCGTAGCGATGTGCGGGGGAAACGGTCCAATCCGAGGCACTCCAACCGAAGTAGACATCATAACCATCCAAGCTGCCGGACAGCCGGGTTGTGCCATAGAGCGACACGTCTGGCCCCGCAGCAACATAGCCGTCAGACGGCACGCGATCCCCAAACATCGTCTGGGACGGAGCATTGCTGGGCGCATGGATCGGATGACCAAGTACGATCAGATCCGCACCACCCTCCGGCGCCGGATAATGGGTGCGCACGAAGCGCAAGAGCCCCGGCATATCGATAGCGCCGGGATGTTCGGCATTGGCCTCCGCGCGCTTCAGAAAGCGACCCACCTGTGCCACGGCCTTGCGGTTATGCTGAAGAGCGCGGCGTGGCGAGATCGGCTCCGCTTCGTCCGGCATTTCCACCTCAGAGATGAGCGCCAAGCTGGTCGCATCGACGATTCGGGCGTGCTCCCCTGGGTTAAGTGTCTCCAGCAGATGACCAATGGCCTGTTCCACCTGTTCTTGCAGTTCGGCCTCTGGCAAGGCGGAGGAAAACGCGACGATAGTCTCGCGAGCATCTGCCGCGACTGGTGTCAACGCGGAGGCGCTCAACAGAGCAGCTGCGGCGCAATACGATAAAGATGTTTTGAACATGTTACGTCCTTTCCAGATTAGATGATGGGGGTGTCGTTTTGAGCGCGCCGGGCATCATGCGAGATGCGGGCCAGCGCGATTTCGGCCTCAAGCGCGTGATTGAGGGTCGCGAGAAAGCCTTCCACTTCACCCAGGCGTTTCTCAAGCCCTGCCAGTTCGGCCTTCAGGTCATCCCACTGACGCTTAAGGTAGCGACGCTCGCTGTTAGGAACCTCGCCATTGGCCGCATAGAGATCAGCAATCTGGCCCAGGCGAAGCGCAATCACGCCGCCGACGAGGATTTCCGTTGTGAGCGTTGCCACGACAAAACCTGTCTGCTGCAGGCTGCCCCAGAGCGTTGGTTCGGCGAAGAGCGTGCTGATATCAAAATCGGTGCCCAAGCCCTTGTAGACCAGTGCGAAGAGCACCGCCCAGGTCAGGATCGACACGGACGTGCAGACCAGCAGCAGAGTCTTGTACAGTTTGCGTGCACGATCTGAACTCAAGTGCGCGTACATCGTCTTCAGTGCCACTGAGGCCATGGGCGCGATAGCGGCCATGGTCCAAGGTAAGGCTTTGTTTTCGATAAAGACTTCGAGTTGCGAGCCAACCAGATTGGCATGCGCCGACAGCCAGGATGCGGACAGCGCCACGCCCAGCAGTGGTGCCAAAATCAGCACACCGAGTTTGTGGCGCAGCTGATAAGACCAGAAAGGCGTCTCGTTGTAACCTTCTCCGCTCTCATCACCCTGACGCACCGCAGCAGCGGGCAGCACCTCAGGGCAGGCAAGCAGTTGTGCCCAGGTTTGATCCTTCGCCGCTGTTACGCGCTCGATCTCCACCTTGAGACCATCGCGCTCGACCTGCGCTGCAGCTTTGTCCGCCCCAAGCACCGCCCAGTAAGCACTCGTCGTCAAAGCCTCCAGACGTTTTGCCGCTTCCTTTGCATCGGCAATGCGCAACACCGCATTCATGATCTCTGGACGCCACGTCTTGATGGCCTCGTCGATTTCCTTGCGACGCAAAAAGCCGGGACCTTTGAGCTTCGATTTGTTTTTCTTGTGTCGTTTCATGGAACCCTCCAGTTCAATAGCCGCAACTATTGCGGCTCTCGCTTTGCAGCAGGTCTGAAAGGGCGGGATGGGCCTATGCCGGGCGCGCTTTGGGCGGATCAAGAGCGGATCAGGGTCTGGTCGTTGGCCAAGCCAGCAGGCAAATCGAGATTGTCAAAAATGTTAGTGCAATTATCTTTCTCGGATTGATGGCCTCACCCCAAAAGGCGATGCCGATCAAATTGATGAGGATGATCCCACCTGCGCTCATCAAAGCAGAGTAGACGCCTAGTTCGACGCCATCGAATGTCGCTGCCAGGACGAAAGCCGCGCCGCTCAATGACCACAGCGATCCACCTAAAATCGCGAGCCAAAGGAGGGTTTGATCTGAAGCCAAACGGATGCATACCGTGCCAGCGAGGGAGGTTGCAGTCGCGATTAGAAGAGGGAGAAGAGGTTTAAAAAGCTCAGGCATTACCGTAGACTCCAAATAATTGCCCCCGCCGAAAAGCACGACAGGGGCAACGCAGTGGGCGATTATTGGGCGGTTACAAAGCAGCCTGTTTGCAGAACTCCGGGTAACCGGCTCTGGCTAGAAACACCTTACGGGCCAAAGACAGATAACAAACACGCCAGAGCAATTGATCGTCTTTGCTCATGCAGAGATCGTTCGATCGTGGATTTCTAATCTTTTCCTTAAGACGGTTCATGTCGCGTCTAGGGTGCTTAGAAAAAGCGTCGCAAATCGTCTTCTCTTTGCGCCAATCCCGTGAAGACGCATGACGGTCAACGAGAATGCAGTCCCAATCGAACAGGTCGCCTGTTGCACGCTTCAGATCGAGGTTCTGAAGAATGAAGTTGAAGCGTGCGGTGCCTGACGTGCTGCACAGGTCTGCGTTCACGACGGTTTCGATGAACATCGCCATGCCTTGGTCGTATTCAGGTTCGATGATGCTATCGAAGTCGTCGCACCACACGTCGCCATCGTAGCTTCTCGCTATGTTCTTGCGTTCAATTGAAACGATCCGATCGTCCGGCAGCATGACTTTCTGTTCTTCCATCGCTTGTTCAAACAACGCGAGTTTCGGATTGGCGATGTCATCGCCGTTTTCGTAGTGGTTCACCTTACAATTTCCCAAGAATAAGGTGAGAGCTCTCACAAGTTACAGCCCGAAACCGTCATCCCGAACTCGGCAGACCATCAAGTGAGCGGGCCTGATGCCTGTAGTTTCCGTGATAGCCCGTCTTCGATCATCCCGAGCGGTTCAGGAAGTCTCAGGAAAACTCAGGAAATCTGTAAGGTGTTATTTTTAATGGTGAAGTTTGCTTCTCAGCAACTGATCGTGCTACTATTGTTTGTGAGCCGTGAAAGGGACGAGTACGAGACTGAAACATTTACAACCGAGACTAGGTACAGCAAGTCGACGGGGCTTCCCCTTGTTTCGTTCACTCGTTTGAACGGCCTCTTGCATGCGACTCCCGACGACCAACCATCCTATGTTCTGTACGATGAATTGGGCCGCCCCAAGCTTATGCAGTGGCATCATGAAGACGAGTTGCATCGCGATGGCGCTGGAGCCATGATTTACATAGACCCCGAAACGCAAGTACATACCAATGAAGGTTTTTACACGATGGGCCAACCAAGAGATCGAAGTTTCGGTCCCCATATTGTCTCTCGGGACCACATTACAGGTGTTATCACCGAACTCCGCTATGCAGGTGACGAGGACCTTCAATCATCCCTTGGTCTACAAGAACCTCCTTGATGAAAAATTGGTCTGACTGCAATCTAATCGCGGTATCCTGACTAGAGAACTATTTGCATGTCCCTCAGAACACATGTGTCTTTTGTGGAGTTTCAGCAGTCCGTCGAAGAAGCTTACACAAACTACGCGAAAAGAAAGCTGATCGATAGAGACGATCGACGTGTACAAAACAAGAAGCAGTACTTCGAAGCAGTTGGAGAAGCTATTTTGAAGCTGCGGGACACTGGATTCTTTGGTTCAAAAAACAAAGATGACAAACTGCGCAGGTGGTTCAAGCTGTTGGAAAAAGAGCTCCAAGACGTTCGGCAGGAGATCCAAAAGAGCTCAATCTCTAACCTCCAGGATATGAAAGGCAAAGGCAGCGGAAACCTCCTGTTCGCATACGCAATACACTATCGCCTACATGCTGAGCTTGACCGACCAAAATACGCAAGGGAAATCGATGAAAAGGTTTTCGGGAAAGAGTACAAGAATGAGTTTCGCAAACAGGTATTTTCCGACCAAACGAAAAGGCTAAATCTGACGCTAGACGCTTTAAGTCATTCAACTTTTCACTATACTCAAAAGGCGATCCAAACACTTGGCAGGGAAGATGAAAAAAGGGCTTTAGAAAGGTTTTTGGAAAGCCAAGAAGTTTTTTCATGGATGCAAATAGCTGGAGCCGCCGGGCAAGGCAAAAGCCGACTTGCTCACGATCTCGCAGTCCACGCCAAATCTGGAGGATGGGATGCAGGTTTTTTGGGCAGACGCGCTCGACGGGAATTCATGGATTACTGGAAATCCTGGGTCGCCCGCTCTCCAACATTATTGATTGTAGACTATGTTATCGGTGAAGAATTAGAACTTCAGCCAATGATTGATAAGCTTGTTTTCGGTTTGGAAGGCAATGTGCCAGTTCGGCTGGTATTTATCGAGCGTCAAAGACACAATCAGACTTTTGCAACGACAATTGATTGGCAAGCTATAAAAGACCATTCAGAACTTGAAACATCTTCGGTCGCACAATGGTTCAGCTTGATGTGTGGCAACGATCGGGAAACGATGTTTGCGGTCTCGCAATCTGCCTTCCACGTTAGCATCATTGAGCTATGTAGTTTAAATGAGAAGAGCCTCTGTGAGATTGTTCGCAGGACCGCAAAGAGCCCGTGCGTGCATAGTGACGCTCAAATACTGAAGATGATTGACAGAGTGGACGCAAACCGCTCGCCACTCTTCGCATACTTCGTTGGAACAGTCATTCGAGAGACTCCTCAACGTGTTGATTGGACCCGCGAACAAATCCTTAGAGAGATCATAGACCGAGAGCGAGTTGAGCGTTGGGCAAAACTTTTCGGCGCTTCGAAACCACCTGCTGGATATGATGACTGTGCTGAGATGCGGTTAGCAACAGCTGCGACGGTTTTGAAAGGGATCAATAGGACCGACGTGTCTGCGCTAGAGATTGATCTTGACTTTACCGCCTCAGCAGTTCGGAAAGCATCAGTTTTGGTAGGGGCGCCAATTGGCTCTGACGAGAAGCAAGGACCTGATTTTTTACCCGCGCTGGAACCGGATATTCTCGGCGAGCATCTAGTTTTGAATGCGCTCACCGAAAACGCTGACGCAAGCAAACTCTTTGCGGAACTGTGTAATCATGATCCCGTATCCGTAGTCGCGTTTATTGCGCGAACCGTTCAGAACTTTCCTGAGCACCCAATTGTAAGCTGCATTCTAGACATTCTGTTTCAGAGCTCGCAAAGACGTTCTGGCATTCCTAAGGGAATTTCAGCGATAGTTTCATCTTTTTTAAGATCTAGCGTGTCGCCGCCGGACGCTCTGCTAGAGCTTCTTTACATTGGTCTCGAAGATGAAAATACTGAAGCTGCATCCACTCTTGGTTATTGCTTTCTAACAGGATTTGGGGTCGCCAAGGATGAAGAAAAAGCCGTCGAGCTTCTTCAACTAGCGGCGGACAAAAAGCTCTTGCCCGCAATTAGAAATCTTGGGCTCTGTTATGAGAACGGTTGGGGCTGCAAACAGGATTTTGATGAGGCTTTCAAGCTATACACTGAAGCGTCAGAGCTTGGTGATAGTACTTCTTTGCTGGATTTGGGTAGGATGCACGAGAAAGGACGTGCCACCTCAAAAGACCCAGAGGCTGCATACGTTTTGTATCGACGTGCTGCCCTACTCGGCAACAATTCGGCGTACGAGAGTATTTCAAGGCTAATTTACCAAAAAGAAATATCTGGTATTTCTATCTCTGAGGCTGTTCAGGTGTTTCGAGAGAGCTTTGAAAACGGCTCAGTTCTTTCTTTAGAATACCTTATGGCACTTCTGAAATCTGGTGATCTTGATCAAGAGGAAGTGGACGGGCTGCTTGAATGGCTTTCCGTGAAGGCATCCGGCGGCGATGGGAGGTGTATTGTAGAGCTCGGAGTGGCAAAGCTATACGCCGGCCAGGATGCTTCGAAGGCGTTTAATGCATTTAAGACTGCCACGGAGTTCAACAACTCGCGCGCTTACTACAGTCTAGGTGTTTGCTACTTCTTTGGCCTTGGCGTAGAGGAGAACCGAGATACAGCAGTAGACATGTTTAGAATTGGACGAGCCGAAGGAGATACTTGGGCAAACGGTGCTATGCGAATAATCGAGCTAAACAGTCAAAGTGACGAAGTTTTTCTTTTCGACGGCATCGTCTCAAGAGAGGATCTCTTTACGTCGCATGAACTATCAGAAAATGAATTTTTTCAAAACTATCAAGCAATAAATAGAGAAATAGCCCAGGCAGGTTCCGTTCATGTTGATGAGTTCTTTAAAGGCATTCGTCCTGTAAAAGCCCGCGGCAACAATGATTTTCTATTCGGGATATCGAGTGACCCTGGCTCATTACTTGATTTTCGCATTCCTGATAGACCCATAGATCATCGATCATTGCATGACTTTGATAATTTCTTTGGGGCGATGCTCAACATTTTGCCACTAGTCAGAACAGGTAGCGGAGATCTTCGGCAGTTGAAGGGCAAAGACCTTGCAACTATGGTGGCCGCATCCATGGGCATTGATGCTATCTTGGATTTTCAGGATGATGAAGATGTACTAGACATTTCTAGCTTGTTTGGCCGTTCTATTCAAACCGTTGAGGAAGCAATGCAATTCATTAGGGTGGTTGAAATCGGACACGGAACTTTTCTTCAGATACAGCTTCCTTATTCGAACAATGACGATTGGACATCCTTGGTTTTTCTTTACGGATTCTTTGGCATAGACATTGCCGATTGGATCGAACGAGGTCGGATCAAAGTTGTTTGACATGCTATTTATGAATCTTCTTAGAGTGCATAGTTTGCAACACTCGAACGCCGACTTTTCACTATACAACATGAAGAGAAATCAACATACGCAAGATGTGTACGGCGTAATACGCCGTACTTTCTTGGCAAGGGGCTGCGCCCCGTTGCATCCCGCTTTGGGATCATGTGTCATGGATGACCTGTTGCACTCACAGCTCAGATCGCGTTGCACCAATCGTAGTTCTTCGAGCGTTTGGCGAGACCTTCCCGGATCAAGGTTTCACCGACATTTGCGCCATCAACCCTGAGCGCGCCGCAATATCTGCCGAAACCACAGGACCGGCCGCCGAGGTTCAGATCAGTTGTGCGTGCGTCCCTTAGCAGCCTTTTCAACCGAACGGTTGCTTTAGCACCAAGGTCTGCCTCGGCTGCGCACCCTGACCGAAAGGTCTCTGGTGTATCAAAGCCACTGCCGTCATCCAGCGTCAGGCGGATGTTGGCGTCGAGACCAGCGTCCACCGTGTCGCCGTCGATGACGCGAACGCTGATGGTCTCGGCGGGCGCGCAGGCCAACAGAAGCGACATCATCACAATCGAAATGCTGTTGGTTCTACGCATGGGGCGGCTCCTTCGCTGATCGCGTAGCATGGACTGGATAACGCAGCCCTAAACGACGAAAGCTCCTTTGCAAGGTGATCCTGGAGACGCCAAGACCGGAAGCGATGTCTTTGCAGCTCAACGTGGAAAGTTGTCGGTATGCGGCGCGGATATCGCGTTCCGTCAACTTTGGACGGCGCCCCAGTGTCACGCCTCTGGCACGGGCTGCATCAAGGCCTTCTCTCGTTCTTCGTGAGATGATGCGCCTTTCAAACTGCGCGAACAAGGCAACAATGCCGAAGAACAGCTCACCTTCATCGCTCGTTGTATCTAGCGGAAAGCTGAGGATCTTGAACTTCACTCCCTGCTGGCACAGCGCGCTGGTGATCAGAATGGCGTCCACGGCAGAGCGAAACGCACGGTCAAGATCTACAACCACAAAGGTGTCGCCCGGCTTTAGGTCAGTAAGGAGCTTATCGAAAACCGGACGTTCGGCAGCAACTGCCGAGACATGTTCGATGTAGAGTTCGTCGCATTCGGCGCGCAGGACGTCGATCTGACGGTCAGGCGCTTGCGCGCGGGTGGAGACGCGGATGTAGCCAAGGCGGCGCGGGTTGGGCATCGGGTGTGATCGAAAACGATCCTTTCCGATCTGCTTGTCATTCGGCGCTGCCGCCACGTGGCTGCAACTGCAAAACCGCTGTTTTCTTGATACTTGGTTTACCGCTTCACCGGAATCCCCTAAAACTGACACTTGAACAAAAACCATGGTTTATGAACAGCATAGGTGCATGGGGTGCGGCAATGGTGGCGGGGGCCATCTATGTCATTCATCCACAGGAAATCCATGCGGAGGGTTTCACCGGAGCGGACTTTGCGATCTGGGAAACGACCGCCCAGGACAGCTTCATCCAGACGTCTATCACGATGGCAGGCGTGGTGTTCTCGCATGTCGCACCCGAGAAGTCGGCATGTGTGGACAACTGGTATCTTGTGGATGGCCAGAAAGCGGCTCGGAACGCGCATATTCGCAGAACCATCGCGCAATATGACGGCTATCATCCCAGCGGCACGATCCTGGCAATCCTGCTGGAGGCCTGCGGGCCGTTGAACTGAAGATCAACCACCGAGCTTGGGCAGGCCAATGCTTTGTGTCGCCACGTCTGGCGCAGCGGTCTCCGTCTGCGGTAAATGCTCCTGCACGACTTTGGGCATCTTTGACTGGATATCGTTCTGGATATCGTTCAGATCGTCCAGCGAAGGCGGATTGTCCGGGTCGGTGATCCTGTCGCGCGCGGGACCAAGCACATCGTTTTGATAGCCATTTGCGGCATCCAACGCGGCTTGTAGATCATCCAAGCGACCTTTCGCATTCTGTACGTCTTCAAAGCTTGGTTCGTTACCGGTCCAGATGATCGTTTCCGCAAGGTGATCCTCAACAGCAGAGCCATCTTCGCGACGCACCACGCCGTCGGCATCTCGGAACGCCCGCTTGCCATCTGGCAGGCGCGCAGCATTGTTCATCATATCGTCGAGTTCGGATTGGGCCACGTCAATCTGACTATTCAGCTGATCAATGGCGGTTTCGGTTGCTTGTTCGGCGCCCGAGAGCAATTGCGACACACCATCGTATTTGGCGCGGTAAACCGGATCGTTGAGCAGTTGTGCCAAGCGCGTCAGCGCTCGATGCTGGGCGTCGCGCTCCTTTTTCTTGGCCTCCTCCGAGCCAGGGCCGTCTTTCAGAAACCGCGCTCTGCGCCCGGTCTCGCGTCCCGCGATTTCATTCTGAAGATCATCAAACTCAAGGCGCTTCGTCGCCGCTATCTCTTTCTGGTCACTCGGTATTTCCACACAAATATTGTACCAGAAAAGGTCATGTTCTCGCAAATTCCGACCCTTAGCGGCCTCTCGACGCATCAATCAATTCCGCCCTATTAGTTCACCTAACTGGTCATTCGTGCATTGCGCTGAGCTACCCCCCGAAAATCGGACCCTGACGTAAGCTACGATTTGTTGTCTGCTGATCTTCTACGAAGAGGAGATCAGAGATGTCGAAACGGAAGAACCATTCGCCGGAGTTCAAGGCGAAGGTGGCGCTTGAAGCGCTGAAGGGTGAACAGACGGTCGCGGAGTTGGCGAGCCAGTTTGGCGTTCACCCGACGATGATCCACAGCTGGAAACGTGCGCTTCTGGAGGGCGCGTCCGGCGTGTTCCAGCGTGGCGGAAAGAAGCCCCCAGAGATCGACGAGGAGCAGGTCAAAGAATTGCACGCCAAGATCGGGGAGCTGGCAGTGGCCAACGATTTTTTGTCACGAAAGCTCAAGCCGTGGACCGGCAAGTGAGGCGGAAGATGGTTGAGACCGGCAATCCCGACCTGTCGATAGGCATGCAGTGCAAGCTGCTGTCGATCTCGCGGTCGTCATTTTATTATACGCCCAAGGGCGAGACGGCGCTGAATCTGATGTTGATGCGGCAGATCGACGAGCAGTTTCTGGAAACACCGTTCTTTGGCGTCCGGCAAATGACTTGGCACCTGCGAAACGAAGGTCATCTGGTGAACGAGAAGCGCATCCGACGCTTGATGCGGCTGATGGGCTTGATGCCGATCTATCAGAAACCAAACACCAGTAAAGCGGCGAAAGGGCACAAGACCTATCCCTATCTGCTGCGTGGCCTACGGGTGGAGCGCCCCAATCAGGTCTGGTGCGCCGACATCACGTATCTGCCAATGCGCAGGGGCTTTCTGTATCTGGTCGCCATCATGGATTGGCGCACCCGCAAGGTGCTGGCCTGGCGGATATCAAACACGCTGGAAGCTGACTTCTGCGTCGAGGCGTTGAACGAGGCCATCGCCAGGTTTGGCCCACCGGAAATAATGAATACGGATCAGGGCAGTCAGTTTACGTCCTTTGCCTGGACGGATCGGCTGCGCCGAACCGGCGTGCGGATCTCTATGGATGGCAAGGGGCGCTTCCTCGATAACATCTTCGTCGAGCGGCTCTGGCGGAGCCTGAAATACGAATGCGTCTACCTGCATGCCTGGGAGACCGGATCGGAAGCCAAAGCGGGTGTCGGCAAATGGATCGACTTCTACAACCGAAAGCGTCCTCATTCCGCCCTTGGCGGCAAACCACCAGCCGTGGTTTATTGGCTCAGAAAAGACGAAACCCAAACCGATCAGCAGGAGCAGCGAGTAGCTTAATCTTCGCAGAAACCTGTCCAAACATTGGGGAGTAGCTCACGCAGCACCTCAGGACCCACCAAAGATCAGCTGTGTAAACACTGCCCAAACCGCCTAACAAAAGATCAAGTGCATCGCCGAAATTCTCCTAGGGAGCAGTCACGATCCATGAACCGGTTCAACGGAGCGGCTTCAAGGTACAGGCATGATAGGAGTGGAGGCTTAATCGTAGTAGGTTTCAAGGTAACCTCGGACCTTTGGCTCTTCACCCCAGGCGCGATAGCAGTACTCACCCTCATAGTCTCTATTTCTGGTGTAAACGGGTATTGTGTATGTAGCTTCGGGTTTTTCATGGTCAAAACGGTTAGAGTCCAACAACTTAGTAAGTTCTCGCCAATCACTCAGGGCCATCTTGTTGCGAGATCTTAATGCCCGCCTAGGTGCTGAAATCCGGATCGCCGACTGGCCATAGCGCCCAGAAGACACGAAACCAACGCTCCACTTTCGGCCAGAGCGAACCTCGAGGCCTCTCGCGATCAATTCGACCTCAACGTCGAAATAGCCCGGAAAGCGAAGACCTCGGCAGAGTTTCTTCATCTTGATCAGATCTGGTAAGGTGCTTGAACCGCGGACAAACTTTAGGATCCGAGCGCAATTTCTATCGTTTTGAAGCTGTCTGATTAGTTTGGAAAGAGCATGCTTTGCAACACTCATCTCGAATGACTCATCTTTGAGCTTATGAACCGAAAAGTGAAACTCTATTGAACTTCTGGCTACTGACATCTCACGCCTGTCTAGTGGGTAGATGTCTGGCTTCGCAATAAACTCTCGCAAATGGGCAACCAAGCTCTGGTCAGTTGCCTGTGCTGCATACTGCAGAGCACCAATCCTGACTGGTCGATAATCAGCGTATATTGCCTCCGTCCACCATTTGATTTCGCGCGCACTGAGGCTGCTTCGTGCGAAATTTGGGAATTCTTCCGCTCCGTATATTGTCATTTCTAGCATGAAGGCTCTTCGGGAATGGATGCGGGATATGTATTTTAGGGTGTAGTCTCTGATGAGATACCAGTCAGTGATGCGTTTTCCGCGCCTTTCGATGAGATACTCGAAGAGACGTAGCGCCTGATCTTTAGGCAGCTCACCCACAACATGGATTGCTCTCCTAAATACCTTTGGGTCCTTATGCTGTAGCAGCGGCTTTATCGCATTGATAACTGAATTAGAAATTGGGCGTCGCAACCGACCGTGCTTCAATAATTCCAAAGTTTCTACTTGAATGGGTACACTGTTTGATTTGAGAAGGTCTGTGACAGCATCAAAGACACCATCGTCAATTTGATCCGTCGGTAGCTTGCGGAACGCTTCAAGAATGACCTTTTGCCAAATTTCTCCCATTTCAAACAGGGCAGGCCAGATTGCTATCTTCCGCCTTTCCTTCAGAAACAGGGACAAAAAGAGAACAACTCCGATTATTTGAACAAAGCTGCTATACTTTGATGTTAGGATGCGTATCGATTCGGTGATTTCGCCAATCGTCGACGAAAGCATGCTTCGGTGTAATGCACTTGCCATACAATACTCCATGTAGGCTTCGAAAACGAAGCTCACTTCCGGTGCATCATTGGCTTCCTGCCCTAGCTCTTCTAATATTATGTATTCATCGATAATCCTGTGAAACAGCATCTCACCGGTCTGTTCTTCACTAGCAGACTTACCGTCAAGGAACTCTGTCGCCGATACCACTCTAGAGTTGCGATTGAGCATAGCCATTGCGATTTTCTCAAGAAAATTCATTGCGTCTTGGCGCAATATCTCCTGCCTTGCGTGAAGACCTACTCCTACGTGTTTTTGTAACTCTCTCGTTAGTTGGTCTGATTTTCGTTCCGTGTATGTGTCGAATAACTCTTTTAGTCTTATGTTCCTAACAACGCCAATTTTCTCACCGATGTAGGTTTCACAGAAGAAACGCAGCAATAGGGGATGCCTAAACTGCTCTTTAGCAGTTCCCTGTGCGGTAAAATCCACATCATAATACTGGCTGTAGCTTGAAACCGCAGACTGATATTCGCTGAATCTAAAGTCCGCCAATTGCTTTCGCTGTGACCCACCTTGCCGATATTCTCCTACAATATTTCCAGTTTCTGTGAAGGTCCTGTCCTCGAAAGCTCCCCAATAGTAGTCGCGACAGGTGACTAATACATGCAGATTAGGAGTGTTATGAAGCTCAGAGAGCCCAAGAAGCTCCCGCTTCATCCAATCAGCGCTATGCGCTTCATTGATGCCGTCTACAATTACAAGTGTAGGACCTGTCGCTGCTAAGAGCTCGACTTGCTGAACCGCGCCTCTTACCTTTTCAAGGGCTAGATCCTTTAACGTGTTGTGCTCCGCGTACTCGAAAAGTGTAAGCTCGGTTGGTCTACGAAGGAAGGCAGCGGGAAGTAAGACCACGTTGTGTGTTGTCCGAAATGTGTTGGCTAGGGAGGCAGCCAAGCATGTTTTTCCTGAGCCAGCGGGGGCGACGAGGTAAGTCGTATTGCACTTGAACTTCTTTGTTTCGCCGTCGATCCACTTGCTAAGTTCTTTTTCGATTTCTCGTTGCACATAGAGCTCTGGAATGAATCTTTGGGTGAGATAATTTGACTGAAGTGTACGATCCAGTAGTTCGCCGAGTTTACGCCTCACAAACTCTTGGGTTTGAAGCGAAGGCTGCCGATAATCATCAATAGTTATCCGATTTCGACTGAAGTTCGGGTCGAATATTTCCCGGATTTGTTGATCGCGGCTAGCCCACTCAGTTATTTCTGACCAAGACCAGATACTGATTTTTGGATCCGAATTTCTTTTTGTTTCAAGTTCAATTGCAAGCCGTTGCAACGCTGAATCTCTTGGTGCAGTAGTCGCAAAAATGAAATGGTCAAACTTTATGCCCGATGAGATCGCACGCTCAAAGTCATCTTCGAGCTTTCTCGCCGGAACCTTATCCTTTACAGTTTGCTTGCACTGAATCGCAACGCGCTGACCATTTGGCTGCCGTACTATTATGTCGATACCATACTGGTTTTGTCCGCGCCTACCGAAAATTTCTGCGCAACCGTCACCGAACTTATAGTTCGCCAGTTTGCATACTTGATGTTCAAACCGTTTTTCGTCTTCAGTTGGAGTTAGCATCACACTTGGTTTTCTTTCAACGCATACATGAGGTTTGTAAGAAACCCTTTTTCAAGATGAACTTTGCTGACGCCAAGAACTAATAGAAGTTTGGGTGTCAGATATTGGTGAGTTTTCATTCCAACGATCCCAGAACGCAACTGTTTGGCTATCTGGCTTCATCTTTGGCTCTGTGATGCGAATTCGTGTGGGCAGCAGGCTGGCATCACCAACAACAAGCGCCTCGCCAATATCCAGGACGGGCAGCAAGTCACCGAAGCTTCCAAGGCTATCAGGCAAGAGCCGTTTGATAACGCTTTGATCGTCGCTGTTAGTCAGGCGCATTGCTACCACATTATTACATTGGCTGAGTACAGTTCGATTTACTTCCGATGGTCGCTGGCTAATCACAACAAGGCCAATTCCGTACTTTCGGCCCTCTTTGGCGATCCGTTCAAAAATCTCAACAGCAACGGAATCAGAACTGTCCGCCTGCATGCGTTCCGGGATGTACAGGTGGGCCTCGTCACACATAATTGCGATTGGATGGCGTTTGTCGGACTTTGTCCAAAGGCTGGTTGAGAAGATAATTTGAGCCAATAGGCTCACCATCAGTGGCAACACGTCAGACGGCACCTCTGAAAAGTCAATGATTTTGATGCCACCTTCGTTGTTGTCTTGTGCTCCACGTCCAGCAGAGATCGCGTGGACCATCCGTTCCAGCCAAGCCATGTCCATACATTCAGGTGGTGGCTGGAACAGGAAGGCCAGACGGCGGTCATGCTTCTTGGCTTCCAGGCGACCAATCAAACGGCTGAGTTTTCCGTGATACGGGCCCTGCTTTTCGCGGTTCCCCGTCCCTGGGACCATCTCTTCGTCCAGCTTCTTAAGTTTATCGAGGACGGTGTTGATATCGAAGGGTACAGGGCTGTCGATCGTGAAGTTTTCCAGGATCTCTTTGTGCTCCACTGGCTCAAGAGAGCTCTTCTTAGCGTCCACGACTGCACGCGTCATGATCATTGACTGGTTCGGAGCATTCTGGTCACTGCGGTCGACAAACAACGACAACAAGGCCTCATAGCCCAGCAGCCAGTACGGTAGATGAAGAACGCCATCAGCCAAACCACGATTGTGTTCGATGTCTGATGGTCCGGCGATCCGTAGGTGCCTGAATGCTTTGCTCTTTAGCGGACGATACTCGCCATGGATGTCGAACAGGACAGCATTTGCTTGCGGCAACTCGGCAATCTGATCGAGCAACCTTGCTGTGGTCCAAGACTTCCCAGAGCCCGTACTGCCGACTATTACCGCGTGGCGTTGAAATAGCTTGTTCCCATTTAGGTAGGCGATAGCTTCGTCATCCAACGTGAAATGACCAAGGGATAGCTTAGGACCCTCTGTTTTAACGTCGGAAATGACTTGCATGAATTTGGTAAGCCGATCGCCATCCAGCGAAAAGCAGTTTGCGTCGATTTCAGGAACGGTCTCAAGAGTACGGCGAAACACGTTCTGATCAGTTCCGACTCGGTCGAGCAGTGTTCCAATGAGGGTGACTTTCACCAAGTTGTTTTCGTTCGGAACGAGATCTTCGTCGCCAAGATCGACCTCCTCCAGTTCACGCGTGTCTGGCTTCCGGGTAATCTTTACGACAATACCGATTAGGTGCTGGCCGGGCTTGCTGCTTTGAAGAACAACCAGCCGGTTGACTTGGAGACGTTTGAGCCGTTCCAGATCATCAACGCGTATAGTGACCGCAGCGGTATCGACTGAAATGACGCTGCCAAGGGATTCTGTGTCGGAGAAGTTGAAAATGGACATTTACGCTACCTAAAGGACTAATTTGTTGAAGCCGTCGAGCGACCAAAGATCTGGTGTTGTGACATCGGTGCCCTCCGGACAGGTAGGCGAGTAAACTCTGCTACCGGTTCCGGATAGTTCGATTCCCAAGTAGTTCGTGCCCGCCTTGTTTTTCAGGAAATCTTTCGCTTCTTCCGTCAACGTTCGGGCCAGTACCACTGTTGGGACGTTCCGCTCACGGCATCGCTCAATGAGTTTGGGGTGAATATGCTGGTCTCGAAAACCAAAACCCACACAAAGGAAAGCGGAAGCGGCCTTTAGTGCTGCATCGGCTCCGTTGATGGTTGTTCGAAACGGATCTTCATAGGTCTTTTCGTATTTGTTTAACCCCGGCGTTACGATAAGCGGCGTGTAGTGATCTTTGGACGGCAGCTCGAACACTGGTAACCCTATCGTCCTATCATCGGCGGTGCGGAACCAATCAAGAGACCCGTGGATCTTCCAAATCTTAACGACGCGGGCAGCCTTTGCCCCGTGTACCAGTTTTACGCGGCCCGTACTTTCCCACGTCTGAATGTAACCCGGCGCAAAGCCAGTTTGAAACAACACATTCTTGGAGTTGCAGGCAAACTCGGCAACGCGGTCATAATTTGTCGTGACCACATGTACCTCACTATGCGTACTGCTAAACATGTTGGCCAAGAGTGTGCCCAAAGCGAAGTTACCATCGTGGGCGGCGGCTTCCAAAAGCTGCATGTCTTTGTCGTTCACGCAACGCCAAGTTAGACTTACAATTTTTGACAGTAGCGATGCAGGCAGTGTTTTGCCCTCCAAAGCCGCCTCGAGGTGATCGCCGTTGGCCAGCGCTACCTTTACCAGCAACCAAGCATCACCTTCAGTGTCGCCCTCTGTCTTCATGTTCTCGCTAAGGTACGTGCTCAGCTCTCCCATGCTGGGAAGCCCATGAGGCATTGATGCTCCGCTGCCAAGGACGATTGTAGGGCAGCCATGAAAGCAAGATTGGGCGATCTTGGCGATTTCGTCATCTGTCACTTAAGTGTTTTTCCTATAATCCCAAAATACTAAAGAATTTCATTTCACTATATTGCTCGGTGTAGGAATCGGAAGTGAAATCGTGAAGAAAATTCAGCCCTGGGCTGATTGTGAAGCCAATGGCTGCAATCAAGAGAAGCGAAGCAGAAAGTTCTTGCAATACATCTTGCTGACTTTAGCCGACATTCGTTCGTTACGCAGCGAAATTCAGCTTTCCGTCCCCTGCACCATACAAGTGTATGTATTTTCGCAATTTTCCTTGCAGCTTTCAGTCGCATTTGTTCTTGATATGTTCCCGTTTGTTAAACCCGTACTGAGTAGGAGATTTTATGAGTACAGATAGAAACGAAAGAAATGGCAGTGATGCTGCCGGATTGAAGCGCCCTTTCATGCTGGCCTACACGGTCAAAGCCATTGACGATGGTCGCAATTCCGTCTGGAGCAAGATTGGTGCGGCCTGGGCGCATAAAGATGGGCAGGGATATGAAATCCGCATGGATGCGCTGCCTGTGGATGGGCGGGTTGTTCTGCGCACTGTCAAAGACAGGGATGCAGATCAGTCCGGAGAGGTGTTAGACCGCTCACCGCAATAAAGCACTTCGGTTTACTGCGTGGGGAGAGGGTGATCCAGTTGGGTCGCCCTTTTTCTTTTGGCACCGCGGCGCAGCCGACCGGGCTCTCGTGCGGGCACCAAGCCCGCAAACGGTCTTGGCCATTCGGCGTCGATCCCTGGTGCAGGTTCAGAGGCGGCCTTGCCGCCACAATCCTGTCTTTGTCGGGGAAGCCGAGAGGCTTTGCCTCTTCTCTCCCCGCAAGACAAATAGATCGAAGAGATCCTTGTTTTGTCGGCTCCCCCTGAAGGTCGCCCCCAACAAAACAGAGCATCTTTCGCCGATTTGTTTTGTCCCCTCCCATCTCCACTCTCGGCGAGGGCCAAGGGTTGCAAGCGCAACCCCTGATCCAAGGAAGGACAGACAAATGACCATTCAATTGCATGCACAGCCCTACGATATCTCAGCCGTTGGATTCTATTTCGACAGTTACGAGGACTATGCCACGAAAGCCGCCGCCTTGCGGAACAGTCACGGCGATCCCGTTGAGGAATTTGAGATACAGTTCATCGATGGGGAACACATCGACTGTGACCTCGCCCGCGCCATCGGGATCAATCAGGCCAATCTCAAACAATATTTGGACGCGGTTGAAGACTGGGATGATGATGACAAAACCCGCGTGATCCTCGCTGTTGGAGAATGCGGCTATTGCTTTGGTGATGACACGCAGCCGAGCGAGTTTGACGTTGATATCTACCATTTCGACACCATGCGCGAATTCGCTGAGCATTTCGTCGAAGAAGGTCTCTTTGGCGACATCCCTGAGCGCCTCCAGTTCTACCTCGATTATGACGCTATCGCCCGTGATCTGGCGCACGACTACGCCGAGGCCGAAGTTGGCGGCACCCGTCTGATCTATCGCTGCGCGTAATCGGAGTGCAGCCCCAAACCGGTCCGCGTGAGCGGTTTCAGGGTGCACTCCCGCATCGAGACTCATGAAAGGAAAAAACCATGACATTGCAGCATATCAATATCGAAGACCTGACTGTTTCCCCGCTCAACGTGCGCAAATACGGCGCAAGAGACTGTGCCGATCTGGTCACCAGCATTCGCAGCCTTGGCGTGCTGCAACCGCTTCTGGTGCGCCCCAGCGGTGACAGCTTTGAAGTGGTGGCAGGCCAGCGCCGTTTGAACGCTTGCCGCATCCTCGCGGAAGAGGGTGACATTGATCTGATCCCCTGTCTTGTGATGGCAGAGGGTGACGATGCAACAGCAATTGAAGCTTCGCTTGCCGAGAACATCGAACGATTGCCGATGTCCGAAGTGGATCAATACAAAGCCTTTGCCAAGCTGGTCAAAGAAGGGCGCACTGTCGAAGATATCGCCGTCACCTTTGGCATTACCGAACGTATGGTCTCTCAGCGGCTGGCTTTGGGACGTTTGCACGCACCGATCCTGACGGCCTACCGCAAAGGTGATCTTCACGCTCGAGATGTCCGCAACCTCACCATGGCAACGCCAAAGCAGCAAAAGGCGTGGTGGGCGTTGGTGAAGGATGAAGACAGCTATGTGCCCACAGGCCAGCGCCTGAAAGACTGGCTCTTTGGTGGGGAACACATTCCTGTCAGCCATGCGCTGTTTGACGTTGAACAATCAGGCTTGGCAATTGTCACTGACCTTTTCGGAGACGAAGCGTATTTTGCCGATAGCGAGGCTTTCTGGCCGTTGCAGAACGCCGCCATCGCCGAATGTGTCGAGGCTTACCGCGCGGGGGGCTGGGGAGACGTGATTGTCATGGATGTGGGCGCATTCTTTGCCACTTGGGACTATCGCAGCACTCCTAAATCCAAGGGTGGCAAGGTCTTCATAACCTGCACCACGCAAGGAGAGGTTGCGTTCCACGAAGGCTATCTGACCAGTGCCGAGGCTAAACGGTTGGAGAAAGCGGAAGCAGGTGCACCCCCTGTGGAAAAACCTGAACTCACCAAAGCCATGCAGAACTATCTCAGCCTGCATCGCCATGCCGCCGTGCGCCATGATCTGCTGGATGCTCCCAACATGACGCTCCGCCTGATAGCTGCGCACATGATCGCGGGATCATCGCTGTGGGCTGTAAAAGCTGATCCACAGAAAGCCGCGAAGCCAGAAATTGCCGAAAGCCTTGAGACCAATACGGCGCAGCAGGCGTTTGAGACGGAACGTCAGGCCATCAAAACCCTGTTGGATATGGATGATGTTGCGTTGCTCGACAAGCCAGACGGCTACTATCCGCGCCCAAGCCTTGTGGAGGTGTTTGGCAAGCTGGCCGAACTGGCAGATGGTGAGGTCTTGCGCGTGCTGGCGTTCTTGATGGCGGACAGCCTTGCTGTCGGCTGCGAACTGGTTGAGGTGCTGGCGCAAACGCTCAACACGGACATCACCGCCGCATGGACGATGGACGACACTTTCTTTGATCTGCTGCGCGACAAGCAGGCCATCAACAGCATGGTCGCGGAAATCGCAGGTGAAAACGCTGCCAAGGAGCACATCACCGCCTCCGCCAAGGTGCAGAAATCTATCATCAAGGCCTGTCTGGATGGCACCCGCACCGTCAAAGTTAAGAATTGGAGGCCGCGATACATGGCTACGCCCCAGCAGGGCTACTCCACCCGCAGCGGGTTCGCCGATCCTGTGCATGGGATCGAGGACATCGCCATTGCGGCGGAGTAACAGCCCATATCTGAGGGCACCGCCCGTGCCCTCAGATCACCTCGCCAAAAAAAACGCGCGGACAGGCCTGACAGCCTGTCCGCGCCGCATTTGATTTTGAGGGACGAGATGTGGTAGTATTAAGTAGGATAATAAATATGAGGCCGCACATGAGCATGGTCAAAAAAAGCATTACAGTCACCGACAGCCAGGACGAATTTATTCAGGCGCAGATTGCCTCTGGGCATTATGCCTCCGACAGTGAGGTGATCCGCGAAGCTTTGCGTGAGAAAGAATTGCGCATGGCGGAGATTGATGCGTTGCGCGCCAAGTTGATCGCATCTGAGGCCAGCGGTCTCAGTGACCGCACGCCCACCGATATCCGAACCGCCGCGAAGGAGCGTTTGAAGACCGCTCAATGACCAAGCTGACCCTCCGCATTACAAAAGTCGCGGATCAGGACCTCGACGATCTTTACACCGAAGGCTTCACGACTTGGGGTGAAGTACAAGCCGACAGCTACTACGATGGCCTGCTGGAACGGTTCCAACGCATTTGCGAACAACCGAAAATGTATCCCGCCGTGGAGGACATCCGCGCGGGCTATCGCAGGTCGGTCTATGAGAAACATGCGATCTACTATGTGATTGATGGCGATGCCGTCGAAATCCGCGCCGTCGTCAAGTATCAGGATGTCGCAGGAAGGCCGTGATCACAGAACCCGCCCTTCGCTGCGCCGGGCGTCGGCTGGATAGATGCGGGACATTGCAGCCGTTACCCTTCCGGGTGTTTGCTGACGCAGCATCCGCTCGCACGCGCGGCACACACATCGCTGCATCGCGGTCGTTGTCGCCAAAGCAGTCATTGAAAGCCAGTCTGAGGCGCGAATTTCAAACCGCCCTTTCGCTGCAACCAGGACCAGCTATCGAGGAGCGGACAATGCTGCCGTTCATGTGAAAGGCCTTACTCACCTCAGACAATCTCTACAACGGGGCACTGGAACTCGACAATAACTCAGCCGAGCGGGCGATGAAGCCTGTGGCCATAGGCAGGAAGAACAGGATGTTTGCCGGTTCCGAAGGTGGCGGAAAAGCTACACCTTCGCCTTCACCCTTGTCGAAATCGCCAAACTAAACGGCGTAAATCCGAAAGCCTTGCTGACTTGGGTGCGCGGACGTATTGCCGATCACAAGATCAACCGACTCGCCGAGTTGATGCCCTAGAGTTACGCTGCGCAGGCAACGTAACCGGGGACGTCTCGTCCGCGCCAGAGCGCCTTCACCGGACGGTCACCGTCGCTCAGCCAGAAAAGGTTGCTCATGTCAGCACTCCGTTTTCCGAGCGGTAATTCATATTGCTCGTCGAAAATCAATGCATCCTGACCCTAGAACGGAGCTTCACTTTTGAAATGAACGCCTTGAGAAATATCATGTATAGTCAAACGGCTTCTCACATCGCTAAACATGTCCATTACCCGGTAGGCCTGAGGTCTACTCCAGGTAGGTACCAGCCTATCGAATGATTCAATCTTGTCGAAATGTTCGTAATCCAACTCCATGCCTCCACCTTTGCGGTAAGGATTGAATATGTAATATGGTTCGTTAACATAATGATGGGCATTGTATTTGTTGATCACCATCTCACACAAGTTTATCTGTTGAATGCCCGAGTCAACTATTTTGCATTTGTGTTTCGAGAACTTTTCAAACGTGTCTTTCAGTGACGGGCTTTCCACAACGACCCTAGGAAACCAGCTGGAGGCATTCTCAAGGGCCTTCAAGCTCAACTTAGAAAAGTTACTGGCCGCCAAATCGATCCTAACTTCATCAATTCCAAACGAAGCCAGTTCCTTCGCCGTACCCTGATTCAGCTTCGTGCCATTTGTATAAAGATATACGTAAGTGTTTGGCGACATAGTCTTGATAAACTCCAAGACCCGAGCTATCCGATCCAAGTACAATAGCGGCTCACCGCCCGAAATACCCACCGCATCAATTCGGTTGTCGATACACGCTTTCCCCACAACAATAGAAATTTCATCCAAAGATCCAACGTGATTAAATGATGTTGTCACTCCAGTTTTATTAACGATATCGTCCTCCAAAGAGGGTTTCGGAGGCTGCGGGCAAAACTTACATTCTAGATCGCAAGCCTTACCGACAAATAATGCGGTCCACCTACCGGCCAAGTTTGCCACATCACCTCTAGATAGATTGATGCCATTTCGAGCACTAAATGAATTGTTTGAAAGAACAATTCCGCTAACCTTACTTTGCAGTTCCTTAATATCTGCAAGTTGGTCTGCCATTGACTTACTCGGGCCTCTCCCGTGCATCTCATCCATAAACATCCTTCCAAGATTTGCGGAAGCGCTCATATGACGAATCCTCCTACCGATTGCTTCCTAGGCCGAACAAGTCTTGTCTTGATTCTCAAGCAATCTTAGATAGTCTCCAATTACTTCTCTATAAAATGAACAAGTTGATCTCGATGCCATGCCAGATGCTGCCAATGAGCATCCTCCTCCACAAATGGGGAGCACTTTACAGGTCCTACAGTCCTCTAACCTACCAAACCTCTTCTCAACAAAATGTTCCTCATACTCTTTGTTTGTGAAGTTAATTTTTCCTACGTCAGAGATTTGTCCTGTCAGGTTTTCTTTCTCTGTGCCGCATCTGAACGTTTGTCCCGACATATCAATGATCTGACTATACTTGCTGGTCGCGGCACAGAACTCAGGTTTCTGTGATGGTTCAGGTACTTTCATGCCAAGACGAGCGAGATGTCTCAACAATTCAAGCTTCTTTTCGCCAAATTCTCGCAGCGAACTGAATCTACGGCCATAAAGAGCCGCAGCGAATTTTGACTCTGTCTCTTGTATGGCAATATCCACATTTTTGATCAAGCCACGCATTGAGAGGTCATCGAAGAGCTCAGGAACATGTTTCCAGTTCATTGAATCTAAGATAACCTTTATTCGAACCTTAGCACCTGCTTCGCATAGCAAAGCGATATTTTGAACAATAATGTCGTAAGTCGGAGCTCCCTTTAACGAAGGTCTCCGAAGTTCTTGAATGAGCTCAGGTCCGTCAAGCGATACTTGAAATACGTTTACTGATCTAGAAACAAGTTCCGAAATGTTCTTTTCATTTAACCGAACGCCGTTCGTTGATATTGTCGCACTATACCGGCAATTTTTCTGCCTACAGAGTTGAATAAGCTTGTCTGAAAGATGACAGATCTTTGAAACTTTGAGGAGCGGCTCACCACCGAACCATGTCATCTGTAGGTGACCATTTTTGACCACTTGTTGCTGCAAGAACTCCCAAACCCTTTCGGAGTCTTCACTTGCGTCTGCCTCGTGTTTGTCTTGGTAGCAATATACGCAACCCAGATTGCATACTCTTGTCAATATGACGGTCACACGCCGAATTAGGGGATTATTAGCTGCTTCACCGTGCCATTGAGCAACTAGGTCATCTTCATCTAAGCGATCCGGTACCAATATCCCATTACGTATCAGGTCTTTAAACGAAGCATCATCAACCTCATCGAGGGCCTCACCTGTTTCAAGTTGCAGTATTGCTTCATCCGAGAGAGCGCCACTTGGAATTCTTATGCGGGCGCCACTCCAACTATTGTAGAGTATGTGCCCGTCGAATTCACTGTCGACCAGCACGTTAAAGCGCGAAACCTTAAACTGATCTCGCCAGGATTCTTTGTGGTGCAAATTTTTCAACGCAACACCCCTCTTTTCTTGAATACACATCAAGATCGTTACTTTCGATGGTACTCATAATTGCATTGTAAGGACATCCACCATTGCAATGAGGAAGATGATTGCAAGATGCACAGGCAGCGTCTTTTCGCACGGAGTATTCACGCCAGGGTGCCGAAAACCTGGTTTCTGAGAGCATTCCATGCTCTGTTATGGTGCCTACATGCATCTCGCTTCCAAGGTTCTGGGGGCACTTATAAACCTTTAGGTCTGATTGAACTATATGGTAGTCTTCTCGAATTGCCGGGCACAATTCCGTCGTAAGTTTTGTCTGAATGACGTTTAATCCCAACAGCCTCGCAAGACCTGTAAAGTCGGATGAAATCTCGCAAAAATCCGGCCAAGATAGAGTATTATCTTTGAGACCTTCTACTAGTTTAAATTTCAGGTATATATTCTCTCGTGCAATGGTCTCCGATATCTTTTTTAACCATGACGGTACCAACTTGACGGTGTCCGCATGAATGTTCACGCGAAAAACAATGGTAGAAAATCGGTCGGCCGCGAAAAGGAGATTCCGGATCACCCTTTCGTAAGTACTCTTGCCGTTTCGACTGGAGCGATGAGCATCATGAACTTCTTGGGGACCGTCAATTGATATCTCTAAACGGTCAACGCCAACTGATGAAAGCAGTTCGACAGTTTTTGGTGTAATAAGCACGCCATTTGTTATGACTGTCCCACAAAGCCGTTTTCCATTTGTTTCAACTGCCTCGCGAATTTCAGCTCCGAGCCTTTGAATTAGGTCTTGGCGCAGAAGTGGTTCCCCGCCGTACCACCTTACTCGCACGGAGCTATACTTTTCGTCCGACATCTTGTTAAATATGAACTGCTTTACAGCCAATATTTTGTCAGTATCCCAACCCTGTATCTGTTTCGGCTCGTCGCCTTGAAAGTCGCCGTGCTGGATTTGGTAGCAATAACCGCACATTAAGTTGCATTTGTTTGTCAGTGGAATCACCACCGTCAGCTCGTCTCGACTAAATTTCTCATCATCAAAGGCATTGAAAACATCGTTCTGCTGACCGTCCGGTTCTTCTGTGAGAGCACCGATCTCGACAAGTGCGGGTATGATTTTCTCTGGGACACATTCGCCATTTTGCAATGCAGAGGCAGCCGTGGCTTCTATTATGATCGCTCTTCTAGACCACGAATTGAGTAGGAATGTACTGCCATCGTCAATGGGTACAAAGACATTAAATCTCGAAGGTTCCAATTTTTCCATCGTTGAACCTCACCTTTCGAGCATTAGCGTTCCGCATTGATCAAGTGTGCTGATAGGTATTCGGCGATGTGGTTTTTCCAAGGTGGGCACGCTGGACTATCCTTGTCCAGGCTTAGAATTCGACATCCGCCGCCACACATTGGTAGCAAATTGCAAGTTAGGCAGTCTTTGCGGTGGCTCCGAAAATGTTTAACTAGGCTATCTTTTTTCGTCCCAACTACAGCGCTGCGGCTTACCGCCTCGTCATTCGTGATCTCTATTTGTGTTTTCGCAGACTTGTCACACAAGTAGGTGGTGCCAGTCGCATCAAATAAGAAGCTATTTTTTGAGTTAAATTTGCAGTTTCTGGCTCTTGTTATTGGGGGAAGACGTAATCGGAATCCACGCCCAAAAGCATGTTTCTGAAGCTCGCTAATGTCCTTGTATGTCACGCCATTTGATAAAGATGAGTCCGTTCTATTGTACACTATATTGTAGTCGATGCTGATGTTCTGAATATTGCACGCTCTATCAGCCACTTCATCTAATAGTGTTGTTATGCTACCAACGTTCTCGTCTCCTACGTTAATCCTGAGAACGATTGGAATTAGATTGGACGCCGCGATCAAATTGTCCAGAACTACGTCAAAAGTTGAGGCACCACTCGCCATTGGTCTATTGGCATTATGAAAATCTCGTGTGCCGTCAAGCGTTATCTTGACATGTTGGACATCGAGGTTTGATAGGACTTCAACCCTTTCTTGGGTAAGAAGACTACCATTACTTGTTAGGAAGAAACGGAAATCAGCGGAGTTACTTCTGCAAATGTCCTGGAACTCTTCAATCAAAGATAGCATGCTATCCCAAGCAAGAAGCGGCTCGCCGCCGTAGAAGTGGGCGACTAATCCTCCTTTAGATGCAACCAACTCTGTTACTCTGGAGACGATGTCGTCTGACACAACTCCGGAAATCTTTCTATTCTTAAAATCTTGGTAGCAGTATTTGCATCTAAAATTGCAATTTTCATGCACCATGAGGGTTATTTCGACAATGTCGTCGTAACCGCTGGTGGAGTTTCTTCGGTCAAGAATATCGAGTTCATTAGTAGAAGCTTCATAAACAAAGTTATGAAGCTTTAAGAATTCAATATCTTCGGTGAGAGATAGTATGTCCTTTCCGGGGTCACGTATTATCGTCCCGGAAAGGCCATTACATATATATTTTTTCCCATCAAATGCAGAGAATTCGATGTTATATTTAGATGCTCGTAACATTCGCTTTCGCTCGGAGAGAGCCCCGAACTATTAGTCGCATCCGTTACAACATTGATCTGCCGCGACAGGCAGAGGTTTTTTTCCAATTAAGGAACCGAAGTCCACTGGAACACCAACTGTCCGAACATCCAGTGCAGATGATGCTTTGACCGTTTCAGAAAGGGTTTCTTTAATCATCGCTGCGATTTCAGCCTTGTCTGCGTCGGAGAGAGCCATCACGAATTCCTTTCGTCAAAAAAATATGGAAGCAGACTAACACAAATTGACGACTCCACCAAGAGTAGTGTTTTGTGCGTTGGCAGAAGCTTAACGATCAGCCAAAGCACAAATGTCCATTTTGGGATGCGACCTGCCGATTGCGCGTGCAGCAACTGAGCTATATGGTAACGGCAGGTAAAACCCCAGAGCTACGGATGCTGCGCTGCGTTCGAATGTCCGCTCCCTGTCGGAACAAGATGCCTCTTCGGGCTGTTTCGCCGCCAGGAGCGCAAACTACGGTTCCAGATTCGTCAATGTCCGCGCACTAAGCGACATGAGGGAAGATCAAAGGCTTGGCCCGTAACTTGGATGACCGGTCTCGATGTGACTGCCGCGACGGCACTGCCGCATGAGCATCAGGCCGTTCTGAGCCCACTTCAGCTGGTGCTGCGGAGCGCACGAATGGCGGCTTCCACAGATTGCGCTGCGGTTGCAGCATGGCGTTCCGTATAGTCCTAGACCCACCCACCGATGCGCTCTGAGAACCGGTAGAGACGCTACTGCGACAGCCTTCTTGTTTCATTCGGTTGTCTCGCAGGGCCGCACCTGGCTAGAACAGTCCCGGGCGACACGGATGCCCACACCCGAACGGGTTACCGCAGCGCGTCCGTGAGGCCGATGTGGAAGCCCTACCAAGCGAAGAGTTGGAGGGCTTGAAGGTCGACAGCCGGTTCTCTATGCAGGTGGGACCGCCTTCGTTAGGGGGATTCATCCTCTCCTTCCGCCTGATCCGCCAGCGTGTCGGCAATCTCACGCAGGATTTCGGCAATGGCCGCGTCAGCGGCCTTCTCCTCTTCTCCTGCCTCTTCTTGCGCTACGCGCATACGCTCTAATTGACCCGCCAGTACGTCGAAAGAGTTGCGCATCTGTTCTATCGCCTGCGTGTTTTCTTTTATTGTGGCGGTATTTTCTAGGGTGGCAGGATCACCCCCGGCTAGGCGTTCTTCAAACATCACATATACGCAAAGCATCGTGTATAGGATCGTCACGACTGCCGCGATGATCGTAAGGCGTTCTGCAATCAGCGTTTGGCGCCGGGGCTGCACGTCGGCTGTTTGCTCGACGAGTTGGCGCTGTTGTTCAAATAGCGCTTCCTGCTGCGCTAACGCGCGTTCCAACAGGCTGCCAATCCCGCCAACTAAATCCGGTTGCGGCGCAAACGCATTCGCCGCTGCCCCTAGTCCGGCAAGTGCACTGATACGATCATTCACCGCGCCGAATATTGATCGATACTGATCGCCATAATCGGCCGTAAGCCCGGCGATCCTGAATGCGTTCGTTTCGCTCAATGCAAGCGCGCTGCCGATGCCGAATCTGGCGGGGTCAATCCGAGGTATTGCCAGCGCTTCCACAACTCCCGTGATGCGTTCTGCCTGCGCCCGCTCCTGATCCATGTAGGCTTCTATGGCGGAGCCGAACGTCGACTGACGTGCCCGGATGCCGTCTAGCAATCCTGCGAAGGCATCTGTTTTCACCAACCCGAGGGACGGCGCGAGTGCTGCAAGTGCGCCCTGACTGCCGATCATGTCCGCGAGCGATCCAACGCGGAACGAGTCCATTATACTACGATGGGCTTTGCTGATAGCATCGATCCCCGCAATCTCCGGCACCTTGTAGGCGTCCGCCAAGCCCAGCCCGGCCAATTCCGGCAGACGGTAGGAGTCCGTCAGCCGCGCCGCATCCGCAATCCCCGCGAAGGCTGACACGTCCGGCAGGATGCGCGCCGCATCGATTGCGGCGCGATGGGACACCATCATCTCTTGAATCGCGCTGGTAGGGCCTAGCGCAGCACGAAGAGCGCGAAGCCCGGCGGGGTCTTCGAACGCTTCCATCGCCTTCATCTGCTTTCGCAGCCGTCCTGTCGCGGTGTCATCGCCCACCAGCTTCGCTAGATTGGTGCTCTTCAGCGCACGCCCATCATCTTCCGCCACTATCCATCCCTCGTTTGTCCAAGGCGTTCCACCCGAGCGGGCAACGCGTCCGATATGAGTCTATTTGGCTTTAACGTACCTTTGTGCATCGCGCAGCGAAAGTCCGGAAAATCCCGCGACCTGTAAGTTGCCCTGAAAATTTTCGCTGCGTGGTGAACGAATGGCCGACTTCCCTGCCGCCGCGCAGCGTCATAAAGCGAGCAGATGCAGCGATTTTCGTGCGGCGAGCGCGCGCAGTGAGAAAAGTCGATGACCGCCTTGGGCTCTTCTGTAGCTTTCTCTGCGGTTTGGTTGAATGGCCGCGACATTCACGTTCCCGACTTACCCCATAGAAGGTCCATCGCGGGTGCGGGTTGGTCGGCGACGTTGTGTTCGATCCTTCGCCCAGGTTGGTCGGTCTCGATTGTTGACGAAGATCGCCAAGTCTTCACGGTGGCGGGTCATGGCGACGTAGGCGAGGTGTCGGTCCATGGAGCGGGAGGCGAGGACGTAGGATTGATCGACCGTTGCGCCTTGGGATTTGTGGATGGTGACAGCGTAGCCGTGGTCGAAGCTGCGGAAGGCTTTTGGATTGAAGCGGACGAGGCGGTCTTCGTCGCCATCCAGAGCAATTGCCATTTGACCGTTCTCCGCATTTACCACAGTGCCCAACATGCCGTTTTTGACGCCGATATCCTTGTTATTGCGCGTAAAAACGATGCGGTCATCTGCGGCAAAGGCCCTTTTGCCGGTGTCGGTTGTGAATAGGGTTTCGGGTGGAGCCTCGCCGTTTGACCGCAGTGCAGAACGGATGGCCTGATTGAGCGCATGCACGTCTTTGCGTTTATGGGCGAAGGCCAGACGGGATTTGGCGGACCCATTTGCGGCGACATCCATTGCGTAGGTTTCGACCAGCGCCTCAATCGCCGTTTCGCGCCTGTCACTACGAGACACAGCACCGCGCTTTTCATAACTGCTCAGGGCCGTCCACATGTCGCCGCCCGCCAGATCGCGCGAGGCTTGTTTCTGCCAATCAGCCTTTTGACGGTGGATTTCGGTCAGACGGGCCGCGCCGTGGGTTTTGACGATCTGCCGGAATGGCGTGCCTGCCTCAATCGGTTGCAATTGGTCGGGATCGCCAACGAGGACGAGTTTCGCACCAATTCCCTGCATTTTTGTCGCAACGCGCGCCAACTGCCGCGTGCCGATCATTCCAGCCTCGTCAATGACCAAGACATCGCCCTTTGAGATCGGTTCATTTCCATTTTCCCATGACAGTTCCAGCGAAGCCAGCGTTCGGCTTTTGATGCCGGAGGCATTCTGTAGTTCCTCTGCCGCTTTGCCTGCCAGAGCGGCTCCGTGAACAGTAACGCCTTGTTTCGCCCAGGCGTTTTGGGCCGTTGCAAGCAAGGTGCTTTTCCCTGCGCCCGCGAGGCCGACAACTGAAGACAATTGTCTGCTCCCGAGAGCGTGGCGCAGGGCGTTTTGCTGTTCCTCGCTTAGCTTGCCGCCAAATGCCCGTTTCATCTTGGCATTCTGCGCCTTGATGGCATCATGGATATGCGACGAGGAAACAGCAAATCCATGCTTGTTCACCATTGATCCGGTGGCTTGGTCCAAAGCAGTCTCGGCAGACTGATAGTCCTTCGTCGTAAAGACAGGCGTATGCCCATCATCGGACAGCCGCACCAGCTGTGGCGAGCGCATCGCTTGATCCGCCGCCTTTTGCAGCACCACCGGATCGTCGATCCTCTGCGCCAGCGCGCGCAACACATCGACCCGTTTGAACGCCGCTTTGGTTTGCGAGACATGCTCCAGCACCAAGTCAGGCGATTTAATAAGTTGGGCGGCGGAATGCGCGATCCCGTCATCCTTTAGGATCAGCGCTTGTTTGGGATCACTTTGGACTTGCCTATGGAACGCAGCACACAGGCCTTGTTTTTGAGCGTCCCGCGCGAGGGCCTGTCGTTCGCTGAGATGTTTGCCAATCAGGGCCTGCTGCGCCGCACGATCATGGCGCTCTGCAGCCTGTGCCTCAGCTTCAATCTGGCGCAGCTTTGTCTGATACTGACCGGTTGCACGGGACAAGAGCCCGCGTAGGCCTTTGGGCAGGCTGGCTTGCCGTGCTTTGATGTCATCAAGTCCCTGGATTTCTTGCCGCTTGAGCAGATCGGCACGTTCTTTGCGCTGCGCTTCAACCAGCTTTGCCCGCCGGGCTTCGAAAGCGGTGTTTTGAGGATCAACGGATTGCTTAGGCAAACCGCGTAGACGATCAGCGACCTGTTCAACGGATGGCAGGTCCAATTCAGAGCCAAGCCGCGCCCGCATCTCCTTTGGTTTCACGCCACACCAGCGCGACAGCGACCAGATCTTGCCATCGGCATCGATGGCAACAAAACCGCGCCGGTCTCCTCGGGCGAGGACAAAGCCTTGTTCTTTCATTGCCGCTTCAAACCCAGGTTTTGAATCCGACACCTCCCAGCACCCCTGAAATATCGACTTGATGGCCTTCGGATCGCGTTTGGCCCGCTTGGCCTGTCCCGATTCCTCACGGCTGTAGTTCAGTGGGTCACGCTTTGCCTTGTCTTCAAACCCGCGCGGAACCTGCCAATCATGAGTGAGGAACAGTTCGTGAGACAGCGATGCAAGCTTGCGTTTGTAATGCGGCATGTTGATCGCTTTAAGCGCGTGTCCATCAATCCGCGACCAGACAGCATGGGCATGCCGCCGACCGTTCTTCTCGTGAAATACAATGGCGCGCGGTTGCCCTGAAAGGCCCATTCGCTGCTCGGCCAGATCCACCGCCACTTCGAAATCTGCAACGGAAACCTCTGCGCCAACGGGAGGATTCAGAGATAACGAGAACAGGTATTTTTGGCATTGAGTGGCGCCCGAAATCGCCTCTGTCTCGGCAAAGGCTTCAAAAAGGTCGTCGGCAACGAAGCCGCGCAGGCCATGCACGGTCACATGATCATTATCACGCGGGTTCAGTAAATGCCGCGCGAGCTCCGATCCATAGCCACGTTCATTGCCTTTCAGGATCACCGGCGCGGCCTTTGTTTCTTCCCGAGCGCCTGCATCAACAGCGCCCGAATGGCTGCCAAATGCTCATTGGCTTCGGCAATCTGATCTTTCTCCGTCTCTCCTACGATCAAGGCACCGATATTGGCATGATAGGCGAGCTGGTTGAGATTGCTGGCAATCCGCGACTGCCCCAGCAGAGCCAATGCCTCAGCCGCTGCTTTCTTTTCCTCGACCTGATCCGCAGGCCGAGTCTTGCGCAGCTTGGCATCCTCAGCAAAGACGCAGGCCCGCACATATGCACTGAGCGTCATACCCGTAGCGAGCTCTTCCAACCGTGCCCGTTCGTCCTTCGTCAAGCGAAGGGTCAGTGGCGACAAGGTGGTCCGTGTTCTTTCCAAAGAGGCTTTTGTGAAAACGGGCGTGACGTTGGAATCCTTTGAAGATGCAAGACGCGTCATGGCGCAGGCTCCTCAAACGAAGATGTCAGCCCTGGATCGTCCTCATTCCTATCCGAAGCATTTTCCGCTGCTTCAGCAAACGCTGCCAATCTGTGGATAACTTCCGGCTCAGCCTGAAGAATACTTGTCCATTCTTCCAATTCTGTCAGGATCTGATCGCACTCAGAAGGTTCTAGGTTGTTCCTCCTCGGTGCACCAGTAACAGACTTTCTTGTGTCTGTTATGGGATCCCTTTCTGAAAATTAATTCTAAAGATTAAAGCGAACACTGGTCGTTTGGTGCATGCGTTTTGGCTGATTTTCAGGGCACAAATACAGCCTCAATTTTTGATGCGTTGGCGGTGCGTTTTTTGTTTCTCCCTATTGGTTACGTCAATTCGCGTGATGCACTTATTTGGATGGCGTGAGTGACTCTATTATTAATTTGTTATGAGTATCCGATCCTGTTTCGATTATTTTGATTTTGCATCGTATTTCGATTTGAGTGTGTTGGTTTTCTCTAAATGTCGAAAATTAAATCACTTTATGATTTCAAACGTTCTTTGAGTTTTGCGGCGGAATTTATTGGGTCGGGGAAACCTTACCTCGCTTTACGTGCGCGTCGTCTTGACTCAATGGTCAGTTTCGAAAAGCTTAGATTTTAATAAATTTGCACATGTATGTGTGATGCGTGATTGCGTTTTATGTTGCGTATCGTTTTTAGCTGATCGGTGTCGCCTAATTAGTTGAAAGACATCGGTTTATTTTTATATGCGTCGCCTTTTCTGCGGCGTCGCGTTTGTTTTGTGCCTCACGGTCGTTTTTTGGGGGAAGTTATTATGAATCAGCCGCTTGGTCCGGAGACTCTCGTTAATTCCATCACTGTTGGCAGCCAGAATAATCCGTCTGTTACAACACTATTGGACGGCAGTTTTGTGGTTGTCTGGGACTCATTTGGTCAGGACGGCGATTTAGACGGAATCGTTGCCCAACGCTATTCTGCTGAAGGCGAGGAACTCGGCCTTCCGACGGTGGTGAACACCACAGGGGTGGACATTCAAAACAACGCACAGGTCGCGGCGACAGAGGATGGCGGATACGTGGTCGTCTGGCAGTCGCGGAACCAGGACAATCCGGGTGATTTTGACATCGGCGTTTTCGGGCAGCGGTTCGATGCGGCTGGGAATCCTGCGGGAGATGAGTTTCAGGTCAATGACACCAATGTCAGCCGCACCCAACACGACGCTGAGGTCGCTGGTGTACCTGGCGGCGGGTTCGCGGTGGTTTACGTCGATGACCGTGGTGACAGCAGCAATAACGTTGGTGTACGTATGCGCCTTTTTGATGCAGCTGGGACACCGCTTGGAACGGATTTTCAGGTCAATTCGACAACCTCCTCGACTCAAGACCAAGCTGCGGTGGCGGCTATTCAGGCAAGTGCCGGCGCTGGTGGTCTTGCAACAGGTGGACTGGTGGTTGTGTACCGGGATTCTTCTGGGGCGCTTGGGTCTGGAAGTGACATTCTGGCACAACGATATGCGCCTGATGGCACGCCGCTGGGTGCTGAGTTTATTGTTAACACGACAACAGTGTCAACGCAGGACGATCCGTCGGTGGTTAGCCTAACCGGCGGCCGCTTTGTCGTGACATGGCAAGATCAAAGCGGCGCCGATGGCAGCAGTATTGGCATTTTTGCGCAGGTCTATGAAGGCGACGGAACAGCTGTTGGCTCTGAGTTTCAGATCAATGTCGAAACGTCCTCCTCACAGTCTGACCCTGAAGTGACTGCATTGGATGATGGTGGGTTTGCCGTCATCTGGACGTCGAGCGCTTTTGGATCCGCGGGTGACGGCAGCGGTCAGGGCGTCTTTGCACGCCGGTTTGATGCGGATGGGGTGGCGCAGACCGGTGAGTTTCAGGTTAACGAAGAAATCTCTTCGACCCAGAACCAGCCAGATATTGCGGCGCTCGCAAATGGCGCTTTTGTTGGTGTCTGGACCTCTGTGACCAGTGGGTCTGCTGGGGATGGCGACAGCAATGGGGTGTTCTTGCGCCTGTTTGGAGATCCTTTGGTGGCGCCGGTGCCCTCCGCCAGCCCGGAGGTTGAGGCCGTTTCAACAACGGTGACTTTTGCAGAAGACACCGTCAACGGCACGCCCCAAAAGATTGACTTGGATGGCGCGGTGGCTGTTTCAGACGCGGACAGCGCTGATTTTGATGGCGGTCGCATTATCCTCGGCACTGTTGCCCAGACCGTGTCTGAGGATGGCTTCCTGCCGCAAGATGCAGATGAGCAGGTGCAGTTGGGGCTGGATACGTCGGGCACAGTTGGTGTGAGCGGTGCACAGGTTTCTGTTGGGGGAACGGTGGTTGGCACGCTGAGTTCCGACGGACAGAACGGTGCAAACCTGATCATAACATTGAACGCAAATGCGGATCCTGCAGCGGTTGAGGTGCTGCTTGAAAACCTGACTTTCGCCAACGTGTCTGATGATCCGCGTGAGCAAACCCTGCTGCAGTTGCAGGTGGAAGACGGCGATGGCGCGACCTCCGCGCCTGTGGTGATCACAGTGAATGTCACGCCGGACGCAGATGGGGATGGCTTGCTTGGCGGAGAGCGGCAGACCAACACCGTGACCGTCGGGGAGCAAACCGATGCCCAGATCGCCGGTTTGATGGATGGCGGCTATCTCTCTGTCTGGACGTCATTCAATCAGGACAACACGGGCGATGGCGACAGTGGTGTGTTTGGCCAGCGCTTTGATGACCGCGGTGTGGCGGTTGGCAGTGAATTTCAGATCAACACCACGGTGACCAGCTCGCAGTTTGATGCCTCAGTTGCAGGGCTGACAGATGGCGGCTGGGTGGTTGTCTGGGATGATGACACCATCTCAGGTGTGCGGCTGAACCGCTATGATGCCAATGGTGCGCTTGTTGTTACGGAAGAGCAGGTGGAGACCAACAGCTCTTCGAACCAGTTTACCCCACAGGTGGTCGGGCTGAGCAACGGCGGTTATGTTGTTGTTTGGGTGTCTTTCAGCTCTGGGTTGGCGGGTGATGGCAGTTCCAATGGTGTGATCGCCCAGCTTTACAACGCGGCGGGTGCGCGTGTGGGCACAGAGATTGTGATCAACCAGCAGACCACCGGCAATCAGGATCAACCTCAGCTAACTGCGCTGCAAAACGGGCGGTTTGCCGTCACTTGGCGCGAGAGTGATTCCGCCAATGGCGACGGGTCCAGCAGCTCTATTAATATGAGGCTGTTTGATGATGCCGGCGTACCGGAAGGTGGGGACATTCAGGTTAACAGCTTCACCCCAGGCGCGCAAAGCTCCAGCCATATTGCGACGTTGGACAATGGAGACATTGTGGTTGCCTGGAACAGCGCCAATCAGGATGGATCCTCTACCGGTGTCTATTATCAGCGTTTCACGGATCAGGGGGTGCCGGTGGGCCCTGAAGTGCGCGTGAATGACAGTACGAGTGGAAGTCAGGAAATTCAGGACATTATCGCGCTGGATACCGGCGGATTTGTGGTGTCCTGGGTCGACACGTCCACCCCTGCGCCAGGCAGCGGCGTTGACGTTTTCGTACAGGCCTTTGATGCGGATGGCACGCGCATAGACAGCGAGCTTCGTGTCAACACCGAAGTCAGCAGCACCCAGAATGGTGCAGCGATGGCCGCTTTGCCAGATGGCAACTACGTGGTGCAGTGGCGTTCTGAAACCAGCGGCACCGCAGGAGATGGCAGCAGCGGCGGTATCTTCCATCAGATTGTCGGAGATCCGGCGGAAATCTCTCAATCTGCTGCGCCGACATTGGTTGGGCTTGAACAGAGTATTTCCGTAAATGAGGGAGATGCAGAGGTTGGTGCACAGCTGATTGCGACAGGTGCGCTTTCTTTGTCTGACTCGGATTCTGCCGATTTTGATGGCGGCCAAATCCGTATTTCCCGCATCGTCACGGAACCTATTGCTGACGAGTTTAATGCGCCAGACGATGCAACACAGGACAATTTGTCCTTTGCCACTGGTGGGCGCGTGACGCAGGCCGGTGCAACGCTGCGGGTGGATGGTGTCGATGTTGGCACGATCGTGTCAGACGGCGCAGATGGGGCGAACCTGACGGTCGACCTCTTGGCGGGGTCCACAGTTGCGCGGATTGAGGCGCTGCTGAATGCGCTAACCTTTACAAATGACAGCGATGATCCTCGGGACACACGCACCTATTCTCTCAGAATTGAGGACGGTGATGGCGGGCTGACCCAGCCTTTGTCATTTGAGCTGCGCGTGATTGGCGAAGCGGAGGCAAACGCGCCGCAGGCTGTGGGGCAGGAGGTGTTGGTGAACGCCTTTGCTCCGGGCAATCAGGAAAACCAGCATGTGGCAACGCTCAATGACGGAGGCTGGGTGGTCGTTTGGACGTCCAGTCAACAAGATACGCAAAGCACAGGGGTCTTTGCGCAGAGATTTGACTCCGAAGGTGTGAGAGTCGGTGGAGAGTTTCAGGTCAACACCACCGAGCAGGGACGGCAGCAGGATGCGACTGTCACCGCGCTTGAAAACGGTGGGTTTGTCATAGCCTGGGCCTCTGACAACGTGGACGGCAGCAGCAGTGATTTTGGAGTTGTCAGCCAAGTTTACGATGTGAACGGGGCACCGGTCGGTAGTGAGACGCTTGTCAATATCACGACCTCGGCGACGCAATCTGACCCATCTCTGGCAACCATCGCTTCTGGCACAACGGGGTTCCCTAATGGCGGCTATGTGGTCGCCTATTTCTCTGACAGCGGGGATGGATCAGGCGACAGCTTGTTGTTGCGCCGTTTTGAGACGGATGGCACGCCGGTTGGGGGTGAAATCGTTGCGAATGGGGTCACATCTGGCACCCAGAACAGCCCAGAAATTGCAATAAATGCGTCCGGTTTGATTGGCTTCACCTATTTTGACAATGGCGATGACATTTATGTGCGTTTCTTGAATCCAGATGGCACGCAGGCGGTTGCGGACTTGCAGATCGAAGACGGTGGCGCAGTTGCCTCTATAACAGCGCTGGCTGGTGGTGGTTTTGTGGTTGCCTGGCAAGACAATCAGGGGCGCGATGGATCTGGTGTGGGCATTGAGGCGCAGCGCTTTGATGCGAACGGGGTGCCTGTCGGCAATAACTTTATTGTGAATGAAGTCACGTTTGGCTCGCAAGTTGCGCCGGATGTGATCGGCCTCACAGATGGCCGGTTTGTTGTGGCCTGGACGGACAACTCAAACAGTCTTGATGGCAGTGGGGCCTCGGTTGTGGGTCAGCTGTTTTCCGCAGCCGGAGAGCGGATCGACAGTCAATTTGTGATCAATGACGAAATTACGTTAAACTCTCAGGGTCAGCCAGAGTTGGCCGCTTTGCCGAATGGCAATTTTGTCGCCACATTCACGAATTTTGTGAACTCTGGCACGCAGGGTGATGGATCGGGAACGTCTGTTTACCAACAGATTTTCGGCGATCCAGCGGACTTCACGCCCTCCGATGCACCGTTGATCCAGGGGATGACCACGGATGCAGCCTTTTCCGAGGATGACGTAAACGGAGGTTTCCTGCGTCTGGATGCAGATGCGACCGTTGCGCTTGGCGATCTTGATTCTCCTGACTTTGATGGCGGTGTCTTGACGGTTGAGGTGGATGAAACCTTCAATCAGATTGCGCAATTGGGGGGAGAGTCCGGGGAAGCGCAGGATCTTGTTGGCCTTGTGAACGGCGATGTCGGCAACGGCAATGTGATTTTAAGCGCCTATTCTATTGGTGGTACGGTATCGGTGGGCGGCACTGTTGTGGGCACGGTCACAAGCGTCGGAAGCAGTTTCTCAATCACGTTCAACAGCGATGCCTCTGTAGAGGCGGTTGAGGCGGTACTGGGCAACATTGCCTATTCAAACATTTCCAGCGCACCCGCGCCGTTGCGGCGCCTGAGTGTGGACCTGTCAGACGGTGATGGCACATCTGCGCAAACCCAGTTTATCAATGTGACGGTCTCGCAAGATACGGACCTGCCGTTGGTCGGCAACCGGGAAGAGCGGGTGAACGCGCATACAGAGAACAGTCAGTCCTCTGCCGATGTGGCAGAGCTGACAGGCGGTGGCGTAGTTGTGGTTTGGGAGTCGTCCGGCCAAGACAACCTGGATGGCAGTCAAGGCGTTTTTGCCCAGCTCTATGATGCCAATGGTGCGCCGATCGGCAATGAAATTGCTGTAAACTCTACGACTGCAGGCGCGCAATCACGCCCAGCAGTGGCCGCCACGGCGGACGGTGGTTTTACGGTGGTTTGGGTTGGCAACAACCAAGACGCGCCTGGTAGTTTTGATAGCGGCATTATCGGGCAACGGTTCGATGCCAGCGGTGTGGCGCAGGGGGGGGAGTTCGTTGTAAACACCGCCACAGCCGGCACGCAGTTTGAACCCGCCATTTCGGCCTTTGTGGATGGGGGCTTTGTTGTCACCTATCGCTCCGACAATGGGGATGGCAATCAAGACGCCATTCTGAGCCAGCGCTTTGATGCCGCAGCCAACACGGTTGGGGCAGAGATCACGGTCAATGTGGACAACACGGAGGGAGATCAATCCGATCCAGCTGTGGCGACGCTTGTGAATGGCGCGAGCAACGCAGGTCATGTGATTGTGTTCACCGCACCAACCACAACCAATGACGGGGATGGTGATGATGCCGGCCTGTTCTTGCGTGTGTTTGATGCATCCGGTGCAGCCCTTGGCGCGGATGTGCAGGTCAATACCTCCACCGCAGGAAGCCAGAGTGACGCCTCTGTTGTGGGGCTTACCGGTGGTGGGTTTGTTGTGGTCTGGACGGACAGCGATGGCCTGGATGGCGCATCCAACGGCGTCTTTGCGCAGCGCTTTGACAACAGCGGAACGCCGTTGGGCTCTGAATTCCGCGTGAATGTCACAACAATCAACGCACAGGACATGGCGGATGTCGCGGCGCTTGCGGATGGTGGGTTCCTTGTCAGCTGGGATTCCGACGGTCAGGATGGGTCCAGCACCGGGATAGTTGCACAACGTTTTGACGCCAGTGGCACGCGTGTGGATGGGGAATTCCAAGTCAATGAACTGATCGACAGCACCCAGACGGCTCCAAGCGTCACAAGCTTTGGCACCGGTTTTGCTGCGGTTTGGACCTCTCCCACCAGCAATGCGGCTGGCGATGGCAGCAGCAACTCTGTTCAGATACGTACGTTCACAGAGGTTGCAACGGTTCAAAGTGGACCGAAGCTCAGCGATTTTGAGCGGGCGCTGACCGTCAACGCAACGGATGTGACCAGCGGAAGCCTTACACTGGATGATCAGGTTGCGTTTGAAGGCCCCACAAGTGGCGGGTTTGCGGGCGGATCTCTTGAGCTTTACTACACGGAGGGCGAAACTGCCTTTGATCAGCTCAGTATCGCAACCGATGCGGTGATATCCCTCAGCTCCAATGATCTGAGCTTTGACGGTTTGGTGATTGGCACGATTGATGGCACGCTTGATGGGGCCAACGGCAATGGGCTGTTGATCAACTTCAACGCCAATGCCACCGATGCAGCGATCAAGGCACTGGTGGAACGGATTTCTTATGAATCCACCGACAGCGCTGCGAATGTTCAGTTCACGGAACGAGGCATTGGGGTCACGATTACAGATGCAAACGGGCGGCAAACGCAGCCGGATTCTGTATTCGTCAGTATCACCACCGGCGTCTCAGCACCGCCCAACATCGTCGTTGACGATTTCCTGCGCCCTGAGTCAGAGGGTGGGGGCCGTGACCGTGGCAGCGTTTTAGAGTCCGACTTCTTGAACACGCCGCAACTGATCGACGCTAATATCGATTTGGATGACAACGCAGGCGTCGGCTTTGATGGCGGCTTTGTGCAGATTCAGGAGGTTTTCAATTCTGGGGGCGGACAACAGCTGTCGGTGCAGGATCAAGGCACCGGATCGGGCGAAATCGGCCTGAGTGGCGGCACGGTCAGCTATGAAGGAACTGCCATTGGGTCGATTGATGGCAGCCAAGATGGTGTTAACGGCGCAGCGCTGCGTATCAATTTGAATGCGTCGGCGACGGCAGAGGCGGTCGAGGCGCTGGTTGAGGCTCTGACGTTTGAGATCACGAGTAATCTGAGCAGTACGACACTTGGTTTTGACCTGACTGTTAACAATGGAAACGGCTCTCAGAACAGCTTCCTGAGGTCTTCTCAGGCCCTTGTGCGTGATCTGGTTGTTGTCGCCGACAGCGCGACTGAGGAAACTCAGGTCAACAGCTTTGCCGATGGTGAGCAGTTTGCGCCACGTGTTGCGGAGCTGAGCGATGGCTCCTATGTCGTGACCTGGGTGTCCAACAATCAGGATGCGCCGGGCAGCGACGGCATTTTTGCACAGCGTTACACTGCACAAGGGCAGGAGCTGGGGGCGGAGTTTCAGGTCAATGATCTGCCAGGAAACGCGCAGCGGCAGGCGCGCGTCGAAGGGTTGTCCAATGACACCTTTGTCGTCACCTGGCGTGATGGCAGCGGTGCTGACGGGTCCGGACAAGGTATCTTTGGCCAAGTGTTCGATAATGATGGCACACCGCTTGGCGGCAGCTTTCAGGTGAATGAACAGACCTCTTCAACACAGACGCAGTCAGAAATTGTGGATTTTGGCGCCGGGCGCTTCATGGTTGTCTGGTCCTCAGCATCCTCTGCAGGTGCGGGCGATGGCAGCTCGAACGGAATTTTTGGCCGCACGTTTGATGCACCGGGCACACCTGAGGCAGGGGAATTCCAGATAAACCAGACCACATCTGGAAACCAGAACAGGCCACAGGTGACCGAACTGCCAGGGTCCACAGATGTGATGGTGGTCTGGGAAGGACCGGATGCAAACGGCAATGGTGTTTTTGCCCAACGTGTGGACACAAATGGCAACCTGGTGACCTTTGACGGCACAGCGCTTGCGCCAGCCGGGGCCGAAGTACAGATCAATACGGTCACAACGGGCAATCAACAGCAGCCAGATATTGCCTTTCTCGCGCCAAGCGCGGCACTGCCAAATGGCGGGTTTGTTGTTGTTTTCGCGAGCCCAGACACAAGCAGTTTTGGTATTTTTGCACGCATTTATGATGTGGATGGCACACCGCAGGGCGCGGAATTCCAAGTGAACACCTTTACCAGTTCTGATCAATCGGATCCGGTTGTGGTTGGCACGCCGAACGGTGGGTTCATTGTTGCGATCAACGATTTCGGGGCTGCTGACGGCAGTGGCGAGGGCGTTCTTGGCCAGCGGTTTAATGCGGATGGCTCGCGTGATGGCCCGATGTTTGTGATCAATCAACAGACCTCAAGCACACAGGATCAACCTGATCTTGCCCTGCTGAACAATGGCGGCATTGTGACGGTCTGGCGCTCTGTTACCTCTGGTGAAGCTGGGGATGGATCTGGCAGCGGTGTGTTCCAGACCATTCTGGATGCGGCCGCGGTGCCTGCTGGCGCAGGGGCGCCCGTCATCGAAGGATTTGAAGACTCGGTGACCTTTGACGAAAACACCGTGAATGCCGCGCCGCAGATTTTGAACCAAGACGGCGCCCTGTCGATCACGGATGCGGACAGTGTTGATTTAGACGGCGGCACCTTGCTTGTGCAGCGCCTTGTTGGTGATCAGGACGCGAACGAAACACAGCGTGGCGCAAGTGAGGGCGCCTTTGAGGATCAACTGAGCATTGTTCAGGGGAATGGCGTCACGCTTGCAGGCAACACAGTGTCTGTTGACGGCACCGCGATCGGCACAATCGTTCAGGACGGCGTTGACGGCGCGCCTTTGGAGATTTCTCTGTCCGGCGCTGGCGCGACACCGGAGGCTGTGGAGGCTGTTCTGGCACAGCTGGGCTATGCTAACGCTTCTGATGATCCAGAGGCTGTACGGCAGTTCACCGTTCAGCTGCTGGATGGCGATGGTGGCTCTTCTGGCAACAATATCATCACCGTCGCCGTGACGGCAGAAGAGGATCTCACACTGTCGGTCACGGGCGGCGAAGAACAGGTCAATACATTCACGCCCTCCAACCAAATCGATCCGGCGACCTCGGCCATATTTGACGCCAGCGGCGTTCAGATCGGCTATGTGGTGGTCTGGGAGAGCAACAATCAGGACAGGACACAGGATTCCTCTACCGGGATTTTTGGTCAAGTCTATGATCTGGACGGAACACCGCAGGGCAGTGAGTTCCTGGTGAACACGCATACGGAGTTTTCGCAATCTGAGCCAACCGTTACCGGGCTGCCCACTGGCGGGTTTGTCGTCGGCTGGACGGACGGCAGTGGCGCCCACCCCGCCGGTGTCGGTGTTGGGGAGAACAACACCGGTGTGTTTGCACAGATTTATGATCACACCGGTGCCCCACAGGGGGCGACGTTCCTGGTGAATGATGTGGTCAGTTCCTCGCAGCGGGATGCGGCGTTTGCTGCGGCCTCTGACGGGACAATCGTTGCGGTTTACAGTGACGACAGCGGCGCGGATGGCAGTGGGACTGGTGTCTTCATGCGGCGTTTTGATGACAGTGGCACGGCGCTTGGCGCTTCTGTGCAGGTCAATACAGAAACCTCAAGCACACAAGACGATGCTGCCGTAACCATTCTGACAGGTGGCCGCATTGTCGTGACCTGGACGTCGGCGACGTCTGCATCTGCGGGGGACGGAGACGACAGCGGTGTGTTTGCGCGCCTGTTTGAGGCGGATGGTACGCCGGTTGGCGCGGAATTCCAAGTGAACACCAATGTCGTTTCCCGACAGGACATGGCAAAGGTAGCGGCCTTGTCTGACGGTGGCTTTGTTGTGGTCTATGAAAACTTCTTGGGCGATGGCAGCGGAGAAGCGATTTATCAGCAACGCTTTGACGTGGACGGCAATCCGGTTGGCGGTGAAGTGCTCGTGAATGATGTCACCTCTTCGTGGCAATCGGTCCCTGATGTGATTGCCCTTGATGGGGGCGGCTGGGTTGTTGCGTTCAGCGATTTCAGCGGGTCGGATGGTTCCGGCGAAGCTGTGCGCGCCCAGGTCTATGCCGCAGATGGCAGCCGTGTGGATGGCAGTTTCCTCGTAAATGAACAAACCAGCGGTTCGCAAAATCAAGTTGCGCTGGTCTCTCTGCCGGGGGGCGGCTTCACCGCAGTTTGGGTCTCGGCCGCAAGCGGGTCTGCCGGAGACGGACACGGAACAGGCGTCTTCCAGCGGCTCTTTGAGGCCTCAGCGTCTGTGCCGGGGTCGGGAAACCCAATTCTGAACAGCCTGAGTGATGTGAGTTTTGACGAGGCAGACGTAAACGCTGGCGGTCAGATTTTTGCCCCGACACTTGGACTTGGTGATTTTGACAGTGCCAATTTTGATGGTGGCGAGCTGATCATCGGAATGGTGCTGAATGACACTGGGCAGCCACAGTTTGCGGCGCCCGATGATCTGACGCAGGATAACTTGTCCTTTGATCAAAGCGGCGCGGTGTCCATCGCGGGCACATCGGTTTCGGTTGATGGCACTGCGATCGGCACACTTGTGTCTGATGGCGCAGATGGGGCTGATTTGGTGGTCGGGCTTAACGCCGATGCGACTCCGGATCGGTTGCAGACTCTGCTGCGCAACGCGACCTACGCCAATGACTCTGATGATCCTGAAACAGCGCGACTGATTTCCATCACCGTCAATGATGGCGATGGCGGGTCTGCGCGCGAGACACTGGAAGTGACCATCACGCCAGAGCAAGATGGCGCGGAACGTGTCGGCACAGAGGTGCAGACAAACTCCTTCACCACCGGGTCACAGTCTATGAGCCATGTCGCCGAGCTGACAGATGGTGGCTATGTTATTGTCTGGACATCCACCAACCAGGACGCCACCGGGGACAACAACACCGGTGTGTTCGCGCAGCGCTACGACAGCACAGGTGCGCCTGTGGGGGGCGAATTCCAGGTCAACACCAACGCCCAAGGTGGTCAGACATTTGCAGAAGTTGTGGGGCTTTCCACAGGTGGGTTTGCCGTCAGTTGGCGCGATGACAGTTCGCGCCTGAACACGCTTTCAAGCACGGCCGAGATTGTCACTCAGGTCTATGACGCCAACGGCACAAAAGTTGGCGGGGAAGTTGCGGCGCCTGACGTTGGGGATGTCTTCACAAGCGCTGATACCCGCGTTGCGCTGGATGCCTTTGGGGACGGTGATTTTGTGCAGGTCTATGAGGCGCGCAATGAGAGCGCAGCCTTTCAGACCAATATCGTTGTGCAGCGCTACAATGATCAGGGCGGTACCGATGGCCTGCCCAGCATCATTTCCCCAATCGGGGGCGAAAGCGCATTTGATGCTGATGTTGCTGTGCAAAGTGATGGCACCTTTATGGTGTCTTTCACGTCAAACGGCTTGGAAACCGGCACGTTGGCCTCCGCTGAAGGCGTTTTTATTCAGCGGTTTGCCGCAGATGGCAGTCAAGTGGGTGGGCCTATTCAGGTCAACACGCAAAATGTGCGCTCTACCCAGTCCGACAGCCGCATCGCAGCTACGGAAGATGGTGGCTATGTTGTCACCTACACCTCTTCAGGTGGAGATGATGGCGCAGCGACGTTTAACTTGGGCGTTTATGCGCAGCGGTTTGATGGGGCAGGTAACCCTATTGGGGACAACTTCCTTGTCAACGAAGTTGTGGACAGTTCTCAGTTTGACTCCGATGTTGTCGGCCTGACCGGTGGTGGCTTCGTTGTGACCTTCACAGACAACAGCGGCACTGACGGCAGCGGGCAAGGCGTGTTTGCGCAGCAGTATGACGCCAACGGACATCGTGTGGATGGCGCGTTGCAAGTCAATACGGCGTTCTCAAACACCCAAGGCGATTCTGCTGTGGCCGCACTGGCGAATGGCAATTTTGTCGTCTCCTTTTCCTCCAATGCTGCTGGGGCTGAGGGCGATGGCAGTGGTGATGGGATCTTCCATCAAATTTTGGGCGATCCAGCCGATTTCTCGATCGGTGGAGCGCCGGTTCTGGAAGGGATCAACGAAACCGTCACCTATGACGAAAATACGGTGAATGGGATCCCACAGTTGATCGACGCGAATGGCGCGGCGGCTGTGTCTGATCCGGACAGCGCTGATTTTGATGGCGGCTCTATCCTTGTGTCACAGGTGGTGTCTTCTGCGCCATTGATCGACCAGATCAATGCGCCGGATGATTTGACACAGGATCAGCTTGGCCTGCGTCAGGGCAGCCAGATCACGATTTCAGGCACCGCTGTGTCGGTGGATGGTACACAGGTTGCGACCATTGTGCAGGATGGGCAGGACGGCCGTGCCTTTGAGTTGAGTCTGAACACAGCAGCAACGGCTGCGATCGTGGAGTTGCTGGTCGAAAACCTGACCTATCGCAACATCTCTGATGATCCGCTGCCAGAGCGCGTCTTGCGCATTCAGGTGACAGATGGGGACGGGGGCGCATCAGAGCCTGTTGTGGTGACGGTGAGCATCACTCCGACGCCAGATGCCGCTCAGCCTCGCGGTGGTGAGGTGACTGTGAATGATGCACTCGATGATGCGGACAACATTGAGCTGGTTCAGCTGCCCGGCACAGGGGGCGATTTCATAGCGGTCTATGAGCTCAATCCAACCGATGGTTCAGGCCATGGCATTTATGCGCAGCGGTTTGATGTTCAGGGCAACAAACTTGCGCGCGACGGGTCCGGGCTTGCCAGCGGTCAGTCCGATGAATTCCGCCTGAACACCACCACAACGCAGGATCAGTTTGAGCCTCAGGTCGCCGCCTTCTCAGATGGCAGCTGGGTGGCAGTCTGGACAGACGACTCTTTGGATGGCAGCAGCCAAGGCATTGTGTTCCAGAGGTTTAATGAGGATGGCACCCCGGCTGGTGGTGAGACGGTCGCCAATACCGGTACAACCTTTGATCAAGACAGCCCCGCCATCACCGTGCTGAGTGATGACAAGTTTGTTGTCACATGGGACAGCGGATCCAGCGGCGGCGCGGGCGACGGCAACGGCCTAGGTGTGCTTGCGCGCGTGTTTAACAGCGACGGCACCGCTTTTGGAGCGCAGTTTGTGGTCAATACCAATACCGCGTCGACACAGGATGATCCGTCGATCACCGCGCTGAACGACGGTGGGTTCCTGATCGCTTGGGAGTCTTCGACTGGGGATGTGGATGGCTTTGGCGTGTTTGCCCAGCGTTATGATGCCAGCGGCGCTGTCGTTGGCGGTGAATTCCGGATCAATACAAGCACCTTGTCAAACCAGATCGATGTTGAACTGACTGTTCTGGACAATGGCAATGTGGTGGCTGTTTGGACAGATAACGTTGCCGATCTGAGTGGCGACGGGGTGTTCGCCACTGTGATTGCGCCGGATGGAACCACTGTTGTCGAAGAATTCCGCGTGAACGACCAGCGCATTGGCGGGCAATTTGATCCTGTTGTCGCGTCACTTGATACAGGCGGGTTTGTGATTGCCTGGACGGACAACAATGGCACGGATGGCAGCGGGCAGGGCGTCTTTGCGCAGCAATACAGTGCAGATGGCGCGCGGGTGGACAGCCAGTTCCTTGTGAACAGCACCACCAGCGGCACACAGAACCAGCCATCAGTCGAAGGTCTGCCTGGTGGCGGCTTTATTGTGGGCTGGAACGGGTCTGTCATGATCCAGGTCTATGGCAATGACACCCCATCGATTTCGCCTGTCTCAGCAAGCGGAGATGAGGACACGGCCATTGTGCTGGATGCTGCCGTGTTTGATGCAGGCTTCAGCGATCCTGATGGCAACACTTTACAGGCGATCCGCATTGATACCTTCCCGACAAACGGCACTCTGGCGCTGAATGGCACGCCGGTAACAGCTGGGCAGGAGATCAGTCGGGCCGATCTGTTGGCTGGCAATCTCGTCTATACGGGCAATCAGGACTACAACGGCTCTGATAGCTTCCTTTGGACGGGCTCTGATGGTCTGGCATTTTCCACAGATCCGTCGGTGGCGGCAAATATCACCGTCAATCCCGTGAATGATGCGCCAGGGCTTGAAGCTGGGGCGGATGTCACTCTGGCGGAGGGGGCGTCTCTCAATCGCACGCTGACGCTGACAGATCCTGATGTGCAGACGCGCAGCTACATGGTTGATTTTGGTGATGGTAACATGGCCAGTTTCAACAGCGATCTGTTGTCTCCCTCAATCAGCAATGCCTATGCGGCGGAGGGGACTTATACTGTCACCGTGACGGTGGATGATGGCGCAGGCGCAGCCAATTCGATGGAAACGGACACCTTCACGGTGACGGTTGAGAATGCGGCACCAAATGCGGTCAACGACACACGTTTTGTCAGCGAAGATGACGGTGCGACCACGCTGGCGGATCCGCTGGGCAATGACAGCGATCCGGGTGGCGATCCAATAACCGTGACCAATGTGGCCGGTGTGGACAGCAGCGATGCCAACTTCAACAATCCGATTACGCTGCCCTCTGGTGCAATCCTGACCTTCACCGCGGGCGGAGACTTTATCTATGATCCCAACGGCCAGTTTGAGAGTCTGCCGGATTTCCAGAATGCGTCTGACAGCTTCACTTACACCATCACCGATGATGGTGGGCTGAGTGACACGGCAACGGTGACCATCTCCATTGATGGGCAGAACGACGACCCGACAGCGCAGGATGATAGCATTGCGGCCAGCGACACAACGGCGACAAACGGCAATGTGCTGGATGACAATGGCAATGGCGCAGATAGTGATGTGGATACAGGAAACACGCTGACTGTGATCGCGCTTGATGGAGAGGCCGCTGACATTGGCGTTCAGGTCACGCTGAGTTCCGGCGCGCTGCTGACGCTCAACAGCGATGGCACCTTCACCTATGACTCCAATGGTCAGTTCCCAGCAGGTGGCACAGACACGTTTGACTACACGCTGAGTGACGGGCGTGGTGGCACGGATACGGCAACGGTAACGCTCAATATTCTGAGCACCATCCAGCCGCCTGTGGCACAGGATGACAGCCTGTCTGCGGATGAGGACACGATCAGCAACGGCTCTGTTCTAGCGGACAATGGCAATGGGGCTGACAGCGATCCAAATGGCGATCCGCTGACGGTGACTGAGGTGAATGGCAATGCCGCAAATGTTGGCAACGCCATTGCGCTCTCAGGTGGCGGCACAGTGACCGTGCAGTCAACTGGTGCTTATACGTTCAACCCGAACGGGGGGTATGAAGACCTCGCTGTCGGTGAAGACGCCACAGAGAGCTTCACCTATACAATCAGTGATGGCACCGGCGGCACCGATACAGCCACGGCAACCATCACCATTGCAGGTGTGAATGATGCACCTGTTGCAAGCAACGACACGAATATCACTGATGAGGACACCCCGCTGAGCTCCATGGGCGCTTCGGTGCTCGACAATGACAGCGATGCGGATACCTCCGATACACTGCGGGTGTCGGAGGTGGATGGCTCAAGCCTCGCGCTGGGGACATCTGTGACCGGATCGGGTGGCGGCACCTTTGTCATCAACTCCGATGGCACCTACACCTATGATCCGGGCAGTGCGTTCAACAGCTTGCGGGCTGGGCAGACCGGGTTTGACACCATTGGCTACACTGTGACCGACGACAACGGTGGTTCCGACACTGGGCAGTTGTCCATCACCATCAATGGGGTGAACGATGCGCCTGTTGCGCAGGATGATCTGCTCAACGTCGGAGAAGACGCGATCCTGCTCGGGGATCTGACGGTCGACAATGGCAATGGGCCGGATCTTGACCCAGACACTGGTGATATTCCGTTTGTCTCTCTGATCAGTCTGGGGGGTATGGATTACCTCGCAGGGCAACAGATCACGCTCTCCAATGGTGCGCTGCTGACGGTGAATGGCTCCGGTACTTTCACCTTTGACACCAATGGTGCGTATCAGACGCTTACAGTGGGTCAGTCCACTGATGAGGTTTTCACCTATACGATACAGGATGGCAGCGGGGCGACGGACACAGCCAGTGTCACCATTACGATCAACGGCAATGACGACCAGCCAATTGCGATTGCGGACAACGCGACCACGAATGAAGACAACTCTGTCAGCGGCAATGTGCTCACCAATGACACCGATGCGGATGGCGACACGCTGACGGTCAGCGCGGTCAATGGAGAGGTCAGCGATGTGGGCAGCCAGATCACGCTCCCTTCAGGTGCCTTGCTGACGCTCAATCCTGACGGCAGCTTTGACTATGATCCCAATGATCAGTTTGAGACGCTTGCGGTGGGTGACAGCACCTCCGACAGCTTCGACTACACTGTGAGCGATGGCCGAGGTGGCACGGATACCACCACGGCCACAGTCACCATCACCGGTGTGAATGACGCGCCTGTGGCAGGTGATGACACCTTCAACACCAATGAAGACAGCGGATTGATCCCTGGATTGGATCTCTTCATCAACAACGGCGGTGGCGTCGACTCCGACATAGACGCAGGAGATCTGTTCACCATCACCGAAGTGAATGGCCAATCTGCGGATGTGGGCATGCAGATCACATTGGGGTCTGGTGCTTTGCTCACTGTGAATGCGGATGGGTCTGCCAGCTATGATCCAAACGGCGTGTTCAATTCCCTGTCTGCGGGCCAGACCGGAATTGAGACCTTCACTTACACCATCGACGATGGCAATGGCGGCACAGACACGGGCAATGTTCAGATCAACATCGCGGGTGTGAATGATGCGCCGGATGCGGTGGATGATGGGCTGTCGGTTGCGGTGGGCGCGGCGCTGAATGGCAATGTGTTTGACGACAACGGCAATGGGCCAGACAGTGACCCGGATCAGCTCGACAGCTTTGGCGTGATTGCGGTCAATGGACAGTCTGGGGATGTCGGCACACAGATTGCGCTGACCTCTGGCGCGCTGCTGACGCTCAACAACGATGGCACGTTCAGCTATGATCAGAACGGCGCCTTTGCGGGGCTGGGTGCCACGCAGTCTGCAACAGACACGTTTGACTACACCATCAGCGATGGCAATGGCGGCACAGATACCGCCACGGTGACCGTGACCATTGGCGGCAACAACCAGCCGCCTGTGGCGCAGCCTGACAGCGGGCTTGGTTTTGCAACCGATGAGGACACGGCCTTCACGACGGCCTCTGTTCTGGCAAATGACAGTGACCCGAACGTAACCGATACGCTCACTGTGAGCAGTTTCGACACCACAGGGACAACTGGGTCAGTCACCAACAATGGCGATGGCACCTTTGACTATGATCCCAACAGTCAATTTGAGAGCCTCGCCGTTGGCGAGAGTGCAACCGACAGCTTCACTTACACAGTGAGTGATGGGAACGGGGGCACGGACACTGAAACGGCGACAATCACCATCAACGGCGTGAATGATGCGCCAGATGCGGTGGATGACAGTCTTACGACTGACGAAGACAGCGCATTGCTCGGTGATCTGCTTGCGGACAATGGCAGCGGCGCGGACAGCGACGTTGATAGCAGTGACACGCTGACCATCAGCGAAGTGAACGGGGTCGCGGCCAATGTGGGCAGCCAGATCACCCTTGGCTCTGGTGCTCTGTTGACGGTGAATGCGGATGGCACCTTTGACTATGATCCAAACGGCGCGTTTGAAACGCTGTCTGTAGGGCAGAGCGGGGCGGACAGCTTCACCTACACCATCAGCGATGGCAATGGTGGCACTGATATCGCAACGGTCGGCATCACCATCAACGGTGTGAACGACGCCCCCGTGGCGGCGGATGATGCGATCACGACCGACGAAGACAATGCGGTGCAAGGCGATGTCTTTGCCGACAATGGCAATGGTGCGGACAGTGATGTCGATACGACAGACAGCTTTGGTGTGTCGGAAGTGAACGGCAACGCGGGCGATGTGGGAACTCAGATCACGCTCCCCTCAGGCACGCTGTTGACGCTGAATGCGGATGGCACCTTCTCCTATGATCCTAATGGTCAGTTTGAGAGCCTTGCGGTGGGAGAGAGTGACACTGACAGTTTCACTTACACGATTGATGACGGCAACGGTGGCACGGATACCGCTACCGCAACTGTCACCATTGACGGGGTGAATGATGCACCTGTTGCAAACGATGACAGTGTGACCACGCCGTTCCAGACACAGATCACCGTGGATGTGCTGGCAAATGACACAGATGTGGACACCAGCGATGGCACGCCGGATGTGACAGGCATCCTTTTGGTGAGCGAAGGCGCGGGCACGGCTGTGCTTTTGGCGGATGACCGCATTCAGTTCACGCCAAATGCCGGCTTCTCTGGTCCGGTGGAGATTGACTACACGATCTCTGATGGCAACGGGGGGACGGATACCGCGCGTCTGACCATCACAGTGGCGGGGCCGGGCAATGTGCCCCCAAATGCTGTGAATGACACGATCAACACTGATGAGGACAATTCTGCCCCTATTGCGCTGTTGAGCAATGACAATGACAGCGATGGCGGTACGCTCACTCTGACCGAGGTGCGCGACAGTGGTGGGGCAGTTATCCCATTTGGTGTGGCGACAGCCTTGCCCGAGGGCGGCACGCTGACTGTGGCAACGGATGGCACCGGCACCTATGATCCGGCAGGCGATTTTGAGGCGCTTGCGCTGGGCGATACAGCCATGTTCACGGTCAGCTATGATGTGAGCGATGGCCAGGGCGGCAGCGACACTGCAACGGTCACGATCAATGTGGCCGGTGTGAATGACGCGCCAACTGCCGCAGATGACAGCCTGAGCACGGACGAAGACACGCTCTTGCAGGGCAATGTGCTGAACGACAATGGCAATGGTGCCGATAGCGATGTTGATGCGGGCACTGTTCTGAACGTCACAGAGGTGAACGGGCAGGGGGCAAGCGTTGGCACGCAGATCACACTGCCTTCTGGAGCACTCCTGACGCTGAACAGCGATGGCACCTTTGACTATGATCCGAACGGCCAGTTTGAGAGCCTTGCGGTGGGTGAAAACGACAGTGACAGCTTCACCTACACCATCAGTGATGGGGAGGGTGGCACCGATACAGCCACTGCAACCATCACCATTGATGGTGTGAACGATGCGCCAGTTGCTGCGGATGATGCGATCAGCACGGATGAGGACACCGCCGTTCAGGGGGATGTGTTTGCGGATAATGGAAATGGTGCTGACAGCGATGTCGATGCGACAGACAGCTTCTCTGTCTCTGCGGTGAATGGCATGGCGGCCAGCGTGGGTGTGCAGATCGCTCTCGCATCCGGTGCTCTGCTGACGCTCAATGCGGATGGCACGTTTGACTATGATCCGAACGGCCAGTTTGAGAGTCTCGGCGCGGGCGACACTGATACCGACAGCTTCACCTACACCATTGATGACGGCAGCGGCGGCACCAGTACAGCGACGGCCACTGTCACAATCAACGGTGTGAATGATGCGCCGGTGGCAGCAGACACAACTGCGAGCCTGCTGCAAGATACGTCGACCACCATAGACGTCTTGTCACTGGCGACTGATGCCGAAGGCGACATACTCTCGATTGTCTCGCTGAGCGCGTTGAATGCGCTGACGTTGAGTGTGGATGACCGCGGAACGCCGCTTGATACCTCTGACGATCGGATCCTCTATCAGCCAACAGCAGGTTTCACCGGGATGGACACCATCACCTATGAAATCTCTGACGGGACGACGACAGATGTTGGCACGATCATGGTGACGGTCACACCAAATCTGCCGGGCATTGTCGGCACCGCTGGCAATGACCGTCTGGTGGGCACGCCACAGGCGGATCAGATCAGCGGTCTTGCGGGCAACGACACATTGGTCGGCAAGGAAGAAAACGACATCCTTGATGGCGGCGCAGACAACGACAAGCTCACCGGTGGAGACGGTGATGATGAGTTGATCGGTGATCAGGGCGATGACCGTTTGACCGGTGGTCAGGGCAATGACACCCTGAATGGTGGCGACGGCAATGATGTCTTCTATGGCGATCTGACAGGCTCTGGTCTTGATGGCGCCATGGGGGCAGATCTCTTTGCCTTTGACATGGATGACGGTGTTGATCGGGTGTTTGACTTCGTGGCGGGAATTGATCGGGTGCAGCTGCTCGATGCAGGCAACGCCAGCTTTGCATTTAACGCGTCAACGGGCGACACGGTGATGACCTACGGCACGACTGTTGTGACATTCTTCAATGCGAATGTGACATCCAGCGATGTCGCGCAGATGCCACCGCTGCCTGCGCCCTCTGCGCAGGATGATCACGCGACAACCGATCTGGATACCGCTGTTATTGTCGATGTTCTCAACAATGATGATGATGGCCTTGGTGGTTTGCCTGGTCTGGCCACGGTGGGGGCTGCGTCAAACGGTGCCGTTGTTATCAACACCAATGGCACAGCGTTGGATACGACAGATGACACGATCACCTACACGCCCAACGCAGGGTTTGTTGGCAGCGACAGCTTTACCTACACTGTCACCGGTGCTAACGGGCTTGCTGCACAGGCCACAGTGACAATTTCTGTCGGCAGTTTGGATGTGATGGGCACGGTGGGTAATGACCGCCTGATCGGCACTGCAGCGCGCGAAAACTTTGACGCGCTGGGCGGCAATGATCTGGTACGCGCAGGCGCAGCGGCTGACATTGTCAACGGAGGGGAGGGCAATGACAGGCTCTTTGGCGACGACGGCGATGATGTGCTAAATGGTGAAGGTGACCGAGACCGGATCGACGGCGGCACTGGTATGGACATGCTGAACGGCGGGGCCGACAATGACCGGCTGTATGGTGGGCTGGGTGCTGATACGCTGACCGGTGGGGATGGCAATGATGTCATGTTCGGCGATATTGCTGGGGACAGAACCGCCGGTGCGCTGGGAGGCGATGAGTTCCACTTCGATCTGGACGACGGCGATGATCGGATCTTTGATTTTGTGTCAGGCGTGGACAGCATTGAACTGTTTGGCAATGCGGCGTTCACGCTCACAATCACAGGATCCGGGAACTCCATCATCGAATTCGGCGCGACCACGATCACCGTCTTTGACGAAATTCTGCTCAATTCCGATATAGATGTGACACTCTGATAAGCATTCAAAGCCGCATCCAGCATTGGGTGCGGCTGCAGGTTACCGGGTTCGTTTTCCAGAGTGCGTCAAAACCTCTTGGCGCAATCCGTTCTGTGGGCCCGCGAAATAGAACACCGCGAACGGAGCTGTGATCCGCGCGCAGGGCGCTGCGCATGATTGTGAACAGCGGACAGTCACGATTTGCGTAGGTGGATCCTGCATGGCTGTTGTAGCCTGTGTGCCATTTCGAGGAGGAAAGTTATGTCGGAGCAAAATGCGAATGGAAGGCCGGTCACTGGAATAGTGCTGGCGGTTGTTGTTTTCTTGGTTGCGCTGCTCTTTTTAGGCCTGAATCTGCTCTTGTCCTTTGCTTTGGCGGTTCTTGCGTTTGGGGCGCTTACATTTGTGCAACGCGCCCAAGGTGGCGATCAGATCGCTGAAGAACACGTGCAACAGGCGCAATCAGATGCACCGCGTGATCAGAGCCTGCCTTCGAACGGGACATCAGCGCCTGAAGGAGAGGCAGAGATGAGCCCTCGCGATCAGGAGGCGCCGCAAGCATCGCCCGCGGCTCACGGGCAATCAGCAGGCAATGTGAAACTGGGTACCCTTTTGCCAGGGGAAGAGGAGCTCAAGGCACAGCACGGTGCATGGCGCTATGATGGCCGCAATGACACGTGACATAAAAGAAAAGGCGCCACATCGGGCGCCATTCACTTGAAGGACTTTGTCGCAGCTCAGGTCGCTAAGCTTTTGTCAGCGTCCCTCAGCGGCCCCATGTGCGCACAGGACCACAATCCATATGGACGAAGTTTGAACCGGAGTAGCGGCCAACGCCACCGGCCCGACACGCAGCCGCTGCACGCGCCATTTGGCTGACAGAACGGGAAGAGATGCGCAGATCTGCCGCCTGGCCTTTCATGTGCAGCGAGTTTTTCGCCACGCCACGCGAGCGGGAACGCAGCATCGCGTTGGTTTTGGGGCTGCGGTACCCAGATAGCAGCATGTAGGGATCGCTGGTATCCATCAGATTATGTGCTGCGGCCATAATGTCGATTGTGCGGGTATCAATGCCGATCACGTCGTTCGTGCGCCAGTCGCGCATGAAGGCGTTGATCTCATTCACCGCTTCTTTGATGTATTTGCCTTCGACCCAGTAAATGGTGTCGATGCGCTCGCCTGTGCGGCCCGAATACATGCGAATGCGGCGGATGTCGCCACCGCCACGCAAAAAGCCCGCTGCGTTGGAATATGTCGGAGCCGCTGCCATCGCGGTTGCTGCAAACGCGCACAGCAAGCCGCGCCGCGTCATGCTCAAAGAGCCGTCGTTCGGTTCGTTCATAGTTTCAGCGCCTGTCCCGTCGCTTACCTGCCGCCACGATGTTACGTGGCTGTTGTTTCATCTCATCCCCTCAGATGTGCGATTTTTATGGCACAGCAGGTTTTGTTCACCAAGGTTTCTTTTTGGCGTTGACCCGCAGAGGGCACATTTTAGGCAGAATTTTGCTTAATTGATGAACAAAGAGTTTCCAGACATCGGCCAGCGGTTGAAATTGACCGCTGTGGCGTCGCTGCACCGGTGCAACAAATTGGATATATGTGCCCCCTTTGGCGAACTTGTGATTGGACAGTTCACAGACTACGGAGAGACTCTAAGCTTGATTTGGTCCTGACTATTGGAAGTTCTTATGTTGCTACGTTTCCGCGCTCCTCGTATTTCGCGCTCTCTTTTGGGGTCTGTTGCTGCGGCGGTGCTTGCGGCCGCTCTGCTGACACCCGAGGCGCAGGCCTTTCCGGCGTTCAAACAGGCCGTCGCTGAAACGGCGGCCAGAGATGACGCAATAGCGGCTTACTATCGTGGCGCGGACTTCGATCCGGTTTGGACCGGACAGGGCGATATTTTTGTAGCGCGGCGTAAGGCACTGATTGCAGCTTTGTCGCGCGTTGAAGACCATGCGCTCCCGACTGCGCGCTACGATGTTGATGGGTTGGTTGCCCAGATGGCCAGCGCCCGCAGTGCCCGCGATCTGGGCCTTGTCGAGGTGGCGCTGAGCAAAGCCTATTTGAAATATGCGCGCGATTTGACCTCCGGCATGTTGGTGCCCTCGCGCATCGATGATGAGATCGTGCGCGAGATTGCACGCAGGGACCGCACGGAGCTGATGCAGAGCTTCCTTGCTGCGGAAAACCCGAAAGCGTTCTTGCGCGGGCTGGCCCCTCAGACACCAGAATACACCCGCCTGATGAAAGAGAAGCTGCGTCTTCAGCGTTTGATCGCTGACGGAGGGTGGGGCGCAACAGTTCCCGTTGCAAAGTTGGAGCCGGGGGATCGTGGCAATGCCGTGATTGCGCTGCGAGATCGTCTGATCCGTATGGGCTTTATGGATCGTTCTGCAACAGCATCTTTTGACAGCGATGTCGAAAACGCCGTGCGCGCATTTCAGACGGCACATGGCCTTGAAATCGACGGTGTGGCAGGCAAGGGCACCATTACAGAGATCAACGTACCGGCCGAAACGCGCCTGAAATCCATCATGGTGGCCATGGAGCGCGAGCGCTGGCTGGACCGGGAAACCGAAGGGCGCGAAATTCTCGTGAATCTCACGGATTTCACCGCCAAGATCATTGATGATGGCAAGCTGACCTTCCGCACACGGTCTGTGGTTGGCAAAAACCAAAGCGATCGCCGCAGCCCGGAGTTTTCTGACACTATGGAGCACATGGTGATCAACCCGACTTGGAATGTGCCGCGCTCTATTGCCACCAAAGAATATCTGCCGATGCTCAAGCAAAACCCCAATGCGGTGAGCTATCTGCGTTTGGTGAACGGACGTGGACAGACTGTGGATCGCAGCGCCGTGGATTTTTCACAGTTCACAACGCGCAACTTCCCGTTTGACATGAAACAGTCCCCGGGCAACCGCAATGCGCTGGGGCTGGTGAAATTCATGTTCCCCAACCGCCACAATATCTATCTGCACGACACGCCGCAAAAGGCGCTGTTTAAGCGCGAAGTGCGCGCCTACAGCCACGGATGTATCCGTCTGCAGCAGCCTTTTGAATTTGCCTATGCATTGCTGGCCAAACAGGAAGACAATCCCAAGGCCTTTTTCCAGTCACGCCTTAAGACCGGGCGGGAAACCCACGTTGATCTGAAACAGGATATTCCGGTGCATATCATTTACCGCACCGCCTACACAGAGGCCAAAGGTCCGGTGCAATATCGCCGCGATGTCTATGGCCGGGATGGGAAAATCTGGAAAGCGCTGGAAAATGAAGGGGTGGCCTTAACCTCCTATCAAGGATAAACACGCCTCCGATATCATCCGGAGGTTTGGCATGGCGTTTACGGTTCAGGAGATTGCTGCGGCACTTGATGCTGAGGCACATGGCAACACCAGTTTGACTGTCGAGCGGGTTGCGGAACCTGCCATGGCGGGCCCGCAAGATCTGGCGCTTTTGACCAATCCGAAATTTGCCGAAGGTCTGGCTCAGGGGCAGGCAAAGGTTGCGCTGCTTTGGGACGGGGCGGACTGGGAAGCCATGGGGCTTGAAGCCGCCATTACGGCAAAGCGTGGTCGATACGCCATGTCTGGCCTGTCGCGCATGATGGATCCGGGGCAGGGTTATCCTGCCGGCATCCACCCGACAGCGTGTATTGATGACACCGCCACCATTGCAGATGATGTGACAATCGGCCCATACACGGTGGTTGGGCCCCGTGCGCAGATCGGTGCCGGCAGTATGATTGGCCCATTCTGCCACATCGGCGCGGATACGCGGATCGGCACCGCAGCGATGCTGCGCGATCATGTCTCCATTGGCGCCCGTGTCACCATTGGCGATCGCTTCTGGGCCCAGCCGGGCGCGCGCATTGGTGCAGATGGCATGTCATTTGTCACACCCGAGGCCAGCGGCGTGGAAAAAGCACGCGCGTCTTTGGGTGATCAGGGCGAAGTGAAAGAGCAAGCCTGGGCGCGCATACATTCACTGGGCGCGGTAACCATCGGAAATGATGTGGAAATCGGTGCCAATTCCTGTGTGGACTATGGCACGGTCCGGGACACGAAAATCGGCAATGGATGTAAAATCGACAACCTTGTCCACATTGCCCACAATGTGGTCATTGGCGATGATTGTCTGCTTGCTGGGCAGGTTGGCATCGCTGGATCTACGCGCATTGGCAACAATGTGGTGATGGGCGGCCAAGTTGGCGTTACAGACAACACCACCGTTGGTGACAACGTGATCGCAGGGGGCGGCAGCAAGCTCATGAGCAAAGTTGCCCCGGGGCAAGTCGTGCTGGGTTACCCCGCGGTTAAGATGGATATGAATCTGGAAATGTACAAAGCTTTGAGACGGCTGCCGAGATTGGCAAAGCAATTTTCCGATCTTCAAAAAACTGTTTCGAAGCTGGGGTCTAAGTCCTAAAACCCGACCTCTTCGGGAAAGGAAGAAAAATGAACATCAAAGACAAAGTCATTGAAATCATTGCCGAACAAGCGGTTCTTGATCCTTCAGATATCTCAATGGACAGCACTCTGGAAAGCCTTGGCATTGATAGCCTTGGGCTTGTTGAAAGCATCTTTGCAATCGAAGAAGCATTCGATATTTCGATCCCGTTCAATGCAAATGAGCCTGAGAAGAGCGATTTTGACATCTCTTCTGTGGCAACAATCATTGCTGGCATCGAAAAGCTCGCCAAAAGCTAAGCCACAGATCGCTTCATATGTAAGGCAATAAGCACATGAAACGCGTCGTCATCACTGGGGCCGGTACCATCAACGCTTTGGGCCATGATGTGCCTCAAACTCTCAAATCCATGCGCGAAGGGCGCTGCGGTATTGGCGCGCTTGAAATGCGTGATGTGGAGCGTCTTGGGGTCAAAATCGGCGCGCAGGTACATGGGTTTGAACCTGAGGGCATCTTCAATCGGCAGCAATTGTCGCTCTATGACCGCTTCACCCAATTTGCACTGGTTGCGGCGCGCGAAGCGCTGGCGCAGTCTGGACTGGAGTTTTCGGGTGAGTTATCTGCAAAATCTGGTGTTGTGTTTGGCAACTCCGGCGGCGGTATGCAGACGCTCGATGAAAACTATCGCACCGTATACGAAGATGGCAAAAACCGGGTACATCCGTTTGTCGTTCCCAAGTTGATGAACAATGCGGCGGCGAGCCACATTAGCATGGAATTCAATCTGAAGGGGCCGAGCTTCACGGTTGCTTCCGCCTGCGCAAGTTCCAACCACGCCATGGCCCAAGCTTTTCAAATGGTGCGCCACGGAATGTCTCCTGTGATGATCACTGGCGGGGCTGAATCCATGTTGTGTTTTGGTGGCGTCAAAGCCTGGGAAGGGTTGCGTGTTATGTCCAAAGACGCATGCCGCCCGTTTTCTGCGACACGCAATGGCATGGTTCAGGGCGAGGGCGCGGGGGTGTTTGTCTTTGAAGAAATGGACCATGCCAAGGCACGTGGTGCGGAGATCCTCGCCGAAGTTGTCGGCTTTGCAATGACGTCAGATGCCGCCGACATTGTCATGCCCTCACGACAGGGCGCGTCACGCGCGATTTCCGGTGCATTGGCGGATGCCAGACTCGATCGAGAAGAGGTGGGCTACATCAACGCACACGGTACCGGCACCGCTGCGAATGACAAAACAGAATGCAGCGCGGTTGCCGATGTGTTTGGGCCCCATGCTGACAAGCTGATGATTTCGTCGACCAAGTCGATGCATGGTCACTTGATCGGTGGGACAGGTGCCGTGGAGCTTCTGGCCTGTATCATGGCACTGCGCGATGGGATCATTGCGCCCACAATAGGCTACGAAGAAGCAGATCCAGAATGTGCCATGGATGTGGTGCCAAACGAGGCCCGCGAGGCGAAAGTGGATGTCGCACTTTCCAATGCGTTTGCTTTTGGTGGTTTGAACGCGGTTCTTGCGCTCAGACGCGTTTGACAAATAATCGCCGCCCCTCAGCCGAAGGACGGCGAACCCATTTAAGCGATGTGGTTATTCACCAGCGCTTCCAGCAGTGTCGAACGCCTTGGTGAAACCAGACAGCGACATAGAAACCGTCACAGTCTGATCAGGTGCCAAAGCCGGTACGATGCTGATTTTCGCCTCTTTGCCAGATTTAAAATTCGAGATATCTGCCTGGCTGAAGCCGATCCGTGCGATGCAGCCCGCTTGATTACAGAAGGCAAAGGGATAGCGGCGCGCATTGTTGCCATCGACCGCCATCGTCAACTGTGCTGTCAGCAGGGTTTCCAGTGGGACAATCAACGTTGCACCCGCCACCGCTTGGCCATCAGCTTGCGGCAGTTTGAACAGGGTCACCTCAGAAATTGGGTTGCCGGTCTCATCGCGCAGAAGTTGATACATGCGACACGGGCGTGGTTCGGGGCCAGTGGCCGCGCACTGAAGTTCCCAGTCGCCGATGGTTTCAGTGGTTATATCTTCGTTTGGGTTTTGCGGGATCTGGGCTTCACCTTGACCGGCCACGGCTTCCCCCATCGCCAGCGATCCGTCAGAAAGGGATGGCACGCTCTGTGCAGAGAGCTGGCTCGCCACGAGCATTGCAGGCAACGCGGCAAAAAGAGTTGGAAGTTTGAGCATGTGATTTCCTGATTGTTCTCATGTCGTCCGCTGTCGCTTAGCACGCCAGAATATGATTGTCAGGTCACGCTTGATGAAAACACGAACAAACGGTTGCAGGGCAGGTGCCCATTCATAGTTTTCGCATTGTTTGATGTTGGCAAAAGCAGGCTTTGGTGAGTTTGGATCGCGAGGATGCCAGCTTAAGTGAGGCACTTAGAGGGGGTGAAAACGAAACAAAAGGGCCCAGTTAAAGGCCCTTTTGCAAAATTTTCACTCCCCGTCGGACTGGCCGACTTATTCATTGCCAAAACGCTACGAGCAAAAAGCGGTGTGGTCAACAGGAAAAAGAGATTCTTTGGCCTTGGAATTGTTCAAAAAAAAGGCCGCACATTGCGTGCGGCCAGTACTCAACAGGGAGGAGTTCGTTCCCAAAACCGTTAAGCTTTGGTCTGGAACACCTTTGAAAATGGGGCAAAAAGGTTAACAATAGATGTGACATTCGGTTAACCAATAAGATTTCAACGCGATCACGAGGTAAGTCCCTGATGGACGGAAATATTTTTTTGGGCGGTGGCGGCCCTGATTATGGCGAAAAACAAGGTCTCACTCTGAAATATGCCAACCGCCATGGGCTGATTGCGGGGGCAACAGGCACAGGAAAGACCGTGACTCTGCAGATTCTTGCAGAAGGATTCTCCGCTGCGGGGGTGCCTGTGTTCCTATCTGATGTGAAAGGCGATCTGTCAGGGCTTGCTGCCGCTGGCCGCTCAGATTTTAAGCTGCACGATGCCTTTACGGCACGCGCGCAGAAGATCGGGCTTCAGGACTATGGCTATTCGGCGTTTCCGGTGACGTTCTGGGATCTTTTTGGCGCGCAGGGCCATCCGGTGCGCACCACAGTCGCGGAGATGGGGCCACTGCTGCTTGCGCGTTTGATGGAACTGAGCGAGGCGCAGGAGGGTATTCTGAACATTGCGTTCCGGCTGGCGGATGAGGAAGGGCTGCCACTGCTGGACCTGAAAGATCTTCAGGCGCTGCTCGTTTGGGTTGGCGAAAACCGGGCTGAGCTGGCTTTGCGCTATGGCAATATCTCGGTCAATTCCATCGGTGCGATCCAGCGCCGCTTGCTGGTGCTGGAAAATCAGGGCGCAAACAAACTGTTTGGTGAACCCGCGCTTGATCTCTCCGATCTCATGCTGTGCGATGCCGAGGGGCGGGGGCGCATCAATATCCTTGCCTCAGACAAGCTCATGGGCGCGCCGCGTCTTTATGCGACCTTCTTGTTGTGGCTCCTCTCTGAGTTGTTTGAATCCCTGCCAGAAGTCGGCGACCCCGACAAACCCAAACTGGTCTTCTTCTTTGATGAGGCGCATCTGTTGTTTGATGGGGCTCCCAAAGCGTTGATCGATAAGGTGGAGCAGGTCGCCCGCCTGATTCGATCCAAAGGGGTGGGCGTCTATTTTGTCACCCAGAACCCGGATGACATTCCCGAAGACATCCTTGGCCAGCTTGGCAACCGGGTCCAGCATGCGTTGCGTGCTTTCACGGCGCGGGACAAAAAAGCGCTGCGGCTCGCGGCGGAGACCTATCGCCCCAACCCACGGTTTGAGACCGAAGCGGCCATTCGCGAAGTGGGCGTGGGGGAGGCGGTGACCTCGATGCTGATGAAAAAGGGCATACCGGGCATTGTGGAGCGCACGCTGATCCGCCCGCCATCGTCTCAGCTTGGTCCCATCGATCAAACTACACGTAGGCAGGTCTTAGCCAACTCTCCTGTGGCCGGAAAATACGACACTGCCAAAGACCGCCATTCGGCCTATGAAATCTTGCGCGACCGCGCCGCAGGAGCCACCAAGGCTGCCGAAGAGGCAGAGGCCCGCGAAGAAGAGAAATCCGTGGCTGAGCGGGAATTTAGCGCCGCGCGCCGCTACAGCGGGGGCCGGGTCAGCCGCTCCAGCGCGCGCTCCATGCGCATTCGTGCTGATGACAGCTTTGGCACTGCGATGGGCAAAATGGTGATGAAAGAGCTCACCGGCACAACCGGCCGCCGCATCGTGCGCGGCATTCTGGGCGGGCTGTTCAAAGGCCGCTGACCCGGCGTTTTCTCATTCTGAAAATATCCTCGCCGAAGGCAAAAGGCGCTCCCGGAGGAGCGCCTTTTTTATTATTTTTCAGGGATCAAACCACGTGGGCTGAACCTGAGCACCAGCAGCAGGACCACCCCCATGGTCAAAAGGCGCATATGTGCGGCGCTGTCGATCAGATGATCCCGCAATGCGCTGTCTTCTGCCATGCCTGCGGTGATGGTCTGCATCAGCCACAACCCCATCGGCTCCACCTGTACCCAGAGGAACCAGATCAGGAAACCGCCCAGCACAGCGCCAAGGTTGTTTCCAGAGCCGCCCACAATCACCATCACCCAGATCAGGAAGGTGTAGCGCAGCGGCTGATAGGTGCCCGGTGTCAACTGGCCATCAAGCGTGGTCATCATCGCCCCGGCAATGCCACAGATTGCAGAGCCGATCACAAAGATCTGCAGATGGCGATTGGTCACATCCTTGCCCATCGCCTCGGCGGCCACTTCATTGTCGCGGATCGCGCGCATCATCCGGCCCCATGGGCTGTTGAGTGCAAGCTGCGCCATCACGAAGATCACAATCAGCACCGCCGCAAACAGCAGCGAATAGTTGAGCTTCACAAAGAGGGACGACGCCGTTGCCACATCCATACCGAGCCCCTCGGCGCGGTTGATGAAGGTTGAGGAGTTCTGCAGGTCGATCTCATAAGGCACAGGACGATCAAGCCCCACAACGTTTTTCACGCCGCGCGCAAGCCAGTCTTCGTTCTTCATCACCGCAATGATGATTTCCGCAATGCCGAGGGTCGCAATCGCCAGATAGTCAGAGCGCAGGCCAAGCGCGGTTTTGCCAATTAGCCAGGCGACGCCCGCCGCCAGCAAACCGCCCATGGGCCAGGCCAGCAGAACCGGCAGGTTCAGACCGCCCAGATTGCCCTGAAGCGCTGGGTTGATCTCTTCGACGGCGGCCACACCGGGGTCAAAGATGCCGCGATAGAGGAAGAAGCCGCCGATCAGAATGGCAGCTGTCAGCAGATTGCGCAGACGGCCCACAGGCATCTTCTGACGCACCATTACGGTGGCCACTATGGTGCCTGCACCGGCGAGTAGTGCTATCACAATCCGCCAGCCCCCCGCGCTCCAGGCGCCTTCCACCGGGGCTGCAGAGGTCAGCACCACGGCCAGACCGCCAAGGGCGACAAAGCCCATGACACCCACGTTGAACAGCCCGGCAAAGCCCCATTGCAGGTTCACGCCAAGCGCCATGATTGCAGAGATCAGGCCCATGTTCAGGATCAGCAGTGCCACGTTCCAGCTCTGCATGAAGCCTGTTAGCACAATCAGGCCGAAGATCAGGCCAAAGAGGGCTGTGTTTCTCACCTGTTCGCTCATACCGATTTCCCCTTGAACAGGCCGGTCGGCTTAAACAGCAGAACCACAATCAGGATCACAAAGCTGACGGCGAATTTATAGTCGGTGCTCAGAAGCTGCACGAGGCCTGATGGCTCCAGCTGTTCTGGCAGCATGTATTTCAGCACTTTTTTCCAGGCGTAGGTGATCGTGACTTCGCTGAAGGCGATCACAAACCCACCCGCAATGGCGCCAATCGGGCTGCCAAGGCCGCCCACAATCGCAGAGGCAAAAATAGGCAGCAGCAACTGGAAATAGACAAAGGGTTTGAAGGTTTTGTCGAGCCCATAGAGCACGCCCGCCGTGGTCGCCAGGGCGGCCACAATCAGCCATGTGTACATCACCACACGTTCCGGGTTGATGCCCGACAGCAGCGCCAGATCTTCGTTGTCCGAATAGGCGCGCATGGATTTACCCGTGCGGGTGCGGTTGAGGAACCAGAACAGCAGAACCACACAGATCACGGCCACAACAACGGTGATGCCCTGTGTGGTTTTGATCGCCAGACCTTCGCGCAGCCCCGTCATGGCTTTGAATTCACGCACGGAAATGATGAAACGTTCGCCATCGGCAAACTTCTGATCATTTGGTCCAATGATGAAACGCACCAGACCGTTCATGATGAACATCACGCCCATGGATACGATCACAAGGATCACCGGCTTGGCCTTTTGTTCACGATAGAAACGATAAACCACGCGGTCGGTGATCAGCACCAGCGCCATGGTGCCCAGAATGGCAAAAGGCAGGGCCAGCAATGCGGTGGGCAGTGGGCCAAAGCTCACCCCCATGGATTGCAGCAGCCAGGTGACCAGCACGGCAAGCATGGCGCCAAAGGCCATGGTGTCGCCATGGGCAAAGTTGGAAAACCGCAGAATGCCGTAGATCAGCGTCACCCCCAGCGCCCCCAGTGCCAGCTGACTGCCATAGGCAATCGCGGGGATCAGAACAAAGTTAGAAAGCGCCACAATGGCGTTGAGGAAGTCCATTATTCGATCACCTCGCAATGACCAATTTCCGCGGATACACGAATTTCGTCTTTGAACATTGTCGTTTGGGTTCTTGTCGCTCGACCGTCCATCATGACCGTAAGCATTTGACCGCCGAGCAGGCTACCTGTTGAAGGCATTACAAAGTGTCGCTCTCCACCCATTCCAGCTAATTCTACCCATCCGAGATGAGAATTGAGCAGAACCTTTTGGGGGGCGTTAGCTGAACTAAAGGCACGCGTAACCAATGCCTCAGTCTTGTCGATCTCAAAGGTCGATGTCGTCTCGCTCCATGAGCAATCTACTGAAAACACTTGAGGTAATTCGTTGGTCTGGCCACTGTTTTCTCCGTGGTTGCTGGCCGCGAGCGAAACGCCTGCAAACATCGTTATACTGGCCAGACTAGCTAGCGCATTGCTCAACAACCTGCGCGCATTAGCTTTCGATAAAGTCATCCTCAGCCCCCCAAGAATGCTTTGCGGACGTCTTCATCCGCGAGAAGGTCTTTGCCGGTGCCGGTATAGGCGTTGCGGCCCTGCACCAGCACATAGCCTTTGTCGGCAATTTCCAGCGCCTGACGGGCGTTTTGCTCCACCATCAGGATGGGAATGCCGGTGCGGCTGACTTCGATGATTCTGTCAAACAGCTCATCCATGACGATGGGGGACACACCTGCGGTAGGTTCATCCAGCATCAGTACTTTGGGCTGTGTCATCAACGCGCGGCCCACGGCCACCTGCTGACGCTGGCCGCCAGACAGCTCGCCCGCAGGCTGGTTGCGTTTTTCTTTCAGGATCGGGAAGAGGCCATAGACCTGCTCCATCGTGTCTCTGAAATCGTCCTTGCGGATGAACGCCCCCATTTCGAGGTTCTCTTCCACCGTCATGGAGGTGAAGATATTGTTCACCTGCGGCACAAAGCCCATGCCTTTCGCCACGCGGTCCTGTGGTGTGAGGTTGGTGATGTCTTCACCATCCAGCCGCACGGATCCCTGACGCAGATTGAGCATGCCAAAGACGGCTTTCATGCCGGTGGATTTGCCGGCGCCATTGGGCCCCACGATCACGGCAATCTCGCCCGGGTTCACGGCGATTGTGCAGTCATGCAGAATGTCCGGCCCGTCTTTGCCATAGCCGCCAGTCATGCTGTCGCCGACCAGAAAGGCATCTGTGGTGTTCATCTCTTTCCCGGTGCCGACCGAACTCACCAGTTCGCCGCCGCCCTTCGGGTTGGTGATTGAGGCATCTTTGTTGCCACGATCATCCTGATAGGGGTTCCCCGTCATCCCAACTCTCCTCGCTGAGGGCGCAAAATACCGTCAATGCACTGTCGTGATACCGCTGCGATACCGCCGCGATACAGACACAATACCGACGTCTTATGCGCTCAGCTGTTCCTTGTTTTTGAGCCCGGTGCCGAGGTAGGCCTCGATCACCTGTTCATTGGCTTTGATCTCTTCCAAAGTGCCTTCGGCCAGCACTTTGCCTTCGGCCATGCAGATCACCGGATCACACAGTCGGCCGATGAAATCCATGTCGTGTTCGATCACCACAAAGGTGTAATTGCGCTCTTTGTTCAGGCGGATAATCGCATCTCCGATGGTGTTCAGCAGGGTGCGGTTCACACCTGCGCCGACCTCATCCAGAAAGACGATTTTGGCATCCACCATCATGGTGCGGCCCAGCTCAAGCAACTTTTTCTGACCGCCAGAGATTTGACCGGCTTTGTGATCGGACAAATGCTCTATCGTAAGAAATTCAAGCACTTCGTCGGCCTTCGCGCGCAGGGCTCGCTCTTCGTCGGCGATGCGTTTGCGCCCAAACCAAGTGTTCCACAGCGTTTCGCCGGACTGTTGTCCCGGCACCATCATCAGGTTCTCGCGGCAGCTCATGGAGCTGAACTCATGGGCGATCTGGAAGGTGCGCAGCAGACCTTTGTGAAACAGCTCGTGAGGCGGCAGGCCGGTGATGTCTTCGCCGTCCATCAAGACCCGACCAGAGGTCGGTTTCAGGACTCCCGCAATCACATTGAAGATGGTGCTTTTTCCAGCGCCATTTGGGCCAATCAGCCCAGTGATCGAGCCTGGCTCAATCCGAAGCGTCGCACCATCAACCGCGCGAAACCCTCCGAAATGTTTGTGAACGTCTTCTGCGACGATCATATGCTATCCCCCGTTCACACGACTGCGCGTGCTTTACATTCGAAGAAGCCCGGCACTTGACCGGGCTGCTCATTTTTCTGTTTTTTTGACCGCACTTAGCGGAAGTTGGCCGTTGTGATTTTGCCGCCTTCAATGATGATCTCGCGATAGCCGCCAGCAGCTTCGCCACCATTGATCAGTTCAACAGCAGTCGCGCCGACATAGTCGATATCACCGCCAGCAGCAAGGATTTCGAGGGCTTTGTCCAGCTCACCTGCTGCGATCGGCTCACCTGGTGCGTTGGCCACATCTTCGATCTTGGCAGAATAGGCTGCCGGATCGCTCGAACCCGCCGCTTGCATGGCCAGCATGATCAAGGCTGCCGCGTCATAGCTTTCGCCGATGTAGGGACCGGACGCATCCGCACCAGTTGCAGCCGCCGCTTCCAGAACAAAAGAAGGATCCGCCGCTTCACTGCCCGGAAGTGTGCCAACAGAGCCTTCGATTTCGTCGCCAAAGGTGTTTTCCAGGGCTGTACCGATCATGCCGTCAGGCAGAGCGAATACATCAAACGCACCCGTATCCAATGCTGCGCGGATCATGCCGGGGCCACCCTGATCAACGTAGCCTGCTACGATCAGAATATCGCCGCCAGCAGATGCCAGCGCGGCAACTTCTGCGGAGTAGTCGGCCTTGCCATCTTCGTGTGCGGAAGATGCGGTGATTTCGCCGCCCGCGGCCTTATAGGCAGCCTCGATGCTGTCAGCCAAACCTTTGCCGTAGTCGTTGTTGGTGTAGGTGATCGCAGCGGATTGGAAACCACGCTCGATCAATACGTTAGCGAGAACCTGACCCTGACGCGCGTCAGATGGCGCGGTGCGGAAGAACAGGCCATTGTCTTCTGCTTCAGACAGGGCAGGAGATGTCGCGGAAGGAGAGATCATGACCATGCCGTTTGGTACAGCCACATTGGCCAGAACAGCGCCAGTCACGCCAGAGCAGTCCGCGCCCATGATACCTTTGACGCCATCAGAGGTGATCAGGCGTTCGGCAGCAGCGGTGGCGGCAGCGGAGTCAACACAGGTGGAGTCAGCGCGTACAGCGGAGACGCTGGAGCCATCGAGCAGTTTGCCGCTCTTGGTGACTTCTTCCATTGCGATTTCAGCACCGGCCGCCATAGCTGGGGTGAGGGATTCAATCGGTCCAGTAAAGCCGAGGATCACGCCCAATTTGATGTCTTCTGCGGACGCAGCTCCGGCCAGCAATGCGCCAGCGGCAGAGGCCATAAGCAGCTTTTTCATGTTCTTACTCCCAAGTAACATTTTTGTTGTTCCGGTTTGGAGCCTATGCGGGCTAAAATTAAAAGGAAAGAGGGTGTTGACTGATTTTTAATCAGCGATTTGCCGATGCGGGTCCACAGCGCCTAGGTGGGAAAATCTGAAAGAAAACGGTGTTTTAAATGCGATTTGTCATGCTGATCTCATGTGCTTTGGCGTTTCTTGTAAGCTCTGTCGCTGATGCTCAGAGTGTTCAGACCTCTCAGGGCCACATCAAAGTTGATGCCGTGGTTGAGGATCTGGAGAATCCTTGGGGCTTTGCCTTTTTACCCGGGGGGGCGCTGTTGATCACTGAGCGCGCTGGCCAGCTTTGGCATGTTTCTGATGAGGGTGTTAAGACACCTGTCACTGGAAGTCCTAAAGCGCATGTTCAAGGGCAGGGCGGGCTGTTGGATGTCATTGTCGCCCGCAATTTTGAACGATCTCGTGAGGTGTTTTTGAGCCTTGCAGTGTCACAGGCCAGAGGCGCGGGAACGGCTGTTTATCGTGGCGTTCTATCCAAGGACGGGGCTCAGTTAAACAAGGTCACAAAGATCTTTGAAATGGCAGCAGGAAGCCAGGGTGGACGGCATTTTGGCAGTCGCATCGTTGAAGCGCGAGATGGGACGCTTTTTGTGACCATTGGCGAGCGCGGCGACCGCCCTGCAGCGCAGGATTTGTCGCGCCATGAAGGGTCCGTGGTGCGCATAGCGCGGAGTGGTGGCGCCCCTTCGGACAATCCGTTTCAGCAGCAAACCGGAGCTCTGCCAGAGATTTGGTCCTATGGGCACAGGAATCCGCAAGGCGCAGCCCTTGATGAAGAGGGGCGCCTGTGGGTCGTTGAACATGGGGCAAAAGGCGGCGATGAGATCAATCTGATCCGCAAAGGCGCAAACTTTGGTTGGCCAGTGATTTCCTATGGTCGGCATTATTCTGGCGCAAAAATTGGCGAAGGCTCCGCCAAAGAGGGCTTGGAGCAGCCCGCTTTCTATTGGGATCCGTCAATTGCCCCATCTGGTATGATGATCTACTCAGGCAAGTTGTGGCCTGCGTGGAGAGGGCATTTCTTCGTCGGAAGTCTCAAATTGGACCACATCAGCCGATTGAGCGGCACGCCAATGCAAGAGGTCGAAAAAATACGCGGGGCGAGTACAGGACGCGTGCGGGATGTCAGGGAAGGGCCAAATGGGGGCATTTGGTTTTTGTCCGTCGAAAGAGGGACGTTGTTCCGAATGATGCCTGCGAAATGATGCCTGCGAACTAGCGCCACCCTCGCAGTGCGCGAGGGGAGCGCGGGTGTGATCAGACCGAAAGGCGCGTGCTTTGCGAGCCGCGTTCACGGTATGGGGTGGTCTCATAATGCGCGCGGTAGCATTTTGAGAAATGGCTTGGGGAAGCAAATCCACAGGCGAGTGCCACGTTGATCACGCTCATATCTGTCTGCATCAACAGGTTACGTGCCTTTTGCAGGCGCAACTCCATATAGTAGCGCTTTGGAGAGCGGTTGAGATACCGGCGGAACAAACGTTCCAGCTGGCGAGTGGACATGCCCACGTCTTTGGCCAAAATTGAGGGGCTGATCGGTTCTTCGATATTGGTTTCCATCATCTGAATGACCAGAGACAGTTTCGGATGGCGCACACCAATACGTGTCGGCACCGACAAGCGTTGCGTGTCTTGATCTGTGCGGATGGAATTGTAGATTTGCTGATCAGCGACCCAATTGGCGACGTCTTCGCCCTGATCTTGAGCGATCAGTTTTAGGAACAAATCGATCGAAGAGGTCCCGCCTGCGGTGGTCATGCGGTTTCCATCGGCGGTAAAAACGGCTTTGGAAAGTTCGACTTCTTCAAACTCTTCAGCAAAACTGTCCTGATTTTCCCAGTGGATGGTGGCGCGCTTGCCATCAAGCAATCCAGCTTTCGCCATAGTGTATGATGCTGTGCAAACGCCTACGATTGCGGGACCACGGCGTGCTTCACGACGCAGCCAGTTCAGTAGTCGCTTTGTTGTGGCCTTTTGGATCTCTTCCCCGCCGCACAACACAATCGTGTCATCTCTGTGCAGCTCTTGCAGGTCGCCATCGAGTTTTAGTCCCGTTCCGGTTGAGCAATTCACAGACTCGCCGTTTTCACCACACAGAATCCATGTGTAATGTTCTTTGCCCAGTCGACGGTTTGCCAGTCGCAAACAATCGATTGCTGAAGCAAATGACAGCAATGTAAAGTTCTCAAGGAGCACAAAAACAAAACGCCGGTTTTTTCCGTCGTCAAGCTCAGAAGCGATGGTCGAAGTCATTGACATCGTTTCCTTTTCCCTGTTGTTCGGGCGCTTTGAATGCGCCTCAATTGTGTGGATATGACGGGGTAAGTGACGCACCCGTCAAAGTCGGATATTTCATCTATGGCCCTATCACAAGAGCTTTTGTATAAGGTGCCTTTAACCTGTCTAATTGGAGTAAAGACAATGGCAGAATGGCAAAAATCTGACTGGCGCGCAAAGCCTCGTGTTCAGATGCCTGAATATACGGATGAAGCTGAGCTTAAGGCAGTCGAAGCCAAGCTCGCAAGCTATCCGCCGTTGGTCTTTGCCGGCGAAGCGCGCCGCCTGAAAGCACAGCTTGGGGCCGCTTCTCGCGGTGAGGCCTTTTTGCTGCAGGGGGGAGACTGCGCCGAGAGCTTTGAACAATTCAGTGCAGACGGTATTCGCGACACCTTTAAGGTCATGTTGCAGATGGCAATGGTGCTGACCTATGGCGCCAAGGTGCCGGTTGTGAAGGTTGGCCGGATGGCGGGGCAATTTGCCAAGCCACGCTCTGCGCCTACTGAGACTATGGATGGCGTGGAGCTGCCGAGCTATCGTGGTGATATCATCAACGATCTGGCCTTCACCCCAGAGTCACGTATCCCCGCACCAAGTAAGATGCTGCAGGCCTATACACAGGCCGCCGCCACGCTGAACCTGCTGCGTGCGTTTTCCACAGGTGGATACGCAGATGTGCATCAGGTGCATGCCTGGACGTTGGGTTTCACTGAAGGCGGCAACGCTGAAAAGTATCGTGATATGGCGAACCGCATCAGCGACACGCTTGATTTCATGAAAGCGGCGGGCGTGACCTCTGATCGTTTGCATACGTTGCAGACCGTAGATTTCTACACCAGCCATGAGTCGCTTCTGCTGGAATACGAAGAGGCGTTGACGCGTCTGGATTCGACCTCTGGCAAGTGGCTTGCAGGTTCCGGTCATATGATCTGGATTGGTGATCGCACCCGTCAGCCTGACGGTGCGCATGTTGAGTTTGCTCGTGGTGTGCAGAACCCGATTGGTCTGAAATGTGGCCCAACAACCACTGCAGAGGACCTGAAGGTTCTCATGGAAAAGCTGAACCCGGAGAATGAAGCGGGCCGTCTGACCCTGATTGCACGTTTTGGTGCAGGCAGCGTAGGAGACCACCTGCCGCGTCTGGTTAAGGCTGTGCAAGAAGAGGGGGCGAATGTGCTCTGGACTTGTGATCCGATGCACGGCAACACCATCAAGTCTGCAACGGGTTACAAAACGCGTCCGTTTGATAGTGTGCTGCGCGAAGTGCGTGAGTTCTTCGCTGTGCATAAGGCGGAAGGCACCATTCCAGGCGGCGTTCATTTTGAGATGACCGGCCAGGATGTGACCGAGTGCACCGGTGGTGTACGTGCAGTGACCGAAGAAGACCTCTCTGCACGATATCACACAGCCTGCGATCCTCGCCTGAATGCAAGCCAGTCCCTTGAACTGGCATTCTTGGTGGCGGAAGAGCTGTCAAACAGAGATCGCCCGCGTGCTGCCGAAGCCGTTTGATAAGGCTTTCGAAAGGATTGAAAAGAGCCGCGCAAATGCGCGGCTCTTTTTTGTTGAGAAAACCAAAAAAACCCGCATTTTGCCTCTTGCATCCCCCCAGCGGATAGAGCTAAACACCGCCTCACAGAGACGATGGCAGCATCGACACTCTGTTGCGGAGAGGTGGCCGAGTGGTCGAAGGCGCACGCCTGGAAAGTGTGTAGGCGGGAAACCGTCTCCAGGGTTCGAATCCCTGTCTCTCCGCCATAATTTGCTAAGTTCCCACATATTTTGAACAGACGCAGCATGGTGCTAGCTCAGATGCGATCCGTTTCGCGTTTTGGCAGCTTCGTGCCTGTTTTGGGATAACAGCTACCGGAAAACCAACTTTACGCAATGCAAAGCGGTGTCGAAGCGTCTGGGCGGCCTTGTTCGGATGTAAGTGAGGATACCCACATCAATGGGGGTATTGGGGAGCGTGGCCAACCAGATAAGCGGCCACGCTCGTTATCAGAGAGGTCAGTCGTTGCGTGTTTTGGGCAGGACAAGGTTGAGCACAAGACCGGCAACACCTGCGAGCCCGATACCTGCGAGGGAGAAGCCTTCACCAAAGGACAGTGTCAAACCTCCAAGGCCAAGCACCAGAATTGTCGATGCGATCACCATGTTGCGGGGATCGTGCAGCTCTTCGCCGATTTTTGCCACAACACTCATGCCCACGACGGTCACCATGCCGAATAGCAAAATCATGATGCCACCCATGACAGGCATCGGAATGGTGCCGAGGAAGCCGCCCAGCTTGCCAACAAACGACAGGGCGATTGCAAAGATTGCGGCCCACGTCATGATCGCGGGATTGAACGCTCGTGTGAGGGTAACGGCGCCTGTGACCTCCGAATATGTGGTGTTGGGAGGGCCGCCCAAAAGACCTGCCGCTGTTGTCGCGAGACCGTCGCCAAGCATCGTGTTCTGAATGCCGGGTTTTTTCAGATAGTCTTTCTTGGTGACATTGCCGATCGCCAGAATGTCGCCGAAGTGTTCGATTGCAGGTGCGATTGCGACCGGCAGGATGAACAAGATGGCAGCGAGGTTGAATTCTGGGCGTACAAACTCTGGGATGGCAAACCAAGGCGCGTCTACCAGACCGGCCGTGTTGATCAGACTTTCGCCTGTCACCAGACCGACCACAATTGCGGCGAGATAGCCTGCGACAATTCCCGCGAGGATCGGCACGATTTTCATAATGCCACGGCCCAAGATGGCTGTGAGCATTGTGGTGCCCAGAGAAATTGCTGCCAGCAGCATGGCGATGCCGCGCGGCATGATCTGCGTTTCACCGGCGAGGCCTGTTGCCATGTTGATCGCAACAGGGGCGAGCGAAAGGCCGATGATCATGATCACTGGGCCAACCACCACGGGTGGTAGGTATTTGTGCAGAAAGCCACTGCCCCAGATCCGCACGGCGAAGCTGAGCACGACATAAAGCAAGCCTGCGGCGGCGAGGCCACCGGTTGTCGCTGCCAGTCCCCATGTCTGTACCCCATAGATGATGGGGGCAATAAAGGCGAAAGAGGAGGCCAAAAATACCGGCACCTGACCGCGTGTTACGATTTGAAAGATCAGTGTGCCTAGGCCAGCTGTGAACAAAGCCACGCTTGCGTTGAGCCCAGTGAGGATCGGGACGAGGACCAATGCACCAAAGGCGACAAAGAGCATCTGTGCACCGGCAAGGGCCTGTTGGGGGCCGAATTTGTAGTCAGTTTCTGATGATGTGATCGCACCATCGGTGTCTTCAAGTGCAGACATTGAGCGTGTTTCTTTCGTGTTGTTGTGCGTTGGTGTGAGCGAGCTGGCTCGTGAGCAGGACTTTAGGCGGGCTGACCGCACGCTTTGAGACAAATGCGTGATTGCCCAATCACGATGGCACCGCAAGGCGAAAAGCCTGTGCGGTGCCGAAAATTCGCATCCTCTGGACTGCCTAGAGCTGCGTGATCAGTTGGCAGAGATGTGCAGCCGAATTATCGGGGCATTTGACAAATGTGCTGTTCGCGGGGGGGGGCTGCAAGCAGGGACGTGTCAGGCGCGGTTGGTCTGGCATGACTGCGCACGATCACGCGAGATCGTTATCGCTGTGCTATCTGTAGGGGGAAGTTTGTGCGCTAACCGACCAACTGTCGGGAAAATGTGCGGGTTAGTCGCGCACTCTTTTGCGATCCCAGATCACATAGGCCATCGCTGTAAAAAACAGGGCGGCCATCGCATACCACGTCAGCGCGTAGCTGAGGTGAGAGTTGCTGAAAACCAGTTTTGTCAAACCACCGCGCGGCCAGTCTTCCGCGGCGCCACTGTGGTCGGCCGCGATGTAGTAGTCCAATGCATTGCTGAGTCCGATATGCTCGGACATCGCGTTTAGATCTGGAGACACCCATCGGTTTTGTTCTGGTAGGTTTTCTTCGAGCAGCGTGCCACCCGGTTTAGTTGGTCTTGCCAGACCAGTGACGGTTTGACGTCCCTCAGGTTGGAACCAAACGTCTCTGTCTTTGCCGGTTGGAACAAAACCACGGTTGATCCAGATGGCAAGGTTATCTGTGTGCAAGGGAGACATGACCCAATGCCCTGGGCCAAGGTCGGTAACCGCTTTGACTAGGATCGAGTTTTGGTGATCGTAAGTGCCGGAAAGCTCTACGCGAAGGTATTCGGGGGGTGTTTCATTCAGAGGCGCAGGGACCGGAGCCCCATACGCATAGGTTTCAACCCGCGAGATAAGATCCAACTTTTCGCCCAGTCTCCGCACCTGCCAGTTGCCGAGTGCCACCATTGACGTGAAGAGCACGGCAGACAAAAGCAAGAGGGTGACATCGACCCAAAGAGGACGTTTCACGCGGGTTGAGTTGACCGTCATGGCAGATTTTTGATCCGCTCAATCTGCTCGTGCGCAGGCATCATGTTTTCATGCAGGTGAGTCATGACCCAGACCGAGCCAACCAACACAATGATGACAAGCATAAGAGTGAAGGCGATGGACATGGCTTGCCAGCCGTCTTCTGCACTTACGGTCAAGTGCAGGAAGTAGACCACATGAACAGCCATTTGAATCGCGCCAAGACCGAAGATGATCGCAATCAGTGTAGGCACATCTGTAACCGCGCCGCTCATCACGCAGTAGAACGGGATGACCGTCAAGATCACGGAGAAGATAAAGCCTTTCAGATAGTCGCGATAGGCTTTGGCTGAGTCGTGCGTTTCAGCGCTCATAGCAGAACCCCTGTGAGATAGACGAAAGAGAACACCCCGATCCAGATCAGGTCGAGGAAGTGCCAGAACAAGCTCAAGCACAAGATCCGGCGTTTGTTTTCATGAGTCAGCCCATGAATCTGAACCTGCACAAGCAAAACAACCAACCAAAGCGCACCACAGGCCACGTGTACACCGTGGGTGCCGACCAAGAACCAGAAGGCAGACAGGAACGCAGATGCGCCTGGTCCGGCACCGATATGCCAGAGGTGCATGAATTCTTCGACCGAGAGGTACAAGAACCCCGCGCCGAAGATGCCGGTGATGATGAGCCAGAACATCATCATGTTCTTGTTGTTTTCATGCATTTTGATCACAGAGAAGCCGTAGGTGATCGAAGACAACAACAGCCATGCAGTTGCCCAAGCGATCTTATCGAGCTCAAAGAGATCGAGTGGAGCGGGGCCAGCCGCATAGTTCTGGCCCACAACTGCATAGATCGCAAAGAGGATGCCAAAGATCAGGCAATCGCTCATCAGGTAGATCCAGAAACCGAGCATTGTCCCGGTTTCGTGGTGATGGTCTCCATCGTCATGATGATGATCGTCATGAACGATGAATTCAAAGCCGCCTTTCGGCGTTTCAACGGTAGCTGATGACATTTGAGTTACTCCGCTGGGCTCATTGTTGGTGCCTTGCCATTTTCGATCGCTTGGACCTCATCGGCAGGGATGTAGTAGTCACGGTTGTAATTGAAGGTGTGGCCGATGCCCCAAACCAAGGAGGTAAAGAAGGTCACAGCCGCCAACCACCACACGTGCCAGATCAGCGCGAAGCCCATGACAGTCATGAAGCCGGAGATAATGATCCCACTGGATGTGTAGTGCGGCATATGAATCGGAGTGAATCCTTCGGTTGGCTTTTTATAGCCGTTGTCTTTCATATGCTGCCACGCATCGAGAGCATGAACCCGGATGTTGAAGGCAAAGTTGTAGTAAGGCGGAGGGGACGTGGTGGCCCACTCAAGTGTCCGGCCACCCCAAGGATCACCATCTACCTTCAACTCTTCACGCTTCAGAATGCTGACTGCGATTTGCACCACAAATGCCAGAACCCCAATTGCGATCATGAGTGCGCCAAGCAGAGCCACAAAGAAGTAACCAGCATAGAAGGTGTCTTCAAACTGGCTCAGGCGGCGGGTCACGCCCATGAGGCCCATGATGTACAGTGGCATGAAGGCAAACCAGAAGCCGACAACCCAGCCCCAGAAGCTGATCTTGCCCCAGAATGGGTCCAGCTTGAAGCCAAAGGCCTTAGGCCACCAGAAGTTGATGCCTGCGAAGATCCCAAACACCACGCCGCCGATGATCACATTGTGAAAGTGCGCCACAAGGAACAAAGAGTTGTGCAGGACGTAGTCCGCTGGCGGGATTGCCAACAGCACACCTGTCAGGCCGCCAATCACAAAGGTCAGCATGAACGCAACTGTCCACATCATTGGCAATTCAAAACGAATGCGGCCTTTGTACATGGTGAACAGCCAGTTGAAGAGCTTGGCGCCCGTCGGGATCGAAATAATCATCGTACTGATCCCGAAGAAGGAGTTCACATTTGCACCTGCCCCCATGGTGAAGAAGTGGTGCAGCCAAACAATGTAGCTGAGGATCATGATCACGCAGGTTGCGTAAACCATGGACGTATATCCAAACAGACGCTTGGAGCAGAAGGTTGATACGACCTCGGAGAAGACACCGAAAATCGGCAACATCAGAATGTATACTTCAGGGTGACCCCAGATCCAGATCAGGTTCACATACATCATCGGGCTTCCGCCCATTTCATTGGTGAAGAAATGGGTGCCAAGATACCGGTCTGCGGTCAGCAGTGCGAGGGTTGCTGTCAAAACCGGAAAGGTGGCCACAATCAAGATGTTTGTGCAAAGCGCCGTCCAGGTGAACACGGGCATTTTCATCCATGTCATCCCAGGGGCACGCATCTTGACGATGGTTACAACCAGGTTGATGCCTGACAGTGTTGTGCCGATGCCTGCGATGTTGAGCGACCACAGATAGTAGTCCATTCCAACGCCAGGGCTAAAGGTCAGCCCGGAAAGCGGTGGATAGGCCAGCCAACCTGTTGCCGCGAATTCACCGACAAACAGGGAAATCATGATCAGGATTGCGCCGGAAACTGTCAGCCAGAAGCTGAAGTTGTTGAGGAACGGAAAGGCCACATCGCGCGCACCAATCTGGAGCGGCATCACGTAGTTCATGAAACCGGTCACAAACGGCATTGCGACGAAGAAAATCATGATCACACCGTGAACGGTAAAGACCTGATCGTAGTGATAGGCCGGAAGAAATCCGACATATCCAGCTGAGGCCAAGGCCTGATGCAAACGCATCAGCAAAGCGTCAGCAAATCCGCGCACCAACATGATGACGCCGAGGATCATGTACATGATCCCGATTTTCTTATGGTCAATCGACGTGAACCACTCGTTCCAGAGATATCCCCAGAGACGGAAGTAAGTCACAGCGCCCACGACAGCCAACCCGAGGAGACAGGTGCCGATGAAGGTGCCGAAAATGATTGGATCGTAAAATGGGAAGATGTCCCATCCCAATTTGCCCCAGAACCAATGGGCAGAATTGACGATATCTGTGCCGTGCTCGACGGCTGCGGTTGGACTCGCCATGTGTCAGTTCGCCTGTGCTTTAGAAGAAGGAAGAAGAGTGTCGTCACTCAACATTGCGTGGATGATCTCGTCACGACGATCGGCGAGATCTGGGCGCAAGATGTCAAACAGCCCCTGAGGATCATCTGCTGCGCAGAGGCCGCGGAAAAGCTCCCGGTTGTAGAGCCCTTCGATGCCGCCACCGCCCAATGCGTCAGCCATCATCATGTCATTCAGGCAAAGGTCGTCATCGCCTGCGCACATGTTGAGGATCTTGTCCCAGATGCCTTCTTCAACGGAGGAATAGTACGTCACTGGATGCGCGGTGCTTTGCGGCTCAAGCGCGACATAGGCATCTTGGTCAAGCGCCAATGGAGCGTCGCGGACCTTTTCGACCCAGGCATCAAATCCAGCCTGGTCAAGGGCGTGGAAGTCAAAGCGCATATGGGAGAAGCCATTGCCGCTGTAGTTTGCAGAGAAACCTTCAAACTCGCCGGGCGCGTTGATCACGGCGTTCAATTCGGTTTCCATGCCGCCCATCGCGTAGATCATGCCGGCCATTTCAGGAATGTAGAAGGCATTCATCACAGTTGCAGATGTGATTTTGAATTCTACGGGACGATCAACAATTGCTGCAGCTTCGTTGACAGTTGCGATGCCATATTCAGGGTAGATGAAGAGCCATTTCCAATCGAGCGCAACGACCTGCACCTCCATCGGCTTGACCGAAGGGTCAATCGGCTGATCAACCGAAATACGCTTGAGATCATCATAGGGTTCAAGACGGTGTGTCGCGACCCATGTAAGACCGGCAAGACAAATGATGATCGCCAATGGGACTGACCAAACGATAACTTCAAGCGTGACCGAGTGATCCCAATCGGGTTCATATTCCGCCTCTTTGTTGGAGGCGCGATATTTCAGCGCAAAAAAGACCGTCAGAACCATAACGGGGACAATCACGATGAGCATCAAGATTGTGGCATAGATGATCAGATCACCTTGTTGCGCAGCAATGTCGCCCGACGGATTGAGGACTGTAAGCTGGCACCCTGATAACAACAACAGCGGGAGCACGAACAAACCAACGCGTTTCAGCAGCATGGCATTCTTCTTTTCGTTTCTGGATTTGTTTCACTGGGATTCACAGTGATTTCTCACTGTTAGAACCTTGCCCGCGCCGCATATCGTCAGTAGGCTTGAGTTGCAAGATGCTGCACTGCGTCATTTTTACAGAGGCAGTGCGGTCAAGAGGCCCACGATGCGTAGGAGGAACGCATCAAAGGCCCGTTCAGACACATGGGAGGCTGAAATATGGCAATATCTGAATCTGCGGTGCAACATAATGTCACACTGGATGACGTGGTCATCACTGTGGTGATGGCGCGAGTAACGGACTTTTTCGGGTTCTTTGTTTATGCCATAGCGTCAGCCCTCGTTTTTCCTACCGTGTTCTTTCCGCACTTGGATCCGCTGAGCGGAACCCTGTGGTCGTTCGGCTTATTTTCACTTGCATTTATTGCGCGCCCGATCGCGAGTATGCTTGCGCGCAGCATTCAGTATAAAATCGGGAGACCAGGCAAAATTACCCTGGCACTCATGATCTTGGGATCGTCAACAGTGGCGATTGGGCTGCTGCCAGGATATCAGACTTGGGGAATTGCTGCACCTGTGATGTTGGGGGTGCTTCGTTTTGTCCAAGGACTTGGACTGGGGGGCGCATGGGATGGCATAACGCTTCAGCTGAAATCTGCGGCACCTGAGGGCCGGGAAGGGCGCTATAGCATGGTTGCGCAGCTTGGTGGTCCGATTGGTTTCTGTGTTGCAGCTGCGCTGTTTTATGTATTGACCGGCTTCCTCACTGAAGAAGAGTTCCTGACCTACGGCTGGCGTTTTGCCTTCTTTGCGGTCATGGCGGTAAATGTTGTGTCGCTTTTCGCACGGCTGCGTCTGCTGACAACAAACTTTGGCAGCGATGACGCGCGACTGCTGCAGTCCGCGCCGTTGCCTCAATTGATCAAGACCGAGTGGCGCACGATCCTTTTGTCAGCGCTGTTGCCGCTGTCGAGCTACGCTTTGTTCCACATGGTGACGGTGTTCCCGCTGAGCTATGCATTGCTTTTCTCTGGTCGTGACATCACCGAGATCCTGTTGTTGCAGCTTCTCGGCGGCACGCTCGCGATCGGATCTGTGATGGTTTCTGGTGCATTGGCGGACATGCTGTCACGCCGGATCGTGCTGTTTATCAGCAGCCTTCTGACACTTGTGCTCTGCTTGAGTATCGCCACCCTAGAGACAATGCCTGCGATCTACATTCTTTTGGGCTTCGTTGTGCTTGGTCTGTCTTATGGGCAATCAAGCTCTATCGTGCCCAACCGCTTTAAGATGGAACATCAGTATTCTGGATCAGCTATGTCGACCAACCTGTCATGGCTCTTGGGGGCGGCTTTTGCGCCTCTGACAGGCTTGTTCCTTGCTTCTAAGTTTGGGCTTTGGGCTGCGGCGCTATATTTGCTGTCTGGTGTCGTTGTCACTCTGATTGCGCTTTACCTATTGCAGGACGGGGATCGCAAACGCGCTCAGGCGCAGTAAGGCGCGGCTGGATGTTCGCCGCGTTTGGAATGCGGCAATCCGCATCGGTTTGATCGTCTTGTTCTGAGATGGACCAACTAAAAAAGGCGCTCCTGATGGAGCGCCTTTTCTCTTTTGGATAGAGCTGCTCTTACAGCAGAGCTTTGGCTTTCTCCGCCACATTGGCTGCGGTGATGCCGAACTTTTCAAACAGCTCACCAGCCGGGGCAGAGGCACCGAAGCTCGACATGCCGACGAAGTCGGATTTGCCTGCGCGGGCGCGTTCACCCAGGAGCCATTGATCCCAGCCACCTGCGCGCACAGCGGCCTCTACGCCAACGCGCACGGCTGCGCCGGCTGGCAGAACCTTGCGGCGGTAGGCTTCGTCCTGCTGAGCGAAGAGCTCCATGCAGGGCATGGAGACCACGCGGGTGCCGATGCCTTCCGCTTCCAGAAGCGCCTTTGCTTCCATCGCGGTGGAGACTTCGGAGCCGGTGGCGATCAGGATCACCTGACGTTTGCCCTCGGCCTCTGCCAGCACATAAGCGCCTTTCTCGGTCAGGTTTGCCAGTTTGTGCTCGGTGCGCACGGTTGGCAGGTTCTGACGGGTCAGGGCCATCACGGAAGGGGTCTCTTTGCTGGTCAGCGCGATTTCCCAGGCCTCTGCGGTTTCCACGGAGTCCGCTGGACGGAACACATAGGTGTTCGGGGTCGCGCGGCAGATTGCGAGGTGTTCGACCGGCTGGTGGGTTGGACCATCTTCGCCCACACCGATGGAATCGTGGGTCATCACGAACACGGTGGGGATTTTGCTCAGAGCGGCCAGACGCATGGAGGGGCGTGCATAGTCGGTGAAGCAGAAGAAGGTGCCGCCGTAGGGGCGGATGCCGCCGTGCAGCGCCATGCCGTTCATCGCAGCGGCCATGCCATGCTCACGGATGCCCCAGTAGACATAGCGGCCTTTGCGGTTGTCGGTGTCAAACACACCCAGGTCACCGGTCTTTGTGTTGTTGGACCCGGTCAGGTCGGCAGAGCCGCCCACTGTTTCCGGCATGATCGGGTTGATCGCTGCCAGCGCCATTTCGGAAGATTTCCGGGTGGCGACGGAAGGCTGATCCTCAGAGATCTGCTTTTTCAGCGCTTTCACGGTTGCGGATAGCTTTTTGGGTGCTTCCAGCGCGTAGGCGCGGTTGAAACGGTCCTGCTTTTGCTTGGAGGCTTCCGCAAAGCGGCCTTCCCATGCGGCGCGCTCTTTTGCACCGCGGGAGCCGATGGCTTCCCACTGTGCTTTGATGTCGGCAGGCACTTCAAATGCCGCACCCGGCCAGCCGTAGACCTTTTTGGCGGCGGCAAGCTGCTCTGCGTCGGTCAGGGCGCCGTGGCCTTTGGAGGTGTCCTGCGCCGCGTGGCCGATTGCGATGTGGGTTTTGCACGCAATCATCGACGGTTTTTTGGTTTTCTTGGCAGCTTCGATCGCGGCGTCGATCGCTTCGGGATCGTGGCCGTCAATTTCCAGAACCTGCCAGCCGGAAGCTTTGAAGCGCTTGACCTGATCGGTGCGGTCTGAGAGCTCAACAGTACCGTCGATGGTGATGTTGTTGTTGTCCCAGAGCACGATCAGATGGCCGAGGCTGTGGCGGCCAGCAAGGCCGATGGCCTCTTGGGAGATGCCTTCCATCAGGCAGCCGTCGCCTGCGATCACATAGGTGTAGTGATCCACCAGCTTGCGGCCATATTGCGCGCGCTGAATCTCTTCGGCCATGGCAAAGCCCACGGCGTTGGAGATGCCCTGACCAAGCGGACCAGTGGTGGTTTCCACAGCGTCGATCAGGAAGTTTTCCGGGTGGCCCGCGGTGAGCGCGCCCATTTGGCGGAAGTTCTTTACCTGCTCCAGCGTGACCTGTTTGTCACCCATGAGATAAAGCAGCGAATAGATCAGCATGGAGCCGTGGCCAGCAGACAGGATAAAACGGTCGCGGTCCGGCCAGTTTGGCGCGGCAACGTCAAACTTCATGTGCTTTTCAAACAGCACTGTTGCCACGTCCGCCATGCCCATGGGCATGCCAGAGTGACCGGAGTTTGCAGCGGCAACCGCATCCAGTGTCAGAGCACGAATTGCGGAGGCTTTCATCCAATGTTCAGGGTTCTTTTCACGCAGGGCGGCGATGTCCACGTCTTGCGCTCCTCTGGGTTGGGGTTTTGGTTGCTGGGTCAATAGCAGGATTATGGCCAATAGCAACATTGGTGGCGGCTGAATCGCCACTTTTTAAGGGCTATTTGTGTGCTTGGTTCGCTGAACGCACAACCTAGGATTTCGATGCGATGGGGGGCGCATTTTGCCTGTCCATTGGATAAGATCGCGACATAATGCGCTTGGCGGCGATTCGTGGCCACGTTAACTGTGCGAGCGCGACAAACGGGTCAACAAGAACCGGATCAGAAAGGACGAGGCAAATGAGTGACATCAGCGAACTAGAGAGCAGGCTGAGTGCTGCGCTGGAGCGGATTGGACGCGGCGTTGATGCGATGCAGGCCGTGGTTGCTGAGCCTGAGACAGGTGAAGACATTCAAGCCTTGAGACGCGCCCTTGAAAACGAGGCGTTGGTCACCGCGCAAATGGAAGAGCGCGTACGTGCGTTAACAGCAAGCAAGTCTGATTTGGAAGCCGAACTCGCGGCTGAGAAAGACGCACGCTCAGTTGCCGAAGAAACCATAAAGGCTGCGGAGAGCGCAAAAGAAGAAGCTGCACAGGCTTTGCTCGCGGCAGAAGCACGTGCGGAGGCAGCAGAGACAGCCGCCGCCGCTGCTGCAGATGCCGCGGCGACACAGCCATCATTTGAAAACGAGAGTGCTGCGCCTGGTGGAAATACTGAGACAGATGCCAATCGCGCGCTGCTTGATGAGTTGGCAAAGCGCCTGCGGCGTTTGCGTCAGATGGCCCGGCGTGAACGGACCACCAACCAGGTGCTGCGCGACCAGGTTGAAAAGGGCGAAATGGTGGATCCATCTGCCGTCAATGATGCCTTGAAGTCTGATCTGGCAACGCTCACGGCATTGCGCGAAGCGGAGATGACTGAAACGGCATTGATCCTCGCCGAGCTGCGCCCATTGGTGCAAGGGGTCACCGCAGAGGATGCTCCGCAAGCTGCGAGCGATGAGGTGGCTCCGGCCATGGCAGATGAGACAGGAGAAGCTTGATGCCTGAGGTACAGATCGAAATTGGCGGACGCGTTTTTGAAGTTGCTTGCCAAGATGGAGAGCAACATTTCTTGCGTGCTGCAGCGCAGATGCTGGACGAACAAGCCAAAGCTCTGATTGCACAGGCCGGGCGTATTCCTGAACCCCGGATGTTGCTGATGGCTGGCTTGATGCTGGCAGATAAAACGGCTGGTCTTGAAGATCAGCTGCGCAATGCTGAGGCAAAGTTGGCAGCATGCGATGAAGAGATTTCAGCGCTCAAGAATGCACCGGCTCCTGCACCTGAGCGTATCGAAGTGCCTGTTATTCCTGACTCTGTGACACAAACCTTGGCAGAAATGACGGCACGTGCAGAAGCACTGGCTGATCTCGTCGAAGAGAAAGCTGCTGGGTGATTAGGCTATCCGTGCCGCAACTGGTCCCGGGTGATCTGATTTTTGCTGCCTTGGGTGAGGAAGACAATCTGATTTCTGCGGTGGTTGAAGGCCACCGTGGAGCACGGATCAATCATGTTGGCATCGTTGTTTTCCAGAATGGGTTGCTCTCAGTTTTAGAAGCGATTGATCCAGCAGTCAGACTAACTTCATTGGAACAATACGCTGAGCGGAGCCATTGCGCCGAAGCGCGGCCCCGTTTGATGTTTGCGCGTCTGAGCGCAGCTTATCGCCCGTTGATCCCGGGCGCTCTGACTTTTGGGCTGTCTCGACTTGGTGTGCCTTATGATCCTTACTACAGCAGCAGCCCCGAGTCGCTCTATTGCAGCGAGCTGATCCTTGAGATGTTTCGCCATGCCAACAATGGGGTGGCAGTGTTTCCCAACACGCCATTAAGTTTTCGCGATGTGCAGAGCGGTGCTTTGCTGGAAGACTGGGTGGCGCACTATGCCGAGGTTGGGCGAGAGGTGCCGGAAGGGGCTGCGGGCTCACATCCTGCCGGATTGAGCCGGGATGCGCGCTTGGAAGTTTATCACGTGGAAGGCAGAATTCCGGGCTACGCCAGCGACGCGCGCTGAGCAGGCCCGCCGCAACATGTTTCAAATAAAAAAAGCCCCGCCGATTTGGTGGGGCTTTTCAAACAAGAAATATGCCGGATATTACGCGTTTGCTTCGCGGATTTTGTCTGCGGCGTCTTTGTCGTAGCTCACACCGTTGTCGTCAAACATGGTGTCCAGCTCGCCGGACAGGGTCATTTCGGTGATGATGTCGCAGCCGCCCACGAACTCGCCTTTGACATAGAGCTGCGGAATGGTCGGCCAGTCGGAATAATCCTTGATACCCTGACGCACCTCTTCGTCGGCGAGCACATTTACATCAGCGTAGTCCACGCCCATGTAGTTCAGAACGCCAGCCACGCGGGAGGAGAAGCCGCACTGTGGCATGTCTTTGGTGCCTTTCATGAAGAGCACCACATCGCTGGCTTTCACGGTTTCGTCGATACGGTCTTTAACGTCGGTCATTTTCATTTCCTTTTGGCGTTGGCCACGTTCCTGTTGGCTTACATATAGGTCAGCCGATTGCGAGATGCCAATGGGTAGCTTGTGTTTCGCCGGGTGCAAGGCAGGGCTATTTGGGGACGTCGCTGTCTGTCGCGTCTTCTGGGACAAACAGGCGTGCATATTCCTGCGGATCCTTGGGAACTTTCCACGTGCGCACGTTGCCACCTCCAACCCCGGATTGATAGTCTGAGCGTAGGTGGTGATAGTCTGGATCTTCTCGATCCTTCTCAAGTGGGCTGCGATTTCGGCTATACCATGCGACGAGCGCCCCCATGGCGCAAACCGCAAAGAGCAGCCCACCGGCCAGCCCACTGAGTGGCATCACTCTGGTACCTTTGTGGTCAGCGCCAGCGCGTGCAACTCGCCAGAGGGCCCGTCCATCTTGCCCTTGAGGGCGGCATAGACGGCGCGCTGTTGTTGTACGCGGTTCTTACCGCGGAAGCTTTCGTCAACCACCATGGCGGACATATGCACACCGTCCGAGCCGCCGACTTGGATTTCGGCATCTGGAAAGGTCTCGCGCAGCAGTTCCTCAATTTGGTGAGCTGTCATGGGCATGGAGGCGTTCCTTTGTCTTGTTCAGAAAAAATGTAGGGCTTGGCCGAATGCTCCGCAAGTCGGTTTCGGCGGAAGCTTTTAAACAAACGGTGCGAGCGATTGCAGAAAGGCGGGCACATCGGCGAGGGCGTCCTGCACCTCTGGCTCTTCAAAATCGTAGATGGATTTCGGATCCTTGGGGCAGAGCGCGGCCAAAAGGGCTTCGCGTTGTGCGACAACACTTGTAGGCACTGGGATCTGCGCGGATTGCTGTAGAAGCAACAGTGCTTCGTGAATGGGGCGCACGACGCGCAGCGCATAAGTCATATGGCCAAGAAGGTCGGGATCTTCGCGCCAGTGCTCCCCGTCAAACAGCTCCTGCGTGACACGCTGGCCAGCCCCTGCGCAGGAATAGGCGACGCAGCCGCCAAAGCCGCGCGGGATCAGATCGGCGTGGATCGTGCAGTTGAAACAGCTGTCTGAGAGGTTGGGGCAGGGATCGTCTGCGCGTTTGATGAGGGCGAAATCCTCATCTGCATCAAATGGGTAAGCCACGCAGCAAAGCGCTGCGCAGCTTGCACAGTCATCCGTGAGGGGCGGAAGCGTGGGGCGCCCGCCCTCCATGAGATCAGGCAACGGCTGCAGCGAAGCTGCTACGGAAGGTGTCAGACAGTTCCGCCAGCGTGGCTTCTGAGCCGCCGAATTTCACGGTGTCGCCGCCAAACTTGCCAACGGTGGTGATGGTGATGCCAGCCTTGGAGGCGTTGATCATCAGCGCTTCGGCCTGATCGAAGTTGCAGGCCACCAGATAGCGCGCCTGATCTTCGCCAAAGAGGGTCGGGGTGTCGTCCACATCCAACTGAACACCGACGCCTGCACCTTCAGCCAGTTCAAAGGCGGCCAGCGCGAGGCCGCCGTCCGCGAGGTCTGTGCAGGCTTTGATCCAGTCACGGTTTTCGCGGATGAACTCACCGTTCTTGCGCTCAGCGTCCAGATCCACATGTGGGGCGTCGCCGTCTTCGCGGTTGAAGACTTCCGCAAGCAGTGCGGATTGGCCGAGGTGACCGGTGGTGTCCCCGATCAGAAGCGCCACGTGACCGTCGCGCACTTCACCAAGGATCGGCTCTTCGTTTGCAGCGATGAGACCAACCGCACCGATGGTGGGCGTTGGCAGGATCGCAGAGCCGTCGGTCTCGTTATAAAGGCTGACGTTGCCAGACACGATAGGCATATCCAGAGCGGCCACCGCCTCGCCGATGCCTTTGATGGCGCCCACAAACTGGCCCATGATTTCCGGCTTTTCGGGGTTGCCGAAGTTCAGATTGTCTGTTGTTGCCAGAGGTTTGGCGCCCACAGCTGAGAGGTTGCGGAAGGCTTCGGCCACGGCTTGTTTGCCACCCTCAACCGGGTTGGCTTTCACGTAGCGTGGGGTCACGTCAGAGGTAAAGGCCAGTTTCTTGTCGGTGCCATGCACGCGGATCACGCCGGAGCCCATGCCGGGGCGCTGCGCGGTGTCGCCCATGACGGTGGTGTCATATTGCTCATAGACCCACTGTTTACCCGCGTAGTTTGGCGAGGAGATCAGCGCCTTGAGGCCGTCGATGCCGTCGATTTGTGGCACCTCGGCCAACTCTTCGGCAGCTGGGGTTTCCACCCATGGGCGGTCATATTCCGGCGCGCGGCCAGAGAGCGGAGACAGCGGCAGGTCCGCTTTGACTTCGCCGTTGTGCAAGATCAGGAAGCGGTCTTCTGCGATAGTTTCGCCAACGATGGCGAAGTCGAGATCCCATTTCTCAAACACGGCGCGCGCTTCGGCTTCAAGCTCTGGGTTCAGAACCATAAGCATGCGTTCCTGAGACTCAGACAGCATCATCTCATAAGCGGTCATATTGTCTTCGCGCTGTGGCACGTCTTCGAGGTTGAGCTTCACGCCAAGCTGGCCTTTGTCGCCCATTTCCACTGCGGAGCAGGTCAGACCTGCGGCGCCCATGTCCTGAATGGAAATCACGGCACCGGTTTGCATCAGCTCCAGCGTGGCTTCCATCAGGCGTTTTTCGGTGAAGGGGTCGCCAACCTGAACGGTGGGGCGCTTTTCTTCGATGGTGTCGTCAAACTCTGCAGAGGCCATGGTTGCGCCACCCACACCGTCACGCCCAGTTTTTGCACCAAGATAGACAACCGGCATGCCGATGCCGGAGGCCGCAGAATAAAAAATGCCGTCGGTCTTGGCGAGACCGGCGGCGAACGCATTCACAAGACAGTTGCCATTATAGGCCGGGTGGAAGCGCACTTCGCCGCCCACGGTTGGCACGCCGAAACAGTTGCCGTAGCCGCCAACACCTTCGACCACGCCGTTGACCAGCTGTTTGGTCTTGTGGTGGCCGGTTTCGCCAAAAGACAGTGAGTTCATCGCCGCGATCGGACGGGCGCCCATGGTGAAGACGTCCCGCAGAATGCCGCCCACGCCGGTTGCTGCGCCCTGATAGGGTTCAATGTAGGAGGGGTGATTGTGGCTTTCCATTTTGAAAACAACTGCGTCGCCGTCGCCGATGTCGACGATGCCCGCGTTTTCGCCGGGGCCGCATATGACCTGAGGGCCATCGGTGGGCAGGGTGCGCAGCCATTTCTTGGAGGATTTGTAAGAGCAGTGTTCGTTCCACATCGCCGAGAAGATACCCAGCTCGGTGAACGTGGGTTCGCGACCAATGATCTCTAGGATCAGCTCGTATTCGTCAGGTTTCAGTCCATGGGCTTCGATGAGATCGGTGGTGATGGCCGGTTCCTGCATGTGGCGAGGGTCCCCAAGTTGATAGCGTTTGAGGGGCTTTTAGGGCAGGAGAGGCCAAAGGGGAAGCCAAAAGCGTTTGGTCTGCTTGCCGGTGTGGCTTTGCTGTAGAGAGCGTCGCCAAACTGGCCGACATGCATCTTCAGTTTCGGCTGGAAACCGGTTCGACAGCGCTGACACAAACGGGACTCAGAACCGTTGCCCAACATAAATGTATAAGAGATCTTCGTTTCGATCATTGAGGGATACATCTGCAGAAATCACCGCGTTGAACTTTTCTGAGAGTTGGTAGCGCACCCCCAAACCACCTGCGTATTTGAGATCTTGCTCTCCCAAGGCGGTGAACGAGGATGCGGCATTCCCAGCGCCTATGAAACCGACCACGCCAAACCGCTTTGTCACGTCCTGTCTGTATTCAACCTGTGCAGATAGAAGTGCGTTGTTCAGAAACTCAGCGGGGCTGTAGCCTCGAAAATTGTCTGTGCCGCCAAGCGAACACTTGCTGAAAAAAGGGGCTGAGTCTGAAACAGAACACCCGACAACATGCGCCGCGAGCGTGCCTCGCTCGCTTAAAGAATGATGATAGGTGAACGCAACGGACCCTTTGAAGTAGTCTCGGTTTTCAGCGCTCACAACATTGCCATAAACTAGGTCTGCCTCAAGTAGGTGACCATCTCGAGCTGATAATGTGTCATTTCTTGTGTCCCATTTTGCAATTAGTCTGAGGGTTGCCAAATCCAGTTCTGCCTCTGGCAGAGGAGGGCCACCTGAGGCACTGGCATATCCCAGCGTGGTTTCAAGATAGCGTAGCCCACCCCCGACACGTAAGTCTGGATTGAGACCATAGAGAAGTTCACCGTCTATAAGTTTCCCGGTTTGGCGCACAGGTACCGGGATCTGACCAACAAACAGATCATAAAGCACGTCTGCCTCTGCCGCCGAAACGCTGACTTGCCAACGGTTGTCAGCAAGCGCGACACTGCCACCAATTCCAAATGCGTTCGACCCGTTGTCACTGCGCATGGCAGCCAGACCAAGGATGGATGTGTCGCTGTTCGCGTCAGTCTGAAACAAGTACCCGGCCCCTAGCACAAGACCTGTCCCTATCAGGACGTTCTTAAAGGGGATCGGAGCGACAACGACAGATCCCTCACGAAAGCCGTAGACCTCTTCTTTTGCGGCCGAATCCAATGAGCTGGACATCGGATTTTGCTCAATTGGATCTGCACACACGGAAAGGGCATGACCGCAGTAAAGGCATGCCAGTACAGTTGCCTTAGAAAAAGCGGCAAGCGTTTTACACGCTTGCCGCCAGAATGTGTGTTGGATGGGGTGTCCCATTTGCGATCAATCCGGCCCTTTGACGGTAGGGTTTTCGCCTTCTTGCTGCTGTTGTTGTGCTGCAGCTGCTGCTGCGGCGGCAACGGCTGCCTGGTCTTGTTTTGGCAGTTCGGCAACATTGTCCGGCAATGCGACCCGAACTTCGCGACGCGCAAAATCGATGCCATTGGCTTTGAACTCAGCTTTGACGCGGTTGTAGATCTCTTTACGTATCATGAACTGCTTACCAGGTTTCGCCATGAACTTGCCGCGGATAATCATGCCAACATCATCGAAGTCAAACACGCCCTGCGACTTGAAGGGCTGCAGGAAGTCGTCTTTGTAGAGCTCTTCCTGAAGCATTTCAGCGCCGATCTTTTTGAAGATCTTTTTGATCCGATTGGGGTCGGCATCAAACGGCACGGTGAACTTGAGCTTCATGATCACCCAGTCACGTGAATAGTTGGTCAGTTTTGGGATCTCGCCATAGGGAATGGTGTGCACCGGACCTCGGTGGTGACGCAGTTGCATAGACCGGATAGAGATCTTCTCGACGGCGCCCATAGTGCCGTCGATCTCAACATAGTCTCCAACACGGAATGCGTCATCAACCAGGAAGAAGACACCGGAAACAACATCCGTCACCAGCTTTTGCGCGCCAAAACCGATGGCAAGGCCCGCGATACCAGCCCCTGCAAGCAATGGGGTGATATCCACGCCAAGGTTGCCGATGGAAAGCAATCCAAAGATCACAATGATGGTACCTTGTGCTGTTACAAGCAGAAGCGGCAAAACCGTGGACAGTCGCGAACCACCGCCGCCGCCCATTTCATTGTCTGCATCTTCCTGTGACATGCCCAAAGCAGTCATCTCAGCTGCCAAGCGTCGGTTGATGTAAAGGCTTACACCTTCATACACCACATAGCCGACGATTGCCGTCATGGCGAAACTGAACAGGTTGTCGCCAATCCCCTCTCGGTTTTGCATAAGGTCAAGCAAAGACACATTCCAGGTGCGCGCGATCAAAGCCAGCACCGCTCCCACCGCAATCACACGGCCAATGCGCACATAGCTGCGTTTGGTGGAGATATAAGCGTCTTCGGCAACTTTGCCTTCACCCTGCATTGGCGGCACAAGATGGCGTACCAAACCACGGATCCCGGTGTCGATCACTGGCGCGATAAGCAGCCAGAACATGGTTGCGTAGTGCGCTCCTGCGAGCAGAAGTTGCACTTTTCCAAGGCCAATCATTGTGGAGACAAGTACCCAGGTAAATCCGGCAACAGCCAGCGCAAAATACGGATAGGCTTTGCCCAGTGCTTCATCAAAGTCAGTGCGATTGGGGTCGTCGCCGCGCATCATGTCGCTGAATCCCTCTCGCGCGGTCCATACGACATAGCCAACGTAGACGTAGACCATCGTATCAATCCAGAAACCAATGCGCGTCTCACCTGCTGGAACACCGTTCAGCACATTGAAGTCAACGACGAAGATCGTTGCGCCTCCCAGAACGACGATGCCAATCAGATGGCGGTGGATGAAGCCTGCCCAACGATCGCTGACATTGACCAAACGCAAGTCAGGCCGGTTGGGCGCCATCAAGAAACGGGAAAACGCAGCAGCAATACGTGGCATCCAGATCATGTAACCGATGAAGGGTGCCACAAATGTCACCTGCTGTGCATCAAGAATGTTGCGTCCAACGATGCGGATTGTGACGTAGAAAATAACCAAACCGAAGATTTCGCGAAGAAAACGCTTGAACAGGAATACAATCGACTCTCGGAGAGAGGCGTGCCCTTGGTTGGCTTCGGGGTTACGGATCTTTATCAGCCAAGTACGAACAATGTATTCGACACCTAGGCCAATCGCCAAGATCAACGCTGTGAGGCCGATGAGCGTCAGGACACCGCCCGGGCCACCATGATTGGTGCCAAAGTTTTGAAAGGCTTCAAACTGTGAAGGGAAAAGCCCCGGAGTTTTTCGGACCGCATCCAAGACCGGTTGAGAAAAAGCATTCCAAAGGAGTGTTGCTTGCTCAATCAGGGTGCGTGGGGCCTCTTCGCTGGTCGTGGCTGCCGCGACAGCGTCCAGACGATCCAGAAGGACAGCACGGACTTCGTCGTCAGACATGCGCGCGACCATCGCATTTATCGCTTCTGGTGACATCTCATCGAGCGAGACGTCCGCGTTGTCGGTTGCAGTCGAGGTCGTTGTCGTCGTTGGCAGCATCTGAGCGTCTGCAACGGAAAGGGACATGACACTGACGAGCAGCGCCAAAAAAAGCCCCGAAACAATCTGTTTCATAGAATTCTCTGTGGTAATAAACGTCACTGTTAAAAAGGCCCGTTTTCCCGCTAAAGGTCAAGGAGGGAAAGACCATACGCGTAAGCTATATGGTATTTTGGCAAAAAAAAGGGCCGAGCAATAAGCTCGGCCTTAGTCCAACAGGGAGGTGAAGATGATGTGCATCTAAGCAATCATCGTCTTCGAGTGATCAATTAGTAGTCAGTTTGAAAACCTTCAAGACTTTTTGCATCACCAGTCTGGCATGGCTGCCATGCGCCAAATGCATGTCTTATTGATTTTCCTTGTCTCGCAGTTGTTTGCGATGTGAAATGATCTCTTCTTGCACAAAATCGCGAAACGCGGCGATGCGCTTTGATTGCCGCAATTCTTCCGGATAAGCTAGGTATACAGGCACTTCGCTGGACTCAACGTCCTCAAACACTCTGACAAGGTCTGGGAAGTCTTGTTTCAAGTAGTTTGGCAAAACGCCAATCCCGAGATCATTTCGGACAGCCTGCAGCACGCCGTAGTAGTTGTTGACATAGAGCATTTTGGTGACGTCGTTTGCCAAAAGACTCGTAACAAAGCTTGCCCCAGCGCCGACCTGTTCTGAGTTTACGTTTTGACAAATCAAACGGTGCTTTGCGAGATCACTGATCAACGCTGGTTCGCCATGCTGGTCAAGGTACTTGCGTGACGCGTACAGCCGCATGCGCACGCTCATCAGGCGTTTGCGGATCAGATCAGCTTGGCTCGGCTCTTTCATACGGATAGCGACATCCGCTTCGCGCATTGGCAGGTCCAATACGCGCTCTTCCAGCATCAGATCAATGTTCAGATCAGGGTACTTCTCATAGAGCTTTGTGAGGCGCGGTGCGAGCCAGAGAGTACCAAAACCGATCGCGGTGGTGACACGCAGCTCGCCAAAAACCTCTTCTTCGCTGTCACGAATGCGCGCGGCTGCGGCGTCTAACCGTTTGTTCATCGCCGCTGTTGCGTCGAAAAGCAGTTCGCCTTGCTCAGTCAAAATCAAACCACGGGCATGTCGGTGGAACAATGTCGTGTTAAGAGATTCTTCAAGTGCCCTGATTTGACGCGACACGGCGGATTGCGACAAATGAAGCACATCACCCGCATGGGTCAAGCTGCCAGCATCGGCAACTGCGTGAAAAATCCTAAGTTTGTCCCAATCCATGACGGCTCCATTTTGTTGTTTTGTGTCATGTGGTTGTTTGTCAGTCAAAGATTTTGTGGGCTTGAACCAACGCTGAGATCGTCGCCTTACGCTCTATAAGATGTAATGAAAAGCGAAGTTTTGACTAACTTTCATAACCTTGGAGCACTTTACCGTGCCTTGTGGGAACGTGTCGTTGGCGATGGTGGCACTTGGGACGTTGTACCCTGCCTTACCGGTGCCCATCTCGCGAGCGCATATTTTTAATTCAAAAAGTGCGGTCTGAGAGGTGAAGTAAGTTTTCTTGATCCAGATTGCTTGCTTTGCGTACTATCTCTCATAGGGGAAAGGAAAAGAACGCTTGTTCAAAAAAATGTTTACATAGGTCAGTAATTGCGACTTATTATAGCACCTATATTGGAAGAGACCGTCCAGCGAGGGGAGCGCAAGATGAGTATCCAAAAAGTATCCTTAAACGACCGGTTTGACCTGTCCAAAGACAGTGTGATGCTCAATGGCACGCAGGCTTTGGTGCGTTTGATGCTGATGCAGAAGGCGCGTGATGCGGAGGCGGGGCTTAACACGGCTGGGCATGTCACCGGGTATCGGGGCTCGCCGCTTGGGGCGGTCGACAGCCAGATGACCAAGGCTGAGAAGGTGCTGCGGGACTCCGACGTGCTGTTTCAAGCCGGGTTGAACGAAGATTTGGCGGCCACTGCTCTGTGGGGGAGCCAACAGGCCGAGCTGCGCGGGGAAGGCAAATTCGACGGGGTTTTTGGCCTTTGGTACGGCAAGGGTCCGGGCGTGGACCGCACCGGCGATGTGATGCGCCATGCCAATATGGCAGGCACCTCCAAACACGGCGGTGTGTTGATGGCGATGGGGGATGACCATACGGGCGAGAGTTCGACCGTGCTGCACCAGTCGGAGTGGGCGATGGTGGATGCCTACATGCCGGTTGTGTCCCCGGCTGGCGTGCAGGAAGTGATGGATTATGGCCTCTACGGGATCGCTCTAAGCCGATTTGCCGGCGTCTGGGTTGGTTTGAAGACCATGAAAGATACGATTGAGGCAACGGCTGTGGTGAACGGTGATCCGCATCGTTTGAGCTTTGTGGCGCCGGAGTTTGACATGCCTGAGGGCGGGCTCAACATCCGCTTGGGAGATACGCCCCACGCGCAAGAGTCTCGGATGATCGACTATAAGCGTTTCGCTGCGGAAGCCTTTAGCCGTGCCAACAGGATGGACAAGCGGATCTGGGGTAAGTCGGGTGCAAAGATCGGCTTTGTTGCGGCGGGTAAGAACTGGCTTGATCTGGTGCATGCGTTACAGCTTCTGGGCATCAACGAGGATGAGGCCGAAAGGCTTGGGATCACCACCTATAAGGTGGGGCAGACCTTCCCGATGGATATGACCACCTTCAACGAATGGGCTGAAGGGCTCGATCTCATTGTGGTGGTGGAAGAGAAGCGCAAGCTGATTGAGATCCAGATCAAGGAGGCGATCTTTGATGATCGGCGCGGGCGTCGGGTCTATGGCTGGTACAAAGGCGGTGCGGGGCTGATGGGGCGTGAAGAGCTGTTCCCAACCCGGGGCGCGCTGGATCCGATCATGATCGCCGAGAAGCTGGGCGAGATTCTGATTGAGGAAGGGCGCGGCACTGATGGGGTGAAGGCCGGAATGAACACGCTGCTCGAGGCCAAGCGCTCTGACAATGCCGAGGATATTGCGGTGCGCACGCCGTGGTTCTGTTCGGGGTGTCCGCACAACACCTCTACGAAAGTTCCAGAAGGCAGTCGCGCCTACGCGGGTATCGGTTGTCACTACATGGTGCAATGGATGGATCGCGAAACCAGCGGTTTTACCCATATGGGAGGCGAGGGGGCGAATTGGATCGGTGAGGCGCCGTTTTCCAAGACCAAACATGTGTTCCAGAACCTTGGGGATGGCACCTATAACCACTCCGGCATTCAGGCCATCCGCGCGGCGATGGCGGCGGGGACCAACATCACTTACAAGGTGCTTTATAATGATGCCGTAGCCATGACCGGAGGCCAGACCAACGAAGGTGACTTGAGCCCACAGCGCATTGCCAATGAGCTACGCGCGATTGGGATCAACGATCTGGCTGTGGTTTATGATGAAAAGGAAGAGGTAGACCAGAGCCTGTTCCCAACTGGCATCAGCTTTCATGAACGAGCTGATCTTAAAACTGTTGAGAAGACGTTCCGCGAGATTAGTGGCGTTACAGCTATTGTTTACGTCCAGACCTGCGCCAGCGAAAAGCGTCGCCGCCGCAAACGGGGCGCGTTTCCTGATCCGGATCGGAGGGTGTTTATCAACACTGATGTCTGCGAAGGCTGCGGGGATTGCGGCGTGCAATCCAACTGTATTTCGATTGAGCCGGTGGAAACGGAGCTGGGGCGCAAGCGCAAGATCAATCAATCCAGCTGCAACAAAGATTTCAGCTGTCTCAATGGGTTTTGCCCGTCTTTTGTGACCGTGGAAGGCGCAAAAATCCGCAAGGCGACGACGACGGCGGTCGACCTGCCAGAGATGCCGACACCAAAGCTAGCGCAGATCAACGGCACCCATAATGTGGTGATCACCGGTGTTGGCGGCACGGGCGTGGTGACCATTGGTGCGATCCTGTCACAGGCAGCACAGATCGACGGCAAGGCCGCCGCGATGATGGAGATGGCAGGGCTCGCCCAGAAGGGCGGTGCGGTGCATATCCATTGCCGGATTGCTGAAAGCAGTGATGACATTAGTGCCGTGCGTGTGGCTACGGGGGAATGTGATGCGCTGATCGGCGGTGATCTGGTGGTGAGTGCGGGTGCAAAAACCCTTGGCCTGACCAGCACAGGACGCACGGGTGCCGTGGTGAACAGCCATGAGATCATCACTGGCGATTTCACGCAGAACACCGAGTTCAAACTACCCTGCGGGCGGCTTGAGGTGGCGCTTCAGGCGCGGCTGCGTGAACAGCTGAGCATGTTTGACGCTTCAGAACTGGCGCGGGTTGTGCTGGGGGATGGGATCTTCTCCAACATGATGATCTTTGGCGCGGCCTGGCAGAAGGGGCTGGTGCCGCTGAGCCATAAGGCGATTATGTCCGCTATTGAACTAAACGGTGCGGCGGTTGAGAAGAACCTGCGCGCCTTTGAGGTTGGTCGCTGGGCGGTGCTTTATCCGGAGGATGCAGAGGCTTTGCTGACGCCGAAAGTGGTGCAGATGCCCAAAGGTCTGGAGGAAAAAATCGCCTTTCGTGCGGATCATCTTGTGAAATATCAGAACAAGCGCCTCGCGAAGAGATACCGCAAGCTAGTCGACAGCGTCTCTGACAAACGTCTGAAGGAAGCTGTGGCGAAGGGCTATCACAAGCTTCTGTCTTATAAGGACGAATATGAGGTGGCGCGCCTGCATCTGGAGAGCCGTGCCAAGGCCGAAGAGGTGTTTGAGGGGGATTTCACCATGAAATTCCACCTGTCGCCGCCCACACGGGCTAAGATGGGCGCCAATGGTCGGCCGGAAAAATCGGAGTTTGGCCCGAAGACTCTGGTTATCTTTAAGGTGCTGGCGAAGCTCAAAGGGTTGCGCGGTACGCCACTGGATCTGTTTGGCCGTACAGAAGAGCGCAAGATGGAGCGTGCGCTGATCAGGCAGTATGAATCTGACATGGCGAAAGTGATCTCAGAGCACGGCGAAAATGCGCATGAAGCGGCTGTGGCCCTGGCGGAATTGCCCTTGCAAATCCGCGGCTTTGGACCAGTGAAGCAGGAAAATGAAGCCAAAGCGGCGAAGCGTCGAGAAGAGCTTCTGTCCGCGCTGCGGGATGACAATCAGGTGAAGGCGGCAGCAGAATAGTTTCCGCTTGATAAGTGTAGTAGATCAGATGCCCGCCGCTGATGCAGCGGGCATTTTGCGCGCTGGACGATTTCAGCTAGAAACGAGGCGCTTGGTCAAAAAACTTTTGCATTTATGTCATATGCTCCGGGAACACAGAGACCAGAGACGACACATGCCCTCCAAACACCAAGTTGCCCGCGACATCAGCTATGCCTACTCCGCTCAGACCCGCAGCGGCCGTGCCATGATCCGTGTGATGGAGAACGCCACGGGACGGCTGCGCCTGATCAAGCGCGCTGAGGGCTATGAGACGGAAGTGGCAGCTGGGCGGGACTTCTGGGCGGTGATGCGTGAGCGTTATGGGCTGTCTCTGGATGTGGTGGGCGGGAGCCTCGACAATATTCCCAAAACCGGCCCGCTGATCATGATCGCCAATCATCCATACGGGATTTTGGATGGGCTGATGATGGGCAATATCCTCAGCCAGACGCGCGGCGATTTCCGCATTCTGGCGCATCAGGTGTTCCGCAAGGCCGAAGACCTCAATCGCGTCATTTTGCCTGTCAGCTTTGATGAGACCAAAGAGGCGGTGAAACAGAATCTCGAAACCCGCAAGACCGCGCTGAATTACCTGAAAGAGGGCGGAGCCATCGGGATTTTTCCCGGCGGTACGGTCAGCACGGCAGAGACACCTTTCGGCACGCCGCTTGATCCGGGCTGGCGCGGGTTTACGGCGCGGATGGTGGCAAAATCGGAGGCTACAGTGGTGCCTGTGTTCTTTGATGGACACACCAGTCGCTTGTTTCAGATCGCCAGCCATTTGCATTATACGCTGCGCATGGGCTTTCTGATCCGGGAGTTCAAAAAGCGGGTGGATACGCCGGTGCGCGTGGTGATTGGCGAACCAATTGACCGCAATGCGATAAACAGCCACGCCAAAGACACCAAGGCGCTCATGGACTTTCTGCGAGACAGCACTTATTCTCTTTCTCCCAAGCCCATTGCCAATTTTGGCTATGGATTTGAGTTTGAAGAAAAATACCGCGCCTGATCGCGGATAGAGGTGTGTTGTGGCAGTTGGAATTTTTGACAGTGGTCTGGGCGGTCTGACCGTTTATGACGCGGTGAGCAAGCGCTTGCCGGAGGTGCCGATTGTGTATTTCGGCGACAATGCGCATGCGCCTTACGGGGTGCGCAATGCAGATGATGTCTATGATCTGACCACCAAAGCGGTGGAGCGGATGTGGGACGCGGGCTGTGATCTGGTGATCCTCGCCTGTAACACCGCAAGCGCGGCCGCGCTGCGTCGGATGCAGGAAAGCTGGGTGCCGACGGACAAGCGGGTGCTGGGCGTTTTTGTGCCGCTGATTGAGGCGCTGACTGAGCGCAGCTGGGGCGACAATTCTCCGCCGCGTGAAGTGGATGTGCAGCATGTGGCGCTGTTTGCGACACCGGCCACCGTGGCAAGCCGCGCGTTTCAGCGCGAGTTGGCGTTCCGCGCGATTGGCGTGGATGTGGAAGCACAGGCTTGCGGCGGCGTGGTGGATGCCATTGAAGATGGAGATATGATTCTGGCCGAGGCGCTGGTGCGCAGCCATGTGGATGCGCTCAAACGCAAGATGCCCGAGCCGCAGGCAGCGATCCTGGGCTGCACTCATTACCCGATCATGCATGAGACCTTCCAAGATGCTTTGGGCGCAGGTGTAAAAGTGTATAGTCAGGCCAATCTGGTGGCAGAATCACTGACGGATTACCTGGAGCGGCACCCAACCATGATCGGGACGGGCGAAAAAAATATGTTCCTGACCACAGGCGACGTGCGCAAGGTCTCTGACCGGGCGACGCAGTTTTTGCGACGACGGATTTCCTTTGAATCGGCCTAACACCCGATCGTGAAGAGAGCCACATACGACCTGCGGGCGCAGGCTCTCGCAAAACTCCCAATTTTTGATTATTTACCCCGCAGGTGACGGGGTGGCCGGCTGAACAGCTGCGGCCAACAAGAGGAAAGAGGTCTTTGAGATGACCCATAAAATCGCAATTCTTGGCGCAAGTGGCTATACAGGAGCCGAATTGGTGCGTTTGATCGCCACCCATCCGAGCATGGAGATTGTGGCCCTGTCCGCAGATCGTAAGGCGGGCATGGAGATGTCTGTGGTGTTCCCGCATCTGCGTCATCTGGAGTTGCCGACCCTGTGTAAGATTGACGAGATTGATTTTGCCGATGTGGATCTGTGTTTCTGCGCCTTGCCGCATGCGACTTCCCAGAAGGTTATCAAGGCGTTGCCTTCTGACGTTAAGGTTGTCGACCTGAGCGCGGATTTCCGTCTGCGTGATCCAGAGGAATATGCCAAATGGTATGGCGGGCAGCATGATGCGCTCGAAATTCAGCAAGAGGCTGTCTATGGCCTTACCGAATTTTACCGCGAAGAGATCAAGGCGGCGCGGGTTGTGGCTGGGACTGGCTGTAACGCGGCCACCGGACAGTTTGCGCTGCGCCCACTGATTGAAGCCGGTGTGATTGATCTCGATCAGATCATTCTGGATCTGAAATGTGCAGTATCCGGCGCAGGGCGGTCCTTGAAAGAGAACCTGCTGCATGCGGAGCTGAGCGAAGGCTACCATGCCTATGCCATTGGTGGCACGCACCGGCATTTGGGCGAGTTCGATCAGGAATTCTCCAAGATTGCGGGGCGCGAGGTGAAGGTACAGTTCACCCCGCATCTGGTGCCTGCAAACCGGGGCATTCTGGCGACGGTTTATGTGCAGGGGGATGCGGCGGAAATCCATGCGGCCCTCGCGGCGGCCTATGGTGATGAGCCGTTCATCGAGGTTCTGTCCTTTGGCGAAGCGCCAAGCACGCGCCATGTGCGAGGCTCTAACTTCTGCCATATCGGCGTGACCGGAGACCGGATCGAGGGGCGCGCGATTGTGATTGCGGCGCTGGACAACCTGACCAAAGGGTCCAGCGGGCAGGCGTTGCAAAACGCCAACCTGATGTTGGGAGAAGAGGAAACCGCCGGCCTGATGCTGGCGCCTTGCTTCCCGTAAAATGCGCTGTGGCGCGGGAGACTAAAAATGAAGAGCCTGAAAAAGCAACGTCGGATCCAGGTGATCATCCTGACCTTCGTAGCCATGATCGTATCCACCGCCTTGATCGGCTATGCGATGCGAGATGGGATCAATTTCTTCCGCTCACCTTCTCAGGTGCTTGAAGAGCCTCCGGCGGCCAACGAAGTGTTCCGCATTGGCGGGCTGGTTGAGGATGGCACGCTGGTGCGGGCCGACGGGGAGACCGTGCGGTTTTCCGTAACAGATGGCGGCGCGTCGGTGCCTGTGACCTTCACCGGGATCCTGCCGGATCTGTTCAAAGAGAATGAAGGCATGGTGGGCACAGGCTCTTATGTGGACGGGGTGTTTGTGGCGACGGAAATCCTCGCCAAACACGATGAGACCTATATGCCCAAAGAGGTGGTAGACGCGCTCAAAGAGCAGGGCGTGTATCAGGAGCCTGAGAGCGAAGGCTGACCGCAGCCCCTTTCAACAGAGATTTGAACCCGCAGGTCTGACGGCTTGCGGGTTTTTCTATTTGCGCAACAGCAGCGTGCGGCGGGCTTGGAGGGGCTTAACGCAGGCGTGCCAGCTTGGCCGAGTCAGGCACAGGAGGGCGACAGAATGTTGAATGTGCAGCAAATCGCGCGGGAGATCGTGGCCCGCGAAGGAGGTTTTGTGGATGACCCGGATGATCCGGGCGGGGCGACCAACTTTGGCGTGACCATCTACACAGCGCGGCGGCTTGGATTGGACAAGGATGGGGATGGCGATGTGGATGTGGCAGATATCTGTGCGCTCACCCGGGAAGATGCGGAGCGGGTCTTTCTGAAACACTACTACGAGGCGCCGGGGATCAACGGTTTGCCGGAGGTTTTGCAGGCCTCAGTCTTTGACATGTATGTCAATGCAGGCGGCAATGCTGTGAAAATCCTGCAGCGATTGCTTGTGCAGATGGGGCAGCAGGTCACGGTGGACGGGCAGATTGGCCCGCAGACCATTGCTGCCTGTGAGGCGGCTGCCGCTCTGGCGCCGCATCATCTTGCCGATGCTTACGGGGTGGCGCGGCGGAACTATTATTTCCGGCTGGCGGACCTGCGCACCAAATCGCGCAAATACGCGCGCACGCGGGCGGGTCACAAAGGCGGGTGGATCAGGCGGGCGGAGGAATTCATCTCGCCTCGATATCACCTGAGTGCGGAGGAGTTTCAGAAACGGGTGGCCTCATGGGGTTGATTGAACGGGCGCTGTCCTTTGTGTTTGGCGGCGGGCGCAATGTGATTGCAGAGACCGCCGAGGTGTTTCGGGAGAACGCAGAAGCGGGGGCGCAGCGGGCGCAGGATGTGCAGATCGCGGCGATGCAGAGCCATGCGGAAGAGTTCCGGCAGGTTAACCGCGGGGTGTTTGACCGGCTGATGGACGGGGTCAACCGCCTGCCGCGCCCGGCCATGGCGATTGGCTGTCTGGCACTTTTTGTGGCGGCCATGGTGGATCCGGTGTGGTTTGCGGCGCGTATGACCGGCATTGCGCTGGTGCCTGATCCGATGTGGTGGCTTCTTGGGGTGATCGTGAGTTTCTATTTTGGCGCACGGCATCAGGCGAAAGGACAGGAATTTCAACGCAGTATGTCGCAAAGCTTGAAACAGGTGCCGCAGGTTGTGGAGGCCATTGAGACGTTGGAAAATATCCAGAAAAGAGCGGGGAATGCAGGCGCAGACGAGCGGACAGACACCCGTGCGCCAAGGGAGTGCGCAGAGGGGCCGGAAGGCGTGAAGAACCCTGTCCTAGATGATTGGCGCAAAACGGTTGGCTGAAGGCGCGACAATCTGGACCGAGATTCACGCCGAATTGCATTGGACCCTCGGGGAGGCAGGTCTATATAGACGCCATGATAGTAGAGCTCGGCCATTTCGCACTGATCCTAGCCGCCGTCACCGCCGTGGTGCAGGCAATCGTTCCTCTTGTTGGCGCGCATAAGCGATGGCCCGGTTGGATGACTGTGGCCGAACCGGCCGCGGGCTTGCAGTTCCTGTTTACAGGCTTCTCTTTTGCGGCGCTGACCTATGCCTTTGTGGTGTCTGATTTCTCCGTGCAGCTGGTGGTGAGCAACTCCCACACGCTGAAGCCCATGCTCTATAAAGTGAGCGGTGTCTGGGGGAACCATGAGGGTTCCATGCTGCTTTGGGTCTTTATCCTGACCATCTTTGGTGCTTGTCTGGCTTGGTTTGGCGGCAATCTGCCCGCAACCCTACGCGCCCGCGCTTTGGCGGTACAAGCTTCAGTTTCTGTTGCGTTTTTTGCCTTTATCCTTCTGACCTCCAACCCGTTTTTGCGGATGGATGTGGTGCCGTTTGATGGCGGCGATCTCAACCCGCTTCTGCAGGATGTGGGCCTCGCGCTGCACCCGCCGTTCCTCTATCTGGGGTACGTGGGTCTGAGCATGGCGTTCTCCTTTGCGATTGCCGCGCTGCTTGAGGGCCGTGTGGATGCGGCCTGGGGGCGCTGGGTGCGGCCCTGGACGCTGGCGGCTTGGGTGTTTCTGACCATCGGCATCGCGCTTGGCTCTTGGTGGGCCTATTACGAGCTGGGCTGGGGCGGCTTCTGGTTCTGGGATCCGGTGGAAAACGCCTCCTTCATGCCGTGGCTTCTGGCGGCGGCGCTATTGCACTCCGCCATTGTGGTGGAAAAACGTGAATCGTTGAAAAGTTGGACGATCCTGCTCGCGATCATGGCCTTCAGCTTCTCTCTGATCGGCACCTTCATTGTGCGCTCCGGTGTGATCACCTCGGTGCATGCCTTTGCCAATGACCCGGAGCGCGGTGTGTTCATTTTGGCCATTCTGGCGGTGTTCACCGGCGGGGGGCTGACCTTGTTTGCGGCACGGGCCGGGGCGATGGAGGCCAAGGGCGTGTTTGGGGTGGTCAGCCGGGAAACCGCGCTGGTGCTCAACAATATCCTGCTGGCGGTGTCCTGTTTTGTGGTCTTTATCGGCACCATTTGGCCGCTGGTGAGCGAACTTGCCTTTGCCCGAAAGCTGAGCGTGGGCCCGCCCTTCTTCAATATGGCGTTCACGCCTTTCATGGTGCTGCTTGGCGTGGCGCTTCCAATTGGTGCTATGCTGCCGTGGAAGCGGGCCAAGCTTGGTAAGGCGATGAAGCCGCTGACGCCCGCATTGATGTTGGCGATTGCGCTGGCCGGGCTGGCCTGGGCGATGCAGAGCGGACGGTCGCTTCTGGGGCCGGTTGGGCTGTTCCTTGGCGCATGGCTCGTCTTTGGTGCAGCCACGGATCTGCTCTCGCGCACCGGACGTGGCGATCTGCAGGCGCGTTTGTCCCGTATGACGCGGCTGCCACGGGCGGATTGGGGCAAGGCGGTGGCCCATGCGGGGCTTGGCGTGACCATGTTTGGCGTTGCCGGTCTGATGGCCTGGGAGCAGGAAGATATCCGTGTGGCGCAAATGAATGAGCCATACACAGTCGGCGCGTTTGAGATCACGCTTGAGAATGTGCGTGAGGTGGAAGGGCCGAATTACCTGAGCACCATGGCGGACATTCGCGTGCGCAGCGGCGGCCGCGAGATCGCCATGCTGCATCCGGAAAAACGCGTTTATCCGATTGCGGGAATGCCCACCACAGAGGCGGCAATTGACTATCGTGTGCTGCGCGATGTGTATCTGGCGCTTGGCGATGAGCAGCCGGGCGGCGCTTATACGGTGCGCACCTATATCAAGCCTTTGACCAACTGGATCTGGGTGGGGTCGCTCCTGATGGCGCTTGGTGGCTGTTTGAGCCTGAGTGACCGGCGTTACCGCGTGGCTGCGGGCGCGCGCAAAGCGCCAAGCGGCGGTGTGCCGGCGGAATGAGGTTTGAGATGTTGAACGCTTTACGCAGATTTGGAGCCGCCCTGACCGTGGCGTTTCTGATGGCAGGACCAAGCGCGGCTGTGCAACCTGATGAAGTTTTGGCCGATCCCGTTCTGGAAGAGCGTGCGCGTGAGATTTCCAGGGACCTGCGCTGTCTTGTTTGCCGCAATGAAAGCATTGATGAGAGCAATGCGCAGCTGGCACGCGATTTGCGTCTGTTGGTACGTGAGCGCCTTATGGCCGGGGACAGCAACGAAGGTGTGGTGGACTTTGTGGTTGACCGCTACGGCGAATACGTACTGCTGCGCCCGCGCACGTCTGGCAGCAATCTGGTGCTATATTTGGCTGGCCCGGTCATGCTGATAATTGCCCTTTTTGTCGGCCTGTCCTACGCCCGCCGGCGTTCTGTCGCGGTTACGATTTCAGAGAGTAAGTTAACTGCGGATGAAACCGCGCGCTTGCAAGAGATTCTGAAAAAGTGACGTAGCATTCCTCTTGTATATGGGGGGGAAGCTAAGCTGTAATATGAGGGACTTGGAGGGACCTCATGGACTATCAAACACTCACCTATTCGCTTCAGAATGGCGTGGCGTTAATCACGCTCAACCGACCTGAAACACTAAATGCCCTGACACAACAAATGCGTGCTGAAATTACAGACGCAGTTCTCGCAGCGGGGAGAGAAGCGCGTGTCATGGTCTTGACTGGAGCGGGGAAGGCATTTTGTTCGGGCCAAGATCTCGGGGACAGTTCAAACGCCGCCAATCTTGACCTGGAACGGACACTTCGAGACGAGTATATGCCAATGATCCGTGCTCTTCGCGAGCTGCCGATCCCAACGATTTGTGCCGTGAACGGCCCCGCTGCGGGCGCCGGCGCAAACCTTGCCTTGGCTGCGGATGTGGTGATCGCAACGGAAAGCGCTTATTTCATGCAAGCCTTTTCAAGAATTGGCCTGATGCCAGACGCCGGGGGGACCTATGAGCTGCCGCGTGCGATGGGAGCGGCCAAAGCGATGGGTGCGGCGCTTTTTGCTGATAAGATTTCTGCAAAACAGGCGGATGACTGGGGCATGATTTGGGAAGCAGTGCCTGACACCGAGTTTGAAAAACAATGGCACGCGCGTGCACGTCATTTGGCCGAGGGTCCGACGCTTGCATACAAAGAAATCAAACGCGCGATACAAGAAAGTTATGGCAACGACTGGACTGCTCAAATGGAGCAAGAATCAAAGCGTCAGGGCAAGCTTGGCAAAACCCGGGATTTCCAAGAGGGCGTGGTTGCCTTTCTGGAAAAGCGCCCCGCGAGCTACGAGGGGCGCTGAGGCGATCAAAGCTGTTTGAGCCGTTTCATCAGGGCCAGCGCTTCGGGCGTTGGCCTTTGTTCTATGCGGCGGTAGATGCGGCCATCTATGGTGCGCTCAGCAAGCTTGTGGTCGATCAGGGAGCGGCGCAGCAGTACGTGATCGTCAAAGGCCAGCCCGTCTTTCAGAACGGCATTGACCTCTTTTTCACTGAGATCCTGATGGGCGGGCATGCGCGCCCAGAAGGGCCAGAGACAGAGGCCCTGCACTTTGGTCCATTTCGGCCAGCGAAACATCCTGCCATTTTCGTCAAACACCCGAAGAGCGCGTTTGAGCGCCAGTTCATCCAGCGCAGGCACCGTTTTGGTGGCCGTGTTGCGCAGGTGCTGATGGTTCTGAAATCCGGCGGCCTTGGCCACCAGACCCATCATCGCCGCGTGACCGGGCAGGGCGTCTTGTCCTGCAAGAGAGCGCCGAAGCTGTTTGGTGAAGGCCGAAATATCGGCCACATAGAGTGGGGTCACGTCTTTGGACATGAGCGCATCCTTTTGGCTGGCGTGTGTCCCGAGAGGCGAAAAGCCTAAGCCGGGGTCGATGGCCGCCCTTGTCGACGACACGCGCAAAAGCATGCTGTCGGCTCATAAAATCGCAGGTTTAGCAAAGTCAGACTGACCGGCGGCGCCTGGGTGAACTGCGGACCCTGACGCCACCCTAGTCATCGCGCCAAACGCATGCAACGGGTTTTGCGCGTGGCAGGCCGCAAGAGGTTCCCTGCGGCCTGCTGGTTTGGTTGGGGGGCTGTTAGGCTATGGTTAGAAGCACATCGGATGCGTCCAAGCCTGCCGCATCGCCTGCGATACGTGCCATCACCACACCATTCGCCAGAACCTGGGTTTCGCCTCCAGTGCGCTCAAGGGTGATCGTTGGTGACGGTTGATCGTCTTCATAAAAGACTGAGAGGACATCTTCGTTTACGTCAAAATCGGTGATAACCGGGGCATCTTCGTCAATCCAATGCCCGATTTGAAACAGGTCCATTCCTTCGCCACCGGTTGCGGTATCCCCTTCGCCGAGCAAAAGTTCGTCATTGCCGCCGCCGCCGTCCAGCACGTTGGCTTCCTCTTCCGTTGGCTCCTCGAACTCGAGCGGACCTGAAGCGGCACGATCTCTGTAGACATCGCCAATCTCAATTTCGCGGTTCGAGATGTCGGCACCTATGAGTACGTCATTGCCCGGGCCACCGTTGAGTGTATCGTTGCCTGAATACCCGCGAAGAGTGTCATTGCCCTCGCCGCCGCTCAGGAGGTCGTCGCCTTCGCCCCCAGCTAGAACGTCGTCGTCCAAGTCGCCGCGCAGGGTGTCATCTCCGGTGAAGCCGAACAGGAAATCTCGTCCTTCACGGCCATTGAGCGTGTCATTACCACCTTCACCAGAAAGGATATCGTGCCCTGATGTGCCCGAAATTGCGTTGTCGCTGTCGTTGCCTTCACGCAGCAAGCCGGTTTCACCCTCATCTTCGCCTTCGGTCACACGAATTGGGGTGTCAGAAACCGCTTCATCACCATCATCGTCGTCGCTGATTAATCCGCCAGCAGCCAGCCCGACGAGAAGAAGGCCAAACATCCACATTCTACTTACTCCATCCAGTACGTTGTGCGCCTAGCAGGCGACAAATTTGCTTTGACTTGGATTGGACGCGCGACCGCTGTTTCTGAAATCACCAGAAACCGTGAGTTTTTCAACCGATTGTTCTGAATATGGCAAAGGGCAGTGGTAGCGAGTCAAAATGTTCCAAATCAAATATCTCTAGAAGCATACATTGCACGTTAAACGTGTCAAAACTTTGTCTCGAAATCTAATTTCTCACACCTATAAGGCGATTTCGATGCGTCGTTTAGCAAAAAAGAAAACGCGCCGAAAAGGATCGGCGCGTTTGAAAATGTCTGACTGATGCTACGCTTAGCGGTTTTCGATGTCCACATACTCGCGCACGTCTTCGCCCAGGTACAGCTGCCGTGGGCGACCGATCTTGTGCGCCGGATCAGAAAGCTGTTCTTTCCACTGGGAAATCCAGCCTACGGTGCGGGACAGCGCGAAGATTGGTGTGAACATGGAGGTCGGGAAGCCCATCGCCTCCAGAATAATCCCAGAGTAGAAGTCCACGTTCGGGAAGAGCTTTTTGTCCTTAAAGTAGGGGTCGTTCAGAGCGATGTGCTCCAGCTCTTTGGCAACCTGCAGCAGCGGGTTGTCTTCGACGCCCAGCAGCTCCAGTACCTCGTCTGCGCTTTCTTTCATCACGGTCGCGCGTGGGTCCATGTTTTTGTAAACACGGTGGCCAAAGCCCATCAGACGGAACGGATCGTTCTTGTCTTTGGCGCGGGCGATGTATTCTGGGATGCGATCCACAGAACCAATTTCTTTTAGCATTTCCAGGCAGGCCTGGTTTGCGCCGCCATGTGCAGGCCCCCAAAGACAGGCGATGCCTGCCGCGATACATGCAAATGGGTTTGCACCGGAAGAGGAGGCCAGACGTACGGTAGAGGTCGAGGCGTTCTGTTCGTGGTCGGCGTGCAAGGTAAAGATACGGTCCATCGCGCGCGAGAGGATCGGGTTCACCTCATAGTCTTCCGCAGGCACAGCAAAGCACATGCGCAAGAAGTTGGACGCGTAATCCAGATCATTGCGCGGAGAAACAAATGGCTGGCCGATTGTGTACTTATAGGCCATCGCTGCGATGGTTGGCATCTTCGCGATCAGGCGGTGCGATGCGATTTCACGCTGGCGTGGATCGTTGATGTCGGTGCTGTCGTGGTAGAAGGCAGACATGGCCCCAACCACACCAACCATGATCGCCATGGGGTGCGCATCGCGACGGAAGCCGCGGAAGAAATTCACCATCTGCTCGTGCAACATGGTGTGATGCGTGATGGTGTTTTCGAACTCTTCCAGTTCAGTTGTCGTTGGCAATGTGCCGTAAAGCAGCAGGTAGCACACTTCTAGGTAGTGTGACTTGCCAGCCAAGTCACCAATCGCATAGCCGCGATGGGTGAGTACACCTTCTTCGCCGTCAATATATGTGATCGTGGATTCACAAGAGGCTGTCGAGGTGAAGCCAGGATCGTATGTAAAGACACCAGCTTGCGCATAAAGTTTACGGATATCCAGCACATCCGGACCGGACGTTGGAGAATGTACCGGCAAGTCGTAAGACGCATCATCAATCGTTAGCGTCGCGGTTTTCTTTGTCTCGGACATGGCTGTTTCCCTTCTTATCGAGCCGGGACCGCACAGCGATCCCAGCAGCTTTGTCTTCGTGGTGGATTAATGCGCGGTTAATGGCGCAAAACCCTCCACCTTTATTCGGCGACGTCAGACAGACGCGCGAGCGTTTCCTCGCGTCCCAAGACCAGCATCATGTCAAACACGCTGGGGGTCGCTGCACGGCCAGCCAGCGCAGCCCGAAGCGGGCCGGCCATCTTGCCGAACTTGATTTCTTTGGCTTCAGAAAAGCTGCTCGTTACAGCCTCAAGCCCTTCACGCGTCCAGCTAGCATTTTGCAGCTGCGGCGTCAATTCTTTCAGTATACCACGGGATACTGGATCAAGATTTTTTGATGCCTTTTCCTCAACGTCAAGCGGGCGTGACGCCAGCGCAAATTGCGCTTTTTCAAGGAGATCTGGGAAAGTTTTGGCCCGATCTTTCAAGCAATACATCGCCTCCCGTAGTAATACGGATTGGGCGTCTGTCAGCGGAGTCAGCCCCGCGGCGGCTCGAAATGCGATGATTTCTTGCAGCAATGCAGCATCGTCTGAAACCGCGATATGTTGGCCGCAGATGTTTTCCAGTTTCTTGGTGTCAAATCGGGCGGGGCTTTTGCCAATTCCGTCCAAATCGAACCATTCTTTGGCCTGAGCGTCGCTAAAGAACTCATCATCTCCGTGGCTCCAGCCCAGGCGGGCAAGATAGTTGCGCATGCCGGCGGCTGGATACCCCAATGCTTGATATTCGTGCGCCCCCGTCGCACCATGCCGTTTAGACATTTTTTTACCGTCCTGACCATGGATCAAGGGGATATGTGCCCAGACTGGCACGTCCCAGCCCATGGCCTCATAGATCATCATCTGGCGTGCGGCATTGTTGAGGTGATCATCCCCGCGGATCACATGGGTCACGCCCATGTCATGGTCATCAACAACAACTGCCAACATGTAGACCGGCGTGCCATCCGAACGTAACAGGACCATGTCATCGAGCTGGTCGTTACGTATGGTCACATCGCCTTGAACCTGATCGCGGATCACGGTGTTGCCGTCACGGGGCGCTTTGATGCGCACCACAAATGGCGCGTCCGGGTGGCTTTCCGGCGCGGCGTCCCGCCAAGGGCTTTGATAGAGCGTAGATTTTCCAGCGGCGCGGGCCTCTTCACGGAAGGCGGCGATTTCGTCTTGTGTGGCAAAACACTTGTAGGCTTTGCCCTCAGACAGCAATTGCAGTGCAACCTCTGCGTGGCGGCTCGCAGCTTCAAACTGGCTTGCAACGTCGCCATCGTGATCCAACCCCAACCAGGACAGACCATCCAAAATGGCTGTGGTCGCTTCCGGTGTGGAACGCTCGCGGTCGGTGTCCTCAATACGCAGAAGGAATTTGCCCCCGCGGCCGCGGGCATAAAGCCAATTGAACAGCGCCGTACGCGCGCCGCCAATGTGCAAAAATCCAGTGGGAGAAGGGGCGAAACGGGTGACGACCTGGCCTGTCATAGCGGGCTTAACCTTTCAGTAACCATGTGTGATTTAGCGTGTTTGGCACTGTCTAGCGACACGGCTGGGAGAGAACAAGGCTTGCGCATGTTTACGCCGCTGCGCCAATCGGTTCTGCAGCAGCGCGGGCACTTGTTTTGTTGGGTGCCCGTAGGGTTGGCGGTTGGCATCGGTCTGTATTTTTCCCTGCCTGTAGAGCCGGCGGGATGGCTTCTTTCGGCTGCGGCGTTGATTGCTGGGTGTCTCGCGCTTTTTACACGCAAACAAGAAGCGGATGTGTCCGCCTGTCTGTGGGGCGCAGTCATGATCGCAATGGGGGTTGCCGTAGCGGGCGCGCGCGCGCATTGGGTGGCAGGCCCCGTGCTGGGGTTTCGCTACTACGGTCCCATCGAAGGAAGTGTTGTCGCAATAGATCGTTCAGCCTCCGATGCGGTGCGACTGACTTTGGAACAGGTTCGTTTGGCGCGAGTAGCGCCAGAGCACACACCAACGCGTGTCAGAATTTCTTTACACAGCAAAGAAGCAGGTGTCGTTGCCAAACCCGGCATGCTCGTTGGTACAACAGGCCACCTTTCCCCACCATCAGGGCCGGTCGAACCGGGGGGATTTGATTTTCAGCGCCACGCGTGGTTTCAACAAATAGGCGCTGTAGGCTACACCCGTGTTCCGGTTGTCCGGCTGGCACCCGAACGCGTGGGCGGTGGCATCTATGGCTTTCGCATGCAATTGTCCAAAGCCATTCAGATCAGAATGCCCCAGAATGTGGCAGGTGTCGCTGCGGCCATCACTACCGGTGATCGGTCTGCCATACCCAAAGAAACCACAGAGATCTTGCGTGGTGCCAATCTTGCGCATCTGCTGGCGATTTCAGGGCTTCATATGGGATTGCTGTCTGGATTTGTGTTTGGTGCAATCCGTTTTGGGCTTGCATTGGTGCCCTACGTGGCGTTGCGGCTAAACACAAAGAAAGTCGCAGCGATTTGTGCGCTCCTTGCCGCAGCAGGCTATCTTGTACTGTCTGGCGGCAGCGTCTCAACCGAACGGGCCTTTGTGATGACGGCCGTCGTCTTGACTGCTGCGTTGTTGGACAGGCGTGCATTCACTTTGCGGGCAGTCGCAGTGGCTGCGGTTGTTGTTTTGTTGCTCAGGCCGGAAGCACTGCTTGGCCCGGGCTTTCAAATGTCTTTTGCTGCGACAGCTGCTTTGATTGGGGTGTTTGGCTGGCTCCGGCACACAAAGCTCCCGCGTGGTCCGCGCTGGGTGTCATCTGTCTTTGCGGTGGTTTTGTCTTCATTTGTCGCAGGGATCGCAACGGCCCCGTTCGCGGCGTTCCATTTCAATCACATCACCCACTACGGGCTATTGGCCAATGTGCTTTCGGTTCCGGTGATGGGTGCCATTGTGATGCCCTCTGCGGCTGTTGCGGCCGTGTTTGCACCGCTTGGACTGGAGCAAATTCCGCTCTGGGTGATGGCACAGGGACTACATTGGATCGTGACTGTCGCGGATTTTGTAAGCGGATTGGAGGGCGCGCGCGGCTCGGTGAAGACGGGAGGTGCTTGGGTGCTGCCTTTGCTCTCGCTTGGTGGCGTAACACTCTTACTGTGGCAGGGACATGCACGGTGGTGCGGTATGGTGCTGGTGGCAATCGCGATTTGGACATGGCATGCAGCCCCGCGTCCGGACATATTGGTTTCAGACACAGGTGGGTTGGTCGGGGTGATGACACCGGCGGGGCGCGCGCTGTCAAAAGCCAAAGGGCAGGGGTTCGTGGCGCGCAACTGGCTCGAAAATGACGGCGATATGCGCTCTCAAGATGCGGCTGCGGAAAACTGGAACGCAACAGGTATGGCAAGAGGTTCGCTGAACGTGATTCATGTCCAGGGTAAGCGCGGGCTCGCCGCATTTGTTGCGTGCATCGAAAACGACTTTATCGTTTTTTCGGAGGACTTCGAGGGCGAGCTGCCTTGCGCCTATACAGATGCGCAAGAGTTGAAAGAAAGCGGTGCGATTGCCGTCTACCTGAATGGCGCAGAGGCAAAACGCATAACGGCCCGCGAAATCGCAGGCCGCAGAATTTGGAACGATGCGCGCATACGCAAGAACGTGCACAGCGCTCAATAGGTGCGGATCAGGCCCACAAGTTTGCCCTGCACTTTCACCTTGTTGTCAGGGTAAACGCGGGTTTCATACGCAGGGTTTGCCGCTTCCAACGCGATGGAGCTGCCGTTGCGGTGAAAGGTTTTTAGCGTTGCCTCCTGATCTTCTACCAGTGCCACAACGATGTCACCGTTGTCCGCTGTCGATGTCTCAGAAATGATAACGATATCTCCATCATTGATGCCCGCGTTGATCATGGAGTCACCTTTGACTTCCAGCGCGTAGTGGCTTGCGCCAGCAGCAAGCATCTGCCCCGGAACCGCCACATGGTGATCTACGTGACTTATGGCTTCAATTGGTACACCGGCTGCGATCTTGCCCATCACCGGCAGCTCACGCGCTGCCAACATCACCGCATCTGGGCTCAGGTTCGCAGGCACGGTCGGTGATGGGTGAGGCCCATCAATCACCTTGGGTTGGAAACTCGAAGTGGGGGCTGATGGCATGCCACCCATGCTTTCGGGCAGTTTCACAATCTCGATGGCGCGGGCGCGATGGGCGAGACGGCGGATAAAGCCGCGCTCTTCCAGTGCGGTGATCAGCCGGTGAATGCCGGATTTGGAGCGCAGATCGAGCGCATCCTTCATTTCGTCAAAGCTGGGTGGCACCCCGTCGCGTTGCAGACGGGTGTGAATGAACTCCAGCAAGTCCAGTTGCTTCTTGGTTAACATGCTCGACGACCCCCTTTTGCAAAGTGTCTTAAGCTTGTTCTACGCATGTTCTCGTTTTGTGTCAAAACCTTTTGAGAACATAGCAGAAACACAAGCTGAAAAGACACGACTGATCAGGTGGTTATGTCAGAGCGGGAGGTAGGATACCTCTGTTCCGGCGGGCAGTTCCGGGCTGTTTGGCTCGCAAATCAGCAGGGCGTTTGCGTCAGACAGAATGGAAAGCAGCGAGCTGTCTTGGTTATCAAAGGTCACAAGGCCACGTGGGCTGACATGGGCGCGCATGTAATGTTCGCGGGGGCCATTGGCCGGAGCGCGAGCTGCGAGGGTGGTGGTCTGATGCGGTGTGGGGGCTTGGCCAAGCCCGAGCATGGCCCGGATCACCGGAAGCACAAAGACATGGCCGCAGACCATGGCAGAGACCGGATTGCCTGGCAGGCCGATCATCATAGCGCCATTGGCCATGGTGCCCGCCATCAGCGGTTTGCCCGGACGCATGGCAATCTTGTAGAAACTGCGTTGCATGCCCAGATCCTGCGCCACTTTGCCCACGAGATCATGATCGCCCACAGACGCGCCGCCAATGGTGATCAGAAGATCGGCATCATCCACCAAGGCGAAGGCCGCTTTGAGAGAGGCTTCTGTGTCCCGTGCGATGGGCAGAAGGCGTGCCTCCGCACCGGCGTCGCGCAGCATAGCCTGAAGTCCAAAGCTGTTGGAGGCGATGATCTGATCGGGGCCGGGTGTTTCGCCCGGCATCACCAGCTCGTCGCCGGTGGAGAGGATCGCCACTTTGGGACGGCGTGTCACGGGCACGGAGGCGATGTTCATCGACGCCATGAGCGCGATGTCCGAGGGGCGCAGCACGCGGGGTGCGTCGATGGTTTGCCCAACTTTGAAATCGCCACCCAAGGGGCGGATGTGAAACCCTTTGTCGAGATTTTCAGACAGGGTGATGGTGTCGCCGTCGCGGGTGACATCCTCCTGAATGATCACGCGCGTTACGCCTTCTGGCACAGGCGCGCCGGTGAAAATCCGCACGGCTTCGCCCGCGCCCACCTTGCCATCAAAAGCATGGCCCGCGGCGGCCTCTCCAATCACCTGATACTGCGCGCCGGGAACAACCCCTTCGGCGGCCACCCCGTAGCCGTCCATCGCGGAGGCGGAAAACGGTGGCTGGTCACGTTTGGCCGAGACAGGTGTTGCCAGCACACGGCCATTGGCCTCTGACAGCGGGACAAGCTCGCTGTTCAGCGTTGGGGTGAGGGTAAAAAGGTTGGAGAGCGCTTCGCTGACTGCAATCATTTCGCTTCGTAACGTCCTGATTTTCCGCCGTCTTTGAGGATGACGCGGATGCCACCGATCTCCATATCTTTGTCCACGGCCTTAGACATGTCATATACCGTCAGCGCGGCGACATTCACCGCGGTGAGGGCTTCCATCTCCACACCGGTTTGTCCGGTGGTCTTTACGGTGGCTTCAATGCGCACGCCGGGCAAGTCGGCATCCGGTGTCAGCTCGACAGCGACTTTGGTGATCGGCAGCGGGTGGCACAGGGGGATCAGGTCAGCACATTTCTTGGCGCCCATGATGCCCGCGAGGCGGGCAACGCCAAGCACGTCGCCTTTCTTGGCGCGGCCTTCGGCGATGATGTCATGGGTGGCGGGCGCCATCTTGACCCAGCCCTCAGCCGTCGCAATGCGGGAGGTCACAGCCTTTTCTGAGACGTCCACCATATGGGCGTCGCCTTTGCCGTCAAAATGGGTGAGACCAGAGCTGTGGCTGCTCATCACATGCCGCCCATGGCGTTGAGCGGGTTGGCCAGAAGCGTGCGGGTGGCGCTGGCGACATCGTCCTGACGCATCAGGCTTTCGCCGATCAGGAAGGTGCGTGCGCCATAGCGTGCCATATCGGCCAGTTCGGCAGGGGTGTTGAGCCCGCTTTCACAGACGATCAGACGGTCTTCGGGCACCAGTTTAGAAAGCTGGCGCGTGGTATCGAGCGTGGTCTCAAAGGTTTTGAGATTGCGGTTGTTGATGCCCATCAGCGGGGATTTGAGCTGGCTTGCGCGCTCCAGTTCTTCGGCGTCATGCACTTCGAGCAGGACATCCATGCCCCATTCAAAAGCACAGGCCTCAAGCTCTTGCGCCTGACTGTCGCTCACCGAAGCCAGGATGATCAGAATGCAGTCCGCTCCCAGTGCGCGGGCTTCGGCCACCTGATAAGTGTCATACATGAAGTCCTTGCGCAGCGCCGGCAGGTTGGTGGCCTCACGCGCCTCGGTCAGGAAGGATTTCTGCCCCTGAAAGCTTGGCGTGTCGGTCAGTACCGACAGGCAGGTTGCGCCGCCGTCCTCATAGGCTTTGGCCAGCAGAGGTGGGTTGAAGTCTTCGCGGATCAGCCCTTTGGAAGGAGACGCTTTCTTGACTTCGGCAATCAGACCGTAGCCTGAGCGGCTCGCCTTTTGCAGCGCATCCGCGAACCCACGCGTTGGGCTGGCTTCACGCGCCTCCGCTTCGACGGCCTCAAGCGATTTAGACGCCTTATCGGCTGCCACTTCTTCCAGTTTATAGGCTTTGATCTTGTCGAGTACGGTTTCGGTCATGCATGCGTCCAGTCGATAAGAGGCTCGCCGCGCTGCGTGAGCCAGGTGTTTATTGCCGAAAACGGGCGAGAGCCAAAGAATCCGCGTCGCGCAGACAGAGGCGAAGGATGTGCCGTTTCGATCATCAGATGTTGGCTGCCATCTTTAGGCGCTTGGATGTGTGTTGCAAGAGCTTGTGCCTGTTTTCCCCAAAGAACAAAAGCACATGGCCGAACAGAGACCTCCGAAAGAACCTGATGTGCAAGCGCCTGAAAGCCCAATGACTTATGTCCGTTTGCCTCTCCCGCAGGGACGGTGAGCACGGTGTTGAGCAGCAGAACACCCTGGCTGGTCCAATGGCGCAGATCGCCTGTCAGAGGGGCAGCGCCAATATCGGCGATCATCTCTTTGTAGATGTTGTTGAGCGAGCGTGGCAGCGGGCGCACGTCTGGCTCCACAGAGAAGGCCAAGCCGTGGGCATGGCCGGGCGTGGGATAGGGATCTTGCCCGAGAATGACCACACGCACCTGATCCGCGCACAGGGCCTCAAGCGCGGCAAAACGTTGATCGGATGGAGGTAGGATGTCGCGCGGGTCTTGAGCAATGGTTTGCGCGATGCGCGGCCAGTCATCCTCAAAGAAAGGCAGATGCGCCCAAGCGGAAGGAATGGGAGTGTCCATCATTCTGTCTCCCGCATGGGCGTTGGTGTTGTCTGTATTTGCACCGCGCGGATCACGCGGCAGAGGTGACTTTGGCCAATGCAGCGACTTTGCCTTTGGCTGCACCGCTGTCGATGCTTTCGCGTGCTTTTTCAACGCCTTCTTTCAGGTCGCCCGCAGCGTCTGCCACCACAAGCGCGGCTGCGGAGTTCAACAGGACCGCATCGCGATACGCGTTTTGCGCGCCATCCAGAAGCGCGCGGAAGGCATTGGCGTTGTCCTCTGGCGCGCCGCCTACGATGGCCTCAAATGGATGCACAGGCAGACCGGCGTCTTCGGGGTGCAACTCCACGTCTTTGATAGTGCCGTCTGTCTCAAGTGCCGAAACCCAGCTCACGCCGGTGATGGTCAGCTCATCGGTGCCGTCAGAGCCATGCACCAGCCAAGCACGCTCGCTGCCCAATTGGCCAAGCGTTTCGGCCATGGGGCGAATGAGGTCGCGGGTGAAAGCGCCGGTCAGTTGGCGTTTGACGCCTGCCGGGTTGGTGAGTGGGCCAAGAATGTTGAAGATTGTGCGGGTACCGAGCTCTGCACGGGTTGGCATCACATGGGCAATCGCGGGGTGATGCATGGGCGCCATCATGAAGGCAATGCCGCAGCTTTCTAACGCTTTTTCAACCACTTCCGGCCCAACCATAACGTTAATACCCATTTGGGTTTGAACATCCGCAGTGCCAGATTTGGAGCTGAGATTGCGGTTGCCGTGTTTGGCCACGGGAACGCCAGCGCCAGCCACTACGAAGGCCGTGGCGGTGGAGATGTTGAGCGTGTGCTTGCCATCCCCCCCGGTGCCAACGATGTCGATGGCCCCAACGGGGGCTGTCACCGGATTGCATTTGGCGCGCATGACTGCGGCGGCGGCGGCATATTCATCCACCGTTTCGCCACGGGTTCGCAGCGCCATCAGCAGGCCGCCCATCTGGCTTGGTGTTGCCTCGCCTTCAAACAGCAGGGAGAAAGCGGCCTCGGCCTCGTCGCGCGACAGGGGGCGATCCGCGGCCGCGCCGATCAGCGTTTTGATATCATGGCTCATGCGGCGGCCCCTTTCGGGGAAGGCATCATGTCCAGGAAGTTTTTCAACATCGCATGGCCGTGTTCGGAAGCGATTGATTCTGGATGGAATTGCACGCCTTGGATGGGCAGCTCTTTGTGCTGCAGACCCATGATGGTGCCATCTTCAAGTTCTGCCGTGATTTCAAGACAGTCCGGGAAAGTTTCGCGGTCCACCACCAGCGAGTGATAGCGGGTGGCCTCAAACGGACTGGGCAGACCTGCGAACACGCCTTTGCCGGTGTGCTTCATGGTGCCCATCTTGCCGTGTACGATCTCATGACAGCGCACGACGTTGCCGCCAAAGGCCTGACCGATGGTCTGATGGCCCAGACATACGCCCATAAGCGGGGTGCGGGTTTCTGCGGCTGCTTCGGTCAGGGCAAGGCAAATGCCCGCCTGATCGGGATCACAGGGGCCGGGAGACAGCAAAATGCCCGAAGGGTTCATACCCATCGCGTCCTGTACCGTCAGCGCGTCGTTTCGCCAGACCTGCACATCTGCGCCCAACTCGCCCAGATAATGCACAAGATTGTAGGTGAAACTGTCGTAATTATCGATCAGAAGCAGCATTTTGTCGGTTCTTATCCTAAAGATGCGAAAGGGGTGGAGGCGAAGGGCCTGCTCGCGGTATACATGCTCAGGCTTGGCGCAGAGGGTCAAGAGGGGCACAGGCAGGTTCGCCCCGGAAAATGATAGAAAGAAGGGCAGAGAGCGATGTTGCGCGGATTTTTGGCTGGTGTGTTCTGGGGCGTGGTCCTGATTGGTGGCGTGCTTGCGGCGGCGTCTTTGCTGTCCCCTTTACCGGCGACGGTACAGCCACAGACCACAGCGGTGGCACCACAAGACGGGCAGAAGGTGTCGGTGCCCGCTACAGCATTGGACACGACTTCTCAGCGAGACTCAACGGTTGAGGGGGCGCCGGGAGCTGCGGTTCCTGAAGTTGAGGCAGAGGATGGGCCTCCTTTGGCGATCACTGATTCTGCACCAAAGCCAGAACCAGAGACACCGGATGCTGAACTGGCTGCGCCCGCGCAGATTGTTGGGAGCGGAGCTGTTGAAATTGAAGAAGAATCTCCGGTTTTGCCCAACCCTCAATCGCAAACGCCAGCGGCGCCTGAGGCGGAAACGGAGTTGTCCATTTCAACCAATCCGGCGCAACCCGCAGCGCCTGCGCCGTTGTCTGGGGAGGCATTTGAGACCCCTGTGGCGCCTGCGGTGCCAGAAGAGGCGCCCTTGGAGGAGGTTGTGATTGTCGATCCGGTTGACGATGCGGCACCGGCAGAGGCCGCTTCTGTTGAGGCGGATGAGGCAGAAACGCAGAGCGCGGAAACTGCGGCTGTCGAAGCTGAGAGTACCGCAGACACGGCAGTGATTGTGCTGGATGAGCTGCCAGAAGGCGCTGAAAAAGAAGAAGAATCTTCTCTGGTGTCTGAGGCGGTGCCAAGCCCTGTTGCAGAGGATCTGTCCCCTCAAGCAGAGGCGGAAGAGGTGCTGGAAGATGAAAGCGCGACAGCGTCGTTGCTGAAACCTGCTGGCAACTTGAACGAGACCTATCCGCAACTGAAATCCTCCCGTTTGCCCTCTGTTGGTGATGATGCGGCAGAGGGTGTGACCGCGGCGGCACCTGCGGCGTCCGCCAGTCTGCGCCCCGTCGAGGCAAACGCGGAAGGCTTTGAAAACACAGAGAATAAACCGGTGATGTCGATTGTTCTGGTGGACACTGGGGAACATAGTTTTGACATGGAAGCCTTGGAGAGCTTTCCATATCCGTTGAGCATTGCGGTGAGCACACTTGATCCGCAAGTCACTGAAAAGGCGGCAAACTATCGTTTGCGCGGGTTTGAAGTGCTGGCCATGGTGGACATGCCTGCAGAGGCGAGCGCGTCAGATGTGGAGCAGGCCATGCAGGCGCATTTGTCGGTTTCTGATGGGTTTGTCGGCATCATGGAAGGTCTGACGGATGGGCTTCAAGGCAGCAAGGTCGTGAGCGATCAGGTCGCTCAGGCTCTATTGGGAAGCGGACATGGATTGCTGATGTTTCCCAATGGTTTAAATACAGCACAGAAGCTTGCAGCAAAGGAGGGCGTGCCCTCTGTCAGTGTGTTCCGAGACTTTGATGATGCCGGTCAGACAGCCGTTGTGATGCGCCGTTTCCTTGACAATGCGGCCTTTAAGGCAGGTCAAGAAGATGGCGTGGTTATGGTGGGGCGCCTGCGCGATGAGACCATTTCTGCCCTGCTGCTCTGGGCGCTTCAGGATCGGGCAGGGACGGTGGCGATGGCGCCGATTTCAGCGACTTTCCAAACCATAAACTGATCTTTCTGAGGGGCGAACGACTCAAAGGTTAACGCCCCTTTTTGCCCAGAATTTCACGTCGGTATTGCGTCGGTATCCCAACGGTATTGCGGAGGTGCATTTCGCGGGGCTTCCGCCATTAACAAAGCGTGCGCATAAGAGGCACCATACGCAACGTTTTTAGACCTCAACAGGCAGGCTGCCTGCGGTTTTGAGTTGTCGCATGATGAAGTTGGTGGTGGTCGTGCGCACAACGCCAAGACGCAGAATTTCTTTCATGATGAATTGTTCCAGCATCTCAGGATCGCGTGCCACAACCTTCAGGACAAAATCAAAGTCGCCGGTGATCGAGGCACATTCGAGCACCTGTTCGTTTTGGGCGATAAAACTCTGAAATGTGTCGATTGATTCTTCGCTGTGATCAATCAGAGAGATCTGGACATAGGCGAAGGCATTGAGCCCCAGTTTCTTGCCATCCAGAATAGCTGCGTAGCGCAGGATGAAGCCGTCCTCTTCCAGCCGTTTCACACGTCGCCAGCAGGGAGAAGGAGAAAGCCCAACCGTGTCCGACAGCTCTTGCGTGCTGGCGCGGCCGTTGCGCTGGAGTAGTTTTAGGATCAGCCGTTCGAAGTGGTCGAGCATATCTTGCCTCACATTTGCGCTTGGTGGGTGAATTTTACCTCAAACCAAGTGATTTTGGGAAGAACAGAAAAATATTTGTCCGACTTGCGGCCTACCATGGTCTTGCGAGGAGGAGAAACCAATGCCCAAAACCACCAAATATGTCGCCAAGGTCCCGGATGCGGACGGCGTGATCCACTACACAGCGCAAGAGAATGCGGTCTGGCGGGATCTGGTTGCCCAGCAACAGCCCAATGTAGAGAGACTGGCTGCCGCGCCGTTTCTGGCTGGTCAGCGCCGCCTGAACTTGCCTGTGGATCGCGTGCCGCAATGTGTAGAGGTGTCAGAGGTTCTGGAGGATCTGACCGGCTGGCGCGTGGCCCCGGTGCCTGCGTTGATTGGCTTTGGGCGCTTTTTTAAGATGTTGTCGGAGAAAACCTTTCCTGCGGCATCCTTCATTCGAGATCGCGAAAGCTTTGATTACATCGAAGAGCCCGACATCTTTCATGAAATCTATGGGCACACGCCACTGCTGACGGATCCGCGGTTTGCCAAGTTTTCACAAAGAATTGGCGAGACAGGGCTGGCGTGTGACCCGGCTGACTATTCATGGTTGATCCGGCTGTATTGGTTCACGGTGGAGTTTGGGCTGATCCGGGAAGGGGAGCAGATCAAAGCGCTGGGGTCTGGCCTGGCGTCTTCGCCTGGGGAGCTTTCCCATTCCATCTTTGGCCCGAGCGTGATCCGTAAGCCGTTTGACGTGATTGATATTCTGCGTACGCCGTATCGGATCGACATCAATCAGCCGATCTATTTTGTGTTGGATGACGTAGAGCAGCTTTTGGAAGCTTCGGAACGGGATCTTTTGGTCGACATCAAAAAGGCGCAGGCGCTGGGGCTGTATAAGCCGGTGTTTCCACCGAAACCGGAGGCGGCATGATGGTGGAAGAATTGGCGAGCAAATCCTGTGCCGCCTGTGAAGGTTGGGTGCCCCCCTTGAGTGACGCGGATTTGGCTACACTGAAAAGCAAGCTGCACCCGGACTGGACCATTGCGGAAGATGGCAATTCGCTGCAACGCAAGCTGGTTTTCAAAGCCTATGCCAAGGCGGTTTATGCCGCCAACCTCGCAGCGTTTGTCAGCGACAAGGAAGGCCACCATGCGGATGTGCGGTTTGGCTGGGGCTATTGTGAGATCACCTACACATCCCACGAATTGGGACGGTTGTCAGAGAATGATTTCATCTGTGCCGCCAAGCTGGACGCGATGCTGGCCTAACGGATCAGAACTTTAAGGTTGGCCGGGCTTTGGGATCAAGCGTGAGCGCGTCAGGCCAGCCGACAAAACGCTCGATCAACACAAGAATGATACAGGCGAGGATAACGCCAAACACAAGCTTGACCCGTTTTTCAGAAGGCGGGTTGCGCGCCCATTGGCTCATGCGGAACAAGTGGCGAAAGTTCATCTGTGGGGCAGCTGTCGTGTTTGGATCGTTGGAGAATGAGAATGCCTGAGGTTTTGCGCGGACGCAAATGGAAGGCGCAGGCTGCGCCTTCCTGTTCAGGCGCGTTTCTTAGTTGTCTTCTGTAAAGCGCACTTTGCCGATGAAAGGCAGGTTGCGGTTGCGTTGGGCGAAGTCGATGCCGTAGCCCACGACAAATTCATCAGGAATTGAAAAGCCAATCCAGTCGGCGGCGATGTCGGCTTCGCGACGGCTGGGTTTGTCGAGCAGCGCGATGGTTTTGATCTTGGCAGGGTTGCGGGCCTTGAGCAGGTGCAACACGTGGGTCAGCGTGTGGCCGGTGTCGACGATATCTTCGACCACCAGCACATCGCGGCCTTCGATCTCGCCGCGCAAGTCTTTGAAAATACGCACTTCTCGACTGCTTTCCATGGCGTTGCCATAGGAGGAGGCTTCGAGGAAATCGACCTCAACCGGCAGTTCCAGTTCGCGCACCAGATCGGCGATGAAGACAAAAGAGCCGCGCAGCAGGCCCACCACGATCAGCTTATCAGTGCCAGCGTATTCGGATTGAATTTCGCGCGACAGCTCTTCGATCCGGGCGGCAATGGACTTGGCTGAGATCATTTGATCGATGACATATGGACGCTCTGACATGAGACCCTCTTGATTTTTCGCCCGCAGAATAGATATGAGCGCGAGCAGCACAGTGCATAGCGGGGACGCGAAACACTGTCACGTTAAAATGGGCAGCTGACTGGAACCACATGCCGACGCACTCTGAGACACGCACGCTGCCTTACACAGCTCAGCAAATGTATGACCTTGTGGCCGATGTGGCGACCTATCCAAAGTTTCTGCCCTGGTGTGCGGCGGCGCGGGTGCGCTCGGTCACGCCGATTGAAACGGCGCATGGGGTGGGCGAGGAGATGCTCGCGGATCTGGTGATTTCGTTCAAAGTGTTCCGGGAGCGGTTTGGCAGCCGGGTGGGGCTATATCCTGACAGCAAGCACATCGACACGGAGTATCTGGACGGGCCGTTCAAATATATGAAGTCCACCTGGGATTTTGCGGATGTGGATGGCGGTGTTGAGGTGAAGTTCTTTGTCGATTTCGAGTTCAAGAACATCATCTTGCAAAAGGCGATTGGGCTGGTGTTCTTTGAGGCGATGAACCGGATTGTGGCCGCTTTTGAGGCGCGGGCGAAAACGCTCTACGGCTGAGGCTAGGCCACAAAAAAAGGGCGGCCTAACGTGGCGGCCGCCCAAGTTCCGGGAGTGATCCCTGAGTGTTTCGTTAAGATGCGGTGTCGTAGGCGCGCTCGCCGTGGACGGCGAGATCCAGGCCGTTGACTTCGGTTTCCTCATCCACGCGCAGCGGGGTGATGAGGCTCACGACTTTCACAAGCACCACGGTCACAACCAGTGTGAAGATGCCGACAACCGCGAGGCCGCCAAGCTGCGCGACCCAGCTGCCTTGGCCAAAGACCGCAATCATGATGGTGCCGAAGATGCCGCCCACGCCGTGTACGGCAAAGACATCCAGCGTGTCGTCGATTTTCAGGCCGTTGCGCACGAGGTTGACCGCTTCCTGACAGAGCACGCCTGCGATGGCCCCGATGATGAGCGCTTCGACCGGGCCGACAAAGCCGGAGGCCGGGGTGATTGAAGCGAGGCCTGCGATGGTGCCGGTGACAAGACCCACGAGAGAGGCTTTGCCGTATTTGATGCGTTCCCACAGCGCCCATGTGAGCGAAGCGGTGGCTGCAGAGATGTGGGTGACGGTGAGGGCCATGGCGGCACCGCCGTCTGCAGCGAGCTGGCTGCCGCCGTTGAAGCCAAACCAGCCGACCCAGAGCATGGCCGCGCCGATCATCACCATCCAAGGTGCATGTGGTGGCGTTGTGCGGTGGCGGCGCGCGCCCAGCATCACGGCAATCACCAATGCGGCGAGACCTGCGGTTTCATGCACCACGATGCCGCCTGCAAAGTCACGCACGCCAATTTCGCCAAAGATGCCGCCATCTGCCATCATGCCGCCGCCCCAGATCCAGTGGACCACCGGCGCATAGCACAGCAGCATCCAGAGACCGGAGAAGAGCAGAACAAAGCCAAAGCCGATGCGCTCCACATATGCGCCAACAATGAGGGCTGGCGTGATGATGGCAAATGTCATCTGGAAGGCGAAGAACAGCACTTCGGGCAGGGTGCCAGAGAGGCTGTCGGCGGTGACGCCTGTAAGGAACATTTTGCTAAGCCCGCCCCAGAGAGAGCCTGCGCCGCCGTCATTGCCAAAGGCGATGGAGTAGCCAAACATCAGCCACAAAACGCTCATCAAACAGGCAATGGCGTAGGTTTGCATAAACACGCTGAGCACATTGCGTGCGCGCACGAGGCCGCCGTAAAATAAGGCCAGCCCCGGCAGTGTCATGAACAGGACCAAGGCTGTCGCCACGATGATCCATGCGGTGTCCGCTCCGTTCATTTTTTTCCCCTTTAGTCCCATGAGTGGTGGTTTTCTGGGCAAAAAGCGGAAAAGCGGCTGTGAACAAAGGTTGAAGACTGTGCAAAGCGCCTTAAAAGGGGGCGTTTAGCAATATGATTAAAAAATGGGCGTGAAATGCAGCAATTTGTGCAAATGCGCGTCAGTTTGCGCAAGACGCCTTAAAAAGGAGCGCCAGTGCATGATTCCGCGCCGCTTCACGCACGTTTTCGCGGCCAAGCGCGCCGAACTCGATGGTTTCGGTTCTGCAGCCTTCTGAGGTGGCGATGCCAAAACAGACACGGCCTTCGGGCTTGAAGTCTGAGCCACCGGGGCCTGCGATGCCGGTGATGGAGACCGCAAGCTGTGCAGATGAGTTGGCGAGCGCGCCAAGCGCCATTTCGCCCGCGACCTCTTCAGAGACCGCGCCGACGGCCTCCAGCGTGGCGCTGGACACGCCGAGCATTTCGATTTTGGCCTGATTTGTGTAGGTCACAAAGCCACGCTCAAAGGTGGCGGAAGAGCCAGGAATGTCGGTGAGTGCTGCCGCAACCATGCCGCCGGTGCAGCTTTCGGCGGTGGCGATCTGTAGATCCGCCGCGCGGCAATTGGCGAGGAGGGCAGCAACATCAACCATTACATCAGCACCACATGATAGAAGGCTGCCGCGGCAAGCGTTGCCACGCCCGCAAAGACACCGGCCCAGAGATCATCCAGCATGACTCCGATGGGATCATGGCGGCGATCGGCGCGGCCCACGAGCCAGGGCTTGCGGATGTCAAACAGACGGAAGAAGAAGAAGGCGGCGATTGGCCCGGGCCAGATCATGGACATGTCGCGGCTGGCAAAGGCGATGGCGGGGAAGAGCAGGGCGATCCACATGCCCGCGACTTCATCAATGACGATTTCTGAAGGGTCTTCGGTGGGTCTGTCAGCCAGTTCGCGCTGGCAGGCCCAGAACCCGGCCAGAACGGCAAGAACGGTCAGGACAATCAGGAGCCAGAGACCGACGTAGCGTTCCGCCGCCCAACCAATCAGGAGCGCAGCAAGAGAGCCCCATGTGCCGGGGGCATAAGGCAGGCGGCCAACGCCAAAAAAGGTCGCGATTAGGGTGCTCATGTTAAGTCCTGTGTTTGGAACGGTCTGCGATCTGCCCTGTTATTCGTGGCTTCGTGCCCCTTTGCAAGCGGCGAATGGGCGCTGAGGCGCGCGGGTTTGCCAATCTGGAGGTGCGCTTTGGCCGGTGATCCCTATATAGAAGCCGCACGTCAAACTGGCAGCACGTCGGGTGTGGATGCTTAAAAAATAAGCATGTGCATTTTTCTGCCGAAAAAATCACCACGCTTTCATTGAGTTTGACCAATGGGTCAGATACCCCGAAAGCACTGCACAAGGATTAGGCACGTGACCGTTCAAGTCGCACATCTTTCACTGACACCGCCCGTTTTTCTGGCGCCGCTGGCCGGGATCACCGATCGCCCGTATCGGGATCTGGTGAGCCAGTTTGGGGCTGGGCTGGTGGTGAGCGAGATGGTAGCAAGCCAAGAGATGGTGCAGGCCAAGCCCGGCGTGCGCGAACGGGCGGAGCTGGGATTCGGTGATGCGACCACCTCGGTGCAGCTTGCCGGGCGTGAGGCGCATTGGATGGCGGAGGCCGCGCGTCAGGTGGAGGCCAATGGCGCCACGCTGATTGACATCAACATGGGCTGCCCGGCCAAGAAAGTGACCAGTGCCAGCGGCGCGGGCGCCAGCGGCTCGGCTCTGATGAAAGATCTGGATCACGCGCTGACACTGATTGAGGCCGTGGTCGGAGCAGTGGACATTCCAGTGACGCTGAAAACGCGGCTGGGGTGGGATGACAACATGCTAAACGCGCCGGAGCTTGCCAAGCGGGCAGAGGATGCGGGCGTTCAGATGCTGACCATCCACGGGCGCACGCGTTGTCAGTTTTACAAAGGGTCCGCCGATTGGACGGCGATCCGGGGTGTGAAAGACGTGGTGTCGATCCCGGTGATTGCCAATGGCGACATTGTGGATGCCAATACGGCAAAGGCGGCGATGGCGGCCTCTGGCGCGGATGGCGTGATGGTGGGGCGCGGGGCGCAGGGCAAACCCTGGCTGCTGGCGCAGATTGCGGCGGAGATTTTTGGCACAGAGGCGCCGGAGGTGCCCACGGGCTCGGCGCTGGTGGAGCTGGTGCAGGGGCACTACGCCGCGATGCTGTCTTTTTATGGCACCGATCTGGGCCTGCGCGTCGCGCGCAAACATTTGGGTTGGTACATGGACACTGTGGGCACGGAGGCGGCGTTGCGCCGTCGTGTGCAGACCAGCCGGGATACAGAAGAAGTGATGGCGCTGCTTTCGGAGGCGTTGATGCCCTCTGGGAATGATGCGCCCAACAACCAAGAGGCCGCATGAGCATTCAGAGCCCCATATGGAATTCCCTGCCTGTGCCAGGCCTGGTGGTAGACGCAGATGATAAGATCCTGCGTATCAACCCGGCGGCGGAAACGTTTCTGAACGCTTCGGCAAAATCCATGGTAGGGCAGCCGATCTGGGACAAGATCATGGTGGATGCGCCGCTGGAAGAGGCGTTTCAGAGGGCGCGCGAGCATGGCACGCCGCTGTTTGTAAATGATGCGGATCTGGGCACCGGCAATGCACCGCCGGTCCAGTGCAACTTGCAGATTGCGCCGCTGGCCGATGCGCCGGGCGAGATGCTGTTTCTGATTTCCAGCCGGGAGCTGGCTGGTCGGATGACGCGCAGCCATGGGGTGAAATCTTCGGCCAAGAGCGCGATTGGCATGGCTGAAATGCTGGCGCATGAGATCAAGAACCCGCTTGCCGGGATCACGGGCGCGGCGCAGCTTTTGTCGATGAACCTGAGCGCTGAAGATCTGGAGCTGACAGATCTGATTGTCGCCGAAAGCCGCCGGATCGTGAAGTTGCTGGAGCAGGTGGAGCAGTTTGGCAACCTGTCGCTGCCACAGAGGAAGCCGGTCAATATCCACGATGTGTTGGACCGCGCGCGCCGCTCAGCGCTTGTGAGCTATGGGGCGCATATGGAGATCGTGGAAGAGTATGATCCCTCTTTGCCACCAGCCGAAGGGGATGCGGACCAGCTGTTGCAGGTGGTGTTGAACCTGCTCAAGAACGCCTCGGAAGCGGCGGGAGAAAAAGGTAAAATTCGCATTAAGACCTACTATGAACACTCGTTTCGCATGCGGCGGGCGGATGGGTCTGGCCAACCTTTGCCCTTGCAGATCGAGATCATCGACGATGGGCCGGGTCTGCCGCAGGGGCTGGAGGGCGATGTGTTTGATCCCTTTGTTTCAGGACGGGAGAACGGCACAGGGCTGGGCCTCGCGTTGGTGAGCAAAATCATTTCGGATCATGGCGGTCTGATCACAGTGGACAGCGTGCCGGGGCGCACGGTGTTCAAGCTGTCGCTGCCACGGGCGAGCAAAGAAACTCTCAAGACATATGAGGAGAGCCTCTGATGGATGGCACGGTTCTGGTCGCAGATGACGATCGCACAATCCGCACGGTATTGACGCAGGCGCTGACGCGGGCGGGCTGTAAGGTGCATGCCACCTCCTCGCTGACCACGCTGATGCGGTGGGTCGGTGAAGGCAAGGGCGATGTGGTGATCACCGATGTGATGATGCCCGATGGCAATGGCCTTGAGATGCTGCCCAAGATATCTGAGGACCGCCCCGGCCTGCCGGTGATCGTGATTTCGGCACAGAACACCATTATGACGGCGATTCAGGCGGCGGAAGCGGAAGCCTATGACTATTTGCCAAAGCCGTTTGACCTGCCTGATCTGATGAAGCGCACCGGCAAGGCGCTGGAGCAGAAGCGCCGTGCGCCAGCTGCGCCTGCGGTCGAGGAAGAGCGCCCCGATGAGCTGCCGCTGGTGGGGCGTACGCCGGCGATGCAGGCGCTTTACCGCCTTGTGGCGCGGGTGATGAACACCGATTTGCCGGTGTTGATTTCTGGTGAAAGTGGCACGGGTAAGTCTCTGATTGCAAAAGAAATTCATGACTTCTCTGATCGGCGCAATCTGCCGTTTGTGGTGGTCAATGCCGCAGATCTGAGTGATCTGGAAGGCCCGGCGCGCGTGCTGGCCAAAGCCAAAGGTGGCACGATCCTGTTTGATGAGATCGGCGACATTGAAGACGAGGTGCAGGCGCGTATTGTGCGCATGATTGACACCCCGGGCGACCAGAATCCGCGCTTTATGGCGACCAGTCAGGTGAACCTGAACACCGCTATGGAAAATGGCACAGTACGGCAGGATCTGTATTACCGCCTGAACGGTGCGGCGATCCATGTGCCGGCGTTGCGGGAGCGGGTGGACGACATTCCGCTGCTGGTGGAGCATTTCCTGCACCGCGCAGAACGCGAGGGCGCGCCCATGCGGGTGTTCTCGGAAGATGCGATGGAGATGTTCCGCACTTACAGTTGGCCGGGCAACGTGCGCCAGTTGGAAAATGCGGTGCGCCGCCTTGTTCTTACGGCGCAGGCCGAGGAGGTGACCAAAACCGAAGCAGAAATGGTGCTGGGCACGGCGCCTCAGGCCGGGCCGCTGCTTGGTGGAGAGGATAACGAAAAGCTTTCCGCAAGCGTTGCACGGCATCTGCGCCGCTACTTTGATCTGCACGGCAATATGTTGCCACCTGCGGGGCTCTACACGCGGATTCTGCGCGAAATCGAGCTGCCATTGATCGAAATCGCATTGGATGCGACCGGTGGAAATCAGGCAAAATGTGCTGATTTGCTTGGAATTAACCGCAATACGCTGCGGAAAAAGATCACAGATCTGGATATTCACGTGACACGCCGCCGCAAATTGATGTAAAAAGGCCACATAAATGTGGTGCCAGGGTCGCAGTTCTGAAAAAAGAGGCCGCCCATAGAATGCACCACTGGATATGGCGGTGGGACGCGAAAGCGCTACCACATCAATTGGGGAAGTCGGGTGTCGAGCCGGACAATGATGAGTCACTGGGCGCGGTTTCAGCGCCTGCGCAGTCAAAGGCGTGTCCAGAATGCCGCAGCTTTTACGCTGGTGGTGCTGGCGCCGACTTTGGCACTTGCGACCTATTTGGCGCTTGGTCCCTTTGACCTTGGCGTTTCTTCCAACACGTTGCGCGCGATCTTGCTTGCCGACTTTGCCTATGTGCTCATCGTGGCGGCGCTGGTTCTGCAAAATGTGGTGCGCGCGATTGCCTCGCGGCGGGCGCAATCGGCTGGATCGCGGCTGCACCTGCGCCTGACGGGGGCTTTCGCGGTTCTGGCGGTTGTCCCGGCGGTGACCGTGGCGGTGTTTGCGGGGTTGACGCTGAACATTGGCCTTGAAGGCTGGTTCAGCGAGCGTGTGCGCCAAGTGGTTGGCAATTCACTGTCTGCGGCTCAGGCTTATGAAAATGAGCACATAGAGGCGTTGACCGAAGACGCCGGTGCATTGGCGGAGTTTCTCAACACCCGGCGTCGGGCCACGTTTTTCATGGATTCGGGCGAGCTGCGGGTGTTGCTGGCGGCTGGTCAGGTGCAGATCCAGCGCGGGCTGAAAGAGGCCTTTGTGATTGATGGCACGGGGGAACTTCGGGCGCGGGGCGACCGTTCGTATCTGTTTGATTTTGAGCAGCCTACAGATGCGGAGATGCAGCAGGCCGCAGAAGAAGGCTATGCGATCATTCGCGATCTGGAGAGCAATGAGATGCGCGCGCTGGTGCGCCTTGATGCGTTTGTGGATCGCTACCTTTACATCAGCCGGGATGTTGATGCGGAAATCTTTCAGTTGCTGGATGACACGCAGGCCAGTGCGCAACTTTACGCACAGCTGGAAAATGAGCGTGGTCAACGGCTGTTTGAATTTGGCTTGCTGTACCTCGGATTTGCACTGATTCTCGTTTTGGCGGCGATCTGGATGGGCATGTGGATGGCGGAGCGGCTGTCCCGCCCGGTTGGGCGCCTGATGCAGGCGGCGCAGCGCGTTGGTGCCGGTGATCTGGACGTTAAGGTGCGGGAAGAAGAAGGCGATGACGAAATCGCCATGCTGGGGCGCTATTTCAACCAGATGACACGCCAGTTGAAGGGGCAGCGTGAGACGCTGCTGGACAACACGCGCCAGATTGACCGGCGCCGTCGGTTGTTTGACAGCGTGTTGAGTTCGGTGACCTCTGGGGTTGTGGGGCTTGATGCGGAGGGCAAGGTCTCCTTTGTGAACCGATCTGCAGAGCGGTTGCTGGCCTGGGCGGATGACCATCAGGCGATGCCGCTTTCGGTCGCTGTGCCGGAGTTTGGTCCGGTGTTTGAGACGCTGATCGAAAGCGGAAAAGAGGTCGCCCAAGAAGAGATCAAAGTGGTGCGTGCGGGTCGTCTTGAACATTTGCTGGTGCGTATGTCGCGGCGGCGGCGCGACGATGACACGCTTGAGGGCTATGTGGTGGCCTTTGACGATGTGACCAATCTGGTGACGGCGCAGCGTACAGCGGCCTGGGGCGATGTCGCGCGACGTATTGCCCATGAGATCAAGAACCCGCTGACCCCGATTCAGCTGTCTGCCGAGCGCATTCGGCGCAAATTTGCGAGCCGGTTGGGCGAGGACAGTGACACGCTTGAGCAGATGACAGATGTGATTGTGCGCCAGACCAATGATCTGCGCCGCATTGTCGATGAGTTCTCCAAATTTGCGCGCATGCCCGAACCGGAGCGCAAGGCGGTGGATCTGGTGGAGCTGACACAGGCGGCGGTGATGCTGCAGGAGGCTGGGCAACCGGATGTGCGGTTTGTGAAAGATATCAGTGTGGATGCGGTCATGGCGGATCTTGACGCCACAATGATTTCCCAAGCGCTGACCAATCTGATTAAGAACGCCGGGGAGGCGATTGAGACCCGTCAGGAGAAAAACCCTGATGTGGCGCTGACCCCGGAGATACGTGTGTCGCTTCGGACTGAGGCGGATCACGCGATTTTGCAGGTTGCCGACAATGGCATCGGTCTGCCGACCGACCGCGCACGGCTGTTTGAGCCCTATGTCACGACACGCGACAAGGGCACGGGGCTTGGTCTGCCCATTGTGAAAAAGATCATCGAGGAACATGGCGGTCAGCTGACATTGTTGGATGCGCCTGTGTTTGAACCTGCGTCTCATGCCGGGGCGATGGCGGAAATCCAATTGCCGCTGGCACCTGCGGGTGCGGCCCCTGTCGAGACGGTAAAAGAGAGCGAGCGAGTACTATGAGTGACATTCTGATCGTTGATGACGAGCGCGACATTCGGGAGCTGATTTCGGACATCTTGAAAGATGAGGGGTTCTCGACACGGCTGGCTGGAAATTCAGACGAGGCGATGGCGCAGGTCACAAGCGAGCAACCGGCGCTGATGATCCTCGATATCTGGCTGAAAGACAGCAATATGGATGGCATCGACATCCTGAAGGCTGTGAAAAACGACTACCCCGAGGTGCCGGTGGTGATCATTTCGGGCCACGGCAACATCGAGATTGCGGTCGCTGCCATCAAGCAGGGCGCGTATGATTTCATCGAGAAGCCGTTTAACATCGATCAGCTGATGGTGGTGATCAAACGGGCCATGGAAACCAGCCGCCTGCGGCGTGAAAACACCGAGCTTAAGCGTCAGGACAGCAAACCCGCAGAGCTGATTGGTGACAGCGCGGCCTATCGTGCGATGATTTCGCAACTTGATAAGGTGACGCGTTCCAATGGGCGGGTGATGCTGACGGGGCCTGCAGGTGTCGGTAAGGATGTGGCGGCGCGCTATATTCACGCCAACTCCAACCGGGCGAGCGCGCCGTTTGTGACCGTGTCTTGCGCCGGGATGGACCCGGATCGGGTGGAAGAGATTCTGTTTGGGCGCGAGAGCGCTGATCGCGGAATTGAGACCGGTCTGCTGGAACAGGCCAATGGCGGGATCATCTATTTTGACGAGGTGGCGGACATGCCGCTGGCCGCGCAGAGCAAGATTTTGCGGGTGCTGGTGGATCAACAGTTTACGCGGGTGGGCGGCTCCAAAAAGCTGCGCGTGGATCTGCGGGTGATTTCCTCGACCAATCAGGATCTGGCGCAGGCGATTGCGGAGGGCACGTTCCGCGAAGAGCTGTATCACCGTCTGAATGTTGTGCCGATTGCGGTGCCATCTTTGGAGGAACGGCGCGAAGACATTCCCGCGCTGGCGGGTTATTTCCTTGCTCAGCTGCATGAGAGCCAGGGTCTGCCATTGCGGGAGCTTAGCGGGGATGCGATTGCCTTGATGCAGACAATGGTATGGCCGGGCAATGTGCGCCAGCTGAAGAACATGATTGAACGGGTGCTGATTCTGGGTGACGGGCAGGGGCCGATTGAGAGCCGCGAGCTGCCCGGTGAAAGTGATGCGCCCTCCGAAGAAGGGCGTGTGGTGCTGTCTGGCACGCTGGCGACTTTGCCGCTGCGGGAAGCACGTGAGGCGTTTGAGCGGGAGTATTTGCTGACCCAGATCAACCGGTTTGGCGGCAATATCAGCCGCACCGCGAGCTTTGTCGGCATGGAGCGCAGCGCGCTGCATCGCAAGCTGAAATCGCTGGGGGTTGTGACCTCCAACAAGGCGGGCGCGCGGGTGGCGCATGTGCCCGAAGGGGAAAGCGAAGCTGCCGAATAAGATGGCAGCGGCGATTGACCAAATGCAAAACGCGCGGGCCTTAACGCCCGCGCGTTTGGGTTTTTAGCCGCTGGACTTAGAGGAAATCGGTTTGCTGAGATCGATCAGCACACGGCCTCCGTTTTCGGTTTTCAGTCCGCAGATGCTTGGGGTCAGCTCTGGGGCGACCTCGATTTTGGCATAGTGATTGTCGCCAAGTTGGTCGTCTTTGCAGAATGGGATCTTGACCCGTTCATAGCCATTGGCGGCCATGCATTCGCGCACCGCTGTATGGCGGGCGCCTTCGTTGAGGTCGTATTGTTCCGCGCGTTGGCTGACAACACGGCCGTAGCGGTCATAGATCGGCCACCAGTCGGTGACGATATTTGGCGGATAGGCATCCGCCGCCGCGCGGTTGCACTGACCGCGGTCGATGTTCAGCTGTGACTTGGTGACACCTTCTTTGTAGTAGGTGCCAAATTCAGTGCAGCTGCTGAGCACCAGAAGAAGTGAGGTTGCCAAAGTGGCGTGTTTCAGAAGTGGCACAGTCTACCCTTACAATGGTTTGTTGAGATCTATGAGTGCGACGCCGCCGCCCTTGGCGCGCAGGGCACAGATGTTGGGCGCAGGTTTTGGCGCTCCGGCGATCGGTGCGTACTTGCGTCCAGAAATCTGGTCGTCGGTACAAATGGGGTGGTTTACAGCGGCGTAGCCCTTCAGCGTCATGCAATCGGCGCGATGTTCGGCGCGCATGCTTGCATTGGCATCACGCACCTGCACGTGGCTGCCGCCCCAATATCCGGGGTAGCCCCCCCAATAGCCCCCAGCATAGCCGCCGTATCCGCCGTGGTAGCCGGAATAGACGGTTGTTGTGAATGTGGCCGCAGGGAAAAGTTTGTTGGCTTCTACAGAACAGGCTGTGTCATCAAGTGCAGCTGTTTCCCGAGTCACCCCGGATTTGGCGTAGCCTGAGTATGAGGTCGGCGCGCAGCTCGCCAGAACCGTTGTAAGAGCCGCAAATGCCATAAGTGTTTGCCGCATCTTCATATCTCACTTTGTAATTTAATGTCTGCCCTTAGCAAAAACCCAAACGGGACTGGCGTCAATGGTAACAATTGACCTAAATGGCCTGCTCTGGCATGTCGGTCGGACAAACCCTTGAGGGATGCTTATGAAGGTCATTATCTGTGGCGCCGGTCAGGTTGGATGGCAAATTGCACGCCATTTGTCCGGTGAAAACAACGACGTCACCGTGGTTGACAACAACCCCGAACTGGTGCGCCGCGCAACGGACACATTGGATGTGCAGGGCATCGCGGGGTTTGCCAGCTATCCTGACGTGTTGGATCGGGCGGGTGCGCGCGATGCGGACATGTTGATTGCCGCCACCTATTCTGACGAGGTCAATATGGTCACCTGTCAGGTGGCCCATTCTGTGTTTGCAGTGCCGCGCAAAATTGCGCGTTTGCGGAGCCAGTCTTATCTGGATGTGCTGTATTCTGATTTGTACCGGCGCGATCACATGCCGATCGACGTGGTGATTTCACCGGAGCTTGAAGTTGCGGACGCGGCGCTTAAACGCCTGACCGCGCCAAGTGCGTTTGATACGGAGACCTTCCTTGACGGGAAGGTGCAAATGCTCGGCCTTTTGCTGGAAGAAGACTGCCCGGTGGTGAACACGCCGTTGCGCCAGCTGACCGATTTGTTTTCCACGCTGAGTGCGGTTGTGGTTGGGGTGCGCCGCCATGGCACGTTGTTTGCGCCGGAACCGGGCGATCAGCTTTTTGTGGGGGACGAAGTCTATGTGTTCACATTCGTTGAGGATGTGAGCCGCACGATGGAAGTGTTTGGCAAGGTCCAGAAGAAACAAGAGCGCGCGGTGATCGTGGGCGGTGGCAACGTTGGCCTGATGGTGGCACAGCGGCTTGAAAAAAGCGCGCATCGCATCCGCACAAAGATCATTGAGCGGGATCGCAAAGTGGCAGAACGCGCAGCAGAGACGCTGGAGCGGACCATCGTTCTGAATGGGGATGGCATGGATGCGACGCTGCTGGCGGAGGCGGGTGTGGATCGCGCCGATGCGATTTTGGCCGTTACCGATGATGATAAAACCAACATGCTGGCCTCTGTGCGCTCCAAATCGGCGGGGTGTCCGTTGGCGATTGCCTTGATCAACGATCCGACCTTGGCGCCATTGATGCCACCGCTGGGCATTGATGCCTTTATCAACCCGCGCGCCACGACGGTGAGCTCGATTCTGCGCCATATCCGGCATGGGCGGGTGCGCGAGGTGTATTCCGTGGGCGACACGGAGGCGGAGATCATCGAGGCTGAGGTTTTGTCGACCTCGCCGATTGCTGGCCAGATGGTGCGCGATGTGGACTTTCCTGAAGGCGTTCTGATTGGGGCGATCCGCAAGGGCAAAGAGGTGGTGAAACCCAAAGGCAGCACGCGGATTGACGAAGGGGATGTGATTGCGCTGTTTGCACTGTCGGCAGATGTGCCACGTGTGGAGCAGCTGTTGCAGGTCTCCATCGATTTCTTCTGAGCCGATGAAGCTGCGCCTGTCACAGATACCGTTGTTTGTGCAGATGGTCCTGCTTTGTGGGGCCTTGATGTATGTGCCGGCGGCGGTTGCGCTGGCGCAGGATGACCATTTTGTCTCTCGCAGTTTCTTTTATTCCGGCACGCTTGTTCTCTTTGCCTGCACATTGATTGCGATGGCGATCTACGGCACGCAGGGGCGGGTGAGAACCATCGATAATCTGAAGGCGCTGTTGATGGCGCTGGGGGTGTTGCCAGCGGTATTGGCACTGCCGATGTATGAGACACTTGGGGTTGTGCCCTATGTCGATGTTTACTTTGAGATGGTCAGCAGCATCACGACCACAGGCATGACCACTTATGAACCCGCCAGTATGCTGACGGATGCTGTGCATCTGTGGCGTGGCATTGTGGGCTGGATCGGGGGCCTGTTGATGTGGATCGCTGCGGCGGCGGTTTTGGCGCCGCTGAGCCTTGGCGGGTTTGAGGTGACGGCGATGGGCGAGCCGGGGCAGGTGAGCGCCGGGCAGGGGCATGTGCAACGCGCGCGCCCGATGAAACGCTGGAGCCGGGCGGCACGGGCCTTGTTGCCGATTTATATCGGGCTGACCGTGGCGCTGTGGATTATGTTGGTGGTGCTGGGTGATCGCCCGATTGTCGGGTTGATGAACGCTATGGCGACGCTGTCTACAAGCGGGATCACCAGCGGTGTCGGGGTGCAAGACAGCAACTCTGGCATTGCGGGCGAAATGATCATCTTTCTGTTCATGTTGTTTGCGTTGTCGCGCGGCACCTTCAGTTCGGACACAGGGGCCGTGCGGCGCAACAGCCTGTTGCAGGATCCGGAGCTGCGGCTTGGGTTTCTGATTGTTGTGATCGTGCCAAGCATGCTGTTTGCCCGCCATTGGTTTGGTGCGTTGAGCGAAGATGAGGTGAGCGATCCGTTGGCCGCCATCAAAGCCCTGTGGGGGGCGGTGTTTATGGTGATGAGCTTTCTCACCACCACCGGGGTGGAAAGTTCGGAATGGCTGCTGGCACGCGACTGGAGCGGACTACAGACACCGGGGATGATCCTGCTGGCGCTGGCCATGGTGGGCGGCGGCGTTGCCACCACTGCGGGGGGCGTGAAACTGCTGCGCGTCTATGCGCTGTATGTGCAGGGCTTGGGGGAAATGGAGCGGCTGGTGCACCCCAATGTGGTTTTGGGGCGCAAACGTGCGGGCGCGCGCGGGTTGAGACGGCGCGGCGCGGTGATTGCCTGGGTGTTTTTTATGCTGTTTGCGCTCTCCATTGCGGTGGTTTCGCTGCTGCTGGCCTTGGCGGGCAACAGCTTTGAAGAGGCGATCATACTGGCGGTGTCTGCACTGACCACCACGGGGCCACTGACGCAGGTGGCGGGCGAGTTCCCAATTGCGATTTCTTCACTGGGGGCAACTGAAAAGCTTATTCTTTGTGCAGCGATGATCGTTGGGCGGCTTGAGGCCTTGGCTGTCATCGCGTTGATTTCGCCGGACTTGTGGCAGAAATGATGCGGTCGGAGGCGTACCGCATTAAAAAGGCGTCATTTTAGGCTGGTAAGTCAAGAATGTGCGCTCCATACTCGCCACTGCATACCAATACCGATGCACAACAAGAACAAAGGCAAGCACGACATGGCTTCGGATCGACAGAATCTCCAAGATGCATTTTTGAACCACGTCCGGAAAACCAAAGTTCCGGTGACTATTTTTCTGATCAACGGTGTGAAACTGCAGGGTGTGATCACCTGGTTTGACAACTTTTGTGTGCTGCTGCGCCGCGATGGGCAGAGCCAGCTGGTTTACAAACACGCGATCTCGACAATCATGCCGGCGCAACCAATCTCTCTTTATGAAGGTGAAGACGCCTCTTGATGGAGCATGATACGCAGGTTACCCGCGCTTGGGTCCTGCATCCCGATATCACTGGCGCTGATCAGCGGCGCGAGGCCTCTTTCGCTTTGGAAGAGGCTATTTCTCTTGCGGCCGCATTGCCGGAGTTGGAGGTGGTGGGCTCAAACGTCGTGCGCCTGCCCAAAGCCCAACCCGGCAAGCTGTTTGGCAGCGGGAAAATCGAAGAGCTGAAAGCGCTGTTTAAGGCCAATGAGGTGGAGCTTGTCCTGATCGACGGGCCGGTCACCCCTGTGCAGCAGCGTAATCTGGAAAAAGAATGGAAGGTCAAACTGCTGGACCGGACCGGGTTGATTTTGGAGATCTTCTCGGATCGGGCGCGCACCCGTGAGGGTGTGTTGCAGGTGGAGATGGCGGCGCTTTCTTATCAGCGCACACGGCTGGTGCGGGCCTGGACCCACCTGGAGCGTCAGCGCGGCGGGCTTGGCTTTGTGGGTGGTCCCGGTGAGACCCAGATCGAGGCGGACCGGCGGGCAATTGACGACCAGCTTGTGCGTTTGCGGCGGCAGCTGGCGAAGGTTGTGAAAACCCGCGAGCTGCACCGCAAGGCGCGGGCCAAGGTGCCGTTTCCGATTGTCGCGCTGGTGGGCTATACCAACGCTGGAAAATCCACGCTTTTCAATCGTGTGACTGGTGCGGATGTGATGGCGAAAGACATGCTTTTTGCCACGCTGGACCCGACCATGCGCGCGGTGGAGCTGCCCAACAATGGGCCTGAGGTGATCCTGTCGGACACGGTGGGCTTCATCAGTGATCTGCCAACGCAGCTTGTCGCCGCCTTCCGGGCGACGCTGGAAGAGGTGCTGGCGGCGGATCTGGTGCTGCATGTGCGCGACATTGCGCATCCGGAAACGGAGCATCAGTCTGAGGACGTGCGCACCATTCTTGAGACCCTTGGGCTGAATGAGGATACGCCGCAGATTGAGGTCTGGAACAAGATTGACCTGCTGAGTGCGGATGATCGCGATGCGATGATCGCCAAGGCAGAGCGCGAAGAAGATATCTTTGCGGTTTCAGCTGTGAGCGGTCAGGGCCTTGATGAGATGTTTGCGGCGATTCAGCAGGCTTTGGCCAGCGAGAAGAGCCGCGAGACCCTCAAGCTTGGCTTTGCTGAGGGGAAGGCGCGGGCGTGGCTCTTTAAGGAAGGTATCGTGGAAGACGAAGCCCAGACTGAAGAGGGCTTTGAAATCACAGTACTGTGGAGCGCCAAACAGCGCGCGCAGTTCGAAAGCCTTTAAGTTTCAGACAGTTCTCTGAGAATGCGATGGCGCAGGTTTACTGCGCCATCGGCTCAATCCGGGTGACGCCGACGGCGGCGGCGCGGGCCAGCTCTTCGTCCAGAGACATCGGGATATACTCACCGCGGCGCCAAAGCTGGGCCATATCATCATAGAAGCGCGACAGGAAATGGCCGGACTGGCCAGTTGAGATGATGAACACCGAGCTGTCAGGATCGGCAAAGTCATAGACCCCACGATAGCCAGCCGCGTGCACGTTGAGATAGGGGTTTTCCCCTGTGCCACTTGTTTTGCCACGTTGCAGTGTGTTGTCGCCGCCCGAGGTGGATTGGCGGATGTTCACAAAGAAACGCAGCAGGGGCACCTCTCCAAGCGCCTGATGGTCATGGGTGGCCTGATGGACATCGCCCCAGCGCAGGGATTCCAGCTGTTGGCCGTAGCGTTCTTCGATCGTGATGAGCGCATCATCGAGCGCAAGTTTGGCCATATCGGCGCAGGTTTCCTGTGGTGCGCTTTGGCGGATGTCACACCATGCTGCGGCGCCATCAACATCGCGGAACACCCGTTCAATGAACAGCGGTTCCACATGGGTGAACTCACTGGCGAGCGGGCCGAGATCATCATGGATCAGCCGGTCTTGCAGGGCGCGCACCCATGCGGCGTAGATCAGGGGCTCTGGCAGGTGCTCGTTCATTTCGCCGTTCCATTCTGACAGCAATGCAAGCGCGCGTTGGCGCTGGCGGTCGCGGCTGCCTTCGGGAGCGGCTTCGGTGGTGTACCACAGCTCTGCACCAATCAGAGGCAGGAGCGAGCGTGCGGAAAAGCTGACGGTGTCGAGCTGTGCCTCGATAAAGCTGTCACGCGTATGAACGCGGCGGCCCTGCATCAGGCGCTGCCAACGTTGGATGCGCTGGCTGTCACCCCAGAGATAAGAGACATGCTCTGGGAAGGGGCGGTCGATTAGCTTGTTGTTGGTGTTGCCGACAATGCCACCAGCTGGCGCTATGAACGCGGGGTTGTCAGCGGGATCAAACACGCCCTGCCAGCGGTTCTCTGAACGCCAGCCAAGCGAAGGCAGGCGGCCCCGGCTTTGGTGTGCGTTGTCACGGCGCGGCAAAGCGCCGATCAGAGCCATGGCGATGTTGTCTTTGTCTGCCAGGGTGAGCGTGAGGCCGGGGGCCACATGCTGTTGTGTGACCTCAATTGCGCGGCTTACGGAATCAGCAAACATCAGATCCATCAGCGCGGTGGTTGAGCGGTCATTTGGGCTGAGCGCGGTCCAGCGTAGGGCGGCGACATGGCCCGGAGGTGTGATGGCGGCAAGATTGAAATCACTGCCGGGCAGCACAGGGCCGTTTTCCGTCCAGCGCAGGGTCAGTGTGACCGGGCTGTGATCTTTGATGGTGATGATGGATTTGCGGGTTTCGAACGGTTTGAACCCGTCCGGGGTGCGGTAGCGCTCTGCGTTATTGGGATCGAGCTCTTCGATGTAGAGATCCTGATCATCGACATAGGCGGCGGTGATGCCCCAGCCCAGTGCCTCGCTGCGGCCTGACAGCACCACGGGAATGCCCGGAATGGTGGCGCCGATCACGCCGCCGCTTTGCAACTCCAGACGGGCGAGATACCAGATCGACGGTGCGGTCAGGCCGAGGTGTGGATCATTGGCCAGTAGGGTGCCGCCTGAGGCGCTGCGGCTGGGGGCAGCGGCCCAAGCATTTGAAGCCCCTGACAACGCTGGTGTTTTGAATGGGGACAGCGGGTCTGCGGGCAGCGGTTTGCTTGCGGCATAGCGCGGCGCGCCGGGCACAAGACTGGCGTATTCCGGCAGTGCGGCCACACCTGTGCCGGGGGCGTCGGGCAGAATATCTGACAGGCGGTTGATGTCATTCAGCGCAAGGGAGGTGCGTGCCCGCAGCACTTCGGATTGCATCTGCCCTGTGAGTTGCAGTGCCATCAGTTTTTGCAGCGCGATGGTGTCTGCAGGCTGCCAGGGGGCGAAGGCTTGTTTGAAGAGGAACAGTTCGGGGGCACCCCGGCCCAGAGCCTCGCGATTGACCTCGTCAATGCGGGCGTTCACGCCACGGGCGTAGGCCTGCAAAGCAGCGAGCACTTCGAGATCTTGAGATGACACGGATTGGCGCGCCGCACCTGCGAGATCAAGGCGGCGCATAAGTTTGTCGATATCAACGGTGCGTGGGCCAAAGACCTCTGACAGCCGGCCTTGGGCTGTGCGTCGCATGGTGAGCATTTGCCAGAGGCGGTCCTGCGCATGGGCATAGCCAAGGCCGAAGAACACATCCTCGTCCGTTTCGCCAAAGATATGCGGCACATTGGCGTTGTTGCGCACGATTTCGAGCGGCGCGTTCACCCCATCGGCCGTGATCGTTTTATCATAGTCTGGCAGACTGCGCGAGGCGAGGAAATACACGAGCGTCACCGCCAATACGGTGAGAATCACCAAGCCACTGGCGATCCGCAAAAGCCACCTAAAAAATACCGCCATTGGTCTGCCTCTTATAGTCCTTGCCTTCTGCTTGCGCAGGCGAGACAAGTATTACGACGAATAAAAGCAAGGGGAAAGCCAATGGCAAAAGTTGCGTTTTTGGGCTTGGGAGTGATGGGGTATCCGATGGCGGGATATCTGGTGAAAGCAGGCCATGAGGTGACGGTTTACAACCGCACTACGGCCAAGGCGGAAGCCTGGGCGAAAGAGTATGGCGCAGGGTTTGCCGCAACGCCGAAAGAGGCCGCCGCGGGCGCAGAATTTGTCATGTGCTGCGTTGGCAATGATGATGATCTGCGCGCGGTCTGCCTTGGCGAGGATGGGGCCTTTGCAGGGATGGCTGCGGGCAGCACCTTTGTGGACCACACCACGGTGTCTGCCAAAGTGACGGCGGAGCTTTACGCCGCGGGCAAAGCAGCCGGTATCGCCTTTGTCGACGCGCCCGTGTCTGGCGGTCAGGCGGGGGCGGAAAACGGTATTCTGTCGATCATGTGTGGCGGTGATCAGGCGGCCTATGATGCGGCGGAGCCGATGATGCAGGCCTATGGACGTTCGATCAAACGGCTGGGCGAAAGCGGGGCTGGTCAGCTGACCAAAATGGTCAATCAGATCTGTATTGCCGGTTTGGTGCAGGGGCTGTCTGAAGGGCTGCATTTTGCGGAAAAAGCCGGGCTGGATGGCCGCGCGGTGGTCGATGTGATCGCGGGCGGTGCGGCGGGCAGCTGGCAGATGCAAAACCGCTATGAAACCATGATTGACGATGAATTTGACCACGGTTTCGCGGTGAACTGGATGCGCAAAGATCTGGGCATTGTTCTGTCGACAGGCGATGAGATTGGCGCGAGCCTGCCCGTGACCGCGCTGGTTGATCAGTTTTACAAAGACGTGCAGAAACTGGGCGGCGGGCGTTGGGATACCTCCAGCCTGATCAAGCGTTTGCGCGCGTTGGACTGAGACAAAGAAAAAGCGCGGGTTTGATGGCCCGCGCTTTGAATTCTCAGGTTTTGCCGCAGCTCAAGGAATGATGCGGTTGTATTTGATGCCTTCGAGCGTCGCGCCAATTTTCAGGCCGGCCTGACCAAAGATCACGGCGATCACCGGGGCGAGCAGGTTGGTGGTTTCGGCGCTCAGGTTGCCGCCTTCGTTGGCGACCACATATTGTGCGCCTGCACCGGCGGCCCAGCCACTGGAACTGCGGAAATCTGCCAAGGCACCTTCGGTCATGAAGAACAGAACATGGGCGTGCTGTTGCGCGCCGATCTGTAGGCCAACGCTGCCTTTGGTGGCGGAGTAGTAATCCACGGTCACATCGTTGACGCGCAGCGCACCGCGCCCGTAGCCGCCGCCAAAGCCAAAGCCGGCCTCGGTCACCAGTGGCATCACCAGAATGCCTGCTGCCTTGTCACGCAGATCGGTGGTGTTGGGATATTCGTTGTAAAGGTAGCTCAGGGTGGAATCTACGCGCGCGTCAATTTCAGAAGCGCCGTTGGAGCCTACACCGTTGCCACATGCAGCAGTGACGCCCGCGGCAGCGAGGCCGGTGAGCGCGAAACCGCGTCGGGTGAGATTGGTCATGGTTTTAGCCTGTGTTTGTTGAAGTCTGCTCAGTTCACCGGTTTTGGCCCGGCTTTCCGCCAATATAGACGAGTGGTGCCGCCCTGTCACTAGATCTGCAGGGGGCTACCTGATTTTGCGGGCCACTTCTGGGGCGAAATAGGTCAAAATACCGTCACACCCGGCGCGTTTGAAGGCCATAAGGCTCTCGACCATCGCGCGGTCACCGTCAATCCATCCGTTTTGGGCGGCAGCCTGGATCATCGCGTATTCGCCGGAAACCTGATAGGCAAAGGTGGGCACGCCAAAGCCATCTTTCACGCGACGGCAGATGTCGAGATATGGCATGCCAGGTTTGACCATCACCATATCCGCGCCTTCATCGAGATCGCGGGCGACAAGGCGCAGGGCTTCATCAGAATTGGCTGGATCCATCTGGTAGGTGGATTTGTCGCCCTTGAGCGCACCGGACGCGCCAACCGCATCGCGGAATGGGCCGTAAAAGGCGGAGGCATATTTGGCGGCGTAGCTCATCAGCATGACATTGTGGTGCCCGCCGGCCTCCAGCGCTGTGCGGATCGCGCCGATGCGGCCATCCATCATGTCAGATGGGCCAATGATGTCCGCGCCTGCTTCGGCCTGAGACAGGGCTTGCTTGACGAGCGCCTCGACTGTTGCGTCGTTGAGGATCTCCCCGTCTTTCCAAAAGCCGTCGTGGCCGTGGATGTTGTAGGGATCAAGCGCCACATCAGTCATGATTGCGATTTCAGGGACAGCCGCCTTGATCGCACGTGTGGCCCGGTTGGAAAGATTGTTTGGGTTCCAAGCCTCGGCGCAGTCCTCGGTTTTGAGCGCAGGGTCGGTGTAGGGAAACAGGCAGATCACTGGAATGCCAAGATCTGCTGCCTCTCGCGCGGCTTCAACAATTTTGTCAACGGAGCGGCGGACCACGCCTGGCATGGAGGCAACGGGTTCTTCGACCCCTTCGCCATCGCGCACAAACACAGGCCAGATCAGATCATCCACAGTCAGCGTGTTTTCGCGTACAAGACCGCGCACAGCGGCAGATTGGCGGGTGCGGCGCAGGCGTGCGGCAGGGAAAGCAGCAGGGGAAATGGGCATGTTTGGCTCCAGCTTATGTTGCCCTGTTAGGTGCCATGGAAATTCCCTTATCTCAAGGCTAGGAATTGCCGCAGTGGCAGGGTATGTCGGTTAAAAATTTAAAGGGCAGTGTGACCTTTGGACCTGAGCCATACCGTACTAGAACTCATCGACTTCCGAAGTTTTTCAAATCTTTGGTACTGGATTGCGATTGCCGTTGTTTGGTCGTCTGCCAGCCATTGGGTGCTGGGGGTGCCTTGGGATCTGGCCTTACGCGCAAAACGCAAGGGTGGGCAGCTTGAAAAGGACTTTCAAGCGCTGGTGGCCATCAACGTAAACCGCATCCTGTATACTGTTGATATCGCTGGCATGTGGTTGGTTGGTATTGTGAGCTTTGTTTTGACCGGGCTGGCGGTGATGGGCTTTGGGTATTCGGTGGAATTTGCGCAGGCGGTGTTTTTGATCGCATTGCCGATGAGTTTTGTCGGTGCCATGAGCGTGCGCACATCGCGACACATCCAAGGCAGTGATCTGGAAGGCGATGGGCTGCGTAAGCGTTTGGCACGCCATAGGCTCGGCGTTCAGGTCATTGGGATGATTTCTATTTTTGTGACCTCGCTGTGGGGCATGTATCAGAACCTTGTGGTGTCACCTCTGGGTTAATGTTTGGGCGTATGCCTTTGAAAATGTGAGAAAAGAGTGATGAACGACGCGCAGCACATTTCCGTTGGTGGGGCGCCAGAAGGCTTTGACGCACAGCTCATTCTAAATGAGGTGGCCAAGCGGGGCGGCCCTGTGATCCATGTGGCGCGCGACGACAAGCGCATGGTAGCCACAAAGGCGGCGCTGAACTTTTTTCAACCGGATATGCCGGTCATTGTCTTTCCGGGCTGGGACTGCTTGCCCTATGACCGTGTGTCGCCCAATGCCGATATTTCCGCGACGCGTATGGCGACGCTTGCGGGGCTCGTGCATGGTATGCCTGAGCGCTTTGTTCTGCTCACGACACTCAATGCGGCCACCCAACGTGTGCCTGCACGCCATGTGCTGAAAGAGGCCGCGTTTAGGGCGCAGGTAGATGCACGTGTGGATGAAGAGGCGTTGCGCAACTTCCTCGTGCGTATGGGATTTTCGCAAGCGCCTACGGTGATGGAGCCAGGCGACTATGCCATTCGTGGCGGCATCATTGATATCTATCCGCCCGGTGACAGCGGACCGGTGCGGCTTGATTTCTTTGGCGATGTGCTGGACGGCGCGCGCCGGTTTGATCCCGTGACGCAGCGCACCACAGAAAAGCTGGATGCGATTGAACTTGCCCCGGTCAGTGAGGTCATTCTGGATGAGGCGGCGATCACGCGGTTCCGGCAGAATTACCGTATCGAGTTTGGTGCAGCGGGCACGGATGATCCGCTTTATGAAGCGATCAGCGCGGGGCGCAAACATCAGGGTGTAGAGCACTGGCTGCCGTTTTTCCACGCAGAGCTGGAAACCCTGTTTGACTATCTGCCTGATGCGTCAATTTCCGTTGATGATCAAACGGATGCAGCGCGTCTTGCACGTTGGGAAGCGATTGCCGATCAGTATGAAACCCGTCAGCACGCGATGGCCCAGAAGGCGCGGATGGACACGGTTTACAAACCTGTACCGCCGGGATTGTTGTATCTGGATGATGCGGCCTGGGAGAGGGCGGTCGCGGGGCGTCGTATGTTGCACTTCGCAGCTCTGCCGCAGGCTTCCGGGCCGGGCACCATTGATGCTGGTGGCCGTATTGGGCGCAATTTCTCGCCTGAGCGCCAACAGGAAAACATAAGCCTTTTCGGGGTCTTGGCGGATCATATTAACAAGAAGTTACCGGCTGGACCGGTGGTGGTTGCGAGCTATTCGGAAGGCGCGCGCGAACGTCTTAGCGGTTTGATCGAAGACGAGGGCCTTGCGGAAACCATTCTGGTGAAAGACGCAAGCCGGATCGGCAAGACCGGGTTGTATCTTGTGGTCTGGGCGCTGGAACACGGGTTTGAAACGCCGGGTATGACGGTGATTTCTGAGCAGGACGTGCTGGGGGATCGCCTGATCCGCGCGCCGCGCAAAAAGAAACGTGCTGAGAACTTCCTGACCGAAACACAATCGTTGAGCCCCGGCGATCTGGTGGTGCATGTGGACCACGGGATTGGGCGCTATCACGGGCTTGAGGTGGTCACAGCGGCAGGGGCCGCGCATGAGTGCATCTTGCTGGAATATGCTGAGAGTGCAAAGCTTTACCTGCCTGTTGAAAACATCGAGTTGCTTTCCAAATACGGCCATGACGAGGGCTTGCTGGATCGGCTTGGGGGCGGCGCATGGCAGGCCAAGAAAGCCAAACTGAAAGAGCGCATCCGTGAAATGGCGGATCGGTTGATCCGGGTGGCGGCAGAGCGGGAATTGCGCTCCGCCCCTGTGCTGGAAGTGCAGCATCATGCGTGGGAAGAGTTTTCGGCGCGATTCCCGTATCAGGAGACCGATGATCAGCTGCGTGCGATTGGTGACGTGATTGACGATCTGGCCTCTGGTCGCCCGATGGACCGGCTGGTCTGTGGCGATGTGGGCTTTGGCAAAACCGAAGTGGCGATGCGGGCGGCCTTTGTGGCGGCGATGTCAGGCCAGCAGGTTGCGGTGATTGCGCCAACCACACTTTTGGCGCGTCAGCATGCCAAGGGGTTTGCTGAGAGGTTCCGTGGATTTCCTTTGGAAGTCAGAGCCTTGTCACGCTTTGTTTCGGCCAAAGAAGCCGAAAAGACCCGCGATGGCATGGCCCATGGCACGGTGGATATCGTGGTGGGCACCCATGCGTTGCTGGCCAAGAACACGCGGTTCAAGAACCTTGGGCTGCTGATCATTGATGAAGAGCAACATTTTGGTGTGGCGCATAAAGAGCGGCTGAAACAGATGCGCAGTGATGTGCATGTGCTGACGCTGACCGCGACGCCGATCCCACGGACCCTGCAGTTGAGCCTGTCAGGTGTGCGGGATCTGTCGATCATTGGCACGCCGCCCGTGGATCGTCTGGCGATCCGGACCTATGTGAGCAGCTTCGATGCGGTGACCGTGCGCGAGGCGCTGCTGCGCGAGCATTATCGCGGCGGTCAGAGCTTCTATGTGGTGCCACGGGTGAGCGATTTGCCGGAAATCGAAGAGTTTTTGCGCGATCATGTGCCAGAGGTGAGTGTTGTCACCGCCCATGGGCAGATGGCAGCGGGTGAACTCGATGACCGGATGAACGCCTTTTATGACGGTAAATATGATGTGCTGTTGGCGACCACGATTGTGGAAAGCGGGTTGGATATTCCAACCGCAAACACGATGATCGTCCATCGCGCCGATATGTTTGGTCTGGCGCAGCTGTACCAGATCCGGGGACGGGTCGGGCGCTCCAAAACGCGAGCTTATGCTTATCTGACCACCAAACCACGGGCAAAGCTGACACCGGCTGCGGAGAAACGTCTGCGGGTGCTTGGCTCGCTGGATACGCTGGGGGCGGGCTTTACGCTGGCCTCGCAAGACCTTGATATTCGCGGCGCGGGGAACCTGCTGGGGGAAGAGCAATCGGGGCAGATGCGTGATGTGGGCTATGAGTTGTATCAGTCGATGCTTGAGGAGGCGATTGCCAAGATCAAGGCAGGTGAGTTGGAAGGGTTGAGCGATGAGGATGACCAATGGGCGCCGCAGATCAATCTGGGCGTGCCTGTGTTGATCCCGGAAGATTATGTGCCGGATCTGGACGTGCGTCTTGGACTGTATCGCCGCCTGAGCGGGTTGCAGGGCAAGGTGGAGCTTGAGGGATTTGCCGCGGAACTGATCGACCGGTTTGGGAAATTGCCCAAGGAGGTCAACACACTGCTGCTGATCGTGCGCATCAAGGAGATGTGCAAGAAGGCCGGGATTGCCAAGCTGGATGGTGGGCCAAAAGGCGCGACGATTCAGTTCCACAATGACAAATTTGCCTCGCCGCAGGGGTTGGTGGAGTTCATTCAGGATCAGAAGGGGCTGGCCAAGGTTAAAGACAACAAGATTGTTGTGCGACGTGATTGGGCGAAATCCTCTGACAAGATCAAAGGCGCTTTTGCGATTGCCCGTGATCTGGCCCAGAAGGTTGTGAACGAGAAAAAACGCGCAAAGGCGAAGGCTGCGAAGTAGTCAGGGGCGCTGCCTACCTCGTGCTTTTGGGCGCCTTTGAAAGCGGTTCAGTCGAGCCGCAGGCGCAGGGCTGCGTAGAACAAGAGGATCAGGCAGAGCGCAGCTGCGATCAGGAAGGGCGCGCGCAGGGCGAGTTCTCGCGGGAAAGGGCCTTCGAGCAGGGCAACGGTGGCGCCGCCCGCAAGCGCACCCAAAGGCATGCTGCCCCAGCCAAAGAAGCGGTAGATGCTGTTGACGCGACCAAGCAAGGCTGTTGGGATGCGGCGCTGGCGCCATGACACGGTGATCACGTTCCAGAGCATGGCACAGGCCATCACGCCAAAGAGGGCAAGCGCCATTGCGATGCTGCTGGTGCTGAGCCCAATGGTGCCATAGCCGATGCCCCAGCCTGCAATGGAGAGATAGAGGCAGATCCCAATGCCTAAGTGGCGTGTGATCCACGGGGCAAGCAGGCTGCCGGTGATTGCGCCAAGGGCCGCCACGGAGAGCACAACCCCGTAGTGAGAGGCTGACAGGTTGAGCACGTCTTGTGCAAAAAGCGTTTGCACCGTCAATGTGGCCATGGCGATGAAATTGGCACAGCCGAGCACGATAGCGAGACGCAGCAGCACCGGGTCTGTGCGCATGAAGGCGATGCCTTCTTTCAATGCAGTGAGGAATTTTTGCTTGGGCACACTGCGCGGTGCCAATGAAATCAGCCAGACCAGCCCGGCTGCGAGCACCAGCGCGGCGATATCGAGGCCAAAGGGCAGGGCGATGGAGGAGGCAATCAGCAGCCCGGCCAAGGGTGGGCCGATGAATTGACCGGTGAGTTGTTCGATGCTCCACATCTGGCCGTTGGCGGTTTCCAGATCTCCGGGGCTGACAATATCAGGCAGAAGCGTTTGCGCTGCGTTGTCGCGCATCACTTCGGCAGAGCCGAGCAGAAAAGCCAGACCGGCAAGCAGCCAGATCGCACCTGCAGCAGGCGGGGTGAGCGCGAGCCAGAGAATGGCTGCCACCAGGGCCGCACGCAATAGATCCGCGCGTGCAATCAGTTTGCGGCGGTCAATCTGATCGGCAATCACCCCTGCGGGCAGGGCAAACAGCAGCCAAGGCAGACGGCCTGCCGCGGCGACGCAGGCGATGGCAAATGGGTCTTTCGTGAGCAATGTCGCCAGCCAGGGCAATGCCAGAACAACAACGCCATCGCCAAGATTGGTCAATGCGCCTGAGGCAAAGAGCAGGCGGTAATTGTGATTGCGGATCAGAAGGGGTGTTTGCATGGCGCAACTCTTTCACAGTGTACGCCCAACTGCAATTTTTACGTGTGTTACGCGGGCTGCGCTTCAAGTCGGCGCATGTGTAGCATCATTGCAAAGCTGACGACCGCAAGTGCAAAGAGGGCGATTGCCATGGGGAACGGGGTGCCGTCAAAGGCAAGGCCGATTGGGGTGGCCAGCAAGCCGCCGAGGATGGTGGAGATCGCGCCCATGACAGAGGCCGCAGTGCCGGCCATATGCCCAAGCGGTTCCATCGCCATGGCATTGAGATTTCCAATGGTCATGCCAATGGTGAAAAACACCCCGGATTGCCAGATGACAAAGGCTGTGAACTGAATGCTGAGATCAGGTGTTGTGCTTGCCGCGATCATCACCAGCGCAAACACAGCCTGTGCTGCGATGGCCACGGTGACCAGATAGCGCATCCCCAATACCATGACGAGTTTTGCATTTATGAAACTGGCGGAGCCAGAAAACAGGGCAATGGCGGCGAACCAGATTGGGAATTGATCTGCGCGGTCAAAAGTTTGGGCGTAGATTGGCTGCACAGAGCTGATCATGGCAAACAGCGCGGCAAAGATCAGGGACTGCACCAGCATGGAGGTGCGCACGGCAGGAATGGCCCACATTTCGCGCACGCCAGACATCAGATTGGCAAAGCTGAAAGGGCGGCGATTTTCGACGGCCAGCGGTTCTGGCAAGCGCAGGCCCACCCACAGCATGGAAATCACAGAAAAGACGATGAAGGCGGCAAAAATTCCGCGCCATGACGACAGATCAATGATCAGGGCCCCCATGGCTGGCGCGATTGCTGGCACCAGTGTGAAGATCATCATGGAAAATGACATAATGCGCGCCATTTCCCGGCCAGCAAAGAGATCTCGCACAATGGCCAGAGTGGCAATGCGCGGTCCAGCGGCGCCGACACCCTGAAAAAAGCGCGCAAGCAGCACGAGCTCCAAGGTCTGGCTTTGCCAGCCGATGAAAGCACATAGGGAAAACAGCAGAGCGCCACCGATCAGAACAGGCTTGCGACCAAAGCGATCAGATAGAGGGCCTGTGAAAAACGTGCCAAGCCCCATACCCATCACAAAGGAGGTGATGATGAGCGTGGCCCGTGTTGGGGCGTCGGGGCTCAGCTCCGCGGCGATTTCCGGCAATGCGGGCAACATGGCATCAATGGAAAAGGCAATGGTGGAAAACATCATAGCGCAGAGCGCGATGAATTCGACCTGCGTCATGGGCAGATTGTCTTTGGTCATGACAGGCTCCATTGCCGTTTGCGCGATGCGGGACTGCAGCCAGACCGCAAGCGCGGTACTGCGAGACATGCTGGCCCACACCAGTTGGGGTGTTGTGCTTGACTGTGCCGGGCAGCACTAATGGGCTGCGGACTTGGCGCAGCTTACTCCGGTGTTGGGAGGGTCACAAGCGGAAAGGTGAACGACTATTCAGCCGCTGTTTGCGCCTTCAGATCGGCAATCACTTTGAGCCAGAGTTCGACAGGCTGGGCACCCGGAACCGCGTGTTGGTTGGCCACAATGAAGGTGGGTACAGAATTCACACCCATTTTGCGGCTGTGGGCACCGCGGGCGCGGATGTCTTCGACATCGGCGTCGGACTCCAGCAGTTTGCGCACAACGGCGGCGTCCATCCCGGCGCTGTCGGCAATATCTGCCAGAACATCAATGTCGCCAATGTCGCGGCCTTCGTTGAAATAGGCGGCAAAGAGCGCATCCACCACCGCGTTTTGTTTTTGCTCAATCCCGGCCCAGTGGATCAGGCGGTGGGCGTTGATCGTGTTGGGGGTTCGCTTCATCGCGGCAAAATCGATTTCCAGCCCTTCGTCGCGGGCGTGTTGTTCGATTTCGCCATAGACGCGCACGGCATTTTCTTTGCCGCCAAACTTGGTTTCCAGATATTCGCGGCGGTCCATGCCAGCGGCGGGCATATCCGGGTTGAGCTGGAAAGGGTGCCATTCGATGACAAACGGGTGGTCTTCGACCTCTGACAGGGCTTTCTCAAGGCGGGTCTTGCCGATGTAGCACCACGGGCAGATCGGGTCAGAGATGATGTCGAGTTTGATCATGGTTTGGCCTTGAGGGTTTGTGCGTTAATTTCTGCGCGCAGGGCGCGGCGGTTGAGTTTGCCGTTTGCATTGGTGGGCAGAACGGGCAGGCGGATGTAGAGCCTTGGCTGCTTGTAGCGCGCCAGGCGGGCGGCCGCAAAGGCTTTCAGATCGGCCTCCACGAGATCGTGATCGGCGGTATAGAAGGCGGCAATGACACGGGTGTCGGCTTTGAGTTCCACGTCAGTGACGGCAATGGTGTTGAGATCCGGGTGGGTGGCGAGCGCGGTTTCGACCTCCAGCGGGGAGAGGCGAAAGCCGCCGGCGTTCATCATATCATCGGCCCGACCCATGTAGGTAATGTGGCCCTGTGCATCCATGGCGCCGAGATCGCCGGTGAGGAACCATTCTCCGTCAAAGCGCGCGGCGGTTTCTTCTGGGGCGTTGAAATAGCCGCGCATGAGGCCCGCGTCAGACTTGTGGATCGCAATCACACCCGCTGTGTTGAGCGGCGCAGGCTGGCCATCCTTGAGGATCGCGATGCGGCGGCCCGATTGGGGTTGGCCCAGTGTGCTGGCCGGGGCGGGGGCAGTTGGGCTGGCGGAGATGAAGGTGGAGCATTCCGACATGCCGAACGCCTCATACAGCGCGGTATCGGTGGCCTCCTGCCAGCGCTGGCGCAGAGGCTCTGAGAGTTTTTCGCCCGCGCAGAGCCCATGGCGCAGGGTCGGCAGCGCCGGGTCTTCGGGCGTGTCCAGCATTTTGCGGTACACCCCCGGCGCGGCGGCAAAAAGCGTCGCCTGATGCCGGTGCAGTAGGTTTGGCAGGGCTGCCGGTGGTGTGTCTGCTTCGGGGATGAGGGCGGTGGCGCCGATGGTCCAGGGATCCATAAGGCCGGTGCCAAGGGTGAAGGTCCAGTTGAAGGCTCCGGCATGCAAGAGGCGGTCATCTTCGTGCAGGCCGTACCAGCCTTCAAACATCATCTGGCGCGCCCAGATGGCGCGGTGGGCATGGATCACCGCTCGCGGTTGGCCCGAGGTGCCGGAGGTGTAGATGATGTAAGCTGGGCGGTTGGGATCTCCCAAAGCAAAAGTAGCGGGGGGCAGGCTGCGCATGGCGTGCAGTTCTGCGGTTGAGATGTTTTTGGCCGTTGCGGTCTCAGCGGTAGCGACGGCTGGGTCATGCAGAACGGCCGCTGGGGCGAGTGTGTCGATGATGCGGGCGACCTCGGGGACGGTCAGTTGCGCGGAGGTTGGCACCGGGATCAGGCCGACCGCAATGGCCGCGAGATAGGCAATGGGGAAGTCCACGGTGTTGCCTAGCCGCATAAGGAGAAGGTCACCGGGTTTGAGACCTGCCTTCAGAAGACCTGTCGCCGTGCCGAGAATGGCAGATTTCAGAGCGCCGTAGGTCCAGACGTGCGCGCCCGTTTGAGAGAGCACTTCCAGCGCGGGTTTCTCTGAAAGCGCGTCGGCATGGCGCAGCACATGCGCGGCCATGTTGAACGTCTGGGGGCAGGCCGCAGGCGGGCCCTGATCAAAGAGCGATATGGTCAGCGGTGTCATAGGGATGGGGTAAGCAGCCCGGGAGCGCAGTGCAAGTGCGACGTGGCGGTTGCAGGCAAGGGGGCAGGCAGGCTAGAAGCGCCCCTATGACAGCAAAAGACCCCAAATCGCTCATCCGTATTGCCCGTGAAAATGGCGAGCAGGACCATGTGGAACCGCTTGACCTTGGCCAGCGCGTGCGCGAATTGCGCAAGGCGCGCAATTGGACCTTGGAACAGGCGGCCAATCAGGCGGGGCTGGCGCGTTCCACGCTTTCCAAGATTGAAAACGGGCAGATGTCGCCGACCTATGACGCGGTGAAGAAGCTTGCGGTGGGACTGGAGATCTCCGTGCCGCAGCTGTTCACCGCGCCGCAGAAAGATCAGATTACGGGCCGCATGTCGGTGGTGAAATTTGGCGAGGGTGCGCAGCAGGTCACAACAACTTATGAGCATGAGCTGCTTGCCGAGGGGCTGCGCAAGAAAGCGATGCTGCCCTATCGCGCCCGTGTGCGGGCGCGCTCGATGGACGAATTTGACGGCTGGGTGCGCCATGACGGCGAAGAGTTTCTCTATGTGCTGACCGGGGTGATCAAGCTCTACACAGAGTATTATGAACCGGTGGAAATGCGCCGGGGCGACAGTGCCTATTACGATGGTGCGATGGGCCACAATGTGGTGTCTGTGAGTGACGAGGACGCGACGATCCTGTGGGTGACATCGCTGGTGTAATGATGTTGCGACTGCGGATTGACGGGTAAGGCGTGAGGTTCACCAGAGCAAAACCGCTTTGCGCCTGACCCACCCGCTGTCTGATCCAGTCCTGACCACTCTGCCTTCGGCCTCAAGGCAAATAACCGTCTCCCCACCAAAGGCGGGGCCCCTCGGCGATTTGCCTTGCGCCTGAGCGACAGAGCAGCCTTTTGGATTTCAGACAGGGGTGGCTCCGGAGCAAAGCTTTTGGCCCACGGGACGCCCCGTGACATGGCGGCGGCTTCAGCAGTCAGCCTTGATGTTGAGCGTCTGATCATCACCGCCAAGCGAGAAGGTGGCTTTCTTGTTGTAAGCCGGGTCAAATTCAACCCAAGAACAGCGGCTGTCGCCTGCGAGCAGTGTTTTGGCATAGGAGATGCGCTGCTCAAGCGGCAAGGTTGGCGCGGCTTTGCATAGGCGTTGGCGAATGGCCTCAACCGTGCAGACATGCAATGTGCCATCCTCAGACTTGTAGGGGTTGCTGCCATAAATGATGCGCATGGTGTTCATGTCGAGGCCGAGGCGTTTGGCTTCGGCTTTCAGATCCGCTTGCGTGACGCCGTTTGCGGGGCTGAAACCTGCATAGCTGAAGGTGAAAAGCAGTGGCGTGAGGGGGCCAGTGTTGGCCACTTCCTCATTTCTGAGCGCGATGTAGCGCACGTCAAAATCGCCCATACGTGTGGCTTTTGAATTGAAGCTTCTGCCCGTGGAGTCGCATGCCGCAAGCACAGAAAACACTGCGACAGGCAGGAGGTATTTGAGCAAAGGTCTATATCGGTGCTGCCGCTGAATCATTTTGGCTTTTTAAGCCTTTGGCGCAGCGGGGGCAACTTTTGAGTTAGATTTCAGAGAGCTAGACCGAAGTGGCGCTTGGATCTGAGTTAGCTTTTGCTGCGCAGGGCGACTTCCAGATCTCCATATCCCGTGTAGCGCCGCTCAAAGGCGAGGCCGAGGCGGTCGGCGCAGACTTTGGCCTTTTCTGTCAGCTCAGGATCATCGGTCTGCGCCTGATAGACCAGTTTTTCATAGTTGCCGAAATACATGTCGCGCAGTTCCGGGTGGCGGTCGAGCCCCATGGGTTTGATGACAAAGGCGTCAAACTGGCGAACGAGAAAGTCGGTGAGGTAGAAGGCGGTGAATTCGTCTTCTGCAATTTCTGCGAACCGGGTATTGCCCTCAAAGAAGCTGTAGCAATGGGGGCCCGCGATCATTTCGACGCCGAGGTCCTGACAGGTTTGTTCGAGCTGGCCACCGGTGCCGCAATCGGCGTAGACCACAAAGATCTGGCTGTGGGTGTTGCGATGTTTGGCGACAGCTTCGCGCACGGCTGGGGCAATTTTCTCTGGCTGCACATGGTAGATCGCAGGCAGGCAGGTGAGATCCATATGCGACCATTGATTGAGCTTGATCAGGTCGAGAATTTCACGCGCCAGTGCGCCGCAAGCCAGCAGCAGAACACGGCCGGTATCGCCCGTTGGCGCGAGGCCGGTTGTTGTGAGTGTTGTGTCATCTGGGAGGGGACTTGGCGTTTTCATGGCTGGGTCACGGTTTGATCAGGTGAATGGCAAAACGTCCCGGCAGCAGCGGCGCCGGTCCGTAGGATTGTAGGATGTCGCAGCGCCAGCCGATGGCCTCAAGCGCGGCTTTGGTGGCCTGAGGCGCGCGGCGGGTTTGATGGTGGGTGACCCAGTCGATGCGATCGGCGACCTGGGTTTCGATGCGGCGGGAGAGCCGACAGCCGCCCACGGTGACTTCGACGCGCACCGCCCAGTCATCGCCGCTGTGATGCGCTGCTTGTGGCAGACAGCGGTGGCCGATCACGTCTGCCAGCACAAGGCCGCCCGATGGCAGCGCGTCAAAGGCGGTCTGCGCAAAGGGGACAAGTGTGTCATGGCCGGTGGCCGGATCGATGTAACTGAGCACTTCGCCAAGGCAGGTGATGGCCGTTGTGCCTGCGGGAACACTTGCGTTTGCGGCGTTGCCCTCGCACACATCAAGACCACGCTGACGTGCGCGCGCGACAAAAGCCGGAGAAAGATCAATGCCCGCGCCCATCACGCCACGTGAGCGTGCTGCGTCAAGCCAAGCGCCGTCGCCACATCCGACATCAAACAGCTTTGGCGGCGTTGGGCCGTGTTGGAGGGTTTCGGCGAGCCAATCGAAGGCCTGCGCAAAAGTTGCAGTGAAGCCTTCGGCGTGAATGCGGGCAAGATCAGGAGAATAAAGACCAGACATAGCTTCACTTTATCGCAGTTTGCGGCTCACCCAACCGACTTCTTCACAGTTTTGGTTGATCATCGCGATCATTGAGCGCGCATTGTTTTCAGAGATACCCAGTTACAAAAAGGCCCGCCTAAGAAGGCGGGCCAGGTCCGCTCGCGCGGTGGGAGTGTTATTCGGGGTTAGCCTGCAGCCATTTGATTGTGCTTGCGGGCCACAAAGTCCTTTGCCATTTCCACGGCGACAGCTGCGTCACGGCAGTATCCGTCTGCACCGATGGCTTTGCCGAACTCTTCGTTCAGGGGCGCGCCGCCAACCAGAACGATGTATTCGTCACGCAGGCCTTGCTCGACCATCGTGTCGATCACGACCTTCATGTAGGGCATGGTGGTGGTCAGCAGAGCGGACATGCCGAGGATGTCTGGTTTGTGCTCTTCCAGAGCTTCGATGTAGTTTTCAACCGGGTTGTTGATGCCCAGATCGACCACTTCGAAGCCTGCGCCTTCCATCATCATGGAAACGAGGTTTTTGCCGATGTCGTGGATGTCGCCTTTTACGGTGCCAATCACCATGGAACCCATGCGCGGTGCGCCGGTTTCTGCCAGCAGCGGTTTGAGGATGGACATGCCACCTTTCATCGCATTGGCTGCGAGAAGCACTTCCGGCACAAACAGGATGCCGTCACGGAAGTCTGCGCCGACGATGGTCATGCCACCCACCAGCGCTTCGGTCAGGATGCGGTAGGGGGCCCAGCCGCGCTCCAGAAGGATGTTCACGCCTTCTTCGATTTCCTCTTTGAGGCCATCGTAAAGGTCGTCAAACATCTGTTGGACAAGCTCTTCGTCGTCCAGCTCGGACAGGATGATGTCTTCTTCTTCTGACATGCGCGTTTTCCCATACCTTGGCGCGGCCCATGTGCGGGCGGCAGTTGTTCATTGTGTTAATAGATGTCGGACTTTTTGCTTCGACAGACTGTCTGATTAACGACATAGCCAAGGCCGCGTGCGACGTGTAGGCAGAAAAACCTATGCGGCGATGAAAGTTTTTCATCCAGATCATGGGTTTTGTTGCATTTGTTCTCTATTTGTTCTATCTATTGCCGATGTCAGAGGATTTTTTGCCCAAAATCGACCGTGATCGCCGGCGTGCACGCGGTGCTGTGAGCAATCATGCGAGCCGGTTTGAGACCCAGCGTGAAGACATAAATGACGGCTGGGATATAGAAGAGGTGCGTGACCGTTTTCTGACCGACGTGCGCGAGGAACGCCCGCGCAGTGTGATAACGCGCAATCAGTCCCCTGATATTTCGTTTGATCGGTCGCTCAATCCGTATCGCGGGTGTGAGCATGGCTGCATCTACTGCTTTGCGCGCCCGACCCATGCGTATCTGGGGCTGTCGCCGGGATTGGATTTTGAAACCAAGTTGGTGGCGCGGCCGAAGGCGGCTGATGTGCTTGAAAAAGAGTTGAGCCGACGGGGCTATCGAGCCGATGTGCTGGCGATTGGGACCAATACGGATCCGTATCAGCCGATTGAGCGGCGCTATCGGGTGATGCGAGCGGTTTTGGAGGTGCTGGAGCGGTTCAATCATCCTGTGGCGATTGTGACCAAAGGCACATTGATTGAGCGCGACATCGACATTCTGGCGCGAATGGCCGCGAAAGGGCTGGCGCAGGTGGGGATTTCGCTGACCACCATGGACGCAGACCTGTCACGGGCGATGGAGCCGCGCTGCCCTTTGCCGGGGCGGCGTGTCGACACAATTCGAAAACTCAGTGCGGCCGGTGTGCCTGTGCGGGTGATGGTATCGCCGGTGGTGCCCGGACTGAGTGATCATGAGGTAGAGCAGCTGTTGCAGGCGGGGGCAGAGGCGGGCGCACAGGCGGCGAGCTGGGTCATGCTGCGGCTGCCACGCGAGGTGGCGCCTCTGTTTGTGGAATGGCTTGAGGAGGCCTATCCGGGACGCGCGGCCAAAGTGATGGCGCGGGTGCGAGAAATGCATGATGGCGCAGCTTATTCGGCGGAGTGGGGCAAACGTATGCGTGGCGAGGGGGTCTATGCGCAGATGATTGCGCAACGGTTTGAAGCGGCGCGCAAACGCTTTGGTTTGGGCAAAGATCTTACAAAGTTGCGGACAGATCTGTTTGAGGTGCCGCTGGCGCGGGATGGGCAGCTGGCCTTGTTTTAAAATGCAGACTGCGCGTTCTCTGCTTTTGGAGATGTGGCGGCTTTGGTCAAGCGGTGTTGCCGCTCTGTGATCCCTGCGGACGATGCGCTTTTTCTGCCTTTCTGAGATTTGTGCTATGGTGAGAACGGCGTTGATGTGACGCTCTTTGTTTTTTGTATTGTGTGAAAAGGAGTACTTCCATGACTCCAAGTGAATGGACCAAGGTCCAAAAGCGATTGATTTTATTAGGCTTCAATCCAGGTCCGGTGGACGGCATTCGCGGCAGGATGACCATCGGTGCGATCAAGAATTTCCAACGGTCTCAGGGGCTCGTGCCGGATGGCATCGTTGGCCCCCTGACCTATGAAGCGCTGTTTGGCGAGGCCACGGGCGCCTCCGTGCCCAGTTTTGACACTTTGCCCTGGTTTGATGAAGCCAACAGGCTGATGGGCACAAGAGAGGTGGCAGGATCGGGAAACAATCCTGCCATCATGCGATGGGCTGATGATCTGGATATCGACTATGAGGGCGATGACGTTGCCTGGTGCGGCCTGTTTGTGGCCCATTGTATCGGCTCAACGATGCCGTCTGAGCCTTTGCCAAATTCCCCACTTGGGGCGCGCAAGTGGCTGGGATTTGGCGAGGTGTGTGAGCCACAGTTGGGAGCGGTGATTGTGTTCTGGCGGGAGAGCCGTGCGTCCTGGAAAGGGCATGTGGGCTTTTTTGCGGGCGAAGACAGTCGCGGTGTCCACTGTCTGGGTGGCAATCAGAGCAACGCGGTGAACATAAAACGCTTCCCACGGGATCGTATTCTGGGCACGCGGTGGCCGCTGACGGGGCCGTCCCAGAGCGGCATCACGTTTGGCGGTGCGCGGGGCGTGGGCGATACCGATGGAGATGAGTCCTAAAGCGCGGATCGCCTTAGAAAAAGCCCGGCCAAAATGACCGGGCTTTTTGCGAGATCTTATCTGACTTAGGCGCTGCGACGGCGGCGGCCGCGGCGCTCGCGCGCGGGTGCTTCGTTGTCGTTGTCCGTGCCATCTGTCGCGGAGGAGAATCCACCGAGGGTTTCGGTCACCTGTTCCAGCGACGGACGGGCACCACGGGGGCGGCTTTCCAGCGCGGCGCGCATCGCGTTGAGGTGTTCCGGCATGGTGCCACAGCAGCCGCCAATGATGGTTGCGCCACAGTCACGTGCCATCACGGCGTATTCTGCCATCAGTTCAGGCGTGCCATCATAGTGGATGTGACCATCATGGTATTTTGGAATGCCGGCGTTGCCTTTGGCGATGATTGGGGTTTCGGTGCCCTGTGCTGAAAAGCCAAGCACTGTGCGCAGCAGATCCGCCGCGCCAACGCCGCAGTTTGCGCCAAAGCCGATGGGCGCATTTGGCAGCGCGTTGACCATCTGCACCATGTCAGCGGAGGTGACGCCCATCATGGTGCGGCCAGCTGTGTCAAAGCTCATGGTGCCAACCCATGGCATGTCAGCCAGCGCGAAGGCCTCTGCGGCGGCTTTGTATTCTTCGGGTGCGGAGATGGTTTCAAGCCAGAGCACATCTGCGCCGCCGTCTTTCAGGCCTTCCGCTTGTTCGTGGAACATTTCCACGGCGCGCGCATGGCTCAGCTCTCCGACAGGTTCCATGATGTCGCCTGTGGGGCCAACGGAGCCTGCAACGACGACGGGGCGGCCCGCAGCATCCGCAACCTCGCGGCCGATTTCGGCAGCCAGGCGGTTCAGCTCGTGCACACGGCCCTGCGCATCATGCAGTTTCAGGCGCGATGCGTTGCCGCCAAAGGAGTTGGTCAGAAAGATATCGGAGCCATTGTCCACAGCGAGGCTGTAGAGTTTCTTGATGTTTTCTGGATGGGTTGCGTTCCAGATTTCTGGTGCGTCGCCAGAGCTAAGGCCCATGTTGAACAGATTTGTGCCGGTGGCACCATCTGCCATCAGCCAGTCACGGGTTTCCAGAAGCTTGGATAGAGCATTGGTCATGGGACTCTCCTAGCGGCGCGGTTCACGCGCGCGTGATGTTTGAGCCGGATGTGCCATGGGGATGACATGAGCACAACTTCATTTGGTGCAAGACTATTATGAGGCGCGTTTCATAACCGATGACGGAGCCGTCGCAAGTGCCTGATTTTTAGGCAAACATGCAATGGGCGTGGCCGGGGCGCTGCGCAGATTTACGGCGCGGATCATATCAATCGTCGCGATGCCAAGCTGCATTGGTCCGGGTGCCGCCATGAAAAGTGGCTGCCAGCGGGGTGCAAAGCAGGCTTTGAACTGGCGCAGGCCAGCCCCGCCGCCATGCTGAAAATGTTTGCTGCGCAGGAAGTGTTCCAAACGGCTGCGGCCGGTGGGCAAGGCTGGGGCGGCGGCAAGAGAGAGGCTGTCCACATCCATCTGCGCGGCGGTTTCGATCGCGTTTTGCACCAACAGATGCATGGTGCCATCCGGGGCGTCAGGCAGCACGCGCATGAGATCGAGACACCATTCATGGGCTGTGGCGTGGAAGCTTACAAAACCGACAAGGCGCGCATCCTGATAGGCGAGAAACACTTTCTGATGGCCCACATAGAGGTCATCAAACCGCCCCATGGTCAGCCCGCGCGGCACACCGTGTTGCGCTTCCCAAGCAGCTGATACGCGGGCCATGTCTGTCAGAGGCAGATGGCTTTGCGCGGCAGAGACCTGCACTTGGGCTTTCTCGGCGTGACGCAATTTGCGGCGCAGCTGGCGATAGCTTGATCCTTGGGTGTTGTGTTCGGTTGGGCGCAGGATTGCCTCATCTGAGATATGCATCACTGCCCAGCCCGCGGCGCGGGCGCGCACGGCCTGACGGGCAGAGATTTTGTATTTGCAGGCGATCCGGTTTTGCGCACGCGCAGCCAGACGCAGCGGGCGTGCCAGCGTGTTGGCATCTCCTTCGATGGGGTCAAACAGGGCGACCAAAGTCTGACCGGTGCGCACAGCGCCATAGCGCCCGGCATCGCAAGACAGAAGCGCGCCGCCGTTTTGACGGATGACCCCAAGTTCAGCACGGCTGATGGGAGACAGGGGCGCATCTTCGAGCGGTTGAAACGCACGGATGTGACGCGGCGTTGGGGCAGGGCGCGGGCGCAGAAGATGGCGCATGAACACAAGACCGGCCAACAGCGCAGGCACAGCGTAGTAGATTGCGCGGAAAGCCAGTACCGCGCCGAGCAAGGCCGGTTCCGGTTGGTGCGGCAGCAGCGCGAGCAGCGTCAATTCAAACGGGCCGACACCGCCGGGGGTGCCGGAGAAAATCGCGGCACCAAGTGCGATCAGGAACACTGGCAGCAGGGTTGCGAAACCAACCGATACATCGGGTGGCAATAGAATATACAGCGCAAGCCCGGCGAAGAACGTGTCAATCACGCAGAGGCACAGCAGGCTGAGCATGGCAGACACGGTGGGAAAGCTGAGCATCCGTCCCTGACGCGCAAGCACGGGGAAAACAAACGCCAGCACAGCGACCGCCAAGGCAACGGTGAGCGTACAATATGGCAGTGCAGCAGGAATATGCGGTGTTGGCAAAATGAGCGCTGCAATCGCGATGGTCACGGCCAAGGCGGCCAAAAAGGTGACGGTGACAAATGCGGTTATGCGCGCAGAATCTTTGAGAGACAGGTCGGGCATCATGCGCCAGCGCACAAAGGCCCCGACGACGGCCCCAGCGCCAAGGGTCTGACCCAGACCGATGGCGGTTGCGCCCACGGCCATGGCTTCTGAGGAGGCGCGCATCATCTGGAAGTGACGCAGTGCGATGACATCATAACGGGACACTGCGAGAAAACTGACAGCCGTGGCGCCGAGCGCGAGGGCCCATTGCAGGGGGGATACGCCCATCACGGCTGACCAGAGTGCAGAGAGGTCAAGCCCGTTGAGTTGGCGCGCCAGGATCACACAGCAGATCGCGCCAAGCGTGAACGGCCATGCGTGTCGCAGCACTTTCTTGACAACTGACAAACTGACCATTTTCGCGTTTCCTGCCCAAATCATTCTAAATCCACCACCCAAGCGGTACAGGGAAGAGGGTTTCTGGGCGCTTAATATCTGCAATTGAAGATAAAAAACGCGCGGCGTGTGCCGCGCGCTTATCTTGCAAGGAAGGGGGAAATCAACCTTCGCTCATCAACTCTTGCTGCGCAGTGAGCAGACATTCCCGGCGTTTGGCGCGGATCTCTTCTTCGGCGGCAATGCCTTCTAGGTCAGCGACAACCTTGCGGATCACATCGTCATGCCCCGCTTCTTCGAAGTCGGCGCGGATCACGGTGAGGGCATAGGCTTCGGCATCGTCGCCAAATTTGTCCTGCAGATCAGCGGCCCAAAGCCCAAGGTATTTGTTGGCGCGTGCCTCTGCCTTGAATTTGGTTTCCTCATCATGCGCAAATTTTGCCTCAAAGGCGTTTTCGCGGTCATCAAAGGTGGTCATATCTGACTGTCCTCATAAGCCTCTAACTAATGTCTCAAATATATGCGCATCGCAGGAGTTTAGCGCAAGAGCGCTTGGCATGCTTGCGACAATTACGCCCTTGGATTAAGAGGGCCATGAATCCGGGACTCTCTTCCGGAAAAAAGGGGTGTAGCGATGGCGCGCGGCAAGAAAATCTACGAAGGCAAAGCAAAAATCCTGTTTGAAGGACCGGAGCCGGGCACGATTGTGCAATACTTCAAAGATGACGCGACGGCCTTTAACGCCGAGAAGAAAGACGTGATTGATGGCAAAGGCGTGCTGAACAACCGGCTGAGCGAATATTTCATGACCGGGCTGACACAGATTGGTGTGCCGACACATTTTTTGAAACGCCTCAATATGCGCGAGCAACTGGTGCGCAATTGCGAGATCATTCCTTTGGAAGTGATCGTGCGCAATTTTGCAGCGGGCTCCATGAGCAAGCGTCTGGGCATCGAAGAGGGCACACAGCTGCCGCGCCCAATTGTGGAATATTGCTACAAAGATGACAGCCTTGGGGATCCGCTGGTTTCTGAAGAGCATATCGCGGCCTTTGGCTGGGCAAGCCAGCAGGATATGGATGACATTCTGGGCCTTGCGCTGCGGGTGAATGATTACCTGAGCGGGGTGATGTATGGCGTTGGCATTCGTCTGATTGATTTCAAGATCGAAATTGGACGCGTGTATGAAGGCGATTTCCAGCGCTTGGTTGTGGCCGATGAAATCAGCCCTGACAGCTGCCGCCTGTGGGATATTGAAAGTGGTCAGAAGCTCGACAAAGACGTTTTCCGTCGCGACCTTGGCAGCTTGACCGATGCCTACGCGGAAGTGGCACGTCGTCTCGGCGTTCTGCCCAAAGGCACCGGGCCGCAAAAGCCGACCTTGGTGAACTGAACGCGCCAACAACAGGCCCTGCGCCCGGTTGTGGGCGCCGGGGAAAGAATTTTTGGCAAGAAAAAGCGGGGCCGTCCCGCCTTTGCCCAACCGGAGAAAGACCAGATGAAAGCCCGCGTATATGTCATGTTGAAAAACGGTGTTTTGGACCCGCAAGGTGAGGCCGTGCGCCACGCGCTTGGGAGCCTTGGGTTTGACGGCGTGGAAGGTGTGCGCCAAGGAAAGGTGATTGAGCTGGATCTTGCAGAAGGCACCACCGAGGCCACCGTGAATGAGATGTGCGAAAAGCTGCTCGCCAACACGGTGATTGAAAGCTACCGGGTGGAGATGGGCTGATGAAAGCAGCGGTCATTGTTTTTCCAGGCTCCAACTGTGACCGCGATCTTGCGGTGGCGTTTGAGCAGGCTGGTGCCGATGTCACCATGGTGTGGCACAAGGACACCGCGTTGCCTGAAGGCATCGATATTGTCGGTGTGCCGGGTGGTTTCAGCTTTGGCGACTATCTGCGCTGTGGCGCGATTGCGGCCAACTCTCCGATTTGCCAATCGCTGATCCAGCACGCGGAACGCGGCGGCTATGCACTTGGCGTATGTAACGGATTTCAGATCCTCACGGAAACCGGCCTGTTGCCCGGTGCGCTGCGCCGCAATGCTGGCTTGAAATACATCTGCCGCACGGTTGGTCTGGAAGTTGCCACAGCTGACACGGCTTTCACGGCAGGCTACAGCAAGGGTGATGTGGTCAACGTGCCAATCGCGCACCACGACGGCAACTACTTCGTGACAGACGAAAAACTTGCTGAGCTGCGTGACGAAGATCGCATTGCGTTCACCTACACCGACAACCCGAATGGATCAGTTGCAGACATCGCGGGCGTTGTCAGCAAGAACCGGCGCGTGCTTGGCATGATGCCGCACCCAGAGCGGGCGGCGGATATCGGCCATGGTGGCACCGATGGGGTGGCAATGTTCCGCGCGTTGGCTGAGCAGTTCGTGTTAGCCTGACTTGAGGCCAACCTTTGAGACGCGTAGTGTGGCGCAATGACGCTGCAGACCTCTCAACCTTATGACATGGTGCATGCCACCCCAGTTGGGTGGCGCGCACGGATCGTTTTGATCTGTATTGTTGTGGTTGCGGCGATCACGATCTGGATCACAAACAGCTTTCTCACGGATCGGTTTACAGAAAACACCCGCAACCGCGCGGAGCTTCGTCTGGCGTTGTATTCCGGCAATTTGCTGAGTGAATTGCGCCGCAATGCGATTGTGCCGCAACTGCTTGCGAAAGATCCTGAATTGATTGGGGCGCTGGAATCGCAGGATTTTTCCAGCTCTACCGCCCGTCTGATCAGTTTCGTAGATGAGATTGGTGCGGCCTCTTTGCTGTTGCTGGACGAAGGCGGGCGCACTGTCGCCGCCACGGATCGCACACGTCTTGGCACGCTCTATCGGGATCAGCAGTTTTTCGTCAATGCGCTGCGCTCCAATGCGACGCTGTTCACCACAGCCCGAGAAGACACCGGCGCAAATCGATTCATTTATTCACGTCGGCTTGAGAGTCAGGGTACGACGCTTGGTGTGATTGCGGTTGAAGTCGACTTGCAGAAGTTTGAACGTGCCTGGGCTGGAATTTCTGATGCGGTGCTTGTGACAGACAGTGAGGGTGTGATCATCCTAGCAAGCGAACCTCGCTGGCGCGGCACGACCGAGGTGGAAGCCCTCGCGCGACAACCTGCACTTGGCGCGATAGAGCGCGCATTTAAAGTGACATCTGATTGGACGCAGGTGCCGGCCGATGCCTATTTGCAGGGCGAGGCGGTGATGCGCATGGGCGCGCGGATCCCTTTCCGTGGCTGGCAGATGGCGAGCTTTACGCCCTATGCCAGTGTGCGTGAGAAAGTGAATGCGGTTCTTGCGCTGGAAATCATGGGATTTGCGATCCTGCTGGCGGTTGGATTTTATGTGCTTGGGCGCAAAAGCGCGTCACGCATGGTGTTTTTCCAGCGCGAAAGCGTGGAGTTGCGCCGCCTGAACCAGCGTTTGCAGCGCGAGATTGCCGAGCGCGAGCGGATGCAGTTGAGTCTTGAGGTCGCTGAGCAGAGTTTGGCTCAGAGTTCAAAGCTCGCGGCGCTTGGGGAAATGTCGGCGGCTGTCAGTCACGAACTCAACCAGCCTTTGGCGGCGATGAAAACCTATCTGGCGGGCGCACGCCTGTTGGTGCAGCGCAATCGGCCGGAAGAAGCGCTGACCTCTTTTCAGCGCATTGATGATTTGATTGCGCGTATGGGGGCGATCACCAAGCAGCTGAAATCCTATGCTCGAAAAGGCGGGGATGAGCTACACCCTGTGGACATGGGCGAGGCGGTGGCCTCTGCGCTGTCGATGATGGAGCCGCAACTGCGCCAGCGGAAGGTTCAGATCAGCAAGATTGTGCCGTCCGAAACGGTGAAAGTGATGGGTGACCGCGTGCGGCTTGAACAGGTGATGATAAACCTGCTGCGCAATGCGCTGGATGCCACTGAGGCGGTCACGGATCCGGAAATCGAGATTCTTCTGGCGGCAGGTGAAACAGCGACTTTGACGGTGCGCGACAATGGGCCCGGCATAGATAATCTGGACAGTCTGTTTGAGCCGTTTTTCACCACCAAGCAACCGGGCGATGGTGTGGGGCTGGGGCTGGCGATTTCATCTGGCATTGTGAATGACCTTGGCGGGCGGCTGACCGCGCGCAACGGCGAAACACGTGGGGCTGTATTTGAGGTGCAGCTGCCTATTTTAAGTGAAGATATCGAAGCAGCGGAGTGAACGCGTGGCTCAAGGAATGAAAATAGCGATTGTGGATGATGAACAGGACATGCGCCAGTCCATCAGCCAATGGTTGGCGTTGTCCGGCTATGACACGGAAACTTTTGGCAGTGCCGAAGACGCGCTTAAATCGCTTGGGGCGGACTATCCTGGAATTGTGATCAGCGACATCAAGATGCCCGGCATGGATGGGATGCAGTTCCTCAAGAAGTTGATGGGCACGGACAGCGCGTTGCCGGTGATCATGATCACCGGACACGGCGATGTGCCGATGGCGGTGGAAGCGATGCGGGTGGGGGCGTTTGATTTTCTGGAAAAACCGTTCAATCCTGATCGCATGACGCAGCTTGCCAAAAAGGCAACCAATGCGCGCCGCCTGACGCTGGATGCGCGGGCGCTGCGCCGCGAGTTGAGCGACGGCGAGCAAATCATGGGCAAGCTGATTGGCGCAAGCCCGGTGATGACCCGTCTGAAAGAGGATATTCTCGATCTCGGTCTGGCGGATGGCCATGTGTTGATTGATGGCGAAACCGGCACAGGTAAAACGCTTGTGGCGCATGCGTTGCATGCTGTTGGCAGCCGCGGTGGGCGCAAGTTTGTGCTGGTGAGCTGTGGTGCGTTTGAAGAAGAGGCGCTGGCGCGGCGTCTGTTTGGGCCGATGAACCCCGAAGACAGTCAACTGCCTGCCATTGAAGAGGCGCGCGGTGGCACGCTTGTTTTGGAAGATATTGAGAGCCTGAGTGACAGTCTGCAGGCGAAATTGTTGAACGTTATCAACGAACAAGGCACACCAGCAGAGACGCGGATTATTGCGATCTGCAACATGCAGGAACAGGACCGCACCTGCGAAGATGCGTTGCGCCCAGACCTGTTCTATCGCCTTGCCGCGCTGCGCATCACTGTGCCGCCATTGCGACAGCGGGGCGAAGACATACTGACGCTGTTCACACGTCTGTCTGAGCAGTTCAGCGAGGAATATGGCTGTGACGCGCCAAAGGTGAGCGCGCAGGAAGCGGCGCAGTTGTTGCAGGCCCCTTGGCCAGGCAATGTGCGTCAGCTGATCAATCTGGCGGAACGTGCGGTGCTGCAAAGCCGCCGTGGCGGGGGCACGATTGCCTCGCTTCTGATGAATGATCACGAAGAGATGCAGCCGGTGGTGACCACCGAAGGTAAGCCGCTGAAGGAATACGTGGAAGCCTTTGAGCGCATGCTGATCGACAACACCATGCGACGGCATCGCGGCTCGATCGCCGGTGTCATGGAAGAGTTGTGCCTGCCGCGCCGGACGTTGAACGAGAAGATGGCCAAATACGGGCTGCAACGGGCGGATTATCTGTAAGCATTGTTGCACAGTGTTGAGAATGTTGAACGCCACATGACCGAATAGGGATTGTGGCGTTTTCTTTTGTTTGCAACTGATTGCGCAGATTTTTTACCTAAGAGACATATTTGAGATTTGCGTATGACAGAGGTTTTGAAACATCCTGCAGCTTTCCTTTTTGATATGGATGGGCTGCTTTTGGACACCGAGCGCATGTTCATGCAGGCGTTTGTGACTTTGACGTCAGATCTTGGAATTGCGACGCATGAGGCTGAGGCGTTTTTTGCCACTTTGGTTGGTTCTTCTAAAGAGCAAACAACGGCGCGATTGCGTGACTTTTTACCAAAGCACGTTGACTTCAACGCGTTTGATCAGGAGTGGAGAGACCTGCATGCGCGCAACAGAAAGTCAGGTGTCCCCGTTAAGAAACATGCCCAAGATCTGTTGCAGGCCATTCAGGTGGCCGGCATTCCAATGGCGGTGGTGACTTCTACGTTTGCAGAACCTGCACATCACCATTTGGAGGATGCTGGGTTATTGGCCTATTTCCAGACGGTCTGTGCCGGTGATGAAGTTTGCGCCAACAAACCTGATCCGGCCCCTTATCTAGAAGCGGCACGGCGTCTTGGCGTGTCCGCGCAGGATTGTGTGGCCTTTGAAGATAGTGATTTCGGGACCACGTCAGCCATGCGGGCCGGGTGTTTCACGTTTCAGGTGCCAGACTTGCGCCCCGAAAATCAGTCGTTTCCCGCACTGGGCCAGGTGATCGTGAAAGACCTTGGTGAAGCTGCACGGCAGATTGCTGCGCTGCGGTTGACGTTTGCCTGACCGCCGAGTCGGCGACACACTGCCTGTGGATAACTTTATCTTGTGTCGTGCGGATTGTCGCCAAACTGTGGCCGCTTCTGCGGATCCGTCGCATTTAAAATAAACAGTTATTAAAGTATTTTAGCCCAAAGCGAAGAGATATCCACAGCGCGGCGCGATTGCCCATTGTAATCTGGTCAGGCTTGGTTTTATGTAGACTGACGGCAGGTAGCACTTTTATCGCCGCATGAGTTTCGCTGTTTGGCGTGTTTCAAACGGTCCACAGAGCCAAAGAGGCATGGGATCGGCGCATCAAACAGACCGATTGGATCTGGAGACAGATCAATAGAGATGCCCGCACCGCTTGGCGGAGGGCTTAGAACAGGCGCAGACGCGGCGAATTTGCCCGATGCGTCGGAGAAGAAACGCGATGAAGCGCGCGATTGATTTGAGAGACCGAGTGGGGGCCGCAAGCGGCACCATCGGCGGCGCGCATCCCCTCGCTCTGACAAGACACCCCCTGCAACGTTTTTGGCCTGATCCTCCGGGAGGGTCACGGCGCTTGTGTGGGTGCACACGGAAAACATGGCTAAGAAAATGCTCATCGATGCCACCCACGCGGAAGAGACCCGCGTCGTGGTGGTTGACGGAAACAAGGTTGAGGAGTTCGACTTTGAATCCGAAAACAAGCGGCAGCTCGCCGGCAATATCTATCTTGCAAAAGTAACACGGGTTGAACCGTCGCTTCAGGCGGCCTTTGTGGACTATGGCGGAAACCGCCATGGCTTCTTGGCGTTCTCGGAAATCCATCCAGACTATTACCAGATCCCAGTGGCTGACCGCGAGGCCCTGCTGGAAGAGGAGCGCGCCTATGCTGAGGCGATGAAGGCGCGCGATGAGGATGAGGAAAAGCCGAAGTCCCGCTCGCGCTCTCGCAGCCGCTCCCGCCGCAAGAAGGGCGAGGATCAGGTTTCCGGTGAGGCGCAGACCACAGAGACCAACGAGGCCGTTGAGGCGGAATCGCCTGTAGACGCAACCGCAGAAGCCCCCATGGCGGAGATTTCCGGCATGGAGACCATCGATCTGGTGGAAGATGCTGGTGAGGATCCTGAAGAGGGTCTGTCGCCTATGGAGCTGGTGGAGGACACGCCAGTTGAGGAGCCGACCGAGGCGTCTGATGCGGGCGAAGATGCGCCAGTAGAGACTGCGCCAGCGGAAGCTGCGGCAGCAAATGACGCGGCTGAGGGCGCGCCTGCAGACGACGCTGAAGCGACTGCAGAAGACTCGGCTGAAGAGACTGCTGAAGCTGAAGAGGCGTCTGAGAGCGAGAGCACAGACCAGACCGAAGCTGGCGAGGCAGAAACAGACGAGACTGGCAAAGACGGTGGTGGCAAGACCATGGCTGCCAACACCGAAGGCGAAGACGCCGTTGTTTCCAAAGACCCTGAGACGGGTGAGGAAACCGAGACCGAAGCCAGCACCGGTGACGACGCGGCTGAAGAAGCGCCTGCTGCTGAGGCAGAAGATGCCGCTGTAGAGACCGTTGAAGCCGACGCTGTAGAGGTGGAAGCGCCTGAGGCCGAAGCGGCTGAGGCTGTGACCGTTGAAGCGGATGCAGCTGAAGAGGTTGCTGGGGAAGCCACCCCAGCGGCAGAAAGCACCGAAGAGGCTCCGGCTGAAGAGGCCGCTGCAGAAAGCGCGGAAGAGACAGCTGAGGCTGACGCACCAGATGCGGCTGCAGAAGAGGCATCTGACGCGGAAACTGCTGATGAGGCTTCGGAAGACTCTGAGGCAGGGGGCGATGAGTCTTCTGAGGAGGATGATGACGAGGAAAGCGAAGACAACGGCAAGAAAAATGGCCGTCGTCGTTCCCGTCGTCGCGGCAAGCGCTCTGATGCGGCAGAAAAAGATGAGAACATCGAATCCGTTGCGGATGACGACGACAGCGATGACATTCGCCCTCCGCGCAAGCCACGCCCACGCCGCTACAAGATCCAGGAAGTGATCAAAGTGCGCCAGATCATGCTGGTGCAGGTGGTGAAAGAAGAACGCGGCAACAAAGGCGCGGCGCTGACGACCTATCTGTCGCTGGCGGGCCGCTATTGCGTGCTGATGCCAAACACCGCGCGTGGTGGTGGCATTTCGCGCAAGATCACCAACGCCGCAGACCGTAAGAAGCTGAAAGAGATCGCAAGCGAGATCGACGTGCCACAGGGCGCGGGTCTGATCGTGCGCACAGCTGGTGCGAAACGCACCAAGAGCGAGATCAAGCGGGACTATGAATATCTGCAGCGTCTGTGGGAGCAGATCCGTGAACTGACGCTGAAATCCATAGCGCCTGCGAAAATCTATGAAGAAGGCGACCTGATCAAACGCTCGATCCGTGACCTTTATTCGCGTGAGATCGACGAGGTTCTGGTGGAAGGTGAGCGCGGCTATCGTATCGCCAAGGACTTCATGAAAATGATCATGCCGTCCCACGCCAAGAACGTGAAACAGTATCACGATGCGCTGCCGCTGTTTGCGCGCTATCAGGTGGAAAGCTATCTGTCGGGCATGTTCAATCCGACGGTGCAGCTGAAATCTGGCGGTTATATCGTGATTGGTGTTACGGAAGCGCTGGTGGCGATTGACGTGAACTCCGGCCGAGCCACGAAAGAAGGCTCGATTGAGGAGACTGCGCTGAAGACCAACCTTGAGGCAGCGGAAGAGGTGGCGCGCCAGCTGCGTCTGCGCGATCTGGCCGGTCTGATCGTGATCGACTTCATCGACATGGATGAGCGCAAGAACAACACTGCGGTTGAGAAGCGTCTGAAAGACAAGCTGAAAACCGACCGTGCGCGCATTCAGGTGGGCCGTATCTCGGGCTTCGGCTTGTTGGAGATGTCCCGTCAGCGTCTGCGTCCGGGTATGATCGAGGCGACGACGCAGCCGTGTCCGCATTGTCATGGCACGGGTCTGATCCGCTCTGACGACAACCTCGCGCTGTCGATCCTGCGTCAGCTGGAAGAAGAGGGCACTCGTGGCCGCTCTCGCGAAGTGCTGGTGAAGGCGCCGGTGGCGATTGCGAACTATCTGATGAACCAGAAGCGTGAGCATATCGCGCAGATCGAAGCGCGCTATGGCCTGTCCGTGCGTGTGGAAGGCGATCCTGCGCTGGTGTCGCCAGACTTCACAATCGAGAAGTTCAAGACCGCAACCCGTGTGGTGCCTGAGCCAAGCGCGCCGGTTGTGTCTGCTGACATGTCGATCATGGATGCGATTGACGAAGCTGAGGTTGAAGAGGTCGAAGAGGCGACCGCCGCAGCTGAGGAGACCGCACCAGAAGATGGTGAGGCGAAACCGAAGAAGCGCCGTCGTCGTCGTCGCCGCCGTCGCGGCGGGTCTGACAACGCGGATGGTGACGCGAACGGCAACGACAACGCATCGGACGAAAACGCAGAGGGTTCTGAAAACGCGGATGCTGAGACGAAAACCGACGAAGCGCCTGCAGAGGATGCAGAGTCGGAAGAGAAGCCCAAGAAGCGCACTCGCAGCCGTCGCAGCCGCTCCCGTGGCAAGAAAGCGGATGCAGAGACCAACGCAGAGGCCGAAGCGCCAACTGAGGAGGCACCCGCTGGGGATGCTGCGCCGGAAGACGCTGAGACTGTTGCTGAAGTGGAAGCAGCTGCTGATCCCGTGGTTGAGGCCGACGCGGCTGAGGCAGAGGCGCCGGAAGCTGAGGCTGTTGAAACCGCCGAAGCGGCGCCAGCGCCTGCTGAGGAGGCCGCTGAGGACGCTACCTCTGTGGTTGAGGAGACTGCTGAGCCAGTTGTGGAAGAGGTGGCGGAAGCGCCTGCACCGGAAGCCACTTCTGAGCCTGAACCAGCTGTGGTTGAGGTAGCTCCAGAGCCTGCCGCACCACCCAAGCCAAAGCGGCGTGGCTGGTGGTCACGAGGCTGATAATTGAGAGACGCCGGGGTTCGCCCCGGCGTTTTCTTTTTGGATTGCGCTTTGACTTCATGTGAGCTTTGATCGCCAACGTGCTGAATTAACGTGTGAAACCTCTTTTTTAGGCTTCGATATTTCAAGCTTGAAAAAAATTTCGTCTGCTTATTGACGGAAAGGGGCCTCAGCGCACAAGGTTTGGTAACAGGATAAAAAGCGATAGGGAGCGAAGCGATGTTTTTAAGGACGGCGGTTTTGGCCGCGTCGACGGCCCTTTGGGGTGCCATGGCGCAGGCAGATGTGAAGGTTGGGATGATCACCACTTTGTCTGGCGGTGGGGCTGGGCTTGGTATTGATGTGCGCGATGGATTTATGCTGGCGGTCAAGCAGGCCGGACGCGATGATTTGGAAGTTGTCATCGAGGACGATCAGCGCAAGCCAGATGTGGCAGTGCAGCTGGCGGACAAGATGATCCAGTCTGAGAAAGTCGATGTTCTGACCGGGATTATCTGGTCCAACCTCGCCATGGCCGTGGTGCCAGCGGCCACGGCGCAGGGAAAATTCTATCTGTCTCCAAACGCAGGACCCTCCCCATTGGCGGGCAAGGGCTGTCATCCGAATTACTTCAACGTGGCTTGGCAGAATGACAATCTGCATGAAGCGGCCGGGGCCTATGCCAATGATGCGGGTCTGAAGAACAGCTTCATCCTTGCGCCGAACTATCCGGCGGGCAAAGACGCGCTGACTGGCTACAAACGCTTGTTTGGCGGCGAGTTGGCTGGCGAGCTTTATACGAAACTGGGCCAGACCGACTATGCAGCAGAGATTGCGCAAATCCGGGCGAGTGGCGCGGACAGCGTGTATTTCTTCTTGCCCGGGGGCATGGGGATTTCCTTCCTGAAGCAATATGCAGCCAGCGGTGTAGATCTGCCTTTGGTTGGTCCAGCTTTCAGCTTTGATCAAGGCATTCTGCAGGCGGTGGGCGACGCGGCAATGGGTGTGAAAAACACCAGCCAGTGGAACAAAGACATCGACAATGCGGCCAACGCGGCCTTTGTGGAGACTTTCCAGGCGGAATACGGGCGTCTGCCTTCGCTCTATGCAAGCCAGGGCTTTGATACCGCGAACCTGTTGTTCTCAGCGATGGACAAAGCGGATGTTGCGGATGCAGACGCATTCCGTGCGGCGCTGAAAGCGGCGGAGTTTGACTCTGTGCGCGGTGATTTTGCCTTTGGCGACAATCACCATCCTATTCAGGACATCTATGTGCGCGAAGTGATCAAAGAGGGTGATGTGTTTACCAATAAGATCATCGCAACCGGCCTGTCTGATCATGCCGATGCCTATGCGGCTGAGTGCAAGATGTAAGATGATCTGGGGGAGGTTTTTGCGCCTCCCCCTATGACGTTTCGCGCGTACGTTTGACTGCGTGCAGTGTTTGGTATCCTTCTGACATGATGACTTTCTGCTGACGGCAGAAGCGCACCTTACGGCGGTGCGGGGTGGGGCAATGACAACTCTTCTATTCATAGAACAGCTGCTGAACGGGCTTCAGTTTGGCGTGATGCTGTTTTTGATGAGCGCAGGGCTGACGCTGGTGTTTGGCGTGATGGGCCTGATCAATCTGGCGCATGGCTCGCTTTATATGATCGGCGCCTTTGCGGCAGCTGCTGTGGCGGCGTTGACGGGATCTTTCCTGCTCGCGCTCATGGCGTCCCTGGCAGCGGCCGCACTGGCAGGCGCGCTGATTGAGCTGACGATTATCCGGCGGCTTTATGATCGGGACCATCTGGATCAGGTGCTGGCAACCTTTGCGTTGATCCTGATTTTCTCGGAAGGCACGCGCTGGCTGTTTGGCTCTTTTCCGCTGTTTCTGGATGTGCCTGCGGCGCTTTCAGGGCCGGTGACCTTACCCGGCGGCATTCAGTATCCGGCCTATCGCCTAACCATCATTCTGGTTGGGCTGGCCGTGGCCGTGGGCATGTTTGCGCTGATCAACCGCACGCGGGTCGGCATTCGCATTCGCGCAGGTGAGGCGGATCGGGAGATGATTGCTGCGCTTGGGGTGGATATTGCCAAGCTTTACACCTTTGTTTTTGCCCTTGGTGCGGCCTTGGCCGGATTTGCCGGCGCGCTTGTGGGCGCGATCCAGTCGGTGCAGGTTGGCATGGGAGAGCCTGTGCTGATCCTGGCTTTTGTGGTGATTGTGATTGGCGGCATCGGCTCGATCAAAGGCGCCTTTGTTGGCGCGCTTTTGGTTGGTTTGACGGACACGCTGGGGCGCTTTCTGCTACCGCAGATGTTTGGCCTGATCTTGGAGCCTTCGGCAGCGGTTTCTGTCGGCTCAGCTTTGGCGTCGATGCTGATTTACATTCTGATGGCTGTTGTTTTGATCGTCCGCCCGCGCGGACTTTATGGGGTGGCATGAGATGACACGAGAGAGCTGGACCAACCTCGCAGCATTGACTGTTTTGGCTGGGGTGCCGCTGTGGGCCTATGTGGCCGATGAGCCGTTTATCATCACGCTGGCGACGCGCGCCGCAATCTTTGCGCTGGCGGGTGTGGGGCTGAACCTCGCGCTGGGGCTTGGCGGGTTGGTGAGCCTTGGCCATGCGGCGTTTTTCGGGATCGGCGGCTATGCCATGGGCATTTTGGCAAGCCATGCGCAAAGCTATGCGCCGATCGCCAAATGGCCGTTCCTGATTGAGGGCACGAAATCCATGCCGGTGATCTGGCTGGTTGCGGTGATCGCGAGCGCGCTGGCGGCGCTGGCGATCGGGGCGCTGAGCCTGCGCACGTCAGGTGTGTATTTCATCATGATCACCTTGGCCTTTGGGCAGATGATCTATTACTTCGCGATCAGCTGGCCCGCGTATGGCGGCGAAGACGGGCTGTCGATCTATGTGCGTAACGGCTTTCCGGGGCTGAACACACTTGACCCGATCCAGTTTTTTGGCCTGTGTTTTGTGATCCTATGTGGCGTCTTGGCGTTGATGCGCGCTGTGCAGAACTCAGCCTTTGGGCTCGCATTAAGTGCGGCGCGACAGAATGAGACGCGGGTGCTGTCGGTGGGCATGGTGCCCTATCGTTTGCGGCTGGTGGCCTTTGTGATTTCCGGTGCGATCACCGGGCTGGCGGGCGCGCTGTTTGCGGATCTGAACCGCTTTGTCAGCCCGACGATGCTGAGCTGGCAGATGTCTGGTGAGATCATGATTTTCATCATTATTGGCGGTGTTGGGCGGCTGTTTGGCCCGGTGATCGGCGCGATGATATTTATCCTTCTTGAGCACACATTGGGCGGGCTATCTGAGTTTTGGCATGTCTATCTGGGGGCGCTGCTGCTCGGCATCGTGCTCTTTGCCAAAGGCGGTGTGATTGGCGCGATTGCGGGGCGGGAGAAAGCACATGACTGAGGTGGTGCTGCGTGCGGAAAGGCTGTTCAAGAGCTTTGGCGCGTTGAAAGCGACCAACGACGTTTCGCTGGATTTGCGCAAAGGGGAGATCCACGCGCTGATTGGCCCGAACGGGGCTGGGAAATCCACGTTGATTCAGCAGATCACGGGGCATTTGGCCTCTGACAGTGGCTTCGTCGAACTATTGGGCACGCCGCTGACCGGGCTTGGGCCAGCGCAGCGCGCACAGTTGGGACTGGGGCGGACGTTTCAGATCAGCGCATTGGCGATGGAGCATACGGTTTTGCAAAATGCGGTGCTGGGCGCGCTTGGGCAGCGGGGCACCGTGATGCGGTTTTTCGCGCCGGTGATGAGGGATAAATCCTTGCTGGCGGTCGCACAGGAGGCGTTGGCGCAGGTGGGGCTGTCCGCGTTTGCCGGCACACGCACAGCGGATCTGAGCCATGGGCAGCGGCGGCAGCTGGAGGTGGCTGTGGCGCTGACGTTGAAACCCAAAGTGTTTCTGATGGACGAGCCGATGGCGGGGCTCGGTCTTGAAGGGGCAACCCAAATGATTGGCTTGCTCAAAGAGCTGCGCCAAGCTGCCCCGATCCTGCTGATTGAGCACGATATGGATGCTGTATTTGCCTTGGCCGATCGGATCAGTGTGTTGGTTTATGGCGAGATCATTGCCACCGGAACCCCCGAGGAAATAAAGGTGAATCCCGAGATACGGCGCGCCTATCTGGGCGACGAGGTGCCTGCATGAGCCTGTTGCAACTGAATGAAATCGCTGCGTTTTATGGCCCAAGTCAGGCGTTGTTTGATGTCACGCTTGAGGTTGGCGAGGGCGAGGTGGTTGCGCTGATGGGGCGCAATGGGATGGGCAAGAGCACCACAGTGAAAGTGATCTGCCGGATGCTGGCGCATGCGCAGGGCGAGGTTCATTTCGCAGGCCAGAATATTGGGGCATCGCCTTCGCACAAGGCTGCACGGCTGGGGATCGGGCTGGTGCCAGAGGGGCGGCGCTGTTTTACGAACCTGACCGTGTATGAAAACTTGATTGCGGCGGCGCGCAAAGGTGCGTGGGATTTTGGTGCGGTTTGCGAATTGTTCCCACGCTTAGAAGAGCGGCGCGATCAATCCTCGGCGTCGCTGTCTGGCGGTGAACAGCAGATGTTGGCGATTGGGCGCGCGCTGATGACCAACCCAAGGTTGCTCATTCTGGATGAGGCGACAGAGGGGCTTGCGCCTGTGATCCGTCAGGAAATCTGGGCGGCGGTTGCCAAACTCAAGGCTGAAACCGGTATGGCCATTATTGCGATTGATAAGTCGCTGCGCGAGTTGGGGCAGGTGGCGGATCGTGCCGTGATCCTTGAAAAGGGGTGCACGGTCTGGAGCGGGGCGTTTGAGGCGTTGGGCCCGGAAGAAACTGATCGCTATCTCGGCGTGTAGTGGAAGAAAAATTCAGACATCACGGGAACATGGCGATTATGTCATGCGCCCGTGATTAGAGATTGGTTTACGTGTCTGCGACCGCTTTGGGCAGCACAGGCGCGCTACGATCTGTGGCCAGCTCTGCATCTGAAAAAGTCCAGGGGCCGCGCACACCTTTGACGCCGTCGGCTTCGATCACCATCCCGCGCGCCTGGATCTGCGGATCGTTGAGTGTGTCGGCCACTGCGTTGATCGGCCCTGCGGGCACGGTTGCTGCCTCAAGAGCTGAGAGCAGATCGGCAGCGGGCCACTTGGCGGTTTCTGCCTCAATTTCAGCGGTCAGCGCATCGCGATATGCGACCCGCAACTGATTTGTTGCGTATGAGGAATTGTCGCCAAGATCGCCACGGCTGAGCACCCCGCAAAGGCGCTGAAATTGCCCATCGTTGCCCACCGCGATGATGATGTGACCGTCTGATGTGGGCACCACCTGATAAGGCGCGATGTTGGGGTGGGCGTTGCCTTTGCGCGTCGGGCTTTCACCGGTGGCAAGGTAATTCATCGCCTGATTGGCCAGAAGCGCGGTGGCGCAATCGAGCAGGGACATGTCGATATGTTGGCCGCGTCCGGTGGTATGGCGTTGCTCCACAGCGGCGAGAATGCCGATCGTGCCATAAAGCCCGGTGACCACATCGGTGACCGCAACGCCCAGCTTTTGGGGCTGGCGCTCCGGCTCTCCGGTAATCGACATCAGGCCAGACATGCCTTGAATCATGAAATCATAGCCCGCGCGGCTGGCGTAGGGGCCGGTCTGGCCAAATCCGGTGATGGAGCAATAGATCAGGCGCGGATTGATCTTAGCGAGGCTTTCATAATCAAGGCCGTATTTCTGCAGACCGCCAACTTTGAAATTCTCGATCAGAATATCGGCGTCTTTGATGAGATCAAGCACCTGCGCGCGGCCTTCCTCGGTGCGGAAATCGGCCACCACCGACGTCTTGCCCCGGTTGGCCGCGTAGAAGTAAGCGGCGGTTCTGTCGCCGTCGCGTTCGATGAAGGGCGGGCCCCATGTGCGTGTGTCATCGCCCTGTGGCGCTTCGACTTTGATCACCTCAGCGCCGAGATCGGCGAGCGATTGGCCAATCCAGGGACCAGCAAGAATGCGTGCGAGTTCAACAACTTTGAGACCGTGTAGTGGGGTCATGGGGTGCCTTTATTATTCAGGACCGATCTGTGGTAGACTGGCTGGAAATGCCGCATTTGCGGCGATGTTGGGACCTTACAATGCGCAGACTGGCTGGCAAGGCAACGCCCAAGAATTTTCGCGACGTCGCGGCTTTTTGCGCGCGTCGGCTTGACCTTGGGACACGGCGGCGCATTGTGTGCCCCAACAAAGACAGTCAGAAGCGCCTGTAATCCGGGCGCGAGGAAGGAGATCACATGGCCAAAGATCTGGCGCCGCAGTCCAAACCAGAGTTGGGATCGTTCAATTGGGAAGATCCATTTCTGATCGAAAGCCAGCTTCTCGAAGATGAACGCATGGTGCGCGATGCCGCGCGTGCTTATTGCGACGAAAAGCTGATGCCGCGGGTGACTTCTGCCTTTGAAAACGAAGAAACGGATCCCGCGATTTTTGCCGAAATGGGCGCGATGGGGCTTTTGGGCACGACCATCCCTGAAGAATACGGCGGCATCGGATCCAGCTATGTCACCTATGGGCTCGTGGCGCGCGAAGTGGAACGTGTGGACAGTGGCTATCGCTCTATGATGTCGGTGCAAAGCTCGCTGGTGATGTATCCGATCTATGCTTATGGCAGCGAAGAGCAGCGCCAGAAATATCTGCCTAAGCTTGCCTCTGGCGAATGGATTGGCTGTTTTGGCCTGACGGAGCCAGATGCGGGATCTGATCCTGCGGGCATGAAAACCACCGCCAAAAAGGTGGATGGCGGCTATGTGTTGCATGGCTCCAAGATGTGGATTTCCAATTCCCCGATTGCGGATGTCTTTGTGGTTTGGGCGAAGTCTGAAGCGCACGGTGGCAAGATCCGTGGCTTTGTTCTGGACAAAGGCACCAAAGGTTTGAGTGCGCCAAAGATCGGCCATAAGGCCAGCCTGCGCGCCTCCATCACTGGTGAGATCGTGCTCGACAATGTGGAAGTGTCAGAGGATGCGCTGCTGCCGAATGTGGAAGGTCTGAAGGGTCCGTTTGGCTGTTTGAACCGTGCGCGTTATGGCATCGCCTGGGGCGCGATGGGGGCAGCAGAGTATTGCTGGCATGCGGCACGTCAGTATGGGCTTGACCGCAAGCAGTTCAACAAGCCGCTTGCGCAGACGCAGCTGTTCCAGCTGAAGCTGGCCAATATGCAAACAGAGATCACGCTGGGCCTGCAGGCGGCGCTGCGCGTGGGGCGCTTGATGGATGAGGCGGAAGCCGCACCCGAAATGATTTCGCTGATCAAACGCAACAACTGTGGCAAGGCGCTGGATATTGCGCGTATGTCACGGGACATGCACGGCGGCAATGGCATCAGCCTGGAATTTGGGGTGATCCGCCACATGATCAACCTTGAGACGGTGAACACCTATGAAGGCACCCATGATGTGCATGCGCTGATCCTTGGGCGTGCGCAGACAGGGTTGCAGGCGTTTTTCTAATAATTAACAAATTGTTAATTGACGAATTTAAAGTGTGCTACTTTTCGGTGGCGCGCTTTTTCTTACGCAGCGTTTGTGTTTGGTCGAGGTCTGGCATTGGGCCTGCGTCTTGCAAAACGACACCAAACAACTCAGCCGCTTGGTCCTGCGTGTATCGACCGAGACGCACATCTTCGGCCACCAGATCAGGATCGCGAGACACCGGATCGCCATAGCCGCCACCGCCCGGTGTTTGCACATGTACGCGGTCGCCGGGCGACAATGGGATATCCTGTTCCTTTGAGAGGTGCTCGGGTGTGTGGGCGACCCCGTCGCGCCAGACGGTGACGCGGTTGACCGCGCCATCGTTGCCGCCCAGTGCGCCTTGCGGGCCAAAACGGCCGTGGTCCATCACAAAACTGGCGTTGGCATGGCCGCGGCGCAGCTCGATTTCATAGTCCAGCCCAAAGCCGCCACGCTGCGCGCCAGCGCCGCCGGAGCCCTCATGCAAGGCATAGCGGTGGTAGAGCACCGGATAGGCCTGTTCCATGATTTCAATCGGCGGTGCCTTGGAGATGCCGATGGTGGAACAGCCGTTGGATAGACCATCGTGATCAGCGTTGCCGCCATAGCCACCGCCGGAGATCTGATACATCACGTAGTCGCGCCCCTTTGCCGGGTCATGGCCGCCCAGCGCGAAATTGCCGCTGGTGCCAGCTGGGGCGGCAGTGACACGCTCTGGCAGCGCAGGGACCAGCGCGGCAAAGACCGCTTCGGCAATGCGTTGAGACACCTCGGCGGCACAGCCAGAGACCGGCCGGGGGTACTGCGCATCCAGAAATGTGTTTTCGATGCCAATCACCGTGAGTGGCGCAAAGGCGCCTGCGTTCATCGGCACCTCGGGGAAGATGTGACGCATGGCGAGATAAACCGCGCTGAGCGTGGTAGCGCGCACCGAGTTCATCGGCCCCAAACAGGGCTTGCTGCTGCCTGAAAAATCAAACGTCAAACCCGTCTCATCTTTGGTCACGGTCAGCGCGATGGTCAGAGGTGTGTTCACCACGCCATCGCTGTCGACATAGGCGGTCGCGGGGTAGGTGCCGGGGGCGATTTCTGTCAGGCAGGCGCGCATTTGTGTTTTGGCACGGCTGCGCAGCTCAGCGATGGCCTCTGACACTTGCGCGTCGCCATAGCGATCCAGAAGCGCCGTAAGTCGCTCTTGCCCAACCAGAAGTGCGGCGGCTTGAGCCTGAATATCACCGATGCGTTGCTCGGCCACGCGGATATTGGATTTGATGATGGCAAAGATCTCCTGATCCAGCTGGCCCCGTTTGAAGAGTTTGACAGGGGGCAGGCGCAGGCCCTCTTGTTCCACCGCTGTGGCAGAGGCGGAAAAGCCGCCCGGCACAGCGCCGCCCGTGTCGGGCCAGTGGCCGGTGTTGGAGAGCCAGCAGAAGATTTTGCCATCCCGAAAGAAAGGCATGGCAAAGCGCACGTCCATCAGGTGAGTGCCGCCCAAATAGGGGTCGTTCACGATGTAGATGTCGCCGGGCCCTGGCGATGACACCTCGCCAGATGCGATCATCGCGATCAGCGTGCGGGTGGAATATTGCATAGTGCCCACAAACACGGGCAGTCCGGCATTGCCTTGCGCGATTAAGGCGCCATCCTCGGCGGCGTAGATCCCATCGGAACGGTCGTTGGCTTCGGCGATCACTGGGGAGAAGGCCGCTCGGGAAAAGGTGAGATCCATTTCGTCACAGACCTGCTGAAGCCCGGCCTGAATGACGGTGAGAGTGATGGGATCAACGCTCATGTGGCACCTGCAATGGTGATGATCAGATTGCCGTCATGATCTGGTGTCACATGGTCCCCCGGCGGAACCACAATCGTGGTGTCGAGCTGTTCGATGATGGCGGGACCGATCAGGGTGAATGTTTCGGGCAGGGAGTCGCGCCCATAGACAGGCGTGGGATGCCAGTTGGTATCAAAGAACACATCGCGGGTGCCGGTCTGGGCGTCTTTAAGCGTGGTTTTGCGTTTGCGGGGGTCAAAGAGCTGGCGCAGGTCGAGCGTTTCGCGCCGGCCAATGACGGAGCAGTTGACGTTGACCACCGCAGCCTGAACCTCCCGAAGATCCACATGGAAACGGGCTCGATAAGCAGCTTCAAACAGGGAATGCAGATCCTCTGGTGAGGTCGTCGGCTCTGTGAGTGGCACGCGCAACAGATGGGTTTGGCCCACAAATTGCATATCAAGGGAATAGTGGTTCTCGATCTCTGTGATGGGGATGTTTTCATTGAGAACCAGTTGTTTGCCCTTTGCGGATTGTTTGAAGAAGATATCGGCGATTTGGGTTGGTTTGAGCGTTTTGAGCGGTGCGTTGATCGTTTGAACGAAATCGTGGCGCAGATCCGCAACCACGCAGCCCAGCGCATTGGTCAGGCCCGGACGGGCGGGCACAAGCACACGCGGTATGTTGAGTTCTTTTGCGAGCGCGCAGGCATGCAGGGGGCCAGCGCCGCCAAAGGCAAAAAGTGCAAAGTCACGTGGATCCGCGCCAAGCGAGAGCGAGACCATGCGGATCGCACCTGCCATCTTGGTGTTGGCCACCTGAACGATGGCAGCCGCCGCTTCGGTTGCTGTCAGATCAAGAGGCTTGCCAATTTGCGTTTCGATGATGTGCTGAACCTTGTTTTTGGTGCCGCCGCTTGACGCGCTGACGCCTTTTGGATCAAGCCGCCCCAGCAACATGTTGGCGTCAGATATTGTGGGATCCGTGCCGCCCAAGCCGTAGCAAATGGGGCCGGGGGTTGCGCCTGCGCTTTGTGGGCCGATGTCTAGCAGGCCGCCGCTGTTGATTTTGGCGATGGAGCCACCACCGGCACCAACGGTGCGCACGTCCACCATGGGGACGTGAATTGGCATCCCGTATTCCACCTCTATTTCATTGGACACCGAAGGGCTTGCGTCGCGGATCAGCGCCACATCGGTGGACGTGCCGCCCATGTCGTAAGTGATGACGTTTGGAATGCCTGCGCGGCGAGCGGTATAGGCGGCGGCCATGACACCGGAGGCGGGCCCCGACATTACGGTTTTGGCCGCTTCTTTGGCCACATGGCGCGCGCTGACCATGCCGCCATTGCCATTCATCACAAGAAGGTCGCCGGGATAGCCTTGTGTGGCGAGTGTGTCAGACAGGCTTTGCACATAGCGTTGCAGAAGAGGTTGCACGCAGGCATTGACAGTCGCCGTCACCCCGCGTTCGTATTCGCGGTTTTCTGACAACAGCTGATGACCTGCCGTAATGTGATCATTGGGCCAAAGCGTCTGAATTTCGGCAATGGCTTCAAGCTCATGGCGGGGATTGGCGTAGGCGTGCAGGAAATGCACGACAATTGCTTCGCAGCCCGCATCGCGGAGCTGTCGTACCGCGGCGCGCAGGGCGGTTTTGTCCAGAGGCACAAGAACGTTTCCATCGCGGTCCATCCGCTCGGCCACTTCCAGCCTGAGATCTCGGGGAATAAGCGGGGCAAAACGGCCGTGCATGCCGTAGGCCTGCGGGCGGGTGCGGCGGCCAAGTTCCAACACGTCGCGAAAACCTGCGGTGGTGATCAATCCTGTGCGGGCTAGGTTACGCTCTAGCAAGGCGTTTGTGGTTGTTGTGGTCCCATGCACGATCAGTGACAGCTCGGATGGTTTGCAGTCTGCCGCGGCCAGTGCGTTCAAAACACCATGTGCCTGGTTTTGAAGTGTGCTTGGCACCTTGGCGAGTTTGATTATCCCCTCTGCGTCCAATGCCACCAGATCCGTGAACGTACCGCCCACGTCGATCCCGGCCACAGCGGCTTTGGGCCTTTGGGAAGTGTCGGACATGGATCATCCTCCGCTGTCATTTGCACGGCAAATTCGTTTGTATACAAATGATGGAGGGCGAGGTTGGGGCCTGTCAATCGGCGAGAATCCGAATCGATGCGGTGATGGGCTGGTCTCCAACAACATAGGCGCGGTGATCATTGGTGGATAATGTGACGCGAATGTCATGCGCGCCGGGAGGCAGAGCGCCAATTGTGGTGGAGGGCTCATAAAGGCGCCCGAGCTTTACGCCATTCAGATAGATATGCCCATGTCCAGTGCCCGGAACATGCGGGCCATCGACAAGATGTGGTGTGAATTCAAACGCGTCAGACAGCACGCGGATCTGCCAGCCATCGCCGGATTTTTCGGCCAAGAGTTCGATGTTTGGTGCAGGTTCGCCTTCGCCGACCTGACAGATGTCGCCAATCCCAAACAGGCCATAATCTGGGGCATCTCCTGTTTCTCTAGGGGCAACAATGCGTGCGCGGGTGTGAACGGTGCCTGCGTTCTCAAACGTCAGGGCAACAGGTAATGTGCGCCCGTCGTCCAAAGCGCCTGAAATACCAGAGAGCGCCACAAACATACCGTCGGCGGCCAAGGCGACACTGCTGTCTGCGGGGATCGCACGACGGCTGTCTGTGCCACTAAACTGGGCGACGGTCGCCTCCGGAGAGGTGACCGACATCAATCTGTCAGGGGCGCCGCTATTGGCGATATCCAAAAAAACGGCGATTGTGTTTGGCTGAGCCAACAAGGGGCTTGCTGTTGCGTTTGTCAGTAAAACGTCCGTGGCTCGGTCCGGTCGCATCAGCGCCCATGATGCGCCAGACGCACAGAGCGCGACCAAACATAGCCCTATGATTTTTCGCGCTTTCATCATTGTACCCTCTCAGTATGATCCGCGCATGTGCTGTCAGATCCTCTCATTCATTTTATCCGTCATTCGCACGGTCGCAAAGGGGGGGCGTGTTCTGGGCGTGGTGGCGCTTTCTGCTGGGAGTGCGCTTGCGCATACCTCTGAAGGCGGCTTTGTGCTGTTGCTGCCAACTGATCTGTACATTGGATCTGGTGTGCTGGCGGTGGCGTTGACGGTTGCAATGCTGCTGATCTTGCCTGAACGCGCGGTTACGTCGTCTTTCTGCTACAAGCGTTTGTGGCAGTCTGGGGCAAAGCCATGGATCAGAAACGCCACGAGTTTACTGTCGGCCATCTGTCTCGCTTGGCTGATCTATGTTGGTCTTGAAGGGCCACGAGATCCTTTGGCAAATCCGTTGCCACTGACGATTTGGACGCTTTGGTGGATCGGTTTTGTAGCGATACAAGGGCTGTTTGGGGATCTTTGGCGTTGGGTGAACCCTTGGAGTGGGCCTGTGTGGCTGTGTCGCTGGCTGATCGGCGGCAGCATTGGCGTGCGATATCCCAGCTGGCTTGGACATTGGGTTGGGATTTTGAGTTTTCTTGCATTGGTCGGGTTTGTTCTGGCCGATGTTGCCCCGTCAGATCCCGCGCGGCTTGCGCGCGTTGTGGCACTGTATTGGGGGCTGACCTTTGCGGGGATGATGGTGTTTGGCCCGCGCTGGCGCCTGCGTGCGGATGGTGTGTCGATGATGCTGACACTTTATGCGCGGGTTGGCATGTTCGGACACAAAGGCGGGCGCATTGCCTTTGGATTGAATGGCTGGAAGCTGTTGCATGGGCGTAGACTTGGTTTTGGTCCCGCCTTGTTGAGCCTGTTGATATTGGGCAGCGGGATCTTTGATGGCCTGAATGAAACCTTCTGGTGGCTTGATCTCTTGGGGCTGAACCCTCTGGAGTTTCCCGGACGATCCGCTGTGGTTTGGCAAACGCTTGGCGGTCTGGTGGTGGCCAATGTCATTCTGGTGTGCTGCTTTGTCGGGGCGCTTTGGCTTGGGGTGAAACTGGGGCGTGTCGACATGCCATTGCACCAAGCGTTCTGTGTGTTTGCACCGACGGTTCTGCCCATCGCATTGGGCTATCATTTTGCCCATTACTTCACGAGTTTTCTAGTCCAGTCCCAATACGCGCTTGCGGCAGCGAGTGACCCCTGGGCACGCGGGCAAGATCTGTTGGGGTTGGGGACCTTTTATGTCTCAACCGGTTTTTTCAACACTCAGGAAAGTGTCCGCCTTTTGTGGCTTTGTCAGGCGGGTGGCGTGGTGATTGGACATGTCGTGGCACTGTTGTTGGCCCATGCGGTGGCTTTGCGCGCGACCAGAACGCGCGTTGCGCTTACGCAGGCGCCTGTCGCTATCTTTATGATTTATTGCACGTTTCTTGGACTTTGGCTGCTTGCATCGCCGCGCGGATTCTGACAAAACCGCTCGCCTCTAGACAGAACCGGCATTCATTTGCACTCTAACAAGCATACTGATTGCGGAATTTACGGTCACAACACCATGTGAACACAGGGGGACACACGATGACCAAATCCAAGACTATCAAGCCAGTTTCCACACAAACGACGCGGCGCGGCGCGCTGAAAACTTTGGCGCTTGGCGGGACCGCGGCCGCGACGCTGCCGCTTTGGGCGCGTTATGCTGGGGCGCAAACTGCAGGACCCATCAAGGTTGGTTTTCAGGTGCACCGTACTGGCATTGGCGCAGCATATGGGCGTTGGTATGACCGTACCACGCAGGCAGCGGCAGCACTGATCAATGACCAAGGCGGCATCAATGGGCGCCCGGTTGAAATCGTGGCAGAGGACGACGGGACTGATCCCAAACGCGGCGCAGAGGTGATTGAGAAATTTGCGACGCAGCACAATTGCGACATTGGCTTTGGCACGCTGTTTTCACATGTGGTGATTGGATCGGCACCGCGTGCGGGTGAGTTGAAGCTGCCATACTTTGTGGTCAGCGAAGGTCACCATGTGGCGAGCGGGATGCTAAACCGCTATACGCTGCAGCCGGGCATCACGGATGTGAAAAGCCAAGTGCAGGCCATGGCGCCGTTTGTGGCCGGCAATCTGGGCAAAAAGGTCACCATGATTTTCCCGGATTTTGCCTTTGGTCATGATCACCGCGACTTCTTCACTGCCGCAATCGAAGCGCAGGGCGGCGAAGTGCTGGAGCAGATCGCCATCCCACCGACAGAAACCTCTTTCACCAAGTACTTCCCGAAAATCCCACGCGACACCGAAGTCATCTATCACGTGATGGTTGGGCCCGCGGTTTTGACTTTTGTAAAAGAGCTAGGCGAGTTTTTCGGCCCACAGCGGCCTGAAATATTTGGATTTATCGACAGTCTTGAGGCAGTCGATATTGGCAGCCCTGGGCTTGAGTTTCTGGAAGGGACCTATTTCTGGGAAGGCAATCCTCGCTATGCGCAGGCGGATCAGTCTCCCTACGACGCGTTTTTCCGTGAGAAAGTGGGTGTAGATTCCAATGGTGCTTCGGTGAATGATGCCAAGGATGTATCGACCTATGCGCATATGTTTGGCTGCTGGGAAACGCTGCATATTGTTAAGGCGGGTATGGAAGCGGCTGGGTATCAAACCACGGCGGATCGCGCCAAACTGATTGAAGCGGTGGAGGCGATGACAGATTTGCCGCACTCCAATGCGCATCCGCAAGGCGCGAAGGTGTTTAATGGCAAAACCCACCAAGTGTTTGGGCATCAGTACATTTCCAAAGTGACGGATGGAAAGCTGCTTTTGGTTCATACGACATCTATTGAAGACACTTATTACCCGGATGAGGTGGATTACACCACGCAGCCGCTCTGATCTTACAAACTCTCTGATCTGAAAAAAAACGGTGGTGCGCCAATCATTTGGCGCACGCAAGTATAAGATCCGGCAGGAGCAGTCATGGATTTTGGACCCTATTTGATGCTGGCCACGTTAGAGGGCGCGGTGACGGCAGCTGTGCTTGCGCTCACGGCCAGTGGCCTCGCGCTGGTGTTTGGCGTGATGCGTGTTGTGAACGTTGCGCATGGTGAATTTTTTATGCTTGGCGCGGTTCTTGCATGGTGGGTGACGAGCTGGTTCGAAGGGGCAGCGGCGTTTGGATTTGCGTTTGCGATACTCACCGTGCCGCTGATCGTTGGGGCCTTGGCGGCCTTGGCGGATTTGACCGTTTTGAAACGCTTGTCTTACGACCCGGAACGTACCATCGTTGCGACAATTGGTATTTTGTATATTTTACAACAGGTTACACTTATGACCTACGGCCCGGATGCCCGGCCGGTGACGCCACCGTTCAATACGCGATTGGCGCTGCCTTGGGTAGAAATGACCGATACCGGGCTGAGCCTGTATTGGCCATGGGGGCTCAGCATAACCAGTTATAAACTCGCGGTTATCGCGGCTGCGACAGTGATATTGCTTGCTTTGTGGATTGTGATGACGCGCAGCAAACTTGGGCTGATGATGCGCGCAACGGAGCAGGATCGCGAAATGGCGCTTGCCTTTGGCATCCCGGTTGAGCGCGTCTATGCGTTGGTTTTTGGTCTGGGCGCAGGGCTTGCTGCCTTGGCTGCGGTGTTGATTGTGCCCATTCAACAGGCGCACTACCTGATGGGCGGCGATCCTCTCTTGTTGAGTTTCATCGTGGTGATTATCGGAGGACTGGGCAGCCTGCCAGGCACCGTGCTCGCTGCGCTGTTGATTGGGTTGTCTGACGGGATCATCTCGGTATTTTTCTCGCCCACCTTGGCGAAAATCTTGGCGACACTGCTTGTGTCTCTTGTGCTGGTGTTTCGACCACAGGGTTTGTTTGGAGCCCGTCGCGCATGACAGCAGATCTAAGGAAAATCATATGGTTGCATGGCACTGTTCTTGTAATCCTTTTCGCTGCGCAGTTCTTTCTGCCTGCCTATCATCACGGAAATCTCGCACGGATTATGGTCTTGGCAACCTATGCGATGGGCTACAATTTGCTGTTTGGCTATACGGGGTTGCTGAGCCTTGGGCATGCGCTTTTCTTCGCGGCTGGCCTTTATGGAATGGGGCTTGGCATGACCCAGTTCGGTTTGGGCGCGGGCGCGGCTGTGGTGCTTGGCGTAGTGGCGGGAGCGGGTATCGGTGCGTTGATTGGGGCTTTGGCTCTTCGGACAGAAGGGGTGGCGTTTATGATCGTCACTTTGATGTTTGCACAGGTTGGGTATCTGATCATTCTTTACTTCGGAAGCTACACGCGTGGCGACGAAGGCTTCGTGATACAACAGGCAGATCGGTTGGTTTCTGGACTCGATCTTTCTGATCCGACGGTTCGGTATTTTGCAGCATTCTCAATATTTTGCACGGCGTTTGTTGTGTTGATGTGGGTGCTGCGTTCGCGTTTTGGGCACGTCTTGATTGCGATCCGTGAAAATGAAGAACGCGCGATGATGCTTGGGTATGATGTCCAGCGATACAAGTGGGGCGCTGTTGTGCTCTCTGCCGGGGTTTCGGCGCTGGCGGGAGCGGCTTACGGGGTGTTGTTTGGGTATGTGGGGGCGAGTTTCGCGTCTGTGCAATATTCGATCTTTCCGCTGCTGTGGGTCTTGCTTGGAGGCGCAGGCACGATGCTGGGGCCGTTGGTGGGAACCATCTTTATGTTCTATCTCATAGACTTAAGCTCGGGTGTGACCACCGCCTATATGCTCATTGCTGGCATTGTACTTGTGTGTCTCACACTTTTTGCGCCACAGGGCCTTATGGGCGAGCTGCGCAACCGTTTCTGGAGATGGCTTCCATGAGTTTTCTGAGAGCAGAGGGGCTCACCAAACAATTCAACGGCTTGAGAGCCGTTGATGATGTGACACTTGAGGTTCCGAAGGGACAGGTGCGTGCGCTGATTGGCCCAAATGGCGCGGGTAAAACCACGCTGGTGGGCCTGTTGTCGGGACGGTTGGCCTGCAGCAGCGGGCGGATTTCTTTTGATGGCCGTGACGTCACATCGCTCCCGGCTCACAAGCGCATCGCCTCTGGCATGACTTATACCTTTCAAATCACGTCAATTTTTCCGAGTTTGTCCGTGCATGAAAACGTCTCGCTTGGGGCGAGACGTGTGTTCTTCGATCCCAAAGAAGCGGAAGAGAGAGTTATTTCTGCACTGCACCGTGTGAGCCTGCTGGAGCGTGCGCACGAAGACGCAGGTGACTTGAGTTATGGGCATCAGCGGCTTCTTGAAATCGCCATGGGGCTGGCGCAGGCGCCAAAGTTGCTGATTTTGGATGAACCGACACAGGGTCTCGCAGATGGAGAGGTTGTCGCCTTTAACAAGCTTATCAATGACCTACGTGGACATACCACTGTGTTGCTGATTGAACATAACATGAATGTCGTTATGGAAGTCGCAGATTTTATTACAGTTTTAAGCTTCGGAAAGGTCCTGTTTGAAGGCACGCCTGAACAGGTTCAGGCAAGTTCCGCTGTGCAATCTGCCTACTTGGGAGGTGCGGATGCTGAAGCTTGAGGCGGTCAATGCCGGGTACGGCAGAGCGCAGGTGTTGCGCGATGTCTCTTTTGAGGCGCAAGCGGGTGAAATCACCTGTCTTCTCGGCCGCAATGGCGCTGGTAAAACCACCACAATGAAAGCGATCATGGGGGTGTTGCCTTTGATGAGTGGCGCTGTGCGGCTGGAGAAGACGGTGTTGTCAGATCTGCCAGCGCATGTGGTGCCGCGGCACGGCGTGGGCTATGTGCCGCAAGGGCGGCGGCTGTTTGGGGATCTGACAGTGGGTCAGAATCTGGAGGTTGGACGGTTTTCACAACGCGAAAGTGAAAGCACTCTGGAAGAAATACTTCAACTTTTTCCAAGGCTTAGGGAGCGATATGCGCAACGGGCCAACACGCTAAGCGGCGGAGAGCAGCAGATGCTTGCCATGGGCCGTGCGCTGAGCCTGCGGCCCAGTGTGGTGCTGTTGGATGAACCAACTGAAGGGTTACAGCCTTCGATGATTGTCGCCATACGCGATGTGACAGAAACGCTGCGCGATCAAGGGGTTGCCGTTGTTCTTGTGGAACAGCGGGTGGAGGCGATCTTGGCGTTGGCCGATCGGGCCGCATTGTTGGAAAATGGGCGGATGCGTGGCGTTGTTTCCGGAGAGGCGCTGCGAGATGATCCCACCATTTTGGCGCGTCATCTGGGGGTTTGAGCGCGTTGAGGCGGAGCCAAAAACACTGTCGGCATCACGTCGGTATTGCGTCGGTATCGCGACGGTGTGTTGTCGGCCTATACCAGTTTCTTCAAGAGCAACGTGAAAATCGTTTTTTCAGCATCGTTCAGAGGTGCGAGCGTGTCTTCGGTGATTTGTGTCGCCATTGGTGCCAGCGCTTCGTAGAGGTCCCATCCTTTGGCTGTGGGTTTCAGCAACACGCGTCGTTGATCTTCGGGGTCAGGTGCGCTGATCACGAGGGCTTTGTTTCGAAGCCGATCCACCACACCTTTGATCGTCGCTGCGTCCATCGCCGTTGCGCGTCCAAGGGCGTTTTGCGAGACCGCGCCCAAGGCACAGAGTTTGGCGAGCGCCGCAAATTGAGTGGGGGTCAGATCGGTGATGCCTTGTGCGAAAATAGCCAAATGGCGCTGCGTGGCGCGGCGCAAAAGAAATCCAACCTGTTCGTCAAGATCATAGGTTTCAGCGGCCGTGAGAGGCGGTAAAGACGTGTCAGATGCGGGCATGAACGCGGCCTATCACTTTTTGGGTGCAAAAAGTGGCACCCTTTCGGTTTTATTGACACAGCGACCGATCATGGCGCAAAATCTGTTTGTATACCAACAAGATTTTGCGTGCCGTGCCCTGAGGTTTGAGAGGACAGAATGGGGATTTATCACCGCCCAGACAAGTTGAAAGATGCGCTTGCGTTGCTTGAAGACGGTCGGGTGATCATAGCAGCGGGCTGTACAGATCTTTTTGCGGCAACCCAAGCGCAGGCGCTTGGCACTGGGCTTGATGAAGTCATTTTGGATGTGACCGGCTTGAGTGAATTTAAAGGCATTCAGCAGGTTGCGAAAGGGTGGCGGATCGGCGCGGGTGCCAGTTGGAGCGATGTTGTTGCGACACCTTTGCCCGCTGCATTTGACATGTTGAAGCAAGCAGCCCTTCAGGTCGGGGGCGTTCAGGTTCAAAACGCTGGAACCGTTGTGGGCAATATTTGCAATGCCTCCCCGGCGGCCGATGGCATCCCTCCGCTTTTGGCGCTGGACGCAGAAGTAGAGCTTTTGCGACCGGGTGGTATTCGACGTATGGCTTTGGTGGATTTTGTGACGGGGCCGCGTGCAACTGCGCGCAAAGGAGATGAGCTGGTCAGCGCTATCTTGGTGCCGCATTGCAGTGCGACCGGGGCAAGTGCATTTGAAAAGCTTGGCAGCCGGAGTCACTTGGTGATTTCGGTTGCGATGGTCGCAGCGCGTCTAGAGATATCTGAGGGCCATGTTGCCGGTGCAGCTGTTGCAGTGGGGGCCTGTAGCCCGGTTGCGATGCGGTTGCCAACGCTTGAGGCCGCGCTGTTCGGTGCGCCGATTGCGGATTTGTCGCGGGCGATAGGCGACAGTGATTTCGCAGATATTTTACAGCCGATTTCGGATATCCGAGGCAGTGCGGCTTATCGTTTGGAGGCGGTGCCAGAATTGGTGCGCCGGGCGGTGCTTGCGGCGGCGTCGGGGCCTTTGCAATGATCCGACTTAAGGTGAACGGCGTGGCGCATGAGGTGGTGGCCGCCCCCGGGCAGCGCCTTTCGGACGTGTTGCGCAATGATTTGGCGCTGGTCGGAACCAAAGTGGGCTGCGATGCAGGCGATTGCGGCGCTTGCACGGTTTTGCTCGATGGGGAAGCGGTTTGTGCCTGTCTGACCCCGATTGCGCAAACGCTGGGGCGCCAAATTGAAACCATAGAGGGGATGCAGAGACCGGGGCCAAGTGCGTTGCAGCGCGCATTTCTGCGACATGGCGCGGCGCAATGTGGTATTTGCACACCCGGCATGGTGATGGCGGCAGAAGCGTTGTTGCGCAAAGACAGCCGCCCGGATCGGGGCGCGGTAGAGACCGCGCTTGGCGGGGTTTTGTGCCGATGCACGGGCTACGCCAAGATCGTGGATGCTGTGCTGGATGCCGCCGGGAGCGGAGCGGGGCCTGAGCCGGATGCGGCGGCATCTGTTGGAGCACGCGTGGAGCGGCTTGATGGCGTGGCAAAGGTGCTTGGAGCGGAGCGCTTTGGCGCAGATGATCTGCCGCAAGATGCGCTTTGGGTTCGGGCAATCCGCAGCCCTCATGCAGCGGCCGAGTTCGCGTTCGGCGATCTAAAAGCTTGGGCGGCGGCCCATGACGTTCGGGTGTTTACTGCTGCAGATATTCCGGGCCGCAATGAGACTGGAGTGATCCCTGCGTTTGTGGATCAGCCTGCGTTGGCGGAAGAGCGGGTGCGTTTAGTCGGTGAGGCGGTCGCCTTGGTTGCGGGTGCGCGTGAGACGGTGCTGGCGCTGGATGTTGCCAAAGCGCCAGTGAGCTGGATGCCCGTCACCGGGCTGTTGGATGTGCAGGAGGCGCGCGCAGAGGGTGCCGCGCAGCTTCATGAGAGGCGGCCTGACAATTTGCTGATTGCGGGGGCTGTTCGGTGCGGTGATGCGGCTCAGGCGGTTTCTGAAGCGGCACATGTCGTCTCTGGATCCTTTGAAACCAGCCACGTGGAGCATGCCTATATTGAGCCTGAGGCCGGCGCGGCCTGGATGGAGGGCGATGTCCTGAACATTCGCGCCTGCACGCAGGCACCGGTTTTGGACCGTGATGAAACCGCGAAGATTTTGGGGCTGGCGGAAGAAAAGCTGCGCATAAGGCCAGCGGCGACCGGTGGCGGTTTTGGCGCAAAGCTTGATTTGTCTGTGCAACCCCTGATCGGGTTGGTGACGCTGCTGACGGGGAAGCCAAGCGTGATGGTCTATAGCCGTGCAGAAAGCATGCGCGCGTCGACAAAGCGCCATCCCGCGCAGATGGGGGCCTCGCTGGCTGCGGACGCAGAAGGGCGGTTGACCGCCATGTTGTTTGACGGGGATTTTGATACCGGGGCTTATGCAAGTTGGGGGCCGACCGTTGCGGTGCGTGTGCCGGTGCACGCCTGTGGGCCTTATGCGGTGCCAAACTACGCCGCAGAGGCCCGGGCGATCCACACCAATGGACCGATTGCTGGGGCGTTTCGCGGCTTTGGTGTGCCGCAGGCGGCGGTATTGCAGGAGACTTTGCTGGACGATTTGGCGCGCAAGTTGGCAATGGATCGGCTCGCAATCAGGCGGAAGAACGCATTGCGTGAGTCGGATCTGACTGTTTGTGGGCAAACAGTGAAGGGCGTGGGAATTGGCGCATGCCTTGCGGCGCTGCAGCCACGCTGGGATGCGGCGCAGATCGAGGTTGCTGATTTTAATGTGCGCAATGCTGGCACGAAGCGCGGTATCGGCGTTGCGAGCTGTTGGTATGGCTGCGGGAACACGGCGCTGCCGAACCCTTCGACCATGCGCATTGGGATCACGGCGGAGGGGCGTATTCGCCTGCATCAGGGGGCGATGGATATTGGGCAGGGGTCCAATACGGTGATTGCACAGATTGCGGCCGATGCTGTCGGGCTGCCGGTGCATCGGTTGGATCTGGTAGATGCAGATACCGCGCTGACGCCGGATTGTGGCAAAACCTCTGCAAGTCGGCAAACGGTGGTGAGCGGCAAAGCGGCGCTTTTGGCGGGGCAGGCGCTGCGCGCCCAGATCTTGCAGATGGCCAATATGGGGTCAGATGCCTGCCTGACATTGGCTGCGGGGCAGTTGCGCATCGCTGAAGCGGGCGAGGTGCGGAAGATTGACCTTTCCGCATTGCCGGTCGGGGCGGAAGGCTATGTGCTTATGGCGCAGGAAACCTATGATCCGCCCACCGAGGCGCTCGATGAAAACGGGCAGGGCGTGCCTTACGCGGTTTATGGCTATGGTGCGCAGCTGGCGGAAGTTGAAGTAGACTTGGCGCTTGGCACGGTGAAGGTGCGGAAAATCACGGCGGCACACGATCTGGGGCGCGTGATCAATCCATTGCTTGCTGAGGGGCAGATTGAGGGTGGCATCGCGCAGGGTCTGGGCATGGCGCTGATGGAAGAGTTTGTACCGGGGCGTACAGAAAACCTGCACGATTATCTGATCCCGACCATCGGTGACATGCCGGAGGTGGTGTCTCATCTGATTGAGGTGCCCGATCCCGAGGGGCCGATGGGGGCGAAGGGGTTGGGCGAACATGTGCTTATCCCGACGGCGCCGGCAATTTTAAACGCGATCACGGATGCCTGTGGGGCGCGGATCACGAAACTGCCTGCCAGACCAGATCGGGTTTTGGCGGCGATCAAGGCGGCGCGCAGACACGGAGGATAGGATGACACAGGCATCGGGCAAAGCAGAACGTGTGCGGGAGGAAAAGATCCGCTGCGATGCCTGCCCGGTGATGTGCTATATCGGTGAAGGCAAGATCGGAGCCTGTGACCGCTATGCCAACCATGGCGGTGAAATCGTGCGTTGTGATCCGCTGACTGTGTTGGACCGCACCATGGCGTATGGTGGCGAAGTACGTCCGTTTCTGGGGCGTGACTGGCATGATGGGCTGTCCACAGAGGATTTGTTTGTCACAGCCGTTGGTGCAGGCACCACCTATCCCGACTATAAGCCCGCACCGTTTCTGGCCAGCCGCGAAGTGGATGGCGTTGATTTTGTGACCGTGGTGACGGAGGCGATTTTTTCCTATTGCAGCGTCAAGGTGAAGATCGACACAGATCGGCACTTGGGGCGTGAGGGGGCTGTGATCCGCCATCAGGGCGAGGCTGTGGGGCTGATGATCACCAGCGAATATGGCTCTCAGATGATGAGCCTTGGCGGTGTGGATCATCTGACCGGTGGCAGCAAGGCGGAAGGCCGCGTGACCTGTGATGTGCTGTTGCGGCTGCTCAATCGAGAGGCTGTCACACTGACGGTGGAAGATGGTGCGGAGGTTGTGGTGCAGGCTGGCAAAGCGCCGATTGTGGATGGGCTGCGCGAAGAGCGAATGCGAGTGGGGTGCGGCTCTGCCACCATCGGGATGTTTGCGAGCCAATGGCACGGCCTGGTGGATGAGGTCGTGGTGGTAGACGACCACATTACCGGCGTCGTCAGTGAGCATCAGGCGGGCAAGGTGCTGGGCTGGCCTGACACTGGCATTCGCATCAAAGGGCGGCGGAGTACCCCAGGACGCTATTTTCAGGTGGCAGAGCCTGGGCGCGGTTGGGGCGGAACCGATATTGAGGATCCGCTGTCAATCCTTGGGCCGTGGCTGGCGAAGAAAGGAGCGCGTGAGGGGCTGACTTTGTTGATGGTTTCCACAACAGGAGAACATGCCGCGTATTATGAACTCGACGCGCAATTGGTGCCGCAAGAAAGGCCGATGCCTGCGCGGCTAAAGCCGTCGGTGGCGTTGATTGCGCAGAATTGTGAACCTGCCCTTTGCACGGTGATGTTCATGGGCGGTGCGGGTGGCTCATTGCGTTCAGGCGTCACGCGCAATCCAGTGAAGCTGACAGAAGCCGTGCAGGCCGGACGCGCCGAGGTGACGGTGGGCGGGGCAAAATCTTACGTTTGGCCCGGTGGTGGGATCACGCTTATGGCGGATGTGATGCAGACGCCAATAGGGGCGTTTGGCATGGTACCCACGCCTGCGATTGTCGCGCCTTTGGAGTTTACCGTTTCAAAACAGGAGTATGAGGCACTTGGGGGGCATACGGAGGCGGTGCGCGATGTGATCGATATTTTGCAAAGCGGCGGGTTTTATGCGTGGGACAGTCAGGTGATTTTCCCGCAAAAGCGCAAGCAATGATGGATGGGCCACAGGTCACATGGTTGCCCGATGGACGGCGGCTGCATATGCACCACGGGCCGATTGATTTGATCCTTGAGATTTGGGGGCACGGGCGTGCGCAGGCCTATCGTGCGGCGACGCTACGTTTTGAAACGGTATTGCAGGAATTGGTGGATGAACTCCCAAAACTGCGCCTGCCTGTTGAGCGGGATTGCTGTTTCATTGGGCGAATGGCGCAAAAGATGCAGAGCGCTACGCGGATGGGTATGCCAGATTTTGTGACCCCTATGGCCGCGGTTGCCGGAGCTGTGGCGGATGAAATTGCCCGCGTGATCGCTGCGGTGCCGGATGTGTCCCGTGCCTATGTGAACAATGGTGGCGATGTGGCGCTGCTGCTGACTGAGGGGCAAAGCCTACGCGCGACGGTGGCCGGTGCAGATGCGGAGGTGACCATTCATGCGGATGATCCGATCCGAGGCGTGGCAACGTCTGGATGGCGGGGGCGCAGCCTGTCGCTGGGCGTCGCGGATGCGGTGACGGTTCTGGCGCGCACAGCAGCAGAGGCGGATGTGGCGGCAACACTGATCGCCAATCACGTGGATGTTCCGGGCCATCCGCTGGTGCGGCGTGCGCCTGCCTGTGACCTACGAGAGGAGAGCGACTTGGGCGCTCGCCTTGTCACGGTCGGCGTTGGGCGTTTGCCCGCGACGGATGTTGCAGAGGCTTTGGCGCGGGGTGTGCAATATGCAGAGGGGCTTTCCCAGAAGATCCCGCTTGCAGGTGTCTATCTGCATGCGCAGGGGCAAGCCCGAGTGATGGGATCAGCTTTCCTTCACCACGCGTGCGAGGGCGCAGAACTGCTCTAGGGAGACCTGTTCGGCACGTTCGGTTGGCTGGATGCCTGCTGCGAGCAGACGATCTTCGATATCGGGGGCTTGGCCCTTGAGCGCAGCACGCAGCATTTTACGCCGCTGATTGAAAGCAGCCGCCACAATGCGCGACAACATGTCTGCGTCAGCAGGGTAACGTGGCTCTTCCAATGCGGTGAGATGCACGACGGCGGAGTGCACCTTTGGCGGCGGTGAAAACGCGCCTGGTGGCAAAGACATCACGATATTGGCGTTTGCGCGCCACTGGGCAAGGATGGCAAGGCGTCCATAAGCTTTGGAGCCGGGTTGAGCCGTGATCCGTTCGGCCACTTCACGCTGAAACATCAGGGTGAGGCTTTGCCAGAACGGTGGCCATTCCTTAGGAGTGAGCCAGCGCACTAAAAGTTCGGTTCCTACATTATAGGGCAAGTTGGCCGCCACGCGAATGGGGGGGGTCAGATGCGCCAGAGGATCGATTTCAAGTGCATCGCCATTGATCACCTGAAGTTGGCCGGGGTAGGCGGCTTCGATCTCGGCAAGCGCGGGGATGCAGCGATCGTCTTTCTCGATCGCAAGGACACGGCGCGCGCCCTCGGCCAGCAGACCGCGTGTGAGGCCACCGGGGCCCGGGCCAATTTCCAGCACGTCGCATTCGGTAAGATCCCCGGCACGGCGTGCAATTTTAGCGGTGAGGTTGAGATCCAGAAGAAAGTTCTGCCCCAGTGATTTGCGTGCAGACAGACCGTGGGTGTCGATCACCTGACGCAGCGGAGGAAGATCATCAATGGCGCTCATGGCTCATCACCTGTTTGATTGCGCGGGCGTGCCGCGAGTTTGGCCTTGGGCGGGGATATGTTTCCCCCTGTGATGCGTCAAGCGCTTTGTGGGGCGCTTTCAGCCATGCGCGCCGCCATGCGCAGCGCGGCGATGGTGCTGGATGGATTGGCTTGTCCGGTGCCTGCGATGTCAAAGGCTGTGCCATGATCGGGCGAGGTGCGGATGAAAGGCAAGCCAAGGGTGACATTCACGCCGCCATCAAAATCCAGTGTTTTGATCGGGATCAGAGCCTGATCGTGATAGGCGCAGATTGCCACATCATAGCGCGCACGGGCAGCAGCGTGAAACATGGTGTCCGCAGGCAGAGGGCCCGCAATGTCAAAGCCTTCAGTACGCAGTTTTTCCAGGACAGGCGCAATCACGCTGGCGTCTTCATGGCCCATTGCGCCGCCTTCGCCCGCGTGTGGGTTTAGGCCAGCGACGGCAATCCGAGGTGCGGTGAGGCCAAACTGATCTGAAAGACCTTTGGCAGTGATGCGAATGGTCTCTTCGAGCAGCGTTGGCGTAAGCGCGGCAGGCACTTCGGAGACCGGAATATGGATGGTGGTGGGCACAACGCGCAGCATGACAGAGGCCAGCATCATCACCACATCGTTCACGCCAGCAAGATCCGCCAGAAACTCGGTGTGGCCGGGATAGGCAAAATCAGCGCCGTCTTTGAGCGCTCTTTTGTGAATTGGCAAAGTGCAAACCGCGCTGGCGCTGCCAGACATGGCCATGTCGACAGCTTGTGAAATCACGTCGATCACGCCTTCGGCGTTTTCCGGATCGGCCTGACCGGGGGTGCGTGGCGCGCCAAAGGGGTGCGGGAAAACGGGCAAGGCATCCGGCAGCACGGCGCTTGCCTGTGACGGATCGTCAATCATCTGATGTGGCACGGTGCCCGGCAGATGATCTGGATCCGCGATTAGGAAAAACGCCAGCTCATCTTTCAGCGCCAGCCAGGCCTTTTCTGCGATCTCTAGCCCAATGCCACCGGGCTCACCACAGGTGAGCGCGATGGGGGCAGATTGTGCCAATTGGTTCATTTTTCAATGATACGCGCCTGAGCACGCAGCTGGCTGAGATAGCTGTTGGCGTAGCTTTCCAGACGTTGGTTGCGCAGCGCCTGCGCCACATCTTCGCGCGACAGCTCTTCGGCCAATTGTGCAGTACGCCCGCAGAGCATGAGCACCATAAGGTTCTGCCCGTCTGCGGAGGTCAGATTTGTGGAGACTTCGTTTTCATCCAGTTTGGCGAGTTCGATGGCCACATCTTTGGGAATGTCACTTGGCGGTAGGGTTTCGCGGACAAGAAATTCAGCAGGTTCGTCCTGTGCGATGGCAAACAGATCGTCACAGCGATCAAGGTTGCCCGCCAGTTCGTTGGCCTGTGCAAGGGTTTCTTCTGTGCGCCCACCGGGAATGAAATACATCATGTAATCAATGGCTGAGTAGGTCGGCGTGGAGCGTCCGGTTTCTGCCACATCGCGCAACTGGAACAGGGCGACCGCGTTTTGCAATGGCAAGGGGCGGGTCACCTCTCCCGGCCGCAGCGCGGTGACCACTGGCCGCAGTTCGGCGGGCAGGTTGGTCACGTTCATCCAGTCAACGCGACCGCCACTTTCCTTGGTGGCAGATGCAGAATAGGTACGCGCGGCGTTTTCAAAACTCTCAAAGCTGCGAATTTCGGAGAGTTGCTCCGCCAAGCCAAGTACCTGTCGTTGATTTTGTGGTGTGACGGGGATGATGATTTCATTGAGCAGCACACGCACACCGCCAGAGCCGCTGTTCTGAGCAATAGCGCGATCGATTTCCTCTTCGCTGACCTGTGCGTTGCCGCCAAACCGAGACTGGATGACGCCGCGCCAGGTGATGTTTGAAATGATGAAATCGCGCAGGGTCTCTTCGTCGATGCCGGCGCCGACAAGTGCCTCGATGAGATCGCCTGCTTCCATGTTGACGCGGGCTGCAAAGGCATCAAGGCCGTTCTGAATACCCTCATCTGAAGCGGCAATGCCGGTGAGGCGTGCAGCCTGGAGTTTCAGGCGGTCCTCGATCAACTGCTCGCGCGCGAGCTTTCCGGGATCTCCGGGGGCGTTCATGATGGTCAAGAGGCGCGCGCGCTGATCTAATTCGTAGTAGCTGACTGCGGAATCATTCACCAAAATTGCGGGGCTGAAAGCACTTTGTGCAACGGCCGCATTGTTGAGAACTGTCACTGCCGCAATTGCGCTGGTCAGAGAGGCGCAGTTGCGCAAAAGGGAGCGGATGAAAGGGCGTCGCGTCATGAGAGTGTCGTCTTCCTGTAATTCAGCCACAGGTGCGGCTATAGCTCTTATCGTTTGAATTGACCGAGAATCCAAGCAGGGCCACGTTGATGCCAAAGGTGTTGCTGGATTGAACGGTATCGGATGTGGAGAAGCGGCGCGATAGTGAAAGTTCGACCTGCACGCATTCGTTACGATATTGCATGCCAACTCCTGCGCGTGCCGATTTACCTGCTACTGCATCGTAGCGCCAGTCAACCAGACCGGTCCAATGCCGGGAGAAGCGATAGCTGCTGTCCAGCGTCCATTCCGAAATACGCTCTGCACGGTCTTCGTCGGGGTCTCGCGCCAGCCAGATATAGCTCGCATCCACCATCAAGCTTGGATTGCTCCAACCGAGGCGCGCAGCGGCTTTGTTCAGAGTGCCGCCTGAATCCAGCAGACCGCGAGCGGACATGACCAGACCGTTTTGATTGTTGAACTGACCTGCCAAGAGCAGATCAGATGTTTTTCCTGCCAAACCTGATGTTGCGGAAAAATCGCTTTGGGATTGGTCGCGGAATACCTGTCCCACGGTGAAGTGGCCTTCCCAGCCTTCTGATGTAACGCGGGACCAGTTCATCCCCAGTGCCGCAGCCAGACCACGCTCACGGCGGTCATGTGACGGAAAGCGTGAAAGCGACAATAGGTTGCCTTCATCAAATTCTGCACGTGTGCTTTCATCATTTGCGACGTCAAGGTTTGAGCCACCAGTCCAGCCCACTTGCGCAACCGGTTCCAGCAGATAGGTGGCGCCGTCCGTGCCGCGCTTTACCAGCGGATAGCGCAGGTTTATTGCCGCTGCGGGCGTGAAGCCACTGTCAAATGAGCTGACAGTTGTGTCATCATGGGTTTTATAAGCGTCAAACGCGAGCCCTCCGTTTACGCCGAGACGCAAGCCTGTTGCCAATGTCCAGTTGCGCAGCCATTCCACCGAGGCGTTCGTGCGTGCAACGTCTCGACCGTCATCGCCATCTAGGCCAGAGTCACGTTTATGAGAGTGCGCTTCAAGACGGGTGCGCAGCTCTCCGCCAATCGACGTCGGAAAGTAGCGCCGTTCGGTTTCGGCCTGAAACACCAAGGTAGGCAACGTGTCGTTGTCTTCGTCATCCCGCAGTGAGCGAAAATGATAGACGCCGAAGCTGGTATTTTCGTAGCGAGAGGCGCGCTCTACTCTGATATTGCTATTGAGACGATCAAGGTCAGAGTAATCATAATCTGAGATATAGGCATCATCGGTGACGGCCTTAATGTCAAAGGTAAGTTTGTAGTCGCGCTCTAATTGAAACAGACCCTCGGCGAACAGATATCCTCGCGTTTCGTTAGGGCGCAGGTCATCGTCTGAGATCGCGCCATCAAGCTCAATGCCCCCATTTTCAAAAGCTTGACGATACCGGAACTCAAGCGTGCGTGTGTTTGTTGAGATATAGGGCGTGAGCGTGAGGTCTTTGTCGTCTCCGATCGGAAAAAAGTACGGAAGCTTGATTCCATTGCCCAAAAGCGAGGTGCGCCGGAAGTTGGGAAACAGGAAACCTTTGCTGCGTTTCAGTGTTGGATCTGGCATTCGCAGATGAGGGAAATAGAACACCGGTACGTCGCGAATAAGGAAGCTCGCTTCGTCGAAGTAGATTTGTCGTTCGGCTTGATCGTGAACCACGCGTTTTGCGCGGATCTGCCAGAGTGGGGCTTCACCGGTTTCGCAGATGCGGCACGACGATACCGTGGTTTTCGTCAATACATTGAAACGACCGCCGATACGGTCGAGCTGCTGCGCGGCCAACTGCACTTGATCTGCGAGCACCAAACGCGCGCTTCGGATCAAGCCAGATTGAAAGTCTGCTTTCAAATCCGCTGAGTCGGCCACAATTGAGACTGAGTCGCCTTCAGTGATCCGTATTGGCCCCAGAAGGGTTATTTCACCGGTTTCATTGTCATAGATAACTTCGCGCGCCTGCAGCCGAGTTTCGCCAGAAACGGCTTCTACATTGCCGTGTGCACGCAGTGTAGATGTGCCAACCAGTTCGACATTGTCTGCGATCAGTACTACATTCTGTGAAGTTGGCTTTGTAGCTTCAGATTGTTCTGAAGGTACCTGAGCCGTCTGGGCCTGCACCATTGGGGCGAGGGCGCAGGAAAGTGCAGTGGCCGTCATAAGGCGGAAGAGCAAGTTCGTCATCCGTCCTCCATATGCAACAACAGACCGAGTGCCAATAACACACTTGCAACCGGCGGCGCCCAGGCTGCGAGCAGGACAGGAATTTGGCCATTTTCCCCTAAGATCTGCGCGAAGTTTCGGATGAAATAGAGGCTAAAACCGATGAGAATGGCAAACAGCACTGCAATCCCAGTGTTGCCAAAGCGCGTGTGACGCATTGTGAAGGCGGCACCGACAAGAACCATTGCCATCAGGAACAGCGGCTGCGCAAGTTCCATATGTAACCACACCGTATGGCGACGCGAGGAAAAACCAGCTTCGTCAAGTTCTTGGATGAACTTTGGTAATTGCCATACAGAAATTGCGGAAGGGCTGCCGAAACGATCTCTAATGCGATCGGGTGTCAGGTTGCTGGGCAAGGTCAGCGTGTCGTGATGGTGCGCGGCTGTGCCTTCTGAGACGCCCCGGTTGAGGGACCAGACCCGCGCATTTGTGAGTGCCCAGCCATCGTCTCGCAATTCAGCGGTATCGGCTTGAATACGGGACTGCGGGCCGCCGTTTTCGCGATAAGTGATGATGCTGAGATTGATAAATTTGCTGGCATCAGCATTGGTGCGTTCAGCATGGATGACGGCATGTCCTTCCGGCCCACCTTGACGCAGCCAGATTCCTTCATCTGACAAGGATAGCGCGTTCCCACCGTTGTTGCGCAATGCGTCGCTTTGTTTGTCGTATTCAACGGATGTTTTCGCCACGAGTGGATTGATGATTGTGACTGCAGCTACCCCAACAAGCAGCGCCAGCACCATAGGGGAAATCACAGCCACAATCGCGGAGCGCCCAGCCGCGCGCACCACGACAAGTTCTGATGTGCGCGCCAGGCCGATAAACAGGGCCACAGTTGCCAGGATCACAATCAATGGCAGAAGTTGATACAGCCCCTGAGGCGCGCGTAAAAAGGTGAGACCGATTACGCGATAAAAGCCCACCTGTTCCACATCAAATTTGCGCAGTTGCTCCATCATGTCGAGCAGAATGGTCAGCACGAAGAAGACGGCGAAAATGCTCAGCAGCATCCAGAAAAACTTGCGCGCAAAATAGAGATGGGTTGTCATGCGACAGACCTCCGCCGCAAACGAATTGGGTTTGACGCGAGATATAGCAGCACAAATGCGAAAACGCCGCCCAAGGCAACGGGCACATAAAGCAACGGCCAGAGCTCTGGCGCGTCGAGCACGGGGTCGGAAACCACGTTTTTGAGGGCTTCAAGCACTACAAGAATGCCAAAGGCAAACAAAATTTGACGCCAAACACCAAAGCGGCTGAAGCTGCCGATGATCAGCATGCCAAAGCCAACCAACGCAAAGATGACGCACATGATGGGGTGGGTGAAGCGGGCATGAAACTCTTCGGTGACATTGCCCAGACTTTCGCCTGTGATAGCCGCAGCAGAAGGGAGATCACCGAAAATGTCCCAGGTTGGCAAATAGTTTACGGATCCGCGATTGATCGCTTCAGGATCGACCAAACCGCTGATGTCATATGAAAAATCCGCGAAGTTCGTGGTCATGAGGCGGTCGGTGTCCGCTGGATTGAACTGCATGAGACCATCGACCATCACAAGCTTAGGGCCGCTTTCATCCTGTACCAGATAGGCCTCTGATGCGGTGTGCAGTGTTGTGCCATCTGGGTTTCGGCTATCCGCCATAAGCACGTCTTTGAGCACGCCATTTGAGCTGATTTCGCGGATGTAGAATGTCACCCCATCTGCCGGATGCATAAAGGTGCCGTCAGTCAGCAAGCGTGCTGTGATGTTTTGGCTGATTTCTTTTTGTCTCTCGCTTAACTCCTTGGCTGAAGTGGGCACGAGAAAATGGGTGAGGGCACTCATCATGAGGGCTGCGATCACCCCGAATACGGCAACCGGTCGGGCGAGCCTCCAGGGGCTGAAGCCGGTGGCCTGCATGACGGTCAGTTCACTTTCGTTGGACAAGCGATTTGTGACGTAAACCGTACCCGCAAACACGGCGATTGGCAGCACGCGGCGGATCACACTCGGAAGCATCAGCAACGAAAGCTCAAGGAAAACGGCCACGTTCTGACCGCTTGCGATCAACTGATCAAACAGTGACACCGCTTGGTTGACCCAATAGACCGATACGAGGATCAGTGCGAAGAAGCCAAACAGAGTTAGAAACTGCGACAGGATGTATCTGTCGAATCTGCTCACGCCTTGGATCCCCTCAAGTTCTTGTTCTTTGCGCGCAGTTTAGTGGAATTGGTGGGGCGGTGAAACTGCAAACTGGCGATGGCCACTGGTCAAGCAAGATTGGGCGCGCTAGGTGTTTGGCAGCATTAAAATGGAGATTGACATATGCGCCCTGTGCAGTTTGCTTTTGAAGAAACTCAATTGGATGAAATTGCAAAAGCAGAGGGGCGGATTGCAATCTTTGTACCCCAGGAAGGAAACCTTGATCAGGGCTCGCGGCGCATCAACCGGATGACCCGTGGCGCGGTGGAGCGTTTGCGCGAAGACAAAGGGGCGGATGCTGCAAACGGCACATTGATCACGCTGGCGTTTCCGACTGGATTGGCCGCTGAGGCAGTGGATGTGGTTATTCTGCCGCGTCGCTGCAGTATTGAAGAGGCACGCAAAGCCGGTGCGGCGCTTGGCAAGGCGCGTGGCAATGCAGCTTTGACGGTTCTGGCGGGCACCCATCCCAAGGCGGCGCAGATCGCTTTTGGCATTGCGATGCGTGACTATGGATTTGACGATCATAAGACCGCGGATGCGGAGGAAGATGCGCGGGCGGTGCGCATGATGGTCAGCAAACCTGCTGACGTAGAAGCCGCGGCTGCACCTTTGCTGGCTGTCGCGGATGGTGCGTTTTTCACCCGTGATCTGGTGAATGAACCTGCCAATGTGCTGACCACGACAGAGTTTGCGGACCGTTTGGTGGCACTTCAAGAGATCGGTCTTGAGGTGGAGGTGCTGGAAGAAGACCAGCTGAAAGAGCTTGGCATGGGCGCTTTGTTGTCTGTGGGCGAGGGGTCCGAAAGCCCGTCTAAAGTGGTGGTGATGCAATGGAACGGCGGCGACAAAGCCGCGCCTCCGTTGGCGCTTGTTGGCAAAGGCGTTGTGTTTGATACCGGCGGTATTTCGCTGAAGCCTGCTGCGGGCATGGAAGACATGACCATGGATATGGGCGGCGCAGGCGTTGTGGCCGGCACCATGAAGGCGCTGGCACTGCGCAAGGCCAAAGCCAATGTTGTGGGCCTTGTCGGCTTGGTTGAGAACATGCCCTCCGGCCGTGCGACCCGTCCTGGCGATGTGGTGACCTCCATGAAAGGCGACACCATCGAGGTCATCAACACTGACGCGGAAGGGCGTTTGGTGTTGTGCGACGTGATGCACTACGCGCAAGACCGTTTCAAACCAGCGGGCATGATTGATCTTGCCACTCTGACAGGCGCGATCATCATTGGCCTTGGGCATGAAAATGCCGGGGTTTTCTCCAACGACGACATGCTGTGCAATGCCTTCCTGAAAGCCGCGGATGCAGAGGGCGAGGGCGCCTGGCGGATGCCACTGGGCAAAGGCTATGCTAAGCAGCTGAAATCGCGCATTGCGGATGTCAAAAATGTGGGGGGACGCCCGGCGGGCTCGATCACCGCAGCCGAGTTCCTGCAGCGTTTTGTGCAAGAGGGCACGCCTTGGATTCACCTCGACATTGCTGGGGTGGCCAGTGTGAAGTCTGAAACTGCTTTGGCACCTGCAGGGGCGACAGGCTGGGGCGTAAGCGCGCTCAGCCGCCTCGTGGCGGACAACTTCGAGGTATAAGCCCTTGGGTGCGGTCTATTTCTATCACCTGACACAAGCGCCGCTTGATACCACCTTGCCGCGCCTTCTGGAGAAGGCGCGGGGGGCTGGCTGGGCCATTGCTGTACGGGGGGTAGACCCTGCACGTATGGACTGGCTGGATCAGAGGCTGTGGCTTCTGGGAGACGAGAGTTTTTTACCGCATGGGGTCGCTGGTGGGCCACACGATGATTTGCAGCCCATTTTGCTGACCACTTCACAGGATGCGCCCAACAAAGCGAGCTGCATAATGACGGTGGACGGGGCCGAGGTGAGCGCCGAAGAAGTCACTGCCGCCGAACGCGTCTGTATTTTGTTTGACGGACATGACCCGGAAGCGGTTCAGCATGCACGTGGGCAGTGGAAAGCGCTGACAGATGCGGGCTGTGCAGCGCAGTACTGGTCTGAAGAGACAGGCGTCTGGCAGAAAAAGGCCGAAAGTGGCGGATCCTAACGTATTAGGATCAAACGGTTTCCTGCGATGGTGATCTGTTCAAACCGCTGAAGGTAGGACATGCCGAGCAGCGACTGCGGCATCTCGCCTTCGTTGACGGTGGCGCGTACATCGCGATCCGTGAAACCACCGAGAGAGATTTCCTCGATCCAGACCGGAGCAATGCGCACTTCGCCATTGGCTGTCATGGCGCGGCCCCAATAGGCCAGATTGTCAGGATCCAGTCCGGCGCGCCGTGCGTCCTCTTTCGAGAGCACAATTTCAGAGGCCCCTGTGTCGACGATGAACGCGACATCGGCACCGTTGAGCGAGAGTGTGGCATGGTAGTGGCCATCGCTGCTTCGGGGAATTTCGATGCGATTGCCGTCTTCAAGTACGGTCTGCATAGGGCGCACACTGGTGCGGATATCATCCCACATACCGGCCACGGCAATCGCGCCAAGAAAGATCAAAACCCAAATCGCCGCGTTGCGCAGTGTTTGGCCAAGCGCGATGCGACCGGAGGAAATGTACCACATCAAAACCATGATCAGCAGCAGACTCAGGTAGGCAAGGTGGCCGATCTCAAATTCGCTCATACGTGGATGTTCCTTAGGGTGATGACTTACCCAGCAAGCCCAAAATCTTTCAGGCCATCAAGGATAAACTGCACAGCAAGCGCGGCCAGCAGCATGCCCAACAGACGGGTGATCACGGTGATGCCTGTGCGCCCCAACAAACGCTCAAGGTATCCGGCGGTCAGAAACAGGCCAAAGACGATGATCAGCACCAGAAGCGCCACGCCAAGCACCGCGATTGTGGATTGAACGCCGCTGTCCTGTCCGGCGAGCAGGATTACGGATGTGATCGCACCGGGGCCTGCGAGCAGCGGGATGGCTAGCGGAAAAATTGAGGGATCCGGGTAATCTTCTTCGGCTTCTTCTGCCTGATCTTCGCGGCGTTTTGTGCGGCGTTCAAAAAGCATGTCCAGTGCAGTCAGAAACAACAGGATACCGCCGGCAATTCGGAACGCAGGCATGGAGATGCCAATGCCGCCGAGCACGGCCTCACCCAAGAAGGCGAAGACTGCGAGGATTATGAATGCGGTGACACAGGCGCGAATGGCAATCGCGCGGCGCTCGCGTGCGGGCACGCCCTGCGTGAGCGACACATAGATTGGGAAGAGGCCAATCGGGTCGATGATGACAAAAAGCGTCACAAAGGCCGTGATGAAGGCGGCGCTGTCCATGGTTTTGGGGCTCCCTCTTGGTGGATCCTAGGCTAGGGTCAGCCTTCGGCCTTTTCCAGTTTTTCCAGCGCTTTCATCCAGAGATCTTCTGCGCGGTCCTGCGCATCGCGGACTTCGGCGTATTTCTTTTGCCAGACTTCCATCTCGCCAAGTTTTTCACCCTCATAAAAGGCCGGATCTGCCAGCTTTGTTGCGAGCTTGTCTGCCATTTCATTGAGTTTTTCGACCCGCTGTTCTGATTTGCGCACTTCAGCGCGCAGGGCCAGAATATCATCACGGCTGGCCTTTTTGGCGACGGGTTTGGCTTTGGGTTTCGCCCCAACAGGTTTGTCTGCCGTCAACAAGAGTTTGCGGTAGGCCTGAAGGTCATCCTCATAGGGCTTCACTGTGCCGTCTTTGACCAGCCAGAGGCGATCGGCCACCAAGGTGAGCAGGTGCATGTCGTGGCTGACCAGAATGACCGCGCCGGTGTAGGCGGTCAGCGCCTCAACCAGGGCTTCGCGGCTTTCGATGTCGAGGTGGTTGGTCGGTTCGTCAAGGATCAGAAGATGCGGCGCATCCAAGGTGGCAAGCAGCAGTGACAGGCGCGCTTTTTGACCGCCTGACAGGCGGCCGACTTCGGTTTCTGCCTGTGCGGCGCCAAGGCCAAACCCGGCGAGACGTGCGCGCAGACGCGCCTGACCTTCTGCAGGCCGTTCGCGCATCAGGTGCTGAATTGGGGTTTCGTCGACGTAAAGCTCGTCAACTTGATGCTGGGCAAAGAAGCCGATGCGCAGTTTGGAGGAGGTGGTGAACTTGCCCCCCATGGGCTGCAGACGGCTGGACAGGAGTTTTGCGAGCGTGGATTTGCCCTGACCGTTTTTGCCCAACAGTGCGATGCGGTCATCCTGATCAATGCGCAGGTTGAGGTTTTTGAGAACCACCTTGTCGTCATAGCCGGTTGAGCCGCCCTCAATAGCAATGATCGGGGGTGACAGCTCTTCTGGCTTGGGGAAGGTGAACACCACACGTGCCGCATCTTCGGGTGCGGTGATCGGAGTCATCTTCTCCAGCATTTTCACACGGCTTTGCGCCTGTTTGGCCTTGGACGCCTTGGCCTTAAACCGATCCACAAAGGCTTGCAGGTGCTCGCGTTGCGCTTGCTGCTTTTTGGCGGCTGCGGCCTGTACCGCGCGCTGTTCGGCGCGTTGGCGGGCGAATTGATCATAAGGGCCGGTGTAATAGGCCAGTTTGCGTTCATCCAGATGCAGGATCGCGCCAACTGAGCGGTTCAGCAATTCGCGGTCATGCGAGATGATAAGCACGGTGTGTGGATATTTGACCAGATAGTTTTCCAGCCAGAGCGCGCCTTCGAGATCGAGGTAGTTGGTCGGCTCATCCAGCAGCAGGTAATCTGGCTGTGAAAACAGCACGGCGGCCAAGGCGACACGCATGCGCCAGCCGCCGGAATAGTCTGAACAGGGGCGCAGTTGATCTTCGTGATCAAAGCCAAGACCCTTGAGGATGGAGGCCGCACGGGCTTCGGCACTCCATGCATCAATATCGCTGAGACGGGTTTGAATTTCGGCAATGCGGTCTGAATCGGTTGCGGTTTCAGATTCAGCCAGCAAAGCGGCGCGTTCGGTATCGGCGGCCAGAACCGTGTCGATCAGCGACACCTCATTGGAGGGTACTTCCTGCGCCACGCCGCCGATGCGGGCGCGGTTGGGCAGGGTGATGCTGCCGCCTTCGAGAGACAGCTCTCCGCGGATCAAGCGGAAAAGGGTGGTTTTCCCGGCCCCGTTGCGGCCAATCAAACCCACTTTGTGGCCGGTGGGAATTGTCGCTGAGGCCCCTTCAAACAGAGGGCGGCCTTCGACGGAATAAGAGATGTCTGAGATCTTTAGCATGAAGCGGGTTTGGCCCAGTATTGCATCGGCGTCAATCATCGCTTTTCAAGTCGGTATGCGCATGGTATCGGAGCGACAATTCGAATATGGGGCGAGCGTGGTGCTGGCCCCAATCTTACATGGAGAAAAGAGACATGGCTCTGGAACGCACCTTCTCGATCATCAAGCCTGATGCCACCCGCCGCAACCTGACCGGCGCAATCAACGCCAAATTCGAAGAAGCTGGCCTGCGCATCGTTGCGCAAAAGCGCATCCACCTGACCAAAGAGCAGGCCGGTGTGTTTTACGCTGTGCACGCAGAGCGTCCTTTCTACGACGAACTGTGCGAATTCATGGCATCTGCGCCAATCGTGGCTCAGGTTCTGGAAGGTGAAGGCGCAATCGCGAAAAACCGCGAAGTGATGGGCGCAACCAACCCAGCAGACGCAGCACCTGGCACCATCCGCGCCGAGTTCGCAGAATCTGTAGGCGAAAACTCCGTACACGGTTCTGACGCACCAGAAACCGCAGCGGTAGAAATCGCATACTTCTTCTCCGGTCTGGAGCTGGTGGGCTAAGCATTGCCCCGCGAAGGAAACTTCGCCACAGTTAGATGATGGATGGGTCTCGGAATTTCCGGGGCCCATTTTTTTGCGAGGTGATAAATGGAAGCGTGGAAGACTCGGGCGCGTGAGACGGTTTTTGAAGCCGCGCCTTTTGTGAGCGTTTCAAAAGAGACTGTAGAGCTGCCTGATGGGCGGCTGATCGAGGATTTCTATCAGGTTGATCTGCGCTCTTTTGCTTTGGTGGTGCCGGTGATGGAAAACGGTGAAATTCTGATGTTGCGCCAGTACAAACATGGGCCACGCAGAGTTTCGGTAACGTTTCCAGCTGGTTTCATCGATCCGGGTGAAGCGCCGGACGTTGCAGCCCGCCGGGAGCTTATGGAGGAAACGGGCGTTGAGGCGCAATCGCTTGAGCCGATGGGGCGCTTTGTGGACAACGGCAATCAACGCGGCTGTGAGGGGCATTACTTTTTGGCACATGGATGCCGGAGAGTGGCAGAGCCCAACGCCGGTGACCTTGAAGACATGCAGGAAGAATTCTGGACAGCAGAAGACCTTGACCATGCAATGATGGTGGGTGACCTGGCTGTGATCCATCATGTGGCTGCCTGGGGCATGGCGCGTCTGCGACTTTAGCGTTTTTCGATCACGCCAATTTTGTTCAGCATATCTTCGAGCTCGGAGCGGCCTTTATCATGCGCGCGGGCCTTGAGGGCGTCAAAGCGAACGCGCAAGGCGTCCTTTTCCTTGCCTTTGCAGTCGTTCCACGGGCGACCTTGCAGGCCCATAACCAGCACATAGTAGCCAATGAAATGGGGCTTTGTGCCTGTCTTTAGCAGTCGTGCATAGGTTTCATCTGCGCCTAGGTCGCGCAGCTCCTCTGCGGTGTGAATGCCTGCACGTGCACAGGCTTCTTCATAGGCGGGGCCTAGGTTGCGGATGGAAGAAATTGGGCTCGACATGGCCCCAGCATAAGGTGGGACCAAATCGTGAACAAGGCTGGATTTCAGATCATTGCCCAATCCGTGAATTTTGGATCATTTGCTGGTGTTTGTTGTGATGATGGTTTGGCGTTTTGCGGCTGCGCTGCGTTTGCTGGCGTGTGTTCCAGCGGCTCTGGTTTTGCGGTTGCCATTGTTCTGCTCCTTTGATCTTGCAATTGTGCCTGTGATCCCATGATCAGCACGTGCGTAAACAGATCCTACCGTCACCGCATTTTGCGCAGGCAAAGCGAGAGGTTTGAGGCAAAATCATGCCCTTTTCGATGGATTTGTTTAAATCTTGAGCGCGGAATGACCACTGGGCTGAGCGTAAAAAAAAAGAAACCGAACAAATGCTCGGTTTCTCCTGAAAAGTAATGCCATAGATAAATGACTGCGAACGCAGTGGAAATAAGGGATCAGAGCTTCACAATCTTGATTGAGGATCCTTTTGCCGCAAGGGCGACTTCGCCGGCGCACAGGCGTAGGGCGTCCGCACCAAACACTTCATGACGCCAACCGTGGAGTGCGGCCACGTCGCGTCCGCCGGAGGCCAAAGTGTCAAGATCGGCAGAGGTGGCGATGAGTTTTGGCGCCACACCTGAGCTTTCCGTTTTCGCTTTCAGCAGAACCCGCAGAAGATCAGCCAAGGCCGGGTTGACCTGTTGTTTGTCATCGCGTTTGGGCAGGCGTGGCATTTCATCAGAAGGGCAGGAGACACCCGCTTTCACAGCCGCAAGAATGCCGTCTGCTATGTCGCCTTTGCGCGCTTCGCGCAACAGCAGACGGGAGCGGCCCAGATCCTGCATATTGCCCGGTTTGGTCGAGGCCAGTTCCACCAATGCGTCATCTTTGAACACGCGGTTGCGTGGCACGTTGCGCTCTTGTGCGTAGGATTCGCGAAATTTGGCAAGTTCGCGTACAATCGCGAGAAACTTCGGAGAGGTTGTGCGGGTTTTGACCCGTTTCCATGCGTGCTCTGGATCAATGATATAGGTTTCCGGGCGCGTGAGCATTTCAAGCTCTTCTTCGACCCAATGGGCGCGACCGGTTTCTTTGAGCTTTGCGGCGAGGAACTCATAAATTTTGCGCAGATGCGTGACATCTGCCAATGCATAGGTTTTCTGGGCGTCCGTCAGCGGACGGCGGGACCAGTCGGTAAAGCGGGAGCTTTTGTCCAGACCTTGTTTGGCGATCTTGCGCACCAGCGTTTCATAGCCAACCTGCTCACCAAAGCCACAGACCATCGCAGCGACTTGTGTGTCAAACAGCGGTGTTGGGAAGACGCCTGCCTCTACAAAGAAGATTTCCAGATCCTGACGGGCCGCATGGAAAACCTTGACAACAGCGGTATCACGGAAGAGGTCATAAAGTGGCTCCAGAGAGATCCCATCAACAAGCGGGTCCACCAGAACGGCCTTATCCTCCTCCTCACCGGGCATCTCGCTTGGCACCGCCAATTGCACAAGACACAGTTTGGAGTAATAGGTGCGTTCCCGCAAAAACTCTGTGTCTATCGTGACATAAGGGGCATTGCTTGCCATGGCGCAAAATTGCGCGAGCTCTTCGGTGGTTGTGAGGGTCTTCATAGGTGGCGTGTCTTCTTCGTCCGTTGTGACGTTTTGGTGATATCAGCACTACGCACAAACATAAGGGAAAGCAATTCACCAACCCTTAAAGCGTGAAGGGTGTGGTATTTCCGGCGGCAAACCGGCGTAAAGCGGCTGGGTAAAGGCGGTGTTCTTGCTCCAGAACGCGCGCGGCGAGGGTGTCTGGCGTGTCATCTGTGAGGACAGGCACGTGGGCCTGACCGAGAATGGGGCCGTCATCCAGCAGAGGTGTGACCATGTGTACAGTACAGCCGTGTTCTGCATCGCCAGCTTCAAGGGCGCGGGCATGGGTGTGCAGCCCCTTGTACTTGGGCAGCAAGGACGGATGAATGTTGAGCATCCGACCTTCCCATGGCGCGACAAAACCCTCTGTCAGAACCCGCATGAAACCGGCCAGGCAAAGGATGTCCGGTTGGACCTTATCAAGCTCTGCCTGAAGTGCCGCCTCAAAGGCAGGGCGGTCGCCCTTAAACGGGCGGTGATCCACGGAGACGGTTGGCACGCCCATCGTCGCAGCTTTGGCAAGCCCGCCAGCATCGGCGCTGTTGGCAAGCACCAGAACCGGCTCTGCCTCATGGCCGGGTTCGGCCATGTCCTCCAGCAGCCGGACCATATTGGACCCGCCGCCGGAGATAAAAATCGCAACGCGTTTCTTCACAGAAGCGATCCGGTGTAGGTGACGCCTTCGCCTTTGGTCACAGTGCCGAGTGTGTAGACGGTTTCACCTTGCTCGCGCAGAAGCGCCGCAAGCGCATCGGCCTGATCCGCTTCCACAGACAGGATCATGCCGACGCCGCAGTTGAAGGTTTTCAGCAGCTCCGCCTCATCCATGCCGCCGGTTTTGGCGAGCCATTCGAACACAGGAGGCAGCTCCCATGAGGACAGATCAATCGCGCCAGCGTGGCCTTCAGGAAGCACCCGCGGCAGGTTTTCAGTGAGGCCGCCACCGGTGATGTGGGCCAGCGCATGTACGCCACCTGCGCGCACGGCGGCCAGCGCCTGTTTCACATAGAGACGGGTCGGGGCGAGCAGGGCTGCGCCAAGGGTCTGGCTGTCATCCCATGGGCAGGTGTCATCCCAACCAAGGCCGGACACCTCAACCAGTTTGCGCACAAGGCTGTAACCGTTGGAGTGCACGCCGTTTGAAGCGAGCCCCAACAGAACGTCACCTTCTTTCACGCCAGCAGGCAGATCGGCACCGCGCTCCATAGCGCCAACGGAAAAGCCCGCGAGGTCAAAATCGCCCGCTTCATACATGCCAGGCATTTCTGCGGTTTCTCCACCGATCAGAGCGCAGCCAGACTGGTAGCAGCCCTCGGCGATGCCTTCGATGATGCGGGCGGCGGTTTCGGTCTCAAGCTTGCCGGTGGCAAAATAGTCGAGGAAGAACAGAGGTTCAGCGCCCTGACACACCAGATCGTTCACACACATGGCGACAAGATCAATGCCAACGCCGTCTACGTTGCCAGTGTCAATGGCGATACGTAGTTTGGTGCCGACACCATCGGTCGCCGCGACAAGAATAGGATCGGTGTAGCCTGCATCTTTGAGATCAAACAATGCGCCAAATCCACCGAGACCGGCCATAACGCCTGAGCGCGTGGTGCGCTTGGCAGCAGGTTTGATGCGCTCAACGAGTTCGTTTCCTGCGTCGATGTCCACACCTGCATCCGCGTAAGTGATGCCGTTTTTGCCGTCGCTCATGGGGCGTGTCCTTTTAATCAATGCTTGGCGCGTTGCTTAAAGGATCGTTTCAGCAAAGGGAACCATGGATTGCACCGTCTGCGGAAAGATAACTGTAGGCGGCGACAAGCTTCGCGCCTCAGCTGACTGCGCTGTTCCTAAGTCAGTGCATTCCGTAAATGCAAAATTTCTGGGCGACAGAGTCAGTAGCCTTTTTACTTCGGAGATCTCTTTGACTACTTCGCCACCAGAGTTTGGATGTCTTCGTCCCCCTGTCCTCGGTCTTTCTTAAAGCGGACCTGGTTGCCGCTGCTCCAGACATGTTGGCAGTTGGTTTTCTTTTCTTTGCCCTTGAAGACATAATTTCGGCACCATGCACCTTTGTCCCATTTCCATGCACCGCGCAACTCGTCACCTTTCAAGATACCAACCATGGACCCGTCTGAACGTATTTCCCACCAACCGTTCTTGGTCGAAAACTGCTTTCCTGCAACCACTTCGAGTAACTGTGTTTCGGTTTTGATACGTTCCCATGTCGCAGCATTTGCCGTCAGAGGAATTGCAAAGAGAACAACTGCAATGGCTGACATAGTTTTCATTGTTTTACCCTTACACTTTTTAACAATACAAATGGGTGAAGGATGAATGACACTTCACGCTGAGTGTTGTAGCGCGCTCGACCGTGAAATTTGAAGGTGCTAATATTACTACCTTTACAGTTCTATGAGTTCGCGTCGAAGGGCGACTGCCAGCGCTTCCTCCCGCGTGCTGACACCAAGTCGCAACCTTGCTTCAGAAAAGTGCTTGCTAACGGTGGCCTCAGAAATGCCGAGTTTCTCTGCAATCCGGCCTGTTTGATGACCTTGGGCGAGAAGGGAAAGCACTTCCCGTTGCCTCTGGGATAAGAACACGTGCCCTAGATGCCGATTGGAATATACATCTGCAGCGGAGGTTATCACCGTTGCCAAAAACGCCGCAAAAACGTCAGCATTGATGTCAGTCGATTTCAGAATTGAATGCGCCTCATTTTCAGAACACAAGGTAACAAAATAGCTGTTGCCCTTAGGAGATCCAAAGCGCGAACAATGGAGGTGAGACATGCCGTACTGCCTCAGACCATGACTCACCGCATATGCCTTTTGATCAATCAATTCGTCCGCACGCATCGTTCCAGCGTTATACAAAAGACTTCCCACATGATTTTCCAAGAGGCTGATAATTGGGTCGGAACCAATGTAGTCTTCAACAAGATATTCTTGCATCCAGCTGTCGGGCATATTTGTGTTGACCCAGTCGATATCTCGTGCCGCGGTGGAGACCTTGGCCACCAACAGATGATCAAAACCGCAATCGGAAGCGGAGGCTTCGGCAAGTTCCCAAGTGCGTTGATTGGAAGTAACACCGACAAAACGATCAACGACATCAATGATTGCATTTTTCAATTACTAAACCTTTGAAACACATAATTACTATTCACATCAGCAAATTGAGAAAGCCGTTGGGAGCTGCGGGTTTGCGGTCTAAATGCTTAAATGGGTCGTCTTAAAAGCGTTTCCTGGGCGTAGACCTCTTTGCCGGCAGCGCTGCTGCCCCGTATAAATAGTTTTTGCTCCAAGGAATTATACAACAAGAGTGCTGGTGTGGAAACTCAGTACTATTTGCGACAGAAATCGCGCACTGACCGCTTGACGCCATCAGCAGCATTTCATAACCAAGCGTCAGGCGGGCCTGTAGCTCAACGGTTAGAGCAGAGCGCTCATAACGCTTTGGTTGCGGGTTCAAATCCTGCCGGGCCTACCACCTTCCGCCTAACACTTTCTATGCATGTTAAGATCAGGTGATTTGCGGCCTGACCAACTGTATCTGCGGTGAATAAACCAGTGTGCAGACGTGAGGTATCTGCGCGCAACCGTAGAAGTCTGCGCCGCAACTCAACTTGTGATCAAAGCCCTGTAACGCGCCGGATTTTCAGCGCGCGCGCCGCTCCAAGGTGTTGCCTGAGGCGGCAACACGAATGGTCCGCACCCCGGCTGTTTGCTGGTCCGTCAGGACTGAGGCTGCGGTGATTTCACGTGTCAGATCTGAACCACCAGTGATGGGATCGGCTGGGGGAATTGCCATGAAATCAAGCGTCAGAACCCCGTTTTCCGCGGGCCCACGGGCCACAAGACGCGCATCGTGGGTTCCGTGCACCGCAGACACACCAACCGCAACAACCAGCTGGCCTTCAGTCACAGTGTGCACCTCAAGGTTGGTGACCTTTGAAATTGGCAGCCCGACAAAGGCAACCGCCTGTTCCTGTGCAAAAAAGGAACGGCCCGCGTCGGTTTCCTCGGGAATCAGGGGATTGCTTTCTGTGATCACGGCATCTGCCCGATCATTTCCGAACCAATTTACCGGATTCACGCGGGATTGGCAGGCTGACAGCGCCAAGGTGGAGGTCAACAAGATCAGGACGGAAGTGCGCATCGGAAAGCCTCATTCGTTGTGCCTTTGAGTTATCCTATTCGTATGAAGTTGAAAAGCGCCGATCGCGGGGTGGACGTTTGCTGCAGGCCTGCTTAGGTGGAGTGGACACAAAAGGAGAGCCGAAACCATGGCTGCGCAGGCGTTTGAAGAGATTGTCGAAGACTTTGAGTTTATCGAGGACTGGGAAGACCGCTATCGCTATGTGATTGAGCAGGGCAAAGATATGCCCGTTTTGGATGAAGCGCTGCGTGTGCCAGCCACCAAGGTCTACGGGTGCGCGAGCCAGGTTTGGCTGCATCCCACAATAGACAACGGGGTGTTCAGTTTTGAAGGCGCGAGCGATGCGATGATCGTGAGTGGGCTGATTGCTGTGTTGCGCAGACTCTACAACGGGCTGTCACTTGCAGAGGTTCTGGCGGTGGATGCGCGGGCGGAAATGGAGCGCCTTGGGTTGAACGAGCATCTCTCCTCGCAGCGCTCAAATGGATTGCGGGCCATGATTGAGCGCATACGTCTGGTTGCCAGCGAAACCGCCTGATCACACCTTATGAAACGCCCGATGGGGCGTTGCCTTTGGCGGGGATATTTACGGCGAGAGGAAGGTTTGGCGCTCGTTTGCGCCCTCGTGCGCTCTGTCGCGATAGTGGCGGAGTACAAACAGGCGAATGGCAGTGGCCAGCCCGGCGTCAAGGTCGCGAGCTGCATCAATTTGCGCTGCCAATTCGTTGATTGAAATTGATTTTTCTTCTGCAATATCGCGAAAGGCGCGCCAGAATTCGTCTTCTAAGGACACACTTGTGCGATGTCCGCGCAGGGTCAGAGAGCGTTTTTGAGGGCGGCTCATTCCGGATCTTTGCTGCGTTCTTTGCCGTCCAGATCCCGCTCAGATTTCTCCGTTTGGGCCACTTCCAATTTCTTCTGCGCTTTGGTGCGTCCGAATTTCACGGCGTTCTCTTCTGCCTGTGCTTTTTCATCGGCGCGGGCACGCGCTTTGCGGAATTTGTTCAGATAGATGATCTCTGCCATGGCCACAAGGTATCGCGATGTGCTCGATTTGCATAGAGCCCTTTGCGTTTGATCCGAAACGCTTTTTGTGGGCGCTTTAGAGCCCGACCAAAGCGAAGAATGTGGCGCATTCCAAATCTCGATCTGTGGCAAAGACCGGGGACGAGGCGAGGGACAATCCGCCCAGTACAAAGATGATCAGCAGAAACACTGGTGGAAGAAATTGTCGTTTCATGGGGCGCTCGTTTTTCAGGATATGGAGCTGATACGGGTGCGGATTTGAAGTCCGTCGCTGAAAATTGGAGCGTCAGCAAAAAAAGGCGGCCCGAATGGACCGCCTTGATGTTTTATAAAGGCGAGAGATCAGTCTTTGGGGCCGATCATTTGCTCCGGGCGTACAACGGCATCAAAGGTTTCCGCGTCCACAAAGCCAAGCGCGATGGCCTCTTCTTTGAGGGTGGTGCCGTTTTTATGCGCGGTTTTGGCAACGGTGGTGGCGTTGTCATAACCGATGGTTGGCGCCAGTGCGGTCACCAGCATGAGGCTCTCTTTCATCAGCTTGTCGATGCGTGGCTCATTGGCTTTGATGCCGTTGAGCATACGCTCGGTGAAGCTGTCTGCCACATCGCCCAGAAGCTGCATGGATTGCAACAGGTTGTAGCTCATCATCGGGTTGTAGACGTTGAGTTCAAAGTGGCCCTGAGAGCCAGCAAAGGTCATCGCCGCGTTGTTGCCCATCACATGTGCGGCAACTTGAGTCATCGCTTCGGCCTGTGTTGGGTTCACTTTGCCCGGCATGATGGAAGAGCCTGGCTCGTTTTCCGGCAGGATCAGCTCGCCCAGACCGGAACGTGGGCCGGAGCCGAGGAAGCGGATATCGTTGGCGATTTTGTACATTGCGCCAGCAACAGTGGCGAGTGCGCCGGACATGAAGACCATGGCGTCATGCGCCGCCAGTGCTTCGAATTTGTTGGGCGCAGTCACGAAAGGCAGGCCGGTGATTTCGGCCATGTTTGCCGCCACAGCTTCGCCCCAGCCTTTCTGGGTGTTCAGGCCGGTGCCAACAGCGGTGCCGCCTTGTGCCAGCTCATAGATGCCGGGAAGGGCTGCTTCAACACGCGCGATGCCCTGGCGGATCTGGTGTGCATAGCCACCAAACTCCTGGCCCAGAGTGAGCGGAGTCGCATCCTGGGTGTGGGTACGGCCGATCTTGATGATATCTTTGAATTCGTCGGCTTTTGCCTCAAGACCTTCTGCCAGTTTGGTCAGGCCGGGCAGCAGTACATCGCGCACGGTCATCGCGGCGGCAATGTGCATTGCGGTTGGGAAAGTGTCGTTGGAAGACTGACCCATGTTGCAGTGATCGTTGGGGTGCACCGGATCTTTGGAGCCAATCACACCGCCGAGGATTTCGATCGCGCGGTTTGCAATCACCTCATTGGAGTTCATGTTGGACTGGGTGCCAGAACCCGTCTGCCAGACAACCAGCGGGAAGTTGTCGTCGAATTTGCCTGCGACCACTTCGGAAGCAGCTTGAATGACTGCATCCGCGATTTTTGCGTCCATCTTGCCGGTGGCTTTGTTCTGCATGGCGCAGGCCTGTTTGATCACGCCGAGCGCACGCACGATTGCGATGGGCTGCTTTTCCCAACCGATCGGGAAGTTCATGATCGAACGCTGGGTCTGTGCGCCCCAATACTTATCTGAAGGAACTTCCAGCGGGCCAAAGCTGTCGGTTTCGGTGCGGGTATTTGCCATCGTGACCTCCGGTAAAATATGTCAGGAGTGTCATAACGGACTGGGGCCAAAGTGCAATACAGTATACCGTGGGATACCGCTAACAGCCATGAAATAGAGCCGCGAAAGCGGTGCATTACGCATAGATCGCTTTGCGCCGATTGGTGCAGTTTCTACTTACGGAAGCTGTCCAGAGACACCACTTCGGCGTCTTTGCGCGGCTCTTCTACGATCTCTTCGAGGTTGATTTCCTCCGGGAGATCTTCGAGCGCTTCTTCGTCAAGTTCGTCTTCCTGCGTTTCAAAGCGCAGGCCAAACTCAACTGAGGGATCAACGAAAGTTTTGATGGCGTTGTATGGAATGTACAGCGGCTCTGGAGAATCTCCGAAATTCAGCGTGACGGCAAAGCCCTCATTTGTAACGGTCAGATTGTCATACCAATGCTGCATCACAACAGTCATTTCACCGGGATATCGATCTGCCAGCCATTCGGCGATTTCGACATCTGGGTGCTGTGTGTCAAACGTGATGAAGAAATGATGCTCGCCGGGCAATCCATTGGTTTGCACGTCTGTTAGAACGGTCTGGATCAGACTGCGCATGGCGCGGTGCATCAAGTTTCCGTAGTCGATGGTTCCAGACATGAGCTTGCTCCGATAGTCTACACTTCTGACAATAGCTTATTGCGCAGGAAACGAAAGATGATGCGGCTCAAAAATTGCATCACATCGCCCCGAAAATTGCCGCGGTTGACGCGCTGATAAACAGTGTCGCCAAGAGTGGCAACCTTAAGGTGAGGAGGGCAAGGATTGCAGCCGCACTGAGGAAGCCTGCGCGCCAGTCGAAGCTTGAAAGAACGGGCAGGTCGCCAAATGCTGTTGTTTGGGTCTGATCAAAGAGCAGGTTGAGCATAAACCAGACGCTCAGATTCAGAATGACGCCGAAAACGGCCGCTGTGATTGCACGTAGTGCGTGATTGAGCCGAGGTGACGATAGGATACGTGCGACATGGGGTGCGCCAGCAAAGATCCACAAAAAGCAGGGAATAAATGTGCACCAAAGCGCTGTAACACCCGCGGCGAGCGCCAGCCATGGTCCGCCTTGCAGAGCGCCTGATAATGTGGCGACAAATTGTGTGACCAAGATGAGGGGGCCCGGCGTGGTTTCAGCCAGCCCAAGCGCATCCATCATTTGATCTGTGGAAAGCCAACCGAAATCTTGCACAACAGTTTGCACCATATAGGCCAGCAACGCGTAGGCGCCGCCAAAACTGACGATGGCCAGCTTGGAAAAAAACAATGCGACGTCGCTGAGAAAACCGCCTTGCCTCAGCAACAAAATAACCGGTATCGCCCAGAGCGCGCCCCAGATAAAAATGGCCTTGAATGAATAGCTGAGCGGATTGGGCGTTTGCGCTGGTTGATCCTCTAAAGCAGGTGTGCTGTCGGAACTCTGAAAAACCATTCCGAAGATACCAACCAGCAGTATTACTACAGGAAATGCGAGCGTGTCGGAATACAGCGCTAAGAAGCTGATAGCGGCAACAAGTATATTGATGTTGTTTGTCAGCACCTTGCGTGACAGTCCGATCAAGGCTTGCAAGATGATCGCGACCACAGCCGCCTTTACGCCAACAAACGCCGCTGACACCAAAGGGAGGTTGCCATAGGTTGCATAGCCTGCTGCAAGGCAGAAGATAAGAGCGGCGCCTGGCAGGACGAAGAGTGTGCCTGCTATGATGCCACCAAGTGTGCCGCGCAGTTTCCAGCCGCAAAACGTTGCCAGTTGCATTGCTTCGGGGCCCGGCAACAACATGCAAAAGGATAGGGCGCCGAGAAACTCTTTCTCTTTTAGCCAAGGTCGACGTTCGACAAGTTCTTGATGCATCAAGCCTATTTGGGCGGCGGGGCCGCCAAACGACAGCAGTCCGATGCGTCCAAATACGCGAAAAAGCTCAGAAATATGTGGCGTTTGAGACATGTGCTCATGGCTATCGCAGCATGTCTCATTTGCAAGAGATTCGGAGCCGGTCAGGCCACTTTTTGGCCTGTGAGACAGAGCGCCATCGTTTGTTCAGGCAGGAGCCCAAGTTGTTGGAAGAAACTCACCATATCGAAGTTGTTGTAGGCTTCGACCATGATGTTCCCATCAAACCGCACGAAGAGTTGGCCAAAGCCAGTGATCCGTTCGTTGTTGAGTGGATTGAGAATACTCATTGTCCAAAGTGCGGCGGCCCAATCGCCGTCGACCATTACTTTTTCTACGCAAACCATCGGGTCTTCGACAAGTGCGAGATACATGGTTGCCATTTCGCGAAAATCCTCAGGCCCAACGCCAAAACCGGGCAGAACGCCTTCGGCTTTGCTGTCTGGGCGGAACATTTCATCAATTGCGTCCATGTCCTGTTCGACCCATACGCGCCGAAACCAGTCCTCGATGATTTGCTGCTTATCCACAGTCATTGTTCATTTCCTTGTTGTCATCCCCACGAGCAAGCTATGTTTGAAAGAGTAAGTGAAAGGTTAAAAAATAAGGTCAAATCTTGTCGTAATTGTGTTTTTTGGCACTTAGGTATTGTTTCGCGAACTAATTAATTAGTGAGTTCGCGTTCAGGTAGATGTGTTAACCAATTTTGGACGGAAATTAACGTGTATGCCCACTCATGGACGCTAAGTATTAACGTTAAGGAAGTGCAGGTTTCTGTTGCCAGGTACCTGCGAACCCCGCCTGAAGCTGCAAGCGTCAGGGCTTAAGATTCGGTGTTAGGCACTGCTTACGCAGCGACTGCTACCGGTGCACGATTGTCATTTGCAATTGTACTATTTTCGCCGATAACGGTGGCAGACAGCCGAGACAAAGCTAACTTCTTTAGACGTCCGTCGATCCTATTTCGTCCCCATGATCCCCAAATGAAGGATGTTTGGTGGAGACGCCGGGTACCGCCCCCGGGTCCGATCCGTTTATTACAAGCGCGTTTATGTCCATAGTCCCCGAAGAGACATGTCATAGATAGTCTGCAAGTGTTGCGGGTGCAAGTCGATGTTAACCGGTTTTTTGCACGTCGGTATTGCGTCTGTAATGCGACGGTATTGCGGCGGTGTCATTTTCGCGCGACTGAAATGTGTTATCCAACCGCGCGTTGCGTTCAGGTGTTGGTGATCAGGACGCGTATGCGGCATCCCAGAATTGCCGCTCCAGCTTTGCGGCACGCAGGAACATTGCCTCGACTTCGGACTTGGCGGAGTCAGACAGTTCGGGCCAAACGGCATCAAGCTGGCTGCGCAGATAGGCGACGACGCCCTCAAAGCCTTCGCCCGCATGCAGGGTGATCCATTCTGCAAAATAAAACGGCAGGTCTTCTTTGGGTGGGTTCACTGGGGTTGCCCAGCTGAGATAGACCCACTCTGCCACAACCAGCACGGCCAACATCAATTCATAGCGGCCTGATGAGGCGGCCTCTGCCATCAATGCGTTGAAGCCCTCGGTTGGGGCTGCGGCTGGCGGTGTTTGCGCGGCGGCGTCCATGCCCAGCGCTTCAAAGGAGCGCAGGAAGTATGTGTTCTCAGGTCCAGTGACCACCGCAAGGAACTGCGCGGCTGGCACAGAATCTGCCAGGGTCGGAGCATGCGCGATGGCGCTTGCCAGCAGCCGAACGAAGTTGCCGACAAACTGATAATCCTGCGCAAGATACCAGCGCATCTTGTCCAGCGGCAGGGTGCCGTCCGCCAGTTCGGTGCAGAACGGGTGGGTTGTGGCTGCGATCCAGTCTTCGCCAGCAAGGTCGCGCAGATGTTCAGTTGGGCGCATGGTCTCTCTCCTAATGGGTTGGCCTTCTGGTTTGACGGCTGTCTGCGACCAGAGGCAAGTTGCGCGGAGAAAAACCTTTGCGGACAAAAACTTCAAGCAGGTTTCAGGAAGTTCGGCGCGGGCGGCGCACGCGTATGTCCCAGAGCACCCAGAACGTGACCAAAAGCACAGCGCCGCAGGTGAGCCATTTGGACAGCGGGCCCATGGTGCCCTCTATCAGCAAGGCGTGCATTACGGTGGAGATCACGATGAGCAAGGCCAGTGTGTTGTGCAAAATCGACCAGTGCAGATAGCGCAGAGGCAGGCGTTGCCGCAGCGTGACGAGCAGGGCTGTGATGACCAGCCCGTAGCACGCGATGGCGCCGTAGACAGAGAAAGGCGTCGGAGCCACCAGCAGGAGCGCATCCAGAGTGTCAGGCGGGCTTGTGATATAGAGCCCGCCGATGTGGATCGCCACGGCAATGAGGATCAGGCTCCCGGTGGCGCGGTGCCAAAGGCGCGACGTGCGCGGACGTAAACCGGGCAGGTGGCCCGCGGCGAGAAGAGGCTGCACAAACAAAAGCAGCAGCGCGATGATGCCTGCAAACCCGGCAAGAATATAGGCGACATTGCGATAAGCGAGGTAGGGACTTTGAGAAGCGATCAGCAGAGGGGCGAGCATCAAAAGCGCGAGCGCGCCCCAGATAAGCGCGGTTTTGTTGGGCTGTGAGGCACTGCGTTCTGTCACCGCCATGGCTTCATGCGGGCGCAAGGACAAAATCAACCTGGAGCGAGGTGTCGCGTGCGCTTGGCATCACGGGGCGCAGAAACAGGGTTTTGTAAGCGCCATCATCATAGGCGAGATGGGCATGGGGCTGACCGAAGTTTGGCACGATCTGCTCCATCTCCAGACTGTAGGTGCCATCCGCGCGGGTCAGCACAGAGCCATGATTGCGTGGCTCACGTTCGCCGCCGAGTGTGGTTGCCGCCCAGATTTGAATACGGGTGTTGGCAATGGGCGTGCCCGAGCCTGCGCGCAGGACCGTACCGTGTACAAAGAACCCCGTGCCGAGGCGGTCAACCATCGGTGCGTTGGGGCGATAGTTGTTGGAGCCACCGCGCATGGTTTGAGTGGGCTTCAACCCTGCGGCTTGCGCAGGGGACACTAGGCCTGTCACCAGTGCGGTGCCGGTGAGACCAGCCCCGATGATAAAGCGGCGGCGGCTGTAGAAGGGGGTAAACATGGGGTGGCTCCTTTCCCGGAAAGAACAGGTGCAATCGTCGAAAGTGTGCCACAGCCTTGCAAGGGGAGTGCACACAAATTCGTGAGCGATCTCGGGACGCCAGAAAAAGGAGCCAGAAAAAGGTCTATCGTTCTGATTGCGCCTTGGCAGCGGCGCGGGCGGCCATGGCCTCTTCGCCAAGCGTCAGCGTGTAGGCGGTGAGTTCGGCCAGCGCTATGTCAGCGGCGGCGCTGTCTTGGGCGTCGAGCGCGTTGGCGATGCGGGTGTGTAGACCGATGATGACGTCGCGGTTGCGCTGGGTGAAGGTGATCATATTCATCAGCGGTTGCATGGCCTCCACCGCGCCGGCAAGCTGATAAGACAGCACCGGATTGGCGGCCCCGTCCACAAGCGCGCGGTGAAAGGCCACATCGGACTCACAGAAGCGTTCATCAGACAGGCCCGGCTGGGCTTGGCGATGGATCTCGGCGCGCATGGTGGCGAGATGATCGGGGGTGCGGCGTTTGGCGGACAGCGGCGCACAGGCGCGTTCGAGTGCAAAACGTGCCTCGCAGGCGGTTTCAAAATCCACCGCATTCATAGAGAGCAAAAGTGTGCTGGTGGTGATGTGTTGGCTTGCGGCCTCATCATAGCTGAGGCGGCGCACAAAAGCCCCACCAGAGGCGCCCCGTTGTGTGCGGATCAAATTCTGCGCGGCCAGACGTTTGAGCGCCTCGCGCACCGTGGGACGGGAGACTTGAAACTGATCGGCCAGCTCAGACTCAGAGGGCAGGCGCTCATCCACGATCAGGTCGCCGGAAATGATCGCATCTCTGATTGCCTTGGCAATCTGGGCCGAAAGATCGGCGGAGCTCTTTGGGTCAATTTTCATTTGTCTGACATTTAATGTTTGCTGCACCTTCAATTGTCTGACATTAAATAGGGAAATGCACGAGTCGCCAAGGGAGGGGAGATGTCGCGCTTTGATTTTCTTTCCATAAGAAGCCTTTTGTGGCTGAGTTTCTTTGCTGCGATCCTGGGCGCGTGGTGGGTGATGTATGACATGGCCATGTCTATGGACGTGGATCTGATCGGGCGCCCGGGCGAGATGGGCGCGCGTATGGCGGCGATGGATCCACGCATGCCGATGTATATGCCGATGGCCAATTTCGGCCCGCTGTTTGTGATGTGGGCGGTGATGATGGCGGCGATGATGCTGCCAACCATGGTGCCCACACTGACCAATTATCAGCGCCTGATGACCTCTGCGGATGGCAGCTGGGGCGGCTGGATCGGTGTTTTGCTCGGCTATCTGATCGTTTGGGTGGCCTTTGCGGCGGTGATCACCGGGGTTCAACTTGCGCTGTTGTTTGGCGGCGTGGTGGACATGCTGGGCATCGCCAAGAGCCCCTGGGTGTCTGGCGGCCTGCTGATTGTGGTGGGCGCGTTTCAGTTCACCCGTGCCAAAGAAGTGTGCCATGGTGTGTGTCACAGCCCGATGACCTATTTTCTGGGCCATTGGCGCACCGGTTTTGGTGGTGGACTGCGCATGGGACTGGGACTGGGCGTCTTTTGCGTCGGGTGCTGCTGGGGCTTTATGGCGCTGGGATTTGTCGGAGGCGTGATGAGCCTTCTTTGGATGGGGCTGGCCACGTTGTTTATGGTGCTGGAGAAACTGCCACAGATTGGCCATCGGGTGACCAAACCGATGGGGGTGGCGCTGATTGCCGGGGGTGGCGTTCTGATCGCCATGCCAAGCTTGTTTTATGGAGGATAATCATGGCTTTGGAACGCAGACCTGACGCGGATAAACTGCCGGTGTCACAGCGGATCGACAACCGGGTGAGCAACCCCAAGCGGCGCAAGATGACGCCGACGGAATGGGCGATCAAGGGCGAGTTGATCCTGAACTGTTCCTGCACCGTGTTCTGCCCCTGTGTGGTGTCGCTGGGCCAGCATCCGCCCACCGAAGGCGACTGTAAGGCCTGGATGGCGATTGCCATTGATGAGGGGCACTATGAGGGCGAAGACCTGAGCGGGCTGAATGTGGGTCTGATGGTCTATATCCCCGGCAAGATGGCGGAAGGCGACTGGCGGGTCGCGGCTTATGTGGATGAGCGCGCGAGCGGCAAGGCTTACAACGGTCTGCTGCAGATTTTCTCCGGTCAGGCGGGCGGCACCACGGGGCTGTTCACCATGTTGGTGAGCGATATCTTCTCAGCGGAGCGCGAAAAGGTCGACATCATTCGGGACGGCAAGAAGCGCGCGCTTTATGTGGGGCGCAAAATTCAGGGTGAGGTGGAAATGCTGGAGGGCGCGAGCCCGGATCATCCGGTGATGATTTCCAACTCCAAATACTGGATGGGGCCGGACATCATTGCCGCTGTGGGCACCAAATCCAAAGTGCGCGATTTTGGCCGGGTCTGGGACTTTGGCGGCAAGTCCGCAGAGATCTGCCCAATTGACTGGAAAGGCCCGCGGTAATGATTGCGCCTGCGTACTGTCAGATGATGGCGCGTTATAATGCTTGGCAAAACAGTCAGTTGCGCAGTGTTTGCGACAGGTTGAGCGATGCTGAGCTGCGTCAGGATCGCGGGGCATTTTTTGGCTCGATCATGGCGACGCTGAACCACATCCTGTGGGCCGACACCCTGTGGATCAGCCGTCTGGATGGGGGCGCAGGGCCCAAAGTGCCCGCCAGGCAGCATGCGGAACTCTGCGCGACCTATGCGCTTTGGTCTGAGGAGCGATTGGCCGAGGACCTGCGGATCGCCGCGTGGGCCGAGGCGCTGCGCGCGGAGGATCTGGAAGGCGATCTGAAATGGCATGCACAGATGCTGAATGCGGATATGCAAAAACCGGTTGCACAATGTGTGGTGCAGCTTTTCAACCATCAGACCCATCACCGTGGCCAGATCCATGCCATGCTGACCAGCATTGGACATGATCCTGGCGATACAGATGTGGCGTTGTTGCCGGAGGGTGCGGCATGGCTTTGATTTCCCCATCTCGGCGCTTGCGCCGCACACCGTTTTCTGAAGGCGTCGAGGCCGCTGGGGTCAAAGCCTATACGGTCTACAATCGGATGTTGCTGCCGACGGTTTTTCGCTCCGTTGAGGAAGATTACCGTCACCTGAAGACGGCTGTGCAGGTCTGGGATGTGGCTTGTGAGCGTCAGGTGGAGCTGCGTGGGCCGGATGCCGGGCGGCTGATGCAGATGCTGACCCCGCGCGACTTGCGGGCGATGCTGCCGGGGCAGTGTTTCTATGTTCCAATCGTGGATGAAACCGGTGGCATGCTCAATGATCCGGTGGCGGTCAAGCTGGCCGAGGACCGCTGGTGGATTTCGATTGCGGACAGTGATCTGCTGTTCTGGGTCAAGGGCATTGCCTATGGCTATCGCCTTGATGTGCTGGTGGATGAGCCGGATGTGAGCCCGCTGGCGGTACAGGGTCCGCAGGCCGACGCGCTGATGGCGCGGGTGTTTGGCGACAAGATCCGCGACGTGAAATTCTTCCGCTTTGGCTGGTTTGATTTTCAGGGCCGCAATCTGGTGGTGGCACGTTCGGGCTACTCCAAACAGGGCGGCTTTGAAATCTATGTCGACGGCAGCGACATCGGTATGCCCTTGTGGAACGCCTTGATGGAGGCGGGTAAGGATCTGGATGTGCATGCGGGCTGTCCCAATCTGATCGAGCGGATTGAGGGCGGATTGCTGAGCTATGGCAATGACATGACCGACGACAACACGCCCCATGAATGTGGACTTGGGCGGTTCTGTAACACCAACACAGCGATTGGCTGTGTCGGGCGTGATGCGCTGTTGCGGGTGGCGCAGGAAGGGCCGGTGCGCCAGATCCGGCCTGTTGAAATCCACGGTGGTGTTGTGCCGCGTTGTGATCAGCTTTGGCCGGTGATGGATGGAGATCAGCATGTCGGCAATATCAGCAGTGCAGCCTGGTCGCCTGATTTCAACACCAATGTGGCCATTGGCATGATCCGCATGACCCATTGGAACAGCGGCACGGAACTGGATGTTGTGACGCCGGATGGGGTGCGCGCGGCAACCGTCTGGGAAGCCTTCTGGAACTGACGCCCGCGGCGGGGAAAGATGCCTCCGGCGGGGATATTTTGAGAATGAGAAACCGGAAATGACATGCGCCTTGGGCGCTTGATGTGAACGTTAGGAGAAATGAGATGTTTAAAGCATTGGTGATGACACAGGGCGAAGATGGCCTTGCAAGCGGTGCCATTCAGGAAATGGACGAGAGCCAGCTGCCCGCCGGCGATGTGACGGTTGCGGTGGAATATTCCACGGTGAACTACAAAGACGGGCTGTGCCTTTCAGCCAAAGGTGGCGGGCTGGTGCGCAACTATCCGCATGTGCCGGGTATCGACTTTGCGGGCACTGTGGAGAGCTCTGAGGATGATCGCTACAAGTCTGGTGACAAGGTGGTGTTGACCGGCTGGCGCGTGGGCGAAGTGCACTGGGGCGGCTATGGCCAGAAAGCCCGTGTGAAAGCGGATTGGTTGGTGCCGCTGCCTGAGGGATTGAGCACCAAACAGGCCATGGCTGTGGGCACCGCTGGCTTTACCTCCATGCTGTCGGTGATGGCGCTGGAAGATCATGGGGTCAGCCCAGACAAAGGCCCGGTTCTGGTGACCGGTGCGGCGGGCGGTGTTGGCTCTGTGGCGGTCGCGATTTTGGCCAATCTCGGCTATGAGGTGGCCGGTGTCACCGGGCGTCCGGAAACAGCTGATTATCTGAAGTCGCTGGGCGTGAGCCAGATTGTGGCCCGCGAAGAGCTGAATGAAACCGTCAAACGCCCGCTGGAAACAGAGACATGGGCGGGATGTGTTGACGCCGTGGGTGGCGAAATGCTTGCGCGGGTGCTGGGCCAGATGAAATATGGCGGCTCGGTTGCCGCTGTGGGTCTTGCCGGTGGCGCAGGTCTGCCTGCAACCGTGATCCCCTTTCTGCTGCGCGGTGTGAACCTCTTGGGCATCGACTCTGTGATGCGCCCGTATGAAGACCGCGTGCGCGCCTGGCAGCGGATTGCCAGCGATCTGTCGATGGAGAAGCTGGAAGCGATGGTGAAGCCTGCAACCCTGTCGGATCTGCCGCAACTGGGCGCAGATATTCTGAAAGGTCAGGTTCAGGGTCGTGTCGTGGTGGACGTTAACGCCTAACTCAATGCTGAAGCGCACGCTTTGGAGGCATCCCTTCGGGGGTGCCTTTTCTTTTTAGGGGAGAAACATATTCATTTAATTGAATGTATATGATTTGGATCAAAGGCGTTGAGATCGCCGTGTGGTGCTGTGACATCCAGAGGCCGCCGCAACATCCCGCCGCGGGCCTCTTTCAGAATTATGGATGAAAGGATGCCATTGTGACCCGATTGAAAAGAACACTCGCCAATACTGCCGCTGCGCTCTGCCTCTGTGCTGGGGCTGTTTCAGCGCAGGAGGCGCCCAAGCTGGTGACCATTCTGACAGAGTCCGCACCGCAGACGCAGCTGATGGCGATGGTGTTGACGTTGCAGGCGGCGCAACAGGGGGCAGCTCCGCATGTGTTGCTGTGTGACGCCGGGGGCGATCTGGCGCTGAAAGATGCACCTGAGCTGGCCACTGCCGGGCAGCCGCCCATGGATGTTAGCCCGCAGGGGCTGATGCAAAAGATCATGACCATGCCCGGCGCAAAGGTTGAGGTCTGCGCGCTGTATCTGCCCGGACGGGGGCAGGGGCCGGAGATCCTTTTGGAGGGGGTTGGTGTGGCCAAACCCGGTGCGATGGCGGCGGCGATGCTGGCGGCGGATGCTCGGATGAGTTTCTGACCATCGGGCGTGACAAACGGACCAGATCCGGCGGTGCAGGGCGCTGCAATTCGGCTTGCACTCCGGGAATGGCAAAGGCACCTTGGCGGCCGACGAACACCACCACAGCGGAGCGGCGTGGCCATGGCTTATGACACCGACAATATTTTTGCGAAGATCCTGCGGGGCGAGATCCCAAGCGAGAAACTCTATGAGGATGAAGACACCTATGTGTTCATGGACATCATGCCGCGCGCGGATGGCCATTGCTTGGTGATCCCCAAGACGCCTTGCCGCAATATGCTGGATGCGACGCCTGCGCAGCTGTCGGCCTGTCTGAACACGGTGCAGAAGATGGGACATGCGGTGATGAAGGCGTTTGACGCCGAAGGGGTCACGGTGCAGCAGTTCAATGAAGCTGCCGGTGGGCAGGAGGTGTTTCACCTGCATTACCACGTGTTGCCGCGTCATGAGGGCGTGGGCTTGCGCCCGCCCGGCACGATGGCGGATTTTGACGTGCTGAAGGCGCAGGCGGACAAGATCCGGGCAGCCTTTGCCTAAGCGACGCCATTGCGTGTGTTTCCACGCTTGACCTCGCGTTACATCAGCGTTCTTCTCCGCCCTAAGTGACGGAGGAGACAACAGATGCTTGATATCGATTTTGTGCGCGGCCAGTTCCCGGCGTTTTCTGAGGAAACCCTGCGCGGTCAGGCATTTTTTGAAAATGCCGGGGGCAGCTATACCTGTGCCCCGGTGATCGATCGTCTGACGCGGTTCTACCGTGAGCGCAAAGTGCAACCCTATGCGCCATACCGCGCCTCTGAGCTTGCTGGGGCAGAGATGGATGAGGCGCGCAGCCGCCTTGCGGGCCTGATGGGGGTTGGCACCGATGAAGTGTCTTTCGGCCCTTCGACCACGCAGAACACCTATGTTTTAGCGCAGGCATTTCGCAAATGGATGGATCCCGGCGATGCCATCGTTGTGACCAATCAAGATCATGAGGCCAACAGTGGCCCCTGGCGCAGGCTGGCGGATGAGGGGATCGACGTGCGCGAATGGCGTGTGGATCCGGAGACCGGCCATCTGGATCTTGAGGCGCTGGCAGAGCTGCTGGATGACCGGGTGCGACTGGTGTGTTTTCCGCATTGCTCCAATGTGATTGGTGAGATCAATCCGGTGGCGGAGATCACGGCGCTGGCCCATGCGGCCGGTGCTTTTGTCTGCGTCGATGGCGTGAGTTATGCGCCGCATGGCTTGCCGGATGTGGGGGCGTTGGGTGCTGATATTTATCTGTTTTCCAGCTATAAGACCTATGGCCCTCATCAGGGGATCATGGTGATGCGGCGCAGCCTTGGGGAGCTGTTGCCCAATCAGGCACATTACTTCAACGCCGATACGCTTTATAAGAAATTCACACCGGCGGGTCCCGATCACGCGCAGGTTGCGGCCTGCGCCGGTATGGTGGATTATTTCGAGGCTCTTGCGGCGCATCATGGTGTGCTGGGCGAGACGATGGCGGCAACCGGGGCAGCGGTGCATGCGTTGATGCGCAGCCATGAAACCAATCTTTTGCAGCCCTTGTTGGATTTTGCATCTGCGCGCAACTCTGTGCGCCTGCTTGGACCGGATGTTGCAGCAGACCGGGCGCCCACTGTTGCGTTGGTGGCGCAGGCGCCGGGCGCGGCTCTGGCAGAGCGTCTGGCGCAGCACAGTATTATGGCCGGGGGCGGAGACTTTTACGCGGTGCGGGCGCTAAAGGGTATGAATGTGGATGCAGAGCACGGCGTGCTGCGGGTCAGTTTTGTGCATTACACCACAGAAGAAGAGGTGGCGCAGCTGATTGAGGCATTGGACGCGGTTTTGTGATCCAAAGTGTGATCTGACTTTGGTAATGTCCCGTAAACTCAGCAGAATACAGGACAGGACCTCAAGACTTTGGCGCAGAACCATACCCAAGATACGGTAACGATTCACTGGTTTCGACGCGATTTGCGACTGAGTGACAACCGCGCTTTGACTGCTGCGGCGGCACAGGGGCCTGTGGTGCCTGTGTTTGTGCTGGATGATGAGGTGCGCGGGCTTGGGGCAGCGTCCAAGCAGCGGCTTGAGATGTCACTGGCGGCGCTTGCCGCGGATCTGGAAACGCGTGGGATGCAGCTCATTCTGCGCAGTGGGCGCGCGACCGACGTTCTGTTGCAGCTTGCCCAAGAGGTGGGCGCAAAATCAGTACACTGGAGCCGCGCCTATGCACCTGATTGGGTGGCGCGCGACACGGAGGTGAAAGCCGCGCTCAAACAGACTGGTCTGTCAGCTGAGAGTTTTGAAGGGACCCTTCTGTTTGAGCCATGGACGGTCCAGACGGGTCAGGGCATGCCCTATCGGGTGTATACGCCATTTTGGAAGGCCGTGCGCAGCCGTGTGGTGGACGCGCCATTGCGTGCCCCCGATCTGAAGCCACCATCGGTTTGGCCGCAGAGTGAAACCCTGAGCGCGTGGGGTTTGTCAAAAGACATGAGACGTGGTGCTGCGGTTGTGGCGGCGCATGTGCAGGCAGGGGAATCCGCCGCGCAAGCCAAACTCTCGACGTTTCTGGAAGAAAAGGTCGTCGCGTATCAAGCGGCACGAGATTTTCTGGATCGTGCGGCGACCTCGGATTTGTCAGATGCGCTGACATTTGGCGAGGTCAGCCCTGCGCAGCTCTGGCATGGTGGGCACCGTGCGATGCAGCAGGGGGCAGCAGGTGCGGAACATTTCCTCAAAGAAGTGGTTTGGCGCGAATTCGCCTGGCACTTGTTGTGGCATTTTCCGCAGCTTCCGCATGCAAATTGGCGCGATGGCTGGGATCAGTTTGAATGGTCTGAAGATCCCGATCATCCGCATTTTCAGGCCTGGTGCCGGGGACGCACAGGCGTGGCCGTGGTGGACGCAGCCATGCGTGAGCTCTACATCACCGGAAAGATGCACAATCGCGCACGGATGATTGTGGCCAGCTATCTGACAAAGCACTTGCGGATGCATTGGAAGCTCGGCCTCAAGTGGTTTGCAGATTGCTTGATCGATTGGGATCCTGCGTCAAACGCAATGGGGTGGCAGTGGGTGGCGGGCTGTGGGCCCGATGCAGCGCCTTATTTTCGGATCTTCAACCCTGACACGCAGGCAGACAAGTTTGATCCTGAGAAGACCTATCGCAGGCGTTGGTTCAGCCACAAAGACGGCGAAGGCAGCGCTACAGCGCAGACGTTTTTTCAGGCAATGCCGGTCAGTTGGGAAGCGCGTTTTGCGCACCCGCAGATGCAACCGATTGTCAGCTTGCCTGAAGGGCGCGCGCGCGCCCTGGCCGCGTATGAGGCTTTCAAAACTCAATAATTTCTTGCCGCTAGGCGGTTTCTGCGCCTAGGATTCAGACTACACAAAAGGGGAGGGAGAAAGATGATCCTGACTTCGACACAAGGTGAGGCCAACTTACCGCGCTATTTTTCAGCCGTTTTTGCCACGGCACAAAAGATCAATCACGGCCGGATTGATTTCGTTTTGGAGGATGGCCGCGTGTTCCGCGCAGAGGGCCCCAAGCCCGGCCCGGTTTGTGAGATGCGTGTTCACAACGGCGATACCTTTGGCCGCCTGATGCGCGAGGGGGAACTTGGGTTTTCTGAAGCTTATCTGGAAGGCTGGTGGAGCAGTCCGGATCTGCAGGCGTTTTTTGATTTTCTGCGCGCGGACAATGATGCGCTTTATGATGGGTTTCCCGGCATGTTCTTTGTGCGCGCTTATGAGCGCATGCGCCATTGGATGAACAATAACTCCAAATCTCAGGCTAAGAAAAACATCAGCTATCACTACGATCTGGGCAACGAGTTCTATCGGCTCTGGCTGGACGACACGATGACCTATAGCTCTGCGATCTTTGAAACCGGGCAAGAGAGCATGGAGGCGGCACAGATTGCCAAATATGCGTCTATGGTGGATCAGATGGGCGTCAAACCCGGCGATCATGTGCTTGAAATTGGCTGTGGTTGGGGCGGTTTTGCGGAATATGCCGCCAAGGAGCGCGGGCTGCGTGTGACCGGGCTGACAATATCAGAAGAGCAGCTGAAATATGCGCAGGAGCGCATTGAAAAGGCGGGGCTGTCACATCTGGTGGATTTCAAGCTGCAAGACTATCGCGATGAAACCGCGCACTATGATGGTATTGCCAGCATCGAAATGTTTGAAGCCGTCGGAGAGAAGTATTGGCCGGTCTATTTTCAAACGGTGCGCGACCGTCTGAAGCCCGGTGCAAAGGCGACGTTGCAGATCATCACAATCACCGAAAGCCGTTTTGAAGAGTACAGAAAAGGTGTAGATTTCATTCAGAAATACATCTTTCCGGGGGGCATGTTGCCCAGCCCAACCGCGCTTAAGGAAGAGGTGCGCAAGGCGGGGCTTCTTCTGTCAGGGTCGATTGAGTTTGGTGAAAGCTACAGTCAAACGCTGCGGCGCTGGTATGACACGTTTAATGCGCAATGGGATCGCATTCAGCCCATGGGGTTTGATGAAAGGTTCCGCCGGATGTGGAATTTTTATCTAACCTCTTGTGCGGCGGCGTTTCACAGTGGAAGTTGTGACGTAACGCAGATCACAATTTCCAAACCGAGTACATGACAACATCTAACAAACTGATTGCGGCCATCTGCCTTGCCTTCATTGGCGGGCTGGTGGCCGAATTCGTAAAGCCTCAGATGCCCGAAGGATCTGACCCGGGCCATATGACCCTGATTTCTGCAGTAGTTGGTATTTTGGTTGGATGGCGGATCATGGGGCGCCGTGCGGGCAGGGTTGGCTCTCTGGAGCTTGGTATCCTTGGCGTGTTCTGGCTCGTGTTCTGGGGACTTGCGCTGTTTGGATTGATCGAAATGTTGCGGCTGGCGCTGCGCCGCCATTTTGATGAGCCGGTTGAGGCGATGGAGGCCGTGGTCACGATTGCGTTGGACTACGGGCTGTATTTGAGCGCGACGCCAATTTTGATCACACTTGTGATCGGGGCGATCGTGAGTGGATATCTCACAAATTTCGCGCATCGACGCTGGGGCTGACTTATGAAAAATCTATTTGTTTATGGTACGTTGCGACACGTGCCTTTGCTTGAGGCTGTGCTGGGAAAACCTTCTGACGCTTTGCAGATTGCGCCGGCAACCCTGCAGGACCACGCGGTCTATGCGGTGCAAGGGCAGGATTTTCCAATCATCAAATCAAAGGCAGGCAGTGCGGCGGAGGGGCTGTGGCTGGGCGGTTTGACCGAGGCGGATGTCGCGCGGCTTGAGTATTACGAAGGCGGCTTTGACTATGACCTTGCGCCTGTGCATGTCACCCTTCAGGGGGCAGCGGTGCTGAAGCCGGCTGAGGTGTTTAAGAGCGAAGACAGCGCATGGGCGCCGGATGGGCCGTGGTCGCTGGCGGATTGGCAGAACACCTATGGCGTTGCCGCGGTTTTTGGCGCGGTGGAGGAAATGAGCTATTTTGGCACGCGCAGCCGGGCAGAAGTGGACCGCATGTTGCCAATGATCCGCGCGCGGGCGATGGCGAAGGCGGCCGCACAGGCCCACAATACGGCGCTGAGCCCGGGCGGCATGCTCCGCACGGATGTGACCGATGTGTCCTTGCGGCGTCCTTATGCCAAGTATTTTGCGCTGGAAGAGGTGGACCTGCGCTTTCGGCGCTACGATGGCAGCTTTAGCGAACCGGTGGAACGTGCGGTTTTTGTGGCCACTGATGCGGTGATCTTACTGCCCTATGATCCTGTGCGCGACCGGGTTTTGCTGATCGAGCAGTTCCGCATGGGGCCGTTTTTGCGGGGGGATGCCTTGCCCTGGCAGCTTGAGCCGATTGCAGGGCGGATTGATGCGGCGGAAACCGCGGAGGCCACGGCGCGGCGGGAGGCGCAGGAAGAAGCGGGGCTAAGCATTGGTGAAATACATGAGGTTGCGCATGCCTATGCCTCGCCCGGGTGTACGACGGAGTTTTATGACATTTACGTCGGCATCACCGACCTGCCAGATGATGTGACCGGGGTCTCGGGGCTGGAGCAGGAAGCCGAGGACATTCGTTCGTTTCTGTTCAGCTATGAGGAGCTGATGCAGATGGTCGACACCATGCAATTGGTGAACACGCCTTTGGTGCTGGCGGCGCTTTGGCTGGCACGGCATCGTGATCGCCTGCGCGGGACCGCTTGAGTTCCGGCGCGGCCTTGCCTACACAGGTTCTCAAACATCCATAAGAGGACCGCGCAACATGCATATTGCCCGTGATCTTGCCCAAGCAATCGGCAACACCCCTTTGATCCGTCTCAACAAGGTGAGCGAGGCGACCGGTTGTGAGATTTACGGCAAGGCGGAATTCATGAATCCTGGCCAGTCGGTGAAAGACCGCGCGGCGCTGTATATCATCAAAGATGCGCTGGCGCGCGGCGATCTGAAGCCAGGCGGCACCATTGTGGAAGGCACGGCGGGCAACACCGGCATCGGCCTTGCGCTGGTTGGTGCGTCAATGGGGTTCAAAACCGTGATCGTGATCCCTGAGACGCAGTCTCAGGAAAAGAAAGACATGCTGCGCCTTGCAGGTGCGGAATTGGTGCAGGTGCCAGCCGCGCCCTATCGCAACCCCAACAACTATGTGCGGTATTCCGGGCGTCTGGCGGCGGAGCTGGCCAAGACGGAGCCTAATGGCGCGATCTGGGCGAACCAGTTTGACAATGTTGCCAACCGTCAGGCGCACGTCGAGACCACCGGCCCTGAGATCTGGACCCAGACCGAAGGCAAAGTGGACGGCTTTATCTGCGCAGTTGGCTCAGGCGGCACATTGGCCGGTGTGGCGGAAGCCATTCAGGGCAAAGGCGTGAAAATCGGTCTGGCAGATCCGATGGGCGCCGCGCTGCACAGCTTCTACACATCTGGTGAGCTGAAATCTGAAGGAGGATCGATCACCGAAGGCATCGGTCAGGGCCGTATCACCGCGAACCTCGAAGGCTTCACGCCGGATATGAGCTATCAGATCTCTGATGAGGAAGCGCTGCCTTATGTGTTTGATCTGCTTCAGGAAGAAGGGCTGTGCCTTGGCGGCTCCTCTGGTGTGAACATCGCGGGTGCGGTGCGCATGGCCAATGAGATGGGCCCGGGCCACACCATTGTGACGATCCTTTGTGATTATGGCACACGCTATCAGTCCAAACTGTTCAACCCGGCGTTCCTGAAAGAAAAAGGTCTGCCAACACCGGAATGGCTGGGCAACACAGGCCCTTCCAGCATTCCGGGTGTATTTGAAGACGTTTAAGAGCGTAAAAGCACATGCGCGCACTGAGCCGATACTTTGCAATAGCGCTGACCTGTCTGGCGCTTTTTGTTTCAATGGCTTGGGCGCAGAGCGCGCAAGAGCCGGATTACGATGCGTGGCGCAAGGTCGTTGACCGTGCCACGGAGGCGATCGACAATGACCGCGCCTCTGAAGCGGCGATGGATGCGCTGCGCGAACAATTGGTCGGGTGGCGCGATACCTTTAATTCGGAGAGTTCGCGCACCCGCATTTCCGTCTCCACCCTTGAAGCACAGCTGACGCGGCTCGGGCCCGTTCCAGAAGGGGGCGAGGCAGAGGACGTCACGGATGAACGCAGGCAATTACAGCTGGATCTATCGGCGGCGCAGGCTCCAGTGCGGCGGGCTGATCTGGCCTATAGCGAAGCCGAAGAGCTGATCCGTTCCATTGATGTTTTGCTGCGTGGTCGGCAGACGCAAATGTTGCTGGAGCTGGGTCCGATCCCGTTGAACCCGCAACTGTGGTGGCCTGCATTGGATCAGGTGCTGGACACATTTCGAGTGGTTGCGCTGGAGTTTCAGTCAGGCTGGCGACACGAGCGGTTGAGCCATGACCTTGGCCGGTCCCTGCCGACCATGTTGTTTTATCTGGCAATCAGCTTTGTGCTGTTGTCGCAAGGCACCAAATGGACCAATGCGGCGCTGCACATGGTGACACGTGAGCGGCGCGAGCTGTCTGCGATGCGGTGGGTGTCTGCGTTCGCGCTGTCATATGGACAGGTCGCGCTGCCGATGCTTGGGGTATTTGCATTTTCAAAGGCGGTCTATGCGACGGATTTGCCAGGCTTGCGCGGAGATGTGATCCTCGCGAACCTGCCGATCATGACCTTCGAGCTGCTCACTGCGCGCTGGTTGGGAGAACGCATATTCTCTCGTGCGGAGCAACCTTTGCTGCCGCTCAATCTTTCTGCCGCTGAGAAAGCCAAGGGGCGCAGAGCCAGTGTAACACTGGGCGCGGTGCTGGCGCTGAGCACGATGTTTTACAAGCTGTCACGCTATGAAAACTGGACAACAGGCACCGAGGCGGTGGTGTTTTGTGTGTTCACGATCGTCGCAGGCTTCTTCCTTGCGCAGCTTGCGATATTGGTGTCGCGCCATGCCAACACCATGCGCAAGGATGAAGAGTCGCCGCTGTCTGCAACAGGTCAGCTGATCTATATGCTCAGCCGCTACATGATCCTTGTGTCGGTGGCAGGGGCACTCTTGTCGATGGGCGGCTTGACGCGCGGGGCAAGCTACATTGTGTTTTCCAGTGTGCGCTCGGTGTTTCTGGTGGCGTTTCTGTTGGTGGCGCAGCGTGTCATTCAGAAGATTTTTGCTGCGCTGAGCGGACGCGGCGCGGATGATGACGGATCGCTGGGCGCTGTTCTGACCGGTGTGGCCCTGTCTATTCTGTCGATCCCGGTGTTTGCGCTGTGCTGGGGGGCACAGGTGACACATCTCAGACAGGGGTGGGAGGCGCTGACCACGGGATTTGCGTTTGGCGACCTGGTGCTGGCTCCCAAAACTATTTTCTTGCTGATTGTTGTCTATGTGATTGGCCATACGATCACGCGACTGATCCAGAGCTTTCTGCGCGACAATGTGCTGCCGAAGACGAGGCTTGATGTCGGCGGCCAGACCGCAGTTGTGTCTGGCGCGGGATATGTCGGTATCTTCCTTGCGGCTTTGGTTGCTTTGAGCGTTGCTGGCATCAATCTGAGCAATATCGCGCTGTTTGCTGGGGCGCTGTCTGTCGGCATTGGTTTTGGGTTGCAGACCATTGTGTCCAACTTTGTCAGTGGCATCATTTTGTTGATTGAGCGCCCTGTGAGCGAAGGGGACTGGATCGAGGTCAACGGCCAGATGGGTTACGTGCGCGATATTTCGGTACGCGCGACGCGCATTGAAACCTTTGATCGCACAGATGTTGTGGTGCCAAACTCCGACCTCGTGTCCAACACGGTTACCAATTACACACGCGGCAACACGGTTGGGCGTGTGATTGTGCCGGTTGGGGTGGCCTATGGCACGGATACGCGCTGGGTTGAGGGGATCCTGCGCGAGATTGCAGAAGCCCATCCGATGGTGCTGGCCAATCCCGGCCCTGCGGTGGTGTTTCAGGGCTTTGGCGCGGACTCGCTGGATTTTGAGATCCGTGCGATCCTGCGGGATGTGAACTGGGTTTTGACCGTCAAGAGCGATATGAACCATGAAATCGCGCGGCGGTTTGCCGAGGAAGGGATCGAAATTCCCTTTGCGCAGCGTGATGTTTGGTTGCGCAACCCTGAGGTTCTGCAGGGTGACGCAGCCAAATCGCCCGAAACGGCGGCGGCTGTCCCCAAGGGACAGGACATTCCGTCACCGACACCACCTGATTTCGAAGATCTGGATGCGGACGGCGATGCAGATGGGGGAGATGCACGATGAGCGAGTTGCTGTTTTTGAAAGATGCTTATTTGAAAGAGGCATCTGCAAAGGTGGTGGGGCACACACCTGAGGGTGGGGTGTTGCTGGATGGCACGCTGTTTTACGCAACCAGCGGCGGCCAACCCGGCGACAGCGGCGTGTTGCGCTGGGATGGCAAAAGCCTGAAGATTGCCACCGCTGTGAAAGTGCCGGACGGCGGCATTGCGCTGGTGCCTTCGGAGCCCGAAGAGCTGCCGCCGGTTGGGGCACAGGTGATGCAGGTGCTCGACTGGCCGCGCCGTCACCGCCATATGCGCGTCCATACGGCACTGCATCTGCTGTCCGTGGTGATCCCTTTGCCTGTCACGGGCGGTTCTATCGGCACGGAGAAAGGGCGGCTTGATTTTGACATGCCCGAGGCGCCTGAAGACAAAGAGGCGCTGACCGAGGCATTGAATGCGCTGATTGATCAGGATTTTGCGATTTCGGAAAGCTGGATCAGCGATGCGGAGCTTGAGGCCAATCCGGGTCTTGTGAAAACCATGTCTGTTGCCCCGCCCAAAGGTGCGGGTCGTGTGCGTCTGGTGCGGATTGGCTCAGACGATGAGCAGGTCGATCTGCAACCTTGTGGCGGCACTCATGTGGCAAGCACCGCTGAGATTGGGCGTGTGCGGATTGGCAAGGTCGAGAAAAAAGGGCGGCAGAACCGGCGGGTGTATCTGCATCTGGAGGGCTGAGGCCCAACCGACACTCGACCTACATGAACCTGCGGTTTTCGCGGGCGGATTTGGCTGTATTTTTCTGAGTAAAAAACGAAAAAAGGCGAGGTGCCATGACCAATAGACCCCGCCTTTTCCGTAACCTCAGGAGCACTCTCCTGCGGTTTGTTCTGATTTAGGTGTTGGAGACCACCAGCCGCAGATGGGCATGTTTGGTGGGTTCCAAAGTTGTTTTCGTTGGTGTGTCGTCTGCCTGCGCAAAATGCGTGGCTGGATCGAATTTCGGCATTGAGACTTTCTGCGGGCGCAAGATTGTGGCGATCGGATCCGATGTCTTTTCGCTGCCCATTTCAATACGGCGCAGGAAGCTGCCTTCCATATCAAAGCGCTGTGGGCTTCGCGTGGCTTCACCGTCGAGCGTGATTGCGCCCAGAATGCGGTTCACTTCGCCAGAGTCGCTGCGCAGTGGCAGGAGCATCATTTCACCCTGAAGGCCCGAGCGGCCAAAGCTGCGGCGTGTTGTCAGCTCCACGCGTCCAACCGCAGGCGAGGAGAAGACCCGCTCCAGCACCTCGGCAAAGCTGTCTCTGGAGGCGCCATTGATCAGCGCAGACATCGGCATGCCGCGCATGTCCATGTCCATCACATCAGACAGGGTGTTACAGGAGACACGCAGGCGTGCCATGCCGGGTGCGATGCGTTCCAGAATGAAAGCATGTTTCAAAAGCTTCTGGATGCGGCGTGGGTCTACATCGCTGCGGTAAGGAATTGGGTGGCCGTTGCGCAGGCTTTCCCAGTAGGTTTTCACCTCTTGCATGACCTCAATGCTGTGCACTTTGGCCGCGCCTGATTTCCCGTCTCCAAAAATTCTCACAACCTTCTCCCCGTAAACCTTCGTATTGGTCTGCACTCGTACGTAGAAGCTCTCGTTCGCTATATTTTATCTGACGATACAGAGAGTGTTTACAACTCGTAAATCACTTATGTCATATTTTATTTTGTTTGCGCTAAAAAATGCGAGAAATGGTTAACGCTTTAACGCGTTAACATTGCGCTTCGCAGTAGAATAGATTTAGCTGCGTCAACAGCTTAGCCGCAGGAGGGTTCAGATGCTGGAGTCGATGACAGGATACGCGTCACATAAGGGTGATGCGCTGGGACACAGCTGGACGTGGGATCTGCGCAGTGTGAATGCGAAGGGGCTGGATCTGCGCCTGCGTGTTCCTGACTGGATTGAGGGGCTTGAACCAGCTTTGCGGGCGGCGCTGTCCAAAGCGCTGGCGCGGGGCAGTGTAAACCTGTCATTGCGCATTCAACGCGATGAGGAACAGAGCACTTTGTCGGTGAATGCTGGCCAACTAGCCGCGGTGCTGGGCGCGATCAAGGCGGCGGAAGCACAGGCGGCTGACGCAGGTGTCGCTTTGGCGCCCTCTAAAGCGAGCGATCTCTTGGGGTTGCGTGGCGTGATGGAAACCACCTCTGAGGACACCGACACAAAGGCGCTTCTGACGGCTTTGATGGCAGAGGTGCCGGCGTTGCTTGAAAGCTTTGCGGCCATGCGCCAGCAAGAAGGACAAGCGCTTCAAACGGTGCTGCTTGACCAGTTGGCGCAAATCGAAGCGCTGACGTCGCAGGCTGCGACGGCGGCGGAAGCGCGGCGGGCCGAGAGTGCCGATGCATTGCGCAGCAATTTGGCGCGGGTGCTGGAAAACACCGAAGGTGCGGATGAAATACGGGTGGCGCAAGAGCTGGCCATATTGGCCGTGAAAGCGGACGTGATGGAAGAACTGGACCGGCTGCGCGCCCATGTTGAGGCCGCGCGCGGATTGATTGCCCAAGGCAGCCCGGTTGGTCGCAAACTCGATTTCCTGATGCAGGAATTCAACCGGGAGGCCAATACGCTGTGTTCAAAGGCACAATCGGTGGATTTGACGCGGATTGGGCTGGACCTCAAAGCTGTGATAGATCAGATGCGGGAACAGGTTCAAAACGTGGAATGAGAGCATGACCAACAGACGCGGCCTTTTGATCATTTTGTCGAGCCCCTCCGGCGCAGGGAAATCAACGCTGGCGCGGCGGTTGATGGCCTGGGATCCGGGGCTGAAGTTTTCGGTCTCTGCCACCACACGTGCGCCACGCCCCGGTGAAGAGCATGGGCGCGAATATTTCTTCATGAAAGAAGAAGAGTTCAAGACGCAGGTTGCTGAAGGGCAGATGCTGGAGCACGCCCACGTTTTTGGCAATTTCTATGGTTCGCCAGCGGGACCGGTGCGGGACACCATAAACAATGGTCAGGACGTGCTGTTTGACGTGGACTGGCAAGGTGAAATTCAAATCCGCAATTCGGATTTGGGCAAACATGCGCTGTCGATCTTCATTCTGCCACCGTCGATTGTAGAGCTGCGCCGCCGTCTTGAAACCCGCGCGCAGGACAGCGAAGATGTGATCGCCAAGCGTATGCTCAAGAGCTGGGATGAGATCAGCCACTGGGGCTATTACGACTATGTACTGGTCAATGACGATCTGGATGAGACCGAAGCCAAGCTGAAAACCATTGTGGAAGCGGAGCGGATGCGCCGTATTCAGCAGCCAGAGCTGCAGGATCATGTGCGTCAGTTGCAGATGCAGTTTGAGGAGATGTCCTGATGCCAATTTATGAACTGGACGGGGTGCGCCCTCATCAGGATGAAGACAGCTGGTGCGCGCCAGATGCCAATTTGATTGGCAATGTTGTGCTTGAGGCTGGGGCCTCCGTCTGGTTTGGCAGCACGCTGCGCGGCGACAACGAGGAGATCCGGGTTGGCGCTGGCTCCAATGTTCAGGAAAACTGTGTGCTGCACACGGATATGGGTTTTCCGATGTCCATTGGTGCGGGCTGCACCATTGGCCATAAGGTGATGCTGCATGGCTGCACGATCGGCGAGAACAGCCTGATTGGCATGGGCGCGATCATCCTGAATGGTGCCAAGATTGGCAAAAACTGCCTGATCGGGGCAGGGGCGCTGATCCCGGAAGGCAAAGAGATCCCTGATGGCAGCCTTGTGATGGGCACACCCGGAAAGGTGGTGCGCCAGCTGGATGAGGCGGCGATCGCAAAGCTGCGCTTGTCAGCGCTGCATTATCAGGAAAATTTCCTGCGCTATAAGTCCGGGCTGCGCGCAATCTGACTCGCGCATCGCGATTTGTGACAGTTTCTCTTTAGATAGAGCGACATGTCATATTCCTGTTACGTTGCTGCGATTTGAGCCTGCAAAAGGTGCCTGGCCGTTTTGGCCGGGCCTTTTGAAGATATGAGGCAAACGTGCAGCGCGAATTTTACAGATCATACTTGGATGCGATTCCTCTTCCCGCTGTTCTGGTGGACAGCCGGGCAAGAATTGTGGGTGGCAATGCGGCTGCGGTGAAACTGAACCCTCATGCGGACGATGACCGGCCTTTGATTTTGGTATTTCGTCAACCAAGTCTGAACGCGGCCGTTGAAGACTGTCTGCGGGATGGGGAGACGCATCGCGCGATTTACCTGCACAGCGAAGGGCCACAGGAACACCGCTATGATGTCAGCTGTGCGCCGGTGACGTTGACCCCTGAAGCAAGCGGCCCGCGCGGATTGAGTATGCCCCGAAGTGGGCAAAGCTTCAAAGGTGTGCTGATCTGTTTTCAGGATGTGACCGAGCTTCAGCAGCTTGACCAGATGCGGCGGGATTTTGTGGCCAATGTGAGCCATGAGTTGCGCACGCCGCTAACCGCGATTCTGGGCTTTGTGGAGACCCTTCAGGGGCCAGCGCGGGCTGATCCTAGGGCACAGGATCGGTTTCTGGGCATTATGTCGGCGGAAGCGAGCCGGATGAATCGCCTGGTTGGGGATCTCTTGTCACTGAGCCGTGTTGAAGAAGTGTCGCGGATGCGCCCCACGGATCCGGTCGATCTGGATCAGGTGATCCGATCTGTGTTGCAAAACCTTGGGCCGATGGCTGAAGAGGCCGGGTGCACCTTGGTCTATGACAAGGTGCGTGAAGAGGCAGTGGTGCCTGGGGATGCGGACCAGCTTTTGCAGGTGGTCACGAATCTCGTGGAAAATGCGCTGAAATATGGCGGCCCGGGCACCACTGTCACGGTCACCCTAGCAGAAAAGCGCAGCGGGGTTGGCGTGATGGGGCCGCGATATGCGCTTTCGGTGCGTGATGATGGGCCGGGAATCGACTCGGTGCATATTGCCCGTCTGACGGAGCGTTTTTACCGCATAGATTCTCATAGATCGCGGGAGATGGGCGGCACGGGGCTTGGGCTCGCCATTGTAAAACATATTGTTAACCGTCACAGGGGCCGTATGCACATCGAAAGCAAGCTGGGTAAAGGTAGCGTTTTCAACGTGTTGCTTCCTTTGAAGTAACCTTTTGGCAATGTTGTTTTTTGCGAAATGACATATTTTCTTTGCCACTGTCATACAGCTGTTACATAGCCGTCACAAAAGCTTCGAACAGGCGCATTAGACCGCGCTGTGAGACTGACACAGAACAGTCTAAACACATGGAGTTATACTAATGTCTGTCAAACTGACTGCCTCTGCTCTGGCCATCGCGGCCGTTGCCGCCACCTCTGCTGCGGCGCGTGACCAAGTTCAGGTCGCCGGTTCTTCCACCGTTCTGCCTTATGCTTCTATCGTTGCTGAAGCTTTTGGCGAAAACTTCGACTTCCCAACACCGGTTGTTGAATCCGGTGGCTCTTCTGCTGGTCTGAAGCGTTTCTGCCAAGGTGTTGGCACCGAGCACACCGATGTTGCGAACGCCTCCCGCAAGATCCGCGACAAAGAAATCAAAGCCTGCGCAGAAAACGGTGTGACTGACATCATCGAAGTGCGCATCGGTTATGACGGCATCGTGTTCGCTTCCCAGCTGAACGGTCCTGACTACTCTGCTTTCACGCAGTCTGACATCTTCAACGCGCTGGCCCCAAAAGTGATGGTGGACGGCAAGCTGGTTGATAACCCACACAAGAAATGGTCTGACTTCAACGCGGACCTGCCATCCGAGGACATTCTGGCATTCATCCCAGGCACCAAGCACGGCACCCGTGAAGTGTTTGAAGAGAAAGTGGTTGCAGCAGGCTGTGAAGCCACTGGCGCTTTCGAAGCGATGATGGCTGCTGGCATGTCTGAGGACGATGCAGAAGATGCATGTCTGGAAGTGATGTCTGATGGCCGCGCCGTGGACATCGACGGTGACTACACCGAGACCCTGGCTTCCATCGACGCCAACGCAAACGGCATCGGCGTGTTTGGTCTGGCGTTCTATGAGAACAACACCGACAAGCTGAAAGTGGCGACTATGGCAGGCGTTGAGCCTTCCACCGAAACCATCTCCACCGGTGAATACCCAGTGTCCCGCCCGCTGTTCTTCTACGTGAAGAAAGCCCACATCGGCGTGATCCCTGGCCTCAAAGAATACGCTGAGTTCTTCATCTCTGATGAGATCGCAGGCGGCGACGGCCCTCTGGCTGAATACGGCCTCGTGTCCGACCCAGCGCTGGTTGAAACTCAGGAAGCGGTTGCTGCTGAGAAAACCATGGGTGGCGACAGCTGATCCCGACTGTTAAGTCGATAAAACATCTGAGGCGGCGCCTGTCGCCGCCTCTTTCCAATCTGTCTTGAGAAAAAGACTTCTGGGGGACATATGCCTGTTATCTGGCTTTGCGTGATTGTGCTGGCGATTTCGATCGTCGGCTTTGTTTTTGGGAGACAGCGTGCCCTGAGCAGCGCTGGCGGTGACTCGCGCGCCTTGCACTCCCTGCCGAATTACTATGGCTGGAACGTGTTCATGAAAGTCACAGCGCCTGCATTTGGGCTGATCGTTGTCTGGCTGATCGCGCAACCGCTTGTCATTCAAAACAGCATTGCTGGTATGATCCCAGAAAGTGAGATCAAAGAAGGCTCAAGTATTGGTCTGGTGATGGCCGAAGTGCGCCGCACTGCCGAGGGGCTGAACAACGCTGTGGCTGCTGGCGTGATCTCTGAAGAGCTGTCACGTGATGCAGGTGCCGATGTTGAAGCGCTGACTGCCAGCCTGAAAGAGGCCGGGCAGGTTGTGACCTCTGCGATCACCAAGCCGATCCTGCATGCGGCGCAGGCCTATCGTACGATGACGAGCACTGGCAGCCTTATCCTGGCAGCGCTTACTTTGCTGGTCTCCCTTGGTGCCGCAGGTTTTGCCATTCGGCAGGCCGACAAAGACTACAAAGCGCGCAACACCGTGGAACAAGGCATTTTGGCGCTTTTGATCGCGGCAGCCTCTGTGGCGATCCTGACCACGATCGGCATTGTGCTGTCGCTGGTGTTCAACACTGCCGAATTCTTCCGCCTCTATCCTGCAGCAGACTTTTTCACCCTGCTTGAGTGGGCGCCGAGCTTCTCTGGCCGGGGGGGCGCTTCTAAGCTGGGTATTCTGCCGCTGCTTTGGGGCACGCTTTATATCTCTTTCATTGCTTTGCTGGTGGCGGTGCCTATTGGGCTGTTTGCCGCGATCTACTTGTCGGAATACGCGACACCACGCGTGCGGGGCATTGCCAAGCCGCTGCTGGAGATCCTCGCCGGGATCCCGACCATTGTGTATGGTCTGTTTGCGCTGCTGACCATCGGGCCGCTATTGGTTTCTGTTTTCGGCGAAGATGGCGCAGGCTGGATGAGCGGTGGTCGCGCGGTGATGACCGCAGGAATTGCCATGGGCATCATGCTGATCCCATTTGTGAGCTCGCTGTCTGACGACATCATCAATGCGGTGCCGCAGGCGATGCGCGACGGTTCTTACGGGCTGGGCGCGACGCAATCTGAAACCATCAAACAGGTGATCCTGCCGGCCGCGTTGCCGGGCATTGTGGGCGCGATCCTGTTGGCCGCAAGCCGCGCGATTGGCGAAACCATGATTGTGGTCATGGGGGCAGGGGCCGCAGCCCGGCTTTCGCTCAACCCGTTTGAAGCGATGACCACCGTGACCGCCAAGATTGTCTCTCAGCTGACAGGCGACTCTGACTTTGCATCGCCCGAAGCCCTGGTGGCCTTTGCCCTTGGGATCACCCTTTTTGTTCTGACCTTGGCGCTGAATGTTTTCGCGCTCTACATCGTCCGTAAGTACCGGGAGCAGTACGAATGACCGACGCAAGCCTTCCCACCGATGGCGCAAAGCCGCAGTCTGGCTCTCTGACCACGCTCGATGCGCGCACCAAAAAGCGCAATGCAGCAGAGAAACGGTTTCGCGCCTATGGCGTGGCCGCTATTGTCACCGGTATCACGTTCCTCTTTGTGCTGCTGTTTGCGATCCTGACCAGTGGTCTGGGCGCGTTTCAGCAGACCTTCCTGACCGTGCCGGTCTATCTGGATGAGGCCAAGCTCGATAAAAAGGGCAACCGCAACATTGATGACATTAAGAAAGTGTCAACTTTTGGCTATAACCCACTGATCCAAAAAGCTGTTCTTGCAGAAGTGCAGAAGGCAGGCATCGAGACACCGCTGACCAAATCCAAAGAGATGAAGGCGCTGATTTCGGCCTCTGCTGCGGGCCAAGTGCGTACGGCGGTGATCGAAAACCCGGCACTGATTGGTCAGACCGTGGAGTTCAAGTTCCTCGCGTCAAGCCGTGTGGATGGCTATCTGAAAGACCGTGTGAAACGTGAGCATCTGGCACGCGACAAGAACATTGACGCCGAGCACCTCGACATCGTGGATGGGCTGCTGGAAGCGGGCGTGGTTGCCAAAACCTTCAACCCGGCTTTCATCTTTGGCGCGGATGCATCCGAAAGCCGCGCGGAGCAAGCCGGAATCGGTGTGTCGATGCTGGGCTCCCTGTTCATGATGTTTGTGGTGCTTTTCTTGGCCCTGCCGTTGGGTGTGGCCGCATCGATCTATCTTGAGGAATTTGCGCCTAAGAACCGCCTGACAGATCTGATCGAAGTCAATATTTCCAACCTCGCGGCTGTGCCATCCATTGTGTTTGGTATCTTGGGTCTCGCGGTGTTCATCCAGTTCATGCATCTGCCGCAATCCGCGCCGCTCGTGGGTGGTCTGGTGCTGACACTGATGACCTTGCCGACGATCATCATTTCGACCCGTGCCTCGCTGAAATCTGTACCGCCAAGCATCCGTGACGCGGCGCTGGGGGTAGGGGCCTCCAAAATGCAGTCGGTCTTCCACCATGTGCTGCCGCTGGCCGCGCCTGGCATTCTGACCGGCACCATCATTGGCCTGGCCCAGGCACTCGGTGAAACTGCACCTCTGCTGCTGATCGGGATGGTGGGCTATATCGCGTCCAACGCGCCGGACGGCATTGCCAGCGGCCTGCTGGATCCGAATTCTGCCATGCCGGCACAGATCTACGAATGGGCGAAGCGCGCTGACCCAGCTTACTATGAACGCGCCTGGGGCGGGATCATCATTTTGTTGATCTTCCTCATCTCAATGAACACTCTCGCAGTTATCCTGCGCCGCCGGTTTGAGCGCCGTTGGTAAGCAAAGGATTGAACAATATGTATGACCAAGCTGAACTGGGGGCCGCCGTGGACCAGAACGCAACCAAAATCTCCGCCCGCAACGTGCAGGTTTATTATGGTGACACCCATGCCATCAAAGACGTGAACGTCGAGATTGATGCGAAGGCTGTGACGGCTTTCATCGGCCCATCGGGTTGTGGAAAGTCCACTTTCTTGCGCTGTATCAACCGGATGAACGACACTATTGATGTGTGTCGTGTGAAAGGTGATATCCTGATTGATGGCGAAGACATCTATGACAAGCGTGTGGATCCTGTGCAGCTGCGTGCCAAAGTCGGCATGGTGTTTCAAAAGCCAAACCCGTTCCCCAAGTCGATTTATGACAACATCGCCTATGGCCCGCGCATTCACGGCTTGGCCAAGAACAAGGCGGATCTGGACGAGATCGTGGAGAAATCCCTGCGCCGTGGTGCGATTTGGGATGAGGTGAAAGACCGTCTGCATGCGCCGGGCACGGGGCTGTCCGGTGGTCAACAACAGCGTCTGTGTATTGCGCGCGCTGTGGCGACCGAGCCTGAAGTGCTGCTGATGGATGAGCCGTGCTCTGCTTTGGACCCGATTGCCACCGCGCAGGTGGAAGAGCTGATTGATGAGCTGCGCCACCAGTATTCGGTGGTGATTGTGACGCACTCCATGCAGCAGGCCGCGCGCGTCAGCCAGAAAACCGCGTTTTTCCATTTGGGCAATCTGGTGGAGTTTGGCGACACCTCGCAGATCTTCACCAACCCAAAAGACGAGCGCACTGAAAGCTATATCACTGGCCGGATCGGCTAAGGAGACTGTATTATGAACGATCAACATATTGCTTCCGCCTTTGACCGCGACCTCGAAGGCATTCAGGCGCATGTGATGAAAATGGGCGGCCTGGTTGAGGCGGCGATTGGCGATGCCGCCAAGTCTATGCAGAACCGCGACGAAGAATTGGCTGCCGAAGTGCGGCAAGGTGACAAGGCCGTTGACGCGCTTGAAGACCTGATCAATGAGCTTTGCGCCAATCTGATCGCGCTGCGTGCGCCTGCGGCGGTGGATTTGCGCGTTGTGCTGTCTGTGATGAAAATCGCCGGCAACCTTGAACGCATTGGCGACTATGCCAAGAACATGGCCAAACGCACAGCGGTGCTCGTGCATATGGAGCAGATTGAGGGCGCGCATGGCTCTCTGCGTCGTATGGCGCAAGAAGTGCAGCTGATGCTGAAAGATGTGCTGGACGCCTTTATCCAGCGCGACGTTGCGCTGGCGCAGGATGTGCTTGAGCGTGATCAGAGCATTGACCAGATGTACAATGCGCTGTTCCGTGAATTCCTGACGTTCATGATGGAAGATCCACGCCACATCACACCCTGTATGCACCTGCATTTCATGGCAAAAAACACCGAGCGCATGGGGGACCATGTGACCGCAATTGCCGAGCAGGTGATTTATCTGGTGACCGGTTCCATGCCTGAAGAGGCGCGCCCCAAAGCCACACGGCTTGAGGCCTAAAGAGAGATAGAGAGGCAAAGAAGATGGCCAAAGATCATCCCACCGTTCTCGTCGTAGAAGATGAACCGGCACAGCGTGAAGTTCTGAGTTACAACCTTCAGGCCGAAGGGTTTGACGTGGAAGCCGCCGCGGATGGCGACACAGCGCTGTTGATGGTGCAGGAGGTCCAGCCTGACATCATCGTGCTGGATTGGATGCTGCCGGGAACATCTGGCATCGAAATCTGTCGGCGTCTGAAAACGCGTGCAGAGACCAAAGACATTCCAGTGATCATGTTGTCGGCGCGGTCTGAAGAGGTTGACCGTGTGCGCGGGCTTGAGACCGGCGCTGATGACTATGTTGTCAAACCGTATTCAGTGATGGAGCTGATGGCACGGGTGCGCAACCAGCTGCGCCGCGTGCGTCCGTCTTCAGTTGGCCAGACGCTCACATATGAAGACATTATTTTGGATGCCGAAACTCACCGGGTGACACGCTCTGATGAAGCGTTGCGGCTTGGGCCGACAGAGTTCCGTCTGCTGGCAACGTTTATGGAAAAGCCTGGCCGTGTTTGGAGTCGTGAACAGCTGTTGGATCGGGTTTGGGGGCGCGACATTTATGTCGACAGCCGCACGGTAGATGTACATATCGGGCGTCTGCGCAAAGCACTGTGTGTGCATGGGGGCAATGACCCGCTCCGCACGGTGCGCGGCGCCGGTTATGCGCTTGGATAGGCGCCACATATGACAAGGGGTACGAGGCGCATTGAATGTGCCTCGTAACACATTGAGAGTGATTTCGTTTTCACATTCGCGATGGGCGGGGAGTCTTGTTTAAATAGCGAATCCTTAAGTCTTATAATTGGTATTATGTCATTAAACCAAATGGTCAAAACAACTATCTTACCCCTCTGGACACTTAGGAAAGATTTACGATACCTTTGGGATTAGTTCGTGGGGATGAACGAACCTGACGACAGTTGTAAACCTGCCGACAAGCGCACCAGATTTTCTCTGTGCTGTACTTGATCGCGCCGTTGTATTGTGGATGCACTGATGGACGAAGCTTTAGACTACGTCGAAACCGTAATGAACCAGACCAGCCTTGAGGCGCTTTGGGAACTGCACTGCGCCAAGATGGCAACTTTTGGTTTTGACAAAATCATCTATGGCTACACCAACTACCGCAGCGGCATGTCATTGGGTGATGTTGAAGACTTTTTCATTCTCTCCAATCATGAGCGTGCCTATCTGGACAAATACATCGGCGAAGGCCTGTACTTTGACGGCCCGATGATGAAGTGGTCGCTTGATAACGCCGGCGCACAGAGCTGGAGCATCATCCAAAACGCCTTTGCGGCGGGCAATCTGACAGAGAAACAAATCCAAGTGTATCAGGTGAACCAACAGTTTGGGCTGCACGCAGGCTATACAGTAAGTTTCCCGACGGTTTCATCGCGCCACAAGGGCGCGATCTCACTTGGCGCGCGTTCTGACCTGGCGCAATACGAAGTTGACGAACTTTGGGAAACACATGGCCGCGAGATTTCATTGTTCAATAATGTGGCGCATCTGAAGATCCAGTCCCTGCCCTACAAAAATCCGGAACGGGAACTGACGAATCGTCAAAGAGAAGTGCTGGAATGGGTTGGCGATGGCAAAACCATTCAGGATATTGCACTGCTGATTGGCCGCACTCCCGCGACAGTTGAGAAGCATTTGCGGCTGGCCCGAGACGCCATGAATGTGGAGACCACAGCCCAGGCTTTGCTCAAGGCTTCGTTCATGCGACAAATTTACTTGCTTGAAGGCCAAAACTGACGCATTATAGCGTCATTAGTATGGTATCCCTGACTTGTTGGTTATTTGTCAGAATGGCAATATCGAATTGTTCCGTGAGTGGTGGCTTTGGCCTTGGAACATATCGGCGCTGAACTTCGTAATTTCGAGGCTCTCCGTGTCGACCGGTACACAACCCGGACGTTAGCTTAGGTTTATTTTGGCCATAAGTTAACAATTTCGGTGGCCTCCCCATCCCCATGTTTTGGAGGCCGTGGAAAGAGCGGCGTCACCCTATGGTGGCGCCGTTTTTTATGCATGTTTTGCTTTGACCGCCCCTATGGAACGATGTCTTTTCAGACCGCTGTACGGCATACGGTTGTTCGTTTGTTGTGCCCTACTCTGCTGACAACCCTCTGTTATCATGGAGAAATCTCTGTGTCGGATCGCTCTGAAATCGTGAGCAGATTGACCGCTGTCTAACGTGGTGAGAGCGCCAGTTTCATGGGGCCTTTTAACGGTTTCTTATGCCTGATCTCAGATTTTGCTCCTTACAAAAGCGATGGCGGGGATGGCCATCGACATGAATTCACCTGAATTGGAGACAGAGATGAAAAATCTCGCCATCGGTGCCCGTTTGTCAGTGACCTTTGCCTTTATGCTTGCCCTTATGGTGGGGCTTGCCATTGTCGCGGTCTGGCGCGTTGAAGCAGCGCGCGAAACGCTTGCGCAAATCAACGAAGTCAATTCGGTCAAACAACGCCATGCAATCAATTTTCGCGGCAGCGTTCACGACCGCGCCATTGCTATTCGGGATGTGGTGCTGTTGCAGGCGGGCCCAGATCGCGATGCGCAGGTTGCGTTGATCGATGCTTTGGCTGCCACTTATGCTGAAAACGAAAAACAGCTCGAAAAGCTATTGGCTGACACGGCCACCGTGCGCCCTGAGGAAAAAGAAATTGCAGCGCGTATTGCGCTGGTTCAAGCGGAGACCAACCCGTTGGTTGATGAAATCATCAACAAAATCTCTTCAGGAAATCCGCGACACAAAGCGCAGGCGATCGCTCTGTTGCAAGAAGTCTCTCCGCTGTTTTCGGACTGGTTGAATGTGATCAATGAGTTCATTGATTTCGAAGAAGCGGCCAATCACTCTGCCGGTTCGACAGTCACTGCCTCGCTTGACAGCTTTGGCCTGCATGTGACGCTCATTCTCTTGGCGGCTGTCGCACTTTCTGTGTTCGCTGCGCGATACGTAACGCTGTCTGTGACCCGCCCTGTGTCACATCTTCAGGCCCTACTGGGGCGCATGGCTGAAGGTGATGTGACTGCCGATGAAAGTCTCGGACAGAGAAAAGACGAGATTGGCGCGTTGGCACGTGTGGTTTCATCACTTCGAGAGGCGATTGAGGGCAATCAGCGCAAAGAAGAAGAGATACGCGAGAATGCGCGCCAGGTTGAGACCGTTGTGGCAGCACTTGGCATGGGGCTGAAAGAGCTTTCCAAAGGCGATTTGACCTATCGTCTGGATGATGCGTTTGCTGGCGCCATGGATGTGCTTCGCAAAGACTTCAACACCTCGGCAGAGAAGTTGAACACGCTTTTGGGCGCAATTCATCGCAATTCTGAGTCTGTGAAACACTTCTCTTCTGAATTGGCAGGTGCATCGCAGGAACTTGCACAGCGTACAGAAAGCCAATCGTCCACATTGGATGAAACGACCTCCGCGATGGAAGATCTGACCAGCAGCGCAAAATCAGCGTCGAAAAACGCGCGTTCGGTCGAACGTATCGTCTCTGAAGCACGCAAAGAAGCAGATCAGAGCGGTGGCATTGTGTCGATGGCCGTGAACTCGATGTCGAAAATCGAAGGTTCTTCTAATCAGATTTCGGCAATCATTTCGGTGATTGAGGATATTTCGTTCCAAACCAACTTGCTGGCGTTGAACGCAGGGGTGGAAGCCGCACGGGCTGGTGAAGCTGGTCGTGGATTTGCGGTTGTCGCCTCTGAGGTGCGCTCGCTGGCGCTGAGATCCACTGAGTCCGCGCAAGAGATCAAAGACCTCATCGCACTTAGCTCCAACCAGGTTACGGAAGGCGTTGATTTGGTTGGCCGCATGGGTGACGAACTTAAGAGCATTGCTGACAAGGTTGGTGGGATCTCCGATATGGTTGAAGAAATCGCACAGGTCGTGGACCAACAATCCAGCACGATTGAAGAGGTCAGCACTGGCATTGAGCAACTGGATCGTGTCACGCAACAGAACAAAGAGATGGTTGAGCAGACCCAACAGCATTGCGCCACGCTTGAGGACAACTCTGAAGAGCTCATCGCGCATCTGGCTGTTTTCGAAATTGAGCAAGACACGGTGGTTGTGGGCGACAGATCACTTGCCAATGGGCACACCGCAGCAGCTTAAATCAATCGTTGATACTTGTTCTTATAGGGGTCCGGATGCGGGCCCCTTTTTTCGTATTTAGTGCTGCCAAAGAAGCGCAGGTGGCCAAGAGCTGAGATTAATAAACAGACACAAAAAAACGCCGCACACTCTGTAGTGTGCGGCGTTCAAAGTCGTCGACTTCAGAGGGGCTTAGCCCTGAGCGGCTTTCGCCACTTCTGCTGCAAAGTCTTCTTCTTTCTTCTCGATGCCTTCGCCCACTTCCATGCGAACGTAGCCAACGATTTCCGCGCCTGCTTCTTTGGCAGCTGCTTCAACGGTCAGGTCAGGGTTGATCACGAAGTTTTGGCCCAGCAGGGTCACTTCGGACATGAATTTCTTCATGCGGCCTACGATCATTTTCTCGATCACCTGCTCTGGCTTACCAGATTCACGTGCAATCTCGATCTGAACGTTTTTCTCTTTTTCAACGATGGCCGGGTCGAGGTCTGCTTCGCCCAGTGCCTGCGGGTTGGCCGCTGCGATGTGCATGGCAACCTGCTTGCCGAATGCTTCGTCGCCGCCTTTCAGCGCCACGAGAACACCGATTTTGCCCATGCCGTCGGTCGCTGGGTTGTGAACGTAGGAGGTCACAACGTCGCCTTCAACGGATGCCATACGGCGCACGGACATGTTTTCACCGATGGTGGCAACAGCGTCGGTTACGGTTTCTTCAACGGTCTTGCCGCCCAGATCCGCTGCTTTCAGCGCGTCAACGTCAGATACGTTGATCGCTGCGCCAGCGATTTTGGCAACCATGGACTGGAAGTCCGCGTTTTTGCCAACGAAGTCGGTTTCGGAGTTCACCTCAACGGCAACACCTTTGCCACCTTCAACAGTGACAGCCACCAGACCTTCGGCTGCGGTACGGCCGGATTTCTTCGCCGCTTTCGCCAGACCTTTGGTGCGCAGCCAGTCGATTGCTGCTTCCTGATCGCCATTGGTTTCGGTCAACGCTTTTTTCGCGTCCATCATGCCTGCGCCGGTCATCTCGCGCAGTTCTTTAACCATTGCTGCTGTGATCGCCATCTGTGGCTCTCCTCGTCAGAATTGGGAATGTGGGGGCGGGTCTACCCTGCCCCCATGTCAGATTTGTAACGTCGCTTACGCGTCTGCTGCGGCTTCTTCGGCCACGGCTTCTTCAACCGGAGCTTCGAATTCGCCCAGATCAACGCCAGCTGCGCCCAGCTGTGCGGTCATGCCGTCCAGCGCTGCGCGGGCTGCGAGGTCGCAATACAGGGAGATCGCGCGGGATGCGTCGTCGTTGCCTGGGATGATGTAGTCAACGCCGTCTGGGGAGCAGTTGGTGTCAACCACAGCCACAACTGGGATGCCCAGTTTGTTGGCTTCTGCGATCGCCAGAGCTTCTTTTTTCACGTCGATGACGAACAGCAGGTCAGGAACGCCGCCCATGTCGCGGATGCCGCCGAGAGAGGCTTGCAGCTTCTCCTGGTCGCGCTCGATGCCCAGACGCTCTTTCTTGGTCAGGCCTTCTGCGCCGGATGCCAGTTTCTCGTCGATCTCTTTCAGACGGTTGATGGACTGGGAAACGGTTTTCCAGTTGGTCAGCGTGCCGCCGAGCCAGCGGTGGTTCATGAAGTACTGCGCGGATTTCTCTGCTGCATCTGCGATTGGCGCTGCGGCCTGACGCTTGGTGCCAACGAAGAGAACGCGGCCGCCTTTTGCCACGGTGTCACGAACAGCTGTCAGAGCCTGGTCCAGCATAGGAACGGTCTGGGTCAGGTCCATGATGTGGATGCCATTGCGGGAGCCGTAGATGAACGGGCCCATGCGTGGGTTCCAGCGCTGTGTTTGGTGACCAAAGTGAACGCCAGCTTCCAGCAGCTGACGCATGGAGAACTCGGGAAGAGCCATGCTATTTTCCTTTTCCGGTTTACGCCTTGACGGGGAGAAGTGAGAGCGGATGCTCCAACCGGCGGACCGACAGGGATGTCTCCCCTGCCCAAGCCCAAACCCCGTCTGCGGGTTTGAATGGCGCGCGTTTACACCAGCATTGGTTTGCTTGCAAGCACCTATTGTCGCGGATGCCCGAAATTGCAGGCACTGCGGATCGCGACGGGTTGACCTTTGCCTTGAGGCGGTGAATTTCGTTGGTCGACTGGTGTTGAGGCGTCAAGCGCCTTGGCGTTTTGTATGACGCAAAAGCCTGTTCAGTCAAACAACCAAGGAGCTGCCTTCATGATCAAACTCTATCACCTTAATCAATCCCGGTCATTGCGCATCATGTGGCTGCTTGAAGAGATTGGCGTGCCCTATGAGCTCTGCAGCTATCAGCGCGACAGCGAGACGTTCTTGGCACCTGAGACGCTAAAAGAGATACATCCGCTAGGCAAAGCGCCCATGTTGGAAATTGATGGGCAATTGATCACGGAATCGGCCGCGATTGTTGAGGTTTTGTGCCAGCGATATGCACCCCAGATGCTGCCAGCTGATGAAAACAGTGCAGAGGCAATGGCCCATCTCCAATTGATGCATTTTGCAGAAGGGTCTGCGATGACGCCTTTGCTTCTGGGCATTTATACAAGCCGTCTGGGCGAGGCAGCTGCGCCGCTTCAGCCGCGCATACGTTCGGAAACAAAGAACCATTTTGACTATATGGAAGCGCAGCTGCGCCCGTCCGGTCATTTTGTTCTCGATGACTTGTCCGCAGTGGATGTGATGATGCTGTTCCCAGCACAAGCCGCAGTTCATCGGCTGGGCCTTTCAGAGGCTTACCCCAAACTGGCAGCATATGTGGCCGCTATCGAGGCGCGCCCGGCTTTTCAGCGCGCACTGGCACGTGACAATGGTTGAGCGCTGAGCAGATTTGGGGCGGCATTCGCCCCATCACCGCGCCCATTTTGAGGAACTATTTTTTCAGGCCAGAACGGATTTGGGTTTCGGCGGCACGCGCCAATGACTTGCGATTGGCAAAGTCGCTGACGTTGAGCGGTGGATGGTAAATCACATCAACTTGGCCCTGCCGTGGGGCCGCCAATGTGCAAAGCAGATGTGGACCAAAGTCCATATCTCCCCACCAGCCATAAAATCGGGGCTCAGCCCCTTTGGGGGCTGTGTAGTGCACCGTGACGGGTTGTATGACCATTTCTTCGCGCAGACGTGGATCAAAAAACGCCTCAAAGAGCGTGGTCTTGAACGGCAAGACCCTTTGGCTGTCGCTGCTGGTGCCCTCTGGAAAGAACAGCAGCTGGTGCCCGGCCAGCAGACGATCCTCAAACATTTGCTTGTGCGCACGCGCTTCACGGCGGTCACGCCTTATGAACAATGTGCCCGTGGCGCGCGCAAGCCAGCCAATTCCGGGCCATTTGGCAACTTCCGCTTTGGACACGAAATAGACTTGTTGTGGCGCGTTGAGCGCAAAAATATCCAGCCAAGATGAGTGGTTTGCAACCACCGCACCGCGCCCTTTGATCGGTGTGCCGGTCACGGTGAAGCGAATGCCGAGCAGCCGGAACGCGTTGCGGCAGACAAATTGGGTGATGTGTGGGGTCCAGGGGCGTTGCAGCCCAAACAGCGGACGCTCGATAAGGCGCAGTAGCAGCAACAGCCCCAGACATCCAAACACCAATATGGCCAGAGGAAAGCCGCGTGCAACAGCACGCAGAATGCCCATTGCCCCGAGTTCAGGCTGAACTGGATAGCCTTCGTCGCTTTCCCAAGTGCTCACAGTGCGCGCTCCTTCGTATAGAGCGCCCGGCTTTTCTCATTCATGCGGGCGGTGTCAAGGATCAGACAGACATCGGTGGTGTTAAAGGCATGGTCCAAAAACGCCCCTTCCCCGACAAAACCACCAAGGCGCAGATAGGCTTTGATCAAAGGTGGCACCGACAGCATTGCTGTTCGGCGGTCGATGTCCGCTTCGGGCAGCAGGTCCATCGCCTGAAACACGCCTTCTTGCGCACGCGGACGGATATCTGACGGGGCCAGATGGCGATGGTGCAGAAGCGAGAGTGCTGCGGCATGGCGGGCTATATCGGTGCCGTGAAAGCTGGCAACGCCAAACAGCACTTCGATCTCATGATCGGCCACATAAGCTGCCAGCGCGTTCCAGAGATGGAACATGCCCACCCCACCCCGATACTCTGGCAACAGACAGGAACGTCCCAGTTCCAGCAAGCGCCGACCCGAGGCTTTCAGCGCCGACAGATCGTATTCGTCCTCTGAATAGAACTGTCCAATCTCTTTGGCTTTTTCTCCGGTCAGAAGTCGGTAAACGCCCACAACTTGCGACTGCAGATCTTCGGAGCGCGCGCGATCAATCAAAAGCAGATGGTCAAACTTTGGATCAAACCGGTCTTTTTCAAGCTCTTGGGCGTGATCCACCATAGGTCCATCCGCGCCCAGCTCTTTCACGAACACTTGGTAACGCAGATGCTGTGCGGCGCGAAGTTCCGCGTCAGACTCGGCAAGTTTAACTTTAAAATCGCGGGGCTGCTCGGTCATGGGAGCGCGTTTTCCTCTTTGTTTTGAGGCCTTTTACGCAGCTGAATCGGGGAAATCAATTCAGCCAGCGGAGATCATGTGTTGACGTTTCTGGATGGGCGTGAACACTTTATTAACCAAATTAGGTTTCAGATGCCGGCATCAACATGACGCGTGTACCATCAAGAACAACTTTGCCCGCATCCCGAAAGTTGACGGTGATTTTGCCACCGATATTGGACTGCACCTGCCCCAGGCCCCAATCGGGCTGTGTCGGGTGTGTGACCAACATTCCGGGTTCAAGAAAGGCATTGAGATCATCCATTGGGCCACTCGTTTTCTAAAGGAATACAGATGTCAGATAATACGGATTTCTCCGCATTGGTAGGGTCACGGATTTGCCACGACCTGATCAGCCCAGTCGGGGCGATTGGCAATGGGCTTGAACTGCTTGCTTTGACCGGCGACGCAAAGGGCCCTGAGATGGAGATGATCGAGGACAGCGTAAAGAACGCAAACGCGCGCATTCGTCTGTTTCGCGTGGCTTTTGGCCAGCCAGGTGACGAACAAATGGTCGGCACGCAGGAAATCCAATCCATCCTGACCGATCTGGCGCCTGCGTCACGGGTGGAAACGTTTTGGGAAGTCGAGGGCGCTGTGGCCCGCTCTGAGCTGCGCCTCGCCTTTCTGACGCTCATGTGCTTTGAGACGTCGATGCCGTTTGGCGGCACAATCAGCATCGCAAAGGAAGGCGCGGGTTGGTATTTGCTCGCAGAAAGCGAGAAGCTGCGTGCGGACACCGATCTATGGGGTCCCGTGTCGCATGGCGACGTCCCTGAGGGACTTGTGCCTGCAAAGGTGCAGTTTGGCCTGCTGCCACAGGGGGTGAACCTTCTGCGGCGCACGCTCAATGTATCGATGACCGATATGAGCCTAGAGGTCAGGTTTTAAACGAAAAAGGCGCCGAAATCCGGCGCCTTTTGTTTTTGGTCTTTTGAGACTTAGGCCCGCGTGGTGCCGTTGCCTTCGACCAGATATTTGAAGCTGGTGAGCTGGGCCGCGCCAACAGGTCCGCGGGCGTGCATTTTGCCGGTGGCGATGCCGATCTCTGCGCCCATGCCAAATTCACCACCATCGGCAAACTGAGTGGAGGCGTTGCGCATCAGGATCGCGCTGTCCAGACGTTCAAAGAAACGCGCGGCGGTTTCGTCATCTTCGGTCAGGATACAATCGGTGTGATTGGAGCCATACAGGCGGATATGTGCAATCGCTGCGTCGACGTCCGGCACCACTTTCGCGGCAATATCCATGTCGAGATATTCTTTGCCCCAATCCTCTGCCGTGGCGGGTGTGGTGCCTGCGATCTTCTGCAAGGTTTCATCGGCATGCACCCGCACCCCCGCCTCCAGCAGCATCTGAATAAGCGCAGCGCCGAGGCTATCAACGAGACTTTCGTTGATCAGCAGGCATTCCGCCGCGCCGCAGATGCCGGTGCGGCGGGTTTTGGCGTTCAGGATCACATCCATCGCCTTTTGTGCGTCGGCAGCCGCATCCACATAGATGTGGACGATGCCCTCAAGGTGGGCAAAGACCGGCACGCGGGCTTCACGCTGCACAAGCCCCACCAACCCTTTGCCACCGCGCGGCACAATCACGTCCACAGTGTCGATCATGGTCAACAGTTCCTGAACAGCCGCGCGATCACGTGTGGGCACCAGCTGGATCGCAGCTTCGGGCAGGCCAACGGATTTAAGGCCATCCACAAGGCAAGCGTGGATCGCACCGGAGCTGTGGAAGCTTTCAGAGCCGCCACGCAGGATTACGGCGTTGCCAGATTTCAGGCACAGCGCGCCCGCGTCTGCGGTCACATTGGGGCGGCTTTCATAGATCACACCAACCACACCCAGCGGCGTGCGCACGCGGCGAATGTTGATGCCGGAAGGCATGTCCCACTGGGTCAGTACCTCGCCAACAGGGTCATCTTGCGCCGCAACAGTGCGCAGGCCAGACACGATGCCGTCAATGCGGTCTTCATCCAGCATCAGGCGATCCATCATCGCGTCAGACAGGCCTTTGTCACGGCCAAATTCAAGGTCTTTCTTGTTGGCCTCGATGATCTCAGCGCGGCGCGCCCAGACCGCATCGGCGGCGGCTTCTAGCGCGGCGCGTTTCACCTCCGGCGGGGCAAAGGCCAGCTCCGCGCTTGCCGCTTTGGCTTGCGCGCCAATCTGGGCCATCAGGGCGGGGATATCTGCGATGTCTTTCATCAGATCTGTCCTTTGTGGTTGGTGAATGTCGCCTTTGGCGAAGGTTTTGAGCGTCTAGAGCGCCATGTCATCTCGGTGAATCAGTGCGGCGCGTCCAGGATAGCCTAAAATCGGTTCAATGTCGCGGCTGTGGTGGCCTTTGATCTTGGCGGCATCTTTGGCGGCATAGGCGGTCAGCCCCTGCCCCAAACGGTGCCCGTTCGCATCGGTGATTTCAATCGGGTCGCCGCGGTTGAACTCTCCGTTTACGGCGGTCACACCTGCAGGCAGCAGGCTCTTACCCGCAGCCAGCGCGCGCGCAGCACCTGCATCCACAACCAGCGCACCCTGGGGTTTCATCGAGTTGATCCAACGTTTGCGCGCGAGCTGTGGCGTGCCTTGAGCGGTGAACCAGGTGGCATTCGCCCCGTTTTCCAACGCCTGAACAGGGCGCATGGCAGAACCTTCGGTGATCGCCATGGCACAGCCGCCTGCGGTGGCGGTTTTGGCCGCCATCAGTTTGGTGATCATGCCGCCTTTGGACAGGCCAGAAACGCCTTCCCCTGCCATGTCTTCGATGTCGGGCGTGATGGTGTCGACCACATCAAAGCGTTTGGCACTGGGATCGGTCATCGGGTTGGCGGAATAGAAGCCATCCACATCAGACAGAAGGATCAGATGATCTGCGCCTGTGGTGAGTGAGATTTGTGCGGCCAGCCGATCATTGTCGCCATAGCGGATTTCATCGGTGGCCACGGTGTCGTTTTCATTGACGATGGGCACAACGCCAAGGCTGAGCAGTTGATCCAAAGTTGCGCGCGAATTGAGGTAGCGGCGGCGGTTGGCGCTGTCCTCCAACGTGACCAAGACCTGTGCGGTGGTGATGCCATGGGGCGCGAGAGCTTCTTCATAGGCGCGGGCCAGACGGATTTGGCCAACAGCGGCTGCAGCTTGGGATTGATCCAGCGTAAGGTCAGTGGCGGGCAGCCCAAGTGCGCCACGTCCCAAAGCGATAGAGCCAGAAGACACCAGCACCACATCGGTGCCACGTGCCTTCAGCATTGCGACATCTTCGGCGAGGGCTTTCAGCCATTCGGCCTTCAATAACCCAGAGGTCCGGTCAACAAGCAGTGCCGACCCGATTTTCACAACAACCCGTTTTGCGTCAGTCAGGGTTGCCACGGTGCCTCTTCCTCATCCGCTGTTTCGTCGATTTTCTGCCGTACGCGGTCATCATCAATCTCGGCGCGCAGGGCGCGCAGCACTTCGGTGGTGCCTTCGTGGCTTGCGCCAGACATGAGCATCACAGGACCGCCCGCAACCGCTTCGAGTTCCTCTTTGAGGAATGCGCGCTCTTCCGCATCCAGCGAGTCAATTTTGTTGAGCACCGTCACGCGCGGCTTGTCAGCCAGAATATCGGCGTAATTGGTGATTTCCTGCACGATGGTTTTGTAGTCCTCAAGCAGCGTACCAGAGGTGCCATCCACCAAGTGCAATAGCACCGCGCAGCGTTCAACGTGGCCGAGGAACAGATCGCCAAGGCCCCTGCCCTCGCTCGCGCCTTCGATCAGGCCGGGAATGTCAGCAACGACAAATTCAACACCATCCACACCGACAACGCCCAAGTTGGGGTGAAGCGTTGTGAACGGGTAGTCCGCGATCTTGGGCCGCGCATTGGAGGTGGCGGCAAGGAAAGTGGATTTGCCCGCATTGGGCAGACCCAGAAGACCCACATCCGCAATGAGTTTCAGGCGCAGCCAGATGGTACGCTCCACACCCGGCTGGCCGGGATTGGCACGGCGTGGGGCCTGGTTGGTGGCCGATTTGAAGTGCAGGTTGCCAAAACCGCCGTTGCCGCCTTTGGCGAGCAGGACGCGCTGTCCAACTTCGGTCAGGTCGGCAATGACAGTTTCCTGATCTTCATCCAGAATCTCAGTGCCCACAGGGACGCGCAAAACGATGTCATCCCCAGTCTTGCCGGTGCGCTGGTTGCCCATGCCGGGCTGGCCGGATTTGGCAAAGAAGTGCTGCTGGTAGCGGAAGTCGATGAGCGTGTTCAGCCCTTCAACAGCCTCTGCCCAGACATAGCCGCCGTTGCCGCCGTCGCCACCATCCGGGCCGCCGTATTCGATGTATTTTTCACGACGGAAGGATACACAGCCGCCCCCACCGCCGCCTGAGCGGATGTAGACTTTGGCAAGGTCGAGGAATTTCATAGCTTTTGTCCTTATGCGGCGCGTGCAGCGCTCATACCTTGCCTTGCGGCAAGGCTCAATCCAGTTTCAGACTGTAGGTCCAGGTGGGGACATTTGCGTCACGTGCCACAGAGAAGCTCTCGGCATCCCCCAGATATTGGAAGCCACAATTCGTCAGCACCCGCGCAGAGGCCGGGTTGTCCTGAAACACGCTGGCGAAGATTGTGCGGCTTTGAAGCGGATTGGCATCGATCAGCGCGCGAACAGCACGTGAGGCCAGACCCGTGTTCCAGAAAGCTTTGCCAATCCAGTAGCTGATTTCCACTTGCCCTTCATCCACACGGGTAAGGCCAATCAGCCCCATGACTTCGGGCTGCCCATCGGCACTGCTGTCAATGGCCCAGACATCCTCAACGCGGTCTTCCGATTGCGCGCGCGCAATAAACGCCTCGGTCGCGCCGGGCGGGATCGGGTGCGGGATGCTGGTGGTCATCCGCGCCAGTTCACGATCTGCGGTGTGCATCTCGATCAGGCCCTGATCAGAGCGGCGCAGCGGGCGCAACACAAAGCGGTCTGTTTCGATCACAGGCTGGTTCACGATGGTATCCAATTTCATGCCTGTTCTCCTCCTCAAAGAACTACGTAAAGCACAGAGGCCACAGTCAGCGCGGCCAAAGTGCGCATTAAATAACGTTCGGCGGGTTTTCCGGCGACGGTCTGGGCGATCTGGTCTCCTGCATAGGTCCAGATCGGATGAAAGACGGCCTGCGCCGCCAAAAGACAGATGGCGATGGTGGCCGTGGCCTGCAACGCCGGTGTCGAAGGTGTTACAAAATTTGTGAAGCCGGCGACGATCATCGCCCAGGCTTTAGGGTTGAGCGGATGCACCAAAAGACCCGTCGCAAATCCGGGAGGCTGGGATACCGCATCGCGGTTTGGATCCAGCCTGAGATTGGCCACTTTCCACGCAAGCCAGCAGATATAGGCCGCGCTCACCCATTTCAGAGCGTCAAACAAACCCGGTACGGTTTCGGCAAGCTCCATCAGGCCAAACCCAAACGGCCAAATGATCAATTGTTTGCCCAAAGCCACACCAGCCACAAATGGCAGAGCGGCCCGAAAACCAAAGCGCGCACCGGTGGCCAACAGCGCCATATTCGCAGGCCCAGGTGTGCCCACCTGACTTGCGGCAAAAACGCCAAAACTGATCACTGCGACGCTCATCGTCTGAATGCACCTTTAAAAAGAAAAAGGGACCGGCTGTTTCGCCGGTCCCTTAAATGTCTCATTACCCTTAAGGTCGGCTTACTCTGCGGCCTCCGCCACTGGCAGGACCGAAATAAAGGTGCGGCCCTTGAGGCCTTTGTGGAACTTCACGTTGCCGTCAACAGTTGCAAAGATGGTGTGATCTTTGCCCATGCCAACGCCTTCGCCTGGCCACATCTTGGTGCCGCGCTGACGCAGGATGATGTTGCCTGGGATCACGTTTTCGCCACCGTATTTTTTCACGCCAAGACGACGACCCGCGGAGTCGCGACCGTTACGGGAACTACCACCAGCTTTTTTATGTGCCATATCGTTAGTCTCCTATACTTCGCTTACTTCGCCAGTTCGGCTGCTTGTGCAACCCACTCAGGCTTTACTTTAACAGCGTCAAAGCTGTCTACGTCAACCGCTGCGAGCTGTGCAAAAGAGGTGATGCCTGCATCTGCCAGCTTTTTCGCTGCTGCCGGGCCCACACCGTTGATTGCAGTCAGGTCATCAGCTGCTGCAGCGGCTGGTGCCTCTGCCTTTGCTTCTGCCTTCGCCGCTTTCTTGGCTGGTTTGGCCTCGGAAGGTGCTGCAACGGAGCCTGCGCCCACGGCTGCTTTTACGCCAGACTTGTCTGCGCCGGACGCAAGAATGTCTGTGATGCGAACCAGAGTCAGTTTCTGACGGTGGCCCACGGTACGCTTGGAGCTGTGCTTACGACGACGCTTCACGAATTTGATCAGCTTTTCGCCTTTGATCTGGTCGATCACGTCTGCCTGCACGGCTGCGCCTTCAACGAAAGGTGCGCCAACAACGGTGGAGTCACCGCCAACCATCAGCACGTCGTTGAATTGGATTTTTTCGCCAGCGTCTGCAGCCAGTTTTTCGACACGCAGGATATCACCTGCCTGTACTTTATACTGTTTGCCGCCGGTCTTCAGGACTGCGAACATGTCCTATTCCTTCGATCTGATCGCGTCCTGTGGCCCCGCCCCCTTTCGGGTTTGGCGTTTGTGGCAATGTCTTACGACGATGCCGCCTCGAACAGCGCGTCCCTTGTCGGGACTGTGTTACAACAAAAACGCGGCGCAAAGTACACACTCCACGCCGGTGGCGCGCTTATGCTTTGGATTTCAGTGTTCGTCAAGCTTTATATTAAAGGCCGATATAGCCCTCAAAGCTCTTGTGCGGGTTGCAAATCGCCCATCCGCACAGCCAGTGCCTGGAAGCGGTTCGCCATAACTTCAAAATGCACCGCATTCATCAGCTCATATACGGTCATCATGGTCGGGTCTTCCAGTGCTTCCGTATATTCAATCAGCTCTTCCAACGAAAAGTCCTGATACGTATAGGCGGCATTGCGCAGGGAAGAGAGCTCTATCTCCGCGTCCATTTCCGCCGCATTTTCCCGCAACGCGGCGCGCAACCCCTCTTCATCGGTACGCAGATCAACGACGCCCGCGTAAGAGGCTGCCAAAATGAAGCGCACCTGAATTTCCAAAATCGCGTCAGAGCCCACGTCTTCTGGGTCAATGGCCACCGTCATACGCTTAAACAGATCAACACGGGGATCATCATTGGCTTCCAAATCTGCAAGCAGCGCGCCACCCACCAACTCTTTCTCTTCATCATCCCCCATGTGGGCGGCGTTTTCGACAGCCACGAGCCGCTGCCCCAAATCGCTTGCATAAAACGCTGCCGCATGGGCGAGACTGTCGTCATCCAGCGTCGCCTCTAAAATGTCCAGGGCACGGTCGTGCATGAATTCGGTGTCAAACACCTCTCTGGTCAGGGCGGTCCATTGCAGGCCAAAATCCTCTTCTTCCAGCCCAAGCAGGATCGGGGCGGAAGAGGCTGACAATGCAATGGATTCAATGGCAACATCAAAGCCTGTGACCTGTAAGAAAGCTTCCACCCGCTCCCGATTGGCGGCCTGTGCAGGGGCGCCAAAAACGCTCAGCCATGCAAACGCACCAGCAACAAAGATATGCGCCAGACGGGACAGAGAGACGGATGACGGGGCCAGAGGGGCGGTGAAACTGTTCATCCGCTTAAGCTAGTCGATTTCGATAGCAAAACAATGCAAATCCCACTTGCACCACATCACAAAGCCGATTAAACGACGCCCTCACCAAGACCACGGTCTATGCGGACGGAGAGGTGCCGGAGTGGTCGAACGGGGCGGTCTCGAAAACCGTTGTCCCTTCACGGGGACCCAGGGTTCGAATCCCTGTCTCTCCGCCATTATTCCTCAAGCATTGTGCTTATTCTCCAGACATGTGACCAATCGCTCAAAATAATCTATTTTAGATTCATCTATAGGTGAAATCTATACCACCATAGATTGCGTTATTTAAAACACACATAGCAACTATCCAGCCTAGCTTAGCTTAAAGGTTTATGCGACCAGAAACGGCTTGGCTATAAACACATCTGCAATCAAAGTGGTTGAAGAATTGTCTAATTTCTTTCAGGTACTTAGGAATTTAGAAATCCATGTGGAATATCGGTCCAGCCGTCGGAAACAATCCGTCGAAGCAATTGCCAGAGCGAGGTCTCTATGGACAGTAGTCAGGTTAAACCAGAAACCAAGATTGGCTCGCTGAGCCAGCAGCATCTGCGAAATCGTCTTTTCGCAGCCATGGCTGTTTTGATGATCCCCTTGGCAGTTGCCAGTGCCGCTTCTGTGTTCTTCCACAAGTCTGCCGCCGTTGGGTCTCACTATGTCTTGGCGTTTGGTCAGCTGCTTGAAGGGGTTGCACAGATAAAGGGCGATTTGGCACAGGTTGAATCTGGCCGAAAAGACGTTTTGGAAGACACCGAGCGCGACTATGCCAAAACACTCGGCCTATTTTCTGCATTGCGCGCAGCTGATCCTGATGGCGACGAAGTCATGGAAGAAAGCACTGCGGAAACGCGGCAAGAGTTGACCGATCGCACGATCGAAGCGGGCATCAATCCGATCGCCTTGAGCCAGCAGCTTGGTTTGTATGGCCATGATATGCCAGAAGATCTGGTTGACCTTTGGGAAGAAGAAAACGAGTGGCAGACTGAAGTGGCGGACGACCTGTCGCTGGAAAGTGCCGTCGCAGCGATCCTTTTGGCTACGGCTGAGATCATTGTTGACGAGAAAACAGATCACGCGAGCTTCACAAAGTTTTGGGCCGCGTATGACAATCTGCCTGCCGACCAGATCGCCCATGTTTCCGCGGTTCTTCGCGAAAAATCCATGCTGGCAGGACGCGCGCCGGTTTACCTGTCTGCTCTTGTTTTGATTATTGCGATTTTTGCTGCGGTGTTTGCCTGGGTCTTTGTTGCTCTGCCTCTCATCAAAGAGATTGTGCGCATGACAAAAGAGCTTCGCCAGGAAGCAAGAGCGGCGCGTGCCTCTGATATGGCAAAAACGCAATTTCTTGCTACGATCAGCCACGAATTGCGCACCCCGATGAATGGCGTGATTGGCGCGGCCCAACTTCTGGAAATGATAGATCTGCCAGACGAAGACAAAGAGTTGATCGAGATCTTGAACTCGTGCGCTGACAATCAGATGGCGCTGATTGAAGAAATCCTGACCTTTGGCGAAATTGAAGCGGGTGCACTGCGCATCAAACCTGAGCCAATGGATGTGACGCAATTCATGAAGAACGCAACCAGCTTCGCCACTGTTCTGGCCAAGAAGAAAGACCTGTCGTTCGAGCTTTCTCTGCCTGAGGATGAGACGATCATTCTTGGAGATGAAAAACGCATGCGCCAGATTGTTGTCAACCTCGTGGGCAATGCTGTGAAATTTACAGAACAGGGCTCTGTCAAAGTGAAGGCAAGCATTGTCCCCTCGGAAAATCCAAACGAAGGTGTTTTCCGTGTGGCGGTGACCGACACGGGACCGGGCATCGAGCCGGATATGCAAACGCGGATTTTTGACCGCTTCACGCAGGGGGACAGCGCATCAAACCGCAAGGCGGGCGGCACTGGACTGGGGCTTTCGATTGCGCGCGGCATCGCGATGGAAGCCAAGGGTGACATCACACTGGAGAGTTCCGTTGGGTTTGGCTCAACCTTTACGTTTGAAATGCCAACCGAAATCATCACTCCCTCAACCAGCACAACAGAGAAAAAAGTGCCTGCAGAATGACAAAGACAGAACTGGCCGCACTAAATCCACGGATTTTGGTTGCCGATGACGAGCCAACCAACCTGAAGATCATGCAACGTATGCTGAAGCACTGTGGTCTACAGTGTGAGGTGGCGCATGATGGTGCTGAAAGCATCGAGAAGGCAAAAACCGGTGTGTTTGATCTTATCCTGATGGACATCAATATGCCGGAAATCGACGGCATCGCAGCCACGCAGGAGATCATGAAACTGTTGGGCCGTGACGCACCTAAAGTGATTGCAGTGACTGCAAGTGTTTCAAACACGCAGAAGAAACTCTGCGAGGACGCGGGGATTGTCGGCTTTGTCGCAAAGCCTGTCAGGCTGGACACTCTGGTGGACGTTATGGCGGAATGCCTTTGCTAAGAATTTCCCGCCTCAACAACTGAAGGCGCTTAACAAAACGCCTGCGTATTTTCGTGTACCTGAAAACTCTGCTGGGCGCCTATCACGTCTAAGGGCGTCAACAGTCAGGCGTCGATTGTGGCAACGATATCTGCGTGCGTGTTTCTGGCGGTGGCGATGACTTCGGTTCCATGGCTCAGAGTTTGGGTCACCGGATCTGCGCGCACAACGCCGCCCGCCTCCTGAACGAGCAAGATGCCAGCCATTGCATCCCACGCGTTCAGATGGGCCTCGAAGAAGCCTTCTGCGCGACCTTGTGCAACGTCCATCAAGCTCACAGCCGCTGAACCGTTGCGCCGATACTCCATACCGGCATCAATTGTGCGCGTGACCAGATCAAGATAGCTCTGCAGCGAGCACCGCCCAGAGCGGCCCAGCAGCAGCAAGGCCTCATCCGCGCGTTGACAATCTGAAACAGTGACTTGCTCATCGTTGCAAAAACACCCATGGCCCTTTTCGGCCCAACACAGCTCGTTGCGTGCCGGTACAAAAATCACCCCAAATGCAATGTCATTTCCTTCGCAGCAGGCGATGGAGATCGCCCAGTCCGGGAGACCCCGCATGTAATTGGCGGTCCCGTCAATCGGATCAACAACCCAAACGCGCTCGCTGTTCCCAGAGAGCCCGTCCTCTTCTCCCAAGACAGCATCATCCGGGAAATGGGCTGCGATCTGGCTGCGTATCAGGGTTTCGACTTTGCGATCGGCCAGCGTTACAAAGTCTTGCAAACCTTTGCTTGCAACAAAGCCTGTTTCTCGCTGCTCAAAAAGCGACAAAGCCAATGCCCCAGCGTCGCGGGCAATCTCTTTGGCAAAATCGAGCCGGGATTTGTAGGATTTAGTCATAACTGCTCAGTGTTGTTTGCCGAAAAATCGGCGTAAGATTTTGAATATAGGTCTGAATTTCGGCATCTGGCTTTTCGATGCGTTGACGCATTTGTGCGACTGCGGCCAGCACTTGTTCTTCGGTGTCCTGGCGCATGGTTGACAACTGATAGGCGCCCCACCCGGCCTGTTCGATGTCGTCACATCCGATCAGTTCGAGGTCATCAGGAAAACGCGTGCCCCAATCCGTGCGCAGCCTGTCCATCACGCCCATCGCCAAAAGGTCTGTCGCGCAGAACACCCCATCAATGTCCTTGGTCGAAAGGCCGAGCATCCCGGCAGCGTCATGGCCTGCCGCATAACTTTGACCGTCGGCAACAAACTCCTGCAACTCGACCCCTTCTTGCGCGCACTTGGAGACAAACGCCTGCACGCGGCCTGTGACCGAATAGGACTCGGTTTTCGGGCGCACAACCGCAAGCCGCCCACGTCGCGTCCGGGTGAGCATCGAAAATGCCAATGAGCCGGCCTGTGCGACATCAATCTGAACCGTGTCCGTGATGTCCTGCATGGCCCCGCGGTTGATCAGTACCAGAGGCATCTGCAGCCGCCGACATTCCTGAATGATCTGAGAGGAAGGCGTGGCCGAGGTGATCAGCACCCCTGCCACATTATAGTTGAGCATCACGCTCACCCATTGTTCGACGTCATCGTTTTCCTCGATCGTCAAAAGGATGGGGCGATAGCCGTGACGAATAAACTCGCGTGCCGCAATCTTAACCTGCTGAGAGCGAAACGGCGTGTCCAACGAGGAGGCAACAATGCCCACCAGATTGGATTGGCGTGTTTGCAAACCGCGGGCCAGAAAGTTCACACGATAGCCAAGTTCATCAGCTGCCTTGAGGACCTTCTTGCGTGACGCCTCAGAAATCTTGGCACCATCTGTGAACGCCCGCGACACCATGGAGCGCGACACCCCTGCCTGGCGTGCAACATCAAAGGAGGTCACCGATTTTTTGGGCTCATCACTCAATGGTCAATCCTTTGCGTCGACAAATATCAGCGAATAGAAATGGTTGGTCCAGATTAACCATGTCAGAAGACGCGTCGACAATTTTTTCAATTATGGAGGGATCATCTCCATTGTAAGCAACCATAAATGGAATACCACGTGACCGTAGTTTCGAAAAGTCTGTCCAGTCATCGTGGATCGTATATTCGATCAATGATGGGGCAAGGTTCGAGATTGTGTCTTCAAGTGTGTCAAAATCCTGCCTGCGCATCATCAGATGGGCCTGATCACTTAAGGCGCGCATGTCTTTCAGCAGCTCTGCATTGAAAGACCAGAAGAACACGCGGTCTTGCAGGCCAAAGGCTTCGACGCGCGCCCACACCAGATCAGCCGGAGCAGATTTGAGTTCGATATAGAGTTTGCCCTCATAGAGGGAAGCCAGCTTAAGAACCTCGTCAAGTGTTGGGATCTTTTCAGCGCGATAGAACGGCGAAAACCAAGCGCCCGCACTCAGGGCGCGCAGCTCTGCTAGCGTGTGGTTGCAAACCGGCCCCTGCCCGTTTGTCGTGCGCTCCAGCGTTGCGTCATGCAGCACGACCAGTTCGTGATCTGCGGTAACATGCACGTCGATTTCAACGTGACTGAAGCCAGCGGCAAAACATGCATGCGCCGCACTGAGAGTGTTTTCAGGTGCGATTTTATTGGCACCACGGTGGCAGATGACCTGCGTGTTATTCCGAAAGCGCACCGGGTTCACCAGCTCAGGCCGATCAGAGCAAATGCCTAGCACGGGTTTGCCGCGCAAATCCGCCATACGCCTTGGGTCTTCCTCGTGCCAGAGCACCACCTTTTTGCCCAATGTGTCGCATTTCTGAAAGAACTCATCCGTCAGAAGATCCTGCGGGCGGGCAAGCTTTTCCCAACATAGGTGGATGATGTCAGCGTCTTTTGACGCCTCAAATGGATCCACGTCAATTGGGATCAGCGCGGCCAGCGGATAAGGGGTCTGCGCCTCTCTCAAGGCGCGCACGGCCGAAGGATCAAACGCGCCAAGAATAGCGCGGGTGATGCCTGCCGCCTGAAGCATGCGCGATGTTTCCACCGAAGCCTCCGGCGCCTTAATATCTGCGTAGATCCCGCAATTGGCCTCCTTGGCCAATGCGATGATGTCGGAAAGCAAGGGCGCCTCGCCCTCACTCACTGCGTCTCGGATCTGGGCATAAGACAGCTGCGCCAACGCACGCCCATCGACAAGCGCGAAATCATGAAAGGCGATCACCTGCCCGTCTGCTGTTTGATGCAGATCGACCTCCCACATGTCCGCACCCAGTTTGGCAGCCAGTGAAAATGCACCCAATGTGTTTTCCTTCGCATAGGCGCTGGCACCGCGATGGGCAATCGACATGGGACGTTTGGGGGAAAGCCAATCAGACATCAGATGCGTGCCCCGTCTGGAGTGAATGCCAATGCATGGTCATGGGAAATGCCCCAGTTTACGCTGTCGCCAAGTTTAAGACGTGGACCCGCCGCTTGAATGGAGCGCAGAACCGATCCATCGGGCAAGGTGACATTATAGAGGTCTTCGCGCCCCTGTGTTTCCACAAAGCTGATCTTACCCGTGATCCCCGTGCCGAACTGTGGGCCAAAATACTCTGGGCGGATGCCCAGTTTGACCGCGCCATTCACTTTGGCGCGCAGACTATTAGCGATGGTAATTTGGCTTTGGCCAACCTGAAACACATCTGCATTGACCTGCGCATCCAGGAAGGAAATCGGCGGGTTGCCAAGGAAGCCAGCCACAAAGGTGTCGACCGGGTCATTGTACATTTGATCCGGCTCGCTGAGCTGAACGATCTTGCCATCTTTCATCAGCGCGATGCGATCACACATTGACATGGCTTCGACCTGATCGTGGGTCACAAGAATGGCGGTAATGCCGGTTTCCAGCTGAATGCGCCGGATTTCAGAACGCATCTCAAGACGCAGTTTGGCGTCAAGGTTGGCCAGCGGCTCATCCAGCAACAGCACGTCAGGCTTGCGCACCAGCGCACGTGCCAAAGCCACCCGTTGTTGTTGGCCACCAGACAACTGCGCAGGCCGACGATCCAGCAATTCAGGGATATGCACCAGTTCTGCAATTTCCGCCACTTTCTTGGAAATGGTCGCATTGTCGAGCTTTTGCACCCGCAGGGGGAAGGCAATGTTGTCGCGGATGTTCATATGCGGATAGAGCGCATAGTTCTGAAACACCACACCCACATTGCGCTGTTGCGATGGCAGGTTGGACACATCGCGATCGCCAAAATGCAGGGTGCCACCGTTCATCCGGTGGATGCCGCAAATGGTGAACAATGTGGTCGACTTGCCGCAGCCAGATGGGCCCAGCAGCGCCATCATCTCTCCGCTTTCAACAGTCAGGTTCAACTGGTCGATGACGGTCAGATTGTCGAATTTTTTGGTGAAGTTTTCGAGCCTAAGTTGCATCAGCCTTTCGAGCCCCCGCCGTAGATATTCATGAGTTTTTTCTGGAAAACCAGATAGATGACGATAACCGGTATGGCGTAGAACAGGCCCACCGATTTGAAGAGATTGAAGTCAGGTTTCGCATCATCAAGGATGAGCGCTGACAGATAAGTCGACAGGACCTGCGCGTCATTGCCAGGTGCAAGCACCAGCGGCAAAACAAACTCAGACCAGCCAGACAGGAAAGAAAAGATCAGCAATGCGGCAAGTCCGGGCTGCACCTGCGGCAGCACCAATTTCCACCAGACCGTGAAACGGCTTGCACCATCCTGCACACCTGCCATCTCGATCTCCCACGGCACTGTGTCATAGAAGCCTTTCATGATCCAAATGCCAAATGGCAACTCCAGAGCAGCCTTCACAAGGATCACCCCCATCAAGGAGTTATAGAGCCCAAGAAACTGCAGGATCAGAAAAATCGCGATGATCAGCGTGATCGTCGGAAATGCATGCAGAACGATCAGGCCTGCCAGAAAGAAACGCCGCGCTGGGAAGTTCAAGCGAGACAGGGCATAGGCCGCTGTCAGAGAAATAGAGGTGACAGCCACCGCCGTTGTGGAGGCAAACACAAATGTGTTCCATGTCACCGCCCAGATAGAAGAGCGACCAGTGGCCGGCTCTTCCCAAAGGAAGCGCCAATGTTCGATCGTGAACATCTGTGGCCAGATCGATCCCGGATAAGGGTTGGTGAATGTGTCCACGATCTGGAACACAAACATGATCAACAGTGGCAAGGACACCAGCGACAGAATGGCAATCACTGGCCATGATTTGAAATTCGCGTTCATGGCCTTACCCCTCGATCCGCGGCTTGGTGACAAGCTCTTTGAAGTTGAAGAAGCGCAGGTACAGCAGGCTGGCTGCAATGCCGATGACCACAAGGATCAAAGCATAGGCTGCACCAAACCCATATTGCAGGTTGCCGCCATAGTTGTTCAGCGCCGTATGGTAAGCCGCCAGTGCCCAAACCTCTGTTGCACGTCCCGGCCCGCCATCGGTGGAGAGCAAGATGTACTCAAACGACGTCAGCAAAGACAGCGTCTGGTATGAAGTTGTGAACAGGATCGGCCAGCGCAGTTGCGGCAGGATGATATAGCGCACCTGTTGCCAGCGGTTGGCGCCATCCACCTCTGATGCGTAAAGCATCGAGGACGGGATTGCCTTAATCGCGGAGGAAAACAGGATCATGCCAAGGGACGCGCCCACAAACCCGTTGATCAGGATCACAACGACCCAGGCGTTGGTGGCAGTGTCTAGCATCCAGTTGCGCGGTGCTATGCCAAGGTAGCCCGTGATGGTTGCCAAAAACCCTGTGTCCCAAGTGAACCACTTCCACATCAGCACATAGAGGACGGGCGGCAAAATACGCGGCAGAAACCAGATCGTACGGAACGTCGCCGCCATCCCCGGGGAGAGGTAAAAGGTTGAAATCGCAAGAAACAGACCAAAGCCCACGTTGAAGCCGAGGGTCAACGTAACGTAGATCACCGTGTTCATCGCGTAACGGTAAGAGCTGTCGAGCGAGAACAAAAGTTTCATGTTCTCTGTGGTCCAGACCCAGCCTGTGTAGGCTTCTTTGACCAGTATGTCCTGATCTGCCTGAGGAATGCCAACACCGTCCAGAGCGGTGCGGAAGGCCGCCTCGCTGCCAAACCGCTCATCCATCACACTCGTCTTGAAAAGCTCTGCGAGGGCTTTTCGATCACGCGTGGACCTGATGCGATTGTCACGCAGATCCTTCAGCGCGCGCTCCATATCCCGGCGCGCATCAAACTTGGCGCCGCTGTGCAACGCGGCAAGTTCATCGGCCGTTGCCTGATCACGGGCTTCTGCGAGGCGTGCGAGGCCGGCGTCATCCACCAGATAGCCCGCATTTTCGAGCGCGTCATAGGTTTCGTCAGACACGCCACTGGCTTTCACGCCGCGCAGGTCAGATTGAGACAGCAGGTAGTCCCCGCCGGTGATGCCCGTTGAGGTGGACATATTGGTAAAGGCGAAGAACACCGTGAGGATGACCGGGGCAAGGAAAAACAGCGCAACAACAATCAGTGCAGGCGCAAGAAATCCAAACCCAAGCGCATTGAAGCGTGGCATGGTCGGCTCCGAAAATAGTCAGGGATCGGGGCCGCAAAAGCCGCCCCGATCAAGGTTTGATTTATTTGACGATCAGGTTGTCGCCGAGTTTCGCAGTCAGTTCGCTTTCCAGCTCTGCAACAGCATCTGCTGGGGATTTGACACCTGTCCAAGCGGCTTCCAGACCTTTGAACATCGCTTCAGAGAAGGCGCCGTAGTCCAGATTGTTTGGCTGAGCATTTGCTGTACCAAGCAGACGCTCGGTTGCCTCAGAGGCCCAACGATCGTTGGAATAGATCTCGATGTTGGACTGCTGTTTGGAAATGCCAAGGTGTGCAGACTGGATCGCGTGCAGCGAGTTCATGCGCGGCTCAGAGGCGATTTTCACCAGCTGTGCGGCGATATCTTCGTGATCGTCGTTCTGCTGATCGGTCACCAGATACACCAGAGGGTGCGTGATGGTGTTGGCGCGGCCGTTGTCGTTGCCAGCTGGGATCAGACCAAATTCAATGGTGCCAAAGAAGTCTTCGTTGCCTTCTTTGCCGGTGTAACGCGCATAGTGCCAAGTGCCGCCGTGCCAGGTCGCGGCTTTGCCGTTGGCCACTTCGCTGTACCACTGGCCCCAATCTGTGCCGAGGTGGTTCTTACGTGTGATACCCGCATCAACAGCATCTGCAAAGAACTGGTAGAAGGCTTCCATGGCGGCTTTGTCGAGCACAAGCTTGCCGGTTTCCGGATCCTGAAGCACGCCACCAAAGGATTGGTAGAACTGCGCGTAGTCTGGACCATTGGATGGACGTGGATAAAACCCATAGCCCTCTTCTACGAGGCCCATTTCAACCGCTTTTTTTGCGTCTTCCAGCACGTTTTGCAGGGTATATTCACCGGCTTCGATTTTGGCTGGCAGCGCTGCGATATCTGCATCGGAATAGCCGATGCCACGCATCGTGTCTTTCCAGAAGAAGAACGGACGGCTCTCTGCGTCCTGAGGAATGCCCCACTGGATGCCGTTATAGGCCGCGATTTCGAGAAGGTTCGGATAGATGTCGTTCAGCGGCCAGGCGTCGAAATCCAGATAGTCTTCGGTTGGCACGATGTAGCCCGCCTGGCTCCATGGTGCGATGTCGAGGTGGCTTGTGACGACGATGTTTGGCGCGGTGCCGGCTTCTGCCGCCAGGGTCACACCTTGTTTGAACTCTTCCCAGCCGCCAAAATCACGTTTGCCTTCTACGGTGATGTTGAGCTCACGCCCCTCAATCGCCGCTTCGCGCTCAAGCATATCTGCCGCGAGTTCAATCGCTGTGATCCGGTAAGCATCCGCGTCATTAGAGCCGCCAGCCCAAACAACGATATTCACATCTTCAGCCAATGCCGGAACCGCGGCAGCGCTCAACATAAGCGCAGCAAAGGCGCCTTTAAATTTGGAAACGGTCATTAGGTACTCCCCTGATTTCATCCCGCATCAAACTTTCGCACACGTGTGCAAAAAGCTCTCTAAGTTGGGTTTGTGTCACCTGTGTGAAGGTCTGTATTTTTCCAGAAAAAATTCATCAGGAAACTTAAGGCGAAAAAATAACTGTAATTGCCAATATATTCACAGACTCACAAATCATGTGACACAACTCCTCCCAGCGTCATAAATGAACACGTGTGCACTTGTGTCAACAAAAATTCACAAAATCTGAGAAAACGGGGCCGTGCAAGTCCTATCGCAACACGCCCAAGGCAGCACTTGCCACACTATGAAGGGGCTTCAAAGACCCAAAGAGGCACACTTAAAAGAAAAAGAACCCTGCCCTCATTCGCGCCGGCTGCTCGGTTTGCCCTGCTTCAAAATTGGCAAACACAATCGCATTCTAAAAACTCTGTTTTGCCGCGATTTCACGTTACCTGCAGCGAAGTGACAGGCAGTTATTGCGGAGACTGGCAAGAGTTTGGCGTCTGTATCAGACCTTCTCCAAAAACGCGATCTTTGCCCGATGCGCCAATGTCTCGCGTCATCGATGAAAGCTCTCCACGCACTTGATCAGCACTATAGGCGAGCCAGTCTTTGTTGGCGGCCACAGCAGCGGTCACAAAGGGTGTTGCGGCAGACGTGCCGGAAAGAATGCGCGGACCTGTGTCGTCGTGCAGGACAATATCAACTCCCGGTGCGGCCACATCAATATGATCGCCACGCACCGCCTTGCTATAGACCTTCAAGTCTTGATCAAGCGCTGTCACAGCCAGCACAAAGGGAAAAGCTGCGGGGTATTGCGGTGGCGCTGATGCACCTTGATTGCCTGCAGCGGCCACAAAGACCATTCCATCGTCAGCGGCCCGCCCCATGCCTCGATTGAGCAGCTTGTTGCGCGGCCCAGCGAGGCTGATGTTCACCACGCCAACATCTTGTGTCGCCAGCCAGTTCACCGCTTGCAGAATCGCCGTCACACCGGCGGTGGCCTCGCCTGAAACAGAACTCTCCACAACGCCCGCGCTGAAAAGAGCCGTATCGGTGAGCCGGGCGTCCCCGACCAAAAGCTCCGCCATTTGCGCCCCATGATCTTGCACAACGCCCTGCCCGACCGTGGCGAACGCTTTCTGCCTGACCAGACCGTTGCCAAGCAATGGGTGCTGCGCAGGCAGAGCCGCATCAATCATCCCAACACGCTGAACCGCCTGACAGCCTGCTTCAGGCCACCCAATCAGCGCATTTGCATAGGTTGTGCCACCCGGCGCAAACGGGCTCGCCTGCAGACGATAAAGATGATGCGCCCCTGCGGTAACACCCGGAACAGCCGTTTCTATCTGCTCAATGGCATCCGGGATGGTGAGCCCCTCCGGAATCGTCAGTGACACAAGGACATCCCCCAATGCCTCAAGCTGGCGTACTGATCGCGTGACATACCCTAAGGTTTCGGCCCGTTCGATCAAAGTGTCAGGCGCCCCCGCCACCAACACGATGAGCTCGCTCTGGTCCCGCACATCGGCGCGTGCAACTTTGGCTGGCTGCTGGGCAGCACAGGCCGCCAGTAGAAACATCCCAAGAAGAAAACCAAACGCTTTTGACATATTTGTCACCTCATCACAGCGGTTCGCCGCACATTAGGGTTGCGCCACAAAGGACACAGCCGGCGCCGCGTCGAGCAAAGTTTTGCCTGCTTCCCATGCTTCTGCTGTTTCAAACCTTATTCGATAAAGCCCTGCAGCGCTTGGACCATCAACAATCTGCGCACCGGCATTTGCCAGAAGCGTCGCCACGGTTGCGATTTGCGCATCTGGTTCAAAAGCTACGGCCAATTCAAAGCCTTCGTCTGCCTGCGATGCGGTGTGAAAACGGGCCTCCTGCTGTACGACTTTGGGCATGAGCAGCAGCGCACCTTGAGCGATCACCGCGATTCCTAGGGCTATGGCAGCAACGCGCCAATGATTTGGTGTGGCACGATTTTGAAGCAGACGCTCTTGCGGCGCATCCGACAAAGCCGCTTCCAAGCGTCGCCAGCCTAGCTCTCCCGGTGGCGAAACCGGCGCCTCCTTCTCCAAAGCGGGTCTTATGCCGCGCAACAGCGCAATCTCGGCGCGCAAGGCCGGCGTCACCGCCATATCGCGTTCTATCGCTTGTGTCAGTGTGTCACTGGCTTGCCCTCGGACATAGGTGTCCAGTTCCTCGTCATTGTAGGCGTGTTCCCAATTGTCACTCATCGGCCACCTCGTGCTTTTGCCAACCTTGCCATAGGTCGGCGGACCGCTCCCAAAGGTTCAAAATCATTTCGCCCCTCTTGTGAGGCACCGCATCAACAGCTGTTTGGCGTGAAATATGCGCGACTTTACCGTTCCGGCAGGCACCTGCTCGACGGTTGCAATTTCATCATAGGTCAGCTCTTCAAAATAAGCCAAATGGATGGCCGCACGCTGATGTTGGCCGAGCTTTTCGATACAGACACGCAAACGCGCGGCATCCTGTGCCGCAGCAACGATAATTTCGGCATTCGGCGTGTCATCGGGGACAGTGGTGTCCGCCTCTCGCAGATCAACACGTCCATGTTTGCGCAGGTGATCCACAATCTTATTGCGGGCAATCGAGAGCATCCATGACCGAAGCGAGGCCCGGCCCTGATATCGCTCGGCCGTGCGCCAGACGGTCAGCATCGTTTCGTGAACAATGTCATTGGCCTCAAACTCATCACGCAAGCGGCTGCGCACAAACCGCCAGACCGCCTCAGAATGGCTCTCATAAAGCGCGCGCATGGCCTTCACATCACCATTGGTGACACGCGCCATCAGTGCTTGATCTCGATCTGGGTCTGTGGCGGTGGTCATGAGGCCCCTGTGGCGACATTGCAGCAAAAACGCCCGCAGCCTCTTCCACCCAAGGCTGTGCTGTCAACCGTACGCAACGGTCTGGCGGCCCTTTCAGTGCTTTGAAACATGCAGCCACAGATCACTCTTACGTGAGGGCGCATCATGCAGCCAAAATGCGAAGGCTGAAGAAAATTACATTTTCTGCAAACAGCCTCTGGACGTCCCCGAAAACCATAGCTATACCGCCCCACATCTTCTGAAGCACTTTGGCAGATGTAGATGTTCCGGCGTAGCTCAGCGGTAGAGCAGTTGACTGTTAATCAATTGGTCGTAGGTTCGATCCCTACCGCCGGAGCCATAAAAAGCCCTTAAGTCGCAAAGGCTTGAGGGCTTTTTTGATTTTTGGATCAGGGGCAGATTTTAGATTTAGGGGCAGTTTGGGGGCACTTATTCTCAACAGCTCCCTAGCCATATCCATAACTCTCAACACACGCTGCGCGTTACCGAAGTCGCCACTACCACCTTGCCTGAAGCCCGAAAACGTATAAGCTCGGTCGGGATAGTTATCTTTTCTTCTTCTTTTAGAACAAGGTGCTATGCAATGAAAGCTAGCTATGAGGACCTGCGGACTGTCAAACAGCTTGTGAGCGAAACCCCTTTTCTGACTGAGCAAAAGCTCCGTTGGTATATCTTCAATGCGGAGACGAATGGGCTTCTCTTCGCGATCGTGAAAATCTCTAACCGGGTTTATATCGACCGCGTTGCATTTGCGAATTGGGTGGAAAGCCATCGAATGGCCCCAGCCAACTATTGAACTGAAGCGATCTACATTCCGTAGCAGCTTGAAGGGACAGCCCTGCCGAAAGGCAGGGTTGTTTCCATTTAAAAGATAGGGCCACTCAAACGAGCGGCCCTTCGATTGGAAGGTCGCCTGATCGACCGAAGCCTGACAGGCGATACAGTTTTTTCGACAAAACGTCGAGGTATCTGCTCAACCAGGTGAGCATTTGTAGAGCTTATGTGTTGCTGCTCAAACCAAGGATCAATGCCGGTTTATAGCATTCCCAAGCATTCCTTTCCGATTGGTCAGTTCGAACTGAAAGGACGCCTCTCTGTCCCCAAGCCAGGTGCCCGCACCAGCCGAGTGCCTGGCGGGGCGATCGTCTTTCCTTCCACGGGAAATTTCGAACAAACGGAAAGGTCAGCCAGATGAACACAAAATACCAACATTTCAAAAGTCTGAGAGACGCAAAAGCAACACTGGCTCAACAAATCGGTACAGTTGAGATCAGCTTCTTCAGATCACGAGAGAATTTCTCAATCTTCCGCGTCAGACGTGCGGGAGACCGCCATTACGTAGGTACCCTCTACGAAGGGCCGGATTGCTTCCTACTGATCCCGCTAAACCCATAGTTCGTTGATTTCACAAGGTTTGCGCACTGCGCTTTGCATGCATTCACGCCAGGCGCTCAAGCGCAAGGCATGCTTACATGTTTCGCGCGTATCGTGAATTCATGTTAGCATTAAAGAAAAGGTCAAAGAAATTGACATATATCGTTGGTTTGGTTTCCCAGAAAGGTGGCGTCGGGAAATCAACACTATCGCGCATGATCGCTCGTGAGTTCGAGAAGGGCGGCATGCGCACCAAAATCGCCGATCTGGATACCCAGCAACAGACATGCACATACTGGGCGGGGCGTCGCGCCGAGTGCAATATTGAACCTGAAATCCAGGTTCAGAGCTTTGCGACCGTGAAAAGCGCTTTATCGGATGCGCCTCGATTTGATGCTCTGATAATGGACGGGAAGCCAAATGCTTCGGAACAAACGCTGGAAGTGGCCAAAGCCGCTGACGTGGTGGTGATCCCCACTGGGCAGACAGTTGACGATTTACACCCCGGCGTTTTGCTGGCGCATAGTCTCGTTCGCAAGGGCATTCCCATTCCCCGCATTGCTTTCGCAATGTGCAAGACGACCGGCAGTGCCCGTGAAAGTGACGCCGCTCGTCGCTATCTGGAAGAGGCCGGTTATTCCGTCCTTGAGGGAGAAATTCCGGTTTCCACTGCCTACGGATCGGCATCCGACAACGGCAAGGCAATTACCGAAACTTCTTATGTAACGTTAAACCGCAAAGCTTCGGACCTAGCGCAGAGTATTGTTGATCGCCTTACGGAGCTTGCTGAAAAGAGGGTCGCCTAATGACAACAAATATTGCGAAGCTAAAAACCCTGAAAGGTAATCCGCCGAAAGCACAGGGCCAAACTGATGTGATCAGCAACGACGGTCGCGCTGAGACGATCGAATTGAAGCCCCTGCAAGTACGAATTCCCAAAGCTGTCTTCGAGGAATTCTCAGAATGCGCGGGCAAAGAGTTTGGCTTCAGCCATGGCGCGAAGAAAAAACTCTTCTTGAAGATGTGGGAAGCATTCAAAGCGCAAAACATGAATGCATGATCGCATGCATGTTGCGTTGATTTGGACCTACTCCTCGGCGACACGCGATATCGTGGACCGCGACACGCCCATCAGTCGCCCAATCTCAGCGTTGCTCATGCCTTGAAGGCGCAATTTAACAACCTTGGAGCGTTGATACCTGGACAGCTTGGAAGGCCGCCCCATCTTGCGACCAGCGGCCATCGCACGCACCCGCCCCTCGGCTGTTCGTTCGGTGATCAAAGACCGCTCGAATTCCGCCAACCCGCCTAGAACCGTGAGAACTAGCTTTCCCGTGGGCGTAGTGGTGTCTGCCCAACTATCTGAAAGCGACTTCAGCTTTGCGCCTTTGGCTTCAACTATATCGACAATTTCAAGGAGATCGCGTGTTGAACGGGCCAATCTGTCAAGGCGCGTTACCACGAGGACATCTCCCGACCTCAGTGCGTCCAGAGCCTTACGCAGCTCAGGACGGTCGCTTCGTGCCCCACTCTCTTTTTCTCGAAGAACCAGTTCACAACCAAAAGCGCCAAGCTGATCCAGCTGAGCGTTTAAAGTTTGGCCCGACGTCGATACACGGGCATAACCGATAGATTTCATGGAACAATTATGCACGCAACATTCGCACGCGCCAAGTAATTGTTATATTGGGATAAATTCAAGTGTTCAGAATTCTTGAATTTTGCACGGGAAGCAGAGGCGATAGCGGCCCGACGCCGTCTGCCAACTTGTTCGTATCTGCTGCAATCCTGGGCTTCAGAAAGCTGCCCATCGCCATAGCTCATTTGGGCTGCGCAAAAATATCGCATTGCCGCCGTTTGCTGCGCCTGCCGGGTCTGGAGGCCTGAAATTCCAGGGTAGAGCCACTTTCAACTATCCAATACATGAGAAGTAGTCTACTCAGCCGAGTTGCAGTGTTGCAACGCCCAGAAATCTCTGAGGTTCAACGTAAGCGTTTATGTCGATTGAAATAATCATAGACACACCATAGAGTGCCTAAGGCATCGATACAGGACCAAACAGATACTAGAGGCACCACTTGCAGACATCCGTTATCGACTTCTTTTGTGGTTGCGGTGGCACCAGCGCTGGCTTAGCCAAGGCTGGCATGAATGTGCTCGTCGGTATAGACTATGATGAGAGCGCGCTTAAGACTTACAAACACAATTTTCCTGAAGCAAAAGCTCTTTCGACAGACATCTCCAAGCTGACTTGCAGGCAGCTGGAAAAGGAACTTGGCGAAGTTCCCAGACCTTTGCTCTTTGCAGCTTGCGCCCCCTGCCAGCCATTCTCAACCCAAAATCGGCATAAAGACAGCGCAGACACACGTGTGGTATTGTTAGACGAGCTTCACCGTTTCGTACGAAAATTTAGACCTGAATACTTGGTGCTAGAAAATGTCCCTGGAATGCAAAAAGTCCAACACGGCCCGTTCTTTCGGTTTATCGATCTACTGAAAAAATTACGTTACAATTTTGACTATGATGTGCTCGATGCGGTGGACTACGGAGTACCGCAATCGCGACGAAGGTTAGTATTGATAGCTTCCAAGGTTTCGCCGATTTCGCTCCCTCAAAAGACCCATGGCGATGAAGACGGCTTGATCGACTATATGACGGTTAAACAAGCAATTGGACATCTGCCAGCATTGGAAGCCGGCTCTTGCGACGCCAGTGTTGCAAACCATCAAACTGCGCGAATTTCTGATATTAATCTGCTTCGATTGAAACACACTCCAGAGGGCGGAGATAGGCGTGATTGGCCGGACGAACTGATTCTCAACTGTCATAAAAAGAAAACCGGGTACACCGACACTTACGGTAGACTGTCTTGGTCAGAGCCTGCAAAGACTTTGACCACCAAATGCATTTCAATTTCGAATGGGCGTTTTGCACATCCAGAGCAAGATCGGGGGCTTTCAGTGCGCGAAGCTGCGACTCTTCAGAGTTTTCCGCAGGATTTCGAGTTCATTGGTACTATTTCTCAGACGGCTAGGCAGGTAGGAAACGCTGTACCTGTCAGATTTGCCGAGTGCTTAGGAAAGCAAATAATTACAGCAAAAGATGGTCAGATAGATGGCTAAGTTTCGGGCGCGAGCAAGAACGCTGGACATGCTTGGTAAGCAACAAATTGCAGGCATTCCAAACGCACTTCATGAACTATTCAAAAATGCGTATGATGCCTATGCAGACAATATTTCTGTAGATTTCTACCGACGTCCTCAAGTCTTATTGATTAGGGACGACGGTGTAGGCATGTCACGCGAAGACTTTGAAAGCCGTTGGCTAACTCTTGGTACAGAAAGCAAACTGCGGGAGGCGACTACTTCTTCACTTCCACCTGTTAGAAAGGGAAGGCCTGAACGCCCGACGATGGGTGAAAAGGGCATCGGGCGACTTGCCATCGCGACCATAGGGAAAATTGTACTAGTCGTTACTCGCCCAGAAGGTGAAATTTCATCGGATAAACAAATCACTCTTTGCTTAATACACTGGGGGTTGTTCGAAATTCCAGCAGTGGATCTGAATGAAATCAATCTACCACTTCGAACAGTTGATGACATCGATCTGGTTACAAACGATCTCATTCATGACATGAGAAACGAACTAGTTGAAGCTACCAAAAGCCTCGCAGGGAACCTAACAGCGCTGCCCTACACTGCTGAAATTGAAAATGATTTTAAAAATTGGTCGCTTCCAATCGAACGACTTCAAAGTCTAGACTACGGCCCGAACCTAAGATCTCAACGATCAGGTACACATTTTGTTGTCCATCCTGTTGCTGAGGAGTTGACCGACGATATTGATACACGGGACAAGCGCACGAACAGCACGGGTCAGGCAACTTCACTTGAAAAGATGCTTTTGGGGTTTTCGAATGAACTCACCAATTCTGAACCCGCTGCGTTGAACGCTAACTTCAGAGATCACCTAGAAGATGGTCAAGTCGTTGATCGAATAGCAAGCCAAGAATTCTTCACCAAGAACGAATTTGAAATTGCGGACCACAAAGTTAAGGGAAAGTTCGACCAGTTTGGAAACTTTTCAGGAGAAATTTCCATATATGGCGGCGAATACAAGCCGCTAGAAATTCCCCTTTATACCAGAGGGTTAAAGAGAGAATGTGGTCCATTCAACGTCTCATTTGCCTACGTTCAAGGAAGCAAACGCGATACAAAGCTACCCTCAGATTTGTGGGAACCGCTTACCGCGAAACTAGACAAAATCGGCGGCCTCTACATCTATCGAAATGGCATTCGAGTTCTTCCTTTCGGGAATTCGGATGTTGATTTCTTGGAAATCGAGCGTCGAAGAACGCTTAGTGCTTCCTACTACTACTTTTCCTATCGGCGTATGTTTGGCGCTATCGACATCACAGCGGCTCAAAACGCTAACCTCAAAGACAAGGCCGGGCGTGAAGGCTTTCAAAGCAATAAGGCATATCGTCAATTCCGCGAACAGCTAATGAGGTTCTTTGAAGAGCTTGCAGCTCGGCACTTCCGAGAGGATGGAGCCTACTCAGAAGAATTTATTGCTGAGCGCGATGCACTTCAAAAAGAGCATAAACTCGCGCAAAATCGCGCAAATTCTTCCAGGAAAAAACGCGACAAATTCACCGCTCTGCTCGAGAGTTACTTTGACAGAACCGACAAGCTACAACACGAAACGCAATTCTCAAACATTGTCGACAACGCGGAAGCAAGCGTCGCGACGCTTGTTGAGAACAGCGATCTCGAAAGCGCGGCAGAAAACATCCTTTCAATAGAAAAAAAGCTCTTCATAGATCTGCAAGAGTCGCTCCAGAAATTCAAAGTTGGTCGCCCAAGCGGCATTGGATTGACCAAATCTCTGGCCAAGCAGTGGGAGCAATATCAAAGATCATACGCCACAGATGTCTTTCCACAATTTGAAAACGCTCGTGAGAGAGCGGTTAGGTCAATCGGAAAATTGGCCGAAGAGGCAAAAGTACACCTTGATGCAAGACAACGTTTGCGTTCTTCTTTGCTTGCAGCAGAGGAATTCTCAGAGAAGTCGTTTACAGCCAAGCGAAAAAAGACCGAGGCTGCACTGAAGGACACTTCTGAGTATGTGAGTTCACAACTTGCACTGGCCAAAAGGACACTTCAAGAGACGAAGGATGACTTGTACGGTGCGCTTGCCGGTTTCAGCTTTGACAAAGCCACTGAACAAGATGTTGAGAACTTCCAGTCTGAACTGGAAACAAGTCTTATCGACGCCCGCCAAGACTTCGAGAAGCATCTTGCGAGTATCAGTACCCAATTGAATAGAGTTCGTGAGGCCGAAACCGACTTACTAGCTTTTTCAGATGAGACAGTTGCTGCTCTAGAAACAGAGTTAGAAGTTCTGAAAGAGGACTACACTCACACTCTTGACCTAGCACAGTTGGGTATGGCCGTAAGCATCGTCCAGCACGAATTTGAAGGTAACGTAAGGGGGGTTCGCCGTTCCCTGCAATCAATGAAGCGTTGGGCAGATAAGAACGAGGCGCTAAGGGGTATATATAACGACATCCGAGATGGCTTTGACCACCTCGATAACTATCTTAGCTTGTTTACTCCTTTGGACCGACGCCTACGGCGCAGGAAAACAAAAATCACCGGAACTCAGATCTATGAGTTTATTGATGACTTGTTTGGGGAACGCTTTGAACGCCACGAAGTTTCATTCGAAATCTCTGATAGCGCCGCTGAACAGTTCCTTGAGAGCTATGCATCGGTTGTTTTGCCCGTCTTTGTGAATCTCGTCGACAATGCAGTTCATTGGCTTTCGAAAAAGGACGGTACTCGCAACATTCGGATCGATGCAGTTGGAGAGAATTTCATTCTCAGCGATGACGGTCCGGGAGTTTCTGCACTGGACCGAGATCTCATATTTGAATTTGGGTATTCTAAAAAATTTGGCGGCCAAGGTATGGGCCTCTACATCGCGAAAACATCGCTAAACAAGGATCAACTGGACATAAATTTGATCAAAGAAAACCGAGTTGGCGCACATTTTCTAATTGGCCCACTGGAGGCATAAATTGACTAAATTTGATTTTGTGGACATTCCAAGGGAATTTCTTGGTGCAGCGGTACTCATTGATGACGATTTGGACTGGTCCGAAGCAACTGAACCAAGTTCTTCGGAAACAGTTGATTTGATAGAACCCGATGATTTCAGCGGTTCCGCTGAAACTGAAGAACAATCTTCAGGCAAAACGGATACATCTGTGAACGCAGAGGCGGTTGTTGATGGTTTCTCAGAGCTCGGATTGGTCTGTTCGACCTACCGATGGCGCGAAAACCATGAAAAAGTTCCCAAATCCACGGAGAAAGCCGACCTTATTGTTATCGATTGGAAGCTAAAACCTGGAAACGAAAAAATTGCGCTCGGCATTCTTACTGAACGCCTGAAGCAGGATTTGAGTGAAAGAAACCGCCTTCGTTATATTGCCATTTATACTAGTGAAAGTAGTGAAAAAGTACTGAATGCGGTCGTTGAAGGTTTCAACAACGATGTTTCCGCTATTACAGCAGCAAGAAAAGGCGACGCGGTACACGTTTTTCTAGATTCAGGCGCAACCATCTGGCGTGTCGGTCATTTTTCCAAAAAAATCCAAGGCGGCATGTTGGCGACACATATTCTAAACGACTTTGCGGACTTTCAGGACGGCGTGCTTCCTCGCACGGTCATGGCCGCAGTCGCCGAAATCAAAAGAAGCGCATATGAACACCTTTTCCGTTTCGGAAAGTCCCTTGACCCTGCACTTGCCACCCACCTACTTGATAAGCGTATAAGTGAACTGGAGTTTCCTACATCTCGCGACAGCTTTGCAGAGTTCGCAACGTCATTAGTATTGGCAGACATTTCAGCTGCGTTGCATTCATCCAATTTGGTGGCTTCAGCGACAGGCAAGACAGATTTGACGCGATGTCTAGGGTTAGAGAATCCTAAATCGATGGGTGTACTTAGGGACCAACTCGAAGACCCAAAGGAATTTGATCAAGAGCAACTTGAAACAGTGTTTTTTTCTGAGGATTACGACAAGTTCGCCACAGTGATTGAGCAAGGTTTGAAGTTAAATGCAAAAAAGAAGAAGAGTTTCAGAGAAGGTAAGGCACCCATTGCGCTTTCGACAGTTCAGGAAGATGACCTCACAGCTTTGGCATACCTTGACCAGATTAATAGCTATCCTAAAAAATCCAACGGAAGCTACGCGTTGAAGTCTGGAACTATTTTGAAGCGGGTTCCAGATACGGAAGCAGAACCCGAATTCTTCTTATGTTTACAACCGCTCTGCGACTCCGTGCGTCTATCAGGTCCAACTTCATTCCCGTTGCTGAAGCTTCTATCGGTTTCGGCTAAACAAAAGTTCTCTTTCCCCATAAAAGAGGAGAAGGGTTATAGATATTTAACCAGCAAATTCAAACTATCAGACGTCAATATGGCAACCTTTGAGCCAAACGCAGAAAGTCGGGATGTAAGAAGTTCAACTTCAGGTCCTGACGCGACACAGGTATTTACTTGCTATGACAATAACGAGTTCGTTTGGATTGGAGAACTGAAGCCACACTACGCTGCTGAAGCTCAAGGGGCACTTGCGACACAAGGCGGGCGCATTGGCAACGATAAATTTGAATGGTTAAGGCGTAAAGCGTCATAGATTTTCGCTTTTTTACCGCGATCATCTGTCAAAAGAAAATGCGTAAATTGCTAAGAACTCCGCCTCCTACGGGTGCCTAACCGCAACTGATTTATCGCTCCAGATCGTCTTGCGCACCGCGACTGCGGTCGTGCATCAGTGCATAAAAATCACGTACCGTCTCATTACGTTGCGCCTTCACATCGCGGCGACGATCTGTCTCTAACGCTTCTTCCCAGGCTTTCGCGAGATGAGCTTTTTCCATCTCTGTCAGATCTGATTGCCAGATGTCTTGCTCGGTAAGCGGCTCCATTGCTGTTTGGCGCGCGTGCCAGAGCTCCAAACCGCGTTTGCGGCGTTGCTCCCTGTCGCCCGTTTGGGCAACAGTATCATTGTATTCCGCCTCGGATGCACCTAGGCGTGCATGCAGCTCCAGTTCGTCATGTTGGTTGATTTCCCACTGGTTTCGCAAGCGCTCTAGCCTACGATGTTCACGCGGTATTAGCTTCGCTGCTTCGTTAGCTTCCTTTCGGCCCTTGGTGCGAAAACCGAAGAAGCTCCAACCCTTTTTCTTGCCCACAGTATCTAGGTCGATCTCGTCAAAATTTTCGCCCGCTTTCAGGCGGCGGTCGATCTCGGCCCAAGCGGCGCGCGGGTTGCGGTAGAGCTTTGAACAGGCCTCTTCGAAACTCCTGTTAGCTTTGCCAATGTCCTCGGCAACGCGTTCCTTGACCCATTGGACACGCCGGATCGTGCGCCGGTCCTTAGCGTGGCGCTGTGCGGCTTCGATGGCGCGCTTTTCGCGGTCCCTGAAATAGGCATAACGATTGGTTGCCAGAAGCGCGTGTTTCACGCGGGCTTCCGATTCAGCTTTGCCCTGAGCCCGCTGACGATCAGCATCGTTGTCGAGTTCATCCAGGATGGACTCAGGGCGTTCCGCATCCGGTGGCTCCAGCTGATCGGTCACCTCGCGTGCGAGGTCCTGATCGATTTCGTAGTCCTCCCAGGTTTCCTGAAATCGGTTTTCCAGCCGATCTTGCCGGGCGTGCTTTCCGACCTTGGACAAGATCATGAAGTGCTCGCCATCTGTAATGCGGAACCCTTGGCCTGCGCGCTTGAGATGCAGACCGTGTGCCTTCAGTCTGGCTTCCAGGTCAACCCAGCTGGTAGCGTCCTTGAAGTGGGATGTGATGTCGCTGCGAATGCGGCGCATCTCTGTCTCAGACCACTTCGCGAGTGGCTTGTCGCCTTCACGGTCCGCTCGGAGTTTTTCCTCGCGAGATGCCTTCCTTTTTCGATCAGGGTCTTTTTCGCCTTTGCGCAGTTCTTCGAGATCGGGCCTGTCCACGATCCGGAACCCCAGTTCCTTTTCCTGACGCTCAAGGCTTTCCATGATCCGGTAAACATCTCGCCACGGGTTCCAAGCCCGTCCTGACTCCGGATGCACCCTGTTGACGACAATATGGATGTGAGGACAGTCGCCATCGTCGTGCGCGACGATGAGTTGCTCATGCTCTGAGAGGCCAAGATCAGCAAGTAGAGTCTCGGCCACTTGCATTTGCACCTCTTTCGGCGGCTGTTCTTCCGGTGGCCAACTGATCGGCAGATGGTACACTGGCTTCTTCACGCCACGAGAAAGCTCCGCTGTCGCCCGCATGACGCCAGCCACAACCATAGGGTCAGTGGTTGGTAGGTTGCGGGCTTCTGACCAGATCACACGATGGGGGCTTTCTTCTCCCCGTCTGCCTTCATGCAGATACTTGAGAAGACCTTTGAACCCCCGCCCTTTATAGGGGTTGCCGATCATGGGCAGAACGGACGGAGCTTGTCCGTCAGGTCATGGAGAACTTTGAGAAGTTGATCTTCGCTAACAAGTTCTCCTTTGTTGGCCTGACGGGCAAGGCCATTGAGCCTGGTCCCTTCGTGGGCCAGTAGCGTGATGGCCTCCTGCGCGATCGCTTTGGATGAGGCTTCACCCGATGTCCAAAATGTGAGAGCGCCGGACACGCGGCCAAAAACATGCTTGATATGCTGAGCACCATCAATCTTGCCATTTTGCGCGTGGTCCAGGAGCTGATTTAGATTGTTCCCGACACGGGACAACTGCCGGATCAGCTCCCTAGCCTGAACGCTGGGTTTAGCCCTTTGCGGCTTACCCAGGGCAAGGCTGCGGATGAATGCTGACATCGTAACGCCTGCACGGTCCGCACTGGCGGATATGCGTGCACGCTCAGTCGGAGTGACCCAAAAGGTCAACTGCTCTGTGCGACGTTCGTGTTTGGGTTTCTTGGAACCCCTTGGTCGTGCCATTCATCCAAGCCTTCTGTGGCGCTTGAACAGACGAGGTGATTCCCTTGAGACGTAAGCGTTAGCGGGTCGAATGGGAGATCATATCTCCTGTACAGAATAGTTTTTTCTGTACAGAGATACTTCCTCGCTCCTCAAAAGAACGCTACCGCTATCCCCGATGATGTCAACTTATGGTGCTGGGCAAAACGGTTTAGATTGTGTTTCTGACACAGTGCCTTAACCAACAATCTTCAACATCTCGGGCACCTTGTCAATTACTCTCAACACGCGCCAAAGCCTCACAACAGCTACCAAGATGGAATTGGTCAGATGTCACTTGCATCTTGCGCCATAAACCGGAGCGGGACTTAACATGCCAACCAAACAGAAAGGCGTGGTTCGGATCGCCAATTCGCAGTTCCGCGCCCCACCACATATCCGTGCAAGACTGGGCCGCTTTCACAACTGTCAGTTTTAGGGTTTTCATGTCCGCCATAAGGAAATGTGAGGCTGGTCAGAAAGAACAAAAACGAACGTGATCCTCCCAGACACTTTCCCAGCCTCGCAATTCGATTGAGTATGAAGGGCATTATCATGAGCAACTGGGCAAGCTTGAGTTACAGCAATACCGCTACATTCGGCGAGCGTGTTTTTGTTAACATGCCCTGGCGGGCAAACATGGACCGTAGCAACAGGTTAATCGCCTGGATTGCGCCCATCGTGGGGCGCGAAGATGATCCGGGTGCGTGGCGATTTCGGGCAATGTCCGGAAAATCCGACCTGCCAGAAAATCAAACAACAGAGCTTTTGGCCAGTGTCTTCACCCTGATTGCTGGACATGGATATGTGCCCGAGAGGATCAGCTTTGCCGCCTTGGCCGTTCTGGCACAGAGGCCACAGCATCAGATTTCAGCGGCCCATCGCGAAGCCGCAAAACACCACATCGCGAGGCAAAAGGCGGATAGATTCGAGCCAATACTCAGCCTGAAAGATGGCCTCTCGCAGTAACATCCAACAGATAGCATGCCGCCCATTTCCCAAAAGGCCGACACACAACTGCTACGAGAAGCATCTTCCTCTGGCATGGAGGGCAACTCGCGGATAGGCTGGATGAAATAGATAGATCGCGGAGCCCTTTATTGTCAGACAAGAGGTCATTTCTAACACGACTAATCTACCATGTCTCGAAGTCGTTTCGGAAAAGCATGGACCAAAGCTGGGAAGAGCGTGAGGGAACGCCGCCGCCATGGACAGCGATAGGACAACAGTATCACGCAGCCCGCGCGGAGCGGGATGCGCTGATCGCCAACCCACCCCCCATTCATGGCGATGCACGGTTCATGGTGCGCGATGAAATCTACGCTCTGGAAACAGAAGCGATTGCCAAGAACACTCGTGATTACCAGGGGCGCAATGGCTGCATGATCCTCGGCAATGGGTTCGACCTGGACACTGCTGAGTGTGTGAGCACGGTTGCCTCGACCCCGCCGGGGCATTTGCTAACCCTTGCTGCTACCAGATCAGGCAAAGGCACAAGCCATATCGTGCCTAACCTCTTGCTCTACGACGGCTCCATGGTCGTGATTGACCCCAAGGGCGAGAACTACGCGCTTACCCATGAGGCGCGGCGCAAGCATGGACGCGTCATTCGGATTGACCCGTTCCGGGTCACAAAACGATTTGACCCGGTTTCCCCGTATGCGGGCCTCAATCCCATGGAGTTTGTAGAAGGCGAAAGCGAAGCCAGACGGTTGGCCTCCCTGCTGCTGGGCGATGCTCCAAAGGGGGAAGGCAGGTTTTGGCATGATGAAGCGATCAACCTGCTTTCAGCCGTGATCCTCGCCTGTGCTTCAATTGGGCGGAACCAGATCAATGATGTGCGTGACGTGCTGACCGCCCCCAATCTGTCAGCGGGCAACGAACCCTCCGCTTTGGCAAATTATCTGGGTGCTCTTGCCGAAAAGTCGCCGGAACCCGGAGCACAGCGACGATTGCAGAGTTTCATCGGTTATTCTGACAAATTGCAGTCCAGCATTCTGGCCACGATCAATGCCGCGATGAGCATTTGGGACACGCCGGAAATCTCTGATGCAGTCAGCCGCACCGACTTACCATTTGGCGATCTGAAAACGGATGTCGCCACGATCTATGTGGTTTTGCCCTTCGACAGGATGGGCGACTATGGCGCCTTCCTGCGTCTCATGGTCGGCCAGTTTTATCAGGCCATGATCAAAGGGGCACAAACGGGCGGCATCCCCGTCGCTTGCGTTATCGATGAGTTCCCCGCCCTCGGCCCTATGAAAGAGCTTGTGCGCGCCCTGGCCGAGGTCGCGGGCTATGGCGTCCGCTTCTGGCTTTTTGTGCAAAGCCTGTCGCAACTCAAGTCACTCTATCCCGACGACTGGAACACAATCCTGTCGCAGTGCGGCACGCTCTGCGTTTTTGGCGTCACGGATGGAGAAACCGTGGATTGGCTCGGAAAAGAGCTGGGACAAAGAACCCGCGCAATCGCGGTCCCTGGGATCAGTACTGGCGGTTCTGGCCGGGATGCGGATGGGGCTTTAAATGTAAATGGCGGCATCAATGAAGCGGTCCAGTTTGCGGGTACGGCCCTGCTATCGCCAGCCGAGATTAGAGAATATCTGGGCATTGGCTCGCCTTGGGAGGTGATCTTTCTGTCTGGCAAACGCCCGATGCTGGCAATGCGGATCACCTTTCACGATGATCCGACGTTAAACCAAATGGCCGGACGTTTCGACGATGCTCCGCTCCTAGCCATTCCCAATCACTTTCGCGACACGGAGCATTGGAAAGGTGTACCCAAGGGCTTCAAGTACGGAATAAGGGACTCCAATGACGATGTATGAAGAACGTGATAGCTACCTGAAACTGACGACAAGCGCCAAAAAACGCACAGTCGCCGCGCCGTGGTTTCTGACCGGTATGGGTGATCCTTATCAAATGGACATCCCCGAGAACGCAAAAGCCTGCTACGATCCGAGGCAAAAAATACTGCATATCCGGGAGCCTGAACGCGGATCGTCCACCACTATCACACCCTCGGTCCGGGTCCGGATCGACCATGCCGAAGATTTCCACGACATTGAATTTATCGACCTCGAAGACCCAACAAAACTGCTGGCTGGGATTTATATCAATGAAGGCGTTTTGAGCTTTGAAGACAAACAGCTCTTTGCCTTCTCCAACACGCTGATGTTTCAATCCTTGTGCCGCTTCCTGGCCTCGCCCGTATTCAATCCGTGGGTAAAACTGCCCCACATCCAGAATGACCGCGCTTTCTACCAGTGCAACTTGGAGGCCGGGGAACTTTGGCTGAACCCCGAAATCGAAGGCGCAACAGTGGTAGATCGTGTCCACAGCGAAATCACCTATCTGACTTTTGAGATTTCCACGCCACTGCCTGCCTGGAACAAGGACACGCGGCAGGACGATATGCTGCCGCCGGGTAGATATGACGCGGAGGTGATCAAAGCCGATCACGATACGGGCGATGTTATCACCGTCCGCGCTGATGGCTGGATCAAGGATGGGACAGAGCTTTGCACGTTCCACATCCCGTTTGCACCGCTCTACGAGCGTATGCAGGATGGAACCGCACCGGCAGGCGCGTTCAGCTACCGCATCCCCTTTGATCCGCGTGAGCATACCGATCTTGCGCTTAGGGCAGCAGCACCCCAAGCGAAAACAGGGCTTTTTCGCAAATTATTGGGGAACTAGGGAGAAATTACGCCGTATATCAGAGCCCTTGAAACCGCATGTGCTCTGTTTCGGGCATTCAATCGCTTAGCAGCATTTTTGATATGCAACTCAACAGTTTTGTCGGACAAAGACAGCTTGAAGGCAATTTCCTTGTTCGTCAGACCCGCCGCGACCCAAAGCAAACACTCCTTTTCACGAACTGAAAGGGGGAAGAACTGCCGCATCATATCGCCTTCCTGAACGCGCGAATGAAACAGCATCGCCGCACTTTCTACAAACGGAGTAGCTCGTGCGACAATTTCATCTCCTTCCTTGTCGTTGCTGGCCTCGAAACACACACCTGTTCCGCCCAACTTCCAGTTCGAAGCATCCCGAACCGGAATGGTTACACCATAATCCATACCAAAATCTCGGAGGGAATTTTGGAAAAACTCTGATTTTTCAGTTCGATATTTGCCCGCGCGCGGGTCCTGCCAAGAGATTGGACGCTGATCTTCAGTCAACGCATATTGTGCAAAGGGGTCATGATCGATGTACCCTTGATCCAAATACAGCGTATTGAACTCTTCTGGATGGGACGACATGGCGACGACTTCGGATGCGATCGACCGACCGACCGTTTTTGGAAAAAAACCGTAAACCGCACTCTTCGCTCCAAGCTGAGCCAATGAGTTAGAGTAAAGCGACCAAGCAAGGTCCACAGTTGCTGCATTGGTCAGCTTCTCCGAAAAATCCAAGACGCGGTTCGTGCGCTCGCTATCAATAAAAGTAACTCTCTTCATTGGAAAACTATGATGTAACCCTGAACCCTTTTAATTTATGCGACTGCATGATCACTCGGCAATGGTGCATCATTCAAGAAGAACATGTTCGTTAGGCCGCTTCCTAAGTCAAGAAATTTACTGATGACCTTAACCACTCTGGAACTGGTGGCGGCATTGGCATCGCCCAGAAAAGTCTCCAGTGGCTCAGATGAATCCCATGAATTTAGCCGCCACACTGCTGCTTCGTCTTACTCTCGAAGTTCATCAATATCATTGTTAGGCCAGCTACGTTTAGCATACCGTCATATCCGGCTTCTTTTCGCAATCTAGCCGCTTCGGCCTGATCTCCTTTTGCCCCCGCCATAACTATCGCGAAAACCTCTTCATCGAGTTCAGTTTTTGCAAAATCGTACTGGCAAGAGCAAAAACCCTTTGTGCCTGCACCCATTCCGACACAATGGTCAATGAAGGCAGACTTATCCCGATCTCCCCAGCAGCCAGATAACGCTACGGCGAGCGGGATGATGGCCAGGCTTCTCCAAGTCATCATTAATTCTGTTCCTTTATAAAAGTGATCGACTGGTCAGCTACTCGTTTATGACGACTGCTTCGGCACAGTTAATCTCGCCCATCCGGCAGCTAACGTCCGAAAAAATCACATGATAAGAACTGTTACATGCACCCTTGGAAAAACGAGCCCTCAAATTGTTGGTCCCACTTACTAGGTCACTGTAGCGAACGCTCTCGGTGCTCGAGTACGCACTGTTCGTGCCGCCACTCCACTCACCAGAAATCAGGTTTACCGCAGGCTCCTCTGCGGCTACCGGGTCCATGACGGTGACCTTAAAACCAAGATGGTCTATGTTGTCACCATTGGAATTCTCCACCTCAAAATGAAGATCACATGCTTCAAGCTTGACGGCCATGACCGTCTTGATAACAGGCACCGACCCGGTATGTGAGATTGAAATCTCATCTGGTTTGCATGCTCCAAGGAAACCCAAAATCAACATAAACCGGACACCTGTGCTTATGCGTGAAAAATAATGCCTTTTGACGGGCTTGTCTGATACTCTAATAGTTCTGCGGTCACGCAAACTGATTTGCCTTACTGACATCGCCATCCACACACATGCCTGGGGTGCAAATGAATGCCTCGGCTTACAAATCAGATTAGCCATCAACCGGAAAACCGTATGCTTTGATTGCATCAATACCTTCATAGCGCGTCGAATGGGCTGTATTCGTGTGAACGGTTACACTTACGACTGGTTGATAGTGCCCATCGATTGGTACTGAAAGAACCCCCGGGCATTCTTCCGTTGTATCATCGACCGAAATAGTATTTTCACTGCCGTCTAGGTTTCTGATTGTAAGATTTGTGACAAAACCCACCCCACTGCCCTGAAAAACGTCTATGTCTGTAAGGAACAATGGTTGGCCGAAGGCAACAGTTATGTATTCTGCCCTTCCAATGTTCGGAGCAGACCAGCTCCCGGGCCCCTCGCAATCTACAACATCTTTAGCTCCCAGGACTGCATCTGAGCTGCGTTTGTATTGATCGCTGAAATCCAAGACTTCACTCGCCCAAAATTGTTGCGTCTCAATTCCAGCTTCCCCGTTTGAATTCATCAAAACTGCCGATTGAAGTGCAACTCGTGTGTCCGCATTCTCAATCTTTCCAGCTATCGCAAACAGCTGCTTCGATGAAACAACTTCCGACGACAACGCACGATCTATGACACCTTCGATCAACCAATCTGGCCCGTCCTTGGCGACAGCGTCAAACAACGCCTGAAGTTGCACGGCGTCTGCGCTCATTACCCGCTCAAGCAATGTATCGATCTCTTTCGCCCGGTTATCCGCAGCATTTGTCAGTGCAGTAACCAGTTCAGAATCTGACGTTTTGCGCAGTTCGATAGCTGACTGTACTTTCGAACCAAGTTCAGCAAGCGCCAATTCCTGCTCAAGTGTAGTTTTGAGGCGCTCGGCCTCGGCTTCCCCTTCAAGTCGAAGTGTCTCAAGTCGGGTCGCAAGTTCCGACTTCAGTACCTCGACTGCATTCGCGTGTTCATCTTTCAGTGTTTGTAGGTCTCTCCCTGCTAATTCACGGGCTTTCTGACGTTTCACGTTCAGCTCAGCGATCAAGGTTTCTACACTTGTTTCAAGCCGTGCTTTTTCTTGCTCCAGTTCTAGCGCTAATGCTTCTTTCCCTTCGGAAAGCAACTGTGCCATACGCTCTTGAATGAGCGCCACTTCATCCTCGCTGCCCTGATGAACGACCCGACCCTTAAAAAACCCTTCAGGTTGTCCGCGGTTGTCATAGGGTCTGTTCTCGAGCTCTAGTTCGATATTCCAATTTCCGGCTTTGTAGGTCGCAGACGCAATGCCATAGACCGTTGTTGAACTGTCATCGGCTGCTGTTGGAGACACAATTGTCGTGTTGGCCTCATGACTGATTTCCTTGAACAAATCCTCTGTCGGAGAGATGTGAGCTTCAAATCGCCAACGCACTAGCGGATTTATCTCGTCACCTGAATTAACGGGTGTCGTTGCATCAAGTTCCACTAGCTCCCAGTATCCCGGAAGCTCAGAAATCAGCGACGCTTCGATGATCTCTATATCAGGTAAAGCCAAATCCGTTTGCGCTTCCGCTGCACCATTAAAATAGAGAACGGAACCAGCCACAAAAAGGCTACACATTGCAACTCTGCGCAAATGATTGATTTTCATGGCTTCTCCTTTGAAATTTCAAGTCAGTTGATTTGGTTGAGATGGGGAGAGTAAACTGTCAGAAAAAGGCAACCGGGAGCAAACCCGCACCCACTCAATGAACACAGCCGCTAGTTCAACAAGTGTGAAGCAAGAGAAAGCACTTCCAAAGCATCATGGCTCTTGGCAAGGTCCTCATCTTCACGGTTTTCCAACGCGAGATGAATCAATTTGCGCAGCGCTTCCTGCGTTTCTTCACCGGTGTTAGTCAAACCCGCGAGGGAAACCACGTAAATCCAACGCCAGTGATCTCCGTCTGACCCAAAGGTTTCGGATGAGTTATCGATACTAGACAAGATCAATTCGGCGGCGCGATTAGCGCTCCCAGACGATACAAGATATTTGACATGGCTTTCCGAGACGTGAGTTTCAGGGTCAAATTCTGGAACTTCCCTTTTCGCTGCATCCAACAGCTGACCATACTTCTCTTCGAATTCAGGGTTAGCCGTGAGAGCAAGATAGTCAAGACGCGCACCTAGCCCACGTGAGTGGCTAGTTTGTGTGATTTGCTCGTCGCGGGCTGCCTTTATGTCTGTCCATGATGCGCCAAATACCTGTGAAAAGACCTGATCGCGTGCATTATCTATGTCTCCGATAAAACCAGCGTCCTCCACCGCATTGAGGTAACCTTCAAGCTTGTCTTCATCATTCGACAAAAGCGCAAATCGTGCAGGGGTCAGAATTCCATTTCGCCAAAATTCCGCTTGTTTACCCGACAGATATTCTGCTTCGAACATACTGAAGTACTCTAACACCGCTTCCGGCTCTTCCTGTAGAATGCCGGGAGAAATCATGTACCAAAAATCGGGCAAAGCACGCCCAAGATCGTCTTCAGTGGGAAATTGTTGAAGCGTTTGGTTCAAAAAGTCGTCAAACCGGTCCGAGAAACCGTGCCTCATTGCTTCGGCCCCACCAATTTGTGACAGGGCACGCACCGTGCCGAACTTCTCTTGTTGTTCGGCGAAAACCATGTCCTCGACACATTGGAAGCTATCCAAGCAATCCATGACCTCTTGAACCCACCGCGCATGCCCTTCCTTGGCTTCGGCTGCCACGGCACGCTGAGCCAGAACGTCATCGACTTCAGCCTTTAGGATGTCTCGTTGTTTCCTGAGCTGCCCAGGATCGACATTTCCGATCGATTGCCCAGTGATGATCGAAACCGCGAGGTTCGAAGAGGGATGCTCGGAAACAATCTTGTCGAGTTGGCCAAGAGCATCGTCAATCGCCTGAAGTTTCTCAACCGGGTCTTCAAGACTCTCTGCCACACTTATTGCCTGCACCGCTTCAACGAAAAGCGTGTTTGCTTCCGCGTCGCCAGCTTCAGCGGGGGCGGAGGCAGAAAAAAATACACAAATCGTCAGAACATGCGCAATCGTTTTGGACGGACTATTCATGTGATTTCCTTCAAAGACCTTACGACAGACAAGAGCAACGCAACCCAGTTCAACGCGTCATTTCGGACATGACACCCTTGGTGCGGAAGTGGCTGAAGATCAGGAAAAGTGGCACGATGATGCCGATGGCAGCAATATACTGCAAAAAGGTTATCCAAATTCCAAACTTCACTGTGGAACGCCGTACGTTAATGTACCCTGCACCTCCCGCCAGAGCGACTGTTGTGATCCACAAGGTGAGAGCGTTGGCCGGGTCGTATGATTGAGCTGTTTCATCACCGAATAGAGCTGCAAATAGCATCGTTCCCAGACTGATCGCGACCAACACAAAGGTCCAATTCACAACGAGGCCAAAACCATAGGTTTCTCGAGCCTTTTTTGCCTGACTCGTCAGCAAGAAAATCGTGCCCAGAATGAAAGCGATGAACAGTACGACACCAAGTGCGCCCATGGTATTATTTCTCCTAATTATTACCCGCCCAAAAATTTGAGTTGAGTGATGGTCGCGCCTAGTACCGGCGACTTGCGGGCATTTGGGGTTGATTTTGGTCGAATGCCGCGCGTGAAAATATCTAGGAATTTCCCTACATTAACCTGGGAAGAGCAGGCGTTTTCAGAAGCGAGAAATTTCTGGTATGATAGGAGGAAGATAAGGTTCCCTTTTGTCTACACTGAAGTCGCTGCCGCACGATGTAGCTAAGTCTCAGATCAAAAAGGAACTTGAAACCTACTCGGAAACACAAAGCCGCACGGACGTAAGGGAACCCTTATGTCAACAATAATTCCGAGCGATTCCGCTGGTTTCGAAAAGAAAAGTTACAATGAAAGCAATGACATGCGCATCGGGTACGCCCGTGTTTCGACTTCTGAGCAAAATCTGGATTTGCAGCGCGCAGCGTTGAAACAGGCTGGGTGCGAAAAGATCGTCGAAGACGATGGCCTGTCAGGGGCGAACAGAAAGCGTCCTGGCCTGGAGCGCGCAATACAGCTGACCAAAGCTGGTGATACGCTTGTCGTATGGCGGCTTGACCGGCTGGGCCGGTCGCTGGTTGATCTGATTGATATTCTGGGCGCACTAGCCGAACGCGGCGCGGAATTCCACTCTCTGGCTGAGGCCATCGATACCAACTCTTCCGGCGGGAGGCTGGTGTTCCACATGATGGGCGCGCTTGCCGAGTTTGAGCGAAACCTGATCAGTGAACGCACACGGGCAGGCATGGCCGTGGCCAAAAACGCCGGAAAACCTATCGGGCGTCCCCGAATTCTCACAGACCATCAGATTGCAGACGCTGAACAACGGATTGAAAAGAATGATCAATCCCTTACCGATATTGCTGATGAACTTGGGGTTCACCGCAGGACCCTGAAAAGGGCCCTTCGAAGGTCAAAGGGGGGATGCCCCCCAATTACCTAGTTGTTCCAGAAAATATGTACTTCCTGGTAGCTGGACTCGATTGTGAACACGTCGCCACCAAGCTCAAAATCGCGGCCCATCGCCTCGTAATCAATATAGAATGCCAAGTTCTCGGGCACTTCGCTCGTTTCTTCCGTCAGTTCTTGGGCGAAGTCCGCGAGGCTTTCATATTGCCCTGCATAATCTTCCCCCAGCGCCTTGGTGGCCTGCACTACATCGCCGTGGAAGTTTTCCAAAACCACCGCGCCCAGCTCGCCGTACTCTTCCACAAAAACGGCCATTTCGTGCGCGCTCTCGATCCCTTGATATTCACTGATCCGTACGGAGCCAAATCCCACGTAGTCGTGTATGGCCCATTCTTCAGCTTCCGACCCCAGCGGAGACGCTTTCAACATCTCCTTCAGTGCCTGCCAGATATCATCGATATCAAGCGTGGCATCAATCCAAACTCCGTGAAGAATACCATTGTTGTAAGCTGCCAAGTCAGCAACGTAGATTGACGGGTTTTCCATTTCCTTTTCTCCTCATATTTTCGGTTGCGCATGTTGCAACCGACGCCTCGACGGCGAGTTGTGGGGAGGCAAAGGCACAGGCCGCGAATGGCGGAGGGGGATCACCCGACCTGCACGGATCGAAGAGAAGGAAGGACGGGGACACCGGCAGTTGCGCCAACGGAAAGCCTTGACTGCGCCAGGGGCGAAGTCCCTTAGCAAACAGAGGAAAGAGAAAAAAATCCATTTTTTCTTTTATAGGCAGATAATTACGTGGTATTATTCATGTAATGAAAAGCCAAAAATTCGAGCTTCTAGATCGCAGCGCCTTTTCGGCGCTGACTTTGCATCAGAAGAATGACTATCTCCAAAAACTCACTGCATGCTACATGCAAGCCAACGGGCGATCTCCGATCGAGTTATCGCGCGAAGCACTCAGCAGATTACGACGCTTCTACAGCCGCCGTTCACTGGCGGACTTGAAGCTAGAAAAGATGGCGGACAGGGAAATGGCCAACGCCCTTTTCAGAGTGGCGGACGCCGTCGGACGAGGAGACCTTGAAAAGCGCATAGAAAGTGAAATTCCGCCTACATCTGAACTTAGAGCGCCACCTATCGATGATGACCAACTGATGTTCTTTGTTCCCAATATTCATGACGCGCCCATCAAAGATGATATAAACGTCATGGACGTAGCGCCGTTTTCGCTCAGCAAGACAAAGCGAAAGGGCAGAATTCGTTATGACCTGAAAGATTGCTCCATAACCGTAACTGGCGGCTCAGAGTGTGGTATGGCGAATGCCTACGACTATGACATCTTCATCAACATGGTGTCCTACCTAGCTGAAGAGATGCGATCATATCGCATTGCTCGAAAGAAGGGGAGAAGCCCGTCTTTGCCACCGAAGGTATACTGCCCGACCGCGTCGCAAGTGCTCAAGTTTTGCCGCAGAGGCAATGGAGGTCGACAATACACGGAGCTGGAAGCCGCGCTCGATAGACTTCAGGACACCAGGATCAAAATCACGAACTTCAAACCCGGGGCTCGCCGTGAAACTGAAACCTTCTCGTTGATTGATCGTTACAAAGTTCTCAGCAGAACAACCAGTGACAGAATCGATCACATCGAGATCGTGATCCCGGATTGGGTTTACCATGGTATCGTCAGTGACGATGGCCGAGCGAGCATACTCACGCTCAATCCGGACTACTTCCTAATCAAGAAGCCAACCGCCCGGTTTATCTACAGGTTGGCGCGCAAAGCAGCGGGGCAAGACCAGGCTCATTATTCACTTAAGGATTTATACCACCGCAGCGGTACATCGCTTCCTTTCCACAAATTTCGCAGTGCTGTTGTAGGAATAGTCGATCGAACAGCAAGCGAGCAGTTTCCCGACTACGATCTGGAGCTGTTGAGCGGACGCGAAAGCCCGGTCCTCCGGATAAGTCGTCGCTGTGAAGCAGCTGTGGACGAATTGCCGGAAGCCAAAGGCAACAAGACGGGCTCAGTCGTACAGACAGATTTTGTCAAATCCCGTACATCAATCCCTTTTTCATGACAAAAATCAGACATTTCTCCCTAAAGAAGACCGATCAAAAATCAAACCTTTGATCTATATGTCGTTTTCCAACTTATGCACACGATCCACAGGGTAAGGTCGCGTGGTTTTGTCAAAAATCGTCTATCGTTCCGTCGAGGCCGTCTATCAATCCATCAGGACCGTCTATCATTCCGTCAAAACCGTCTATCATTCCAAAAACCTGTCGTAAGCTGTTGGTTTAGAATAGCTATTTCGCCTTAAAACTAGTAAAACCTTCAAAACAAGTAAAACGCACCTGGCGGTGCTCGATCAATTTTTTCGAACTATTTTGATTTTTTGCCCCCCATGATCGCCGGGCAGATGACGAAACACCTTGCACTCCAGAACGGCCTTTCGGGGGATTTAGAAAAGGCCGCAAGCCATAGATCATGCCTGCCCACAGGCAAATGGGCGGCACGATAGACTTTGAAAAGGAAAGTAAGGCATCTGTAAGGCTCACCAGATGCGTTTTTAGCTTCCTCTAGAGGGATGGGGCTAAGCAATACTTGAAATGATCTGAGAGGCCAGTTGCGCGGCCTTCTCATTCAAGGTCAAAACATCTTGCCGTCGAGCTCTTCTGCCAGGCCCTTTTTGTGATCGGCTGACAGGTGTGAATAGCGCTTCACCATCTGGAGGGTCTTGTGCCCTAGCATGTCGGCAATCTCGATCAGGGACTTGCCCTGCATAGCCAGATAGCTGGCGGTGCTGTGTCGCAGATCGTGAAACCGGAAATCGGTGATCTTCGCATTCGACACTGCATTCTCCCAGGCTTTGCGAACATCCATCGGCGCGGCCAGGTCACGCCTAGGGAATAGGTAGCGCTTGGGCGCATGTGAAAATTGCGCGTCGTATAGGTCGTTCACAAGATTTATCTGCGCGTCCATGAGTTCGGCAAGGTGCCCGACAATCGGAACAGATCGCGTATCGCCATTCTTGGTGTCTCGAAGGAGGGCCATGTGCCGAGCCAGATCGATATCTGGCAATGTCAGCTCCATGATTTCCCCCCGGCGGCAACCGGTGGACAGGGCAAACACAACGATCGGATAAAGCTGCTTGTTCGGACTTTCACGGCAAGCGTCTAGGAGACGCCCTCGTTCATCGTCTGACAAATACCTTGTCCGCTCATTCCGAAGCTTGGTCACGCGCTCAACGCCGTCCATCGGATTGACGCCAAGCCACTTCCAGGAGCAAGCTCTCTTGAAAAGCATATCCAGCGCGTCGCGATAGTATTTCAGCGTGCGCTTGCTCTTGGGCTTTGTCTTTTCGCCATTGCCGCGTTCATCCGGTGTCGCGGCCAGCTCCCCCATAAGCTTGGAGACCTGTTCGGTCGTGATGAACTGCAAGCTGTATTCGCCAAGCTTGGTACGCCAATACCGCAGCGCTGTTCCTGAACTGCGCTGCGTGCTTTCAGCGAGGTGCGGCAGAACTTCACGCTCATAGCGATCGATCACGTCCGCAAAGGTCTTGCGTTTGGACTGAGTGCTGATTGGCTGGAACTGACCAGACTTGATATCGCTCTCGGTCTTTGCCGCCCATGCCTTGGCGTCGGTCAGGCGCTTGAATGTCTTCTTCTGACGGGGATAGCCTGCGACCCGAACGTCAACCTGATAGACCACACCCTTCTTGCGTTCACGCTTCTCGATTGTCGCCATATCTGCCTCCATACATCGCAGCGCGCCCAGTCAGCCCAAACGCAGGGGACAGATTTTGGGGGCACTTTAGGGGCATTTTCTAACGAAAATTGCCCCCAAACGTCAATAAGCGACAATAGGATAAAATCATCAAGCTGCTGTTTTCATTGTTTATATTTTTTGTCCACTATTGAGACTTATAGGCATCCCTCCGACTGTTAATCAATTGGTCGTAGGTTCGATCCCTACCGCCGGAGCCATAAAAAGCCCTTAGGTCTCAACGACCTGAGGGCTTTTTTGTTTTGAAGGCATGACCCTTCCGCGACCAGACGCCGAAGGGATAACCTCAAGCGTCTGGCAGGCTGGATTTAGTCTGCAGAGGGCGCATAGCTCGCCGGATCCACCTCTGACGGGCGCCCGGGCAATGCGAGTTGTGTGATCTGTGGTTGGTTGCTTGCGATCACGCGTCCGCCTCTGATCACGGACAGGCGATTGGCGCGCAGACGGATCGCTTCGATTGGATCCTGCGCCTGCAACAGCACCAGGTTTGCCTGACACCCCGGTGCGATGCCATAGCCCTCTAACCCCATAATTTTCGCGGAATTGGTTGTGACCGCCTCAAAACACCACGCCATGTCCTCACGGCTCGATAGCTGCCCCACGTGCAGCCCCATGAAAGCCACATCCAGCATGTCAGCCTTGCCCAGTGAATACCAAGGATCCATCACACAATCAGAGCCAAAGCCAACCGTGATACCGGCATCGCGCAGCTCGCGCACACGGGTCTGGCCACGCCGCTTGGGATAGCTGTCGTGACGCCCCTGCAGCATGATGTTGATCAGCGGATTGGGAATAGCATGCACCCCCGCCTCTACCATCAGGGGAATGAGCTTTGAGACATAGTAGTTGTCCATGGAATGCATCGAGGTCAGATGCGATCCTGCCACCCTGCCCTGCAGTCCAAGCCGCTGGGTTTCATAGGCCAGCGTCTCAATATGGCGGCTGTGCGGATCGTCACTTTCATCACAATGCATATCCACCATGAGACCACGATCGGCCGCAATCTCACACAGCTGGCGAACGGACTCTGCACCATCTGCCATGGTGCGTTCAAAATGCGGAATGCCGCCCACCACATCCACGCCCATATCAAGTGCGCGCACCGTGTTGGCCATTGCTGTTGGGTCCCGCAGCACGCCATCCTGCGGGAAGGCCACAAGCTGCAGATCAATATAGTCTTTGACCTGCTCACGCACCTCCAGAAGCGCCTGCACGCCTTTGAGCTCATCATCGCAAGTGTCGACATGCGTGCGGATCGCGCCCAGCCCCATGGAGACCGCCAAATCGCAATAGCGCAGTGCGCGGGCGACAATATCATCCACGCTCTGAATCGGCTTCAGCTCTCCCCACAGCGCGATGCCCTCCAGCAGCGTGCCAGACACATTCATACGTGGCGTGCCAAGGGACAGCGTGGCGTCCATATGGAAATGCGGATCCACAAACGGCGGCGACACAAGTTGGCCTTGGGCGTCAATCACCTCTTTGGCTTCTGCCGTGATCCCTGCCTCTACAGCCGCGATCACGCCATCTTTTACCGCAATATCCCGCCCCTTACGCCCATCAGGCAAGGTGGCGTTTTTGACAATCAAATCAAACATATCTGATCCTTAACGTTGGCCCTTGAACCACGGCGACAACAGCGCGCGCGGATAGTCGGCGCGACGAGCGGCCACAACAAGAGCGAAAATGGAAAGCACATAGGGGGCTGCAAGGAAGGCCTGACTGGGGATCACGGCTCCCACTTCGGTCTGCAACCGGACCTGTAGCGCGTCAAAGGCACCGAACAGCAATGCACCCAGCAGAGCCTTTCCCGGCCGCCAGCTCGCAAAGATCACCAGCGCAATACAGATCCAGCCACGCCCATTCACCATGCCAAAGAAAAACGCATCAAACGCCGACATGGTCAGAAAAGCACCGCCCAAAGCCATCAGCGCAGACCCCGCCACAACCGCGCCGATGCGCAGCCCGTAAACGGAAAGCCCCTGTGCATCCACACTGTCTGGATTGTCACCCACCGCCTGAATGGCCACGCCCAGCGGGGTGCGATAGAGCACATACCAGATCACCACCACCATCAGCAGCGCGAGCCAGGTCAGAGCCGTCTGCTGGAACAGCACCGGCCCAAGAAAGGGAATGTCTGACAGCACCGGCACGTCCAGCGCACGAAAAGGTTCAATCCGTGGCGGTGAGGAGACATTTGGCAACGCCGTGCGATAGGTGAAATAGCTCACCGAGGTGGCAAAGAGCGTGACCCCTAGGCCGGAAACGTGTTGGCTGAGGCCCAGTGGCACAGTTAGCAAAGCATGGATCAGCCCAAAGAAGGCCCCAGCGCCTGCTGCCACAAGAACACCACCCCAAAGCCCGGCACCGAGCCAGACAGCCATCCAGCCAGACATGGCTCCGGCGACAAAGATGCCTTCGATGCCGAGATTGAGCACGCCGGATTTTTCACAAAGCAGCGCGCCCAAAACCCCATAGATCAGCGGCGTGGCAATCCGCAGTGACGCCGCCCAGAAGCTCTCGCTCAGCAAGATATTCAGAATATCCATCATGCGACCTCTCCTTTTGCAGGGGCCACACGGGCAAGGCGGAAGCGGGCAAAGAAGCCTCCAATCAGGACACACAACAGAGACATGGCCACCACAAGGTCTGCAAGATAGGATGACACACCCATGGCACGGCTCATGGAATCTGCACCCACAAAGACCGAGGCGATGAACAGAGCCGAGATCACCACCCCAACAGGGGACAGGCCTGCGAGCATGGCCACCACAATGCCGGTGTAACCAAAGCCCGGAGAGAGATCGGCAGTCAGATAGCCTTTCAGGCCCGCCACTTCGCTCACGCCCGCCATACCAGCCAACGCGCCAGACACAATCGCGACGCTCATCATGGTGCGGTTCACCGGAATGCCCGCATGGCGCGCGGCGGCGGCGTTTTCTCCAACAGCGCGCAGTTTGAAGCCCCAGACCGACCGCGTGAGCATGAACTGTGCCACCACGGCACAGACCAGCGCGATGATCAGACCACTGTGCACGCGCATACGCTCCATAAGCGGCGGCAACATGCCCTGATCTAGGATCGGCGCGCTTTGCGGCCAGCCCAGCCCCATCGGATCCTGCAACGGTCCTTCCAGCATATATTGCAGGAAAATCAATATGATGAAGTTCAAAAGCAAAGTCGTCACCACCTCATCTGCGCCAAAACGGGTCTTCAGCGCGGTGGAAGCCACCATACCTGCTGCCCCCGCAGCACAGCCGCAGAGGATGATTGTCGGGACCAACACAATGGCGGGCACATCCAGAAAACCTGCGCCCACGGCCACAGCTGCCATGGCACCAAGGTACAGCTGGCCTTCTGCACCGATGTTCCAGAGACGTGCGCGAAACGCGAGCGCAGCCGCAAGCCCCGTGAAAATCAATGGCGTGGCGCGGGTCAGCATTTCAGTGAACGCAAAGGTGGAGCCAAACACCCCGCGAAACATCTCGACATAGGCGGTTGATATATTGGCGCCCGCAAAAGCCAACGGCACAGCCGCCAGCAATAGCGCAATCAGCGCTGAAAGGACGGGAATGCCCAAAGTGAGCGCGCGCGAGGGCGCACTGCGGGGCTCGATGCGGATCATGCGCGTTCTCCTGCCATCATCAGGCCGATTTCCTCTCGGTCTCTTGTGTGCGCTTCGATCAACTCCCCATCATGGATCACCATGATGCGGTCAGACAGACCGAGCAGTTCGTCCAGATCCTCAGAGATCAGCACCACCCCTGCGCCCTGTTTGCGGGCGTCCAGCAGGCGACGGGCCACCTCTGCCGCGGCCCCCATATCAAGGCCACGCGTGGGTTGATTGGCGAGAATGAGTTTTGGGGACTGCTCAAACACCCGCGCAAGAATAAGCTTCTGAATATTGCCGCCAGACAACAATCTAGCCCGTGCGGTCACACCTGGCCCCCGGACATCATAGGCTTCGGTAAGCCTTGCCGCGTTTTCAGAAATCGCTTCACGTTTCAGGATACCGCCCGACTGCACCTCCGGATCCTGGAGCCGCTCAATCACCATGTTCTCGGCCACACTCATAGAGCCGACAATCCCATCATGATGCCGATCTTCCGGGATCCGTCCCACGCCCGCTTTGATCATTGTTGCGGGGTTCGCTTGGGAAATGGCGTCGCCGTCGATCTTGAAAATCCCACTACTTGGCGCATTCAATCCAGAAATCAACCCAGCAAGCGCGCTCTGGCCGTTGCCCGAAACGCCTGCGATACCCAGGATTTCATGCCGCGCGACCTGAAAGCTTGCATCCGTCAGGCTATCTCGTTTAGAGCGCCCGGTCACAGACACATTTTCAAGCGTCATGATTGGCGCACCGGGCGCCATCTCTTCACGCTGCGTTTCGGGCGTATCCGCCCCCACCATCATGCGCGCAATGCTACGCTCGTCTGCGTCTTTGGTGGCGATCTCGCCCACCTTCACGCCGTGACGCAGCACTGCGATCCGATGGGAAAACGCCAAAACTTCCCGCAGTTTGTGCGATATGAAGATCACGGACAATCCGCGCTTCGTCATCGCGCCTATGTTCTCAAAAAGCGTGTCTGCCTCCTGAGGCGTCAACACGGCTGTAGGCTCATCCAGCACCAGAATGCGCACATCCCGATAGAGTGCTTTCAGGATCTCAACACGCTGCCGCTCCCCTACGGACAATCGTCCAACGGGCACGTCCAACGCGACTTGCAAGCCGGTGTCAGACATAATCTTTTCGATCTTGCGAAGGGCAGCAGATCTGTCGCGGCGCAACCGCCACAGCGGTTCTGAACCCAGCACAATATTGTCGAGCGCATTCAGGTTTTCAGCCAATGTAAAGTGCTGGTGCACCATGCCAATGCCCGCCGAAAGCGCGGCCTGCGGGTGGCCAAGCGTCAGTGGCTCAATCATGCCAATTTCATTGCGCACATCTATGGCGCCACTGTCCGGCAAGTAGTGGCCGAAGAGCATATTCATGAGCGTTGTTTTGCCAGCGCCATTTTCCCCCAACAACGCGAGCACTTCGCCCTGGTGGAGATCAAGGCTCACATCGTTGTTGGCCACAACCGAGCCAAAATGCTTGGAGAGCCCTTTAAGGGATAGAACAATTGTCTGTGTCATAGGTGTGTGAGGTCGGCTTATCGCCGACCTCCTTCATCATCAGTTGTCAGACACAGGGCGTGCGTCATTCACGTTCACGCGGAACAGACCGTCCATGATCTCGCTCTCTTTGGCGCGCACGGCGTCAACAACCTCGGCAGGCACCAATGCGTCATCCAGCACCAGAGACCCGCCGCCATAAGCCATAAAGCTGTATTGGCCGTAGTCTGCGGCTTCAAAGCTGCCAGCTTTCACATTGGCGATTGCCTTGTCGATGGTGGCTTCCATATGCCAAAGCGCAGAGGCCAGAATGGTGCCCGGATAGTCACCGGAGGTGTCGATCACGTTGCCCACGGCTTTCACGCCACGCTCAACCGCGGCGTCAGACACGCCAAAACGTTCCGCATACATCACGTCGGCACCCGCATCCATCATGGCAAAGGCGCTTTCTTTGGCTTTGGGCGGATCGTACCAGCTGTCGATAAAGTTCACGATAAACTTGACCTCTGGGTTTACCTCACGCGCACCATCCATAAAGGCGTGCATCAAACGGTTCACCTCTGGGATCGCATAGCCGCCAACCATGCCGATCACATTGCTTTCGGTCGCTTTGCCCGCGATCATGCCGGACAAGTAGCTTGGCTCGTGGATCCAGTTGTCAAAGACAGAGAAATTCGGCGCCACCGGACCAAAGGAAGAGCCCATCAAGAAAGCCGTATCGGGATAGTCTTTCGCAACTTTGCGCGCGGCACGCTCCAAAGCAAAGACCTCGCCCACAACCAGCTGCGCACCCTGCTCTGCATATTCACGCATCACACGCTCGTAGTCAGAGTTGGCGACGTTTTCTGAGAAAGTATACTCAATGTCGCCCCGCTCTGCGGCGGTGTTCAACGCGGTGTGAATACGGCTGATCCACTGCTGTTCTACCGGCAATGTGTAGATCGCCGCCACCTTCACCGCATCCGCCATCGCCGCACCAGCGCCTGCCAGCAAACCAAAGCCTAAAGCCGACGCCATTAAGACGCGCCGGTTCAAATTCCCAAATGTTTTCATCGTTTTCCCCTGTTGATGGTGCATCATCCAAACCGAAAGGTGTTTTACTTCTTGGTCAATAAACAGATGCGCACGCGATAACACGACACACCCTACTCCATCAGTTTTGCCAGAAAAAGTGGCAATGCGCCAAAAAGATAGCAGCGCGAACATGGCGCCGCGCGTCAACATCAACGCCATGCAAAGAGACACGCCCCAATTGCATACGCGCGCCACGATGCTGTACGGCAGTCCTCCGGCTTAGGAGGGCTGCAAGCCCGCACTGTGTGCAAAACGACCTATTGTGCGCCGCAAACGGTGTCTCGTGCGACCATCTTTCCAAGCATGAACTTTTTGTTTGACAGCAGCCCTTTGCAAAATTAATGGCCAGAAAAGTTTCCTTCTGCGCACGGCTGAGGAATCTTTAGGGAGTTCACACAGATGAAATGGCTTCATCTTCGTAATGCAGGACAAATTGAGCCCGCGTAGTTTTACGCGATAGCGAAATCGCCTGTCCTCTCCTTCCATCCTCTCAAATATCAGCTAAGGTTTGTTCGCATGTCTCATGAACAGCCGCTCTCTGACTCCATTTACGGCATTGACCGTTGGAGCAAAGGACTGGTCACCGTTTTGCAAAACGGTGATGTCGCGCTTTGTGATCCGGCCAACCCGGATGCAAAACCAATCAGCCTGCCCGGCATTCTTGAAGATCTCCAGCAACGTGGCATCGCAAGCCCGCTTTTGCTGCGTGTGAAAAGCTTCCTTGAGGCTGAGATCCGGCACCTGAACGAGAGCTTCATAACGGCAATCACCAAAACCGGCTATCGCGGCAGCTATCGTGGTGTGTTCCCAATCAAGGTCAACCAGCAGTCGCAGGTTGTGGATCGAATTGTTGATTTTGGCCGCCAATATGAATTTGGCCTTGAGGCTGGCAGCAAGCCGGAGCTGGTGATTGCGCTGGCGCATCGGCTGTCTAAAGAGGCGCTGATCATCTGCAACGGTGTGAAAGACGCGGAATTTGTGCGCCTCGCCATCCTATCTCAGCGCCTTGGTTTCAACACCGTTATTGTGCTCGAAAGCCCGAAAGAGGCGGAGATTGTGATCGACGTCGCCCGAGAGCTGGGCATTGATCCGCTACTTGGCGTGCGGGTGAAACTCACCAATCAGATCAGCGGCAAATGGCAAAGCAGCTCCGGCGATCGCTCTGCTTTTGGCATGAACACCGATCAACTGCTGCGCGTGGTAGACCGTCTGCGCGACGAAAATCTGCTGCATTGTCTGAAGCTGCAACATTCCCATCTCGGCAGTCAGGTGCCTGACGTGAATGATGTCCGCCGCGCCGTATCCGAGGCCTGTCGTTATTTCATTGAACTCACCCGTGAGGGCGTGCCGCTCACCCATCTGGACCTCGGCGGTGGTCTGGGCGTGGACTATACGGGTGAAAAACGCGCCTCCGAAAATTCGATCAACTACACCGTCGAAGAATACTGCGCCAATATCGTTGAAACGGTAGGCTATGCCATGGACGAGGCGGATCTGCCGCATCCGGTATTGGTCACGGAAAGCGGCCGCGCGGTTTCTGCCACCTCCTCCATGCTGGTGTTTGATGTGCTCGAAAGCACGCTCTATGACGCACCCGACGCGCCAGAGGTGCAGCCAGAGGATCACCATTATGTCACAGATCTGGCCGCCATCGGCGGCTATCTGGTGCCAGAGCGTGTTCAGGAATGCTGGAATGATGCGCGGTTCTACCGGGATGAACTGCGCGCACTTTTCCGTCGCAGCCATATCGACTTGCGTCAAATGGCCCGCGCCGAACGGATTTTCCTACGCCTGATGTCCGACATAAAGGTCATCGCACGCGAAAGCGAACCCAACAGCGATCTGGACCGTGAATTGCAGCAGGTGGCCGATGTCTACCATTGCAACTTCTCACTATTCCAATCCCTGCCGGATGTCTGGGCGATTGACCAGCTGCACCCGATTGTGCCGCTACAGATGCTCAATGAGATGCCAGACCGCCGCGCGGTGTTGTCTGACATCACCTGTGACAGCGACGGCAAAATGGACAAATTCATCCTAGCAGGTGACATCGCCCCGTCCCTGCCCGTCCACACTCTGCCCGAAGATCGCCCCTATTACCTGGGTGTGTTCTTTGTAGGCGCTTATCAGGAGACGCTGGGCGATCTGCACAACCTCTTTGGTGACACCAATGTCGTCACCATTGATCTGCGCGCCGATGGCGGCTTTGACCTGCTGCATGAGCAGGAAGGCGACACCATCGCCGAAGTGCTCTCTTATGTGGAATACGACCCGGCCGATTGTATCGCCGCCTTCCGTAAGATGGTGGACGAGGCAATTTCCGCAGGCCACCTGCAATCCAAAGAACGCAAAACCCTCATCGGCGCGTATCGCGACTCGATGAACGGCTACACTTATTTCGAATAACCCTCATCAGTCAGGAGACGCTCATGGGAAAAACTCTTGTTGTCGGGGCTGGCGGCGTCAGCCACGCTGCGGTCCACAAAATGGCGATGAATGCCGATATCTTCAGCGAGATCACGCTGGCGAGCCGCACGAAATCCAAATGTGACGACATCGCCGCAAGCGTGAAAGAGCGCGTGGGTGTGGAGATCAAAACCGCAGAGCTCGATGCCATGGATGTGGCGGCCACGGTTGCCCTGATCAAAGAAACCGGTGCCGAGCTTCTGGTGAACCTCGCCCTGCCGTATCAGGATCTGGTGCTGATGGATGCCTGTCTCGAAGCGGGCTGCCACTATCTGGATACCGCGAACTATGAGCCCGAAGATGTGGCCAAGTTCGAATACCATTGGCAATGGGCCTATCAGGACAAATTCAAAGAGGCCGGCCTAACAGCGATCCTCGGCTCTGGCTTTGATCCGGGCGTGACCTCGGTTTTTGCCACGTGGCTGAAAAAACACAAGCTCGACACCATCCGCCAGATCGACATTCTGGATGCCAATGGCGGTGACAATGGGCAAGCTTTTGCCACCAACTTCAATCCGGAGATCAACCTGCGCGAAGTGCTCGCGGAGGTGCGTCACTGGGAAAACGGCGCATGGCAACACAGCCCTGCTCTGACCAACAAGGTGGAGTTCGACTTCCCCGGCGTTGGCGTGAAAAACATGTACCAGATGTATCACGAAGAGCTGGAGAGCCTGTCGACCCATTTCCCAGAGATCGAGCGCGCGCGTTTCTGGATGACCTTTGGCGATGCCTACATCATGCATGCCACTGTGCTGCAAAACGTCGGCATGACCCGCATCGATCCAGTGATGCACGATGGCAAGGAAATCATTCCGATCCAGTTCCTGAAAACCCTGTTGCCCGATCCCGGTGATCTGGGCGCACTGACCAAAGGCAAAGCCTGCATTGGCGATATTGCCACCGGTCAGGCCAAAGATGGGTCGGGTGAGAAAACCTACTACATCTACAACATCTGCGACCACGAAGAATGCTATGCAGAGGTTGGCTCTCAGGCCGTGTCCTATACCACCGGCGTGCCCGCGATGATCGGTGCTGCACAGGTGCTGAAAGGCAACTGGAAAGAGCCCGGTGTGTGGAACATGGAACAGCTGGACCCTGACAACTTCATGGACATGCTGAATGCACACGGCCTGCCTTGGCAGGTGCATGAACTCGACGGTCCGGTCACCTTCTAAACCCCAAGCGGCGGCCTCATGCGGGCCGCCCCCTTCTCTTTCCCCAAATATCCCGGGGGAGTCACCGTCTGCGGTGACGGGGGCAGCGCCCCCTCTTACCCCTCATCGTGGAGCCAAAGATGTCTGACATGATGCAAACTCAGGCCGGAGACGCAGGGGCGTTTCGCACCTTTGATCTCAGCCGCGTGCCAAGCCCTTGCTTTGTGGTGGATGAGGCCGGCATCACCCGCAATCTGCGCATACTCAAAGAGGTGTCAGACCGCTCCGGCGCGCATGTGCTGAGCGCCCTCAAAGCCTTCTCCATGTTCTCTCTGGCGCCATTGGTACGCCAATACCTCGGCGGCACCTGCGCCAGCGGTATTTATGAGGCGCGTCTGGGGCGTGAAGAATACGGCGGCGAGGTTGCCACCTTCTGTGCAGGGTACAAAGACAGCGAAATTGATGAAATTCTCGCACTGTCTGACCACATCATTTTCAACAGCCCCAGCCAGAAAGCGCGCTTTCTCAGCAAAGCCCAATCCGCCAAGGTTCAGGTTGGTCTGCGCATCAATCCGGAACACTCCGAGGGCGAGATTGCCAAATACGATCCTTGCGCACCCTGTTCCCGCCTTGGTACACCCGTCAGCCAGCTGACGCCAGCCATCCTTGAGGGCGTCGACGGGCTGCACATGCACACGCTCTGTGAGCAGGGCTTTGAGCCGCTTGCACGGACATGGGCAGCGGTGGAACCCAGACTGCGCCCCTATCTGGCGGATCTCAAATGGCTCAACTTCGGCGGTGGCCACCATATCACGCGGTCCGATTATGACCGCGAGGCGCTGATCGCTTTCATCAAAGTGATCCGCAGCACCTATGATGTGGAAGTTTATCTGGAGCCCGGCGAAGCGGTGGCGTTGGATGCGGGCATTCTGGTTGGTGAAATCCTTGATCTGCCCACCAACGGCATGGATCTGGCGATCACCGATATCTCAGCCACCTGCCACATGCCCGACGTGATCGAAGCCCCCTATCGCCCAGCCCTGCTGAATGAGCCTGACACGGGCCACACCTATCGCCTCGGCGGCCCCTCCTGCCTCGCCGGTGACGTAATTGGCGACTACACATGGGCGCAGCCACTTGAGATCGGCCAGCGCTTTGCCTTCCTCGATCAGGCGCATTATTCCATGGTGAAAACCAACACCTTCAACGGCGTGCCCCTACCCGCGATTGCGCTTTGGAACAGCGAGACCGACGCGCTCACCATGGTGCGCACATTTGACTACACCGATTTTAAGGAGCGCCTGTCATGAGCGTTTTTCTGGACAGCGAACTGACTGAAGCCGAGCGCACTGAGGACGCGTTTTTCCACGTGATCCCCGTGCCTCTGGAGCGCACCGTGTCTTATGGTGCTGGTACTGAAGGCGGCCCCGCCGCCATCCTCGAAGCTTCAAACGAGCTTGAGCGGCTGTGCAAAGGCATCGAGCCCTGCGCCAAAGGCATCTACACCCATGCTGCGCTGGACTGTGACGGCCCGCTGCCCGAAGTCATGGAACGCCTGGCGGCCAAAACCGAAGCCGTTGTGAAAGCAGGCAAATTTCCCGTGACACTCGGCGGCGAGCATTCCTTGAGCTACGGCGCCGTCAGCGGTGTCGCCCGCGCGCTGGGACAACCCATCGGCATCGTGCAAATCGACGCCCATGCCGATCTGCGCATCGCCTATCAGGATGAAAAGCATTCCCACGCTTCAGTGATGCACCTGCTGGCCGAAGAGGGCGTACGCCTTGCGCAATTTGGCGTCCGCGCGCTTTGCCCGCAGGAGGCTGAAAGCCGTATCAAAAACAAGGTCTTTCACGTCGATGCCGAAGAGCTAGTGGTCAACAATATCCACGCCATCGACCTGCCCGAAGACTTCCCGGATCTGGTCTATGTGAGCTTTGATGTAGATGGCCTCGACCCAAGCCAGATGCCCGCCACCGGCACGCCGGTCCCCGGCGGGCTTGGCTTTTATCAAGCGCTGCATCTCGTGGAACACGCTCTGAAAGGCCGCCGCTGTGTTGGTTTCGACGTCGTAGAATTGGCGCCCAATGGCGAAGAAGCCTGGGATTTCACCGCCGCGCAGATCGTGTATCGACTGATGGCGCTTTGACATAATGTCACACGTCGACCAATCAGTCAGGATTCTGATAGGTCGCGATTGACATTGGAGCTGTCGCCCTCCTTAAGTTCAACCCAGAATTGAATTTAAGGAAATTTTAATGAACTTCAGGGCTTCAAACCTCGTCATCGCACTTTTGGCAGCACCAGTCTTGAGCGCATGCGGAGGTGGCGGCGGGGACGACACAATTGCGTTTACAAGTGTCAGCGATCTCCCAGACGACGGGACAGTACGGTTGGAAGGACGCGGAAACTCTGCGAATTTCCGGGTAAACGCCAACACGGGAGAGTTAACGCTCAACAATCGCCAAACAGATCAGGCTGCGCGTTTGGACATCGAACGATCAGGCGGAAATTCAACAAATGTATTGGCTAGTGCAGGCAGCGCAACTGTGTCTTTTGACACCAACGCCTCACCACTGACCGCAGTGCGCGATCTGGCGGCGTTTGCGAGTCCGGACGGCGAACAAATTGCAGTTTTTGGCATTGGTGATGCGCGCACAGACTATGAACATCAAGCGTTCGGCGCCTGGATAGATGGATTTGGATCTGACAACGGAAGCATTGCGACAGCATCGGTGGGCGCCCGTACCGACGCAGCAAATCTGCCCACGAATTCAGCGAGCTACAGAGGGCAGACTGTCGGCTTGGCACAGTTGAATGACGGCAATACCTATCTAGCTGATTCCGAACTTACAGTTAGCACGTCAGATTTCAGAACACTGAATATAGACAGCACCAACACGATAGTTGAAAACTTAGATACTTTCGCAGTCCGCTCTGAATCCGATCTCAACTTCACAGGGACAGCCACTGTATCTGGCTCCGGTTTCAGCGGTAACATCTCTGGCACAGCTGTGAACGGCAATATCGAAGGCAATTTTTTCGGACCAAACGCCGAAGAAGTGGGCGGTGTCTTTGACTCTCAGTCCGGTGATACAGCCTATATCGGCAGCTTTGGTGCAGTGCGCAACTAAGCAGAAAGTCTTCCCAAACCGAGGCTGTCCGTCTGACGGACGGCCTCAAACAATGCTCCGAGCAACCGTAAAACCTCTTCATGACCGTCAAAAACACCTTTCTGACAGCCAGTCTTTTGCTGGCATTGTGCGCCGGATCAACATCTGCTCAATCACCTGCCCGAACCGGAGAGCAGATAGAACAGGCATTTTTGACTGCTCTTGCAAACGTAGACTCAGGGCAACCGGAAAAAGCCATTCCTGTGTTGCTTGCGCTTTTGGCCCAAAATCCAAATCTGGTGCGTGTGCGCCTGGAGCTGGCGCGCGCTTACTTTAATGCAAAGGACTGGAGCCGCGCGCGGCAAGAGTTCTTCATCGTGCTCTCTGCGGACCTGCCCGCACCAGTTAAAGAACGCGTGTTGGCCTTTATCCGAGCGATTGACAACCGCAGAGGCTTTGATTGGGATCTCAGTCTCGCTGTTGTGAAAGTTGGCAACCAACGACGCTATGCCGACGACACGATTTTGGTTGATTCTGGGGGCATTCAGGTTCCTTTTACTTTTGATCGCGAACGATCTGACGAATTTGGTCTCAGAGCGGTGGGCGCCTTCAATTTCCGCAAACCCCTTGCGTCTCTCAGCACTGCAAACACTGCGGCAAGTGGCTTCACAACACTGGCATTTGATCTGACTGAGGCAAAAACACGCGCATACGATGATGCCCTCTTGAGCCTTGCGGGTGGCTTACGGTTCACCAAACAGAGGCTCACATATGCAGTCGCACCTGAGATACGGACGCGATACGTCGCGGGCGCCAAATACGAAGACCGCGTAGGCTTGACTGCAAGCTTTGAAAGCAGAGGTCTTGAGGGTCGATCGGTGTTCGCAAGAACCACGTTTTTTGACATCACAAACGCCCGCGACAGTTCTTTGTCAGGTCACATCGCGACGGCCAGTATTGGCGTACGACAAGCGGTTGGTGGGCGCGCCATTATTGGTGTCACGGGCCGCATCGAAAGGGAGAACGTTCCAAACGCCTCCCAGGATGCATTGACAACACAAATCACGGCTTTTGGAACGTTTGAGATGAAATACGGCATCACTGCGCAGCCAAGCCTGTATTACCGCTTCAAAAATCACAAGAACCCAAGCCCCATTCTCCCCGCCGACCCAAACCAAAAAACCTACGGACTTAGGTTGAGACTGGAAAAAAACGATTGGTTTATCGCAGGCAGCTACACGCCGTTTTTTGACATCAGTTACGAAAATACACGCAGCGACATTGGCGCTTTCACCTACACCGAAACCAGATCACAAATTGGGGTGAACCGGCGTTTCTGATTGCTGATAGCGCCTTATGCATAAAAAGATCACGTCAGATCCAGAACGGACACAGTAGCTGAACCGCAATGAGCACGAAACCCGCCTGTCGATGCAAAAAAGCCCTCAGGTCTCTGCGACCTAAGGGCTTTTTATGGCTCCGGCGGTAGGGATCGAACCTACGACCAATTGATTAACAGTCAACTGCTCTACCGCTGAGCTACGCCGGAACATGTGTTTCTCTTGAGCAATCTCAGGAGTTGTCGCGGGGTATAACTTTGCTTTTCTGATACGTCCAGAGGCTTTCTTGAAGTTTTTTGAAAATCCGCAAAAATCTTTTACATCAGCTCAAACACAGCATCCGCAGACAGCGTACCTTGCGCCTTTACCCGATTTTTACCATGCAAATCAACAAGGTGTGCAAAGACATTACGAGTTGCGGCAGGCAGGAGCGCCGCAGGGGTTTCGACATAAATTTCGGCAGCCAGCGCGTCTGCTGTCGCAGGCCCAGTTCTCAATGCCTGAAGGATCTCTGCTTCGCGCCCCTGCCGGTGCGCCATAAGCCAATCAAGCCGCGCAGCAGGATTTTCGATTGGGGCCCCATGTCCCGCATGAAACACCCGCCAGTCACGCGCGCGCAGCTTTGCGCAGGAGGCCATAAAATCCGTCAGATCCCCATCTGGCGGAGACACCAGCGAACTGGCCCAACCCATGACGTGATCCCCACAAAAACACATATCTTCCATGGCGAGCGAAATGTGGTTGCCAAAATGCCCGGGTGTGTGAATCACCTCCAGTGCCCAACCGCGCCCACGCAGCACTTCTCCTTCACACACGACCCGATCCGGCAGAAAATCCGCATCCACCCCCTCGCCGCCGCCCGCGAGGCCACTGTCTGCCAGCGTCTGCATCACAGGACTGCGTCCGGCGTCCGCATCGCCATAGGCATAGGCATAGATTGGCGCGCCAGTTTCCTCTGACAGCGCTTTGGCCAATGGCGAATGATCAAGATGAGCATGTGTCACGATAATATGGGTTATCGTTTGCTCAGGTGTCAGAGCCGAAAGAATTGCGCGCAAATGGGCATCACTTTCAGGACCGGGATCGATCACTGCAATCTCTGAGCACCCTATCAGATAGGTGTTGGTGCCGCGAAATGTCATTGGCGAGGGGTTAGGCGCCAAGACCCGGCGGACATTCGCCTCCAATTGCGCCGCCACACCGGGTTCTGGGTTGAAAGCCAAGGTTTGCGCGTCCATGGTCGTCCTCTCGGGAGTGTCAATGACCAAGGTGTAGGCATGTTTTTTCGCTGGCTCAAACGATATCTGCCGCGCAGTCTCTACGGCCGCGCTGCCATGATCCTGATCCTGCCGGTCGTACTCCTTCAGGTTGTGGTGTCGTTCGTGCTTGTGAGCCGACACTTCGAAGGGGTGACAGAACAGATGACACGCGCGACCGTGCGTGAAGTTCAACTGGTGCTTGAAGCACTGGACGTGCAGGAAAGCCAACCCGACGCGCTGCCAACAGTTCTGGAAACGCTGAAAATCGTGCTGGTCCAGCCCGAGCGTCTTGCCACAAAGGACACGCGACTTTGGTATGATTTTTCTGGCATCATAATGACGCGAGATTTCAAGCTGCTGCTTCCCAGCGTGCGCGCGGTTGAGCTGGCAGATGACCGTATTGTCATTCTCAATTTGGATACGGCCCATGGCCTGATAAAGCTTATCTTTGATCGCAATCGCGTGTCTGCGGCCAACTCTCACCAGCTCTTTGTGAATATGCTGGTATTTGGCGCTTTGCTGACCTTTGTCGCCTATCTCTATCTCCGCAACCAATTGCGGCCAATCAAACGCTTGGCCGTGGCTGCAGAAGCGTTTGGACGCGGCCATTCGCTGCCGTATTCGCCGCGTGGCGCCACAGAAGTGCGCGCTGCAGGCAATGCCTTCTTGGACATGCGCGCCCGTATTGAACGCCAGATCGAACAACGTACCTTGATGCTGTCAGGTGTCAGTCATGACCTGCGCACCCCCCTCACCCGTTTCAAACTGGGTTTGTCGCTGCTCGATGATGAAGATCGGGAACCGCTGGAAAAAGATGTCGAAGAAATGCAGCGCATGCTGGATGCCTTCCTCGATTTCGCCCGTGGGGTTTATGCAGATGAAAGCGAAGCGACCGATCCCGTCGAGCTCGTGCAAAATATCGTCAGCGGCTACACCCGCAGCGGCGCAGACGTGACATTGCACACCTGTGATAACGGTGAAGAAATTCCGCTTCGCTCCGCCAGTGTGCGCCGCGCCGTGGACAACCTCATTGGCAACGCAATCCGCTATGGGTCGCGGGCTGACGTCTCTGTCGAAATGACCGACAAATACCTGCGCATCCGTGTCGAGGATGACGGCCCCGGCATTTCGCCTGAAAACTATGAGGAAGCGCTCAAACCCTTTGCCCGGCTTGAGCCAGCGCGCAACCAAAACAAAGGCATGGGGGTGGGTCTTGGCCTCTCCATCGCTGCTGATGTGGCACGCGCCCATGGCGGTATTTTAAGACTGGGTGAAAGCACCGCGCTGGGTGGCTTGCGGGCGGATCTGGTGCTGGGCCGCTAGGCCGGCTCAGCTTTACACCTGACGCCGAAGGCGATAGCAGTCAAAACCAAAGTCCTGCGACAGAAAAGACAGATAAAAGGAAGCGTTATGCGTATTGGAAACCGAGACATTGGCCCCAATCACCCGCCTCTCGTGATCGCAGAGATCGGTATCAATCATGGCGGCGATCTTGCCGTGGCCAAAGAGATGGTGCGCCTTGCTTCCCTGTCAGGCTGTGAAATGCTCAAACATCAGACCCACTTTGTGGATGATGAAATGACCGATGAGGCCAAACAGATTTTCCCGCCAAACGCAGATGTGTCGATCTGGGAAGTGATGGAGCAATGCGCGCTGTCCGCCGAAGATGAGTTGGAGCTCATGCGCTATACCGAAGAGCTCGGTATGATCTTCATCTCCACGCCATTTTCGCGCAAAGCTGCCGATTTTCTCGCCGAGGCCAATGTGCCTGCATTCAAGATCGGCTCTGGCGAAGCAGACAACCTGCCGCTGATCCGCCACATCGCGTCCTTTGGCAAACCAGTCATCATGTCCACGGGCATGCAGACGATTGAAACCATGCGCCGCTCTGTCGCGATCCTCGAAGAGGCTGGCGTGGAGTATGCGCTGCTGGAATGCACCAACCTCTACCCGTCCCCGCCCGAAATCGTTTCCTTGCGCGGTGTGACAGATCTGAAAGAGGCCTTCCCAAACGCGGTTGTTGGGTTCTCGGACCACTCCATTGGCCCGGAAATGGCGCTGGCCTCTGTGGCACTTGGGGCATGTATCCTGGAGCGTCATTATACCGACACCCGCTATCGTCAGGGCCCCGATATCATCAATTCGATGGACCCATCCGAGCTGCGCTTTTTGATCGAGCGTTCGCGCGAGATCTGGATTGCCGCCAACAACCCCAAACAACGCACCGAAGCCGAAGAACCCGTCTATGCCTTTGCCCGCGCCTCTGTTGTGGCCGACAAAGACCTGCCCGCGGGCCATGAGATCACTGAACAAGACATCTGGGCCCGCCGCCCCGGCTCCGGCGAAATTCCCGGCTATGACTTTGACAAAGTGGTCGGCAAAACACTCACAAAAGCGGTGACACGAAACACGCAGCTCAAGTGGGAAGATTTGGCGGGGTAAAGATCCTTACAACACGCAAGCGAGGACCGCACCAACGATTTAATGCGCAGCACAATAAGTGCTGCGCTTTTTTCATCAGGACTTTGTTCCGCCCCAAATTCCATATGTTTCTCGAAAATAGTCAATACAGGCGCGGTTCGCAGCGATGCGGTCATGCCCCATGTAGACGAACTTTCGAAGTGCGGCATCATTGCCTTCGTTCTTTGGCTCTTTTGAGCGCACCTTATTGTCGGTGTTCAACCAGATCGGAACACCGCGCCGTTCCAAACAGCCCGACAGCCATACATCGTCAACAGTCCAAAGCACGTCCGGAATGTCATAGCAGGCGTCGTCAAAAAACTCAGGCCGCACGAGCACCCCGCCCCAACCTTCAAGAATATCGACATACCCCGCGCTTAACGCTTTGCTTGGCTTCCATTTACCAAGGGTTGCGGCCCGCCTTACACGGTACTTCCAATCTTTGACCAAGAACTTTGCACGCGGTCCCCGGCTGCCCTGCCAACCATCATGCGCATACACCGGATTGTCTAGATGCCCGGCTTCCTCAACGATGCAGCAGTCAGGATGCGCTTTGGCCGCATCAACGTAACGCTGCGCCCATTGGTTGTCGTAAATCTTATCATCGTCGCAAAACAGGATTTGAACGTCCTGACCTGCATACTCGCGTGCCGCTGGCAATACTTTGGTTGCAGGTCCCAGGTCTTCGTCAATCAGGCGAAGATTGACACCTTCCGGGACCGCTGGAAGATCGGCCTTATCATACTCAAAGCGGCGATACTTGCGTGCCACGTAAAGATTGATCTCTGCGATATCTGCGGTCTGTTCTAAAAGGCGAGAAAGGTTCTTGGCCACGTACGGAAATCGCGGCGGCACGGTGGTGAGAGAAAGGATAAGCTTCGTCACGTCTTCAGTCCTCCAAAGAGCCACCAAAACCGACCCAGTAATCTACCATCCACGGCACCCGTCCACTCCCATAGTGTGGAAATCGATCCCAATTGCCTTTTGGAGGATTGATCAAGTCAATTGGACGCGGAATGCCATGAAAACAAAGGATCTTCGCGCTCGGAGGATTGGGGTGTTTGAAGCGATCAACCCCAAGAGGCTGACGCAGATGATACTTGAAACTTTGAATCCAATCGTCTGGCCAATATTGGATATCCCCAAACCCGAGCGAGCCAAATTCACCATGAAGGAAATCTTGCTCATTTTCATAGGTACTCAAATGACCATCCATATCCTTGAGGAGACGATCAACAACGGCACCCAAAGCGCCAATATCATAGGCAAAAATACCGGTCCCAGTCCGAGGTGCGCCTGACTTGTAGCGCCAGGGGCGAGAATCCAGACAAACAAAAGCGCCTGGGAACTCAAACATTTCAGCGAGGTCACCCGAAATAACCGTGTCGAGGTCTATAAACAGCGCCCGACCGTTCAATCCATACAGCTCCTCGGAAAATACAGCCAGTTTAGGCCACGCACCAGCGCCCCAAGCTGATTTTGGCAACCCCAGATCCGGAATCTCATAGGCTTCAATTCCATCTTCAAAACCTGAGCTGTCATCGGTGAGGCAAACAAAACGGAATGGCACAGACATATGTGCTTTGCAGGCATTATAGAGGACATTCACATACTCAGCTGAATACAGCGTCCCCCATTTCATGGTCAAAATGATGCGATCCAAATCAGCGACCTCCAGCCAAACCGTCCAAACAAGCCGCGATCCATCACGGCAACGTGTTCACATCTGCTACGCGCGCTGCATTTCGTTGTCCAGCACAGAACGAAAAAGACCTTCTCAGATGGCATTTAATTCATCCGCAGACTTCAGTCTGTAGTCTCTACACACGTGAAATTGCGTGCAGGCATCAGCTTGAGCTTCCCGTAGAGCTCAACTAGTGTTTTCTTCTGAAAGAACAAAGAAAATTGAGACTTCCATGACCCGCTCCTTGCTCTTCCTCACCGGAACGCGTGCCGATTTTGGCAAGCTGGAACCGCTCGCCATCGCGGCACGGGATGCAGGTTTCAAGGTGACGTTTTTCATCACCGGCATGCATATGCTGGCGCGCTACGGTATGACGAAGATCGAAGTGCACCGTATGCCCGGTGTCACCAAACACGAATTCCTCAACCAGCGTCCCGGGGATCCCCAAGATGTCATCTTGGCAAAAACCGTGATTGGGTTTTCGGACTACATCACCGAAACCAAACCTGATCTGGTTGTGGTGCATGGGGATCGCATCGAAGCGCTGGCAGGCGCTTTGGTCGCCGCCACGAACTACATTCCTTGCGCGCATATCGAAGGTGGTGAGGTGTCTGGCACCATTGATGAGATTTATCGCCACTGCAACACCAAGCTCTCCAGCCATCATTTTGTGAGCTCTGATGCCGCAAAAAACCGCGTGATGGCGATGGGGGAGCCCGAGGCTGCCGTGCATGTGATCGGCTCACCTGAGCTTGATTTTCACGCCGGGCCCTCCGGTGTCACACTTTATCAGGTCAAAGAGCACTACGACATTCCGTTTGAAGACTTCGGCCTTGTGACCTTCCATCCAGTCACCTCTGAACAGGCGACAATGGGTGCGCAGGCACAGGATTTGTTTGCCGAGCTGGAAGCCTCCGGCAAGAACTTTCTTGTGATCGCACCCAACAATGACCCGGGATCAGAAGACATCTTCAAAGTGCTGGAAACTCTGCCCACAGATCGCTTTCGCCAATATCCATCCATGCGGTTTAATCATTTCTCCGAACTTATGAAAAACGCCGCCTGTATGATTGGCAACTCCTCCGCCGGGGTGCGCGAAGCGCCGTTCCTCGGCTTGCCCTCATTGGATATCGGCACCCGTCAGACCAATCGCGCGCAGTCGAGCTCTGTGGTGTCCTGTGCCGCCTCAGACAGCGCTGCCATTCGCGACTTTTTGGCGACCCAATGGGGCAAGCCACATGCACCACACACAGGATTTGGCGAGGGCCATTCTGCCGACCGTTTTGTCGCGCTTCTGAACGATGAAACGTTCTGGGGGCAAGGTCTGCAAAAGGCCTTTCAGGACAACACCTAAAAGGCCCGCTGCTTCAGGACATGTCCATATTCACAAAGCCCGTCATGCGGCGGGCTTCCCAAGCGCGCGCAATCAACAGGCTGCTGTCCCTCATCCGGTCAAAACGCGGCATAAGCGGATTGCCTGATGTCTCCTGACCGCGTGCAAGCGCAAGGAAATCTCGCATCATATCCATGAACATGTCATTGCGTTCAAACACATAAGGCGTGACCTCTGCGCCCTGCCCTGTATCCTCAGACAAGCTTGGTGCAAGGAAATCCAGATCGACCATACGCGCCGCCCCGCGCAGCGCTGCTTTGCGCAAGGATACCGGCGAAACATAATCCATGGAGATGGTGCCCACCGCTCCGTTTTTTGCCACCACATCAACACGTGTGGCGAAATCAATCTGCGCAAAGTCCTTATGCGCCAGCGCGCGCACATCTGAAATCTCAAGCGGTCCCATCACCGCAAGCGCCAGATCCATTTCGTGACACAGGTCCATCAAAACCCCGCCGCCCTCAGGCTCTGCAGCATAACTCCCAGCAAAGGACCAGTTTTCGCGCCACTGGCGTACGTCATGGCCAATTTCAAAAGAAAACCCATAGGTCTGGCTCAGATCAAGCGCGGCCAGCGCCCGCACAGCCGGGTGATAGCGCATCATAAAGCCCACCATCGAACGTGCCGCAACTGGTGCAGCTGCATCATGGATCGCGTCTGCCTGTTCGACACGCCAAGCAAGCGGCTTTTCCGCATAAAACGGCCAATCCCGCGCGGCGCACATCTGGATCAGCTCCAGCCGGATCGGGGTGGAGGTGGCAATCACCACCGCCTCGATATCTTGGCGCACCTCAAAGGCAGCGCGGTCAAACCCGCGCCAGCCGATCAACTCTACAGCCTCCCCCAATGCGGCCAGATTGGCCGCATGACGTTTTCCTATGGAGCCTGCCCCGATGACGGCGATCACCACGCGGAGAAGCCCCCATCCACATTGACCATCTGCCCGGTCATGTGGCCTGCGTGTTTGCTGGCAAGGAACAGCATCACATCCGCGATCTCATCGGGCTGCGCCATGCGATCTTGCATGATCAGCGCGCCGACACGTTTCTGAAACTCCTCGGAATGCCCGTTGAACACCGCGCCCGGCGAAATTGTGTTCACCGTGGCATCACGCTTGGCCCAGTACCCTGCCAGCCAAACAGTCATGCCGTGAATGCCCGCTTTGGAAACACCATAAGCCGAGAAATTCTTGAACGGCATACCATCATAAATTGGATGATGCGCGCCATTGAGCGCATACATTGACGCCACATTGATCAGCGCGCTTGGGTATTTGCCCACGATGTCGCGATCCATCTGACGCGCTATCATGAATGCGCCAGTCAGATTGGTGCGCATGGTGCGTTCAAAGTCGTCCACGCTGGTATCAGCAAAATCAGGGAAAGGCTTACCAGCGCCCATCAGCATCTCACCCGTGATAGCCGCGTTGTTCAGCACCACATTGGGCTGCCAGCCATCCGCCATGACACGTTTGAAGATCTCGACAACTTCTTCTTCAACACCGACGTTCAAATCGTAGTAGCCAAAGTTCGGGTTGTCGCCATGTGTCTCCTTAAGCGCATCCGCCCGCGCGCCGGGCAGATCAGTGGCCACAACCTTTGCACCCACCTCCAACATACGCCGCACATAAGTGGAGCCCAAGACACCGCCAGAGCCTGTGATAAATACCGTGCGCCCGTCCAACTGTTTGTCCATCTCGCGGCCTCCTTCAGCCCTTGCTCTCAAGATACTCGCGAAGAAGCATCTCTACCAATCTGAAATCAAAGGGGGAATCGATATCAATGCAACGCTCAGGCGGCATTTCAAACGGGATCACCCGCCCTTCGTAAATTGTTTTTGCATCGCGCAGATAGTGTGGCGCGACAACATAGGTGGACGCCGCGTGCTCATAGACCGTCGGTGCAGCTTGGCGGGCCCAGACGCCACCAGGCAGCGGCTTACTGACATGCAGCGCACCAGTTTCATCCGGTTCCACGAGATTGAAATAGGGATTCTTACGCGCCTCACAAACACTCATGACCATGTCTGGCTGCTCTTTCAGAAAAAGCTCCAGCGCACCGGTGATATCCTCAGGCTGGCGCATAGGAGACGTGCAATCCAGATCCAGAAACGCGGTGGCAGGCTTCCCCGCCGCAGCTTCCCCTGCCTCCATCGCATGTTGCCAGACCCCCCATTTGGGCGCCTCATCCGTGGCGAGATGCGCAGGCCGCAGCCCAACCTCAAGCGCCCCCTTGGCAACGGCATGCTCATACATTTCTTCATCATCTGTCGACACGACCACCGCATCCACCATCGGGTGTTCAAACAGCTGATCCAGCGACCAATCGATCATTGGCTTGCCACACAAGTCTTTGAAGTTCTTGCGAACAACCCCTTTGGAGCCTTTCCGTGCTCCGATATGACCAAGGATCATAAATGCCTCTCCTCTGTAGCAAGCCTGCTGGGCGGGCGCATGACCACATGCGCGCAGTTGCCCTCAGCTTGTTACGCAAGCCCCGTTCACCACGCAACGCGAAACTGCCAAACGGGTTGCGTGGCAAATGCACAAAACATATGTATCGGCCAACTTCATGACGCAAAAAGATTGATTGCACCACTGATGGCTTCTTCCAAACGCACCTTTGCCCATTGGCTGACCGACGCCATCATTCGCGGCTTTTTGTCCGCGATGCACAGCCTGCCCTATGAGACGCGCATCACGCTGAGTGGCAAAGTCATGACCAAAGTGATCGCCCCTGTCACAGGCAACCGCCGCCGCATCCGCGAAAACCTCGCGCTGGTGATGCCCGAGCTGTCAGCGCAGGAGCGCGAGGCCATCGTGCGCGAAGTGCCCGAAACCATGGGCCGCATGCTGATGGAAATGTACTCGGCAAAAGAGTTTTCCGCGCGCGTTGCCACATACCCTATCACAGGCCCCGGTCTTGACGCTCTCAAAGCAGCGCAGGCAGAGGGCAAAGGCGCAATGCTGGTGACCGGACATTTCGGCAACTACCTCGCCGTGCGCGCCGCGCTTTTGGCCCAGGGCATTCAGGTGGCGGGACTCTATAAAAAAATGTCCAACCCATACTTCAATGATCACTACGTCGCCGCCATGGAAGATTTTGGAAAACCCGTCTTTGAACGCGGCCGCCGCGGCATGTCCGGCATGATCAAACATCTGCGCAGTGGTGGCTTTCTCGGAATCGTCCAAGACCAGCGTATCAATGACGCCCCGGTGATGGATTTCATGGGCAAACCCGCCCGCACGGCGACCTCAGCCGCGGAATTGGCGCTTAAGTTCAAACTTGATCTTGTCCCCTGCTATGGGGTGCGCCAACCGGATGGCACTTATGTCATACAGACAGAAGCGCCTGTACCGCACAGCTCCGCTGAAGAAATGACCGAAGCCCTCAATCACAGCCTGGAAGCGCTCATTCGTGCCTACCCTGGTCAATGGATGTGGACACACAACCGTTGGCGGGACGCTGGCAATGACACGAGCGAAGACCGTGCTCGGTCTAATTCCTGAGCAAACGCTGCAATTTCTTCACAAAATCATCCCATTTGCGCACTTTTTTGAACACCGCGTCGCGATAGCAAAGAGAATGGCCCAAAGATCAAGAGGCCGGATTTTGTTGCTACAGGAGAGAGTTGTGTTCCACGTCCGCCCATTTGAAGTCGCGAATTCTGCACGCCATGCCCGTTTGTTTGAGCTTTTGCGTCAACAAAACCTCGCAGTGCATCAAAAGAAGATGCGCGCCCGTCAAACGGTTGAACTCTTCAAAGATGACCACTTTGAATTTCGTGCAGAACGTTTGATGAAAAGCGCCACTGACTCCCTGCTCCGCAGCGCTTAAAAACAGCGTTATCCACGGAAACCGGTCGCAACCACAAATTTCTCAGAGCTGTCTGCGCGGCTGCTGGGGGGTTTCACGTTGGCAACTTTGGTGAACTTCTGCTTCAGCAGCTTTTGCAACTCGCCTTCCGCACCACCCGCCAGAACTTTGGCGACAAAGGTGCCGCCCTCTTCCAGCACGTCAAAGGCAAAGTAGGCGGCCGCTTCGCAAAGCGACATAATACGCAGGTGATCAGTTTGCTTGTGGCCAGAGCTTGCGGCAGCCATGTCGCTCATCACCACATCAGCCTTGCCGCCCAGCCACTCTTTCACCTTCACGTCGGCATCGTCTTCCATGAAGTCGAGCTGATGAATCTCACAGCCTGCAATGGCCTCAACTTCCTGAAGGTCGACCCCCAGAATGGTGCCAACTTTTTTGCCTGATTTTTCGCCAAGCGCGTTTACGCGTGGCACAGCGACCTGGCACCACCCGCCCGGCGCACAGCCAAGATCCACAACCCGCGCGCCCGGCACAAGAAAACGGTATTTGTCATCCAGTTCCATGATCTTAAATGCCGCGCGACCACGATAGCCCTCGGCCTTTGCGCGCAGCACATAGGGGTCATTCAACTGGCGCTGCAGCCAGCGAGTGCTCGACAATTTGCGCCCACGTGCCGACTTCACCTTTACGGTCAAATCGCGCTGTCCGCGCCCGGATGTGTTTTTGCCGGTCGGTTTCTTGGCCATCTTGCTCACCACTTCGCTTTGAAACAAAGCCTTCTAGTCATTTTTGCCGCCACTTCAAGCGGTCTTGCTTATTCAGAAAGGCCCGTCTTCCAACACGCCATCCGCGCTCATCTGCGCATAAAGCAGCCCTTCACGCAGACCGCGATCTGCCACAGAAAGCCGATCCGTCGGCCAACACCGCAAAAGCGCCTGCAAAATCGCCGACCCGCTCATGATCAAAGCCTGACGATCCTGTCCGATGCGCGGGTCATTGCGTCTGCCACGTGGTCCAAGATCCAGATAGCCCCGAATGACCTTGTCGATTTGCTCGCTGGTCATGCGCAGCCCGTCCACCTTGGTGCGGTCATACCGTCGCAAGCCCAGATGGCTCGCCGCCACAGTCGTCACCGTGCCACTGGTCCCGATGATCTGGAACCCTTCGCTCGGCGGCTCATCTTTATAAGGCGCAAATTCACTCAGGTTTTCTTCAAAGAACCAACTCATCAACGCAAATCGCCCGGCATCATCCTCAACATCGCGGAACTGATCCCGCAGTGTCGCAACCCCAAGGGGCACACTGATCCAGTCCACCACCTTTGCGGCCGGGAATGGGCTGTCAACTGTGTGGAACCCGCCACGCAAACGCATGATCGCGCGCGACCGCTCGATCGGCGGCACAGAGGACAGATCAATCCACACAAGCTCCGTTGACCCACCGCCAATATCCACGACCAAAAGTTGCTCGGTTTTCATGGACACCAAAGGCGCACAGCTGATCACCGCAAGACGCGCTTCTTCTTCGGCTTTGATAATCTCCAGCTGCAACCCTGTCTCACGCCGCACCTGCCGGACAAAATCCCGTGCGTTCTTGGCGCGGCGGCAGGCCTCTGTCGCCACCAAACGCATGCGTTTGACCTTATGACGCTTCAATTTCTGCTGGCAGATCCGCATGGCCTGAATGGTGCGTCTCATCGAGCCACGCGAAAGACGTCCGGTACTTTCCAGCCCGGACCCCAACTGGACAGACTTGCTAAAGCTGTCCACCACATGGATCTGACTGCCCTTTGGCTGGGCAATCAGCATGCGGCAACTGTTTGTGCCAAGATCCAGCGCCGCATAAAGCGTACTCGGATCAGGCGGTTTCGGCGCGGGGCTCTCAACCGGTTTTGGGAATGCGCCCGCACCTTTGGGACGCTTGGGCGCCATCGTCACGCCCTCCATTTCGTGTTGCCTCTAACCTAATCACTCCGTGCATTTCGCGCAATCCCTCCTGCGCGCCCCTCCTCCAAAGCTTGTGTGTTCCAAACCAATTGGCTGACACCTTCATCTTTTTCATGCAAAGATTTCACAGCCACGTGCATAGCCATATCTAGGCAAAATTGGCTACAACCGCCCCACAACAAAGCCCACAACAAACCCCTAGGTCGCGGAATGCTGTCTTCGTGTCGAAATTGAGACAAACCAAGACGCAACCCTGGCCTACGAAGGAACCACTGATACTGGAGGAATCAAACCTATGCCTGATGTCACTATTGTCTATTGGCGCGATATTCCTGCTCAAGTGATCGTTGGCAAAGGACGCCGAGGCGCGAAAAAACCTTTGGCAGAACGGTTTGAGCAAGCCATCGACCGAGCGGCAATGAAAGTTGGCGCATCTGACACGGATGCCTATCTTGCAGAATGGCGTAAGGCTGATCCCTACCCGGTAGAAGGAGAGCCGCAAGCGATCGTCGAACAAGAGGTCGCGCGGCTTGAGGCAGAATTCGATCAGGAGCGCATCAAAGCCCTGATCGCCAATGAAGGCTGGGCATGACACGCCCCTCGTTTTGGGAGGCCGCAATGGCTTTGTTGAATTTCAAACGTAAGAGCGAGGATGGCAAAACCACCTCACCTGAGATGGAAGCTTTCCTGAAAGGCTACTCTATCGAGGTAATGCCCCGCACCGCAGCAAAGGTCGACGATTTCCGCGTGCTGCTGCCGGAAGGCACCCGCGTCTATATCGCCCACATCGAAGGCACACCAATCGAGGATATGGTTGCCACTGCCAAGCGCATCAAAGGCGAAGGCTACGATGTGATGCCCCACTTCCCGGCACGCATCATCAAAGATAAGGCGACGCTGGAAAACTGGATCTCCATGTATCAGGGCGAAGCTGATGTGAAACAGGCGCTTCTGCTGGCCGGTGGCGTTGCCAACCCGCATGGCGATTTCTCCGATTCCATGCAGCTCCTAGACACGGGTCTGTTTGACAAAGCCGGTTTCACCAACCTGCACGTGGCTGGCCACCCAGAGCCGAACATGGACATCGACCCGGACGGTGGTCGCGCCAACACCTACGCCGCTCTGGACTGGAAACTCGAGTTCTCCAAACGCACCGACGCGGATATGGCACTGGCCACCCAGTTCTGCTTTGAGGCAGAGCCGGTGATCGAATGGGCCAACACCCTGAAAGAGCGCGGCATGACCCTGCCGATCCACATCGGTATCGCGGGCCCTGCCAAACTGCAGACCATGATCAAATTCGCCATTGCCTGCGGCGTTGGTCCGTCTTTGAAAGTGCTTCAGAAGCGCGCCAAAGACGTTTCCAAACTGCTGCTGCCGCATGAGCCAACCGAAGTTCTCGCAGGTCTCGCGGCCCACAAAGCGGCCAACCCGGATTTCAACATCGAGAAAGTCCACTTCTTCCCGCTTGGCGGCATTAAAACCAACGCCAACTGGGCAATCGAAAACGGCGGCGCCTCCACGCAGCCAGCCGCCCCACAAAGCACCTCTGTCTGACAGGATAAAACATGACCCGGACCATCATTGAATCACAAACAAAAACAGCGATCATGGGTTTTGATCAGCCGTTCACTGTTATCGGTGAGCGCATCAACCCAACCGGCCGCAAGATCCTGAACGCAGAGCTGGAAGCGGGCGATTTCTCCCGCGTGCAAGCAGATGCACTGGCACAGGTGGCCGCAGGCGCCACTGTTCTGGACATCAACTCCGGCGCGGTTTTCTCCAACAAAATGGCCGAAGACCCACGCTACGCGGACAACAACTTTGTTGAGCCTGACCTGATGCGCCAGCTGGTGGAAAAAGTGCAGGAAGTCACCGACTGCCCGCTCTGCATCGACAGCTCGGTTCCCGGCGCGCTTGAGGCCGGGCTGGAAGCCGCCAAAGGCCGTCCGCTGCTGAACTCCGTGACAGGCGAAGAAGAGCGTCTGGAAATCGTTCTGCCGCTGGTCAAGAAATACAACGTGCCTGTGGTGGCCATCTCCAACGACGACACCGGCATCTCCGAGGACCCAGAGGTCCGCTTTGCCGTGGCCAAAAAGATCGTTGAGCGCGCAGCTGACTTCGGCATCCCGGCCCATGACATCGTGGTCGACCCACTGGTGATGCCAATCGGCGCCATGGGCACTGCTGGCCTGCAGGTCTTTGAACTCAACCACCGTCTGCGCAACGAGCTGGGCGTGAACACCACCTGTGGTGCGTCCAACATCTCCTTCGGCCTGCCAAACCGTCACGGCATCAACAACGCCTTCCTGCCAATGGCAATGGCGACCGGCATGACCTCCGCGATCATGAACCCGGTTGCACTGCCTGTTGGCCCCAAAAAGCTGGCCGAGAAGAAAGCCGAAATCGCCGCCAAAGGGATCATCATCCCAGAGGACATGGATGACGAGACCTTCTGCGAAACCTTCGGTCTGGGCTCCACCAAAGCCCGCGCCGGCAAAGAGATGGAGGCCATCCGCGCCGCCAACTTCCTGACCAACAACGACGAAGGTGGTGCTGAGTGGATCAAATTCAACAAATCCCCTGCAGATGCAGCCGCAGGTGGCCGGGGCGGTCGCCGTCGCCGTCGCGCCTAAGCGCGCCTTAATATGACGAAAAAGCCCGCATCCTTTGATGCGGGCTTTTTTGTTTTATATGAAGGATTTATCCGCGCTTCTTAAGGTTGCGATAGTCGTCAGCTCCCACCGTGGGATCGTCACCTTCGCCAAACAGGCTGTGTTTCTGCACCTTTTGGGTGCCCGTCACCGGAACCTCTTGAACAAACCGTATCCACCCCGGAGCCTTGTAGTAGGCCAGTCGTGCAAAGCACCAATCAAACAGCTCCTGTGACAGGGACTCGCCCCGCGTACCAACCACCTGCACGCAGGCCATGACCTCTTCGTCGCGCATCTCGTCTGGCACAGCCACCACCGCCACACGCTCAACAGCCGGGTGATCCTGCAGACAAGCCTCAATCTCCGCCGCCGCAATGTTTTCACCAGACCGTCGGATGATATTTTTCTTTCGATCCACAAAGGTGATCATGTCCGTTTCATCCATCACCACCGTATCGCCGGTGTGAAACCATCCCCCACGCCAGGCTTCCTCAGTGGCCTCCGGAAGGTTGAGATAGCCAGAGAAAGCCCCCCGCCGCGGGGTCTCAGCACTGTAGCGCAGCACCATTTCGCCCGCCGTGCCGCGTGGCACCTCTTGATCGTCACCATCCACGACGCGCACGTCCAACCCCGGTTGCGGGCGACCCATTGCGCGAGTGTCGATCCGACGCGGCTCTTGATAGTCGCCCAGAATGCGGCACATCTCTGTCATGCCCCAGACCTCGATCAGTGGAAATCCAAAGCGCTCTTCAAACGGACGGTGCAGCGTGGGCTCTACCCCTGCCCCAACAGCGAACTGAACCTTATGTTTCTTCTCCCAGTCCTCTGGTGCGCGGTTCATCAGGGCTGGAATGATGATCCCCAGATAATGTGCGGCCGTGGCGCCGGTTTCCGCCAATTCGCGCCACCACGCACTGGCCCGGAACCGCTCAGGCGTAATCTGCGCGCTGCCGGTTTCAATCACCGCCATGAACAACAGGATCGCGGCGTTCACATGAAACAGCGGCAGCGGGCAATAAACCTTGGTCACCCCCGCTTCAAATTGGATAAGCCCCCCACGAGAGGCATACCACTGCCCCATCTCCACCTCATAGCCATGGCTCAGCATACAGCCCTTGGGCCGCCCTGTGGTGCCGGAGGTGTAGATCAGGCTGGCTTCGGTCTCTTGTGTAATCGGGCCGTCCTTGGGCGCAGCGGTCTTGCTCTGGGGCAAAGCCGGCAGCGTTGTGCCCATTTCCACGATCTGCACATCCAGACCGCTCTCCGCAATCCCCGCTTCCATCAGCGCGCGCTGCTCTCGCACCACAAGTGCCAATTCCGCGCCGCTGTCTTGCAATAGATAGGCCACCTCGGCCGGGCGGTAATCCGGGTTCACAGGCACCCAGCTGATGCCAAGCTCTGCCAAAGCGAGCTTCAAAATGAGCATCTCCGGCCGGTTTTCCAAAAGCGCCGCAATCCGGTGCCTATGGCCATATCCCGCAGCTTTCAGTGTGGCCACCATTGCATCAACTTGCGCGCGCGCCTCAGCATAGGAGCACAGATAGCCGTCCGGGTGATAGGCCCGTTCAGAATTCGCTGGAACCTGCAAAAATAGCTTGTCCGCATAGGTCTTTGCCCGCGCGGCAAACAGCCCGCCGATCGTCATGCTCATCGGAACTCCTCCTTATTCGTGACGCGGGACTTTAACGGCGCAAACTGTGAGCGCAATCACCGTAGAAACACCTACGCGGCAGCACTCTCGCGGGATTTCTGTGCATCCATCAACTGGCCGTTGAATTCAGCGCCAAGAACAAAGATCGCTGACAACAAATAGAGATAGACCAAGGTCGACATAATCCCGGCAAGCCCGGCATAGGTGACCGAATAGGTGGCAAAGCTGCTGAGGTAAAAAGCAAAGCCCTTGGACACCGCCCACCACAGAAACATGCACAGCACAATTCCGGGCACAAGCTCACGCGTGCTGTGCGATACACCCGGCAACCATTTGTGACACGCAAAGAGAAAGAACACCGATATAGATAGGGTGACCAACTGCCGAAACTGTTCATTGCTCAGGATCGACTGACTGAGCCAAGGCACAAGATCATCGAAATAATGCACCGCAAGCGGAACCACCACATTGATGGAACCTGCCACAACGATCACGCAGGACCCGGCAAGCACGAACAAAATCGACAGTGCGCGCGTCTTCCAGAATGGGCGTGGATCTGTGTCACGATAGGCGTCTGTGATCACCAGTCGAATGGCCTGCACACCGTTTGACGCAAAAAAGATCGCCAGAACAGCGCCAAACGTCAGCGTCGAACTGCCCGCCTGTAGCACCGCGCGCAACTCACTCTCGATCGAATTTGCAATCGCATCCGGCCAGGCACCAATGGCAAACGCAATGACATCATCAATATGGCTTTCCGGGCTCAGAGCCCCCGCCAGGGAAAGTGCAAACAGGCAGAACGGAAAAATGGCCAACAAAAACGACAAAGCCAGATGCGAACTGCGCATCGCGCCGCCCTTGGCCCCAAATCGGCGAAGTGCTTCAAAAAAATTTTGCAAGACCGTCACCGGTGTCACCCAAAAATAGCTTATCAAACATTTCGGATAATAGGCTGAACTCAATGGACTTTCCAGCACACTGGATCGCTGCATCGTGTAGGATGTCGTCAACATTCGTCATTGTGTAAAGTTTTAGACAAATACCATTCAAAACTGGGAACATTCTAAAAGGATATTTTCAGAAAGTGAGTCTATCCGTGGTGTCACACGAAAGATGCGGCCTGGGGTAACAGCCAACTCTTTCCAAAGACGCCACACAGCTCCCTCTCCAATACCGCTGCGTGGCCACGATCAGCTGGCGCACACCCTCCCTCCCTGTGGCGCTGGCTGGGGCAAGATCGCTCAGCCTTGGCGATTTTGCAATGTCTGCGCCCAAGCCAGACCACTCACAAAGCAAGGCATGTGCCGGTTCCTTTTCAGGAGCCGGCACCTTTCTTTGAACATGTGTGACCTAACCGGCGCGCAGGCTGCTCAATTCGCGTTGAGAAACGCCTTAATGTCGCCCCGCGTCTGCGCCATGTCTCTGCCCTTTGGTGCTGGGATTTCACCGGCATCTGCCAACTCTTCCACCAGCGCGCGGTAGGTTTCCAGATAGTTTTCAGGCAAGTTGTGCGCGACCCCCTGATGGCAATCAATACAGGTCAGCCCCTCATCCAACGCCTGCTGGTGATTGGCCGCCGCACGATTTTCCTGAATGGTGAAATCCATATATTCGAAATTGTGGCAGTTGCGGCATTCGCGACTGTCAGATTTCTTCATCTTCACCCAGGATTGCGACGCCATGCCAAGGCGATGCGCATCATATTTTTCCTGCGTGTCAATTGTACCAACCAGCGTGTGATACACGTCTTTGCTGGCAAGAACCTTCGCCTTAATCTTGTGTTGCCATTCTTTCGGCACATGGCAATCCGGACAGGTGGCACGCACGCCGGAGTGGTTGTTGTAATGCACCGTCTCTTTGTATTCCGCAAAGTTCCGCTCCATCTCATGGCAGGAAATGCAGAACTCTTCGGTGTTTGTCAGCTCCAGCGCCCAATGAAAGCCGCCCCAGAACAGGATCCCGCCCACAAAGCCGCCAATCAGCAACCCACCCATCGAAAACGTTGTGGCGGGTGAGGTCAGCAGTCGAAAGGCGCGCCGGAAAAAGCCGGGTTTCTTGCCATGATCAGACATGTCTCAACTCCTTCTTTCTGGCGTCACTGCGAGGGCACAAAGGTGCTCTCCACGAGCGGAGGCGTGTTGGCCTGTGGCACATGGCACTGATTACAGAACCAGCGTGTGCCCGCGACCGCATCCAGCTGTTGCCCATCGCGATCAAGGTAATGCGTCATCGAAAGCGTTGGCGCACCACGGTCGCCTGCATTGCTCCAGTCATGGCAGGCCAAACACTGGTTTGCGCTCAAATCAATTTGGTATTGATCAATCGAATGCGGGATCAGGGGCGGCTGTTGGCGATAATTGCGCACAAATCGGCGGGTTTCCTGATGCAGTACCTCGTCAATCCGGTTGATGTGGTCCAGCGGATCATTGCGAAGCGCCTTCACGGTCCCGGCCTGATCCGCCACCGCAACGCCGCTGATCACCACCACCGCAATGACTGCCAAAGCGCTGACATAATTGTATTTTTTCATCTTACAATCTCCGTAGCTTGCGAGGGATGGCGCGTGGCCGCCCCCGCGCTGGCTATGCGGGCGCACACGTCAGGCGCGCTCCACCTTGCAGGCACATTTCTTGAAGTCCGTTTCCTTGGACAGTGGACAGGTCGCATCCAGCGTCAGCTTGTTGATCAACTGGCCTTCGTCAAACCAAGGCACAAACACCACGCCGCGTGGCATCTTGTTGCGCCCACGCGTCTCCACCCGGCTGTGCATCTCGCCACGTCGGGTGGAAATCGTGATTTCCTGCCCGCGTCGCAAACCCCGATCTTTGGCATCATCAGGATGCATAAACACCTGCGCATGGGGATAGGCACGGTGCAGCTCTGGCACCCGCCGCGTCATTGACCCTGAATGCCAATGCTCCAGCACACGGCCCGTCACAAGCCACATATTGAACTCTTCATCCGGGCTTTCCGCAGGTGGCTCATAAGGCGCAAAGATGATGTTGGCCCGGCCATCTTTGTTGCCGTAAAACCGAACGCCTTCGCCCTCTTTCACATAGGGGTCATACCCTTCGCGGAAGCGGTACAGCGTCTCCTTGCCATCCACCACGGGCCAGCGCATGCCGCGCACTTCATGATAGCGTTCAAACTCTGCCAGATCGTGGCCATGGCCACGTCCAAAGGTGGCATATTCCTCAAACAGACCTTTCTGCACGTAAAAGCCAAAATCCTCAGATTCCGCATTGGCAAAGCCTTCCGCCGTTTCAGACAGCGGGTATTTGTCAACCTGCCCATTGGCAAAGAGCACCTCAAACAGGGTCTTGCCCTTATACTCTGGGTTCGCCGCCAAAGTCTCCGCAGGCCAGACCTCATCTGTGGTGAAGCGTTTGGAGAATTCCATCAACTGCCAGAGGTCTGATTTTGCCTCCCCCGGTGCATCCACCTGTTGCCGCCAGAACTGCGTGCGCCGCTCTGCGTTGCCAAAGGCGCCTTCTTTCTCGACCCACATGGCGGTGGGCAGGATCAGATCAGCGGCAATCGCCGTGACTGTTGGATAAGGGTCAGACACCACAATAAAGTTGTCGGGATTGCGGTATCCCGGATACCCTTCTTCGTTCATGTTGGGCGCAGCTTGCATGTTGTTGTTCACCTGCACCCAATAGGCGTTGATCTTGCCGTCTTTCAGATCACGGTTCTGCTGCACCGCATGAGATCCAGGCTTGGCATTCAAAATGCCACTTGGCAGCTTCCACTTCTTCTCAGCAATCGCACGGTGCTCATCATTGTTCACCACCATGTCCGCAGGCAAACGGTGCGCAAAAGTACCAACCTCTCGCGCCGTACCACAGGCAGACGGCTGCCCGGTCAGTGAAAACGGTGAATTGCCCGGCTCAGAGATTTTGCCCGTCAACAGATGCACGTTATAGCACAGCCCGTTCACCCAAGAACCGCGCGTATGCTGGTTGAACCCCATGGTCCAAAGACTCATCACCTTGCGATTGGGATCAGCATATTGCTCTGCCAGCCGCAACAGGTTGCTTTCTGGGACACCGGACAGTTCGCTCACCGACTCCAGCGTGTAGTCGCTGACATATTTTTTATAGGCTTCAAAATCGATCGCTTCCATCTTCCCGCTGTTGGGATTGGCTGCCGCCTGTTGCAACGGGTTTTCATCCCGCAGCCCATAGCCAATATCGGTGGTCGCTTTTTTGAAGTTGGTGTGGTTGTTCACAAAGTCCCAGTTCACCGCGTCGTTTTCGATGATGTAATGCGCTATGAAATTCAGGATCGCGAGATCGGTCTGCGGCGTGAAAATCATGCCATTGTCCGCGAGCTCAAAGGAGCGATGCTCAAATGTGGAGAGCACATGCACCTGCGCATCCGGCTTGGTCAGGCGGGTGTCGCTGATGCGGGACCACAAAATGGGGTGCATCTCCGCCATGTTGGAGCCCCAAAGCACAAAAGTGTCCGCCGCCTCAAAATCATCGTAGCAGCCCATAGGCTCATCAATGCCAAAGGCCCGCATGAACCCGACAACGGCAGAGGCCATACAATGGCGTGCATTCGGGTCGATGTTGTTGGACAGAAAGCCCGCCTTCATAAGCTTGGCAGCGGCATAGCCTTCCCAAACCGTCCATTGCCCAGAGCCAAACATCCCGACCCCAGTCGGGCCTTTGTCTTTCAGGGCGGCTTTGAACTTTTCTTCCATGATGTCGAAGGCTTCATCCCACCCCACTGGGGTGAACTCACCATCTTTGTCATAAACCCCATTGGTCTTGCGTAGCATCGGCTGGGTCAGGCGGTCTTCCCCATACATGATCTTGGAAAGGAAATAGCCCTTGATGCAGTTCAGCCCCCGGTTCACCTCCGCCTTAGGATCGCCCTGAGTGGCAACCACGCGACCATCCTTAACCCCAACAAGCACAGAGCACCCCGTGCCGCAAAAACGGCACGCTGCCTTGTCCCATCGGATATCGGGCGTACCCACCTGGGCCTGCGCCTCCTTGGGCAATGTGATCCCAGCGGCGGAGGCTGTCGCCGCCGCGGCCGAAGCCTTAAGAAAGGAACGTCGGGATGTTGGCAATGTCATGGCTACCCCTCCTTCAGAGCGCTTGGGCGGTTGCTGTCGCTGCACCGCCCTGTTCGAAATGGTGATAGGTCAGCGTGATCGTGATCACGCCCGGAATTTGATGCATGCCCATGATGATCTCAGAGGCGCGCTGGGTCTCGGTATCCTCAACCGTTGTCACAATGCGCCCCCCCTCTGCGGCATGCACATCGCACCCCTCCAGAGCCTCTATTTCGGCCATAATGTGTGAAACGCGCTCAGGTATCGCGTGAACGAGGCATCCGCAGATATTGTACATTTTGAAACTCGCTGGCTTGAGAAAGGCTGGCTGATGAAATGTCATCTGTGGCCGAGGTGGCCACTGGTTTTTGAAGCGTCAGCGCATCGGCTGGACAAGGCGCAACACAGGCCCCACATCCGATGCAGTCGTTTAGATCAATCAAGGGCTGCGCTCTGCCGCCCGTCATTGGGCGAAACCGAATGGCCGCCGCATCACAGTGATCTTCACAGGTGCGGCACATGATACCTTGCACGGACAAACAACTGTCGCCCACAACGGCACGCACATCCCAACTCTGGGCAGGCAATATCGCGTCTTCCGCACAGACATCTGCGCACACGTTACAAAAATCACATCCACGCGCAGAAACATCAACAGATGGAAAGCCATCTGGGTCAGCTGTGATGATCGCTTGCGGGCAAGAGGCCGCACAGTCACCGCAATGTGTGCATGTGTCTTCAAACGCCCCGGCTTCCAAAGCACCCGGTGGCCGCAAAACATCCGCATAGATCATGCGCCCCCGGAGAAGGGTTCTGCGTTCAGGCGAATGTTGCAGTTCAGACGTCACATACCCACCGTAGAAAAACTGTATCGGTCGAAAATTCGTTAGTCCGGTCTTGTGCCTCAACGAGGCCTGCGTTTCTCCCCCCGATCAGGGGGGCTTCGAATTCATGCGTTCATCCCGAGATCACATCCATCAATCCCAACAAAAACAAGCAGCTAAAGAAACGCTCCCTTCACTATAGCTCAGGCTTTAAGTGTGTCAAACGGTCGCACACAAGCAGCCCTAATTTTTCCGGATCCGTTTAGCCATCCCCGAGCCAGTTCCAACCCACGCAGCACCGAACTGGCGCCAAGGTTTATTCGGCCCCAAGGCCTCAATACGACGCAAGGTCGCCTTTCACATTCCCGCTTCAACTCACGAAAATTGTTTGTTTCACTCGACCTGAACAGGCCAAAATGGGCAGCATAATACGTTACGTTTTATGGCATACTTGAAATTTATGGTAACTTTATGTTGCGACGAATCAAACCTCGGCCTACGAAAACACGAGGGTTGCAGCATAAAATCGACAGCAGTGATCCTGGGAGGATACATGACCGACGCTTTTATCTGTGACGCAACGCGCACCCCAATTGGCCGCTACGGCGGAGCGCTCTCTTCTGTGCGCACAGACGATCTTGCCGCCGCCCCCATTGCCGCATTGATGGCCCGCAATCCGCAGGTGGATTGGGCTGCACTGGATGACGTGATTTTCGGCTCTGCCAATCAGGCAGGCGAAGACAACCGCAATGTCGCGCGCATGGCCGCCCTGCTCGCGGGCCTGCCCACCGACGTGCCCGGCACCACAATCAACCGTCTCTGCGCCTCGGGAATGGATGCGGTTGGCATGGCCTCGCGCGGTCTGCGCGCGGGCGACTACGACATGGCGATCGCAGGCGGCGTGGAAAGCATGTCGCGCGCACCGTTCGTGATGCCCAAAGCCACCACCGCGTTTTCGCGCGCCAATGAGGTGTTTGACACAACCATTGGCTGGCGCTTTGTGAACCCGAAGATGAAGGCGCTCTACGGTATCGACAGCATGCCGCAAACCGCCGATAACGTGGCCGCAGACCACAACATCAACCGCGCAGATCAGGACGCATTTGCCGCCCGGTCCCAGGCGCGCTGGGCGGCTGCTCATGACGCCGGGTACTTCGCTGAAGAGATCACCCCGGTGACCATTCCCCAGCGCAAAGGCGATCCGCTGATCGTCGACACCGATGAACACCCCCGCCCCGGCACCGATGCTGCCAAACTCTCAAAACTGCGCGGGGTGAACGGGACTGACCTCACCGTCACCGCAGGCAATGCCTCCGGCGTCAACGACGGCGCCGCCGCGCTCCTGATGGCGACTGAAGCCGCTGCCGCCGCCAACGGGCTCACTCCGATGGCCCGCATCGTGGGTATGGCCGCCGCAGGCGTTGAACCACGTGTGATGGGGATCGGCCCGGTGCCTGCCACGCGCAAAGTATTGAAACGCACAGGTCTCACCATCGACCAGATGGATGTGATAGAATTGAACGAGGCTTTTGCGGCACAGGGTCTCGCGTCGCTGCGCGCACTCGGCGTGGCCGACGATGCGCCCCATGTGAACCCGAACGGCGGCGCTATTGCCATCGGCCACCCGCTTGGCATGTCTGGCGCGCGTCTCGTCCTCTCTGCCGCCTATCAACTCAAACGCACCGGCGGCCGCTACGCGCTTTGCACCATGTGCGTGGGCGTAGGCCAAGGCACCGCACTCATTCTCGAAAGGGTCTAGCCACCGCCAGACCTGCATCCCTGAGGAGGATACCAATCATGTACGCTCAGATGATCCAGTCAGAAGCCAGCCAGGATGATCCGCAAAAACTTGCGGAGTTTCAGGCCCGCATTGATGCCGACATCAAGATCGAGCCGCGTGATTGGATGCCCGAAGGGTACAGAAAAACCCTGATCCGACAGATTGGGCAACACGCCCATTCCGAGATCGTGGGCCAGCTGCCCGAGGGCAACTGGATCACCCGCGCGCCCACGCTGGAGCGCAAGATGATCCTTCTCGCCAAAGTTCAGGATGAGGCCGGCCACGGCCTCTACCTCTACTGCGCCGCCGAAACCCTGGGTGTGAGCCGCGACGACCTGACCGAACAACTCCTGTCCGGCAAGATGAAGTACTCCTCCATCTTCAACTACCCCACCCTCACATGGGCCGACATCGGCGCGGTGGGCTGGCTGGTGGATGGGGCGGCGATCATGAACCAGGTGCCGCTGCAACGCACCTCCTACGGCCCCTATTCCCGCGCCATGATCCGCATCTGCAAAGAGGAAAGCTTCCATCAGCGTCAGGGCTTTGACATCATGATGAAGATGGCACAGGGCAGCGCGGCACAGCGCCGCATGGCGCAGGATGCGCTCAACCGGTTCTGGTATCCCTCACTGATGATGTTTGGCCCCTCCGATGCGGACTCGGTGCATTCCACCCAGAACATGGCGTGGAAAATCAAGATGAACACCAACGACGAGTTGCGTCAGAAATTCGTCGATCAAACCGTGCCACAGGCCGAATTCCTCGGTCTCACCGTGCCCGATGACACCCTCGCATGGAACGAAGAAAAAGGCGGCTACGACTTCGCGGAGCCTGACTGGTCGGAGTTCTTTGACGTTCTAAAAGGCAATGGCCCCTGCAACACCGAACGGCTGGAGGCACGCAACAAGGCGTGGGACGACGGCGCATGGGTGCGTGAGGGCTTGCTGGCCCACGCAGAAAAGAAACGTGCCCGCAAAACAGCTGCGGAATAGGAGGCAGACATGTCCAAAGAATGGCCCCTCTGGGAAATCTTCATCCGTGGTCAGCATGGCCTCAGCCACCGCCACGTCGGCTCGCTGCACGCACCAGATGCGGAAATGGCGATCAAAAACGCGCGCGACGTTTACACCCGCCGCAACGAAGGTGTGTCCATCTGGGTGGTGGAGGCCAACCACATCGCTGCTTCGGCCCCGTCGGAGAAAGGCCCGCTATATGAGCCATCCGAAAGCAAGATCTACCGCCACCCCACCTTCTACGACGTTCCTGATGACGTGGGGCATATGTGATGACGCAGGACAACACCCACCTTGCCCAATTCTTGCTGCGCATGGGCGACAATGCCCTGATCCTCGGCCATCGCACCTCTGAATGGTGCGGGCATGCGCCTGTGCTGGAAGAAGACATCGCGCTGGCCAACACAGCGCTCGACCTGATCGGCCAGACCCAACTCTGGCTCACCTATGCCGCAGAGGTCATGGGCGACGGCAAAACCGCTGATGACCTCGCCTTCCTGCGCGACGTCTGGGATTTTCGCAACCTGCTGCTGGTCGAGCTGCCTAATGGCGATTTTGGCCAGACTCTGATGCGCCAATTCCTCTTTGACGCCTACCAGTCGATCCACCTGCCCCGCCTTGCCAAATCCTCAGATGGGCGCGTGGCTGAGATTGCCGAGAAAGCCAGCAAAGAAGCCGCCTATCACGTGGAGCGCTCTGCTGACACGGTGGTTGGTCTTGGCGATGGCACCGAGGAAAGCCACACCCGCATGCAAGCCGCGCTCGATCGGCTCTGGCCTTACGTTGGCGAGATGTTTGGCACAGATCCGGTGGATGCCGCCATGGCCGAGGCAGGCATCGCACCCGATCCTGCGAGCCTGCGCACCGAATATGACGCTCTGGTGGGCAGAGTTCTCGCTGAGGCCACGCTGACCATCCCGGAAAGTACATTTGCGCATAAAGGTGGCCGCACAGGTCAAACGCACACCGAACATCTCGGCCATTTGCTGACCCAAATGCAATGGCTGCAGCGCGCCTATCCGGGGGCGACATGGTGATGCCGTTTTACTGCCACCCAATTCAGGGCTTCGCCCTGAACAGCGCCCGAACCGACCCCACGGGGCGGGCGCTGGACAAAACATGATAGGCCATACCATGCCTTTGCCGTCGACAGATACTGTCTGGTCTTGGCTCCACGCCATCCCTGACCCGGAAATACCCGTGATCTCCCTCACCGATCTCGGCGTGATCCGCGATGTGGCTTACGAAGATGAAACGCTCATCGTCACCGTTACACCAACCTATTCCGGCTGCCCCGCCACCTCGATCATCAACCTCGATATCGAAACCGCTCTGCGCGACCGCGGCGTTAGCAACCTCAAACTGCGCAGCCAGCTCAGCCCTGCATGGACCACCGACTGGATGACAGATCAGGGCCGCGCCAATCTCAAAGCCTATGGCATCGCGCCTCCCAGCCCTTCTGGCAGCCCCCAATCTTGCCCGAATTGCAACTCGGAAGACCTTGAAAAGATAAGCCAATTTGGCTCCACACCTTGCAAGTCTCTCTGGCGTTGCAAGAGCTGTCTGGAACCCTTTGACCACTTCAAATGCATCTGAGGAGACCCCCATGGCGCGTTTTCATGACCTCACTGTCACAGACATCCAAAACACCATCCGGGACGCGGTGGTGGTCACCCTCGCCCCAGCTGCTGATGACGCAGCGGCCTTTGATTTCATCCAAGGCCAGTATCTGACATTCAAGCGCGATTTTGACGGCGAAGAGCTGCGCCGCTCCTATTCGATCTGCGCGGGCAAAGACGACGGCGTGCTGCAGGTGGGCATCAAACGGGTGGATGGTGGCGCCTTTTCCACCTGGGCCAACACCGATCTGAAGATCGGCGACACGCTCTCTGCCATGCCACCCATGGGCACCTTTTTCACAGACCTCGACGCAGACACGGACAAATCCTACCTCGGTTTTGCAGGCGGCTCCGGCATCACGCCGGTGCTTTCGCTGATCAAAACCACCCTCAGCCACGAACCGCGCGCCAACTTCACCCTGATCTACGCCAACAAAGGCGTCACCACGATCATGTTCCGTGAGGAACTCGAAGACCTCAAAAACCTCTACATGGGCCGTTTCAACGTGATCCACGTGCTGGAAAGCGACAGTCAGGAAATCGACCTCTTCACCGGGCTTGTGACAGAGGAGAAATGCGCGCAGCTGTTCCGCTCCGGCTGGATCGACATCAACAGCGTTGACACCGCCTTCATTTGTGGGCCGGAACCGATGATGCTTGGCATCGCAAAAGCGCTGCAGGATCACGGCCTGCTCAAATCTCAAATCAAATTCGAACTCTTCGCCAGCAGCCAACCCGGCCGCGCGCGCAAAAAAGCCGCCAGCGCTTCGGCTACGGCACAGACCGTCACCGCGACAATCACGCTAGATGGCGCAACGCAGACCATCACCATGGACCCGGACACAGCCATCCTTGACGCCGCGCGCGCCCAGTCTCTGGACGTACCCTACGCCTGCAAGGCAGGCGTCTGCGCCACCTGCCGCTGCCGCGTGCTTGAAGGTGAGGTCAACATGCACACCAACCACGCGCTTGAAGACTATGAGGTGGAGAAAGGTTACGTGCTGTCGTGCCAATCCTACCCGCTCAGTGACCGCGTGGTGGTGTCATATGACGAATAAGGACGTGTTGGGATCAGGTGGGCCCATCTGTGGACGGCGCTGATGAGCCAGAGCTGTCCTCTTCCGTGTCAAACGCACCACCAATACCCACACCGTAATCCAACGCGCCAATGCCCACGTCATAGCCAAGGCTGAAATCGACGTAAAAATCTTCATCCAGATAGGCGGCACCAACCGTGGGCCGTAACGACCCTGAGCCGAATTTATAATCGGCACCAAGGGCCAAAACCGCACTCTCTGGTTCATCATCGCTGAAAATACGGATGCCTGCGGCCACATCACCGCCAAAAACAAAGGTCACACCAAACCCAAAAGACGGCTCAGCCTGCGCAGCCATCGGAGCTGCCAGGGCCGCGGACAACGCCAAAGGAGTCACAAAACGTTTCATAAAAATCCCTCACACCAGAATACCATTCATCCAATAATAGCACCGGCACCGCACCGCGCAATTATTAGATGCCGCATAGATTCAACGGTGCATGAGATCATTGTGTCTGGCCCGCGATCCCGCCAAGCACAAGATCGGTGACCACATCGGCATAGCGCAGCCGCGCCTGCGCATCCGCCTCGCTTTGCCACATGTAATACCAGTTCAACATGCCAAAGACTGACATGGTGACCTCATGCAATCGCATTGCATCCGCGTCAAACACCTCTGGTGCATTTGCGGCGACAACCGTTTTCATCACCGCAACCATCTCGCGTTGATATCCGCGCAAAACCGCCTGTTCGCTCTGTGGCAAGGCTGAGATGGCGCTGCTCTGCACACGGTGTTCGTCATCTGCGCCCTGATAGGCCAGCAAAATTTCCCGCAACAACGCGCGCAGCTGCGCCTCTGGGGACAGGCCGTCAAGTGCCAGACCACAAATCCGATCCCGCAGCGCCCGCAAGTAACTGTCGAGCACATCAAACAGCAACGCATCTTTGCCACTGTAATAGTGATAGATGTTCGCCTTTGAGATCCCGCACGCCTTTGCCAAAACCGTCATAGAGGCGCGGTCAAACCCCTCAGCGGCGAAAACCTGCGCCGCCACCTTCAGGATATGCGCACGTTTCTGATCGTGATCTTTGGCAATGGTACGCGCCATATGCTTACCCTTCGCTCCGGCGATCAATCACCCGGCGCGCCTTCCCCTGCGAACGTTCCACCGCCCCTGGAGCCCCCACCACAATATGCGCTGACACACCGACCATTGACTTGATATGGCGCGCCAAATTTCTCGCCATCTCATCTGTACCAGAGCCTGCGCCACTCAACGCTTCCACATGCACCCGCATCGCGTCCATCGGTCCGTCTTTGTAAAGTTCGATCTGGTAATAGGGCGCAAGCCCGTTGGTGGCCAGTACCTGTTCTTCGATCTGAGACGGAAACACATTCACCCCGCACAAAATCATCATGTCATCGCTGCGCCCGGTGATTTTCTGCATCCGACGCATGCTGCGCGCCGTGCCCGGCAGCAACCGGGTCAGATCCCGCGTGCGGTAGCGGATCATCGGCAGCCCTTCTTTGGTGAGCGTCGTAAACACCAGCTCTCCCAGCTCGCCATCCTGCACTACCTCACCGGTTTCTGGGTTGATGACCTCAGGATAAAAATGATCTTCCCAGATCACAGGCCCGTCTTTGGTCTCCACACATTCATTGGCAACGCCAGGCCCCATAATTTCCGAAAGCCCATAAATATCAACGGCATGCATCGCAAACGCGTCTTCTACCTCCTTGCGCATGGCATCCGTCCAGGGCTCTGCCCCAAAAACGCCGACACTCAGTGAACACGCGCGCGGATCCAGTCCCTCCGCATGAAACGCTTCCAGAATGTTGAGCATGTAACTTGGCGTCACCATGATCCCATCGGGGCGAAAATCGTTGATCAAACCAACCTGCTTTTCAGTTTGCCCTCCGCTCATGGGCACCACCGTCGCCCCCAAACGTTCAATGCCGTAGTGCGCACCAAGCCCCCCGGTGAACAGCCCATATCCATAGGCATTGTGGATCAGATCCCCCGCGCGCAATCCTGAGGCCCGCAAACTCCGCGCCATCAAATCTGCCCAGGTATCAATGTCGTTTTGCGTATAGCCCACAACCGTTGGCTTGCCCGTGGTGCCGGAAGAGGCATGTAGACGCGCGATCTGCTCTCTTGGCACCGCAAACATGCCATACGGATAGTGATCGCGCAGATCATCTTTGTAGGTGAACGGAAATTTCGCCAAATCTTCCAGTGATTTCAAATCGTCGGGATGCACCCCAGCCGCCTCAAACCGCGCCCGATACATCGGCACGTTGTCATAGGCATGCCGCAGTGACCATTGCAGGCGCTCAAACTGCAAAGCGCGAATTTCATCAATAGAGGCAATCTCTATCGGCTCCAGCTCTTCGCGGCGCGGTGACAGATCGTTCATGAAAACCCTCCCCAGTTCTCTTTTATTCTTCAAAAACTGTGCCTTTGAGTGCACGCGATGCGCCCCGAAAGGCGGCGATCATCTGCCCGTTCTGATTGGTCACCGTGACATCATAAAGCCCGCTCCGCCCCCGCAAACTGACCTCACTCGCTTCAGCGCGTAAGGTGTCTCCCATATGGCCCGGCGCGAGGTAACTGATGCTGTTGTGCTGAGCGACCGTCATTTGATTGCGGCTGTTGCAGGCAAAGGCAAACGCGCTGTCTGCGAGCATGAATGTGATACCGCCATGGCAAATCCCATGCCCGTTGCAATGCTCAGGCTGCACCGTCAATGTCAGCACCGCGCGCCCCGCATCGACCTCGGCAATCTCCATGCCGATAGTCTGGCTCGCGCGATCTTCAGCCCACAAGGCAGCCGTCGCCTTTTCTGCGCGCGCCTTCGGTGTCAATGCTCCCATCCCGCCCTCCCTTGCGTGATGTTCCCTTCACTCAGCTTGCATAAACCGAACGGTTGGTCAATAAATAACCAGAGGAGACATTCAGGGAGGGGCAGCCATGTCCATACTTCAGGTGGCGAGTTTCGCCGCAGGCCAATGGATTGCGCCAAATGCATCTGCGCGCCGCATTGATTGCGCCATCACTGGGGCACTGTTTGCGCAGGCTGGCAACGATACGCTGAATGTGCAGGCCATGCTGGATTATGCGCGCACCAAAGGCGCCCCGGCTCTGCGTCAGATGACCTTTCATGACCGCGCGCGCCTACTAAAGGCTCTGGCCCTACACCTGCGCGCGCACCGTCAAGCTCTCTATGATCTGTCCTTTCACACCGGCGCCACACAAACCGATCATCTGATCGACATCGACGGCGGCATCGGCACCATGCTGGTCTATGCCTCAAAGGGCCGGCGCGAAATGCCCGACAGCACAGTCTATCCCGATGGCGATCCAGAGCAGCTCTCTCGCAATGATAGCTTTCTGGGGCAGCATATATGCACCCCGCTTCAAGGCGTGGCAGTTCACATCAACGCATTCAACTTTCCGGTCTGGGGCATGCTGGAAAAGCTCGCCCCCACCCTGCTTGCGGGTGTCCCCGCGATTGTGAAACCCGCCACATCCAGCTGCTATGTGACCGAACACTGCGTGCGTCTAATGCTGGACAGTGGCCTCTTGCCCGACGGCGCGCTACAACTGGTGTCTGGCGGGCTTGGCGACATGCTCGACCACCTCACCTGTCAGGATGCCGTCAGCTTCACAGGCTCTGCCAACACGGCACTGAAACTGCGCTCCACCCCGGCAATTTTGCAAAACGCCGTGCGTTTCACCGCAGAAGCCGACAGTCTGAACGCCTCCATCCTTGGCCCAGACGCCGCTCCCGGCACGCCGGAATTTGACCTCTTCATCACCGAGGTCACGCAGGAAATCAGCACCAAAGCAGGCCAGAAATGCACGGCAATCCGTCGTATCCTTGCCCCTGAAAGCCATCTCGAGGCCGTGGGAGAGGCCCTGCGCCAGCGGCTTTCCAACATTAAGATCGGCGACCCTCGCGCGAAAGAGACGCAAATGGGCGCATTGGTCTCTGGCGCACAAAAAGCCGATGTGCTCGCCAAAGCCGCTCTGCTTGCCACCGAATGTGACACGCTGTTGGACACATTTGATGCCTTCAATGACGCAAAAGGTGCCTTTGTTGCGCCCATGCTGTTTCACTGCACATCGCCCGACACCGCCATTCACGCCCATGAGACAGAGGCTTTCGGCCCGGTTTCCACTCTCATGGGCTACCGCGACATTGATCACGCCATCGCGCTCGCAAACAAAGGTCAGGGCTCATTGGTCACATCGCTCATCACCCATGACACAGAGGTCGCCCGCCACATCGCGCTGGGCTGCGCCGCCTTCAATGGCAGGATCTACATCAACAACCGCGACAGCATGGCCGAGGCCACAGGTCACGGCGCGCCCCTGCCCCATATGACCCACGGCGGGCCCGGCCGGGCTGGCGGCGGCGAAGAGCTCGGCGGCATCCGCGCCGTCAAACACTATATGCAACGCACCGCCATTCAGGGCAGCCCGGACATGCTGTCCAGCATCACGGGCAAATGGCTGCCCGGCACGATGCAAGAACCAGCGCCCGCACACCCGTTCACCCGCCGCTTTGGGGAGTTGCAGATTGGGGAAACCCTGCACACCCCATCTCGCGAAGTGACGCTTGAGGATGTTGAGCACTTCGCGCATTTCACCGGCGACACCTTCTATGCCCACATGGATGAAGCCGCCGCCGCGCGAAACCCGTTCTTCCCCGGTCGCGTCGCCCACGGCTATCTCCTGCTGTCCTTCGCTGCCGGTCTGTTTGTTGAGCCAAACGAAGGCCCGGTTCTCGCCAACACCGGTCTCGACAACCTGCGCTTCATGAAGCCGGTTGTGCCCGGCGACAGCATCAAGGTCGCCCTCACGGTCAAACAGAAAACCAAACGCAATGAAGATTATGGCGAAGTCCGCTGGCATGTGCACCTCACCAATCAGGATGATGACGCGGTGGCCGAATATGTGCTTCTGACAATGGTTGCGTTTTAGCGCGTGGGAAAGAAACCTTGAACTCCGTATTGCAGGAGGCGAAGCCGACCAGCCCCCGACCCTCCCCACGGGAGGGGGCTTCACCCCCACCCAGGGTCGCGGGCTGGTCTATGTTCCCATATTGCGGTCCCGGATTTATCAACGATGTTCAAACACCGCGATGCAAAGCCGCTTGTTCCAGGCCCCTTGGCGCGCTACCCATTGCCCAGCACACCAACCCGGATCCGCCCATGCCCCTCGCGCTCACCCAGCTTGCCGATCTCGCCACCCTGCCCTTTGACGAGATCATCGACGTGCGCTCCCCGGCGGAATTTGCCGAAGATCACATGCCGGGCGCGATCAACCTGCCAGCTCTTTCTAACGAGGAGCGCGCCCGCGTCGGCACCATTTATGTGCAGGAAGACCCGTTCAAAGCCCGCAAAATTGGGGCCGCGCTGGTGTCACGCAACATGGCCGCCCATCTTGAAGGCCCACTGGCGGATCGCGAAGGCTGCTACAAACCCTTGGTCTACTGCTGGCGTGGCGGGCAACGCTCAGGCTCTGTTGCCATCATCCTCAAGCAAATCGGCTGGCGCGCCGACACGGTAGAAGGCGGCTATCAAGCCTACCGACGGCTTGTCTCCAAAGCGCTTTATGACGGCACCATGCCCTGCCCTGTGGTGGTGATTGACGGCGGCACGGGCACCGCCAAAACCCGCCTCTTGCACCACCTCGCAGATCAGGGCGCGCAAACGCTGGATCTGGAAGCCATGGCAGCCCATCGCGGCTCTCTTTTTGGCCCCGTGTCAGACAGCCAGCCCAGCCAGAAAGCCTTTGAAAGCCAACTTGCCATGGGCATCGCGGCGCTCGCGCCAGATCGTCCGGTCTATGTGGAGGCTGAAAGCTCCAAAATTGGCCGCCTCATCATTCCGCCAGCCCTGTGGCAGGCAATGATTGCCGCGCCAAACCTGCGCCTTACTGCGCCGCTTGAGGCCCGTGTCAGCCATCTGATGAGCGCCTATCCAGATCTGCTTGCAGACAGCGCCAAACTTGCCGATGTGCTGGCTCAGCTGACCCGCTATCACGGCCATGACACCGTCGCGCAGTGGCAGGCCCTCGCGCAGACACGTGACTTTGCCCCACTGATCCGCGCGCTTGTGCAGACGCACTATGATCCGCGCTATGCCCGCATCAGCCGCGCCCATGCGCCCGCCGCCGAAGAGCACGCGCTCCCTGATCTTTCTGAGAACACTCTCGCCGCCACCGCCGCAAAACTGATCGCTGCAGAATAATCAGATCAGACTGATCGACGGCGCGCCTTTTTGCACTGTGCCGATCACCGCCGCGGCATGGCCAAGCGCCCGCAATTGCACAACCAACCCCGCAGCCTCCTCAGGCTGCACCGCCGCCAAAAGTCCGCCGGCCGTTTGCGGATCATGCAACAATGCGGCGCGCGCACTCTCTGGGCCAAACACCGGCGCATGGGCTGCATTGTCCGCGTAAATCGTGCTGCGGTGCCCCGCTTCGGCCAAGGCCTCCGCCCCTGCATAGAACGGCACCGCCGCCAGATCCAAAGCAGCCGCCACATCTGATGCTCGGCAAATCGCCATCAAATGTCCCGCAAGGCCAAAGCCCGTCACATCGGTCATCGCATGCGCACCTCGCAGGATCGCTGCCGCGTCCCCCTGCGGCTGCGCCATCTGTGAAAGCAGCGCCGCCACATCGGCCCCACGGGCCTTGCCCTGCATCATCGCCGCCAAAATCGTGCCAGAGCCAATCGGCCGCGTCAGGATCAACCGATCGCCCTCTTGTGCTCCTGCCACCGTGATCGGCGCACCCTCCGCCAAGCCCGTCACCGTCAGCCCAAGGCTCAGCTCCGCACCCATGGTGGAATGCCCACCAACAATCTCAGCGCCCGCGCCTTGCACCACATCGCTTGTGGCCTGCAAAATCTCAGTCATCGCACGCGCTTGCAAGGCCGGGGTCATGCGCGGCAAAGTCACCGACAAAAGCGCAGATTGCGCCGCAGCCCCCATGGCCCAGACATCGCCCAACGCATGCACAGCTGCAATCCGCGCCATAACTGCCGGATCGGTCACAAAGCCACGCAGATGATCAACCGAAATCACCTGACGGACACCACCGATTTCAAGCACCGCCGCATCATCCCCGGGCCCGCTCAACACATCAGTCCGCCGTCGATCTGGCAACGCGTCCAACGCCGTCGCCAACTGTCCGGGCGCCACTTTGGCCCCGCACCCACCGCAGAGCATCTGATCATCGTCCTGTGTCGGGCCACCATCCGCTACCCATTCCGCGGCCTCAGGTTTGGCCATTTGCGGCAAGTCCTCGAACTGACGCATGAATTTCTGATCGATGCCATCCTTCATCCGCCAGAGCATCACCGCAGGACCGCGCAGCACACGCCCCCATTTCGCGGCCATGGCTTCTTTTCCGCCCAAAGAGATCAGCTTCAGATAATCTCCCTGCGGCCGAAAGCTCTCATAGGCACTGCCGGTCAGCGCCGCGCGAATGTTGGCCAGCAAGACCGGTGCCGCACGCACCGCAAACACCCCGGCTTTCGGGCGCGGCGACGCCAAAAGATGCGCACAATCGCCCACCGCAAAGAGCCCTTCATGACCTTCCACAACCAGCCGATCATCCACATGCACAAAGCCATCATCGTCACAGGGCAATCCCGATGCAGCCAGCCAACTGTGCGCAAACCCGCCCGCCGTGGCCACGGTGAACTCAGAGGCCACCTCTACCGCGCCTTTCAAAGCAACGGCATGCGCGCGCACCTGACTTACTTTCGCATTCAACCGAACGCGCACCCCAAGCTCAGCCATCTCGGCCCGCAAGGCCCTATCCGCACCGGGCACCCCATTGCCAAGCGCCGCGCTGGTTTCGATCAACGTAACACCGTCGCGCTTTCCCATGCTGCGCAACTTATGCGCCATGGCCATCGCCAGCTCAGATCCAGCGACGCCGCCACCGATGACGGCCACCTGACCTTCCGCTTGCCCCATTTCCACTTGTTTCAGGAACCCGGCCCAACGATCCGCATATACCCCCAGCGGCTTTGCCCCAACTCCGTACTTGGCAAACCCTGCAATATGCGACGTGACGGCATGCAATCCCACATCCAAAGAGGCAACATCGTAGGCAATCTCGCGCGCCCCAAGGATCGCATCTTCAACGGTCACAACACGCGCAACCGGATCAATCGCCGTCGCCGCCCCATTGATCAGGCGCACGCCAGCCCATTGCGCCAGCCTGACAAGATCAATGTCCAAAGCCTCCCGGCTATAGTGTCCCGCAATATGACCTGGCAACATCCCAGAGTAAGGTGCAGTCGGCCCCGGATTTATCAATGTCACCCGCACACCGGCCACCGGCGCCATACCCCACATCCGGAGCATCAACGCATGGGCATGACCGCCCCCCACCAACACCAGATCGCGGGTCAGCATCCTGTCAGCAGTCATGACCATTCTGTTTCTGCGCCTCATCGTGAGTCTTTGCACTTGGATACCCCAAGCGCGCGTCTTGAAACAGCCTTCTACCAAAACGTGATTTACAAACCGCTGTTGCGCAGCGTTGCGCGGTCACGCCACCGCAAAACGCACCGTCGCAATACCTCCGCAATACAGACGCGATACCGACGTGCGAAATGAGCGGATTTCAACCGAACGGTAAAGAATTAAGAAGTCCTAAGAAATGCTTGCTAGACATCATCTCTGCACATTGTAAGTGTGCGCATTCAACCAGCAAAGAGGACAGCCATGAGCGCGCGCAAGATCATCATCGACACGGATCCAGGTCAGGACGATGCAGTCGCTATTCTCTTGGCGCTGGCCAGTCCAGAAGAGATCGACGTGCTTGGCATCACTGCCGTGGCAGGCAATGTTCCGCTCTCTTTGACTGCGAAAAATGCACTTATTGTCTGTGAGTTAGCCGGTAAACCAAACGTTAAGGTCTTTGCTGGATGCGACCGTCCAATGGGCCGTATGCTGGTGACAGCGGAGCATGTGCATGGGGAAACCGGCCTGAACGGTCCTGTGTTGCCTGAGCCTCAGATGGCTCTGCAAGAGCAGCATGGCGTTGACTTCATCATCGACACCCTGCGCGCGCATGAGGCTGGCACAGTCACCCTCTGCCCACTTGGCCCCCTCACAAACATCGCAACCGCGTTTGAGAAAGCCCCTGATATCATTGAAAAGGTTCAGGAAATCGTCCTGATGGGCGGCGCCTATTTTGAGGTGGGCAACATTACACCAGCCGCTGAATTCAATATTTACGTGGATCCACAAGCTGCTGACATCGTCTTCAAATCCGGTGTTCCGCTTGTGGTCATGCCGCTCGATGTGACTCACAAAGCGCTGGTGACAAAGCCCCGCAATGAGGCCTTCCGCGCTCTCGGCACCAAGGCAGGTGTTGCAGTCGCCGAAATGACTGATTTCTTTGAACGTTTTGACCGTGAGAAGTACGGATCAGACGGTGCACCGCTGCATGATCCCTGCGTCACAGCCTATCTGATCAACCCCGAACTGTTCTCTGGTCGCCACATCAACGTGGAAATCGAAACCCAATCTGAGCTCACAATGGGTATGACAGTTGCCGATTGGTGGGGCGTCACAGACCGCGCGCCCAATGCGCTGTTCATCGGCGATCTCGATGCTGATGGGTTCTTTTCCCTTCTTTCAGAAAGACTTGCGCGACTATGAGCGGTGCAGTTCACCTCGCCACAGAGGCAGATTTTCATCGCTTGGACGCGCTTGTATCGGCCTTTCATGCCGAGATGCACATTGCCAGCTCGCCAGAGAAACGCGCTGATGCGCTTATCCCGCTGCTCAATGGTTCGCCATATGGCAGCGCCTATCTCATCGGGCCGCGCCGCGCTCCGGTGGGCTATCTGGCCGTGACATTCAGCTGGTCGGTGGAATTTGCAGGCATGGATGCCGCCATCGATGAAATATATGTCCGGCCCAGCGTTCGCAGGCGTGGCATGGCGTCGAGCGCGTTGCACAACATTTGTCAAGCCCTTGAAAACAGTGGAATTACCGCCTTTCACCTCACTGTAGAACGCGACAGTCCAGCGTCTCAGAAGTTTTACGCGAAAGCCGGTTTCAAGCGGCGCGATCAGTTTGCACTGATGTGTCGCCTCAAACGCTGAGACATCGCCTCTGGATTTCTGGGGCGGGCAGATTATCTTGCCTATATGAGCCTGCATATTCCCTTTGAAAACAGTTACGTCGACTTACCCGATCGCCTGTTTGCCCGCCAGAAACCCACCCCAGTTCGCGCGCCAAAGCTGATCGCATACAATGCGGCTTTGGGGACGCAGCTGGGGATCACCAATGCCTCAGACGACGCAGAGCTTGCACAGGTGTTTTCCGGCAGCTCTCTTGCGGACGGCTCTGATCCCATCGCGCAACTCTATGCCGGCCATCAATTTGGCAACTGGAACCCACAACTTGGCGACGGAAGAGCCGTTTTATTAGGGGAATCAGAGGGTTATGACATTCAACTTAAAGGGTCTGGCGTAACCCCATTCTCACGGCGCGGTGACGGGCGCTCCTGGCTTGGCCCAGTTTTGCGCGAATACATCGTCTCAGAAGCGATGCATGCGATGGGCGTGCCCACCACCCGCGCACTCGCCGCCGTAGAGACGGGCGAAACCGTGTTTCGCGAACGCCCGCAACCCGGCGGAATCCTCACCCGCGTCGCCAGCAGTCACATGCGCGTCGGCACCTTTCAAATCCTCGCCGCCCGGCAGGACACAGAAGGGCTTCAAGCCCTTGTGGAATATGCCTGTGCACGCCATTACCCACATGCATCCTCTTCAGCAGAGCTGCTTGAGGCCGTGATTGCGCGCCAAGCAAAGCTCGTGGCCCATTGGATGGCTGTCGGCTTCATTCACGGAGTGATGAATACCGACAACTGCACAATTTCTGGCGAAACCATCGACTATGGCCCCTGCGCGTTTATGGATACCTTCCATCCCGGCATGGTGTTTTCCTCAATCGACCACTACGGGCGCTACGCCTATGGAAACCAACCCGAAATCTCAGCTTGGAACATGGCTCAGTTGGCGACATCCTTGCTGCCATTGGAAGACAATTCAGACGCGGCGGTGCAAGAGTTCACCAAACTGGTACACGCCATGCCAGAGTTGATCCGCACAGAATGGCGCACTCGCTTTGCCGCCAAACTTGGCATTTCTGCAATGGTCGCTGAAGACGAAACGCTGATTGCAGATCTCTTGGAGATCATGACGGCGACCAAGGCAGATTTCACGAACACCTTCAATGCGTTAACAGACGGCGCCATCAGCGAAACCGCGCTGTCTCATCACGAAGATTACCAAGACTGGCACCACAGATGGCAAACCCGCTTGGAAACGGAAACGGCGGATCCTCAAGAAATCATGGCCAAAGCCAACCCCGTGCGTATTCCACGAAACCATCAAGTCGAGGCAATGATCCAAGCCGCACTGACAGGCGACCATGCCCCGTTTCACACACTCCTCGCCGCCCTAGAACATCCCTATGCAAAAGACGAAAGCTTTGCGACATTCATGGCGCCCCCCAAGCCCGACGAAGTTGTCAAACAAACCTTCTGCGGCACATGACGCAACAAACAGCCGAGGGGCCAAACATGACCAACTATTTTGTCTATGATGTCTTTACCGAGGCTGCGTTTGGCGGCAACCCACTTGCCGTCATCCCGGATGCTACCGCGGTGCCGGAGGAACAGCTGCAAAAAATCGCACGCGAGTTCAACTTCTCTGAAACCACCTTTGTCTTTCCTCCAGTGGCCCCGAAACATACAGCAAAAGTGCGCATATTCACGCCGACAATGGAGATCCCTTTCGCGGGGCACCCCGTGATTGGCACTGCGCTTGCCCTCTTTGACGAAGGCGCGGGTAACGCTCTCACATTCGAACTGGGCGTTGGGCCAATATCGTGCAAGATAGATGGCCGGCAGGCCGAATTTGTCACAACCACCGCATTGGACCTACAGGCGGAGCCAGACCCTGCTTTGGTCGCCGCCGCACTTGGCACACGCACCGACAACATCGTCTTTGCGACGCACCCGCCTGTCATGGCATCCCTTGGATTGCCCTTTACGATCACTCAGGTCAAATCCCGTGACGTGCTCGCCAAACTGTCCACAGATGTCGCTGCCTTCCGAAAAGGCCATGCCAAATATCCCTCTGGTCTGGATTTTGCGCAGTTCGCCTATGTGCGTGACGGCAACCAAGTGGATGCCCGTATGTTTGCCCCGCTGGACAACATCCCCGAAGATCCCGCAACGGGCAGCGCCTGCGCCACACTCGGCGCATTGCTGCACAGGATTGAAAACGCACCTGTCACTCTTACCATCACACAGGGAGAGGATATGGGGCGCCCCAGCAAGATCCATGTAAGGGCGGATGAAACCGGCGTTACAGTCGCGGGAAGTGCTGTACGTGTCATGTCAGGCCAACTGACCCTATAAACCGCAGTTTTCCCCAGATATCTTGGCAAATTGCTGTAGAAATTGAATATGTCTTTGGATAGACAGGAAAGCCAGAAAAACAACGCATCTAAAACGAGCGATCATGGGCGATACCATCATAGAACGCTGCGAAGCCAAAGGCTTGCGCATGACAGGACAACGCAGAACCATTGCTGCTGTTTTGCAGGACTGCGACGATCATCCTGATGTCGAAGAACTCTATGCGCGCGCCTCCGCAAGAGACTCAGGAATCTCGCTTGCAACAGTCTATCGCACGGTGAAGCTCTTCGAAGAGGCTGGAATCCTCGACAAACATGAATTTGGAGACGGACGCGCGCGTTATGAGGATGCAGAGCGGGCGCACCACGACCATCTGATCGACATAAATTCTGGTGAAGTCATTGAGTTTGTTGATCCAGAAATCGAAGCTTTGCAGGAAAAAATCGCACAAAAGCTGGGCTACACACTGAAAGGGCACCGTCTGGAACTCTACGGAGTGCCAATAAAAAAGTAACAAAGGGTGTGCCGGGCACAGCCAACATCGTTGGATGATCATCAAACAGGCCCGCTGCACCACAGTGGGTCTTTTTGTTGCAAAGCGATTTGTGTCCAAGCCGGGTGGCGCATCTGTGGTCACGTCACGCACTTCAGGGCATCCAAATACGACTATTTTCGTCGTTTTTCGACATGCCGCAACCAGTGACTTGTTCGTTTCATAGGACACAAACAGGATGGAGTACGGCATGCAGATGACAACACGTGTGGCGGTTATCGGCGGTGGCGTTGTTGGCTGTTCCGTTCTCTATCATCTGACCAAACTGGGCTGGTCAGATGTGATGTTGGTTGAGCGCAACGAACTCACCTCAGGCTCTACGTGGCATGCCGCCGGGGGATTTCACACACTCAACGGCGACACAAACATGGCTGCGCTGCAGGGCTATACAATCAAACTCTACCGAGAGCTCGAAGAGCTGACCGGCATGTCGTGCGGCCTGCACCATGTAGGCGGGGTGACACTTGCCGACAATCGCGATCGTTTTGATATGTTGGTGGCTGAGCGCGCCAAACACCGCTTTATGGGATTAGAAACCGAAATCCTCACTCCGGACGAGGTGCAAAAATTCGCACCAGCCACCAATATTGAGGGCATCATCGGGGCGCTCTATGACCCGCTTGATGGCCATCTTGACCCTTCAGGCACAACCCACGCCTATGCCAAGGCAGCCCGCCTTGGCGGAGCGACCATAAAAACCCACACAAAAGTACTTGCCACCAAACAACGTCCAGATGGCAGCTGGGATGTGATAACCGACAAAGGCACCATTCATGCCGAGCATGTGGTCAACGCGGCGGGCCTGTGGGCGCGCGAAGTCGGGGCCATGGCAGGCGTCTATTTCCCGCTGCACCCGATGGAACACCAGTACATTGTCACCGAAGATGTACCACTGATCGTCGACATGATGACCGACGGCAAAGAACACCCCCATGTGATGGACCCGGCAGGGGAAAGTTATCTACGCCAAGAAGGGCGCGGCCTCTGCATCGGTTTTTACGAGCAGCCTTGCCGCCCCTGGGCAGTTGACGGCACCCCATGGGACTTTGGCCATGAGCTGCTGCCAGATGATTTCGACAAGATCGAAGACAGCATCAATCTCGCCTACGAGCGCTTTCCAGCATTGCAGTCTGCGGGTGTGAAATCCGTCATACACGGCCCCTTCACGTTCGCACCCGACGGCAACCCGCTGGTCGGCCCCGTGCCCGGCATGCGCAATTACTGGTCCGCTTGTGCAGTGATGGCGGGTTTCAGCCAAGGCGGTGGCGTTGGCCTGATGCTGGCGCAATGGATGGTCGAAGGCGAGTGTGAGCGCGACACCTTCGCAATGGATTGCGCCCGCTTTGGCGACTGGATCACACCGGGCTACACCCGCCCCAAAGTGATTGAAAACTACCAGAAACGATTTTCCGTTTCCTACCCGAATGAAGAGCTTCCAGCCGCCCGCCCCTTCCGCCAGACACCTATGTTTGACGTGTTTGACCAAATGGGCGCTGTTTGGGGGCACCAATTTGGGCTGGAAGTTGTCAACTACTTCGCAGCCGACGATGAACCCCGCTATGAAACCCCGTCTTTCCGGCGTTCAAACGCCTTCGCCGCGACCGCCCGAGAGGTCAAGGCCGTGCGCGAGGCTGTAGGCATCAACGAAGTCCACAATTTTGGAAAGTACATGGTCACCGGTCCAAATGCGCGCCAGTGGCTCAACAGAATAATGGCAGGCCGCCTCCCGCAGCCTGGTCGCCTCAGCCTCACACCGATGCTGTCCCACAAAGGCCGCCTGATCGGCGACTTCACCGTGTCCTGTCTGTCAGAGGACGCGTTCCAGCTTACTGCGTCTTACGGCGCCCAAGCATATCACATGCGCTGGTTTGAACAGAATGAAGCAAACGGGGTGCTCGTCAAAAACGTGTCAGACCGGCTCACAGGTTTCCAGATCGCTGGCCCCAAAGCCCGCGAAGTCCTGACAGCTTGTACCCGAAGCGATGTGTCTGACATGAAATTTATGGATGTCCGCCCTGTCACCATTGGTATGGTTGACTGTATCGTCCAGCGGGTCAGCTATACCGGTGATCTGGGGTTTGAAATCTACTGCGATCCAATGGGGCAACGCGCACTCTGGAAAATCCTTTGGGGCGCTGGCGCCCCGCATGGCATGCGCCCCTTTGGCATGCGCGCCATGATGTCACTGCGGCTCGACAAATTTTTTGGCTCCTGGCTTTCAGAATACGGGCCGGATTATACCGCCGCAGAAACCGGCCTTGATCGCTTCATCGCGTTTCAGAAAGAGGGAGATTTCATCGGACGCAAGGCCGCTGAATACGAAAAAGCAAACGGCACAGCCCGCAAGCTCTGCGTCTTTGAGGTGAAAACGCAAGACGCGGATGTGCACGCCTATGAGCCGATCTGGCTAAATGGTGACGTGGTGGGCTTTTGCACCTCCGGCGGCTTCTCGCATCACGCACAGAAATCCATCGCCATCGGTTTTGTACCCAGCCAACAGATCACGGCTGACCTGGAAGTCGAAATCGAAATCCTTGGCACGAGGTGTCCGGCCAAGATCCTCACCGCCCCATTATTTGATGCAGACGGCACGCGCATGCGCGGGTAGAGTTCCTCCACATCACGGGGCGGCAACGTCGGTGACCCCGCCCGGATCAAAATAGAGGCACCATGCTGACAATTCTCGTGCTGGCCGCTGGGTCATCCTCCCGCATGCGCGGCGGTGACAAACTTCTGGAAGACATTGAGGGCGCCCCCCTGTTGCGCATCATCACCAGCCGCGCCTTGGCCGCAAGTGCCAACGTGATGGTGGCTCTGCCGTTGGACAAACCCAAACGTGTGGAAGCGCTCGCAGGTCTTTCTGTGCAAAGTGTCTTTGTGCCAGATGCAGACAACGGAATGGCGCATAGTTTGCGCGCCGGGGTCGCGGCGCTTTCAGATGAAACAACAGCGGTGATGATTTTGCCTGCTGATATGCCCGAAATCGAGGAATCTGACCTTCAGACGATGATCAACGTGCATAAAGCGACGCCTGAGGCCATTCTGCGCGGCGCAACAGCCGCGCAAGTTCCCGGCCATCCCGTGTTATTCCCACGGCGCTTCTTTCCCAAACTTGTCCGTCTCTCAGGGGACAAGGGCGCACGCGATGTTCTGAAGGCAAACAAACAGTCCACCACATTGGTTCCCCTACCGGACAATCATGCGTTGGTCGATTTGGACACGCCCGAGCAATGGGAAAGCTGGCGCGCAGAACGCTATAACACCTAAGCCGTTCTGGTGATCAGAACATGAAATGATCACCATTGAGAGCGTCGAGATCGACATCCTGCAAGGTGATGCGATGGCTGCCCATAGAAATGATCACATCATCTCCGTTTTGACTGGCGTGATTGGACATCAGATCAGAAAAGCTCTTGATCTCCGTCACTTCCGAGAAGTCCAGCACATCCGCGGCGCCTGTTAAAGCAAAATCTGTGATCACATCGCGGCCAAAACCATTGTGGAACTCAAAAACATCTGCGCCAGCACCGCCTGACATGCGGTCATTGCCTGCATCACCGCGCAGCGTGTCCTCTCCGCCCGCACCGATCAGAGTGTCATGACCTGCGGCCCCGCGAATGTAGTTGTCGCCAGAGTCCCCCGTAAGATGGTCGTTGGCCTCTTGCGATCCAACCACACCTTCGATGCTGACATAGGTGTCAGAGCTTGAGTTTTTGCCCGTTTGCAGGTTAACTGTCACTCCGCTTTTGTGTCCCCAATAGCTGGCCGTATCAAACCCAGCGCCACCATCAAAAACATCTTTACCGTCGTCGTCGCGCAGATAGTCATCCCCCGCGCCGCCTTCCAGCCGGTCGTTGCCATCACCACCATAAAGCCGGTCGGTGCCGTCGCCGCCTATCAGCGTGTCGTTGCCCGCATACCCATGCAAACTGTCATTGCCACCTGCCCCATCAAGGCGGTTTGCAATATGGTTGCCATAGAACCGGTCATCCGCAATGTTGGACCCAAGCAAATGCTCGATGCTCTCATAGCGGTCCCCGCTGGTGTTTTTCCCGGTCGTCAAGCTCGCTGCCACGCCATACTTGTGCCCCCAGTAAGACACGGTGTCCTGGCCAGCACCACCTTCAAACACGTCGCGGCCATTCTCATCACGAAGATAGTCGTCGCCATCACCGCCCTGCAGCGTATCATCCCCTGCCCGGCCGTAGATCCGATCATCCCCCGCGGCACCATACAGCAAGTTGTCGCCACGGCTTCCAATCAGCGTGTCATTGGCTTCATTCGATCCCCACAGGTTTTCAATACTGCTGTAGGTGTCCTTGCTGTTGTTTTTGCCGGTGTGCAGGTCGACATAAACGCCATAGTGGTGCCCCCAATAGGATGCCGTGTCATTGCCTGCACCGCCAATGAATGTATCGCGGCCGTTTTCATCCCGCAGATAATCATCGCCGTCACCACCAACCAAGCGATCATCACCACTGCCACCATACAGACGATCTTTGCCGGCCTTACCTTCCAGATTGTCGTTGTTACGACCCCCAATTACGGTGTCGTCCCCCGTGCCGCCAATCAGATTGTCGTTGCCGTCGCGCCCATTCAGATAGTCATTCCCACCGTTGCCATCAAAGGCGTCTTCGCCGTCCCCGCCTTCCAAGACTTCAGCAGAATTCGTACCCGCGACAATGTTTTCATGCTCAATAACTATCTCGATCACTTCATAGGGATTGAGCGTCGCCGTCAGGGACGAAACATTCCTGCCAAGCTCAGCCTGCGACACATTTGTGATCTTGCCTGCAATGTCTGTCTCAGTGGCAAAATAGAAATCACTCAGGCTCGTTGGCGTCTTCACGCCCGGTCGAAGCAGAATATACTCTGGTTGCGGCAGATAGGTTTTAACGTCCCCACCGACGACCTTGATCAAACTGTCATCCCAAGCGTTGCCAAGCACGTCTTTCAGCTCGTCCAGTTCATTCTGATCGATTGAACGACGTGGATTGCGCGAAACCAGCTTGCCATTCTCATCATAAGCAGCATTGTCGCTCAAACCATCGGCAGCCCCATCGGCTATGCCAACGATCCGTCCACTCCAATTTTCTGCAACAGCAGCCAAATCAGACAGGTCCAATACAAAGTCTTTGCCGAACTCCTGGCTGTGAGAGGTCACATAGATCACGCTGCGATAGCCGTTGGTGAAGGCGTTCACCTCCAACTCACGCGGATCAAACCCAGACAACGAAACCGCATACATCTCGCCATTTTTGGGATGCAACGACTCTGTCATCATCGACAAGACGACCCCAGCAGGTGTCAGTTCAACGGGTCCGGCATCGTTGTTGCCGCCTGCAATCGCAGAGGCCGTGTTGTGACGAATGGTCCAAAAATCAGCCGCATCTACGCCCAATTCCACCATGCTGTGGAACTGTTCCGTAAGCGCCCCAGCGGCACGCAAACCCAGGAACGACCAATGGCCAATTTCGACATTCCATTCGGTGATCTGAAGGTCCAGATCCGTCTGAATCATCCCTTCCCAAGTGGCCAGACGCAGATCAAGATTCTTAAGCTCCGATCGGCTTGAATTTTCACTCAAGTCATAGCCATCTACGTCATCATCAAAGTAGTAGTGTGCAATCACCCCATCAATGGCGCCTGAAGCCTTGTCGGTTTGAAATCCATTGGTGATATCGCGATCGGCATCCAGTTGTTCGATGAGCTCAAGATTGCCTTTGACAATGCGTTTTTCAAACCCATTGAGGCTCTTATAGTACTCTTCAGCAGTTTGACTGTCAGACCAGTCATCAGGGCGCACATCTCTGTCCCAATGCTGCATCGCTGCAATTGCATCAGCGTCACTGACCGACCCAAAGCTGCCACCTTTGTAGTTGGACCCATCGCCAACAATATTTGAGCTCTGAACCCAGATCTCAGGCTGATAGCCGCCAAAGGTTGCCCCGCTCAGCGCATTTGCAATGTCATGTGCATATTCACCGTATTGTTTTTCATCAATGTTCTGCCAGAATTCATTGCCAATCTCATAGCCGACAATCTGCTCGGCTTTGTCACCCATGTAACGCAGAACGAGATTTGCCCAGTCACGCACATCCTGCTGGTTGGCGTGTTCCGGCGCCAGCGCAGGCACCACGAGCGTTGTGCGGTGACCGGTTTCCTTGATCCAGTCCAGGTAGTTTCTCAGATCTTCGCGCAGCTGCTCTGTGCCGCTCTCAGAGCGATCTAGTTCGATGATATTCTCACTTACCGCGCGACCACCAGGATACCGAAGCCGTGTCGACCCGATGGCGTCGATCGCTTCTACATATTGTTCGGTCGGAACCCCATCCACCTCGTTGGTTGTCCCCAAAAGGTTGGCCCCGAACATGTCCGCGCGCACCTCTACCGGTGCACTACTGCGATCCACAGTAATGGTGATAGGCATCAAACTGTCCTCAGAAAGGGTGTTAGGTTACGTGGTGGCTCACTTCCACGCGCAAGGTCGACCGCCCATTTGGCGGAACACCCCAAAAACAAAGCACCTTAGGCTCGGCAAAACTATTCTGTCTGAGAAACATGACTGCATCCCCACGATAAGGCCCCCAAAGGCCGTTACAAATCCCACGTTCATTGGTAGGACTTTTCAATTAAGGAAGCTAAAAGATTGAAAATTCAACTTACTTCAAATTTAAAAAAACTACTCAACACCAACCAATGAAAAATATAACCTGCTGATATATTTATATATTTTCACATCAACACATTTGCGGAATTTCCTCTCGACGTTTTCAAAATTTTAAGAAGATTCTGATCGCCCCATTCCTGCCACATTTGAACCACAGTTTGGACGCGGCGCCACTAAATGGCTGACATAATTAAATCTCCAAATTGAAAAACTCTCCCTTAAGGAGAGCTTTCAAATTGATTGGAGACGGATTTTCCATCGAAAGGAATCAACTTACGACCCTAACGCGCCAGTGCGGCATTCGGGTCAGTGCCCAAACGCCCCATGGAGCGTGTCCACCGCGCTGGCCAAATCCACCAGCTCAGCACCTCTCATTGCTTCGCCAATAAACGCACCAAGAACCGATCCGTTTCCGTATGTTCCAGAAGAGTTGCCGATCTCAAAGGCACCGTCAGAAGGCAAAACAGATACATCTGGTTCCGTATCAATTGGCGTCGCACTCTTGTGATACAGGCGAAGGCTGCCCGCATCTGTGCGCACCGCAGCCACCCATCCATTGGCTCCAAGTACGGACCCCGATGTTGTGTTGCTCCCCTGATTGACCCGTCCCCGCGCTTGCCCATTGGTAGTGGCGCGCAAATAATTCTCCTGTCCGGGCTTGGACAACAAGAGGGGCGCAGAGTTGGTCGAAAACGAGGAACAAAAGACACCGATGCTCATATTGTCGCGCAAGTCAGGCTCTGATGCCGGGGCAAAACCCATATCAAGACCCCCATTTGAAGATGACAACCCGCTCCAACCCTGTCCCGCTGCCCACACCCAATGGTCTGAAGCTAGATTGCCTACCTGAGCAAGCGACACCGACGGCTCCTTCAGATCCATGCCAGAAGACACCACATCCGCAAGCGACACATAAAGCCTGCGCATCTTGGGCCACCATGTGCTCGCCTTCGCGGCGACATAAAACGCATCCAACGCATCTTTCTGCGCGCCGGACAGGGTGACCCCTCCGTTCGCCACGGCTTGCGCGGCAAAGGCATCTGTCTCCGGTTCAAACGATGCCGTCCCAGACGCCGTGGAGACAGCCCACTCCGCTGCAATGCCACCCACATCTACAGAGACAGTCACAGTGCTACCCAGCCCCCCAGATGTGGCACGCAGCTGGATCTTCTGGAAGGTATCGATAACCCCAACAGACCCCCAATCAGAAACGACACTGTCACCGTTCAGGCTGTTCAATGTGCGAAACGCCCCCCCGGTCACAGAAACAGCTGTCCGACGCTCAAAGCCGGTCAGCAATACAGCGTTCGACGTAATGATCTGCCCTGCTGCAACATCTTGCACATCGGCAAAATCAAAGGCAGCGGGAACAGCATCGCTTAGGGACCCAAAGGACGCAGTATACGTGCCAGCGTAAGCCGCGTATGACCGCTCCCCCAATCCTTCGATCCAAGGCTCGTTGGGATGGATATTGCCAAAGTTGGAAGGGATAAAATCAGTATCAACAGCGATCGCATTGGCGTCGGCAGCCACAACAGATATCTGCGCCTCTCTCACAGTCCAGGCACGCGGCCAGCCCGCCTCGGTTGCGACCCCATCACTCCCCCCGTATCCCAATGGACGAATGCGTTGCACAACAATCAAACCGGTTGTGATCTCAGCTCGCACGGCGGCGAACCAGTCCGACAAATTTGCTTCATAAGAGGCCGCGGAAAAATCTTGGCTGGCGTCCGCTTCACCTTGGTTCCAGATCAGCACCTCCGGCCCTATCGTCACGCCCGCATCGGCCAGTAAGGCACGTGCACGCGCGATTTTCGCCCGCAGGCTGTCAAATTGCCCTCCAGCGGTATCCGGGTGCCATTGGTCGTATAAATTCTGCCCATTTCGGGCACGTTTCACAACATATACGGGGCGTGTGTCTCCCGCTTCGCGCATCTGAAACACAAACTCAGCCTCCGCCCCCCAGGCCGTTCCACTGTTGTCAGGGTCGGCGTTGGTTGTGACATCGTAGGGTTGAAACTGTCCGTCAGTTTCACTTGCACCATCCACAAAAGAAAACATCGCCCCCAAGGATCCGTCCGTATACCGCGCAGGCGGTGTCGCAGAGGACGTCCCCGCTACACGACTGTTGGACTGCCCCGTAACGAACAGAAGCATTGCATCCGCATCAGGGTCCGGCGGTGTGACCACCGGATCTTGGTAGGCGCCTGCTTGCACAATCTCACCGATACCGCGTACATCAACAGCATCATCCCCGGACGCCGTAATTGTATACGGCAGGGTTTGCCCCGCCACCAACTGCCACGCGCCGCCGTTAATTCTATATTCAAAATCAACCATTTAACCCACCACTACATTGCCGTTTTCTTCACGTGTCACCCGTGGCTCCCACACGCCAATCGACAGAACCGTCACGTCGCCTGTCTGTTCGCGCCGCAGACTGGTCTGCCGCCCAAGCACCGGAAAGAGCGCCGTAATTGAAATCCCAACACCAATCATCACACCAATCCAATGATGCCGCCGGCGGAGCTGCCACTGGCCCAGATCCGTTTCACGCGAAAGGGATAGAGCGCCCCAGGCTGCAACGCAGGCAATGTCAAAGAGTCTCCTTCAGCTTGATCCATCAAAGTGACCCGTACATCGCCAGTCGTGCCCACCATCAAACTGCGTGTCACCTCTTCCAGATCCGTGCCGTCGCTCGGGCTAACCGCGAAGCCATAGCTGATTGGCCCTGTCGTGCTGGTAATGCCCAAAAATCGGTCTTTGCCCATGGGGGTTCTCCTTCACTCGATTGGAGGTGTCCGCTGTGCCAACACCACGCCATTGCATGTTGAAACCTGTGCCGCGCAGCCACGACAAACCAAACGTGCCGCTGGTCTGTTCGATCAAATCCGCAGTGCGCCTAAGCAATGAAGCGCCCGCATTGAGGAGCCTTTAAGCGCCCGCACGCAGCCTGCCTGACACGCAACACCCCAAGTCGCGTGTCTTTGCCCCAAACGAATGCGTGATCGCACCCATGAGATGGAATGCAAGCGTCAAACGCTCGGGCGAAATTTAAAATTTAGGGAAAATGGCGCACCTGAGAGGATTCGAACCTCTGGCCTCTGCCTTCGGAGGGCAGCGCTCTATCCAGCTGAGCTACAGGTGCCTAAGTGCGGGGTATAGCCAGTGTGGCTACGCCCCGCAATCGCAAAATGCGTGCTTATGCAAAGAGTTCGTGGGCGAGTTCCAGCGCGTCCACCAACACGTCCACCTCTTCGGTGGTGTTATAAAGGCCAAAGCTGGCCCGGCATGTCGCCGACACACCCAGATGATCCATCAGCGGTCCGGCACAATGGTGCCCTGCCCGCACGGCCACACCTTTCTTATCCAGAATGGTGGAAATGTCATGCGCATGCGCTGCGCCGTCCAGCGTGAAGCTGAAAATCGCCGCTTTGTTGGCCGTCGTGCCCTGTATCTGCAGCCAGTTCAGGCCAGCGAGTTTTTGTACCGCATAGTCCCGCAAACCCGCCTCATGCGCAGCGATGTTTTCCATGCCGAGATCCATCATATATTCCAGCGCGACGCCCAGACCGATGGTCTGCACAATGCCCGGCGTGCCTGCTTCAAACTTCATCGGCGGATCATTGTAGATGACAGCTTCTTTGCTGACTTCCTTGATCATATCACCGCCCCCGATAAAGGGGCGCATCTCGGCCATGCGCTCTGCCTTGCAGTAGATCGCGCCGGACCCGGAGGGCCCATAAAGTTTGTGCCCGGTGATCGCGTAGAAGTCGCAGTCGATGTCCTGCACGTCCACAGGTGCGTGTACAGATCCCTGCGAGCCATCCACCAGCACTGGCACGCCTTTTTCATGAGCCGCCGCAGTGATGGTTTTCACATCAACCATGGTGCCCAGAACATTGGAGCACTGCGTGATCGCCACCAATTTGGTTTTGGGGCCAATCGCGTCAATCACCGCTTGCGGATCCAGAGCGCCAGTGGCGTCCACATCTACCCACTTGATGACTACGCCCTGCCGTTCCCGCAGAAAATGCCACGGCACGATATTGGCGTGGTGTTCCATCACCGACAGCACGATCTCGTCGCCTGCTTCCATGCGCGGCATGGCCCACCCATAGGCCACCATATTGATGCCCTCAGTGGTGCCAGAGTTCAGCACGATTTCGTCTTCGCTCTTGGCGTTCAGAAATTTGGCAATGATGCCCCGCACCGCCTCATATTTGTCGGTCGCCAGATTTGAGAGATAGTGCAACCCACGGTGAACATTAGCATATTCCGAAGCATAGGCCTGCGTGATGGCGTCGATCACCACTTTGGGCTTCTGCGCCGAAGCCCCATTGTCCAGATAGACCAGTGGCTTGCCGTTCACCTCTCGGCTCAGGATCGGAAAATCAGCGCGGATTTGCTCAACATCATACATTTCAGGAGATCCCTATCGAAGTTGTAGCTGTGATTGACAACAGCAATGACATAGCGAGCACAAGACCCATCGAGGTAAACAATAGCAGCACAAAGGTCTTCCCAAGGCTGCCAAACCCGTGGATCACATTGACAAAATGCAAGACGATCCAAATCGAATACAGCCCGACGCCCAGTGACACGAGCAACGCCAGCCCGGGCAAAACAACCATCAGAACCAGCACAAGCAGCTGCACAACAAAGCGCATGTACTGCAGCCAACCCAACGCCAGCAAAAGATCGTCAAACCGGCCCCGGCCACCAATCGCATGACCGCCCCAGAAAAACGCATAAACCAAAATCACCAGACCACTGCCCATCACCCCTGCATAGAGGAAGGGCGTCTGTAGCATGGGCACATACAGATCTGCAGGGGCTGGAAAAACCGCCAACGTCAGAAAATGTGCCAGCACATTTAAAATGATGCCAAGCGTCAAAATCATCCAGCCAATCTGGCGGGCGACGGGTCGGCTCATAATCGCCAGTGCCGCCTCGGCCGGGTCACGTATCGTGAGCCAAAACAAAGCGCCTAGTTGTTCTTTCATGCGTTCACTCTGCCCGCTTCAATCAATCCGGAAATCCAAATCCACATGAACACCGCAAACCACACTGCCCCCACTATGGTCAATGCGACCCCTTCGCCCATGAAGCCTTCCACAAGCCCCACAAGCAAATACAAAGGCCCGGTCGCGATCATCGCCCAAAACAAGGAAATCCGCGCGCCAAAAGCACTTTGTTTGCGCCCGACCACCTTAAGCACCAAATGCGTCACAAAGGCGATGATGTAGGCGCACAAAGGCAACATAAACAACAGGGCAAACAGGCTGCCACCAAGCAATGGGTTCAGCTCAATCTGTTCAAAATGTGCCTGCCGCGCCAACGCAGGCCAGCGCGAAACAAAAATGACCGCACAGGCGGCCATGAGGATCGCAAAGGCGCGATCCTCACGTTCTCCCATCGCAAGCAACCGCCGCATCACCTGACGCGGCGCGCGGTAACTGGCGACAATGTCTTGCGTCACCGACATCAGCCGCGCCGACGCTCCAGCCAGCCTTCAAGGCGTACAAGCATAGCGTCTCTCAGCTCTTCGCTTTCGATCTCATCCACTGCTTCTGCCACAAAGGACAGCACCAGAAGATCTGTTGCGATGTCTTTGGGCACACCACGCGCGCGCAGATAGAACAGCGCATCTTCGTCAATGGCACCGGAAGTCGAGCCATGCGAACAGGCCACATCATCAGCGTAGATTTCAAGCTCTGGCTTTGCGAGGAACTGTGCATCCTCATCCAGCAGAAGCGACTGGCTGATCTGATAGCCATCGGTTTTCTGCGCGCCCGGCTGTACCAGGATCTTACCTTGGAATGTGCCAACCGCACCATTGCGCAGCACTTTTTTGAACACCTGACGGCTTTCACAGTTCACTGCGTCATGGGTGACAAACACCGTGTCATCGTGATGGAAATCCCCATCCCCAAGACACGCGCCCGCCACATGTGCCATTGCATCGTCTCCGGTCAGCTCAAGCACCGCTTCGTTGCGGGTCAGTCGGCCGTTCACGGTCAGCGTGAAAGATTTGAACACGCTTTCGGTGCCCAGACGCCCAAACAGATGTGTGACCGCGCGACGTTCATGATCAAGCCCCTGCGCCCGCACATGATGGAACGCCGCCCCATCAGCCACATCCACTTCCATGGATTTGTTGAAACGCGCCGCCGCTGGACCGTTCTCCAGAATGGTCACCTCCGCGCCCGCATCCAGTTTCACAACATGGTGCAGAATCGCATCCGACGTGGTTTCTTTGTGACGGTAGATCAGGTTGATCGGCTTTGTTGCCTTACCGGTCGCATGGATCACCACGCCATCGGTGGCAAAGGCCGTGTTCATCGCCGCAAGCGGCCGCTCAACCGGGGTCTGCCCCTTGGCTTCCAACTGACCATAAAGCTCTTTGGCCCAATGGATATCTTTGGAGGCCACATCCGCCAGCCGCTCGATTGTCACCGCTTCGCCCACCAGATCGTCAGAAGCTTCGGCGTCAAACACACCGTCGACAAACACGATCTTGATGCGGTCGAAATCATCAAACAGTGGCGCTTCGCCGGTCTCAAACACAGCCGCCTCAGGCGCCTCTGCTTGGGTCAGCGTGTCCGGGCGCGTGAACTTCCAGTATTCATCCCGACGATCCGGCAGGCCCATCTCTTTGAGACGGCTCAGCGCCGCCTCACGCGCCTCTGCGGCCCACTGGCCACCCGCTGGCAGGCTCAGCCCGTCCAGTCGGGCCGCCGTTGCCTCTTGCTTCTTTGCCAAAGCGGCCATTATGCCACCTCCGCCAGAATGTCGGCATAGCCATTCTTTTCAACTTCCAGCGCCAGCTCTGGGCCGCCGGTTTTCACAATACGGCCATCCGCCATGATGTGCACAACGTCTGGTTTGATGTGGTCCAGCAGACGCTGGTAGTGGGTGATCACAAGGAAACCACGGCCTTCGTCACGCAGCGCGTTCACGCCCTCAGACACCAGCTTCATCGCGTCCACGTCCAGACCAGAGTCGGTCTCATCCAAGATGCACATCTTTGGTGCAAGCATCGCCATCTGAAGGATCTCGTTACGCTTCTTCTCACCACCGGAGAAGCCCACGTTCACCGGTCGCTTCAGCATATCGGCGTCGATTTTCAGGGTCTTGGCTTTGGCACGCACTTCTTTCAGGAAGTCCGCCGCAGAAAGCTCTTCTTCGCCACGCGCCTTGCGCTGTGCGTTTACCGCGGTGCGCAGAAAGGTCATGTTGCCCACACCGGGGATTTCTACCGGATATTGGAACGCCAGGAACAGACCTGCCGCCGCGCGCTCTTCCGCTTCCATTTCCAACAGGTCTTCGCCCTCAAGAGCCGCTTCACCGTCGGTGACTTCATAGCCGTCTTTGCCGGACAGAACATAGGACAGGGTGGATTTGCCGGAGCCGTTCGGGCCCATGATCGCATGCACCTTGCCCGCTTCCACTTTCAGATCCACACCTTTCAGGATCTGCTTGTCTTCTTCTTCCAGTTTGACCTTCAGGCCTTTGATTTCCAACATTTTCTATTCCTTCGCGTTTCCTCAGGCGCAAGCGCCCGGTCATATTCTTAGTCTTGGTCAGGCGACAGTCACAGCAGTGCCGCTCGCCGACACCATGAGCATCGAGTCGCCAACCACTTCGTAGTCCAGATCCACACCGACCACGGCATTTGCACCTTTGGCCGCAGCACGCTGTTCCAGCTCCGACAGTGCCGTTTCGCGGGCATCTTGGAGCTTGCTTTCATAAGCTCCAGAGCGCCCACCAACGACATCGGTGATAGAGGCGAAAAAGTCGCGAAACACATTCGCCCCCATGATGGCCTCACCTACAACAATGCCCTGATAGGCAGTGATGGTGCGGCCCTCAATAGACTGGGTGGTGGTTACGATCATGGTTCTAAACTCCGTCTGGTGACTGGTATCAGCCCACAGAGCCTTCCAGCGAGATCGCCACAAGCTGCTGCGCTTCCATGGCAAATTCCATCGGCAGCGCCTGAAGCACTTCCTTGGCAAAGCCATTCACGATCAGCGCCACGGCCTCTTCCTCGTCCATGCCCCGCTGGCGGCAGTAGAACATCTGTTCATCATCCACCTTGGAGGTTGTCGCCTCATGCTCCACACGGGAAGAGTTGTTCTTCACCTCGATATACGGCACCGTATGCGCCCCGCATTTGTCGCCAATCAGCAGGCTGTCACATTGCGTGTAGTTCCGGCTGTTCTTGGCTTTCGGGTGCATGGACACCAGACCGCGATAGGTGTTCTGCGCCACACCCGCACTGATGCCTTTAGAGACAATGCGCGATTTGGTGTTTTTGCCCAGATGCACCATCTTTGTGCCAGTGTCGGCCTGCTGGTGGTTGTTGGTGATCGCAATCGAGTAGAACTCGCCCTGGCTGTCATCGCCGCGCAGAATGCAGGACGGGTATTTCCAGGTCACCGCAGAGCCTGTTTCCACCTGTGTCCACATCACTTTGGAGCGGTCGCCGCGGCAATCCGCACGCTTGGTCACAAAGTTGTAGATGCCGCCTTTGCCGTTCTCATCACCGGGGAACCAGTTCTGAACGGTGGAGTATTTGACCTCTGCATCTTCTTCGATGATGATTTCCACCACGGCGGCGTGCAGCTGGCTAGTGTCACGCTGTGGCGCGGTACAGCCTTCCAGATAAGACACGTAAGAGCCTTTGTCCGCGATGATCAGCGTGCGCTCAAACTGGCCGGTGTTTTCCGCGTTGATACGGAAATAGGTGGACAGCTCCATTGGGCAGCGCACACCTGGCGGCACATAAACAAACGAACCATCAGAGAACACTGCGCTGTTCAGTGTGGCGTAATAGTTGTCGCTCACCGGAACCACGCTGCCGAGGTATTTCTTGACCAGTTCAGGATGCTCGCGGATCGCCTCAGAAATCGAGCAGAAGATCACGCCCGCCTCTTTCAGCTCTTTTTGGAAGGTCGTGCCTACAGAAACGGAGTCAAACACCGCGTCCACAGCCACTTTACGACCTTCTGCAGGCGCATCCTCAGCACCTTCAACACCCGCGAGGATCATCTGCTCTTTCAGTGGAATACCCAGCTTTTCATAGGTGGCGAGCAGCTTTGGATCGACTTCATCCAGCGACTTGGGCTTTTGCTCCATGCTCTTTGGGCGCGCATAGTAATACTGATCCTGAAAGTCGACTTTCGGATAGTCCAGCATCGCCCACTCTGGCTCTTCGCGTGTCAGCCAGCGCTCATAAGCCTGCAGACGCCATTCGGTCATCCACTCTGGCTCTTCGTTTTTCTCTGAAATCAGGCGAACGATATCCGGTGTCAGCCCTTTGGGGGCATATTCCATCTCGATCTCGGTTTCCCAACCGTATTTGTATTTGCCCGCCATTTCGCGCACGGCATCTACGGTCTCCTGATCGACACCTTCTTTTACTTGCGTCTGGTCGATTGCCGCCATCTGCTACTCCTATGTGTTCGCTGCCTTGCCAAATCTCTAAGCGGAACGGGCAAGGTGTTTCTTCTGGATGGAGAGCCAGGCATCAGCAAACCCCATCACATCGTTTTCTGTTGTTACGGGCCCCAAGCTGACCCGGATTGCTCCTGCGGCTGTGGGCGTGTCATAGCCCATTGCGGTCAGCACTTTGCTCGCCCGAACTTTGCCCGACGAACAGGCTGATCCGGCAGACACCGCATAGCCTGCCAAATCCATCTGCATCACCTGCGTTTCCCCTTTCCAACCGGGGGTGGCAATACAGCTTGTGTTGGGCAGGCGCTTGACGCCCTTCCCAACAAAGATGGTGCCGGGCGCCTCACTCTCAAGGCGTGCCTCCAACAAATCGCGCAGTTCTGCAACACGATCCCAGACACCATTCGCCAGATCCCTTGCCGCTGCACTGGCCGCAGCCGCAAAGCCAGCTGCGCCAATGATGTTTTCTGTGCCCGCACGACGGCCCATTTCCTGCCCACCGCCCAAAAGCTGCGCAGGCACATCTGTGCCGCGCTTCACGACCAGTGCACCGATGCCTTTCGGTCCACCCAGTTTGTGTGCTGAGATCAGGGCCATCTGCGCGCCGCTCCAATTAAAAGCAACGGGCAGCTTGCCAAATGCCTGCGTCATGTCGCTGACCGCCAATCCTTCTGGCAATGTCTGCACCACACCGGTTTCCGAATTGGCCAATTGCACACAGCTGTTCGCCGGATCGTCAATTGAGACACGACCATCGTGGTCGACAGACAAGGTGCCAGAAGTCCACGCCGCAACCGCGTCATGTTCCACATCCGCACCCAGCAAATCGCGCCCGCGCAGCGCCAAAGCCGCAGCCTCGGTCGCGCTGGAGGTGAAGATCACATCCGCCCCATCCGCTCCAAAAGCCGAGGCCACCTCAGCCCTCGCGCGCTCAAGTAGGCTCTTGGCCTTGCGTCCTTCGCCATGCACGGAGGATGGGTTTCCCACCACATCCATCGCCGCGATCATCGCGTCTTTCGCCTCATCGCGCAGGGGCGTGGTGGCGTTATGGTCCAGATAGGCGCGCATCAGGCTTGTTCAGCCTCCGCAGCATCTGCGCCTTCATCCACAACTGAAAACAGCGTCGGCACAGCCGGACATGGCGCGAGGTCGTTCTGCACTATGTCAGACAGCCGTGTCTGATGCAGAAACACATACACGTGTGCGGAAAGCCCTTCCCAAAGGCGGTTTGCCATGGATTGCGCACGCGACCCGCTGGAGCCTCCGCTGGCCCCTGCCCCGGTGTGCAAGGCAGAAACGGTTTCATCCACCGCCGCCAAAATATCTGCAGTCCGAATCTCTGAGCTGGGACGTGCAAGGCGATAGCCGCCACCCGGCCCTCTCACAGATTCCACAAGCCCAGCACGCCGCAGCTTCACAAACAACTGCTCCAGATACGGCAATGAAATGTCCTGACGCTTCGAAATCTCATTCAAACTCACGAGGTTTTCGGCGGGCTGCAACGCAATATCAGCCAATGCAACGACCGCATAGCGCCCTTTTGTCGACAGTTTCATATCAGACTCCCTCGAACTGATTGACCTCAGCCGCATCTGAGCTTAAGTCGCTAGAACCTGCATGGCGCACAAGCGCCACACGATTTAGAAGCGTTCTAAGGTAGCAGAGGTAATTCGTCAAGAATTGCCGGCAACCTTTCTGAGGGAGATTGACGAGAAACATGCCTGAGGTGATTTTTCCAGGACCAGAGGGCCGCCTCGAAGGCCGCTACCACCCGCAGAAAGAAAAAGACGCTCCCATCGCCATCGTTTTGCATCCGCATCCGCAATTTGGCGGCACGATGAACAACAAGGTCGTCTACAATCTGCACTATGCCTTCTACAACATGGGTTTCACCGTTCTGCGGTTCAACTTCCGTGGTGTGGGCCGCTCACAGGGCGAATACGACCAAGGCGTGGGTGAGTTGTCTGATGCGGCCTCCGCACTCGACTACCTGCAGTCGATGAACAACAACTCCAAGCACTGCTGGGTGGCTGGGTTCTCTTTTGGTGCATGGATCGGCATGCAACTGCTGATGCGCCGCCCAGAAATCACCGGCTTCATCTCCGTGGCTCCGCCTGCCAACATGTATGATTTCTCCTTCCTCGCGCCCTGCCCGAGCTCTGGCTTGATCATCAACGGCAAAAATGACCGTGTTGCGCCCCCGGCAGAGACACATGGCCTTGTGAACAAACTGCACGAGCAAAAAGGCATCACCATCACACACACCGAAATCGACGGTGCCGGTCACTTCTTTGAAACCGATGAGTATATGGATCAGCTCACCGGTAATGTGACCGACTATGTGAAACGGCGCCTGACGGAAAGTAGCCGCTGATGAGTTCGTCTCTGGAGACGCTGGCCGCCAAACTCGCCGAAGACACGCTCAAAGCCCAGAAAGAGCTCGGTGATGATCGTATCTTTGTAGAGGTAGGCAATGTTCTGGCGGCGTCTTCACAGACCCTCGAAGAGGCCTTTCTGACCGAAGTGCGCGTGCGCATGTCCGAAGAAAAGGCCCGCGCCTTTCTGATTAACAAAGTCAAAGCCGCCCGCGCGGCCAAAGCAGCTGCAGAAAATTAAAGCACATGAGCGATCGCCTCAGCCAGCAAATTGCCTTCCTGACTGAGGTGGACAAACTCAAATCTGTGTATCGCGCCACCAAGGTGCTGGATGGGCATCGTCACGAAGACAGCGGCAGCCACAGCTGGCACATCGCGCTCTATGCGCTGATCCTCGGCGAACACGCAAACCGCGACATCAACATTGACCGCGTGATCCGCATGTTGCTGATCCATGATCTTGTGGAAATCGACGTGGGCGACAGCCCTATTCACGGCGACCATGACATTGCCGCGATGGAAGCCGCTGAAAGCGCTGCCGCAGATCGCATCTTTGGCCTATTGCCAGCCGATCAAGCCACCGAATTGCGTGCCCTCTGGGATGAATTCGAAGCGGCGGAAACAGACGACGCTGTTTTTGCCAAAAGCATTGACCGTGTGCAGCCGGTGATCGGCAATCTTGAAACCGATGGCGGCACGTGGCCCGAATACAACGTCACCCGCGAACAGCTTGAAGACCGCGTCGGCTGGAAAGTCGCCAAAGGCGCACCTGCGATCTGGGATCACCTGAAGGCCCGGATTGCCGCGTGGTTTGACGGTCGCGCCTAAGCGCAGCTCACCAACACTGCGGCCAGCCATAGCCCCAGCGCCAGCTCAGCCCCGAACACGGCCATCCACCAAGGCGCACAGCTTCATACATCCGCTGACTGACAAAGGTGATAATCGCGGCCACTTCCTCCGCATCGCGCCCATATTGCGCAGCCAGCGCATCGCTTTGTGTGCGGCCAACCTCTTGAACACAGGCACGCAACGCCTCATCGGCGCTGACCCGAGCCCAATATCCCGCTTCAGGAGCAGGGTCCGCGCCCCCAAGATGATAAGCCTCATCATGGGTCACGCAACAGTCATGCCAAGGCGCGCGCGTCTCAAAAACCTCAAAGAACCAAGGCGATTGTTCAGCCAACGCCTCCCAAGCGGCTGACATCCCGCCAGAGCAGCCATCCGTGGTGAAAGGCAGCAACGCATCCGGCGTCGCCCGCCGCACTTGCTCCAAGCGACTGTGCCGCCAGATCTCGACCTTTGCCGGCACAGACACCCGCGCGTCCTCCTCAGCCGCCGCAACGCCCACTTGCACCGGAAACAGCGCAACCAGCAGCCCCAGCCTGATATGTTCAAGCATCGGCGTCGCTGCCCCCCTGCACATCCAGACCAATCCGCCCGGCAAGCCCCAGTATCATCCGCTCAATACCAGAGAGCGTTTTGCGATCTGCCAGAACCTCTCGCGCCAGTGCCGGCTCATCGGTGATCAACCCGTCCACCCCCAACGACAACATGCCAGACATCGACAACGCGTCATTCACTGTCCAGACATAAACCCGCTTGCCCGCAGCCTGGGCCGATTTCACCAGATTCAAAGACACTGTTGCGCTGTTCACTGCCAGAAAATCCGCATCAAGCTCCCACATTTTGCCAAGCGCCGCAGACGCCAATAGACCCACCGACCAATCCGGGCGCAGCGCATGCATTTTTTGCACCGCATCATATTTCAGTGACATCAGCTGAACCTGATCTGCCATGCCTGTTTCCTCGACAATTGCCGCGACACGCGTCTCAAGCATCTGATCGTGACCATAGTATTTCAACTCGATGATCACGCCAGCCTTATCCTTTGCCGCAAGCAGCACGTCGCGCAACAGCGGAACGCGCTCTTCTGCATAGGCCGGGTCATACCAGCTGCCGATGTCGATCTCTTCCAGATCGGCAAGCGACGCATCCCAGATCTTCAGCGGATTGCCAGCAAGTTTCATGAAATCGCTGTCGTGCATCACCACCACAGCGCCATCCACCGTTTCTTGCACGTCGATTTCAACCCAGTCCGCCTGATCTTCAATCGCTTTCAGAATTGAGGCCATCGTGTTTTCAGGGCGCGCGCCCGCCGCCCCCCGATGCGCGATCACCTCTACAGGGAGGGTTTCATCCACCTGCGCCAGTCCCGCCACACCTACGCCACCGACACCCGCAAAAAGGCCCGCAACAGCCACCACTGCGATCAAAAGCCCACGGGGCGCCAGCGCCTTGCGTTGCGCGACCTGTTCAGGCCAGTCCGCCGCATCAAGGAACGTCAACGCCAGCGTTCCTGTTGTCCATGAGGTTAGAAATAAGTTCAGAATCGACCAGCAAACCACAGCAACAATGAGGAAGGTGGCCGCTGCGCGAAGATTGTCTGCCAAGACATCCAATCCAAGTTGCAGGCCAAACCCAACGACCCCCAATAGGATCACGCTGACCACGGCGCCAACCGCCGCCCAAACCAGAACATGCGCCACAAACTCTAAGCGCCGCCCCGCCATCAAGCGCCGGCTCTTCCGGAGTGCGGCCAATGCCGGGGCCTCTTCAAACAGCACCAGGGGCAGCGAAAGAACCCAGGCAAGACTGCGCCACAACAGCACAGCGAGCATCACCGCCAGTGTCACCCCAATCACAGCAACGGCAGTCTGAAACTCCGGTGGACGTGTGCTCAGGTAATAGTTGATGTCATAGGCGCTCAACCAATACCAAAACGCGGCCCCCGCCAATGCCAGAAACGGCGCCGCAATCAGCAACAGACGCACTGCAATCTGCACAGCCAGTCTCAAAACAGCGGGCAGCCGTGGCATCACCAGATCGATTCCGTCCCACAACCCATGAGACTTCCCAACCTGATCACGCAGCGCCACCGCCATCATAAACGAAAGGTTGAGGGTCAAGAGCACCATCGCCATGCCCGCCAGCAACACCCCAGCCAGAAAACCAATTGGCGACAGCAGGAAGTAGGCAATGTCGAAATCCGCCAATGCTGGCTTGCCCGAAAACTTCAGCGCCAGAAAAACAGTTCCCGCCATCAATGGCGCAAACACAGCTGCAAGCAACAGATTGAAAACCAGATGAGATTTCACAAAAGGCACCCGTAAATGCCAGGACATAGCATAATGCCTTAAGACTTCTGACGTTACATGCCGCATCGGCACCCCCAATCGCTCAAATCAATAGAGTGATCGTAGCGACCGCCGCGCAAATGGTCGAGCCGCCTTATGCGCCCGACCCACAGGTCGCACTCAGGGGGCAAGTGGGGTAAAGTTACCTCAACGCGACGCCTCTTTCCCGCTTCTTTCAATCACGCTAAGCGTTACGAAATTTTAGTATACTATTGCATACAACCCTTTCAACCAAACCCATCTTGCTCTAAGCAGGCGGCAAATGACTCGGCTCACAGGAGACCCCCATGACCAAGATCAAAGTTGAAAACCCGATCGTCGAAATGGACGGCGATGAGATGACCCGCATCATGTGGCAGTTCATCAAAGACAAACTGATCCTGCCCTACCTCGATCTCGATTTGCTCTATTATGATCTGGGCATCGAGGAGCGTGACCGCACCGAAGATCAGATCACCATCGACGCTGCTGAGAAAACCAAAGAGGTGGGCGTCGCCATCAAATGCGCGACCATCACCCCGGATGAACAGCGTGTCGAGGAGTTTGGCCTCAAAAAAATGTGGCGCAGCCCAAATGGCACCATCCGCAACATTCTTGGTGGTGTGGTTTTCCGTCAGCCGATCATCTGCCGCAATGTGCCCCGCCTCGTGCCCGGCTGGACCTCCCCCATCGTGGTGGGCCGCCATGCCTTCGGCGATCAGTACAAAGCCACCGATTTCACCTTCCCTGGTGCAGGCAAGCTGTCCATGAAGTTTGTCGGCGAAGACGGCACCGTGATCGAAAAAGAAGTCTATGACGCCCCATCCGCTGGCGTCTATCAGGCGATGTACAACCTCGACAGCTCGATCATCGACTTCGCGCGCGCCTCGCTCAACTATGGCCTCAACCTAGGCTGGCCGGTCTATCTCTCCACCAAGAACACCATTCTGAAAGCCTATGATGGCCGCTTCAAAGATCTCTTCCAAAAGGTCTATGAAGAGGAGTTTGAAGAGAAATTCAAAGCTGCCGGTATCTGGTATGAGCACCGCCTGATCGACGACATGGTCGCCTGCGCCATGAAATGGAACGGCAAATTTGTCTGGGCCTGCAAAAACTACGATGGCGACGTCCAATCTGACACCGTGGCACAGGGCTTTGGCTCGCTGGGGCTGATGACCAGCCAACTGATGACCCCGGATGGAAAAATCGTGGAGGCAGAGGCGGCCCACGGCACCGTCACCCGCCACTATCGCCAACACCAGAAAGGCGAAGCCACCTCCACCAACTCGATTGCCTCAATCTACGCGTGGACTGGCGGCCTGAAGCACCGCGCCAAACTCGACAACAACATCGCCCTGCGCGCCTTTGCCGAGACACTGGAGCGCGTGATCATCGAAACCGTAGAGAGCGGCCACATGACCAAAGACCTCGCGCTTCTGGTTGGCCCAGATCAGGGCTGGCTCACCACCATGGGCTTCCTTGAAAAGGTCGATGAAAACCTCAACAAGGCGCTCGCGGGCTAATCCTATCGTCACACGTCATGCGAGGCGCCCCAAGCGGGCGCCTCCCAAATCCGCCAACTGCCCAAACATCGTGCAAAGTCAAAGCTTTGAGCCTGTCTCATAGCGGCTATGCGCCCAGACCACTGGACAGATGCATGCCCTTGTCGCACATCCCGACCATGGTTAGCTTTCTAGAGTCCCCGCACCCCGAACAACACAGCCTCTTTGATGATTTTCAGGGGCTCATCGTTGGCACCTTGTTGGTCGCTTTGTCGGTCACATTTTTGCAAAACAGTGGTTTGTTCACCGGGCAGATCGCGGGGCTCGCATTGGTGGCCGGCAAAGCCGTTGGCGTGCCATTTGCGCTGCTGTTCTTTGCCTTCAACCTGCCATTCTATGTGATCGCCTACCTTCGAATGGGCGCAAAGTTTACAATCAAAACCTTCATGGCTGTCGGGCTGCTCTCACTCTGGTCTTATGTGCTGCCGAGCTTCTTCACCATCAGTAACCTCAACAGTCTGGTGGCCGCGGTCCTCGCAGGCATCACCGCAGGCTCTGGCCTGATCGCCCTGTTCCGCCATGGCGCGACACTTGGTGGCGTTGGTATTGTCGCTGTTTGGCTACAAGACACCAAAGGCATCAAAGCTGGCTGGGTTCAACTAGGGTTTGATTTTTGCGTATTCGCGCTCGCCCTGTCGTTTTTTGACCTAAACGCTGTCGCCTTCTCTATGATCGGTGCTGCAATCACCAATATAATGATCGCAACCAACCACCGGCGCGATCGCTACATCGCGCGCTGACACTCAGGACGCACCATGCCCAAAGCCTATCTGATCCTCATGATCGCCGTTGTATTTGAAACCATCGGCACCGCAGCGCTTCAGGCAAGCCAGCAGTTCACCAAACCGATCCCCTCCATCATTGTGGTGATCGGCTACGGTCTGGCCTTTTACATGATGGCACTGACCCTTAAATTTCTGCCAGTGGGCATCACCTATGCGGTCTGGTCCGGCCTTGGCATCATCTCGATCTCTGTGATCGCCTATTTTGCTTTCGGCCAAAAGCTCGACCTGCCCGCCGTCCTTGGTCTGGGCCTCATTGTTGCCGGCATCCTCGTCATCAACCTGTTTTCCAAGACCGCCGTGCACTAAACCGCATTAAAGGGCTGGCCTTTTGCACCAACCCGCGTTAGGGCGGGCGCGAACAGAAAAGGCTGCCCTTATGGATCTTCGCAACATCGCCATCATCGCTCACGTTGACCACGGCAAAACCACACTTGTGGACGAATTGCTGAAACAGTCGGGCGCATTCCGGGAAAACCAAGAAGTGGCGGAGCGCGCCATGGACAGCAACGATCTGGAGCGCGAACGCGGAATCACGATCTTTGCAAAGCCAACTTCCGTGGAATGGAAAGGCACCCGCATCAACATCGTGGACACCCCCGGCCACGCCGACTTTGGCGGCGAAGTGGAGCGTATCCTGAGCATGGTGGACGGTGTGGTCCTGCTGGTGGACGCCGCCGAAGGCCCAATGCCGCAGACCAAATTTGTGACTTCCAAAGCGCTCGCTCTGGGTCTGCGCCCGATTGTGGTGCTGAACAAAGTGGACAAACCAGACGCCGAGCCTGACCGCGCGCTGGACGAGTGTTTTGACCTCTTTGCCTCGCTGGACGCCAACGACGATCAGCTCGACTTCCCGCACATGTATGCCTCTGGCCGCAACGGCTGGGCAGATGCAGAGCTTGATGGCCCACGCAAAGACCTGCACGCGCTTTTCAACCTGATCGTGAACCACGTTCCTGCCCCCAAACAGGTTGCCCGTCAGGACGATGACTTCCGCATGCTGGCCACCACACTGGGCTCTGACCCCTTTGTGGGCCGCATCCTCACCGGTCGTGTGGAATCCGGCACCCTGAAAGTGGGCGCCACCGTTCAGGCGATCTCCCGCATCGGCCAGAAAATCGAACAGTTCCGCGTCACCAAAATCCAAGCCTTCCGTGGCCTTGCCCAGCAGGACATCGAAGAAGCGCAGGCAGGCGACATCGTTTCTATCGCGGGCATGGCGAAAGCCACCGTGGCAGACACCATCTGTGCGCTGGCTGTAGATGAGCCGCTTGAGGCACAGCCCATCGATCCGCCCACCATCACCGTGACCTTTGGCATCAACGACAGCCCGCTGGCCGGTCGTGACGGCAAAAAAGTGCAGTCCCGTGTGATCCGTGACCGTCTCTACAAAGAAGCCGAATCCAACGTCGCAATCAAAATCGAAGACACCCCCGGCGGCGAGGCTTTCGAAGTCTCCGGTCGTGGCGAACTTCAGATGGGCGTTCTGATCGAAAACATGCGCCGCGAAGGCTTTGAGCTGTCGATCTCCCGTCCACAGGTGATCATGCGCGAAGAAAACGGCGTCCGCATGGAGCCGGTCGAAGAGGCCACCATCGACGTGGATGACGAATACTCCGGTGCGGTGATTGAAAAACTCACCGGTGCGCGCAAAGGTGAGCTGGTTGAAATGCGCCCCGCAGGCGCAGGCAAAACCCGCATCATCGCGCATGTCCCCTCCCGTGGCCTGATCGGCTACCACGGCGAATTCCTCACCGACACCCGCGGCACCGGCGTTCTGAACCGTGTGTTCCACGGCTGGACCGAATACAAAGGCGCCATCCCGGGCCGTCGCGCAGGTGTTCTGATCTCCATGGAGAACGGCCAGTCTGTGGCCTACGCCCTCTGGAACCTCGAAGATCGCGGCAAGATGATGATCGGCGCACAGGCTGACGTCTACACAGGCATGATCATCGGCGAACACTCCCGCGACAACGATCTGGAAGTGAACCCGCTCAAAGGCAAGAAGCTCACCAACGTCCGCGCCTCAGGTTCCGACGAAGCGGTGCGCCTGACCACGCCAATGGTGCTCTCTCTGGAAGAGGCGATTGCATACATCAACGACGACGAGCTGGTGGAAGTGACCCCCAACAACGTGCGTCTGCGCAAACGCTATCTGGACCCACACGAGCGTAAGCGGATGTCCAAATCGGCGCAGTAAGCCGACTACGATACCTTCACAAAAAGCCCCGACCAACGTCGGGGCTTTTTCTTTTTGGCGTTTGCTTTTCGCAGCACTGCGCCTGCGCGCGCAACACCGGAGACAACCTAGGCCAACCAAATCATTGTTCATTCGACTTAGGGCTTGAGAAAAACCGCAATTTGTTTGACGCTAAGCTCAATTGAATTTCTATGGTCATTGACAGCTCATGTTGTTTCAAAGAATTGCGGCTATTCTCATCAGCCTCTTGGCCTTCACAGCCGCGCTCCATGCGCAGTCGGAAGCCTTCGGAAAACTCCGAGCCCTTCAAAGCATCACCTCTCAAGAGGCTCCCAAAGAAGTTGGCGTTGGCGTTTTCATCGATCAAATCACCTTTGTGGACCAACAGGCCGAAAATTTCGGCGTTGTCGGCACATTGTTTCTACAGGTGGACTATCCCGAACTGGCTTTTGATCCGGAAGAACATGGGGCTGAATACAAAGTATACAGCGCAGAAGACTTCGCCGAAGCCATTTTAGAAACCGAAACTTTCCCGCCCTATTTCATCTTCCGAAATCAACAGGGACGCCGCTTCACGCAGCAATCAACAATCGTGGTCTCCGCAACAGGCACCACACATTACGCCGAACGGTTCACCGCAACCTTCCAGGCCCCACATTTCAACTTTCGCAGATACCCCTTTGACAAACAGGTATTTTTTATCGAAGTCTCCTCTCTTCTCCCCAGTGAATTTGTAGAGTTTTACCCGCTGGAAGAAAAAACAGGCATGGGGGATCTTCTGGGCGAAGAAGAATGGATTCTGGCCAACCCCAGCATCGCCGCCAGCACTGTCGCCGGGATTGGCGAACGGGATACCTCGATGGTGGCACTGCGCTTCACGGGCAAGCGCCATGTTCAATATTACATGCTGCGGATCATGCTACCCTTGATCATCATCCTCTTTGTAACTTGGGCCACTTTCTTTCTGGAAGAATACCGCCGCCGCATCGACATGGCCTCCGCCAACCTGCTGGTGTTTGTCGCCTTCAACTTTGCAATCTCCACCATGCTGCCAAAGCTCGGTTATCTCACGTTCATGGATTCCCTGCTCGCAGGAATGTTTGTCATCACCGGCTCAACAGTGCTTGTGAACATCATGCTCCGACGCATGAAAACCACCGGCCGCGAAGCCCTGGCGCGCAAGATCGACACCTATCTGGTGATCTGGGTCTACCCCATCCTGCACGGCATCTTCCTGTTCTGGGCCGTGAAGTTCTTTTTGATCTAAGGTCAGCTCAGTCCACGTTGGCGCGATAAAATTCCACAACCGTCTCTACGTCTTGCTCATGCAAGAAAACGAATTGTGTCGAGCCCATATAGTTGCCGTAGTCAGTGCCGTCGCAGCTTTTTGCGCTGGTCACAAAGCTCTGGCGGGTTTCCTCGCTTGTTCTGACAAGCTCGATCATTATAGAGTGCTCTCCCTGCCGTTCATCCGCATCCAAATTCTTTATGAACTCATAGGGAATAGCCATTTCGACCACCTTAGCCTGACCATCCGAGTAGCAGTGCCTATTGTATTGCTCTAAAATCGTGAGCGCGTCAGAGCCAAACGTCAGCGACGTCAGAATTTCGCCATCACGAACTATTCGGGTAAACTCAAACGCACGCGGGAAATCGCTGCCTTCATCTGCGTGGCCTTTCGTACAAGTAACGCTGAAAACCGCAACTTTGAACAAAGTGCACAAATGTTTCTTAAAGGCAGAAGCAAACACTAAACGCATCTTTCTGGTTCTCTGAGACGATTTGAAAAAGAAGCTTGAGTAAAAAATCAGCTCAGCGGCGAAAACGGCACGATCTCATAGCTGCCATCTTTGTGAAAGCTGCAGAAGCTGCCCGGCGGCACCGCTTCCCAGCCGTCTTCGGCGGGCACCAAAGGCTCACTCACCACAGCGCGGCCACTGCGGCTGTCGCTGATTTTGTGATAGACTGTGGGGGCGCGATCGTCTGAAGCGTAGCGGATCGCGTAAAGCGTCTCACCATCGGAAAACGCTGTGGCCAGCCGCATGTGTGGCGTGCTGCCCCGTTCGCGGCTCATCCGTTCCAAAATGCCCACAGCAATTTCCATCGCCTCGCGTGGATTGTCCTGCAAGCCTTCGGTCAGCCCGAGGAGAAACAGCACTTCGCTGTCCGTTGCGCCTTTGCGTTCCTGATACAGTTCATCCGGGATCAGCATATCCGCACGGCGGCGGAAATTCTCAAATCCCCCGATCTGCCCATTGTGCATGAAGGACCATTTGCCCACCGCAAAAGGGTGGCAATTGTTGCGGCTGGTGGCAGTGCCGGTGGAAGCCCGCACATGGGCCAGAAACAGCGCCGATTGCACCTGCGCGGTCAGCGAGCGCAGATTGGGATCAGACCAGGCCGGATGTGTATCGCGATACAGCCCCGGTTCCGGGCGGCTCCCATACCACGCCAGACCAACGCCATCGCCATTGGTCTGGGGTTTGCATTCCGTTGCCTGCATACTTTGCTGGATCAGCGAGTGATCTGGCCGCGTGACGAGATCTTCAAGATAACAGGGGTGCCCAATATAGGCGGCCCAACGACACATCTGGCCAGTCTCCTTACTGTCAGTCGGTGGTCTCAACCACCATCAATTCGCGCTCACTTGCGCCGCGCGCATGGTTCAGTGCTTCTTGATATTCCGGGCTGTGATAACAGGCCACCGCCGCGTCCACATCGGGGAACTTCGCCACCACATTGCGGGGGCGCTCTTTGCCCTCAAGCTGCACAAATTTGCCGCCACGCGCGATGAACTCGCCGCCATGTTTGGCAATCGCAGGGCCTGCCAGCTCTGCGTATTTTCCATAGGCCTCCGCGTCGGTCACGGTGACATGTGCAATCCAAAGTGCGCCCATCTGGCTCTCCAATCCTGTTGTTCTGCCCGACACTCTAAGCGAATTGCCGGGCAGTCCAAATAGAATTTGACCAAATGGTCAACCTGCGATCACCGCTTCAGCAGCCGCAAAGGCTTCGTCTGCTTTGGAGGCATCTTTGGCACCGCCCTGCGCCATATCCGGGCGACCGCCGCCGCCCTTGCCGCCCAATGCGCCCACGGCGGCGCGCACCAGATCCACAGCGCTCAGGTCGCCTTTCAGATCGTCCGTAACGCCCGCAGCCACAGCCACTTTGCCATCGGTGTCCGCAATCAACAGCACCGCACCGCTTTCCAGACGCGCCTTATGCTCGTCAATCAGCGGCGGCAGATCTTTGCCGGACACACCTGAAAGCACCTGTGCAAAGAATTTCACACCGTTGATCTCTTTGGCTTCCGGGCCCGCGCCCTGCCCTGAACCGCCAGACATGGCCAGCTCACGACGCAGAGTGGCCACCTCGTTTTGCAGCGCCTTACGCTCATCCAGAAGCGCTTTCACACGATCCACGATGTCAGCCGGCTGCGCCTTCAGCGTACCGGCCACTTCGGCCACACGTTTGGCTTCACGCTCCAGATGCGCAAAGGCCACTTCCCCTGTCAGCGCCTCGATCCGACGCACACCCGCAGAGGACGCGCTGTCAGACAACAACACAAACACACCGATATCGCCGGTCTGTTTCACATGGGTGCCGCCGCAAAGCTCAAGCGAATAGGTATCGCCATTGAGACCTTTTCCGGTGTTGGCACGGCCCATGGAAACAACACGCACCTCATCGCCATATTTTTCGCCAAACAGCGCCTGCGCGCCCATTTCTCGGGCATCATCCGGGGTCATGATCCGGGTTTCCACCGCGGTGTTCTGACGGATATAGGCGTTCACCTCGAGGCCAACTTTGGCCAGCTCTTCCTGGCTCAGTGCTTTGTTGTGGCTGAAATCAAAGCGCAGACGGTCATCCGCGTTGAGCGAGCCACGCTGCGCCACATGTTCGCCAAGCGCATTGCGCAGGGCTTCATGCAACAGGTGGGTCGCCGAGTGGTTGGCACGGATCGACGTGCGGCGCGCATGATCCACGATCATCGCCACAGGATCACCCTTGGAAATCGCACCACGCGCGACTTTCACCTTATGGGCAATCAACTTGCCATCAGCAAACTTCTGAACATCGGTGACATGGGCAAGGTGATCACGGTTTTCCAGACGCTCGACCAATCCATGGTCCGCAACCTGACCACCGCTTTCGGCATAAAACGGCGTCTGGTTCATCACCAGCCAGCCTTCTTCGCCATCCGCCAGCGCCTCCACAAGCGCGCCGTCTTTCAGCACGGCCTGCACCTGACCTTCGGCGGTCTCGGTGTCGTAGCCCAGGAACTCGGAAGCCCCGTTGTCCTCGGCAATATCAAACCAGATCGCATCTTCGGCCACATCGCCGGAGCCCACGTGGGCCGCTCGCGCTTTGGCTTTCTGCTCCGCCATCGCGGCGTCAAACCCGTCGGTGTCAACCTCACGGCCCTTCTCGCGCAGCGCATCCTGCGTCAGGTCGAGCGGGAAGCCGTAAGTATCATAGAGTTTGAAGGCCGCTGCACCAGACAGCGGTGCGCCTTCCTCAAGACCACCAAGTTCATCATCCAGCAGCTTCAGACCACGGTCCAATGTCGCTTTGAACTTGGTCTCTTCCTGCTTCAGCGTCTCTTCAATCAACGCCTGCGCCTGTCCCAGCTCCGGGTAGGCTTGGCCCATCTGCTGCACCAGCGACGGCACCAGCTGATGCATCACAGGATCTTTCGCCCCGAGCAGGTGCGCATGGCGCATCGCGCGGCGCATAATACGACGCAGCACATAACCACGGCCATCATTAGACGGCATCACACCATCCGCCATCAGGAAGGAGGTGGAACGCAAATGGTCTGCGATCACGCGGTGATGCACGTTTTGGTCGCCATAAGGATCGGTCGAGGTCACATTGGCGGAAGCCTCGATCAGTGCCTTGAACAGATCGGTGTCATAGTTGTCGTGGCTGCCCTGCAGCAACGCGCCGATCCGCTCCAGCCCCATGCCGGTGTCGATCGACTGCATGTCCAGCGCCTTCATCGAGCCGTCTTCAAACTGCTCGTTCTGCATGAACACCACGTTCCAGATCTCGATGAAACGGTCGCCATCTTCCTCAGGGGAGCCGGGAGGGCCACCCCAGATGTGATCGCCGTGATCATAGAAGATTTCCGTGCACGGACCACAGGGGCCAGTTGGCCCCATCTGCCAGAAGTTATCAGAGGTGGCGATGCGGATGATCCGCTCTTCTGCCACGCCCAGCTTCTTCCAGATCTTAAAAGCCTCGTCATCGGTGTGATAGACGGTGGTGTAGAGCTTATCCTTCGGAATGCCGAACTCTTTGGTAATCAGCTCCCAGGCAAACGGAATAGCGTCATCTTTGAAGTAGTCGCCAAACGAAAAGTTGCCGAGCATCTCAAAGAAGGTGTGGTGGCGCGCGGTATAACCCACGTTGTCCAGATCGTTGTGCTTGCCTCCAGCGCGCACACATTTTTGCGACGTGGTCGCGCGCTGATAGTCGCGTTTTTCCACACCGGTGAACAGATTTTTAAACTGCACCATGCCGGAGTTGGTGAACATCAACGTCGGGTCATTGCGTGGCACCAACGGGCTTGAGTCTACAATCTCATGGCCCTGTTTGGCGAAGTAATTCAAAAAGGTCGACCGAATGTCGTTTAAGCTGGCCATGGGGGTCTCTCAACCTGTGCGTTTCGATATCGAAGCGGGTTTATAACCCCCACGCCCGCCTGTCCACATGTCAAAGCCCGCTTGGCGGAATTGGACTCATATCTGGTCGATTTTCCGCATCACATCACCAGTCCGCACAACACCGTCCTGTTCAATGCTGCACAAAATGCTGCGCAAACGGTATTTGCGATGTTCCGGCGCGCGCACCCAGTCATACACATCGCTCCCGTATCGCGCCTTCCACTTCACGCAGCCATCATTGAACACCTCAGACACCCGCAACACAGCGGTGCCCACCGACAAAAGCTGCCCCTCCGGCAGGTTCGCTTCGGTCATGTCCAGATCGACGGCAAAAGTGTCTCCGGGATGAAGCACGTCCTCATCTGGCGACCACACAAGATCGAGCACCCGCTTGGGGATCACACAGACTTGAATGCCCGGATGGGGATCACCTGCCTCGGTGCGGATCCACGGCTGTGTCATCCACCGCTCACCGGGAATGCCCTGTGCCTTGGTCAGGGTGATTTCATCCACAAATTTGCGCGTGTTACGTTCGGGGCGCAGGCACAAATGCGAAATGGCCGCCCCGTCTTTGGGAGCGGCCAAAACATGCGGCAAAGCCCGCATCAAATCTTCACATGACGGGATCAATCTTCCAACAGCTCATCATCAACAGGTGGCATGTCAAAATCCAACCCATGTGCCGCGCGGATCTTATCTTCGATCTCCAGCGCCATACGTGTGTTTTCCTTCAGGAAGGTCTTGGCGTTCTCACGCCCCTGCCCGATCCGCTCATCACCATAGCTGAACCAGCTGCCAGATTTCTCCACCACGCCGGCTTTCACGCCCAGATCCAGCAGTTCCCCCATTTTGGAGATGCCTTCGCCATACATGATGTCGAATTCGACCTGCTTGAAAGGCGGCGCCACTTTGTTTTTCACCACTTTCACGCGGGTCGCGTTGCCAACCACCTCGTCGCGGTCTTTCAGCGCGCCAATGCGGCGGATGTCCAGACGCACAGAGCTGTAGAATTTCAGCGCGTTACCACCGGTTGTGGTTTCCGGGCTGCCAAACATCACGCCGATTTTCATCCGGATCTGGTTGATGAAGATCACCATGCAGTTGGAGCGCGAAATAGAGCCGGTCAGTTTCCGCATCGCTTGGCTCATCAAACGCGCCTGCACACCCACGTTGCTGTCACCCATGTCGCCTTCAAGTTCGGACTTTGGCGTCAGCGCCGCAACCGAATCGACCACAACCATGTTTACAGCCCCAGACCGCACCAGCGTGTCTGTAATCTCAAGCGCCTGCTCCCCGGTGTCGGGCTGCGAAATCAGCAGCTCGTCCAGATTGACGCCAAGCTTCTTGGCATACTGCGGGTCAAGCGCATGTTCCGCATCCACAAAGGCGCAGACGCCGCCCTTTTTCTGCTCTTCTGCAATGCAGTGCAGCGTCAGCGTGGTCTTACCGGAGCTTTCCGGACCATAAATCTCGATAATACGGCCCTTAGGCAGACCGCCGATGCCCAACGCAATGTCGAGGCTCAGGGACCCTGTCGAGGTCGCCTCGATCTCTTGTGCAGGGTTGTCGGCGCCCAGCTTCATGATGGAGCCTTTGCCGAACTGCCGCTCGATCTGTGCCAAAGCGCTGTCGAGCGCCTTCTGTTTATCCGGGGATGAGGATTTCTTGGAAGTCATTGTCAAAAGATCTGCCGTTGCCATTTTGCTTGGTTCCTTATTCCACACCCGCACGCGGGCGGCAATCACTGCCTGTGTTCACCTCTTGTTCCAACACCTTATGAGATCAAAAGGAGAACAAATCAATAGAAAAGAATGAGAACATCTTCCGTAGAAGCTGGTTAACAACTAGTTTACGGATCAATAATAAGTTGAGACAAACCACAGCGAGGCCGCGCAGATGCTTGTTTTCTGGAACAAAAAACTTGTGTTCCTATCGGTGCCCAAAACCGGCACAACCGCGATCGAGGCGGCCTTGGCCCCTGTTGCGGACATGGTGATTTCGAATCCCCCAGAGCTGAAGCATGCGCCTATTTATCGCTACAACCGCTTCTTCCGCCCAATGTTTGAACGCGCCTGCAACCGCGATGACATGGAACTTATGGCCGTCATGCGCGAGCCTGTCAGCTGGCTCTCCAGTTGGTACAGATACCGCCGCCGCGACAGTATGCGGGGCCATCGCAACTCTACACATGATGTGAGCTTTGACGAATTTGTGCAGGAATACATGAAGGGCGACAAGAAAGCCTCCTTTGCAAATGTCGGAAGCCAGGCCAAATTTCTGGAGCCGCGCCCCAATGGCGTGCAGGTGGACCACCTTTTCCGCTACGAAGATCAAGCCAAATTGCTTACCTTTCTAGAGGAACGGCTGGGCCAAAAAATCACACTGGAGCAGCGCAACAGCTCTCCGGCGATGCCACTGGATCTGCCGGAGAAGACGCTCGCAAAACTGCGCCGCAAGTGTGCCGCAGAGTTTGAACTCTACGAAAGCCTTTCCTAGCTGTTGATCCGCGCTTGCACAGCTTCCGTCAGATCTCCAAGCGAAAACGGCTTGGGCAGGAAGCTTGAGTTTTCAATGCGCGATTGATCATCGGAAAAACTGTCTTCGGCGTAGCCAGAGACAAAAATCACGGGCACATCAGGGTATTCTGATCGCGCCTGACGCACCCAGGTTGGGCCATCAATGCCCGGCATGATCACGTCGCTGACAAACACATCCACCTTGGGCTGCTCTGCCGCAAGCAGCTCAAGCGCTTCTTCCCCGCTCGCCGCTTCAAGCACAGTAAAGCCGCGCATCTTCAGCGCCCGCGTCGCAAAAGAGCGCACCGGCGCTTCGTCTTCCACCAGAAGAACAACACCGCTGTGCTCAACAACGGGCAAGTCCGGGCGCGCATCGTCAAGCTCCGGAACAAACTCTTCGGCGGATCCAAACGCCGGGAACATCAGTGTAAATGTCGTCCCCACGCCTTCTGTACTGTCCACAAAGATAAAGCCGCCGGTCTGCTTCATGATGCCATAGGCAGTGCTCAACCCGAGCCCCGTACCTTCCCCCGTACGCTTGGTGGTGAAGAAGGGTTCAAACACTTTTTGCAATTTATCTTGTGCAATTCCAATGCCTTGATCAGCAACCTTCACCGTCACATATTTGCCGACAGGCACGACAACGCGGTCACGCTCCAGTGGTTGGTCCAGTGTCACTTCTTCCGTTGTGACCAGGATTTCACCGCCATCCGGCATCGCATCACGCGCATTGACAACGAGGTTCATCAAAACCTGTTCCAATTGGCGTTTGTCCGCGCGGATGGATGGCAGAACGGGGTCATTGCTCAGCGACAGCGCCACACGTTCGCCCACCAACCTATTGAGAAGATGGGTCAAATCCGCGAGTATGTTACGCAAATCAAGCACTTCAGGCCGCAGGTTCTGCTTGCGCGAAAAGGCCAACAGCTGCCCAACCAGCGCAGCGGCGCGATTGGCATTCTGATTGATCTGTATAAGGTCAGCATAGTCCGCATCCCCTTGATCATGGCGCAACAACAACAGATCGCAATGCCCTGAAATTGCAGTTAAAAGATTGTTAAAGTCATGTGCAACACCACCCGCCAGCTGGCCAATGGCCTGCATCTTCTGGCTTTGCACAAACTGCGCCTCCAAAGACTTGAGCTCCGTGGCATCGCTCAGCACCGCGATAAGTGACCCCACCCCCCCTTCCGCAATCCGGTTGAGGCTGACCTGCACAATCACCTCTTTGTCGTCGCGCTTAAGACGCAGGAATTCGCTTTTCTTAACCGTTTTGCCCTGAGCGGTCTCCACCAGCCAGTCACGTATTGAGCGGCCGAGCCCCTCCATCAAATCGCTCATCACAGTTTCAGAGGTGATCTCAAGATGAATGAGCCCCCGCGCAGCCCGGTTGGCCAGAACAACACGGCCTTCAGGCTCAATCTTCAAAATCGGCACGGGCAGTTCTTCAAACTGCATCGTGCCATCACGTGTCACAGGCGTGTCGCTTGGAAGCAGATAAATTTCGCGGCGCCCGGCAGTGGCATCGAACTGGGCCACCATACACTGCTGTTCACCATTGGATGTGTACACAACGCTCGCGTCACGCGGATGCTTCACCTCCGGTCCAAACACATCAACCAGCGTTTTTTTGCGTTCGCCAAGCAAACCACGCGCAGCCGCATTCATGAACAAAATCGTTCCAGTACGTCCAGCCGTCAGCATTGGCAGTTTCGGCATGCCTGTCGCGGCAGCGCCTTCTTTCGCTGGATGCGTTTTTTGCAAAACCCAAAGCAGCAATCCCGACGAGACCACCTGAACTTTAAGACTTAACGTATTGTCACGAATTATCAAATCACCTTCAAAAGATCCGTCTTCCAGACACTTTGAAATGGCTTCCTGCGCCTTATGTTCCGCATCCAGCACATAGCCGGCCAGCGCATCTTCAATGGTCGGACGTGTCTGAGAGCCCGCCTGTGCCGCCTCATTGGCATAAAGCACGCCGCCACGCATATCTGACACATAGATCTGATCAGTGTCCTGTGCATACAACTGCGCCAACAGGTCCACCGCCGCACGTCGAGCAGACCTCCGCTGCACCGAGACAAGCATCGTCACACCACAGGCAAAACCGGTCAATCCACTCGCCAAGATCATGCTCAGACGCAGCAAACCGTCGTCCAAAAGGAACGCTGTCCCCACCATCGCGACCGCTGCGATCGCTAAAATTCCAGCATGGTGAGACGGGGCCGCTTTTGAGGGGGAATGCACCTTCGCGGCATCGGTCTGAGTGGACACGTGAACACCTATAGTCATTTGTTGTGGTTAATATGAATATATTAACCTTAATCGCAGATTAATGGTGATCGTAAACTGACGCTGTTTCGCTATTTTTTGCGAAGAACCGCGCCAAAGAAACCATCGCCGCCATCTTCAAACCCAAATTGGCGCACCCACTCTGTTTCCCAGCCGGGGTGGCGCTGATGAAATGCTGCAACCTGTGCTTGGTTTTCCGCTTTCAGAAAGGAACATGTTGCATAGGCCAGAACGCCGCCCTCTGCGACCAACGCCTGCGCCTTGTCCAAAATGTCAGCTTGGGTTTTCAGCAGCGAGTCCAGATCACTCTGCTGAAAACGCCATTTTGCATCCGGTGTGCGCCGCCATGTGCCACTGCCCGAACAAGGCGCATCACACAGCACCAAATCATACGGCGCGTCTTTCTGCGGCGCATTGGTAAGTGTTACCTTCACACCTGCCCGTTGCGCGCGTTCAAGCAAATCCGCCATCCGGCGCGGGGCAGCATCATGGGCATAAAACTGGCCAGCCACACGTCCTGCCATGGCCAAGGTTTTGCCGCCACCGCCGGCGCAATAGTCTAGGACTTTCATGCCTTTGTTCAAGGGCAACGCAGAAACCATGGCCTGGCTCGCAGCATCCTGCAACTCGACCGCGCCGCTCAGATAAGGCGCAGCTTGCCGAATACGACGTGCCCCCTGCGTGACCTCAAGTGCTGTCTCCACAAGACCAACAGGCCGTGTTTCAATTCCTGCCGCCGTGAGCACCGCCTGTGCATCCGCCACCGAGGATTGCGCCAGATTGACTCGCAAAAACACAGGCGCCCGTGCGCGCATCTGCGTCAAAGTGGTCTCATACGCCGCGCCAAGGCTGTCTTTCAGTGGCGCAATCAACCACTCAGGCACATCGGCAGGCAGTGTTCCCTGCGGCGTAGTGGACGCAGCGATCTCTGCCGTACTCAAGGCATTGGGCGCATAGGCAGCCCCAGAAAACAGATCGTCCAGATCCACCTCTTGTGCCCGAAGAACACCAATCATCAAGGCGCGCCCGCTTAGTCCGCCGCCCAAATGGGCCGCAGAGTTGCGCTGACGCAAGGCATCAAACACATGATCGCGAATGGCTGCCCGGTCCTTGGACCCGGCGAACCGGCTGCGCCGCGCCCAGCCGGTCAGTGCTTTTTCCGCTGGCGCGCCTTCAAGGATCTGATCCAGAACCTCAATCGCCGCCTGAACGCGCGCCGCAGGTATCATCAGCCGATCCGATAGTTAGGGGCTTCGCGGGTGATCTGCACGTCATGCACGTGGCTCTCTTTCAGCCCCGCACCGGTGATTTTCACAAATTTGCAGTTCTTGCGCATCGCATCGACGGTGGCATTGCCGGTGTAGCCCATCGCCGCGCGCAAACCGCCCACCAGCTGGTGGATCACCGTGCCTGCCGGACCTTTGTAAGGCACCTGCCCCTCAATTCCCTCCGGCACCAGCTTGTCGCTGGCAGCGTCTTTCTGGAAATAGCGATCGGCCGAGCCACGCGCCATCGCGCCAAGGCTGCCCATACCGCGATAGGATTTGAACGAACGGCCCTGATAGAGGATCACCTCACCGGGGCTTTCATCCGTGCCCGCAATCATTGAGCCGACCATGGCGCAGCTTGCGCCTGCGGCAATCGCCTTGGCAAAATCACCAGAGAATTTGATGCCGCCATCCGCGATCACGGGCACATCGCCTGCCGCCGTGGCACAATCATCAATCGCTGTCAGCTGGGGCACACCCACACCGGCCACCATCCGTGTGGTACAGATCGAACCCGGCCCGATGCCCACTTTCACCGCATCCGCACCCGCGTCAATCAATGCACGTGTCGCGTCGCCCGTGGCCACGTTGCCCGCAATCACCTGCACCGCATTGCTCTGCGCCTTGATACGTTTCACCGCCTCAATCACACCTTCAGAGTGGCCGTGCGCCGTGTCAACAACAACAATATCAACCCCTGCGTCAATCAGCATCTCAGAGCGCGCAAAGCCGCTGTCGCCCACAGAGGACGCCGCCGCAACCCGCAAACGGCCCAGATCATCTTTACAGGCGGTTGGGTTCAGCACAGCCTGCTCGGTATCCTTCAGCGTCAGCAAACCGGTCAGCTTGCCCTGCCCGTCATGCACCAACAGTTTCTCAATCCGGCGCGCCCGCATCAGGCTCTTGGCCTCTTCCAGATCCGCAGGCTCTGCCAGCATCGCCAGATCATTGGTGGTCATCATCGCATGAACAGGCGTGTCATCGCTCTGGGCAAAGCGCATGTCGCGGTTGGTCACGATGCCCACCACACGGCCTTCTTCGTCCACCACAGGGAAACCGGTAAAGCGATAGCGCTCAATCAGCGCCTTGGCATCTGCCAGTGTCTGGTTCGGGGTCAGCGTCACAGGGTTATAAACAATCCCGCTCTCAAAGCGTTTCACCCGGCGCACTTCGCGCGCCTGCGCTTCCGCATCAAGGTTCTTATGGATCACGCCCATGCCGCCCGCTTGTGCCATGGCGATGGCCATCCGGCTTTCGGTCACTGTGTCCATCGCGGAGCTCAGCAACGGAATGTTCAGATCAATGCTTTTTGTGACCCGAGTGCGCGTATCCGCCGTGGCGGGCAACACCGCCGACGCAGCTGGAACAAGTAGAACATCATCGAAGGTCAGCGCCTCACGAATCTCCATCGCAAATCTCCTTTGGGGAACCTCGTTTGGCACGTCCCTATCGCATGCCCTTTTGTTGTGGAAAACCCCTAATCCTGCTTTGCCCCTTTTATTGCGTCGATTGCTGCGCCAACGCGCGCAATCTGCACAGCAAAACGTGCGGCGCAACGCTGACCGCCGATTGCCGCCCACATTGGCTCACCCCCATCCGTTCCGCGGAGCACGCCACCCAGATGACGTTTTCTTTACGACAATGCCGCCCCGCGACACTTCTACGCCGCTTATTGTCATTCAGCCCAACACAGGCCAGATATGGTCGCAGGTAAGCGAACAGACCCAAGGCCCTCAAATGAGCAGCGATCCACTTGTGATTTTCACGCCCTCCGGCAAGCGCGGCACCTTTCCGGTAGGCACTCCCATCCTCACCGCCGCACGGCAACTCGGTGTTGATCTCGACTCCGCCTGTGGCGGGCGCGGCATTTGCTCCAAATGTCAGGTGACGCCCTCCTACGGCGAGTTTCCCAAACATGGCGTGACGGTTGCAGAGGATGCGCTGTCAGAATGGAACGCCGTAGAGCAGCGCTATGACGACAAGCGCGGCCTGACCCCCGGCCGCCGCCTCGGCTGTCAGGCCACAGTGCAGGGCGATATCGTGATTGATGTGCCCGCCGAAAGTCAGGTGCACAAACAGGTGGTGCGCAAACGCGCTGAGGTGCGCGACATCACGCTGAACGCAACCATTTCGCGCGTCTATGTTGAGGTCGAAGAGCCCGACATGCACAAGCCCTCCGGCGATCTGGAGCGGCTGATGACCGCGCTGAAAGAGGCCACCGGTCACGCTGAAATCACCATAGACACCCATCTGCTGCGCCCGCTGCAGCCGATCTTGCGCAAGGGCAACTGGGCTGTCACCGCAGCCCTGCATCAGGGACACAAAGACAGCGCCCCGCGCGTCGTCGCCCTCTGGCCCGGCTATTATGAGGAACCGCTCTTTGGCCTCGCGGTTGACCTTGGCTCCACCACCATCGCCGGCCACCTCTGCAACCTCGCCACCGGCGAAGTGGTGGCCTCCTCCGGTCTGATGAACCCCCAGATCCGCTTTGGCGAAGACCTCATGAGCCGCGTCAGCTATGCCATGATGAACAAAGGCGGCGATCTGGAAATGACCGACGCCGTGCGCGCCGGGCTCAACCAGCTGGTGATAGATATCGCCAAAGAAGCCGAGATCGACAAAAGCCAAATTCTGGATGCGGTCTTTGTGATGAACCCGGTCATGCACCACCTCTTCCTTGGCATCGACCCGTTCGAACTTGGCCAAGCGCCTTTTGCGCTCGCGACGTCCGACGCCCTTGAACTGCCCGCCTCCGAGCTTGGCCTCGACATAGCGCCCGGCACCCAAGCCTACCTCCTGCCCTGCATCGCAGGCCACGTGGGCGCAGACGCCGCAGGCGTTGCACTCTCAGAAGCCCCAGACAAATCCGAAGACCTTGTTCTGGTTGTCGACGTGGGCACTAACGCGGAAATCCTGCTCGGTGACAAAGAAGGCGTGCTCGCCTGCTCCTCCCCGACAGGCCCGGCTTTCGAAGGGGCGCAGATCAGCGCAGGCCAGCGTGCTGCCCCCGGCGCCATCGAACGCGTGGAAATTGACCCAGTCACCAAAGAGCCGCGCTTCCGTGTCATCGGGTGTGAGCTTTGGTCCGACGATGAGGGCTTTGCCGCTGCTGTGGCAAACACTGGCATCACCGGCATCTGCGGCTCTGGCATCATCGAAGTGATCGCTGAAATGCGCATCGCTGGTCTGGTGGATGCCTCCGGCCTCATCGGCTCAGCCGAGCAAACCGGCACCAACCGCTGTTTCCTTGACGGGCGCACCAACTCCTACACGCTGTGGGAAGGCGACGCTGACCAGAAAGCCATCACCGTCACCAATGCCGACATCCGCGCCATTCAGATGGCGAAGGCCGCGCTCTATTCCGGCGCGCGCCTGCTGATGGACAAACGCGGCGTGGATCAGGTGGATCGCGTTGTGCTCGCCGGGGCTTTTGGCGCGCATATTTCTGCCAAACACGCTATGGTTTTGGGCATGATCCCTGACTGCCCGCTGGACAAAGTCACCTCTGCGGGCAACGCGGCGGGCACCGGCGCCCGCATTGCGCTTCTGAACAGCAAGGCACGCGGTGAAATCGAAACCCTGGTGCGCCAGATCGAGAAAATCGAAACCGCCGTTGAACCACGCTTTCAGGAGCATTTCGTCAATGCCTCTGCCTTGCCGAATTCGTCTGACCCTTTCCCAATCCTGCGCGATGTTGTGGCCCTCCCAGAGGTCAGCTTCAATACAGGCGGCGGAGAAGGCAGCAGTGCTGGAGGTGGGCGACGCAGACGCCGTCGGGGCTAACCCCGCGCATCAGGACATATGCCAAACGCAGATCGAAGCGCCCTCAGATCATGATAATCCTGAGGGCGCAACGGGTATCCAACCCGGTTTGCCACCTGAAACGTGGCTGACATACACGCCACCGGAACACCGCCAACACTCCCCTGCCCAGTAAAGGCGTCCGCCGGGTAAAATGCGCCATTCTCTGGCGGGCCGTAGATCCCGCGACCTGTGGCATCAAAGGTGACGACGTGAAAATCGACGCGTTCCGAGTGTTCGCGCGCAAAAACAAAATTCCAATCGCAGGCATCCACCGTCGGCGCTGGAGCAAAGCCATTGGAGCGCAGCCTATCACAGACGCGCCCCACACAGCGCGCCTCCAAAACAATATCAACATCGCCATGCGCGCGCGTCTGTTGTCTCAACAAAGCGTCCACACCCCATCCACCATCCAGCCAAACCCGGCAGCCAAGTTGCTGGATGTCTTCCAAAAGATCCTTCACAAATTTGGCTGATGCCATGCGCCCAATCCTGATGAGTTGCCGCCGCTGTAGTCAGACAAGAACCCATATGACGGCTCTTAGAAAACCCGCTTGACCCTACCGTAACGCTCCACTACCTAGGGCAGCGTTGCGGGTATGGTGAAATGGTATCATGCGAGCTTCCCAAGCTTAAGGTGCGGGTTCGATTCCCGCTACCCGCTCCACCTCTTCCAGACAGTTCTAAAATTCCCCAGCAAGGCCAGCACACAGCGCGCCATGTTGCGTAAGGTCATGTTTGCCGCCCCCAAAACCCACAGCTAAGGTCGCGCTCAACACGCAAAAACGATGAGCTTCCCATGTCTCTTGTGACCTATAAAACCCGTGGTAAAACCGCGATCCTCACGCTGAACAACGGCGAAAACCGCCAAAACCGCGCCTTTGCCGCCGCCATGCTCGCCGCGCTGCAACAGGCCGAAGACGACAAAACCATTCGCTCGGTAGTGATCACCTCAAATGATGAAAAGAACTGGTCGCAGGGTGTTGATCTGAACTGGCTCATGGCCGCACGTCAGGCAGGCCGCGAAGATGACATGCGCGCCTTCATGATCGAAATGAACGAAGTTTTTGCCCGCATTCTGACCTTCCCAATGCCTGTGATCGCCGCCATCACCGGCCACGCCTTTGGCAACGGGGCCATGCTGGCCTGCGCTTGCGACTTCCGCTTCATGCGCGCGGATCGCGGCTATTTCTGCTTTCCAGAGGTGGACATCAACATCCCGTTCCTGCCCTCCATGATCGCCTATGTGCGCAAGGCCATGCCCGAATACCGCTTCAACGAAATGAAGCTATCGGGCCGCCGTGTCACCGCCACAGAGCTTGAGGCAGATCATGTGCTGACCGCCGCACCAGATGCGGAGGCCACATTGGCCGCTGCGCTTGACTATGCCGCGACCTTTTCCAAAGGCCGCGGCATCTTTGGCGAGCACAAGCGCCGCATGCACAAAGATATTCTGGAGATCATGGCCCGCGACGACGCGCCCCTGATCGAGGCGCTGCAATTGACAGCCTAACCTCAGCTGTGAAAACTGCGGATCCGCGCAATCAACGCTTTGGTTGACGCGGAGGCCGCCTCCGGCACATCCCCCGACGTCACCGCATCCAGCAAACCACTCGCCAGCTCTTTGCCCAGCTCCACGCCCCACTGATCGTAAGAGTTGATCCCGTAAATCACCCCTTCGACAAACACGCGGTGCTCATACAGCGCCACAATCTGCCCCAGAACAAAGGGTGTCAGACGTGGATAGACCAGCGTTGTCGACGGGCGATTGCCAGCAAAGACACGGTGCTTGGCCAATTGATCCAGCTTTGCACCTGACACGCCTTGGTCTTCCAGCTGCGCCCGTGCGTCCGCTTCACTACGCCCTTTCAAAAGCGCCTCAGACTGCGCCAGACAGTTAGCCACAAGCGCCCGCTGATGGTTGCGCAGCGCAGGCTCATGCCCCTCAGCCCCCACCAGAAATTCACACGGCACCACCTGTTTGCCCTGATGGATCAACTGATAAAACGCATGCTGCCCATTGGTGCCAGGCTCCCCCCAGACAATCGGCCCCGCAACACGTGACAATGCGCTGCCATCCACCGCAACACTCTTGCCGTTGCTCTCCATCTCAAGCTGCTGCAGATAGGCCGGCAGCCGCGCCAATCGCTGTTCATAGGGCAGCACAGCCCGCGTGCCATGGCCACAGATCTGCTGATGCCAGATCCCAACCAAGGCGAGCATAACAGGCAGGTTCTCTTCAAAAGCTGCAGCACAGAAATGACGATCCATCGCCTGCCCGCCTTCAAGGAATCCTTCAAAGGCCGTCGGTCCAATCGCCAGCATCAAGGAAAAACCAATCGGCCCCCAAACCGAGTAGCGGCCGCCAACCCAATCCTCAAAGCCAAACACCCGCTCCGCCGGAATGCCGAACTCTGCGCATTTGTCCACTGCCGAGGAAATCGCCACAAAGCGCTCAAGCGCCGCGTCGCCGCCCGCCCAATTCAGCACGGTGCGCGCGTTCATCAGGGTTTCCTGCGTGGTAAAGGTCTTGGAGGCCACAATCACCAGCGTGGTGTCCGGGTCGAGCCCATCCAGCGTATCGGTGGCATCCGCACCATCTACATTGGAAATGAAATGGCATTTTGGCCCGTCATGATACGGCGCCAGCGCCATCACCGCCATCAGCGGCCCAAGGTCGGAGCCGCCAATGCCAATGTTGACCACATCCGTGATCCGCTGCCCCTGCCCCGGAAAGCTGCCATCGCGCACCGCAGCGGCCAGTCTCGCCATGCGCGCACGGGTCTCGTTGATCTCCGGCAACACGTCTTCGCCGTCCACCAAAACCGGCGCACCATCCAGATTGCGCAACGCCGTGTGCAGCACGGCGCGCTCTTCGGTTTCGTTGATCTTTGCTCCGCCAAACATCGCCGCGCGCTTGTCCGCAACGCCCGCCGCTTCCGCCAGCGCCATCAATGCCGCCTTGGCCGTGTCATCAATGCTGGTCTTGCTATAGTCAAAAAACAGCCCATCAACTGTCAGGGCAAACCGCTCTGCACGCGCCGGATCTGCGGCAAACAGATCTTCAATTTGGGTGCTCTGCGCTGCAGCTTTCAGGTCTTCAAGATCGGTCCACATCTGGCTCACTCCGTCCAATGCACATCTGCACCCGCGCACACCGCGCGGATCGGAGCGTCCACCTCTGGCAGGTTTTGCGCAGCGGTCAACGCCGCGCGCTTGTCTGCCCCTTTGATCAGGATGTGCTTGCGCAACGCCCCGTTCAGCACGCGCGCGCTCAGGGTGATGCGAATATCTGGCAAATCGTCACGCCGCACCGGGATCAGGATCGGCGCATCTGCAGCCAACGCCGCCTCAAGCCCCTCGGCATTGGGAAACAGTGAGGCCGTGTGCATATCCGCGCCCATGCCCATCACCGCCACATCCACAGGCAGCGATGCGGCAATGCCCGCTTCAAGCTCTGGTAACACATCCTCAGGCACCTCTGCTGGCGCATAAAGCGGCAGATAGCGGGCCGCCATCGCGCGATTTGTCAAAAGCCGCGCTTTGACCAAAGCGGAGTTGGACCGCTCATGATGCTCAGGCACCCAGCGTTCATCTGTCAGGATCACATCAACCCGCTCCCAGTCCAGATCCGCCGCGCTCAACACATCAAAAATCGGCCCCGGTGTCGTGCCACCCGGCACCGCCAGAACCACGCGCTCTTTTTGCGCCAATGCGTCGGTCAGGTCTTCCGCCAGCGCTTGGGCCACATCCATCGCCAGCATGTCAGCATCTGGGTAGGTCTTGAAGTTCATCTGTCTAAGCCTCTCCATTCACGCCCGTCGCGGCGCATCATCAAATCTGCATCATCAGGCCCATCGGAATAGGCATCATACGGTTTCGGCACATCGCCCCGCGCTTCCCAGCCGCGAATGATCGGATCGGTCCACGCCCAGGCGGCCTCCACCTCATCATCCCGCATAAACAAGGTCTGATTGCCCCGGATCACATCCATGATCAGCCGCTCATAGGCATCTGGCGTGTTCTCCGCGGTCGGCCCCAGCGCCTCTGCAAAACTCATATCCAGCGGCACATCCACCAGCCGCATGCCGCCCGGGCCCGGCTCCTTGATGGTCACATTCAACGTGATGCCCTCATTGGGTTGCAGCTGAATGTTGAGCTCGTTGCGATGCCGCCCGGCTTCGGGCCCAAAAATAGAGTGCGGCGTGTCTTTGAAGACCACCGTAATCTCACTGTCTCGCGCGCTCAGCCGTTTGCCGGTGCGCAGGTAAAACGGGGTGCCCGCCCACCGCCAATTGTTGATCTGACACTTCAGCGCAACAAAACTCTCGGTCTTGGAACGGGCATGGTCCACATCTTCGCGATAGGCCGCAACGCCATCAGCTGCGGTATATTGCCCACGTACAATATGATGTGGCTGCACCGCATCCAATGCGCGGATCACCTTCAGTTTCTCGTCGCGCACCGCATCCGGCTCAAACTGCGCCGGGGGCTCCATCGCGATCAGACACAACAGCTGCATCAGGTGGTTCTGCACCATGTCACGCATCGCGCCGGATTTTTCATAGTAATCCCCGCGCCCGGCCACACCGACCGTTTCGGCCACGGTGATCTGAATATGGTCGATGTATTGCGCATTCCACAGCGGCTCAAACAGCATATTGCCAAAGCGCACCGCCATCAGGTTTTGCACCGTTTCTTTGCCAAGGTAATGGTCGATCCGGTAAATCTGTCCCTCGTCGAAATACTGCGCCAGCTCGCGGTTGAGCGCCTGCGCACTCTCCAGATCATGGCCAAAGGGCTTTTCCACCACGATCCGCGTGTCATCCTCGACCAGCCCGTGTCGTTTCAGACCTTTGGCAAGATCAGAAAACACACCCGGCCCCACGGAAAAATAAAACGCCCGCACAGACCCCGGCGTCAGCAGGGCGGCAAGCTCAGGCCAGCCGCCCTCGCCCCGCGCGTCCACCGCCACATAATCCACATGTTCACAAAACGCCGCCACCTGCGCCGCATCAAGCGCCAGTTCCCCAGCAAACTCACTGAGCGCATCACTGACAACCGCGCGATATTCTTGTGAGGTCAAGCCACTGCGCGCCGCGCCCAACACCCGGCTGCCATCCGGCATCTGTCCTGAACAGAAACGGCGAAACAACGCAGGCAAAATCTTACGCCGCGCCAGATCCCCTGTGCCACCAAACACCACCAGATCAAAAGGCTCCACCGGAATAATTCGAGACACCATAAGGCCCTGTTTCCTTGTCGTTCTGCCCTGATCATACACGCAACGTTAGCGCTAACGAATTCAAAGGCCTGTCTATCACCGCCACTCTATCACCACAAGCACGCATCACAACTGTGTCAGATGCGATCCACAACGGATGGTCAAGCCTCTCAGGTTTGGTTAGGAGATGAATACGTTCCATAAATGGCAGCATCATGAAAGATCACGCAAATCTCGGCAAGTTTCAGGATCCTTTCATCACAGCAAAGGGCGAAAACCGCGCTCATGTGAAACTCAGCAATCCTGAAACTCTGTGGTTCAACACAGGCACCCTCTGCAACATCCAGTGCGAAAACTGCTATATTTTCTCCTCGCCCACGAATGATGATCTGCTTTACATCACAGCCGATGAGGTGAGCGACTATTTGGATCAACTTGAGGCGCGCAAATGGAACGTGCGCGAAATAGGCTTCACGGGCGGTGAGCCGTTCATGAATCCGGAAATGATCGAGATAACCCGCCGCGCGCTGGAACGTGGCTATGAGGTGCTTATCCTCACAAACGCCATGCAGCCTCTGATGCGCAAACGGGTGCGCGATGGCCTTTTGGCCCTGCGCGAAACCTACCGCGACACGCTCACCTTCCGCATTTCCATTGACCACTGGAACCCGAAAAACCACGATCGCGAACGCGGCGAAGGATCTTTTGCCAAGATGCTGGAGGGCATGCATTGGCTGCGCGACGAAGGCTTCCAGATGAAGGTCGCAGGCCGCACTCTCTGGGGTGAGTCAGACGCGGACTCCCGCGCCGGTTACGCCGCGCTCTTTGACGCCCACGACTTTCCCATCGATGCGCATAATCCAGGCCAGACCATGCTCTTCCCGGAAATGGACGAAACCGTCGAAGTCCCTGAAATTACAACGGAATGCTGGGGCATTCTCAACAAATCCCCAACAGAAGTCATGTGCTCCAACTCCCGCATGGTGGTCCGCCGCAAAGGCTCTGATGCCCCCGCAGTCATCGCCTGCACTCTGCTGCCCTATGTCGAAGAGTTTGAGCTCGGTCCAACCCTCAAAGACGCAGAGAAACCCGTGTTGCTCAATCACGCCCACTGCGCCAAATTCTGCGTGCTCGGCGGCGCCAGCTGCTCCGCCTGAGCCATCACAAGGAAGGGGCTCCCAACATGAGGCGCACCTACAATCAGGCTTAATTCAACTCCGGCGAGCGCCAGTATTTCGTACCTTCCAGACTGGCATTCACCCGCCAGCGGTTTTTGTCGAGCAAAAACACCGACCGTCCATCGCGAAAACTGGTCTGCTCGGTGTCCCCATCCGATCCTGACTGCGCCCCGCCACTAGCACCCGCATCATAGCCATGGGTGACAAATGTGTTCAGATCCTCAGCGGTTTCAAACAGGATCACAAACTGGTTGGTAAAACCGCCAATGCCAATCGCCCCGCCAAGCCCGCCGGTACCCATATTCATATAAACACGTCCGGAACCATTTTTGGCCATCGCCACACCACGCCCGTAGCCAGTGGTGACCGGAAAAATCGTCACCTTGCGCGCATCAAACACGGCGTAGCCCGCGCTTTGCTCATATAGCCGCGACGCCTCAGGGTTTTCTGCCAGCAGACGTGCCAAAATCTCATCCGCCATAGTGTCCAATCGCGCCCGCGTCTGATCTGCAGTCTCCTCATTGGACAAAAGTTCATCTGTTGAGGTCACGGTGTTCTCCACAGCCTCGGCACCCTTTTCAACAGCACCACCAACCGCGTCCGCTCCGCTTTCAATGGCGTGACCTGTCGCGTCAAGGCCCTCGCCAATTGCCTCTCCAGCGGTCTCCGCCCCTTTCTTGATTTTGTCCAAGAGCTTCTCTGCTGAAACCTCAGTAACCCCCAAACCAAGCGCCAAAGACACCACGACTGTCGCAATATTTTGTCTCATAAATTTCTCCTTTAAATAGTTTTGCGCTCCGCAATATCAGCCTCACCTTGAGACAAAAACCCCTCAGGAGACCCAAATCGGCCATTTCGGCAGCAAAGCTTTGAAATCTCTACGCATCACAACGGATTATGGTTTTTTATAGGGAAAACCAACAGGATCACCACAGCCCCATTGCACCCTAACTGTCGCCTCTGATATAAGCATCCCAACAAGATATGGACCGCCAAAAAGAAGCGAGATCGGGACTTGAGCGACACGCCGGAAACCCCTGAAAACGAAGACGAAAACACGCAACAGCGGATGATCCACGACGGTCCTTCTGTGACCATCGAGGAGGAAATGCGCGCCAGCTATCTCGATTATGCCATGAGCGTGATCGTCAGCCGCGCCATTCCAGACCTGCGTGATGGCCTCAAACCGGTGCACCGCCGCATTCTTTACGCGATGCATGAAACCGGCAACACCCACGATAAAGCCTACCGCAAGTCGGCCCGTCCTGTGGGTGACGTGATGGGTAAATACCACCCCCACGGCGACGGCGCGATCTATGACGCTTTGGTGCGGATGGCACAGGATTTCTCCATGTCGCTGCCGCTTCTGGACGGTCAGGGCAACTTCGGCTCCATGGACGGCGACAACCCGGCAGCCATGAGATACACCGAAGTCCGCATGGACAAGCCCGCCGCCTCCCTGCTGGCCGACATCGACAAAGAAACCGTTGATTTCCAAGACAACTATGATGGCAAAGACCAGGAGCCAACCGTGCTGCCTGCGCGCTTCCCCAACATGCTTGTCAACGGCGCGGGCGGTATCGCGGTGGGTATGGCCACCAACATTCCGCCGCACAATCTGGGCGAAGTGATCGACGCCACTCTGGCGCTGATTGAAGATCCGGATCTCACTTCTGAACAACTCATCGACTATGTCCCCGGCCCGGATTTCCCGACCGGCGGCATCCTTCTGGGCCGTTCTGGCGCGCGCAAAGCCTATCTTGAGGGCCGCGGCAGCGTCGTGATCCGCTCCAAAACCCGCGTCGAGGAAATCCGAAAGGACCGCTACGCCATCGTCATCGACGAAATCCCCTATCAGGTGAACAAAGCCGCGATGATCGAAAAGATCGCCGAGGCTGCGCGCGACAAACGCATCGAAGGCATCGCCCACGTGCAGGATGAATCCGACCGTGATGGCGTGCGCGTGGTGGTCGAGCTGAAACGCGACGCCACCGCCGAAGTGGTGCTCAATCAGCTCTTCCGCTTCACCCCGATGCAGACCCACTTTGGCTGTAACATGCTGGCCCTGAACGGCGGTCGCCCGGAGCAGCTCACCCTGCGCCGCTTCCTGACCTCCTTCATCGACTTCCGCGAAGACGTGGTTGCCCGCCGCACCGCATATCTGTTGCGCAAGGCCCGTGAGCGCAGCCACATCCTCTGTGGTCTGGCCGTGGCTGTGACCAATGTGGATGAAGTGGTTGCCACCATCCGCAGCTCTGCTGACGCCGCAGAGGCCCGTGAAAAGCTGATGACCCGTCGCTGGCCTGCGGCGGAAATCGCCGGATACATCCGTCTGATCGACGATCCGACCCACACCATGAACGACGATGGCACCTATAACCTGTCAGAAACGCAGGCCCGCGCCATCCTGGAACTGCGCCTGCAGCGCCTCACCCAGATTGGGGTGAAAGAAGTCACCGACGAGCTCGAAGAACTCGCCGCCAAGATCAAGGAATACCTTGAAATCCTGGGCTCGCGTGAGCGCATCATGTCCATCATCGGTGACGAGCTGCGCGAAGTCCGTGAAAACTTCGCTGTCGATCGCCGCACTGAAATCGTCGACTGGTCCGGTGACATGGACGACGAAGATCTGATCGAGCGTGAAGACATGGTCGTGACCGTCACCTCTGGCGGCTACATCAAGCGCACCCCGCTGGCCGATTTCCGCGCCCAGAAACGCGGCGGCAAAGGCATCTCGGGCATGCAGACCAAAGAAGAGGATGTGGTCACCACCCTCTTTGTGGCCAACACCCACACGCAGCTTCTGTTCTTCACCACCGATGGCATGGCCTACAAGCTCAAGACCTGGCGCCTGCCGCTGGGTGGCCGCACCGCCAAAGGCAAGGCGATTGTGAATATCCTGCCCATCCCGTCCGGTGTCTCCATTGCCGCGATCATGCCGGTGGACCGCCCAGAGGATGAATGGGACGATCTGCAAATCATGTTTGCGACCTCTGCGGGCACCGTGCGCCGCAACCGCTTGTCCGATTTCACAAATGTGAAAGCCAACGGCAAGATCGCCATGAAATTTGAGGATGATCACGCCGACACCAAGCTAATCAACGCCCGGATCTGTACTGACGAGGACGATGTGATGCTGGTGACCAACTCGGGCCGGGCAATCCGCTTCCCCACCACCGAGGTCCGCGTGTTCAACTCCCGCGCCTCCACCGGTGTGCGCGGCATCAAGCTCAATGGCGATGACGAGGTGGTCTCCATGTCCGTCATCCGCCACTTCCGCGCCGAAAGCGAGGAACGCGCCGCCTACCTCAAAATGCGCCGCGCTGTCGCTGGTCTCACCGATGATGGCGGCGATGACGAAGACGCAACCCCAGCGGGCGAGCTGTCTCAGGAGCGCTACGCAGAAATGTCTGCTGCCGAAAACTTGATCCTCACGATCACCGCTGGTGGCGCAGGCAAGCTCAGCTCGTCGCATGACTATCCGGTGCGTGGCCGTGGCGGCATGGGGGTGACTGCGATGGACAAAGCCATGCGTGGCGGCGAACTTGTGGCCTCCTTCCCCGTAGAGATGGGCGATCAGATCATGCTCGCCACTTCCAAAGGCCAGTCGATCCGCGTGCCCGTGGATGGCATCTCCTTCCGCTCCCGCTCTGCGGGCGGCGTGCGGGTGTTCAACACCGGCAAAGGCGAAGAGGTGGTCTCCGTGGCCTGGATCGCTGAACAGGATGAAGAAGAGGTCGAAAGCGAAAGCTAATCATCTCTGCGAGTGACAGACAAAGGGCAGCCGGCACCCGCCGCGCTGCCCTTTATTTTATCCGAGAAACCTATGCGTTTTAAATGAACCAAGCGGATCGCGTTTCACCTTCGACCGAACAAGAGCGGCAACCATCAAGCGTTTCAGGACACTAACAATCCGCCATAAAAAGCCTTGGCACTACGCCTTTGGTGGGTGTTTGATGACCAAATACACCCCCAAAAGAATAACAAAAACATGCGGAAATGCAGTGATTGGCAAGGTTGTGATCCATCCAAACCAATCATGTGTCTTATCCCAAGATCCCACGATATCAAAGCTATGAGACACCGCGCCATCCTTGCAGTCCTTTCCTGAAAAAGTAGAGCGCTCCAACACTTCCAACCTCGGCAAAAACGCCTTCTGGTGGCTCTTCCAAATCGCGTCCAGGATCCAGAATGGCAGCGATGACAGGGCAGCGCCCCACAACACAGCTTTGCCCGACGCCCCCAGCTTTTCGAAATAAACCGCAAAAATCGCTGCCAACCCTACGGTCACTGACCACCCTTTAATGGTCAGCGCAAACCCGTTGAAACTCTCGTAGGTTTGATAAAGTAGCTCATATTCGTTCCAGATCAGATCACAGATCAACGCATATCTCCCCAACAATCCCTTTGAGAAAGACTTGCGGCACCCATTTAAAAAGTAAAGTTTTTCTCTCTTGTCTTCCGGTTCTTATTCTTCTTCGGTTTTCAACAACGAAGGGTCTCCAAAGCGTCCCTTTTGCCTTGGGTATCTGTTTAGGTGGTGCAGCTATTAGAGACCGCCAAACTTGCTCTCGAAAATGAACCAGCACCGGCTCGCTCCGGTCTGCACCTGACAAGCTTTTTCTTGCCTCACCTAAATTTATGTGTCGAAGTCCACAAAGCGTATCACTGACTTTAGACGACACATAAATACCTATGATCAAATACTTTTCCGGCGCAGCGATGTTCAGCGCCTGCCTCAGCCTCACGACAAGCCTACCCGCGCAGGCCGCGACCCTGATTTACAACACAACAGAAAGCCAAGACGCCCTCGACACCCGATTTGGTGGCGCTGTCAGGGCCGAACAGCTCTTTGAAAAATACGCGGACTGCACCCTGCTCTATGACGGCAAAGTCGTTGAGGGCGACCTGAACGCCTTCCACACACTGTTTGACTATGACGGAGACAGCTTTTCCGAACCTCTGCCAGAAGGTGCTCGGCTCTGCCTCAACAGCCCCGGTGGCAATATGAACGAGGCGCTCAAAATCACCGAATTTCTTCGCGATATTTACGCCGATCTGCAAACCTATGTGGCTGACGATGATCTTTGCGCGTCTGCCTGCGCGCTGCTGTTTTTGTCCGGTGCTCACACGTTTGAGGGCGAAAGTTATGAAACCATCGCCATGCGCGCCTTAGCTCCCAGCGCGAAACTCGGGGTTCATGCGCCACGTCTGGCAGGACTGGATCCATACGCCCGCTATTCATCCGAAGACATCTCCGCCTTCTATGCGCGCGCGATCCGCACATCGGCACGCATCCATCGGTTTGCACAAACCAAGGATGACGAAGGCACGCCTTACCTCACGCCCTATCTCCATGCCCGCAACATCGAAACACCTGATTTTGATATGTATTATGTCGACACAGTGGCCGATGCGCTGTTCTCACAAATCCCTGTCACAGGTGTCTCCTATGAGGTCACACTCAACGCCAACTTGATCACAACAATCTGCCACAATGTGTTTATGATGGATGACGGCGCATTCAGCTGGTCCTTTGCACCAACCTGGAAGCCCCACAGCCTCGCCTCAGTGGCAGAGTTCTGGCCCGCCTTTGCCGAGATCATCCGCGCCACGCAGGATCCAGCGGCGCCAGCCTACCATACCGATGTTCAGATCGAGCAAAGAGACGGGGCCATCTATGGAGTACAACGCGGCTACCCCGTGGGCGGGCCTTACTACGCCGAAGACTGCCTCGTCCGTCTGCCCACTTCTGCAGAGGTTGGGGAGCAAACAAGCTTTGGCACCATTCGAAACGCTTGGGACACCCGCATCAGCCCTGACATCGAAATCCGCATCGGCGCCCAGACGCCCCGCGGCCCCCACAGCCTGCCGGAACCGGATCACGTGGCCATGCCCTACAGCTACTGGCAGTATGAAAATGCAAACAGCGACAGCGCCTTGCACAGCTATCCAACCCTGATGCTCTTCCCCATGGGCCTGCCGCTTGCCGATCTGCCCCGCGCCCCGGCCCCAACGCAAACAACAGAAACCCCGCACACGCAAACGCTCTCCTGCGACGATCTCTGGTTCCATCGCAACCGCATCTTCCATGAAAACGGCTATTGTTTCGCCTCTGGTCGCGGCATCGACACCTTCGGCAACGAGGGCTGTTTCACCAAATCCCCCGAACTCTCCGGCCGGGATGCAGAGCTTATGGCAATCATCAAAGCTGGCGAAAAAGAACTCGGGTGCTGATCCGCTAAGGGCGTTGGACACGCTCTCACCCTAAAACGCGCACCCCGCTTTCTCCTTCTTCAAATATCCAAAAACAAAGGGGACGCCACCGCGTCCCCTTTATTCATCCAACATCTCCCCAAGCCCTCAGAGCTTGTAGATGCCGCCAAACTTCTCTTCCAGATAAGCCAGCAGCGGCTCCCCGCTTGGCGCAGCGCCCGTGGCATGTGCAATCGTTGCCGCCGGTTCACGCAAACCGCCATGCTGCTGCAGATTTTCCCGCAGCCAGCCTGTCGCCGCCGAGGTATCGCCCTGCGCCAGCTGCGCATCCAGATCCGGCACAGCCTTGCGCAGCGCCTCATTCAGGCAACCCGCATAGACGTTGCCCAGCGAGTAAGTCGGGAAATAGCCAAACAGCCCCACCGACCAATGCACATCCTGCAACACCCCGTTGGACGGCTTGTCCACCGCATAGCCAAAATCAGCGGCAAAGCGTTCATTCCAGGCCGCTTCCAGATCATCCACCGCCAGATCACCCTGCATCAGTGCGCGCTCCAGATCAAAGCGCAGCATGATGTGCAGATTGTACTGCACCTCATCCGCCTCGGTGCGGATATAGCCGTCATTCACCCGATTCACGGTGCCATAAAACGCCTCAGCACTCTCAATGCCAAAATCGCCAAATTCCGCCTTCATCTGCTCAAACAGCCAGCCCGTGTAGGCCCGCCCGCGCCCCAGTTGGTTCTCATAAATCCGGCTCTGGCTCTCATGCACCCCCATGGAAACCCCATGCCCGATCGGCGTCAGCAGATAGTCGCGGTGAATGCCCTGCTCATAAGCCGCATGGCCCACCTCATGAATCGTGGAGTAAAAACAGTTGAACGGATCGCGCTCGCTCGTACGTGTGGTGATGCGCACATCCAGCCCGCTGCCCGAGCAGAACGGATGGGTCACACAATCAATGCGACCGTGGTCAAAATCATAGCCAAAGGATTTTGCCAGTTTGGCGGTCAGCGCCATCTGCGTGTCGCTGGCAAAGGTGCCGCTCAGCTTCGCCGGAGCTTCCGCTGCCAGCACAGCAGCACGCAACGCCACCAGCCGCGGCCGCATCGCGTCAAACATCGCCGCAATCTCTGCTGCCGTCATCTCCGGCTCATAGTCGTCAATCATGGCGTCATAGACATCGCCACCGGCTGCCAGCGCCTGCCCTTCCTGACGCTTGAGGTTCACAACTTCCTTCAGTGTTGGCAGAAACGCCGCCACATCCTCGTCAGAACGCGCCTGCGCCCAGATCCCCTGCGCGCGGCTGGTGACTTTGGCAATCTCTGCCGCCAGATCGGCGGGCACTTTGGAGGTCCGCTCAAAGCTCTTTTTGATGTGACGCAGCTGCGCACGGCCCACCTCATCCAGCGTGGCCGGATCAATCTCCGCCAGCCAGGCACCCACTTTGGGGTCGGTGCGACGCGCGTGCAATACGCTTTCCATCGCCGCCATTTCCTCGGCCCGCTGCGGCGCAGCCCCTTCCGGCATGATCGCTTCCTGATCCCAGCCCAGACGCCCGGCCACCTGACCCAGCGCCTCTGTGGTGTGGCTGAACGCCATCAACTGCTCATATGCAGACATAATTTGGTCCCTCTCTCAGGATGAAGTCTTCAGGCTGCGTCGCGCACCGACGTGGCAATAGGATAGTTGCTCAGGAACCGCGCCCGCAGGATCAGCACAACAACAATCACCGCCATCACCTGATGGGTGATCGCCACATGCATATGCGCAAATGTCAGCACCGTCACAATGCCCAGCACGATCTGCAGGAACATCGCCGCCAACGCCATATTGAAGGCAAAACGGGTCGATTTATGGGCAGAGCCCTGCCCGCGCCGCCATACCACAACCGCAAAGATCAAGAGCAGATAGCCCCAGCTGCGGTGAATGAACTGCACAAGCCCCGCGTTCTCAAAGAAATTGCGCCACAGCGGCTCCAGATCAAAGGCTTCCGCCGGAAAGATCTGCCCCGCCATCAACGGCCAGTCATTGTAGGACCGCCCCGCATCAATGCCCGCCACCAGCGCGCCCAGAAGGATCTGCACAAATGTCATATGCAACAGCCCGGTGGACATGGAAAACTGTTTGGCTTCTTTGCCGCGCCGTGCCTGCATCAGGTCACGCTCACTGCGCCCCAGCATCAGAATGTACCAGGTGATGAAGGCCAGGATCAGAAACGCCAGCCCCAGATGCGTGGCCAGTCGATAGCTCGCAACCGTGGTCACACCTTCGCCGGATGTCACGCCAGAGGCCACCATCCACCAGCCAATCGCACCCTGCAGCCCGCCCAAGGCGCCGATCAGCAATAGCCGCCCGGTCCAGCCTGTCGGGATCTGGCGCGCCAGTGCAAACCCAGCAAAACCCACCGCCCAGACGAGGCCAATCACACGCCCCAGCTGGCGATGCCCCCATTCCCACCAATAGATGGTCTTGAAGTCCTCCAGCGTCATCCAGTTGTTCTCAATCGCCCATTGGTCGATCTGCTGGTATTTCTCAAACTCGCTCTGCCAGTCCGCCGCGTTCATCGGCGGCACAGCCCCGGTCACAGGGCGCCATTCGGTGATCGACAAGCCGCTGTCAGTCAGCCGTGTAAGGCCGCCCACGGCGATCATCACCACCACCAGTGCAAACAGGATCATCAGCCAGATGCGGATGCCCCGCCGCGCGCCTTTGGTGCCCGCGTCAATCACCCCAACAGCTTTCGGCGCCTCTTTGGGGCCTTCGCTGCCAACCTCTTCGAAAATGCTGCGTTTCTGGCTCATCGCTCGCTCCTGTATTGCGCGGGAGCCTAATCTGGCGATCCACGCGCTGCAACCACTCAAGACTACGGATGCAAACCCGCCTCAGACGTTGAAAATAGGCGAAAAATCACCCTTTTTCTTTCCAGCGGACCATCTGTCGCATGACCCCGTGCAACATCTGCACATCCGCACGTGTCAGCCGCATCCGGCTCCACATATTGCGCAGATTGATCTTCATGCCTTCTGCCTTCTCAGGCGGAAAGAAGAACCCAGCATCATCCAGCCGCTCTTCGTAGTGGCGCTCCAGCGCCTCCATCTCCGCGTGCGTGGCCCAGTCGGTCTTGGTCATGTCCACGCGCTCGTGCACAATGTCCGCGCTCTGACGCCGCCACTCATAGGCGGTCAGCAGCACACATTGCGCAAGGTTCAGCGAGGCATATTCCGGGTTCACCGGCACATTGATGATCGCATTGGCGCGCGCAATGTCTTCGTTTTCCAGGCCAGACCGCTCCGGCCCAAACAACACCGCCACTTTCTCGCCGCGCGCAATCATCTCTGCCGCCTGTTTCATCGCCACTTCCGGCGTCACCACCGGTTTGGTCAACCCACGTGCCCGCGCCGTGGTGGCAAAGACATAGTGACAATCCTCAAGCGCCGCCTCGGTGGTCTCAGTCAGGAACGCCGCATCCAGCACCCGCCCCGCACCAGAGGCCATCGCCACCGCGCGCTCATTGGGCCAGCCATCGCGCGGGTCCACCACCCGCATCTTATCAAGCCCAAAATTCAGCATCGCCCGCGCTGCGCCACCGATGTTTTCCCCCATCTGTGGGCGCACAAGAACAAAGGCAGGTTGCGGTGTGGCGGATGTCATGGCTTTCTCCTGAAAAATCCGCCTGCTCATACCCGCGCGCCGCGCTCAAAACAAGCCATGCGCCTTCCTCTTGCCGCAAATATCCCCGCCGGAGGCTCGAAATCTCTTTTACACCGCCGGCCTGCTGGCCAAACTCCCGATAGCCAAACCAAAAAAACCGCGCTATAGCGGCGCGATCTAGACACGAGGAACACGCGCATGGCCGAGACAGAGCTGCCCCAGATCTATCTGATCACCCCGCCAGAGATCGAACTCTCCCAGTTTCCTGATCAACTGGCCTCTGTTCTGGACGCCAGCGACATCGCCTGCGTGCGCCTCGCCCTCGCCACCCGTGACGAAGACCGCCTGTCCCGCGCCGCGGACGCGCTGCGCGAAGTGGCCCACGCCCGAGATGTGGCCATCGTGATTGACGAACATGTCCTTCTTTCCGAACGCCTCGGCCTTGATGGTGTGCACCTCACAGATGCCGCGCGCTCGGTTGCCAAAACCCGCAAGGAACTTGGCAAAGACGCCATTGTTGGCGCTTTCTGTGGCGCCTCCTCTCACGAGGGCATGACCGCCGGTGAAAACGGGGCGGACTACGTGAGCTTCGGTCCGGTCGGCACCACCCCTCTGGGGGATGGCACATTGGCGGAAAAAGACCTGTTTGAATGGTGGTCTCAGATGATCGAAGTGCCGGTTGTCGCCGAAGGCGCGCTCGACACGGATATCATTCGCACCCTTGCGCCCTACACCGATTTCTTTGGCATCGGCGAGGAAATCTGGCGCGCCGAAAATCCGGCCGCCAAACTCAAAGAGTTCGAAGCCGCCTTCACCGCCTGATCCGCCCCCATCTCCGTGAGGTTCTCATGACCGCCACGCCTGACATTCTCTGCATCGGCTCCGTCCTCTGGGACATCATTGGCCGCGCGCCCAGCCACATGCGACAGGGCTCGGACGTTCCAGGCCGCATCTCCCGCCTGCCCGGCGGCGTCGCCTGGAACATCGCCATGACGCTCGCGCGCTTTGGCCTGCGACCTGCGGCGCTTTCGGCCATTGGTCGCGACGCAGAAGGCGACGAGCTGATGACCGCCTGCCGTGAAATGGGCGCGATCATGGATCACGTCTATCGCTCCGCCGATCTGCCCACCGACACCTATATGGCGGTCGAAGGCAAAAACGGCCTCATCGCCGCCATCGCCGATGCCCATTCGCTTGAGGCGGCAGGCGACAAAATACTGATCCCGCTTGAGGATGGCACCCTCGGCTCAGAGGCGGCGCCCTATGGCGGGCTCATTGCTCTGGATGGCAACCTCACCCAGCGCCTGCTCGATCAGATCGCCCGCAGCCCGCTGTTTTCTGCCGCCGACCTGCGCGTCGCGCCCGCCTCTCCGGGCAAGGCCGAGCGTCTGATGCCGTTCCTGATGCACTCCCGCGCGGTGCTCTATGTGAACCTTGAGGAAGCCGGCTACCTTTGTCAGACCGAGTTTACTTCGTCCGAAGCCGCCGCCGAGGGCCTGCTGGCCCGCGGCGCCGCCCGCGCCCTCGTCACCGATGGCGGAAACTCTGCCTCTGACGGCACCGCCGCAGGCATCATCACCCAACAACCGCCTGCCGTTCTGGTGACTCGCGTCACCGGCGCAGGCGACACTTTCATGGCCGCGCACATCGTGGCCGAATCCCAAGGCGCCAGCCGTGACGAGGCGCTGTCCCGCGCCCTCAACGCTGCCGCCAAATACGTTTCTGGAGAACACGCCACATGACCCTGATCACTCTGTCCCCCGAAGTGTCTGAGGCCAAGAAAAACGGCACACCCATCGTGGCGCTGGAAAGCACCATCATCACCCACGGCATGCCTTACCCGCAAAACCTCGAAGTCGCGCGTCAGGTGGAAAACGACATCCGTGAAAAAGGCGCTGTCCCGGCCACCATGGCAGTGATCGACGGCACCCTGCACGCAGGTCTGACAGATGAGCAGCTCGAAGCACTGGCACAAGCCAAAGACGTGGCCAAGGTCAGCCGCGCCGATATGGCCGTGATCATGGCGCAGGGCCGCACCGGTGCCACCACCGTCGCCGCCACCATGATCGCCGCCGATCTGGCTGGCATTTCCGTCTTTGCCACCGGCGGCATCGGTGGAGTGCACAAAGGCGCAGAGGAGAGCTTTGACATCTCCGCCGACCTCACCGAGCTGGGCCACACACCCGTCACCGTTGTCGCCGCAGGCGCCAAAGCCATCCTCGATGTGCCCAAAACACTCGAAGTGCTGGAAACCAACGGCGTACCGGTGATCGCCTATGGTCAGGACAGCTTCCCGGCCTTCTGGTCAGCACAGTCTGACCTCACCGCGCCGCTGCGCATGGATGACGCCGCCGCAATTGCCGCCGCCCACAAAATGCGTGGTGCCATGGGCCTTCCCGGTGGCCAGCTGGTCGCCAATCCAATCCCGGCGTCTGATGAAATCCCCGCCGAAGATCTGGCCCCAGTGATCGCGCAAGCCACCCGCGAAGCCGAGGAACAGGGCGTCACTGGCAAGGGCGTCACCCCCTTCCTACTGCAGCGCATCTTTGAGTTGACCGAAGGCCGCTCGCTCGTGGCCAACATCGCGCTGGTGCGCAACAACGCCCGTTTGGCTGCCGACATCGCCGCGGCACTGGTGTGACCCCTAAAACTGCCTGCTCAGCGTGCAGACACCGGGCCGCTGTATCACACAGCGGCCCCTCTCACGCCGCCCTAGCGTAAACGTCATTGCAGCGCCTGCCACAAATGCCTAACTAGGTATCAGACTTTCGCAGGACCCACGCATGACGACCCCATTTGACGAAGACCCAAACAAACACCGTGTTGGTTTTTTGGGCGGCCTCCGCTCCAGCTTCTTCACTGGCATTGTCGTCATTCTGCCCATCGCGCTGACCATCTGGCTCGTCTGGACGTTGATCGGCTGGGTGGACGGCTTTGTCCTGCCTCTGGTGCCCAGCACCATTCAGCCGGAAAAATACATCGGCATCAATCTGCGCGGCGTCGGCCTGATCATCTTTCTGGTGTTCACCGTGCTTGTTGGCTGGATCGCCAAAGGTCTGATTGGCCGCTCTCTGCTGCGCTTTGCCGAAGATCTGGTCGACCGCATGCCGGTGGTGCGCTCGATCTATTCCGGCGTGAAACAGATCGCCGAAACCGTCTTTGCCCAAAGCGAGCGCAGCTTTGAAAAAGCCTGCCTGATCGAATACCCCCGTCGCGGCATCTGGGCGATTGGCTTTATCTCCACCACCGCCAAAGGTGAGGTCGCCGAGTCTGCGGCCACCACAAATGGTCTGGTCAGTGTGTTTGTCCCGACAACACCCAACCCAACCTCAGGTTTCCTGCTGTTCTTCCCCAAAGACGACATCATCGAACTTGAGATGTCGGTTGAGGATGCCGCCAAACTGGTGATCTCCGCCGGTCTGGTTTACCCAAACCCCAAAGACCCGAGCGTGCCTGAGGGCAGCTAACACGTCGCGGGTTTTTCAGAGCGACATTCAATTGATGCGCTGGAGGAAGCCCGAGAGAAACATTTTGTGCCCAAGAGCAACTGTGCGGGACAGAGCCCCCATTCGCTGCGGGTGTGCTGGATGGCCTTTCGCCATGCCTCTACTTGATACCGGGTTTCCGTCTCATCTCCACTCGTTGGCAGTTGCGATGTGACAGAAACCCTCTCTTATCCAAGCGATCTATACTGTTTCGTTTGTGCGGGCCTCAGAAAGATCAGATGTTCCTCAGAGGATCACACCAAAACCCAGTTACACTACAAGTCATATAGTGCAGATCCTGAGTTGTTGAATTCGAAGGATTCCACGATCAAATTCTCTGGATCCAAAATCGCAGTGATTACGTAGTCTCGAGGACCATCTGGCGCACCAGCATCGTCGAGCAGCGCTCTCAGGTTCTGAATTTCGATGACTTCGCTTTCTCCCGCTGTATCTAAGCCAGAAGTAGCGGAAGCAATCGAATAGATTTCGCCTGTAGTCTGGTCAACAGCCACAACATCGTAATCAATTGTTGTGCTGAGATTATTGTTACCCCCCAACGTCGCTGTAAATACAAATGAATCTCCTTCAGACAGGTCGGAAACACTTGCACCGGTTACATACGCATCCGTGATAATGTTAGGAAGAAATTCTTCCAAGGTGTCGAAGTTGTTGTTTTCGTTTGATTCTGAAACGAGTTGATCGTGGTCGATTTCAACTCGGAACTCAAAGTCATCACCGAGATCAAAACCCGAACCCGTGTAAATACTTCGTCCAACATCCTCGATCACGATGTTTCCTGCCACAACAGATTGTGTGTAGGGGATTTGACCCTCACTGATGACAAACTCCGCATCTGGGGTGTTGGTTGAGTAGACGACGACTTTGTAGCCAATATCCCCATGTCGCTCAAATACGCCGTTTAGCGTATAGTCAAACTCTAGGTCGAAGTTCTTTATGCCGTCGATAACCTCACCTCCTATAAGTGCGAGGTTTTTAACTGACAAGTCGGGCCGAATTTCAGGGATGTCGAAAACCCGGGATGCGGTATTGTTGTTTTCGTTGCTCTCAACGATGATATCGTCGCTGTCGACAGTGATCTTAAATTGCAAGTCTAATCCCATCAATTCGGGATAACTCTCTTGCAGGACAGCAGTTACATCGCGTGCGGTAATGGTTACTGAGCGGTTTTGTCCGATAGCTGGGATATCCCCTTCGGCAACGACAATTTCGCTGTTGCGGTCAAAGGGGTTGAGTACGACAATCTTGTAGCGAGATGCTTCGGCGGCATCGTTTCCAGTGTTGCCGACCCTGAATTGCAGATCGGCCTCATGAACACCGTTGGTCACTCTGTTGCCGAGCAGTTTGATTTCGTATTTGTAAGTGGCCAGGTCCGGATCGAGATGAGGGATGTCGAATACCCGGGATGCGGTGTTGTTGTTTTCGTTGCTCTCAACGATGATATTGTCGCTGTCGACAATGACCTGAAATTCCAAGTCTAATCCCATCAATTCGGGATAGCTTTCTTGCAGGACAGCAGTGACATCACGTGCGGTAATGGTTGCCGAGCGGTACTGTCCGAGAGTTGGGATGTCCCCTTCGGCAACGACAATTTCGCTGTTGCGGTCAAAAGGGTTGAGTACAACAATCTTGTAGCGAGATGCTTCGGCGGCATCGTTGCCAGTGTTGTCGACCCTAAATTGCAGATCGGCCTCATGAACACCGTTGGTCACTCTGTTGCCGAGCAGTTTGATTTCGTATTTGTAAGTGGCCAGGTCGGAATTTGTTGTTGCCATTCGGCAGTCTCCATATGCAGTTTCAATTGTACTTATGATTGAATTATTTGCGACCTACATTAGTCATGCGGGTTAATTTCGAGTTAACCGAACCCTGCCAAATTTAACTGTCAGGAAGTTTGTGCGTCTTATTTTCGACAACTTAAATCGGTCGAGCCTACTCCGATGAGTTGTTCAAGTCACATTCCAAGGCTGTCACTCGCACTCATGTCGGAAAAGTCAGGCCAAATAATGGTCGCCATTAGATAAGAGTCGGCATTCATGCACATCGCAGCATCGGTCGAAGAGGGCTCACAGCAGCCACTCTTCTTCACTCCACAAACGTGTCAACTTTCCCATCGAGTCCTTACCGCGCGCACAGTCTGACCACCACAGGTGCCACGCACCCTCACGGCCCCTTTCTCAATACAACGTCTCACGATACCGCTGCTCGGCATAAGACTGCTCTGTTGACGGCACCTCCATCTCCGCATGATCCTTAATCATCGCATAAAGCGAGGGCACCGGGCGCTCTGTTGGCCAGGTCTCAGGCTTCCAAAGTCCAGAGCGCACATGGGCCTTGCCGCAATGCAAAAACACCTCTTCTGCCGTCACCCGCAGCACGGTTTTGGGAGACCGCCCCTTGATGGCGAACCGCGCGCAAAGGTCCGCATCATCGCTGATCTCCGCCACCCCGTTCACCCGCAGTGTTTCCGCCACGCCGGGGATCATAAACAGCACCGACACCTTCGGATGCGCCAGAATGTTGAGCAGCCCGTCAATCCGGTTGTTGCCCGGCCGGTCAGGGATCAACAGCGTGGTGTCGCTTTCCACTTCCACAAACCCCGCCGGGTCGCCTTTGGGCGATGCATCCAGATTCTGACCATCAGAGGTCACAAGCACCAGAAACGGCGCGTGGGCGATGAAATTTCTGCAGTGCGCATCAAACTGCGCAATCACCTTCTGCGCCGCATGTGGCGACACATCCCCGTAGATCTCTCTCAGTTTCTCAGGTGTCATCATGCCGGTCTCTCCCTTCGCCCAGAGCACAGCGTCCACCACTGCACCTCCTCGCTCTTGAAGCGTGTCTGCCGCCATGATGCAAGCTTTGCGTGTCAGCCGCTATACATCGCCGCCAGATCCACCGTGCCCCGCGTGTTCAGATCGTCCTTATGGGCACTCAGGAAGGATTTCGCCGCCGCCTGCCCCGCTTCTTTCAACTGCAACAGCACCGAGCTCACCGGCCAGCTTTTGGTCATCACCGACAGGCTGTTCATCAAGGCATCATCGGCAATCATATGCACCTTCACATCGCGTTTCTCTTCCTGCTTCAGCGCGCCTTGCGCAATCAAGCGCTGCACGAACGCCACCGCCCGCAATTCGCTCATCAGCGAGGCGTTAAAGCTGATCTCATTGATCCGGTTGGCAATCTGCTGCGGCGTCACCGGCAGGGTTTCGCGCCTAAGCGGGTTGATGTTCACAATCACCACATCATCCGGAAACTGCCGGTCAAACAACGGCCAGAGCGAGGGGTTGCCCGTGTAGCCCCCATCCCAATAGGCCTCCGTCCGCCCGGTCTTGGGGTCCTCCACATCCACCGCCTGAAACATCGTCGGCAGACAGGCCGAGGCCAAAAGCGCATCGGTGCTGATCTCAGATCCCGAAAACACCCGCGCCTTGCCAGAGCGCACATTGGTCGCACAGACAAACAGCGCCGGTCCTTCATCTGCACAGATCAGATCAAAGCTCATCTCATCCACAATGTCGCGCAGCGGATGGGCATAAAACGGCCCCATCGCATAAGGCGAGGTCATCTGCTGCATCATATCCGCCGCCATAAACGGCCAGCTGTATTCCATGCTGCGGCTGACCATACCGGGCGGAACAGCGGCGAACCACATATCCAGCCCTGGCACCTGTGCCGCGCCCAGCTGGCTCCAGAACCAGTCAAGATTTGCGCGCGCGCCCTCCCGACCACCTTTCAGCATGCCCGCTTTCAACGCCGCGCCATTCATCGCCCCCGCCGAGGTGCCGGTGATCCCGGCAATCTCGATCTCTTCGTCCTGCAACAAGGCGTCCAAAACACCCCAGGTGAAGGCCCCATGCGCGCCTCCGCCCTGCAAGGCCAGATTGATGCGCTTCATGAAACCCTCCTAAAAAATTGAAATAATTGAAAAATTACAAAGCAGTCCAACCGCCATCTACGCTGATTGTGGTGCCGGTGATCTGCGCGGCGGCGTCACTCGCCAGAAAGGCCACCGTGCCGCCCAGCTGCTCCACCGTGGCAAATTCCCGGCTCGGCTGACGCTCCAGCATCACCTTCTTGATCACCTCTTCGCGGCCCATGTTGTATTTCTCCATGGTGTCAGGAATCTGCGCCTCTACCAATGGGGTCAGCACATAACCCGGACAAATCGCATTACATGTGATCGGCTCCTCTGCGGTTTCCAGCGCCACAGTCTTGGTCATGCCCACCACGCCATGTTTGGCCGCCACATACGCCGCTTTATAGGGCGAGGCCGTCAGCCCATGAGCGCTGGCGATATTGATCACCCGGCCCCAGCCCCGTTTGCGCATGTGCGGCAACGCCGCCGCCGTGGTGTGAAACGCCGAGTTCATATTGATCGCAATGATCGCATCCCATTTTTCGGTCGGGAATTCATCAATCGGAGCGACATGCTGAATGCCCGCATTGTTGACCAACACGTCACAACCGCCAGCCTCCTCAATCAAGGCCCGGCACTGATCGCCTTGTGACATATCTGCCGCAATATAGCGCGCAGACACGCCAAACTCGGCTGCGATATCCGCCGCCAACGCGTGATCTTCCTCCCGATCCGTGAATGAATTGAGCACCACATCCGCACCGACTCGCGCCAGCTCCCGCGCAACACCCAAACCGATTCCCGAATTGGATCCGGTGATGATTGCGCTCTTGCCTTTCATAGTCATGCCTCAGCCCTTCCCTCTGCGACTGTCAAAATCTTGGCCGCACCATACCATGCTGCACTCGCAAAATAAGGGAATTCCACCTTGCACCGTAGTCTTACGTAGGCGGCAGACCGCCCATTCCGGACCTTGTGATTTGCATGCTCAAACGGCGGGCAGTAAGCCAAAAAAAACGCCCGCGCGAAGCGGGCGTGAAGTTATTGAGGCAGGTTTCATACAGGCAAGAAACCTATCGAGCAGTGATCTTGTTATAAGCGTTCTCGCGCCGACCTCCAAGCTAAAAGTTTGATAAGCCTCAAATCCCTCGTTACTTTTTGAACAACCACAAGAAACCACCCATAGGATTGTTCAGGCGATGGCACCAATCAGTTTCCCCAAAGTCACTCACGCAGCCACTGTGCTTGCGCTCTCTTTTATTGGGGTTTCCAGCCATGCGGAGCCAGGTCATGGCATCGCTATGTATGGCGACCCAGCCCTGCCACAGGATTTTGTGTCCCTCCCATATGCCAACCCAGAGGCCCCAAAGGGCGGGCGTGTGGTCACCGGCAATGGCGGCAGCTTTGATTCCCTCAACCCATTTGTGCGCAAAGGCACTGTGCCCTGGCAGCTACGCTTCTTTGCTTACGAATCTCTCATGGGGCGCAACTGGGACGAACCATTCGCCCTTTACGGGCTCCTGGCCGAATCGATTGAGACACCCGAAGATCGCTCATGGGTGGAATTTACCCTGCGCGAAGAGGCGCGATTCTCTGATGGATCCCCGGTCACTGTCGCAGATGTGATCTGGTCTTACGAAACTCTCGGCACCGTCGGGCACCCCCGCTATCTCGGGTTCTGGCAACAGGTTGACAGCATCAAAGCCACAGGCCCGCGTTCTGTGCGCATCACCTTCAACACCGACGATCGTGAGCTCGCCCTTATCGCCGGTCTGCGCCCCATTCTGAAGAAGGCGCAATTTGACGGGAAATCTTTCGAAGACACCACTTTGCAGGAAATCCCTTTGGGCACGGCCCCCTATGTGGTTTCGGATTTTGAGGCAGGCCGCTTTGTCACGCTCAGTCGTGATGACAATTACTGGGGCGCAGACCTGCCTTTCCGCAATGGCACACACAACTTTGACGAAATCAAAATTGATTTCTTCGGCGATACCTCTGTGATGTTTGAAGCCTTCAAAGCGGGTGAAATTTCCTATGTGCGCGAGTTCAACGCCGAAAAATGGGCAGCGGCCTACGACTTTCCGCTGGCCCAGTCCGGCGATGTGGTGAAATCAGAAATCCCGCATGAAAAACCGTCCGGCATCACCGGTCTGGTGCTCAACACCCGCCGCGCGCCGCTCGATGACATCCGCGTGCGGGACGCGCTGATGCATGTGTTCAACTTTGAATTCATCAACGACACCATGACAGGCGGGCGTCAGCCGCGCATCACCTCCTTCTTCTCCGGCTCTCAGCTTGGTATGCAAGACGGCCCGGCCACAGGCCGCGTTGCCGAACTGTTGGCACCTTTCGCCGCAGATCTGCCTGCTGAGGCGCTGGAGGGTTACAGCCTGCCCCAATCAGATGGCTCTGTGCGCAACCGCAAAAACCTGCGCAAGGCCATGTCGCTGATGGAGGCCGCAGGCTACAGCGTGGTCGACGGCAAAATGCAAAACAGCGCTGGCGAAGACCTCACCTTGGAGATCCTGCTCACGCAAGGCGACACCGAGAACAAAGCCATCATCGACATCTACAAAAAGGCGCTGGAGGCGCTCGGCATTGATGTCGCCGTCACACTGGTGGATGGCGCACAATACAAACAGCGCACCGGCGCTTTTGATTTTGACATCACCAACTACCGCCGCGCGCTCTCGCTCAGCCCGGGCAATGAACAGCGCCTCTATTGGGGCTCTGACGCAGCAGAGCAGAACGGCTCGCGCAACTTCATGGGCGTGCAGTCCCCGGCCATTGACGCGATGATCACCGAAATGCTGACCGCCGGTTCTCAGGAAGATTTCATCGCCGCCACCCGCGCACTGGATCGCGTGCTCAGCACCGGCCGCTATGTGATCCCGATCTGGAACTATGCCGTGGGCCGCGTCGCGCATGACAAAAACCTGCATTTCCCAGACACGCTCCCCATCTACGGCGACGGCGTCGAATGGTTGCCGAGCGTCTGGTGGTATGAAGAGAGCAAGTGATCACAGGCGCGCCTCCCCCTGCGCCCGCAGCGTGACTGACCAGCGATACCGGGCCAGAGCGAACGGGCTAAGCACAAAACACACCCCGGTTTCTCATTCTTGAAATATCCCGGGGTGGACACCGCTTGCGGTGTCAGGGGCAGCGCCCCTCTCTCCCGATTCACCTGCGCTGCTCAATCCGAAGGTTAATACCATCGCGCGACCGCACCGTCAGATGGGCAATCGGCACGGGCGGCGCGCCCACGGGAGTCAGCTTAAAATGCTTCAAGATCATAGAGAGCATCAACACCCCTTCCACCATGGCAAAGCCCGCACCGGTACAAACCCGTGCCCCCGCCGAGAAAGGCACATAAGCCTCCCGCGCGCAGTGTTTGCCGTTCTCCGTCTGCCAGCGCGTTGGGTCAAACCCGTCCGGATTGTCCCAAATCCGCTCCTGCCGGTGCAAATGCCAGGGGGAGATAACAATCTGAGATCCTTCACGAATCTCCCGATCCCGAAACTGCTCCGGGCAGGTTGCCTCCCGCACCATCATCGGCACCGGCGGATAGAGCCGCAGGGTTTCGCGAAACACATCCCGACTGATTTTCAGACGGCTGATCGCAGCAAAATCTGCCTCCAATCCCTGTGCTTCCTCTGCAATCATCTCCTGCCACTCCGGATACAGCGCACATAAATACAGCGCCCAGGCCAAAGCAGAGGCGCTGGTCTCATGCCCAGCCAGAAAGAAGATCGCCACCTGATCCACCATCTCATTGGTATCAAACGGTTTTCCCGTTTCCGGATCTACCGTTGTCATGATCTTGGTGGCCAGATCATTGGGCGCCGTCCCGGCCGCAATCGCTGCCATACGCGCCTCAGTCAGCCCCGTAATCAAAGCCCGAATGCTGGCAGCGGTGCGTTTGGTATCTTTGCGAAAAAACCTTGGAAACCAACGCGGCAGCGGCAAAAATGCCCCCAGATTCACGATCGGCGCACTGCGCTGATAGCTGCGAAATTCGCTGAACACACGTCCCGCCACCTCATGTTCGATCGGGATCGAAAACAGCGTGCGAAAAATCACATCCGCCGCCGCATGGCTGGTTTCTTCTTCTATTTCAATATCTTGATCAACGCGCTTGTCGATCCGCGCCACCGCAGACTCCGCTGCCGCCCACATCGCCGGAAAGGTGTCACGCAGCCGCCCCCCTTCAAACGCCGGGTCAATAATCCGCCGCTGCCGCTTCCACGTCTCGCCATTGGTCAAAAACACAGATTGCCCCAGCAACGGCCGCAAGCCCTCGCTCACCCGCTCCGACTTTGGGAAATCATCCGGCCGCTCTTTCAGCACCGTCTGGATCAGCGAGGGTTGATTGATCATATAGGAGCGGAAAAACGGCGTGCGGAACTCTGCCATCCACGCACGATACAGCCGCTGTGGCTGCGCAGACAACAGATCCTGCCGAAACAGTCTAACATACTGACGCAGCGAGACTCTATCCGGCCGCGGTGTGGGTTTGGGCGGGATCATTGCGCCCCCTGTGTGTATCGGTTCACCGGCGTCTCAATCCGCGATTTCGACGGCTGTCGCCCCTCATACCGCCCTGCCAAGCTCATCGGCCCAGCCGTGATTTGGAAATAGTCATAGTCTCCCGGCCGATCAAAGGCACAAAGATATTGAAAGTGCAGGCGAAAAAACCGCCAGCGCAGCTCTTTCCACCGCGCCTCACTCAACGTCTGCGTAAATGCCGCTGACACAACAAGCGGCCAGCGCTTGCCGCTCTCTGGCGCAACCCCTGTCACTGACACAGGATCGCACAGGGCAAAGGCACAGCCATCTCCCGGCGCGGTCACATCCACCCAAGTGATGTCCTCCCGCTGACACAGATATGAAAGATCCCCCCGCAACCGATTGGAATCACGCAAAAATGACACCATCGGCACAACCTGTCCAAGCGACAGAAACGCCAACCTCGGCCCATCTTGGGGCAACAGACCGTCGCGGATCAGATCGGACAACACCGATACTGCCAGATGCGCCCCGCTGGAATGGCCCACCACCAGAACTTCCTCACAATCACTTCTAAGCGCTTCTGCGATGCGGTCTTTAAACGTCGTCATTCGCGCCTCAAGCTCTGGCGCATTCGCGCCTTTCGTGGCCGCCGAATAGGCGTAGTCATGCATCAAGTAATAGGCAAAGACCTTCCCGTCGTGCTTTTGAAACCACTTGAGGATTGGCACCACCACCAAAAGGCCAAACAGCTTGCTCCACCACGGCAGCACAAGCGCGAGCAGCGCCCCAATGCCCCAGGCCACGGCCAAAGCAAACATCAGCTGCAAAATCAGGAAGATCACCGGATAAAGCGCGGCAATCACCGGGCCTTTGCGCAGTTTCATCAGCCGCCACAGCGCCCCACTGCCGATATAGACCCAGGCGGTGCGCACGAGTTGCACGTAAGTTGCCGCAATCCCCTGATCCATGCTGTCCTTGACAATATCGGACCAGATCAAAACCTCAAAATCTGCTTCGCTTTCAACGCCTTGAAAGCACCCAGTCACATGCCAGCCGAACGGCCCAGCCCCTGGTTTTTTTGGAGAAAGCGTCAGCGCATAGCCCGAAATACCCGCCTGCGCCGCGCCCTCTTTGCGATAAAGCTCGCGATAGCGGCGCGGGTGGATCGGGTCATATCCGGGAATGTAAAACACACGGCGCTTGCGCACGCTCTGGTGTTGGGGGGTCTCACCCATGGGCTGCTCTCTCCTTTGAAGAGAGCATAGCCCGTCACTTCGGCAAAATTAAGTCTTATCCGAGTGTTGCAAGTGCCGGGAAGGTTTCCAGCAACCAGAAAGAGAAGGTGGAGAATGCACCGGTCACCAGCATCACGCCAACAAACAACAGCAGTCCGCCCATCACTTTCTCAATTGTACCCATATGCGGCTTGATTTTGTTCATCACGCCCATAGCCCGATTGAGGAACACCGCCGCCAGCAGGAATGGAATACCCAAGCCTGCGGCATAAACACCCAACAGCACGGTCCCACGCGTGATCGAGGCTTCGCTCGCCGCAATCGACAGAATCGCACCCAGCTGTGGCCCAATGCAGGGCGTCCAGCCAAAGGCAAAGGCCAACCCAAGAACATAAGCGCCAAAGGCCGATCCGCCGGAATCTCCGGTCTCAATCCGCGCCTCACGATCCAGAAATGGAATGCGGAACACATTCAGGAAGTGCAGGCCAAATACAATCACGATGCCGCCCGCGATCTTGCTGAAAAGCTCCTGATTTTGCAGGAAAAACGCCCCAAATGCAGAGGCCGTGAACCCAAGGAACAGGAACACAGTGGAAAGCCCCAGCACAAAGAACAGCGCCGTCAGGATCACTTTGCGCCGCGCTTCCTGCTGCGTCGTCATCTCCGACATACTCATGCCGCTCATATAGGCAAGATAGGGCGGCACAATCGGCAGCACACAGGGGCTCAGAAACGAGATGGTCCCCGCCATCAGCGCCACGAACATGGCAGGGAGCAGCCCTGCGTCGATGATATCAATTCCAAACATGCTGCCACACTTAGGTCATCTCTCGCCCAAGGTCACCCATGCTTCGGTAACAACCTTGTGGACACACCGAAACATCGCGCTTATGTGATTTTATGGATTTGGAAATCGACGCTCTCGGCCTCTTGTGCCCCCTGCCCGTCTTGCGCCTGCGCAAACGTATGGAACCTCTCAAAGATGGCGCCAAAGTGCAGCTCATCGCGGATGACCCTGCCGCCATCGTGGACGTGCCGCATTTCTGCAATGAAGCGGGACACCAGTTTCTTGGCATGAGTGAAACAGACGGCACCCTGTTTTTCACCATTCAAAAAGGTGCCGCCGCATCAGAGGCATAACCCGAAATCAGGCCGCCCCAGCCTGTGCCACATGCGGCAACAAAAACGTACCTGACGGTGGTGTGGTGTTGACCTGCACCCGGCAGTGGTAGGCTTTGCTTAGCAAATCGTCAGTAAACACTGCCTCAGACGCGCCCTGCGCCAGAACGCGGCCATCACTGATCAGTGCAACCTCATCAGCATACATTGCGGTGAGGTTCAGATCATGCATCACCGCCACCACGCCGCCCCCCGCATCTGCAAAGTCACGGGCAATCTGCATCACCAGAAGCTGATGACCAATATCGAGCGCAGACACCGGCTCATCCAGAAACAGCCAGCGCGGCACGCCATCCTGTGTTGACTCCCACACCTGCGTCAGCACACGAGCGAGCTGCACACGTTGCTGCTCGCCCCCTGACAGTTCCTGATAATAGCGCGCCGCATAGCCCCCCAACCCCACACGCGCGAGCGCAGCGGGCACCAGCTGATTTTTCCCACCGGATGTGCCATTCATCAGCCCAAGGCGTACAACCTCGGCCACAGTGAAGGGAAAGGCCAGCGGCGTCGCCTGCGGCAGCACGCCACGCATGGCCGCAAGCTCCCAGGGTTTGGCACGCGCAATATCCACGTCATTGAGCCGCACCGTGCCACCATGTGCCACTTCGCCAATCATCGCTTTGAGCAATGTGGTCTTGCCGGACCCATTGGGGCCCACAATGGCCGTCAACGCGCCGGGCTTGGCCGCAAAGGACACGTCATGCAGCACCTCACGGCGGCCAAACGACACAGTGATATTTTCGGCTTTCAACATGGCTCACATATCCACAATGCCACGACGGCGCAGCAAAATCCAAAGGAAGAAAGGCCCACCGATGACGGCCATGATAATGCCAATCGGCAATTCCGCAGGCGCAATAATCATCCGGCTGATAATATCCGCCACCAGCAGCAGTGCCGCCCCCAGTAGCGCCGAATTGCGCAGCAGATAGGTGTGGTCCGGCCCCACCGCGAGGCGCAGCAGATGCGGCACCACAATGCCAACAAAACCAATGCCGCCGCTCGCTGCCACCGCAGCGCCAACCGCCGCCGCCACAGCAAGGATTGCCACATTTTTGGTGCGCTGCACATCAATGCCCATATGGCTCGCCGCCGCCTCACCCAGCGCCAGCCCGTTCAACCCTTTGGCAATAAAGGGAATGGTGAGCATCGCCACCGCAATCAACGGCACGGCCGTCCAGAACTTGGACCAGGTCGCCCCCGCTACCGAGCCCATGCCCCAGAAGGTCAGAGTACGCAGCTGCGCATCATCTGCGATGTAGATCAGAATGCCAGATACCGCCCCGGTCAGCGCGCCCAGACCAATCCCGGCCAGCAGCATGGTGGCCACCGATGTACGCCCCTTGCGGGTGGACACGCGATAGAGAATGAGTGTTGTGGCCCAACTGCCCAGAAACGCTGCCAGCGGCACCAGATAATATCCCAGCGCGTCACTCAGCGCCAACGGCAGCATGCCGCCCAGCACGATCGCAACAATGGCACCAAACCCGGCACCGGCGCTCACGCCAATCAGTCCCGGATCCGCCAATGGGTTGCGAAACAACCCCTGCATCATCGCGCCTGAGACTGCCAGCGCCGCGCCCACCGCCGCCGCCATCAGCGTGCGCGGCAGGCGAATATCAAACAGCACCACACGGTCGCGCAGCGACAGCTCCGCCCCACGTGCCACATCCCACAACGCCTGCCACAACGACGTGCCAGAGGCACCAATTGCCAGCGAGGCCAGCATGGCAACCGCAAGCACCCCAAGTAACACATAGGTCAGCCGATGCGCGGTCTGACTGCGGTCCCCCTCCGTGGTGTCAGCTACGGATGAAACTCCTGCATAAGCCATCAGCTCTGGACATCCACCAACGCGTCCGCAAGCTCAGAGATCGCCTGCCCGGTGCGCACAGAGAAGCCCAGCAGCAACATACCGTCCATCCGCACGATGGCATCGTTCAGCGCCGCAGGGGTCTGACCAATCGCCGGATGGGCACGCAGCTGATCGTTAGAGGCCCCGTGATCATCGCGCCGATCCATCATCAGGATCACTTCCGCCCCACTCGTGGCAATCGCCTCATCGGTCATCGGCTTAAAGCCCTCAAACCCGCTCGCTGCGTTTTCGCCGCCAGCCAGCTCAATGATCGCGCCCGCGCTTGTGTTGGTGCCTGCCGCCATCACGCGCCCACCGGCGGTGGACAGAATGAACAACACTTTCGGCCGGTTCGCGGTATCCACCTTGGCCAGCGCCTCAGCAATTGCCGCATCGGTTTCTTGCGCCAGCGCCGCACCTTTCTCAGGCACGCCAAGCACGTCAGCCACGGTCATGATCTTCTGGCTGACCGCCTCACGCGTGAAGCCTTCGTTGATTTCGGCCACCGGGATCGCCGCCTCGCGCAGCAACTCCATGGTTTCCAGCGGGCCCGCGCCCGCTTCGCTCAGGATCAGGTCAGGGTTGACCGACAGCACACCCTCCGCTGACAAGCGGCGGATATAGCCCACATTGGGCAAATCGCGTGCCTCTGCCGGGTAGTTGGAGGTGGTGTCGCGCGCAACCAGCCGGTCGCCTTCGTCCAGCGCATAGACAATTTCTGTCACCGCACCGCCAACAGAGACAATCCGCTGCGCGGGCTCATCTGCCCGCAAAGTTGTGCTCAGCAGCAGAGCCAAAGCCCCCGCCATTGCGCCCTGCGTGATGGAAATCCCACTCAGTTTCATCATGCTGCAAGCTCCGCAAAATCGGCTTCAAGCTCTGCAATCAACGCCGCCCATGCCGCTGCCGCCTCTGGGTCTTTGGTCACCCCGAAGAACTGCGCAATCAACATGCCTTCTGCGTCAAACGCCTCAACCGAAATCGCCGGCCCACGCCGCGTGCTCTTGGTGACAGCATAGACCTCCGCAATGTGATCCTTGCGCAGGTGCAGATCGTGGCCAGGATCCAGAACATTGATCCAAGGGCCCATGTCGACAATCCGAGACACGGGGCCAGTGTGAATTTCGATACAGCCCGCATTGCCGACAAAAATCATGATCGGCACGGTCTTCTCTGCCGCACGGTGCAGCAGCGTTTCCACCGATTTTGGTGCAATACGACGGGCATAAGGCGCGCCCGCAATGCGATAGGCCCCAAGCCGGTTCATCTTCATCTTGCGGGTCATGATCAGAAACTGATGGGTGTCTGACATCTTGTCCCACTCCGTGCGCAGCTTATCAGCTTTCTCAGGGTCGCCTTTGGGGCCGTCCACTGGCTTGCGCGCCTCTGTGGTGATCTCGTCACCCTGATCTGCACTTTTCAGCGCATCGACGATGCTGTGCCATTCTTCCAGAACAGAGGCATCGCGCAAATGCACTTTGTGCACAGCATCACCCGCCGCATCAAACACCTGAATAGACCGCTTTGTGCCCTTGTCGGTCACTTTCTCAACCGCAAAGGCATGCACCCAGTGGCTGCCAAACATCCGCAGGTCAATCTCTTCGTTCAGCACCATAGAGGCATGTGGCCCCGGCGTGTAATTGGCGTATTGACCAACTTTTTCAATCACACAGGATGGGTTGCGGGTCAGCGCCATCACTTCTCCCAACCGCTCAAACGATGCAAACAACGCATCAATATCCGCCTGCAGGCGGGTCACACCCTGTCCAACATGCGCGGCAACCAGATGCGCTTCGGAAATGCCAAGCTTGTCCGCCAGATCGCGCTCGCGCAGTTTGTCATGCTCCTTGCGGGCGTCCCTGATGTCCTGCGGGGAAACAGCAGCTATGGTGGCCATTCGGCTCTCCTATTCGTCGTCGAAGTATCGGTATCGGAAGAACGTTCTGGCTAGCATTCACAGAGGAAGGCTTTGCTGACATTCGTGACTCCACTGAATCACATTGTCGACAAAATTAGTCACCTTTCAAGGGGAGTGCAAGTGGCTCTGCCATCTCACAAACGAGACCAAACAGCGCAACGAACCTGTTTTGAACTTAGCCCGTCGAATGCAAGTGCCGCAAAAGCAAAGGACAGTCATCCATAGGATGAGAAAGGCACCCTAACCTCTCTCTTCAGCAATCCGCAAAAGAATGTCACGCAGAAAATCCAGGCGAAGATCATACGTCCCATTCGGATCAACCAAACCTTCCGTCTCAGCGCCAATCACGCTGAGGACATCACGCACCTCATGCCCATTAAAACGGCTGTACCGCGCGCTTTCACCGACAACAGCATTGTACAAACGTCCGGGCCAATGCCGCGACCGAATAATGGCGGCCTCACCTATTGCCAGCCGTACACGCAAGATGACGTCTATTTCGGGCAGCGAACGCGTCTGCGATGTCATGCGCTCGCCAAACCGAAACCGCGTCGACTGAACACGCAGCAGCCGTGCGTTCAACTCAGGGTATACACCCTCTTTTAGCTTCATCCATCGGTACCAAGGGCGCACTTCCCGAATAACGGGACGCGTGTCATCCTCCGACACTCAGTGCGATCCTTCTGCGCCCGCGCTCCCAAACAGGCGCCCCCAAATCGGCCCAATGACCTTTGTGGCCACAGGGATCAATGCCGCACCCAAAAGCACTCCAAAGACACCATCCATCGCAGCCTTTGCTGTCCACTCCGCAAAGCCTTCATAGGCGGCAGGCACCATATGCCCCACCGCATAAGCCCAGTCGTGAATGTGATGCCCAAGCCAGCCAAACCCCAGCTCCTCCAGACCATGCACAACGATAGAGCCGCCAACCCAAAGCATGGCGGCCGTTCCCACCAGCGTCAGCAGCTTCATGAAATAGGGCATGCCCCGAACAAGGCTGCGCCCCAGCGCGCGCGTCAACGACAGCCGCCCGCCCGCATACATCGCCAGCCCCACATCATCCATCTTCACAATCAGCGCCACAGAGCCATAGACCGCAACCGTAATACCCACACCGGCCAACGCCAGAGTCGCGGCTTCCATCCAGAAATTGCTCTCCGGAATGCCCGACAGGATGATGGTCATGATCTCAGCCGACAGAATGAAGTCTGTCTTGATGGCCCCGGCCGCTTTCTTTTCTTCCAGATGCGCCACATCCTCGGGGATCTCGTCTTCTGCCGCTGCGTGATGTGCCTCATGGGGCGCAAAGGCATGCACCACCTTCTCCGCCCCCTCAAAGCACAGATAGGCCCCACCCAGCATCAACAATGGCGCAATCGCCCAAGGCGCAAAATTGGCCAGCAGCAAAGCCGCTGGCAACAAAATCAAAAGCTTGTTGCGGATTGAGCCTTTGGCAATCTTCCAGATGATCGGCAGCTCGCGTTTGGCTTCAAACCCGTGCACATATTTGGGGGTTACAGCCGCGTCATCAATCACCGCACCCGCGGCTTTGGCACTCGCTTTGGCCGCACCTGCCGCCACATCATCGATTGAGGCCGCCGCCACTTTGGCAATGCCCGCCACATCATCCAACAACGCAAGCAATCCACCAGCCATCTGCACCTCTCCTTTGCCCCCAACTCTGCTTTGGGGTGTTTGTTGATTGATGCCCGATCTGCAGGGAATTTCCTAGAGCCAACTCTTCAGCAGGCGCAACATCGGCCACGAACTCCAGATGTTGCCAAACATCCCGTTGCTGCGCGCGCTGCATTAGACGTTTTAAAGATCAGGCAAAACCGCAAACGCACCGACGCAATACCGACGGGAAACAGACGCAATACAGACGCTAAGTTTTTGAGAGAAAATCCGTTAATGCGGCAACACGTCAGCTCTTGCCAAGCCGCTCCAGCAACGCCTCATTTACCGCAGGTGTCACAAACTTTGACACATCCCCATCCAGCCGCGCGATCTCTTTCACCAGCTTTGAGGCAATCGCCTGATGCTTCAGGTCAGCCATCAGAAACACCGTCTCAATGCTGCTGTCCAGAGCCCGGTTCATGCCAACCATCTGATATTCATACTCAAAATCCGTCACCGCCCGCAAACCGCGCACAATGATCTGCGCGCCCGCTTCTTTGGCGCAATCGATCAGCAGATTTTCGAACGGATGCACAACAATCTCGGTGCCGGTTTCGTCCGCCAACTGCGCGCATTCGCCTTCGATCATCGCGACCCGCTCTTCGAGCGAAAACAACGGTCCCTTGTCGCGATTGATCGCAACGCCAATCACTAGCCGGTCCACCAATTGCGTGGCGCGACGAATAATATCAATATGCCCCAATGTGATAGGGTCAAACGTGCCTGGATATAGAGCGGTGCGCATGACAGTCTCCCGTAGTCTTGGGCGCACGCAACATTATTGCGCAGCAATTTGCAAGCAGAGTTTGACGGATGGGTATTTCTGCGGTGCAGAGACGTCGCGGCACAACAAGAACAGGGCCTCAATGCCCCATGATCATTCCTTCAAGGGCCTCCTTCTCCATGGCCAGTTCAGACAGTCGGGCTTTCACCGTGTCGCCAAGGGAAATCAGCCCCACCAGCGCACCATCTTCCAGCACCGGCATATGGCGAAACCGACCTGTTGTCATTTTTTCAAGCACAGTCACCGCGTCATCGTTGCGCCCACAGGTCACAAGCTCGGTGGTCATATAGTCATCAATTTTCGCAGACAAACACTCAATGCCGCGCCGCGCCAGCTCCCGCACAATGTCTCGCTCTGACAATATTCCCAGCGGCACCGCCCCGTCTTCAGACACAATCACCGTGCCAATCCCTTTATCTGAAAGGATTTTCGCCGCCTCAGATATCAATGTGCCCGGTTTGACCGTCAACACACCTTCAGAGCCTTTTGACTTCAAAATCTGATGAACAAGCATACGAACCCTCCGAAAGCGCTTAAATAAGTCTCAGCGTTGCCGCTGCCTCCGCTCATGTCAAGTTTGCGCTTCCAAACGAGCCACCTCCTCGCGCATGCCCTCACAGAGTGCTTCGGAAAAACGGTTCAGCCGTTCCAAGCGGCGATCATCTGCATGCCGGATCAAATAAAAGCTGCGCGTCAAAGAAATCTGTTCCGGGAGCACTTTCACCACGCCGCGCGCCGAAGGAATGGCAAAATCATGCACCACGCCAATGCCGGATCCTGTGCGCACCCAATTGAACTGAACAGAGGCAGAGTTGGAGGCGAGCCGCACCCGCTCCACCCCGACTTCACTCAGATAGTCGAGCTCTTTGTCAAAAATCATATCCGGAATATACCCCGTCACCAGATGCGCGCTCAGATCTGAGACCTCGGTGATCACAGGCTGGCTGCGCAGATAGGCTTCTGCTGCTCCCAAGTGCAATTTGTAATCTGTGATTTTCTGTACGGTCAGCCGACCGGCCGTTGGCGCACTGACCGCCACCACCAGATCCGCTTCACGCCGTGACAGGCTCACCACACGGGGCAGCGCCACAATCTGAATGTCGAGGTCAGGGTTGTCCCTGGCAATGCGCGCGCACACCTGTGGCAACAGAAAGTTTGCCACCCCATCCGGTGCACCAATGCGAATTTGCCCTGACAATCCAGTGCTTTGCCCCACCATCTCTTCAGTGGCTTCCTGCAGGCTCTGCTCCACACGCAGCGCATGCCCCATCATTCGCTGCCCCGCATCAGTCAGCGCATATCCCGTTGGCGACTTCACAAACAAAGGCGCCTCAAACACGGTTTCAAGCCGCGCAACCCGCCGCCCCACCGTGGCGGGATCGACCTTCAGACGCCGCCCCGCCGCAGACAGGCTTTCCTCCCTTGCCACCGCCAGAAAAACCCGCATGTCATCCCACTGCACCATCGCGCACACTCCTGCATTTTTGCAAAACAGTTTTGAACACTTGTCTCTTTTCCACACATTTTTGCAAGCCTATTGTCACCCCAATCTTTTTTGGAGGAAGCAATGCAAGAGTTGTCTCACTACATCAACGGCGAGCACGTCAAAGGCACATCCGGCCGCTTTGCCGAAGCCCGCAACCCTGCCACTGGCGAAATCATCAGCAAGGTGCCACTGGCAACCCCAGCTGAACTGGACGCAGCTGTCGCAAAAGCCGCTGTCGCGCAAAAGGAATGGGCCAAGGTAAACCCGCAGCGTCGCGCACGCATCTTCATGAAGTTCGGCGCGTTGATCAACGAACACATGGACGAGCTGGCAGAAATCCTGTCCAAAGAACACGGCAAAACCCTGCCCGACGCCAAAGGCGACATCCAGCGTGGTCTGGAAGTTGTTGAAGTCTGCATGGGCGCACCAGCCATGAACAAAGGCGAGTTTGTTGGCGACGCAGGCCCCGGCATCGACCTCTACTCCATCCGTCAGCCTCTGGGCGTTGTTGCGGGCATCACCCCGTTCAACTTCCCAGCGATGATCCCTTTGTGGAAAATGTCACCCGCTGTGTCCTGCGGCAATGCCATCATCCTGAAGCCATCTGAGCGCACCCCAAACACCGCGATGCGTCTGGTCGAACTGTTCAAAGAAGCGGGCCTGCCCGATGGTGTTGTGCAAGTTGTCCACGGCGACAAAGAATGCGTTGACGCGATCCTGGACAACGAAACCATTCAGGCTGTTGGCTTTGTGGGCTCCACCCCGATCGCGCAATACATCTACGGTCGTGCCGCAGCAAACGGCAAGCGCGCACAGTGTTTCGGTGGTGCGAAAAACCACATGATCATCATGCCCGACGCGGACATGGACAAAGCCTCAGACGCGCTGGTCGGCGCAGGCTTTGGCGCAGCTGGCGAACGCTGCATGGCGATCTCTGTTGCGGTTCCAGTTGGCAAAGGCACTGCTGACGCACTGGTCGAGCGTCTGGTTCCAAAAATCGAGAGCCTGAAAGTGGCCCCCTATACCGGTGGCGACGATGTGGACTACGGCCCGGTGATCACCGCTCAGGCCAAAGATCGCATCGAGGGTCTGATCACCTCTGGTGTTGATCAGGGCGCGACACTGCTGACAGACGGCCGTGGTCTGAACATTCAGGGCTATGAGGACGGTTACTTTGTTGGCCCGACCCTGTTTGACAACGTGACCCCAGACATGGACATCTACAAAGAAGAGATCTTTGGCCCAGTTCTGTCAATGGTGCGTCAGGACAACTACGAAGACGCGCTGCAGTTGGTGATGGACAATGAATACGGCAACGGCACGGCGATCTACACCGGTGACGGTGACGTGGCCCGCGACTTTGTGAACCGTGTAAACGTCGGTATGGTTGGCGTGAACTTCCCGATCCCGGTCCCGCTGTCTTACTTCTCCTTTGGCGGCTGGAAAAAATCTGGCTTTGGCGATCTGGACCAATACGGCCCCGACGCATTCAAGTTCTACACCCAGACCAAAAAGGTCACCTCCCGCTGGTTCTCCGGCATCAAGGACGGTGCGGCGCTGAACTTCAAAGCGATGGATTGATCCACAATCCAACTTGTGCTCATGTACCGAAAGGGGCGGCATTGCTGCCCCTTTTTTTGGGGTAACATGAGGAAAATATGTCGGTCTCTTTCAGAATTCTGTCCTCAATTGGCGTGGTTTATGTGCGATATCAGGGACATGCGAACATGTCAGACACGCTGACCGCCTTTGCTGAATATGCAAGCCACCCAGAGTTTCGCCCCGGACAGAAACAATTGGTCGATCTCACAGAGCTGACCGGCTGGGATGAAGACTATGTGCAACTCATGCAGGCACAGGCGCAAAAGGCCGAAGCCTTCACCGGCCAGAATGCGCAGACCCTCATCGTCTATCTCGCCCCAACGTTGGTTGGCCAGAAACTCGCGCGCATCGCGCTGCGCAGTTGGGAGCCTTTCCCCGCCGTTGTCCCGATGGTTCAAGAAAGTGAACAACCCGCTCTGTCTATATTGGGCATCCCGCATGACTCCATCAGCCAGCTTCTCAGCCGAACGGCCTGACACATCAGTTCAGACATTTTTGCAAAACCACTCTGCATAATCGCGGTGTGATCCGGGCGATTTTGCCGCTTTCTTCCTTTGCAATGACGCGGCAACGGTGTTAATTTAACACCTGTTCAATTCGCGGAAGGGAGGCCGCGAAGCGCGCGCCCTTTCATCGCGCCTTCAGCCTGCTTTGCCGTCACATTACGCCGCCCGATATTGCGCGCAGAGGAAGAGACATGGATTTTGCACTGACCGAAGAACAAACCCTGATCTTTGACATGGCCAAAGGTTTTGGCGAAGAGCACATCGCCCCTTTTGCCCAAGACTGGGAAGCCGCAGGCACCATCCCCAAAACCCTCTGGCCGCAGATCGCAGAGCTGGGTCTGGGCGGCATCTATGTGTCTGAGGCCTACGGCGGCTCCGGTCTCTCGCGCCTTGACGCCACGCTGGTGTTTGAAGCCCTCGCCATGTCCTGCCCCTCTGTCGGCTCCTTCCTGTCGATCCACAACATGTGTGGCGGCATGATCGACAAATTTGGCTCTGAGGAGACCAAACAGAAATGGCTGCCTGATCTCTGTGCCATGAACAAAGTCTTCTCCTATTGCCTCACCGAACCCGGTTCAGGTTCTGACGCCTCCGCCCTGAAAACCCGCGCGGAGCGCAGCAATGAGGGCTATGTGCTCAACGGCACCAAAGCCTTCATCTCTGGCGGCTCTTATTCTGATGCTTATGTCTGCATGGTGCGCACCGGCGAGGACGGCCCCAAAGGCATCTCTACGGTGGTCGTAGAAGACGGCACCGACGGTCTGTCTTTTGGCGCATTGGAAAAGAAAATGGGCTGGCTTGCCCAGCCGACATCTCAAGTTCAGTTTGACGATTGCAAAGTGCCCGCGGACAATCTGATTGGCGAAGAAGGCAAAGGCTTCAGCTACGCCATGAACGGCTTGGATGGCGGTCGCCTCAATATCTCGGCCTCCGCCCTTGGCGGCGCGCAGAAGGCACTCGATATGACCGTGCAATACATGTCAGAGCGCAAAGCCTTCGGCAAATCCATCAACCAGTTTCAGGCGCTGCAGTTCCGCCTCGCTGAATATGAAACCAAGTTGCAAGCCGCCCGCACCTTCCTGCGCCAGGCCGCATGGAAACTTGATAACGGCGATCACGACGCCACCAAATTCTGCGCCATGGCCAAGCTCATGGTCACCGACGTGTCCTTTGAAGTGGCCAACGGCTGTTTGCAACTGCACGGCGGCTACGGCTATCTCGCAGACTACGGCATCGAAAAAATCGTCCGCGACCTGCGCGTGCATCAGATTTTGGAAGGCACAAACGAAATCATGCGCCTGATCATCTCCCGCCAGATGATTGCGGCGTAAGGCAAAGACGGAGCGCAGACGTGTCTGACATCCACATCCGCATCGCGGGCCACACCGGCCGCATCACCTTCACCCGCACCAAGGCGCTCAACGCTCTGTCATATGACATGTGCATCGCCATCGAAAATGCGCTCGACGCATGGCGCGAAAATGACGCCATCAAGATGATCGTGATTGATGCAGTGGGCGACAAAGCCTTCTGCGCGGGCGGTGACATTGCCGAACTCTACAAAACCGGGATGAACGGGGACTACGCATATGGGCGTAAGTTCTGGGCCGATGAATACCGCATGAACGCCAAACTGTTTGAGTTCCCCAAACCCGTGGCCAGCTTCATGCAGGGGTTCACCATGGGCGGCGGCGTGGGCGTCGGCTGTCACGGCTCCCACCGGGTTGTGGGTGACAGCAGCCAGATCGCCATGCCCGAGGTTGGCATCGGCCTTGTGCCGGACGTGGGCGGCTCTCTGATCTTGGCTCAGGCGCCGGGGCGTCTTGGCGAATACCTCGGCCTCACCGCGGCCCGCCTGAGCGCGGCAGATGCGCTCCACGCCGGTTTTGCGGACTACTACATCCCCGAGGAAAAATGGCCCGCCCTCATTGTGCAGTTAGAGGAAACCGGCGATTGGTCCCTGATCGACACCGCCGCCCAAGACATCGCCCCCGGCGCTCTGGCGCAACAAAGCGCCCAGATCAACGCCCATTTTGGCGGCGAGCGCCTGAGCGACATTCTCACCTCTCTGCAAAACGATGACAGCGCCTTTTCCCAAGGCACGCTGAAGAAACTGTCGCGCAACTCCCCCATCGCCATGGGCGCCACGCTTGAGCTCATTCACCGTGTGCGCGGCACGCCAGAGATCCGCTTTGCACTCGATCAGGAATACCGCTTCACCTTCCGCGCCATGGAGCACGGCGATTTTCTGGAAGGCATTCGCGCGCAAATCATCGACAAAGATCGCAATCCCCAATGGAAACATACATTGGACGCCCTGCCGCCCATGGCTGTCACCAATATGGTGCTGCCACTCGGCACAGACAGGCTGACATTTGAAAAAGAGGAACCAACGCCATGAAAATCGGATTTATTGGACTGGGCAACATGGGCGGGCCAATGGCCGCCAATCTGGCCAAAGCCGGCCATCAGGTCACAGGCTTTGACATGGCGGATGTTGCGATTGAGGGCGTCACCATGGCCGACAGCGCAGCGGCAGTCGCCACGGGCGCGGATGTAGTCGTCACCATGCTGCCCAACGGCACCATACTGCGTAGCGTCGCAGCAGAGATCATTCCGGTGATGTCCCCGGGTGCCGCCTTTGTGGATTGCTCAACTGTCGATGTGGACAGCGCCCGCGCGGTGGCCGACCACGCCGCCACCGCTGGCCTGCTGCCTGTGGATGCGCCAGTGTCTGGCGGTGTCGGCGGCGCCGCTGGCGGCACGCTCACCTTCATGGCAGGCGGCGCTAAAGAGGCCTTTGCCAAAGCCAATCCGCTGTTTGACATCATGGGTCAAAAAGCCGTGCACTGTGGCGAGTCTGGCGCCGGTCAGGCCGCCAAGATCTGCAACAACATGATCCTTGGTGTGACCATGATTGCCACCTGCGAAGCCTTCGCGCTGGCCGACAAGCTCGGTCTTGATCGCCAATCCATGTTTGATGTTGTCTCCACCTCCTCCGGCTACAGCTGGACGATGAATGCCTACTGCCCGGCCCCCGGCGTCGGCCCACAGTCGCCCGCCGACAATGACTATCAGCCCGGCTTTGCCTCAGAGCTCATGCTCAAAGATCTGCGCCTGTCACAACAGGCCGCCGAAAGCGCCGATGCAGACACCCCCATGGGTCAGGCCGCCGCCGCACTGTATGAGCAATTTGTGGAAAACGAAGGCGGCCTTGGCACCGATTTCTCTGCCATGTTGCCCCGCTTTGAGAAACGGAGCCGTGGTTAACAGAACCCACCCGACCAGAAACAATAAAGTTAATTGCCGCGCCTCTTTGGCGCGGTTTTTCTTTGTCTCACAGCCACATCGCTACAGCTGAGAATGCGCATTCTGCACCTACTTTTGGTTAATATCACCTCACCTTTGCCCCTTTTAGGCCGCTTTTGAACGCCACCAGTTGTTGCCAGTTCGGAAACAAAGACAGCACCGGCGCAAGAGCAAACCATCGAAAGGGGCAAGCCATGGCGATCGCAACGGAACTGAACATCAACACATCGGCATCGCCCGATGCCATGGCCGCCGAAATCTTTGGCGATCCATCTCGCATCGTCTCTTCGCAGTACTTCGGTGACACGCTCAGCTCCGGCATCTATTCCGGCGCCGACAGCACCAGTCCCGGCGTCGCACCGGCTGACAGCGGAGTCATCCTCTCTACCGGCTATGCCAGCGACTTCACCAACAGCGACGGCAGCACAAACACAAACCAGCGTTCAGACACCTCCACCGACACCACGGGACAGGACAACAACGCTTTGTTCAACGCCGCCGCAGGCACCAGCACCTTTGATGCCGCCTACATGGTCATTGACTTCAATGGCTCCGCTGGCGAACTGCTCACCATCGACTTTGTGCTCTCCTCCGAAGAATACCCGGAATTTCTCAGCTACAATGACGCCATCGGTGTTTGGATAAACGGGGTTGAGGCGCAGATCTCTGTCGGCGACGGCTCTGCCACCGTGGGCAATATCAATGACGCCAATGAAAACATCTACGTCGACAACAGCGGCGATCAATTCAACACTGAAATGGACGGCTTCACCGTCACGCTGACCTTTGTGGCCCCGCTTCAGGATGGGCTCAACCAACTGATCATCGGCATCGCCGATGCCACTGACAGCCGCTATGATTCCAATCTCCTGATCGCTGGTGGCTCGGTGCAGACCGCCATCGTCGCACAGGACGACGAGGTTTCGATCAAATTTGGCGGCAGCAAAACCCTCAACGTGCTGGGCAATGACAACTCCACAGCTGGCCCCACCCTGACCATCACCCATATCAATGGCATTCCCGTCAGCGCAGATCCCAGCTCTGGCCTGCCCGACAGCGTGATACTGGACACAGGTCAGGAGGTGACCCTGAACCCGGATGGCACCCTCACAGTGGATGCCGACACCGATACAGAAACCGTCTACTTCAACTACACCATTCAGGATTCCGCCGGAAAAACCGACACCGCTTTGGTGGAAATTGAACAGCGCCCTCCCTGTTTCACACCTGGCACCCTGATACGTACCGCAGAGGGCGATGTTCTGGTCGAAAATCTGCGCGCCGGCATGCTGGTTGAAACACTAGATTCCGGCCTTCAACCCATTGCCTGGATTGGAAAGTCCGAAATGCCGCCTCGCCTGGAGTCCTTGCCGATCCGCATCAAGGCCGGTGTGCTGGACAATCACCGCGATCTGGTGGTGTCGCCGCAACATCGTGTGCTGATCTGTGGCGCGCGCGCCGAACTGCTGTTTGGCTGCGGCGAAGTCCTTATCAAGGCCAAAGACCTCGTCGACGGATGTGATGTCACCATCTGCGCAGGCACAACACCCGTCACCTATTTCCACATTCTCATGTCCCAGCATGAGCTGCTCCTCTCCGAAGGCCAATGGAGCGAGAGTTTTCAACCCGGCATGCAAACGCTGCGCAGCTTTGATCCGATCGCCAACCGCTCTCTGCGCGCAGTGATGAACCGCCGCGGCATCGCCCTGAGCGACATTTCCGCTCGTCTGAGCCTGCGCAGCTATGAGGCGCGCGCGTTGATGGCGGCCTAGCGCCGCCTGACGCACCTTGCCTGCCTTATTCCGCAGCCACTTTCTTCTTCGGAGCCAGCATGTCCTTTAGATACCGCCCCGTATGGCTGGCCGCGACCTTGGCGACCTTTTCAGGCGTGCCTTTGGCCACAATCTTACCACCGCCATCGCCGCCTTCCGGGCCAATATCAATGATGTGATCTGCGGTTTTCACCACATCCAGATTGTGCTCAATCACCACAACAGTATTGCCCTGATCCACCAACTCATGCAGCACTTCCAAGAGCTTACGCACATCTTCAAAATGCAGACCCGTGGTCGGTTCATCCAGAATATAGAGCGTGCGGCCAGTGGAGCGTTTCGCCAATTCCTTGGAGAGCTTCACCCGCTGCGCCTCACCACCTGACAGGGTCGTCGCCTGTTGACCCACTTTGATGTAGCCTAGCCCCACCCGCATCAGCGCATCCATCTTGTCACGGATGCTTGGCACCGCTTTGAAGAACTCCTGCGCCTCTTCCACGGTCATGTCCAGCACATCGGCAATGCTCTTGCCTTTGAACTTGATCTCCAGCGTCTCACGGTTGTAGCGCGCGCCTTTGCAGGTCTCACATTCCACATAGACGTCCGGCAGGAAGTGCATCTCGATCTTGATGACCCCGTCACCCTGACAGGCCTCACAGCGCCCGCCTTTCACGTTGAAGCTGAACCGCCCCGGCTTATAGCCGCGCGCCTTGGCCTCCGGCAGCCCGGCAAACCAGTCCCGGATCGGCGTGAACGCCCCGGTATAGGTCGCAGGATTTGACCGTGGCGTGCGCCCGATGGGCCGCTGATCAATGTCGATCACCTTGTCCAGATGCTCAAGCCCCTTAATGGTTTCACAAGGCGCAGGCGTCTGGCGTGCGCCATTCAGGCGCATGGAGGCGGTTTTAAACAGCGTCTCGATGGTCAGCGTGGATTTGCCGCCACCGGACACCCCGGTCACACAGACAAATTTGCCCAGCGGGAAGTCCGCCGTGACCTTCTTGAGGTTGTTGCCCGTGGCCTTCACCACGCTCACCATCTTGCCATTGCCTTCGCGCCGCTCGGTCGGCACCGCGATCTCGCGCGCGCCTGACAGATATTGCCCGGTCAGCGATTTGGGATCGGCGGCAATATCCTCAGGCGTGCCTTTGGAAACCACCTGCCCGCCATGCACCCCGGCGCCCGGGCCGATGTCGAACACATAGTCCGCCTCGCGCACCGCCTCTTCGTCATGCTCAACCACAATCACCGTATTGCCCTGATCACGCAGGTTTTTCAGCGTTGTGAGCAGCCGGTCATTGTCGCGCTGGTGCAAACCGATCGACGGCTCATCCAGCACGTAAAGCACCCCGGTCAGGCCAGAGCCGATCTGGCTGGCCAGTCGGATCCGCTGGCTCTCTCCACCCGACAGGGTGCCACTGTTGCGCGACAACGTAAGGTATTCCAATCCCACGTTGTTCAGGAAGCCAAGCCGCTCCTGAATTTCTTTCACAATCGCCCGCGCGATCTCTTGCCGCTGCGGCGTCAGGTTTTCCGGCACACTCTCAATCCAGGCCAGCGCCTCGCGGATCGACAGTTGCACCACATGGCCCACATGTTTCTCTGCAATTCGAACCGCCAGCGCCTCTTCGCGCAGACGGTGGCCTCGACAGGACCCACAGGGGCGGTTGTTCTGATAGTTCTCAAACTCTTCGCGGATCCAGTTGCTGTCGGTTTCCCGATAGCGGCGTTCCATATTGGGGATCACGCCTTCAAACACCCGCGTCACCTGATAAACGCGCCCGCCTTCGTCATAGCGGAATTCGATCTCTTCATTGCCAGAGCCATAGAGAAAGACCTGCTGAACCTTCTTGTCCAGATCCTTCCACGGGGTGTTCTTGTCAAAGCCGTAGTGTTTGGCGAGGCTTTCAATGGTCTGCAGGAAGTACGGCGATTTGCCCTTCCGCCACGGCGCCAATGCGCCATCATAAACTTTCAGCGTGGCATCGGGCACCACCAGCCGCTCATCAAAGAACAGCTCTTTGCCCAACCCGTCACAATCGGGGCAGGCCCCAAACGGCGCGTTGAAGGAAAACAGCCGTGGTTCAATCTCAGGGATGGTGAACCCGCTGACCGGACAGGCAAATTTCTCACTGAAGGTGATCCGCTCCGGGTCACCTTCCTTCGGTGCAGTCTCAAGAACCGCAATACCATCCGCCAAATCCAGCGCCGTGCGCAAGCTGTCCGCCAGCCGGGTCTCCATGCCCTCACGCACCACCAGGCGGTCCACGACAACGTCAATGTCATGGCGGAATTTCTTATCCAGAGTCGGCGGCGTGTCGAGCTCGTAGAACGCGCCATCCACCTTCACTCGCTGAAAGCCCTGCTTGCGCAGCTCAAGGAATTCCTTGCGGTATTCGCCTTTGCGGTCGCGCACAATCGGCGCCAACAGATAGCCGCGCGTGCCATCCTCAAGCCCCATGATGCGATCCACCATATCCTGCACCTGCTGCGCCTCAATCGGCAGGCCGGTGGCCGGCGAATAGGGCGTGCCCACACGGGCAAACAGCAGACGCAGATAATCGTAAATCTCCGTCACCGTGCCGACAGTGGAACGCGGGTTCTTGGAGGTCGTCTTCTGCTCAATCGAAATCGCCGGGGACAGCCCGCTGATGTGATCCACATCCGGCTTTTCCATCATATCAAGGAACTGCCGCGCATAGGCGCTCAGGCTCTCGACATAGCGCCGCTGCCCTTCCGCATAAATCGTGTCAAACGCCAGCGAGGATTTGCCAGAGCCAGAAAGCCCGGTGATCACCACCAGCTGATCGCGCGGAATATCCACATCAATGGATTTCAGATTGTGCTCGCGCGCCCCGCGCACCTCGATATTTTTCAGCTCGGCCATCAATACCCCCAACGGCTGCGGCAGCAGGCAGAAGCCAAACGGACTCACTGCCCCTCAATTATTGCGAACATACAGAGAACAAATTCATTCGCCAAGCCCGTTCGCAAGGCTCACACATAATCAGGGAGAGTTACGTTTTGAACCCCTCATCGGATGACCATTCGCCGCAAAGAACGCGCGCCCATTGCAAAACGCCCCCGCCCATGCGGAGGCCATCAAAATCATGCGTAATAACGGCTCAAATGTGGATCACACGATCATAGGCATCGAGCACACTCTCGTGCATCATCTCGCTCAGTGTCGGATGCGGGAACACCGTCTCCATCAGTTCGGCCTCCGTGGTCTCCAGCTGCCGCCCGACCACATAGCCCTGGATCAGCTCGGTCACTTCCGCGCCCACCATATGTGCCCCCAAAAGCTCGCCAGTCTTGGCGTCAAACACCGTCTTCACCATGCCCTCAGGCTCACCCAAGGCAATCGCCTTGCCGTTGCCGATGAAAGGGAAACGCCCGACCTTGACATCATAGCCCAGCTCTTTCGCCTTGGCCTCGGTATAGCCGACGCTCGCCACCTGCGGATGGCAATAGGTACAGCCCGCAATGCTTTCCGGCTTCACCGGGTGCGGTTTGCCGCCCGCAATCAGCTCCGCCACCATCACGCCCTCATGGCTCGCCTTATGCGCCAGCCAGGGCGCCCCCGCGATATCGCCAATCGCGTAAAGCCCCTCCACGCCGGTGGCGCAATACTGATCGGTCACCACATGGGTCCGGTCGATCTTTACCCCCAGCGCTTCCAGCCCGAGGTTTTCCACATTGCCGACAATCCCCACAGCAGAGATCACCGTGTCGAACTCCTGCGTCGTGACCTTGCCACCAGTCTCAATATGCGTGGTCACCTTGTCCTTGGCACGATCCAGTTTCTTGACCATGGATTTTTCAAGGATTGTCATGCCCTGTTTGACAAACTGCTTTTTGGCAAAGGCGCTGATCTCCGCATCTTCAACCGGCAGTACGCGATCCATGACCTCCACAACCGTGGTCTCCGCCCCCAGCGTGTTGTAGAAACTGGCAAACTCGATGCCGATGGCACCCGAGCCAATCACCAGCAATTTCTTGGGCATATGCGGCGGCACCAGCGCATTCTTGTAGGTCCAGACCCGCTTGCCATCGCCCTCAAGCCCCGGCAATTCCCGCGCCCGCGCACCGGTGGCCAGCACGATGTTCTTGGCACTCAGCGCTTCGACACCCTTGTCGGTTTTCACAGAGACCTTGCCTTTGGCGGGCAGCGTCGCCTCCCCCATAAAGACCTCAACCTTGTTCTTCTTCATCAGAAAGGCCACGCCGGAACTCAGCTGTTTCGCCACCCCGCGCGAGCGTTTCACCACAGCGTCGATGTCATAGCCGATGCCTTCTGCCTTGAGGCCAAAATCCGCCGCCCGCTCCATCAGATGGAACACCTCGGCAGAACGCAGCATCGCCTTGGTTGGAATACAGCCCCAGTTGAGGCAAATCCCGCCCATATGCTCGCGTTCCACAATGGCCACCTTCAGGCCAAGCTGCGCACCGCGAATGGCCGCAACATAGCCCCCCGGCCCCGCACCGATGACAATCATATCAAAGCTTTTCTCTGCCATGGGTGCTGCTCCTCGCCTGCCACGTCTTACTTCAGCAGGAGCCTAGTCGGATTCTCCACCCGCTTCAACAAAGCCAACCGCCCGCAAAACGCGCATTTTCTCACTGGAGATCGCGCCCACTTCGGCGCACACTGCGGGAAATTTTAAGCCTCCTGTGGAGTACCCCATGAAAGTCATCAAAGATCTGCTGATCGCCCTGATCAACGCGACCCTCATATTGGTTGCGCTCTGCCTGTTTCTGCTCTGGCAGTTGTCTGGCACCGCCGAACGGGTGGTCGCTGAATTCGCGGAAAATCTGCAGATCGTCAAACCGATGGAAGAGAGGGTCCAGTCCCTGCAGTCCGAAGTTGTTGGCCTGCGCGAAGATCTGGAAAATCTGTCACTGGAAAGCGCGGCGCTCAACTTGCCAGCCACACAGGCGCTTGCCACCCGCGCCGACGCGCTGCAGGCAGAGCTGGAAGCCATCAACAGCAATCTGCAAACCCTCGCAGAAACGCCAGACCGCCTGATGTCAGAAGGTGTAGAGCGGCTGTCAGCCCGTGCCAGCGAAGGGCTGGGCAAACTGGCCGCCTGTCACTTGCCCGACAGTGTCATCACGCCCGGCGACGCTGCGACTGTCGAAACCGCGCCCGTCAACTGATCAAACGTATTGCGGGCCCGCAATGACGCGAGCCCGCCTTTGGACAAGTGAATTCTGATGCGCTTACTGTGCGGCCTGCAACAGCCGCATGGTGTGGCCATATCCGCCTTTTTCAACATAGGCAGCTTCCACCTCGGTTGACGCCCGCGCAAGCGCTGCATTGCGATAGGGAAAGCGACCAAACTGGCGGATCACTTCTCGATGTGCCTGCGCATGCAACAGATTGCTGTCCGCATCCTCCATACGATCAACAAACATGCGCACACATTGTTCCTGATCGCAGAGGTTTTCTGAATGCATCAGCGGCAGGAAAAAGAACTGCCGCGCCGGGCCATCAATTTTCTGATCCCACTTCTTGTGCAATGCAGACTTGGCCGCACAAAGCGCCTGACGGTCTGTTGCAAAGGCTTTGCCACTGCCCCGAAACATGTTGCGAGAAAACTGGTCTGTCACAATCAGATAAGCCAGCGTGCCGCTCGGATAGGTCAGCCACTGCCCCAATCCGCCATCGCGTGCTTTCTCCCATGTGTCCATGAACTTGTTTCGAATGGTTTCATCCAGGTCATCAGAGGCCTGATACCAGCCTGATGGTCCAATCTCATCAAGCCAAAATGACAAAACATCTTCGGGACGCACCATGGCCCCTCTCCTTTGCGTTTTCTGCCCCCGCGTGGGAGCCCTTTTACAAAAACGTTACACAGAAGATTGCCGGAGTTAAAAGTCACAAATTGCAACGATGCGACACAGCGCGCGATTGGGTCAAACGCTGTGTCGCAATGCGCAGTGTCCTATCCGGCTGCAGCCTCCTGCTCTTCTTCCATGGCGGTCTCAATTGCCACCTCTTGGGCGACCTCAACCGCAACGGGCGAGGACGTCGGCATAACAGCGGTGAAGCTGCCAGTGTCCTCAGCCGCCGCAGCAGGACGACGGGTCGTGCGATACGCCGCATAGACCGCCAGCACCGCCAGCAGAAAGACGAGATAGATGAAGAAGCCGCTCGGCCCCACCAAATCCATCGCACTACCGGTGATCATCGGTCCTGCAATTGCGCCAACACCATTCACGAAAACAAGCCCGCCGGACGCCGCCGCCATGTCCTCATAATCCAGGAAGTCATTGGCATGGGCGATCAGCATGGAATACAGCGGGTTGGTGAACCCCCCGATCAGTATCGCCGCAATCAACAGCATCGGATAATTGTCCCCTGCCATAAATCCAACCGCACTGCCCACAGCCCCGATCACCGCAACGATCATGATCAACCGACGTCGATCCATCCGGTCGCTCATCCAGCCCAACGGATACTGAAAGATTGTCGCGCCCACATAAAAGGCAGCAATAAACACACTGAGCTCTGTCAGGCTCAACCCTGCGCGGGTGGCAAAGACCGCCGACATACCAAACTGCGCAGAGAACACGCCCCCCAGCAGGAACATGCCAACAACCCCCAAGGGAGAGTTCTGAAACAGCTCTTTCAGGCTCATGGGTTTCGTTGTGTCAAAGGCTGGGGTCGGTGAAATCGACAGCAGAATGGGCGCAAACGAAATCGAAACCAGAACGGATGGGATCACAAACAGCAGAAACCCTGTTGCATCCGGCACCGTCATCAGCCCCTGCGCGGTCACAATGCCAATCATCTGCACGATCATGTAAAGCGACAGCGCCTTGCCACGGGTGTCATTGTTGGCCGCATTGTTCAGCCAGCTTTCCGCCGTGACATACACGCCAGAGAAACAGAACCCCATGATGACCCGGCCCAGAATCCAGGCAATCGGATGCTCCAGCGTCGGGAACAGGATCAAGACCGCTGAAATCATCGAGGCCAACGCCGCAAAGACCCGCACATGCCCCACGCGGCGGATCATCTCCGGTGTGGTGCGACTGCCGCCCAGAAAGCCAACAAAATAGGCCGACATCACCATCGACATTTCCAATGTCGAGAAGCCAGCGCTTTCGCCGCGAATACCCAGCAACGTGCCGTGCATCCCGTTGCCCACCATCAGCAGCAACATCCCCAAAAGCAGCGGCCAGGCGCCTTTAAAAAACTCAACCATTTTGAGACCTTCTCACGTTTGCGCTCATTTGCAAAATCCGTGGCACCCTCATCGCTTTCAATCGCGACAAGCATGTGTCGTTTTGCGCGCTCATAGATTTATTTTGCTTTTGAAACGCTCCCTGCCTTCGCACAACAGCGTTTAAAGATGCTGCCGCACAAGCCAAGTTCAGCCAAGCGTTTTCTCGATTTCATGTCGCGCAGCGGCCGGGCGTGCCCAAAGGATCCGCCCCCCGCGCCGCTTAGGGCATCAACAGCGAGGCATCCCCATAAGAGAAGAAGCGATAGCCCTCTTTCACCGCGTGATCATAGACATTGCGTATCCGTTCCTGTCCCAACAGCGCGCTGACCAGCATCATCAGCGTGGATTTTGGCAAATGGAAGTTGGTCATCAGCGCATCCGCCACATGAAATTCAAACCCCGGATAGATGAAAATATCCGTATTGCCTTCCCAGGCCGCGATGGCGCCCTCGCGTGCAGCGCTCTCGATAAGGCGCAGTGCGGTTGTGCCCACCGGAATCACCCGGCCACCTGCGGCTTTCGTGGCTGCAATCTCAGCCGCGGCCGCCTCGGTGACCCGTCCCCATTCCGCATGCATCTTGTGCTCTTTGACGTTGTCCACCTTCACCGGCAAAAACGTGCCCGCCCCCACATGCAATGTCACATGGGTAAATTCCACACCGCGCGCCTTCAGCGCGTCCAGCAAGGGCGCATCAAAATGCAATGATGCCGTCGGCGCCGCCACCGCCCCGGAATGCTTGGCCCAGACCGTCTGATAGTCGGTCTTGTCTTTTTCATCCGCCGCACGTTTCGCCGCGATGTAGGGTGGCAGCGGCATATTGCCCGCCGCATCCAGCGCCGCATCAAAATCTGCGCCCTGCAGATCAAACTGCACCACGCCCTGCCCGTCTTCTTTGGACAACAACGTGCCTTTCAGCCCGGCGGCAAAAATAATGTCTTCGCCTTCACGGATTTTCTTAAGCGGCTTGATCAGGGCAGCCCAAGCGCCTCCGGCACGCGGCTCAAGCAGCGTCACCTCCATGCGCGCCTGCGTCTCGCCCTCTGGCCCGCTGCGCACGCGATAACCTGACAGCCGCGCCGGAATCACTTTGGTGTCATTCAGCACCAGCCGATCTCCGGGCTGCAGCCACTCAAGCAAATCGGTCACCACTCCGTCGATAATCTCATCGCCTTTGGCCACCAGCAATCGCGCCGAACTGCGCGGCTCAGCAGGTCGCGTGGCAATCAGAGCCTCTGGAAGGTCGAAGTCAAAATCAGAAAGCTGCATCAGAATGGCGCCGTGTGCTGTGTCAGTTGGAAAGGGCCGCGCCTCAGTTGCTCAGATCCGGGGGCGGACGGCGGAAAATCTCTCTAAAGAAGCCCGGCGTCAAGGCCGATAGCGGATTGACGGAAATTGATGTGTCCGCTGCGGGCCCTCGCATGCGATAGTTGAAGCCAATCAACCCCTCCCCGCGCCGCGCAAAGGGCCGCCCCACCACATTCACCGCGTAAATCGGCGAGATTGTGCCCTGTATGTCAAACCACTTCTTGGCAAAGCTATAAGTGCCATTGGCTGACAATCCGATCGACGGTCCCACGGCACTGCTTTCGCCAACAATCAGCTGGCCTGGCGTGATGCGAAACTTCGCAAACACGTCAGAGAAAAACAGCCCAGGTCCATTCAACTGATCAATCAGCCCCACGACACTGATCGCATTGAGCAGCGCCGCCATTGCGGGCACCTGCTGCACCCGCACCGATTTCATGCTCAGCGTGCCGTCATATTCGCCTTTGGCCGCCCGCGGGATCAAATCCAAGGTCATCGCGCCATTTTTGGCAGCAGCGATCACCCCCATAGAGGCCGCGATTTGTCCGCCTTGGGGCGACTTTACTTGCACCTGTGTGCCATTGGCATGCGGCGCAAGCAAACCGGTGACCGCCGGGCCACCGTTGAAATTGCCTCGAAACCGACCGGAGATCCCCCCTTGAGTCGAAAGCTCTGCGGAAATCGGCGCCAAGCGAATGCCATCTGTAACCACCAGTTCGTCAAGCCGCGCCGTGATCGGCCCACTGGCCGCCGCGCCAGACCCGCCTGAACTGCCACCACGCGCCGTGTCCGGCATCTGGCGCATGTCCATCCGGCCACCGGTCAACTCTAGCGCAGGCAGCGCATCGCCGCGCCCGCGCAACAGCCCCCTGCCGGTCAGCCACTGCCCAACCGCCAAGCGGTTCAACCGCGCAACCTCCAGTCCACCCTCTTTCGCCAGAGTTACATCTCCCTCAAGCGAAAGCCCCGGTGCCTCAAACAGCACGCGCTCAATGATCGGAGGCTCTCCAACCGTAATGTCCACCTCCAGATTGCCCGCTGTCCGCGCCGCCTTGCGCCAGCCAATCGGGGGCACCGACAGCCGCGCGCCCACAAGATCAGAACGCAGCTTCAGCTTAGGCGGCACGTCGCGCACGATCTCCATATCATAGCTGAGCATGCCCTCCTCCGACAGCGTCCCCTTCGGCAGCCCCACCTCAAACACCTCAAGCGCCTGCGCGTTCAGCACCGCCGTGCCCGTTAACCAGCTGCGCCCCTCGTTTTCCTTACCGCCAAACATGTGCCAATGCGCATCGACAGGAATGCCAGCCAGCGTGCCAGTCCCTTCGATGTCCACCCGCTCAGGCGTCGCACGAAGCGAAAAATTGCCCTTCATTTCCTTGTCCGGAATGAAATGCGTGCTGGTGACATCCAACAAGTCGCCGGTGATGTCATACATCACTTCCTCAATCGGCAGATTGTCTTTCAACAACATGTCAATTGTTCCGCGCACCACCGCACGACCGGGTGCGAAATCCACCGGCAACTTCGCTTTGGTGAACAACTTCATGGGCTCACGATCTAGCAAGGACAACGCCGCCGTGATTGGCCCTTCTGCCACCACATCAACATGTCCCGGCGACGGCTTGAGCCGGATGTCCTCTACGATAAAGCTCGACCCGGCGACGTTGATACGCCCCCCCACGTCCGCTTCCACAAATCCTTCTTCGACCGCGATGTGAACCTTGTTGTCTTTCACAATGCCAAAACCAACGCCGCCCTGAATTGGGGGCATGGTTTTCACCGCACGCACCACCGCGTCTTCAAACTGAAAGCCCACATAAAGATCCGGCAGCGCCGCACCACGCGACCGCACCGCCAGATCCACATTTGTCACCAACGCCTGTCGCAAGTTCTCCGACACCCATTTTCGCGGCTTCTGTTCAAAACTCTTCGGCCAGACCGACAGCACATTGCGCGCTTGCACCGCATCCAATTGCCCATTCAGCGCATAATCCCAATGCGCCCCATCGACGCCCAGATGCCCATCCAAGACCACTTGATTGCCGCCTTGACGCACCACCAGCTGCCCCAGATCGAGAGAGAACGGATCCAGCTGCAAACGGAAATCAGCAAAGCTGCGCTCCAGTGCAATCGGATCGTCTTCCAAATTACGAGGGTTTGCGCGGAACTCATTCAACGTCAGCTGCACCAGAAACTCATCCGGCAAGCCCCCATCCGGGCCGCGCAGAAACGCCTCCCCAAAAGCAGACACCCGGATCATGTCACTTGTCACCGACAGCTCATCAAACCGGATTGCCCCCCGCGCCGGATCATAGGTCAGATAGCTGCGCATCCCATCAAAAGGCACCGGACGCACCTCGCCCTCGGGCTGCAAAACACCCTCGTCAATCTGCAGCGTGGCATGCACATCGCTCAGATTCCCCGCATCATCCAGACTGGCACGCAGGGCGCCAGATATCGGCGCACGCAGAATTTCCAGCCAGCGCATCGCCGTGATCTGAGAGGCCAGATCCTCGCTTGGAATATCCTGAAAGCTCAACCCAAAATCAGTGGCCAACGTGCCAAATCGCGTGGTCAGCGATGTTTCCACAAAACTTGCGTAACTGCGCCCCCCCAGCACCGTCAGCTGGGATGACAATTGCACGGTGTCGCCGTCTCGCCGCAACGCCACCTCTCCGCCGTCCACCGTCCAGGCACGGCGCGCCCGCAGATCTTCAAGGCGCAAGGTCACATCCTCAATCACAAAGGATGTCAAATGCGCCAACGTGGGCCGCTCCAGATAGCCCTCCAACTGTTCGCCAAACGTGAACATATCCGTGTCAGTCTGCAACGCCCCTGCGCTCATTGCCTGACCCAGAGCAATCCGCAAACGCCCATCCGCCTGCCGCAGCCCTGTCAGCGTCACCCCGGACACCAGCACCTCGCGAAACGACACTCTGCGTTCCAGCAAAGGCGCCATCGCCAGACGCACATTGATGCGCTCGACCGCGACGGCGCCGCCCCCGGTTGCCGGCAGCACCTGAACCCCGCGCATCAAAATGCTGGGATCCCAGTCACTTTCAAAGACCAGCGAAACCTCACCGACACGCACATCGATTGCGGTCATTTGTTTGCTCAGTTCGGCTTCGATCCGATTGCGCAGCCAATCCGGGGCCACGATGGGGCGCCCGCTTAAAGCAACCACCGCCAGCGCCAACAACACCGCAGGCACTGCCACACTCAGCAAAGCCAAGATCCCAAACCGACGCACCCGACGCGGCGGCACAGCCTCCGCAGGCGACGCCTCCTTCGTCTCTGCCCGCGCGGCATCCTCTGCGGCGTGGTCAAGGACTTTGGCGTCGTCCTGCGCCTGCGCAGGCACATCCCCGCGTGGGGCGGTATCCGGACTGGTATTCGTCAGGGTTGATGCCTCTGTGTGTTCTGTTATTCGAGGACCTGTATCATCAGACTATAACGCTTCGCTCACATCGACCCAAGCCCGGCAGGCCTTGCCCTGCCATCCAAAATTTGCCGACGCACAAAAGTCGGCCCTCAACAAGGAGTGTGACCATGATTGACGTCAATGAAATGGCCCCCGATTTTACCTTGCCGTCCACAGGCGACATAGAGGTGACTCTCTCTGCCTTGCGCCCTGCGCCGGTTGTGCTGTTTTTCTACCCCCGTGACAACACCTCAGGCTGCACCAAAGAGGCGATCGCATTTTCAGAGCTTCTGCCAGAATTTGAAGCCGCAGGCGCAAAGGTGTTTGGCATCTCAAAAGACAGCCTGTCCAGCCACGATAAATTCATTTCTAAACAAAATCTTAACGTGCCTTTGTTAAGTGATGAAAATGGCTCTGTCTGCGAAGACTATGGCGTCTGGGCAGAGAAAAAAATGTATGGCAAAACCTTCATGGGCATCGTGCGCAGCACGGTTCTGATCGATGCCACAGGCAAGATTTCGCGCAGCTGGCCCAAGGTCAAAGTGCCCGGTCACGCCGAAGAGGTGCTGGACGCGGTGAAAGCCCTCTGATGACCAAAACTCTTGCTGAAATGGCGGTGGAGGTCCTCTCCACCGCGGATGGGCGCGCCAAGACAGCGCTTTCCAAACAACATGCCGCCACATGGTTTGCTGCGCGGGAGGCCGGAACGCCTCCCCCCATCGGCACAGCCACGCCGCCAATGCAACCGGCCCGCCCCGCCGCACCTGAGCTGCGCGATCCCCGCGATGTACCCCGTCGCCGCCCCGGCAGCCCGCAAGGCCGCATCGCCATGCTGCACGCCGTTGCCCATATCGAACTCAATGCCGTCGATTTGCACTGGGACATCATCGCACGCTTCACCGACACCAATCTGCCGCTTGGATTTTATGACGACTGGGTGAAATCCGCTGCGGAAGAATCCAATCATTTCAATATGGTGTGCGACAGCCTTGAATCCAAAGACAGCTTTTACGGCGCCCTGCCAGCGCATGCTGGCATGTGGCGCGCTGCCGAAGACACAGCAGAGGATCTGCTCGGTCGGCTCGCTGTTGTGCCAATGGTGCTTGAGGCGCGCGGACTGGATGTCACCCCCGGGATGATCAAGATCTTTGAGAACGCCAAAGACGACAAAACACTGGAAGCCCTGCGCATCATCTACGCCGAAGAAGTCGGCCACGTGGCTTATGGATCCAAGTGGTTTAACTTCCTCTGCGGCCGCCATGAGCTCGATCCCAAAGCAGAATTTCACCGTCTCGTACAAAAATACTTCCACGGGGCACTCAAGCCGCCATTTAACGAGGACAAACGCGCAGATGCGGGGCTGCCCCCTGATTTTTATTGGCCTCTCGCCGACGAAGAGCCCCCGGCATACGCCCGCTAAGCGCGTGAAATCAGCGATCGCGAGATAAGCGCGCCCTACGGCGGCCACCGACTGAGAAGTCATGGTTAAAGGCGTGGCGTGCCGCCGCGCCTTTAACCCGTTCGGCGACAATTCGCCGATGTTTTGGGGCGTACGCGCGAAACCCTGCAGTAGAAGGTCAAAATCCTTGCCGTGTCCAAAAGCCGCCGTTACAACAGCGCCTCAAGATATCGGTTAACAGATGTCAAGGCACGGATGCCTCACCAAAGGGGCTCTGGGGATGGGACTATACGAAGGATACTGACGTGAGAACACGCCTCGCGATCCGAATGCACTCGGTGCTAGAACGCTTTTTTCCGGAACGACGTCTCTTCCTGAGATCGGACACCGACACCCGCTTCATCCGCCTTCGCCCAAGCACGCAATTGGTCGCTTTCCTCGGCGCCTCCGCCATTGTTGCCTGGACGATCATCGCCACCGCGATTCTGCTGATGGACAGCATCGGGTCCGGCAATTTCCGTGAGCAGGCCAAGCGCGATCAAATGACCTATGAGCAGCGTCTCAACGATCTGTCCGCAGAACGTGACGCGCGCACCGACGAAGCGCTGGCGGCACAGGCCCGCTTCAACACCGCACTTGCGCAGGTCTCCCAGATGCAGTCACAGCTGCTTGAATCCGAGATCCGCAGACGTGAGTTGGAAACCGGCATCGAGGTAATCCAATCCACCCTGCGCCGCACCATGCAGGAGCGCGAAGCGGCCCGCGCCGAAGTCGTCGCCCGCGACGTGGCACAGGCCGAAACCCAGACCGCCCTCATTGGCGCATCCCCTCTGGGCAATGACATGCTCGACGTGCTGTCCACCGCCCTCACAGAAACAGCCGCAGAACGCGATCAACTGGTGGCAGACGCACGCGCTGCCTCAGAAGCCGCTGATGAAATGGAGCGCGAACTCCTGCTGATGGAAGAGAAAAACGACCAGATCTTCCGCCAGCTCGAAGACGCGATGACCGTCTCTGTGGAGCCTCTCAACAAGATGTTCACAGCAGCTGGGCTGGATCCCAAAAACCTGCTCGATGAGGTGCGCCGCGGCTACAGCGGCCAGGGTGGTCCGATGATGCCGCTCAGCTTCTCTACCAAAGGTGGCGAGCTCACCGCAGAGACCCTGCGCGCCAATCGGCTTCTTGATCAGCTGGATCAACTGAACATGTACCGCATCGCCGCCGAAACCGTGCCTTTTGCCAATCCGGTGCAATCTGCCTTCCGCTACACATCAGGCTTTGGCATGCGCTGGGGCCGGATGCACAAAGGCACCGATTTTGCCGCGCGCTATGGCACGCCGATCCATTCCACCGCCGACGGTGTGGTGGTGCACGCGGGCTGGCAATCCGGTTATGGTCGTTTGGTGAAAATCCGCCATGAGCACGGAATTGAGACACGATATGCCCATCTGGCAAAAATCCGCGTAAAAGTTGGCCAAAGAGTCTCGCGCGGTGACCGCATAGGTGATATGGGCAACTCTGGACGCTCGACCGGCACGCATCTACACTACGAAGTGCGTGTCAATGGACGCGCGGTGAACCCGATGACATTTATCAAGGCTGGAAGAGATGTTTTCTAAGAGCAAAATCAACGACCCCGCACCGAAAGCCGACGCTCCGGCCACTCCTGCTGCCGAATCTGCGATTCCTGCGGCACCGGCAAAAGCAAGCGACTTCAAATCCGCCCCTAAGGCAAAGCCGCCCGCATCTGTGCTGTCCTCTGACCTGCACATCACGGGCAACCTGAAAACAACCGGCGACATTCAGGTCGAAGGCACCATCGAAGGTGACATTCGCGCGCACCTGCTGACCGTGGGTGAAACCGCCACCATCAAAGGCGAAGTGATCGCGGATGATGTTGTGGTCAACGGCCGCATCGTGGGCCGTGTACGTGGCCTGAAAGTGCGCCTGACCTCCACTGCGCGTGTTGAGGGTGATATCATCCACAAAACCATCGCCATCGAAAGCGGTGCGCATTTTGAAGGCTCTGTGCAGCGTCAGGATGACCCGCTCACCGGCGGCAAAACCGCTGCGCCTGTCGCAGCACCACAGGCGGCCCCTGCCGCAGCCAAGGCCGGCAGCTAAATCACAGTCTGATCGTCGCCTTACGATCTTGATTTCCAACCGCCGTAGCCTCTGGGTTGCGGCGGTTTTTCTATGCAAATACCTCCGCCCACAACACCTGTATCTCCCCCCACTGCGCGTGGTTGCCCCAATGACCACACCCAAAAATCCTTTCTTTTCAAAGATACGCCTTCTACCGTCACCCCATGTGATTTTAGGAGGTAGAAATGTTGAACAAATTATCAGCAGAATTCATTGGCACGTTCTGGCTTGTTTTTGGCGGCTGCGGCAGCGCGGTATTGGCCGCTGGGGTGGCTGATGTGGGCATCGGCTGGCTTGGTGTCAGCCTCGCGTTTGGCCTGACAGTGCTCACCATGGCCTATGCCGTGGGGCATATATCCGGCGGCCATTTTAATCCCGCGGTCAGCCTCGGCCTGATGATCGCAGGGCGCTTTGAAGGCAAAGACCTGATCCCCTACTGGATTGCACAGCTCGCGGGCGCGATCGCTGCTGCTGTGCTGCTCTATCTGATTGTATCTGGCGCGCCAGACTTCGCAGGGCCCGGCGGCTTTGCCTCCAACGGCTACGGCACAGCCTCCCCACAAGGCTATTCCATGATGTCTGCCCTGATCATCGAAATCGTACTCACGGCAGGCTTTCTCTTGGTGATTTTGGGCGCCACATCCCATGGCGCGCCCATCGGCTTTGGCCCGATTGCGATTGGCCTTGCCCTGACGCTGATCCACCTGATCTCCATTCCCGTCACCAACACCTCCGTGAACCCAGCCCGCTCCACCGGCGTTGCGCTTTTTGCCGACGGTCCGGCCTTGGCCCAACTTTGGTTGTTCTGGGTGGCCCCGTTGGTTGGGGCCGCGATTGGGGCTCTGCTCTGGAAACTAACAAGTTCTGAAGCTTAAAACACGCGCAAAATGCACTGTCTGGCGGGGCGCGAGCACTCGGCGTTGCCGCTCGCTCCGCCTGACAGTCACTCTCCTCTGCGCCCCATCCCCCTTTGGTGCGGTCCGCCACACCGAAAGGCATAAAAACCGGTTTGGCGCCTTTATCAAGCGAGTTTCACTGATCCTTAACCACGTGTCGCTACCCGTTAAGTCAGTTTTGATTAAAATCGGGAACCGACAAATTGCTGGAAAATCAGCCCGCCGCGACCGCACAGAATGTGCCCCTCTCCCACGATCCAGAGCAGACCAAGCAACAAGCAGATACGTTGGTGTCGCTCGCGCAAAACGCCCCACTTGGCGACGGAGGGCAAGAGGCCTCCCGACTGCTGTCACAAGCGCTTGAAATTGATCCGCAACACCACGAAGCCCAGCTTCTGCGCGAACAACTCTTTCAGATGTTTGTGCCTCGCTGGCACTTCCCGATGCTCGCTGACAAAACCCGCAACACTGCCTATGCCAAAGCCATCGCCGCCAAAGTAAAGCCCGGCGACATCGTGCTCGACATCGGCTCCGGTGCAGGGCTCACCGCCATGCTGGCCGCACGTGCGGGTGCAAAACACGTCTACGCCTGCGAACAGCAGCCCCTGATCGCCGAGGCGGCCAAACGCGTGATCGCCGCCAATGGGCTCAGCGATAAGATCACCGTGATTTCAAAATGGTCCCACAACATCGTTGTTGGCGAGGACATCCCGGAGCGCGCCGATGTGGTGCTCTCTGAGATTGTCGACAGCAACCTGCTGGGCGAAGGCGCATTGGCCACGCTGGCACACGCTATGGCCACCCTGGCCAAACCCGGCGCCCGCGCCATTCCCGAAAGCGGCACCGTCCGCGCCCAACTGGTGGAAAGCGACAAGCTCGTCAATCTGTGGCGTCCTCAGGAGGCAGAAGGCTTTGATCTCAGCGCCTTCCACCACTTTGCTTCTGTGGCACAAGTCACCCCCAATGACTTCACCGCCTGCGGCTTGCGCCCGCTCGGCCCCGCCACGGATCTGTTCCAGTTTGATTTTGCCAACCCAAGCATTGATGCGGATCGCATCACCACCGAACTGATGAGCGCAGGCTCCGGCACAATCCACGCAGTCTGCCTCAGCTTTGAGATGGTACTTGCGCCGGGCATTTCGGTGACCAACGGCCTTGGGACAGAGGATGACACCGATGGCCACTGGGGCCGCACCGCCTATCTGCTGGACCGCGCCGTGCCCGCCCACAAAGGTGCACGCCTGACGATCACCGCCCAGCATGACGCGACCAAACTCAGCGTTTCCATCCACGAACGCCCGGCCATGATTGTGAACAACGGCACATCGCCAACGCTGCAAACCGGCTGGACCCCCGCGCCCGCCATACGCGCGCACTCCGCCGGATAACCAAACAAAAACGCCGACCACAGAGCTCTCTGTGATGCGGTTACTAAAGCAACAAAGGCGCCCAATATGTGCTCACACATGATGGGCGTTTTTGCTCCACACTATCGCCAAAGTTGAATATTATTTCAGCTATCAATCACTTGATAGCTAGGAAAAATATTTAATGAAAATGCAATTGACCATCGCAGCGCTGCTTCTGGCATCGGCAACAACATCAAATGCGCTGGAGGCCTACGAACTATTAGATCTGACGCATTGCAGCCCATTCACTCAAGAATTCGAGGCTTGCACTGAACTAGAACTCGAAGCATGCATGTCGGTCAGCAACTATGGATTGGAGCAACGCGGATGTCAGAACCAATTCTACCAAGAGGCAGACGACAAGCTGAACGACTACTATCAAAGCGCGATTCAAGCGGCTCGAAACGCCAAATACGAACTGCGAAACACAGCGTGGCAGGATCAGGAGCAGCTCTTGAGAGCTTCACAAAGAGCGTGGATTGAGATGCGCGACGCAACTTGTCAATTGTCTGGTGAGTTTGGCGCAGTGAATAGTGGTGCAGATGCTGACATCGCGGAATGCGAAGGTAGACTATCCATACGCCGCATTCGGGATTTACAAACCGAAATCGGGGGTTTCCTAGACTAAAGAAACTTCTAGCAAACTTTAGCTCGAACGCAAAAGACCGACACGCAGGTGTCGGTCTTCTTCGTCGCAACGAAAATCACTCCGTCACAGTGACCTTTTTCATCACATCCGGTGCGCCGGTGATGGCGCCGCTCTGTCGGTGGCCACGTTTGATCGCGTCCACCACATCCATGCCTTCGGTCACTTTGCCCACAACCGTGTAGTTACCATTCAGGAAAGCACCTTCATCAAACATGATGAAGAACTGGCTGTTCGCGCTGTTAGGGTTTTGGCTGCGTGCCATACCCACAACACCACGGTCAAAGTTCAGATCGGAAAACTCCGCAGGCAGATCCGGCTGATCAGAGCCACCACGACCCGCATAACGCGCATCATAGTCAGCAGCAGTGTCGCCATACTGCACATCACCGGTCTGCGCCATGAAGCCTTCGATCACCCGGTGAAACGCGACATTGTCGTATTCGCCTTTGGTCGCGAGATCGGTGATGCGGGCCGCGTGCTGCGGCGCCACATCTTCAAACAGGTCAACCACGATGGTGCCATTGGCCCCTTCGCCAGCCACCTCGATCTTCAGCCCCGTGGCCAGCGCAGGGCTGGCCAGCAAAGCGAAAGTCGCTGCAAGCTTAAGCGTCGACATCAGCAGCCACCTTCACGCTGATCATGCGATCTGGGCTGGCAGGCGGCTCGCCGCGTACGATGGCGTCCACATGCTCCATGCCGGAGGTCACACGACCATAAACAGTGTACTGACCGTTCAGGAAGTGGTTGTCAGAGAAGTTGATGAAGAACTGGCTGTTTGCAGAATCTGGCATCTGGCTGCGCGCCGCGCCCAATGTGCCACGGTCATGTGGCAGCTTGGAGAATTCCGCTTTCAGGTTTGGCAGATCAGAGCCGCCAGTGCCCGCCATGCGGATGTTGAAGTCTTTTTCCATGTTGCCGTTGGCCACGTCGCCGGTCTGCGCCATGAAGCCATCAATCACACGGTGGAACGCCACATTGTCATACTGACCAGAGCGCGCCAGCTCTTTCATACGCTCGGTGTGCCCCGGTGCCACATCCGGCAGAAGCTCAATCACGACGGTGCCGTCTTTCAGTTCCATCAGGATGGTGTTTTCGGGATCTTTGATATCGGCCATTGGGGCGCTCCTCATCTGAATTCTTGGGCGCTAGTTAATCATCTGACACGAGAATGCCAAGTGATCGTTGACCCAGCCCGCCAGTACGCTAGGTAGACCACAACATATTTTCTTTGGAGATTTCGATCATGGCGTGGAAAACCCTCGATCAAATGGATCTGAACGGCAAACGGGTGCTGACCCGAGTGGACATCAACGTGCCTGTGGCTGACGGCATTGTGACCGACACCACCCGCATTGACCGCATCGTGCCCACCGTGCGCGACATTCTGGCCGCTGGCGGCAAACCGATCCTGCTCGCGCATTTTGGCCGCCCCAAAGGCGAGCGTGTGCCAGAAATGAGCCTGCAACAGTTGGTGCCTGCACTTGAAGCCGCCTTTGGCACCTCCGTGCTGTTTGCCGCGGATTGCGTTGGCGGCGCGGCGGAGGCTGCCGTGGCCGCCCTGCCCGAAGGTCAGGTGCTGCTTCTGGAAAACACCCGCTACCACGCGGGCGAAACCAAAAACGACGCCGAGCTGACCGCGCAGATGGCTGCCCTTGGCGATGTCTTCTGCAACGATGCGTTTTCCGCCGCCCACCGCGCGCACAGCTCCACCTGCGGTCTGGCACACGCCCTGCCCGCCTGCGCCGGTCGCCTGATGCAGGCCGAACTTTCCGCGCTGGAAGGCGCGCTCGCCAACCCGGTGCGCCCGGTCACAGCTGTTGTCGGCGGCGCGAAAGTCTCCACCAAGCTTGAACTGCTCGGCAATCTTGTCTCTAAAGTGGATCACCTCGTGATCGGCGGCGGCATGGCCAACACTTTCCTCGCCGCCCAAGGCATCGACGTGGGCAAATCCCTGGCCGAGCACGACATGACCGACACCGCGTCAGAGATCCTCGCCAAAGCCAAAGAGGCCGGCTGCAACATCGTGCTGCCAACCGATGTTGTGGTCGCGCGCGAATTTGCCGCCAATGCCGCCAATGAAACCGTTGCTTCTGACGCCTGCCCCGCAGATGCGATGATCCTCGATGCAGGCCCGGCCACCGTGGCCAAAGTGGCGGAGGTCTTTGCCGTCTCCAAAACGCTGATCTGGAACGGCCCCATGGGCGCGTTTGAGATCGAGCCATTTAACGCAGCCACCGATGCCGCCGCGCTTCAGGCCGCCGCGCTCACCAAATCCGGCGCACTGGTTTCTGTCGCTGGCGGCGGCGACACCGTGGCCGCGCTGAACGCCTCCGGCGCTGCTGAAGATTTCAGCTATATCTCCACCGCAGGCGGCGCTTTCCTTGAGTGGATGGAAGGCAAAGAGCTGCCAGGTGTTGCAGCGCTAAACCAATAATGCACAATAGAGAGGTGCGACCTATTTAAGTCGCACCTCAAATTAAATAGCGATAGCGCCACCACAATTGAAGTCCCGCGCCCGCTAAACTATAGCGAGGCCAACTGGGGCAATAACCCTTTATTCTCAACAGATTTTGACTGAGGACACCAATGTCTAATCAAGCACAAGCTGAAAAGATTGCCGCCGGAAACGGCTTCATCGCCGCGCTGGATCAATCCGGTGGTTCCACACCCAAAGCGCTCCGCCTCTACGGCGTTGAGGAAACCGCCTACAGCTCTGATGCTGAAATGTTCGACATGATCCACGCCATGCGCTCCCGCATTGCACAGGCTCCTGCCTTCACCGGTGACAAAGTGGTCGGCGCGATCCTCTTTGAAATGACCATGGACCGCGACATCGATGGCCAGCCTTCCCCGACCTTTCTGTGGGAACAGCGCGGTGTTGTGCCTTTCCTGAAAGTCGACAAAGGTCTCGCAGACGAAGAAAACGGCTGTCAGGTGATGAAGCCAATGCCAGAGCTCGACGCGCTGTGCGCGCGCGCTGCGGCCAAAGGCGTGTTTGGCACCAAAATGCGCTCCGTGATTTCTGCGGCCAACGACGCTGGCATCAAAGCGGTTGTGGCGCAGCAGTTTGAAGTGGGCAAGCAGATCCTCGGCCACGGCCTCGTGCCGATCATCGAGCCAGAGGTGACCATTTCCATCGCGGACAAGTCTGAAGCCGAAGACAAGCTGCTCGCAGCCCTCACCGCAGAGCTCGACGCCCTGCCAGAGGACAAGCAGGTCATGCTGAAGCTGACCCTGCCAGAGGCGGCCAACCACTACAAAACACTGGTCGATCATCCACGTGTTATGAAAGTTGTGGCTCTCTCCGGTGGCTACAGCCGCGAAGAAGCCAACGCGCGCCTGTCTGAAAACACCGGCATGATTGCCAGCTTCTCCCGCGCGCTGACCGAAGGTCTCTCCGCACAGCAGACCGAAGACGAGTTCAACGGCATGATCGCAGGTTCCATCGACACGATCTATCAGGCCTCCATCGCCGGGTAAGCGACGCGGTCAATTCAAAACAAAAAGGTGCGCAGTCTCTGCGCACCTTTTTTTGCCAAATGCGTGTGATCAAAACCGCAAAGGCACACGCCTCTAGTGCAACATCGCCCCGTCAGGCTGGTGGATTTCCTCAAGGGATGGCAACATCGCCTTGGCTCCCAAAGTTTGCGGCATGAAGAACGGGTTCACCTCTCCGCCATCAAACAGTCGCTTAAGCTCTTCCTGCGCAGCGTCATCTGCCTTGGGCCAGGACACCTGATTGTCGATCGGAAATTGCTGCCGCAGCGCCCCATGGCATTCCTCTGCCGCTTTCGAAGCGGCGGCGTAGGCATCTGAGGTGTCCTCCTTCTGTACTTTCCACGACAGAAAGCCGATGGCTTCACTGCAGAAATACGCCTTCCAGTCTGGAAACGCTGCACTGGCGATCTTCCGATAAGCTGGCAGCTCATGTTGCAGCTCTTCGCGGGTCAGGAAACCAGCCGCATAGGCGCGCCGCAGCAAGAACATCCCCCGGCTCAGATCAAAGCCCCACCCCAGCGACAACAGATCAAGCTCTCCCTGCGGATAGAGCACGCGATCAATGGTATCCATGTCAAACAAGAACATATTGCGCACATCGTTGCGCACCGCCAAACGCCCAATGTGGCGCACAATCTGAAACATCTGATCGCGCGCATCCCCATGCGGCTTCAGCGTCTCAGGGTCGTCAAGTTCAGCACATTTGTCTGCGATTGCCTTAAAGAAAGTCGCCTCATCCAGACCAAACTGATCCAGCGCGGCAGCCATCGACTGCCCCAGTATCCCTTCCGAATCTGCGATCTCCTCTTCTGGGAAAAACACCGGATGAAAGCTGTTGTGCGGCGCACCGCTCAGTTGTGCCAAGAGGTCATAGACAATGTCGAACCCTTCTTGATTGAACAGGGTCACTACCGCGGTGCGATGCACCCTGCCATCCCGAAGATCATGGATCATAGACAGCGCGGCCTGTTTGGATGAAATCCCCCAATCCCGCTTCAGCGCATGCATCAGGTGCTCTGAGTAGTCAAAGTTCTGATGCTGGTATGGGCGAGTCTCAGAGAAAGCTGGGTCATCATAGCCGGCTTTACGGTCCCAGAACGGATAGTTTTCGTAGGTGTTATACCACCCCTTGTCGCGATAAGTGAATCGCGCACATAGATTGAGCGCCTGAATCTCATCTTCGCTCAAGAGCGCATTATCACGCCCCTTGTGGTAGCGTTTGATTTCACGCTTAGCCGCATATCGACTGCGACTGAAAGACGAATTCACCATGATTGCCGGGAAAATAAGCAAGACCCAAAACAATATGCCCGCCCCAAACAGCAGCAAGCACAGCGCCGCAGGCACCGCCGATCCCCCAACAACAATCAGACGAGACTGGATAAACTGCTCGGAGATGACTTTACCCCAAGGTTGTTTCGGAGGCGGGACCATGCGTGTCCCAGCTAGGTTCTGAACATTGTCAGACAGGAAAGTATTGGTCATTTTGGTCGAACTGAAATTGAAAACTCGTCATGCAATGTCATAGCTTTAAGGCGAATGCAAAACATGTCCCAACATCAGTTGGGGAAAGCGTGACCAAAGGGTAACCCCCCCTGCGGAACATCGCGTACCTTAAGGCTATCTTTCGATGGCGCGCGTTGTGGTCACATCCTCCATGCCCACAAGACTGTCAAAATTTGGCTCCGTCGCGATACAGACGAGATACCGACGCAATACCGAAACCCTCGATTTTGAGATCACAACAATAGTTAACGCCACTGCCCTGATGCAAAAGAAATTCGAAAAAAAGCAGCTGCGAACAAGTCACTGAAATTAAAATAAAAATATCAAAAGAACGCAGTAGTTGCCAGTCATTAACAGATAGGGTTTAGGCTGATCCCGCACGCATCACGTGATTCGAAGTCTTAAAACAACGCATTTTATAAAAATGCTTAAATAAGTGTTTAAGGAATTCACAGCGCGAATCACCTAGGCTATATTGGTGCAAAGACGCCGCAAACGGCGCAGTAGAGGCAAAAATGACAGGTACATCTCCCCGCCCAGCTCTAGGTGCTGTTGTGTTTTTTGGTTTGGCGTTTGCGCTGGCGATCTATTTTACCTTTGCCGCGGTTCAGGGCGACTATGGTCTGTTCCGTCGTGTCGAAATCCTCGCAGAAAAGCAGCAGCTCGAAACAGAGCTCGCACTTGCACAGGCAGAGGTTGCCCATATGGAAAACCTCACACGTCGCCTGTCAGACAGCTATCTGGATCTGGATCTGCTTGATCAACAGGTGCGCGACGTGCTTGGCATGATCCGCGCTGACGAAGTGGTGATCCGCTGATCCCGTCAGCTCCCTGAAAATCAAACGCTTTTTTCACTCGCCACCGCTCCGGGCTTCCGCTACCATTTTGGCAAGTATGGTTTAAAGTTAAACCATCCAGCACTTGGGAGGAACCACGATGGCGGCGAAACGTGCTGCAAAGAAGCCCAATGTCTCGGGCGAAGAGCTCACGCAATACTATCGCGACATGCTGCTGATCCGGCGCTTTGAAGAGAAGGCTGGTCAACTCTACGGCATGGGCCTCATTGGCGGTTTCTGCCACCTCTACATCGGTCAGGAAGCCGTTGTGGTGGGTCTGGAGGCGGCGACAGAGGATGGCGACAAACGCATCACCTCCTATCGCGATCACGGCCACATGCTGGCCTGCGGCATGGATGCCAATGGCGTGATGGCCGAACTCACCGGGCGAGAGGGCGGCTATTCCAAAGGCAAAGGCGGCTCCATGCATATGTTTTCAAAGGAAAAACATTTCTACGGCGGTCATGGCATCGTCGGCGCACAGGTGCCACTTGGCGCAGGTCTCGCCTTTGCAGACAAATACAAAGACAACGGCCGCGTGACCTTCACCTACTTCGGGGACGGTGCCGCCAATCAGGGACAGGTCTATGAAACCTTCAACATGGCCGCCCTCTGGGATCTGCCCGTGGTCTTTGTGATCGAAAACAACCAATACGCCATGGGCACCGCACAGGCGCGCTCCACCTCCTCTCAGGATATTTACAAACGCGGCGAAGCCTTTGGCATCCCCGGCGAGATGGTAGATGGCATGGATGTCTTGGCGGTGAAAGACGCCAGCGAACGCGCTGTCAAACACTGCCGCGCGGGCAAGGGCCCCTACATCCTTGAGGTGAAAACCTACCGCTATCGTGGCCACTCGATGTCTGACCCCGCCAAATACCGCACCCGCGAAGAGGTGCAGAAGATGCGCGAGGAGCGTGATCCCATTGAAAACGTGCGTCAAATGCTGCTGACCGGCAAGCACGCCAGCGAGGAAGATTTGAAGGCGATCGATAAAGAGATCAAAGCCATCGTCAACGCCTCCGCTGATTTTGCCAAAGAGAGCCCGCTGCCCGATGAGGCTGAGCTCTGGACCGATATTTACGCCTAAGCCCCGGACGAGAGGACATTTATCATGGCTACTGAAATTCTCATGCCAGCCCTGTCGCCCACCATGGAAGAGGGCACCCTGGCCAAATGGCTGGTCAAGGAAGGCGACACCGTACAATCCGGCGACATCTTGGCCGAGATTGAAACCGACAAAGCCACAATGGAATTTGAAGCCGTTGACGAAGGGGTCATCGGCAAAATTCTGGTGGCTGAGGGCACGGAAGGCGTCGCGGTCAACACCGCCATCGCGATCCTTGCCGAAGACGGCGAAGACGTCAGCACTCTGGAAGCCGCCGCAGCTTCTGCTGAGACCGCTGTACCTGCGGTTGAGGCCGGCAGCGCGGCCCCCGCCTCTGTCGCAGCTCCAGATGCCCCCACGCCTGATCTGAGCCCCGATTGGCCTGAAGGCACCCCCATGAAGTCTCAGACCGTGCGTGAAGCCCTGCGCGACGCCATGGCCGAAGAAATGCGCTCCGATGAGGACGTCTATCTCATGGGCGAAGAGGTCGGCGAATACCAAGGTGCCTATAAGGTCAGTCAGGGTCTGCTCGATGAATTTGGTGGCAAACGTGTGATTGACACGCCGATCACCGAACATGGCTTTGCCGGTATTGCCGTCGGTGCCGCCTTTGGCGGCTTGAAGCCAATCGTTGAGTTCATGACATTCAACTTTGCAATGCAAGCCATTGACCAAATTATCAATTCAGCGGCCAAAACGCTCTATATGTCCGGCGGTCAGATGGGCGCACCAATGGTGTTCCGCGGCCCCAACGGTGCCGCTGCCCGCGTGGGTGCACAACACAGTCAGGATTATGCAGCATGGTATGCCCAAATCCCGGGCTTGAAGGTGGCAATGCCCTACTCTGCCTCAGATGCCAAAGGCTTGCTGAAATCCGCGATCCGCGATCCAAACCCGGTGATTTTTCTGGAAAACGAGATCATGTACGGCCGCAGCTTTGACGTGCCAGACATCGACGACTTCACCATTCCTTTTGGCAAGGCGCGCATCTGGCGCGAAGGCTCTGATGTGACCATCGTAAGCTTCGGCATCGGCATGCAATATGCGCTTGAGGCGGCGGATAAGCTGGCTGAAGACGGCATTTCCGCAGAAGTCATCGACCTGCGCACCCTGCGCCCAATTGATTATGACACGGTGATTGCCTCGGTGATGAAAACCAACCGCTGCGTAACGGTTGAAGAAGGCTGGCCTGTCGGCTCCATCGGCAACCACCTCGCGGCCACCATCATGCAGCGCGCCTTTGATTATCTGGACGCCCCGGTGATCAACTGCACCGGCAAAGATGTGCCCATGCCTTACGCCGCAAACCTCGAAAAACTGGCGTTGACGACCACTGATGAGGTCATCGCGGCGGTGAAACAAGTGACCTATCGCAGATGATACATTGGCGTAGCTTTGTATTGGGGAGCCTCGTAGGTGGAGCAGTGATCGGGTGCTATACCCTGCTGAATACCGGCTATAAGGTTCTGGACCATGGTATATCGCTTACTTACGCTATTTCTGAGCAAGACACCTTGCGCAAAGAAAGTGATGTTTTGAAAGCAATGGCCGAACCCCATTGGTTGGGTCTTTCCAAAAGAAATGCCGCTGATCGCCTCAAGGACCTAGAAGTTTTCGATTTCGAGAAAGGCGACACGGGTATCGCCGCTGGTCCCGTTTTCTTGAGTCTAGAAAACGGCATAGTTGTCGGTGTTCGTACTCATTGCGCTCGGATTGTAACCGAAGATTGCAAGCTCAAGGGAGAGAGCTAAAATGCCCATAGAAATCCTCATGCCCGCGCTTTCCCCTACAATGGAAGAAGGCACCTTGGCCAAATGGCTGGTCAAAGAAGGCGATGAAGTCTCCTCTGGTGATTTGCTGGCGGAAATCGAGACCGACAAGGCCACGATGGAGTTTGAAGCCGTCGAAGACGGGATTGTCGGCAAAATTCTGGTCCCGGAAGGCTCTGAAGGGGTCCAGGTCAACGCGGTCATCGCCATTTTGCTCGAAGATGGCGAAAGCGCGGAAGATATTGGCGCTACACCTGCCGCTGCGCCAGCTGCAGCGCCGACAGAGGAACCCGAGGCCCCGAAAGCGCCCGCTGCCAGCGCCCCTGCGCCTTCCGCTACTGTCAGCTCCGATGGCAATCGCATTTTTGCCTCCCCTCTGGCACGCAGAATAGCGGCTGACAAAGGCATTGATTTGGCCACACTCACAGGCTCCGGCCCGCGCGGTCGGATCGTGAAAGCTGATGTAGAAGGCGCAAGCGCCGCACCCGCCGCAGCCAAAGCACCTGCAACACCGACGCCAGCTGCAAAAGCCGCTCCACTGGCTAGCGGCCCCGAAGCGGATACCGTCCTGCGCATGTATGCAGACCGCGATTTTGAAGAAGTCGCCCTTGATGGCATGCGCAAAACCATCGCCGCCCGCCTGACAGAGGCCAAACAGTCGATTCCGCATTTCTATCTGCGGCGTGACATCAAACTGGATGCGCTTTTGGCCTTCCGCAGCCAACTCAACAAACAGTTGGAAAAACGCGGCGCGAAGCTCTCGGTCAATGATTTCATCATCAAAGCCTGCGCTTTGGCCCTGCAAGAAGTGCCGGATGCCAATGCCGTATGGGCGAGCGACCGGATTTTGAAACTCAAACCCTCCGATGTGGCCGTTGCGGTCGCCATCGAAGGTGGCCTGTTCACCCCGGTGCTCAAAGACGCGGAGATGAAGTCATTGTCCGCCCTATCAGCGGAGATGAAAGACCTCGCCGCCCGTGCCCGAGACCGAAAACTGGCCCCACATGAGTATCAGGGCGGGAGTTTTGCAATTTCCAACCTGGGCATGTTTGGCATCGACAATTTTGACGCGGTGATCAACCCCCCGCATGGCGCAATCCTCGCCGTTGGTGCTGGTACAAAGAAACCGGTTGTTGACGAAGATGGTCAGATCAGTGTGGCCACCGTGATGTCAGTCACCCTGTCTGTCGACCACCGCGTGATTGATGGCGCTTTAGGGGCGCAACTGCTGCAGGCGATTGTTGACAACCTTGAGAACCCAATGACCATGCTGGCCTAAGATAACGAGCGAAAAACGGCCTGGAACTTATTGGGTTCCAGGCCGTTTTTCATAAATCTGATCAGGCATTTACTTTGCCTTGCCAGCGCCTGACAAAACCTGATCCATGCTCACAGCGGGCTGGTCACACCCAGCTTCACCAACAACTTTCGCAGGCACGCCGGCCACGGTCTTACAGGGCGGCACCTCTTGCAGCACCACTGAGCCAGCGGCAATACGGCTACAATGGCCAATACGAATATTGCCCAGAACCTTTGCTCCAGCGCCGATAAGAACACCGTCCCCAATCTTGGGGTGACGGTCTTCTTCCTCTTTGCCGGTGCCGCCGAGTGTCACCGAATGCAGCATCGACACATTGTCGCCCACAACCGCGGTTTCGCCGATCACGATGGAATGGGCGTGGTCAATCATGATGCCTTTGCCGATCTTGGCGGCAGGGTGAATATCGATACCAAAGATTTCGCTGGTGCGCATCTGAATGAAATAGGACAGATCAAAGCGCCCCTGCTTCCACAGCCAATGCCCGATACGGTAGGCTTGGACAGCCTGGTAGCCTTTGAAGTAAAGGATTGGCTGCAATAAGCGGTGGCAGGCCGGATCTCGCTCGTAGATCGCCATAAGATCGGCGCGCGCTGCGGCAGACAATGACGGATCCGCAGCAAAAGCTTCATCGGCAATCTCTCGCAAAATCACCATCGACATCTCATTAGACGACAGCTTTGCCGCAAAACGATAGCTCAGTGCGCGTTCTATCGTCTGATGGTGCAACACACAGGCGTGCACCAATCCCCCCATCAGGGGTTCCTCACGCACCGCCTCTTGGGCTTCACGCGTGATCTGCTGCCAAACCGGATCTAGCTCGGTCACTTTGGGTTGCATCTCAGCCATGGTCACACCTTTCTGTTCCCGCCAGTTTACACTAGGTAGTTGCCCAGCGCCAAATTCAAAGGTGTGATTGCGCATAAAACCACCGTGAATGGAACACCCCATTTCAGGCGATTAAACAGAAATTGATGCCCAACGCCCCGGACCAAACACAGCAGAGATCTGCGCCACTTCGATACGGCCCTCAGCCCCAAAGCCATCTGCGCTCTGCATCTCTTGCGCATATGTCCATGCCGGAGCAGACACCTGTTCTTCGCGGATGAGCGCATCGCCAGCATAGACACGCAGCAGATACGCCTCTGTTTCTTCCCCCAGCGGCACCTCAAGACCGTCCCAATTGTCCCCATCAATCCGCGTGCGTCTGATCCATCGCACAGCGAGCGCGCCATTTGCGGCTTGTGTTATACGAAGATGCACAGGCGCATAGGGACGCAACCCAACGCCATCAAACGCCTCTGTGTACCGCCGGTATGTCGCATCAAAGAGCGCACGCTGCGCCGGTCCCACCCGATAGTTCCGCAACGCACCCCGATATCTGCGCGGCAAATTGAGTTGCGCGATGGCCTCAGACACAAACACAACGTAACTGCCTTCTGGCCATTCGGTTTGGATATTGCCTTCGGTGCCCAACTGGCCTCGCAACCGTCCCGAAAGCCGAAAGCGGTTCGGGCCTATCAGCTCGGCGTGCTGAAACTGGATCGCTTCCCAATTGTCTGACGCCCCATCCCCGACAAAGGCGAGATTGCCACCATTCAGAAGCCCAAGGCCAGACACGCTCTGTAAGGCGCCGTGGATCAACTGCACATCAAGCCCAGCGCCTTTGTCCAAGCGACCAGCTGAGGCTGCCAAAAGCGGAGACCGCGTAGTCCCGATTGTTGCCGGACTTTCCAGCAGTTGATCTAAGGCATAGCCATCCTCTGTATCGCTTGCATAGACAGCCACGCGCCCCGGCCATGGATTGGCCGTACAGGCGATATGAGGCGCATGCGGAACTTCATCACCTGTCATCAGTGGCACATCAAGAAACAAAGTACGCACAGGCACAGGCGGCAGAAACCCATTTCCGCGCGGCGGATCACTCTCAGCGTCTGACACTGCATAGATCGCGCGTTCAACCCTGGCCCCTTCAAGCACCTGCGCGTCCTGCAGCGTCACCCGATCCAGTCGGAAACTCTGTCGCGCGATATCTGTCTGAGCGAGGGTAACCACGTCCCCGGCGCCCAGATCCATTCGGCTGGGCGGCAAAGCCAGCTTCACACGATCCCGTGCCACGCGCGCTTCTGCCAACCAACGCTCTGCTGTCTGGCGTCCCTCACCACGTGTGATCACTTCTGGCACTTCACTTTGAGAGACAGCAAAGCTTGCCTCATCATGCAGGATCGCTTCCTCAGTGGCCGCATCGAAATCCCGCTCAGCCAATGTGAAGTTCAGCCGCACACGTCCTGCCAACTCTGCATCCGCAGTACGACTAAGCTCCCAGTCCCCATCTATATCGCTTGAAAGCGCTAGTTTGTCTTCTGTGAGCGCATTGTCATCTCGCAAGCCCCGCATCGCAAAATGCAGAACCCCATCGCGCTCAAACGCATCAAACCCGTGGCGCAACATCAAAGGCTGCAATGCCGCACGGCCATCAGCCACATCAGCTTGCACATATCCGCGCACAACCCCGTAAAGACCAGAAACATCATAATGCGCGACACCGGAGGCCAGGCAAATCTCCTCAACAACTGCTGCAAGCGTGCGATTGGTAGCGCGCCCATTCAGCCAATGCCCCTTGGCGTAGTTTCCCCCATCGGTCCACAAGTCGCGCTCATTGGGAAACGCAGGAAACGGACGCGCATCCCATGCCCAGGCAAACATGCGTGCCGTATCCAGCATTGGCGCATTATAAATGTCTGACACCGGGTTATGCGCCTCAACATTCCAATACTCGTGCAAGGCCTGCAAGTAAGATTGCTGCATCAAGTCATCCCGAATGCCACGCGAATAATATGGAAGCGCAGACTCCGAAGATTTCTCATCCAGGAACTTATTGGGCTGATTGGTGCCCCGATCAATCGCGGCACAGCCTATTTCCGTAAACCAGATGGGCTTTGATCCTGGGATCCAATCCGTCGGAGACGTTTGTCGCATGCCAGCAACACGGTCATGATGGGGATTGGACCACCAGTTTTTGATATCTTTGTAGCGAAACACCCAGGGTTCACCGTAGGCGCCATCTTCTATGGGGCTGCGAGCCTGCGCATCCCGCGCCTCTTGTGACGGATAGTACCAGTCATAGCCTTCCCCTCCAGCCACTTGGGTCTTTAGGTATTCAATGTTGTGTACCGCATCCCGAATTGCTCCGTCGATATGGTCAACGTCATCGCGCCAGTCAGACAGCGGCATGTAGTTATCGATCCCAATAAAATCGATCTCATCATCCGCCCAAAGCGGATCAAGATGGAAATAAACATCCCCACTGCCATCCTGTGGCTGATACCCAAAGTACTCTGACCAATCGGCGGCATAGCCAATCTTCACCGACGGACCAAGCAAGGCACGCACCTCTGCAGCCAGCGCGATCAACTGGGCCACTGCTGGAAATCCGGCGGCTCCTCTGATCTGCGTAAGGCTCCGCATTTCCGAACCAATACAGAACGCATCAACACCACCAGCAGCGGCGCACAGCGCAGCGTTGTGCAAAATGAACCGCCGGTAGGACCATTCATCAGGACCAGCGTAGCTCACGCCCTCTGTGGAAACCTGAAAGTCCGCCGCGCGTGCGGTTCCAAAGAACGCGGCAACCTCTCCCTCCGCTGGCGCGGTTCCATCCGGCGAGCCTGTCTGCCCTGGCGCCTTGGACAGAGTGATCCGCCCCCGCCACGGCAGAACAGGCTGATCCGGGTCATCACTCCAAGGATCCGCGCGCCCATTGCCCGACAGCTGTTCCATCAGGATAAAGGGGTAGAACATCACCTCCTGCCCAGCGCCCTGCAAATGGCGGATCGCTTGGATCACCGACGCGTCTGATGGTGTGCCTCCATAGACAGGCCGCCCATCAAGCTTTGCAACCTCCTGCGCTACACTGCGGCTCACGCCTGCGACCCGCCAAGGCATCGCGTCCCCATCCACATCGCTCTGCTCCACTTTGGGGCGCAGCGTACAGTGCCCCACCCGCAGATCATCGCCAAACCAACTCACAATCAGCGACGTCGCTCTGCACTTGGGCAGCTCTTCGGTGAGCGCATCAATGGATGTCACAAGGTCAGCCTTGCCTGACGGCGTATTCTCATTGGCTGCGCGCGTTTCCCCGCCGTCCCGTTGCAGGTAAACCGGCGTCTCAGCCAAAGCATACTCCCCCGTGCCCGGCATCAGGGCCACAGCCCGCACAGTTTCTGCATAATCGGACACATGACTTGGAACCGATTTCGGCGTTGGGCGCACAACTTCAAAACTGAACTGAGGCACGCGGTTGCCGAAAGGCGCGAGCTCTAGATCTTCAATCACCACATAGGCAGTGCCACGAAAAGCAGGCACAGCCCCGCTGCCTTCGACAGCTTCAATTTTAGGATCCGGCAATTGATCTCCCGTGCCATAGTGCACACGCAATGTCAGATCATTGGGCGAGATTTCAATGCCATCCGCCCAGACACGCCCAACCCGCGCGATTTCCCCTTCACAAAGCGCAATCGCCAAAGACACGGAATAACTGTAGCTCACGGTCTTTGGCTGGCTTGGCCGCCCCTTACCTCCGCCCCCTTCGGTTTCTGTGACCGTTTCCAGAAACCGCGTCGCCCAGATCACTTGACCCGGCAGGCGCACCCGTCCAAAGACCCGCGCCTGCGCGGCCCCTTCAGCAGATCCTGTGAGACGAAAGCGCTCAACTTTGCCGGTTTCAACAACATCAGCACCGCCCCCAAGTAAACTTTGATCGATCAGCTTGCCAACCGTTGCGCCTGCAAAGCGGCCCACTGCCGCTGTTGTGATCCCTGCCGCAACAGTGCCACCGATAGAGCCCCCAATCGCTGCGCCCGCAGCGGCCAAAATCACAGTTGCCATGTGTTGCCCTCCTCAGGCGCCGGGAAAGCAAATCGCCCCACAATGCGCCGCCGCCAGGGTAAGCTCAGCGCGTTTTCGACAACCGCATGGCCGCCGTATGCATGGATTACGCTGGCCATGTCGCCCAAACGCGCCACGATGCCCAAATGTTTGGCCACAGCGCCTGATTTCATCCGAAACAACAGCACATCTCCTGCAGCTTCCTCCGACAGCGATTTGGGTATCAAATAGCGCGCGGCAGCTTGCCAAAGCACCTCTTGACCGCGCGCCTCAGACCAATCACGCGTATAAGGCGGCACCAAAGCGGCCTCCTGCCCATAGAGCGTGCGCCACACACCTCGTATCAGGCCAAGACAATCCGCGCCTGCACCTAAGGCACTCGCCTGATGGCGATAAGGTGTGCCAATCCAACGCCGCGCAATGGCCACGACCTGGGCTCCATCTGCTGTGTTCATCGCAAGCTCCCCCCACGGTTGTTGCCAGTCTTGGTGGGATAGCTGGTGATCCAATCTTCTCCGGGAATGTCAGGAAAGCCCTGAAAATTCAGACGATTGTCAAATTTTGCGCCACAGGTCGAAAATCGCTTGTCGCAGCCCGCAATCAGGCGCAGCTGCTCTCCTGCCAGAACATCAAGCGGCAGGGCCTCCCACAACTCGATCACCCGGCTGTTTGGCTCAGAAACGTCGCGCTTTATCAAACCGGTCAGCCCGAGGCTTTCTCCGCTCAACACACGCAATTGCCCATGGGTGAACCACCCCGACGCAAAATTCCCTAACTCATCAAAGCGAAACACCCGTCGATCCGCTTGAGAGACCAACGCAACCTCCGCGGAAAAGGCCGGATCGCGCACATCAATGCCACAGCGCATATCCCCCAAAACAGCGGAGCACGCCCGCTGATAGACCCGCCCACGCGGCATATTCAGCCGCTCAGACAATCCGCGCAACTCCGCCACAAAAGCGCCGCCAGCCTGCCGCAGCTCTCCAAGCGCGCCACGAAACAGAACGCTGCGCTCAGAGGTCTGTGCCCAGTTGACCAGCCAGCAGACCACCTCGGCACCATCAAGGCGTCCTGCCGCGATGTCTACTGATCGCACTGACGCGTCACTTAGCACGCCAACAGCCTCGCTATTGTCCACCGCAAGCCCCGTGCCCTGCTCAAGCGCACTGGCCGTCAAACCAGTTGAGGCACGAAACTCAAATCCTTCAAATTTCAGATCCCTATCGTGGTCCGTAAAGCCCAGACGCACACCATCTTTGCGCACAATCCCCCATGCCCGCGCGACCGTTGTGGCACCGCTCTGTAGATGCGCCAATAGCTCCTGCTGAAACGCCATCAGACCCGCACCTCTACAATCGGTACATTGGGCACATCTCCCGCCTTGAAGCTGGCAACGCTTGTCTGAATTTGGTCCGTGTCAAACCGCACGGGCACATCAAACTCAAAACCAGCGGTGATCGTAGCGCCATCAGCAGGCGCGCCTTCAAAGCGCACGATCCCAGTTGCACTGTCGACCGTGAAATCCGGCCCAAGCGCTTGCAACACGCCATCCATGCCGATCTGAACCGTCCCGCCCAAAGGTTTGTGGATCGGCCGTACATATTGCTGCGCGCCCGACTCATACGTTTTCTGAAGCTGAAACGTGGTGGTGGTTCCATCTCCCAACCCGATCACCTGATCCTCAAACCCAACCTGCTGCGACACTGGGCAAGACTTATAGTCAGCCCAATCCTTCCAGCGAAACCCATTGAGCTGTCCCTGCCGCGCCTCAAAAAACGCGATCAAAACACCCAAATCGTCTACCGAGCGCATCGCCAACCCTGCATCATAGCTGCGTCGTGAATGCGCCCAGGGGGTGTTGCGTTCTTCAAACCCATTCACAAGCGTCACCACCTCTGTGCGTCGCTGCGGACCGCCAACCGAGCCAAAGCTCAGTGTGGTTGGAAATTGCACCTCGTGAAAACTCATGCCGCCCCCTATCTGTTGCGCTGCGCTCGCGCCAAAGCGCGGCTCATTTGCGTTGCAATCTGCCCTCTGGAGCGCTGAAAACTCTCGGCATCCGGGGTTGAAATATTCATCACCACCTGCACCGGGCCGGCTTGCTGCGCGCTGCGCACCCCCAGCTTGCCATCAGGCCCACGTGAAAGCGGCAGGATTGCCTCTGGCCCTGCTTCCCCCATCAACCCACGCCCCCCGCGCATCGGAAAGCTCACAGGTCCACTGACCACGCCCCCATTGGCAAAGGGCATCACCCGGCCCTGCGTGAAGCCAGCACCATCTGCAAACGGCAAGAGTCCCCCCAGAAGGTTTCCCACGCCCCCCGCGAGAACCTCGCCCAGTTGATCCTGAACCGGGCGCACCGCACTGCGATACGCCGCATTCACCATGTTCTGCGCCAAATTGCTCATAACATCCGACAATTTGGCCCCATCAAAAACCAGACCATCAAACGCCCGACGCAGGCCCCGGTTCATGCTCTTTTCCAGCGCCGCAGCATCCTGGCCCGTTGCGTTCAAAGACTGCTGCATCCGTCGCAATGCACCATCAAAGCCAGCGACCATCGCCGCCGCGTCGCCAAGACTGCCCTCAAGCGCTTCTATCTGACCGTCAAAACTGTCAAAATCATCCATCTTCTGCCTCCGCGTTCTTGTCTGGATAGCTGCGCAGCAACGCATTCAGGCCTGCCCGACTGAGAGTACTCTGCGCGGGTCCCGCACCTAGCAAGAGCGCCAGTTCCGCTGGTGTCAGCGCCCAGAATTCTGCCGGTTTCAACTTCAGACCTCCAATCCCGGCACGCATCAAAGCAGGCCAATCAAACCGTGCGTTTTTCACCACGCGTTCCTTCGTCCTCCGGGGCTCCAAAGGCGCCAATCAACAGCTGTGCCGCCACGCGGGCCGCCTCCAGCGGCCCACCCGCAATCTCCACTTGCATCAAATCCCGCGCATCACCGGACCATCCCCCGCCACGCAACCCAGCGACGACAAGGGCCAACACATCACGACTGGCAAATTTCCCGCTCTCAAAACGTGTGATCAGCGCGATCAGCGTGTCATCGCCAAGCTGCGCCTCAAGCTCTGCCAGCGCTCCCAGCGTCAGTTTGAGCACATGGCGTCGCCCATCCAGCGTCAGCGACACCTCGCCGGCATAAGGATTGGCCATATCACGCTGCCGCAAAACTCAGCGCGCCGGCGCTGGCCATCGAGATTTCATAAGTCGCCTCACCGTCATGCGTGCCGGCATACTCAATGGCAGTGATCTGAAACGCACCTTCCACAATGCCAAAATCCGGGATCACAACTTGAAAATCCGGGGTTTCCCCATCAAAGAAAATCTGGCGCGCACGCTCATCCGTGTCTGCGTCTTTAAACACGCCAGAGCCGCTCAACGCCGCCGATTTCACCCCAGCCCCTGCCAGCAACTCCCGCCAGCCGCCCTGACTTTCCAGCGAGGTCACATCCACGCTTTCCGCGTTAAAACTGATCCGCGTCGCACGCAGCCCCGCCACGCTTTCAAACTGACCGCCCCCGGTCAGATCCACTTTGATCAACAGATCTTTGCCGCTCTGTGCACCCATCATCTCTCTCCCAAACCTAGCTCTGATCGTCTTCGATCCGCGCGCGAAAACGCAAATCGATCCGGCGCAAGTTTTTCTGTGTGTCGCGCCGGGCCGTGGCGCGGTCAAAAACCAGAAACACCACCCGCCCGCGCGCCAAGGGGAGCCCATTGCCCACCAACACATCGCTCGCCGCAACCGCCGCAGATTTTGCGCGGGCAAACCCTGTGGCTTCACAAATCACCGAAACAACAAACCGATGCTCAGCGCCCCCGCCATCACTGTCTGATCTGTCCCGCACTGTTTCAGCGCCCAGTGAAACAAAAAGCGCGGGCACCTGCCCTGCAGGCATGGCATCGTAAATCGCACCGTCCACCTGCGCATTCAGCTCAGTGTCAGCCACCAGCGCCTGGTACACCGCCTCCTGAAGGGCCGCTCCCGCTGCATAACTCATTGCGCCACCTCCTCAGTGGCATGGCAAACCAGATATCGGCCCACCCCATCCGCCTCTGTCACCGCCTCAATGGTGAAAATCCTGTCGCCATCTCGAAAACGGCACTCAGGGGTCGGGCGCTGCTCTGATCCGACCGGCGTCGCACGCAGAGTGATCTTGTAACGCGCACTACTGAGCGACATCTCACCGCCATCTCGAGCCCGCCCGCCGCGTGGCTGCACCTCGGCCCAGACCGTTCCCAGCGTTTCCCAGTTACGTGCAAATCCACCTGCCCCATCTGGCGCAGCGAGCGGACGTTCGAGCACCAGTTTGCGCGATAAGGTCACTGCTTTGACAACAGGACTCATTGATCTGCCCCCAGTCCAAGACGCACCGCGCGATAGCGCTCAAGAAGGCTCGTCACCCCAAAGGGCATGCAGCCTTCGCTCAACGTGGTTTCTTGTCGAAACTCATAGTAATGCGCCGCCAAAAGCAGCACTGCCTGACGCAAATCTGCGGGAATCTCCTCCCACGTCGCACCAAATCCCGCCTCAAAGCGCAAGGTGACGCTGCCGTTGGTTGGAATGTTTGGCAGCCCACCAGCTGCGCCGCGCACGCAAGGGCGATGCATATCTTGCACCAACTGATAGGCGCTTGAAGCCACCGTCACAGCCGCACCTTGCGTGTCGGTCAGCGTGACCTCAGAAATGTCGCTTACTGGTGCAACCGGCAACCCCTGCGCCACCCCATCACGCCATCCATATACCGTCCAGCTGAAGCTACGCCGAAACAACGCCTTTCCCGTGCGGGCCTCAACTGCGCTGATCGCGGCCTGCAGAAAGCTCTCCAGAACATCATCCTGCAGACTGTCCTCAGTGAAACCACTCCCAAGCCGCAGGTGGTCTTTGAAAGCGCTCACCGGCAACGCCGAAACTGGCACCGTAGCTTCTTCGATTAACATCATGGAAAAACTCCAAAATTTCGCTTTCCGCAAGAAAGGCGCGCGTCCTCACGTTGTTGCAACGGAGGGGGTCAGCCAGACAACGTGATGCAGTCCGACGCGCGCCCGGGGATCAGAGGATCTTCCTCGATCCCACCCACAAATTACGCGCTTGCGAACCGCAGCAGCTTAATGGCAGCGAAATCACTCACATCTCCGCCAATGCGTTTGGTGGCGTAAAACAGCACATGCGGTTTGGCGCTAAAGGGGTCGCGCAACACCCGCAGATCAGGCCGCTCCGCCACGGTGTAGCCCGCTGCGAAATCGCCAAATGCAATTGCATCTGCGCCGCTCGCAATGTCGGGCATATCTTCGGCAATCAACACCGGATACCCCAGCAGACGCGCTGGCTCGCCCGCCGCCAAACCATCTGACCACAGGAAACGCCCGTCCGCGTCCTTCAGCTTACGCACAGCACCTGCGGTTTTCGAATTCATCACGAAGTTGCCATTGGCGCGATACTGCGCCCCCAGCGCATACACCAGCTCTACAAGCGCGTCCGGGCCATTGAAAGCGCCGTCTGACCCGCTCGCAACATAGCCAATATTGCCCCAGCTCCAACTGGCATTTGCAACCGCAGGATGGGTCAAAATGCCCGTGGGCTTGTCCACGCCATCCCCTGTGATAAAGGCCGCAGCCTCTGCGCGTGTGAACTTGTCGGCAATCCGCGCAGCCAGCCATCCTTCGATGTCAAAGGCGCTGTCATCCAACAACCGCTGTGATGCTTTGGGCAAAGCAGACAACTCATGCAGCGGAATGGCAATACGTTCGATATTTGGCGTGCCGGTCTCAGCAGTGGCACTGGTCTCATCCGCCCAGCCTGCACCCACATCAGAACTGTCAATCAGCACATCATAGGAGCCTGCTTCCACAGTCACCACATTGGCAATCGCGCGAATGCTCGCTGTGCTATTGAGCACCGATTGAATGGTTTCTGCCGTCTGCGGATCCACCAGGTATCCGCCATCGCTGTTCACACTTGCTGACATCGCCTTGCCCTCAAGCTCCAGCCCGCGCAATCCATCATCGTCGCCTGTTCGCAGATAGGCATCGAAGGCCTTCTGGTGAGGGGCGTCAAAATCGGTTGCTGCTGCCAGATGCGGCCGCGCCGCGGAAATGGATTTGCGCTCTAACATGGTCAATCGCTCTTTCTGCTGTTTCAGATCTGCATGAATTTCGGACGTGAACTCTCTGAAGTTAAACACAAATTCCTTCATGACTTTGGTCACACCCTGGATCGAAGGCACATCTTCTCCGACCCGAGACTCACTCTCGGTTTTGCTCATCGCTCTGTTCTCACTTCTGTTGTTCCGCGCGCTCTAGCGCACAGCGATCACCCGGCTGGCTTCTTCAAAGGCCGCCACCATCGCGCGTAAAGCACAGGTGGTGCCCTCATCTTTGGTCGTCAATCGTGCAGACGGCAGCATCGGAAATGTCACCAGCGACACTTCCCAAAGTTCGAGCTCTTGCAAAAGCCTGTGCCCCTTGGATCCTGTCGTTGCCTTCTGCGTGCGATAGCCGATGGACAATCCGTCAATGGCACCTGCTGCGATCAAAGCCGCCGCCTCGCGCCCTTTGGCCACACTTTCAAGCAGACGCCCTTTAACCCAAAGCCCTTTACTGTCTTCGCACACCTCATCCCAGATACCGATGGGCATGCGCGGATCATGCTGCCACAGCATCTTGACCTGCCGTCCGCTGTCCAGAAGCGCCTTCAATGACTTTGCATAGGCACCGCGCTGCACCACATCGCCTCCCTGATCAGATGCACCAAAGAGACTGGCGTATCCGGCAATCACATTGCCCTCCTCTACCGTCAGCCCCTGCCCGACCTGCACGAATTTGGTTTCAAGTTCCGTCTCTTGCTGCATCTGCTTCCCTCTCACGCCTCCGAACCCGCCTCATGGCGACACATTCATCAACGACTGGATGGCCTGCGACAGGATCACACCGACCACGCCATAAACCGTCAGCCACAACCGCCGCTCCAGCCTCTCGATAAGTTGCTCAATCTTGTCCAATCGGCGGTTCAAACTATCAAACTGCAACTTCGCCACCCGTTCATGCGCCTCTAATCTCAGCCCAGGCGCGCACTCAAAGTGCTCAAACCCATAGCGCGGCTCACGCATCTGCACTCCCATCGTCACGCGCCGGCAAACCAAGCATCGCGCGTTTCTCCTTATCGCTTAAGAAATCCGCACCAGCGATGCGTGCCCAATGAGCCTCCCTTTCAGGGGCAAGTGCCGGGACCTGATCCAAATCCAGCTTGAGTTGCACCGCTTCGCTAAAATGCTGCGCCAGCCAACTGCCCACAGCCGCCGCAACCCGGCTGGCCAAGGGCAGCACCGTCAAACGGTAAAACGCCCGATTGGCTTCCTGATAATTTGCATAGGTCGCGTCCCCGGGAATACCCAGCAGCATCGGAGGCACCCCAAAGGCCAGCGCTATTTCACGCGCTGCCGCCTCTTTTGTTTTCTGGAACTCCATATCACTTGGCGAAAACCCCATAGGTTTCCAATCCAGCCCGCCCTCTAGCAGCATGGGACGCCCCGCATTGCGCGCGCCTTGATGATGGCTTTCCATCTCGCTGACCAGTCGATCATATTGATCATTGCTCAAACTGCTCTGCCCGTCGTGGCCCTGATAAACGATTGCACCAGAAGGCCGCGCCGCGTTATCAAGCAAAGCTTTGGACCAGCGCGACGCGCTGTTATGGACATCCAAAGCCGTGGCTGCGGCTTGCATTGGCGACAACCCGTAGTGGTCATCTTGCGGGTGAAACATCTTGATATGACAAATCGGGGAAAGCTCCCCCACGGCAAAGCGGTGTTTGCGCGCCCCCACCGCATATTCATACCCAACCGGCCAGCCATCGCTGCCCGGGACCACACTCATCCGATCAGAGCGCAGCACATGCACCTCCATCGGCAAACCCGCCGCGCTGCTGACAGCTTCAAGATAGCTGTTCCCAGACAACAACAGCTGCCCATAAAGCGCTTCAAACAGCTCCGCATGACCCTGTCCGCCATTGGGGTGTGCCAACAGCGCAAGGACCGGATGTGTTTCAAATCTTTGATCTTTGTCCTGCAGCACCAACGGCAAAGCCGCCGCCGCCTCTGCAATCATGCGCACACAGCGAAACCCAACCGGGTTGCCCGCAAACCCCGTGCGGGTCAGCGACACCGTGTCCCGAGGACTCCAGGCAATGCGACCAGCGCTGTGCCAGGCCACGACCTTCCCCGTTGCGCTCGCCTTTGTCTTTGGCGCCGCAGCGACGCCTGCGCCCTGCTCTGTATCACGCTGAAAGATCTTTCCTAGCATTGTCTGCAGCTCCCACTCATCAAGGCTTTTGCAACTATCTTTGCCCGCAGCGCTCCAGACGCTTTGGACAACTCTAGGTATCTAAAATTTGTCTTAACTTGAGACTTCTCGACCGCACGGTGGATGTTGCGTATGTCACAACTCACGCAGGCGCGGCCGCCGCCAATGCGCAGAGGGTGCGATGATCAGTTCATGCAACGCCCAGACCAGCGCGTCCACGCGATCCGGGCTGCCCTGGCCTACGAACCCCTGTGTGGTCATTTCACACATCTGGTCCTCCAGCGCCTCAAGCCCGGCCATATGCATCACGCGCCCCTGCTCATAGAGCGCCGCCACAGGCTCCGCCCGTGCGACTTTCCCCCGGCTGGCGCGCACCGCTTTATACGGCACAAGCGGATCAATCTGATTGATAACCGACTGCACCAGATCACCGCCCTGATTGACCTCTGCCACCAGACGATCTGCGCCCCAACTCTCCATCGCTGTCAACGCCACCCGCGCCCAGGCATCGGGGCTTGCCGCCCGCACACTGACATCATCCAGCACCCAGGCACGCCAATCCTGCACTTGCCCTTTGGTCTGCGCGCCAACCACGATGATGCCACATTCATCAGAGCCAGCATGACCGCTCACAGGCGGATCCACCGCCACCACAATGCGATCCATTTCAGGCAACGCCTCGCACCGAAGCCCATCCATCTGGCTATGTGTCCACAAGGCACCGTCTGTGTCCTCAAGCAGCTCTCCTGCCAACTCCTGCCGCCCAAGTCGTGTGCCGGCATAGCGCGCTTCCACCTCTCGCAGAAAGCTCTCCGCCAGATAGGCCCGATTGGCCTCGGTAGGCGCAGAGGTCTGCACTGTGCTGTCAGCTTTCAGAAGTGTCTTCAACACACCAACATTGCGCGGTGTGGTTGTCACCACCTGTTGCGGATTGTCCCCCAAGCGCAATGCAAACTGCAGCATATCCCATGTTTCCTGCCCATTGCGCCATTTGGCCAACTCATCCACCCAAGCCGCATCAAACTGCGGCCCCCGCAAACTTTCTGGGTCATGGGCAGAAAACGCCTGCGCAATCGCGCCATTGGGCCACACCAACCTGCGACGCCCGGCCTCCCACACGGGGCGACGATCAGGCGGCGCACAAGCGATCAATCCGCTCTCGCCAAAAATCATCACCTCGCGCACTTGGTCGATGGTTTCCCCCACCAGCGCCACCCGCCGTGCCTGCCCCAAATCCTGCGGCTGCGCCCCTTCCACCATGCTGCGCACCCACTCCGCACCGGCGCGGGTCTTCCCCGCGCCGCGTCCGCCAAGGATCACCCAGGTCTTCCAGTCGCTCTCCGGCGGCAACTGATGTGGCAACGCCCAGAAATCAAACAAAAAAGGGAGCGCCAGAAGCTCCCCCTCACTCAAACTGTCCAGAAACGCCGCCTGCACCTCGGCAGGTTCGGAGGCGATCCAAGCGGCACCGGATCGCAGTTCGTGCCGCATCGAGATCGAGGGGGTTGCTTCGGGCTGCATGGCCCGTTCTTGCATCGCGTTCTTCAAGGTCGGTCTCCATCAAAAGGGCCAGTCGAATGCACTGGCGCAAATGCCCAAAGAGCGCTGCTGTATCGCGAAGTTTGCCCAAATCCTCCGCCCGCAAAGCCGCATGAAGCCGCAGCAGGTCTTGGTTTAAGTCAAACAAAGTTCGCTTCAATACACGCAGCTCTGGGTCCAGCGCGCGCTCATCCGCTGGCGAAAAATGTTGTGTCATCTATGCTCGTTACCTCTATGCGCAGTGATCCCCTCCGCATGTGTCATCCAGATCACCCAAGTCAGCTACGCGCATTGGGCCAATCATCGGTACTCCAGCACCACAAAACGCTAATTCACGTCATGAAATCAGTCAAATTATTTAATATTTACAATAATTTAACGAGGCGAACGCGATGTGTTGCGCGCGACACATCCCCCAGAAACACTCTGTTTCCAGTGCACTGACAAGACACCACATTCCCGCCAGGATCCCCTGATACGCTCTGGAGCAAAGGTATGAAAACTGGAGCGCTGTAGTTGGGGCGGATCGCATGAGCCAATTGAGGAAACGCAAAGCACTGCGACACGCTGCTTGGCTGTTGCCCTTCTCAGCACTATGGCTCCTGGGCACAGTCCAGCAGGGCCCTGCAACCGACGCCGCCAGCACCACATTCCAACACCCGCCAGCGATTGAGATCACAAATCTCGACTGACAGACAAATGTCTCTATCTGCCAAAGAAAAACGCGGCCCCGATTGGAGCCGCGTTTCTGTTTCATCACATCACTGATTGGCGCGTTCTGCTTCAATCTGCCGCCATCTGGCGACGTTCTGATTGTGCTCCGCCAGAGTTGTGGCAAACGCATGCCCCCCAGTGCCATCCGCCACAAAGAAGATATACGGCGTCTCATCAGGATTGGCCGCAGCCTCAAGACTCGCACGCCCCGGATTGGCAATCGGCGTCGGTGGCAGGCCTTCGATCACGTAGGTGTTCCACGGCGTCGCTGCGCGCAACTCGCTCTGGCGCAATCCACGCCCAAGCACGCCAACGCCTTCGGTCACGCCATAGATCACCGTCGGGTCTGTCTGCAAACGCATGCCCCGATCCAGACGGTTGGCAAACACGCTGGCCACCTGACGGCGCTCTTCAGCAACCCCGGTTTCCTTCTCAATGATCGACGCAAGGATCAAAAGCTCCTCCGCGCTGTTGAGCGGCACATCATCCGCACGGCTTTCCCACGCAGCCGCCAAAAGCACTTCCTGCGCGTTCTGCATCCGCGTGATCACGCTTTCGCGGGTGTCGCCCACACGGACCTCATAGCTGTCTGGCGCAAGGCTACCTTCTTCAGGGCGCGCGATTTCACCGGTCAGCAAGTCGATGTTTTTGAGCGAATCCATCACCTGCCAACTGGTCACACCTTCGGCCACGGCAATGCGATAGCGCGTGTCTGCTTCCGCCCGCACACGGTCAAAGGCGGCAGGGGCTTCCTCTTCTGCCGGGTTGAAAGACGCAACTTCCACAAAGCTGCCTGTCGCCGGATCCAGCTCACGCACTTGCACGAGTTTGCGGGTCACACCCACACGATACACCACTTCGGTGCCGCAGGTGCTCGCGCCGCCACGGGTCACGATATCGACAATCTCTTCCATCGACGCGCCTGCAGGCACAAGGAAAGCACCAGCTTTCAGCTGATCCGCCTTGTCGGCATAATCGGCACCGATGCGAAACAGCATGCCATTTGCAATCGCACCACGGTTTTCGAGATCTTGAGAAACACGGCTCATATTTGAGCCACTCTGCACGCGCAGACACACAGGCTCCGAAAGCGGGCCCTCCGCACGATATGTCGACTGTCCAAAGAGAATGACGCCGCCCAAAAGGAACAGCGCCACAATCAGCAACGTCAGCGCGTTAGACGCGACGGCTCGCCACATTAGTCAACCTTTCCGAAGATCACCGATGCGTTCGTGCCACCAAAGCCAAAGCTGTTGGACAGCGCAACATTGATCTCACGCTCACGTTTTGCATTTGGCGCAAGGTCAACCGGGGTTTCTACGGCCTGCGTGTCCAAGTTGATGGTGGGCGGAGCCACCTGATCGCGGATCGCAAGGATCGAGAAGATCGCCTCAATCGCACCTGCAGCCCCCAGCAAGTGGCCCGTCATCGACTTGGTCGAAGACATGGTCACTTTGCTCGCATGCTCGCCCATCAAGCGCTCAACCGCGCCGAGTTCGATGGTGTCGGCCATAGTGGAGGTGCCATGTGCGTTGATGTAGTCTAGGTCTTTCGGTTCAAGTCCGGCTTTTTTCAGCGCCGCACGCATGGAGCGTTCACCGCCTTCACCTGTCTCCGATGGTGCGGTGATGTGGTATGCGTCACCAGACAGGCCGTAGCCCAGCACTTCGGCATAAATCTTCGCACCGCGCGCTTTGGCGTGCTCATATTCTTCCAGCACCACGATGCCAGCACCTTCGCCCATAACGAACCCATCACGGTCTGCGTCATAAGGGCGCGACGCTTTCTTGGGATCGTCAGTGTATTTGGTGGACAGCGCCTTACAGGCGTTAAAGCCCGCAATGCCAATCTCACAGATCGCCGCTTCCGCGCCACCTGCAACCATCACATCTGCGTCGTCAGAAGCAATCAGACGCGCCGCATCACCAATCGCATGTGCGCCAGTAGAGCAGGCAGTCACAACCGCGTGGTTGGGGCCTTTAAATCCGTACTGGATGCTGACCTGACCAGAGATCAGGTTGATCAATGCGCCGGGAATGAAGAACGGCGACACACGACGTGGGCCCTTTTCGTTCAGCAGCAGCGTGGTCTGCTCAATCGACTGCAAACCACCGATGCCGGAGCCGATCATAACACCTGTCCGCTCAAGCGATTCCGTGTCTTCTGGTTTCCAGCCGGAATCCTCAACCGCCATTTGTGACGCAGCAAGGCCATAAAGGATGAAGTCATCCACTTTACGGCGCTCTTTTGGGGCCATCCAATCATCGGGATTGAAGGTGCCATCGCTGCCGTCGCCATAAGGCACTTCGCAAGCGTATTTGGTGGTCACACGCTCAGGATCAAAACGGGTGATGGTGCCTGCACCAGACTGTCCGTCCAGAATACGGGTCCAGCTTTCTTCCACCCCGGAAGCCAACGGAGTGACCAAACCGAGACCGGTGACTACTACTCGACGCATTATATTGCTCTCCTAGCCTTTGGCAATTTGCCCATCCAAATAGCTTGGATTGCCCTTGGCGTGCAAGAGCGCGTGCGCTGGCTTTTGCTGATATCGCGTCATTAGGCACTTTGCGCCGGCCGCAAGGGGCCGAATTACACTGCTCTTGAGACCACAGAGAGAAGGAAGGAAGCGGTCGGGCAGCGCAATCCGTGAAAACGCAAAGTGCTCAAAGACAGAGCCAGAAGTTACAGGAACTCCGCCACGGCCTCTGGTTCCGGCTTGGCCACGTCCAGGGCCTCTTGCACAGTCAGCGACTTGCGGAACAACGCGCGCCCAATCAGAACCCCTTGAATGTTCGGATCATATTTCAGACGCGCAATATCGTCGCCCCCACGCACCACGCCGCTTGCGGTCACCGGCCAGCGGCTTTGTTCTGCGATCCCGGAGATCAGACTAAGCTGCGCCTCAACGTCGCTCATGTCGCTGTCAATATCGGTCACAACGATGCCGGCAAACGGCGCCTCTGAGAAGGCATTCACATAGGCAATCGGATCAAAGGCCCCCGCCTTGCGCCAGCCTTCGGTCATCACCTGCCCCTGCCAGACATCTACCGCTAGCACGATCTGATCCGGATAGGCATGCGCCAGCTCAATCGCCGTGTTGGGATCATAGGCTGCTAACGTGCCCAGCACGATCCGCCCCGCGCCTTTCTCGATCCAGTGCTCCACCTGCTCACGGGAGCGCATACCACCGCCCAATTGCACCGGCAGCCCCGCCCCGCGGATAATCTCTTCAACCAGCTCGGCGTTTTGATCGCTTCCCTGAACCGCGTTGAAATCTGTCAAATGCATCCATTCTGCGCCAGATGCGGCAAACCCTTTGGCTGTTTCCACTGGGTCCACATGCCAGATCTGCGGGCTGTCCAGATCGCCCTTGTCCAACGTCACACAGCGACCGTCCAGAAGTTCCATTGTGGGATAAATCATCATTGCGGAAATCTCCTCCAGCAAGCTTTATAAAGTCAGCTTAACACTCAAAGATCACCGCAAGGCATAAAAAACGCCGCGCAAACTTGCAGACACGACAGCAAAACGGCGCCTCCCTGAGGGGAAGCGCCGTTTCACGATAGTTATCTCAGATAGCTTAGGAAGCTTCGGAGATGAATTTGACCGCGTCGCCGAAGGTCTGGATGGTTTCGGCTGCGTCGTCCGGGATCTCGATACCGAACTCTTCTTCAAAAGCCATCACCAGTTCCACGGTGTCGAGGCTGTCTGCGCCCAGATCGTCGATGAAGGACGCTGCTTCAACAACTTTGTCCTCTTCCACACCCAGGTGCTCTACAACGATCTTTTTCACGCGGTCTGCGACGTCGCTCATGTCAATTCCTCATTCGTGTTGGGCATGTTGGCCCGTTTGAATTCCCACCACTTTGGATGGGTCTGATTTGTGCCCCAACCGGGACGGTTCTGGTCCGGTGGTCCCGGAAGGTCTCCGTCCGCCCCCGAAAATTTGGTGGCACCCGGAAAATACTCGCCGCCTATAGCACATCCGTTTCACAACGCAAACGCTTTCCCCAGCGACAGCTGCGGCCCGCTAACACAGGCCGCGCGCGATCACAACATGGCCATGCCACCGTTCACATGCAAGGTGGTACCGGTCACATAACCTGCTTCCGGGCTTGCCAAATACAGCACTGCCGCTGCGATTTCTTCAGATGTCCCCATCCGGGCCGCCGGGATCTGCGCGTTGATTTTGTCTTTCTGCTCATCGTTGAGCTTTTCAGTCATGGCCGTGCCAATGAAACCCGGTGCTACCGCGTTCGCCGTGATTCCACGACTCGCCACTTCATAAGCGATGGATTTGGTCAGCCCAACCAGCCCCGCCTTGGAGGCCGCATAGTTCGCCTGTCCCGGGTTGCCAGTGGCCCCCACAATCGAGCTGATGTTGATGATCCGGCCCCAACGCGCTTTCATCATCGGGCGCATCACGCCACGGCACAGCCGCATTGCGCTGGTCAGGTTCACATCAATCACGCTCTGCCACTCTTCATCCGACATCCGCATGAAGATCTGGTCGCGGGTGATACCGGCATTGTTCACCAGAATATCAACGCTGCCCATGGCTTCGATCGCCTGTTTTGGCAGGGCATCCACCGCCTCTGCATCACTCAGGTTGCACGGCAGCACATGCGCACGTTCTCCCAGCTCAGCCGCCAATGCCTCAAGTGGATCCACACGGGTGCCAGACAGGCCCACTGTCGCGCCCGCTTCATGCAGCGCTTTGGCAATCGCGCCACCAATGCCACCAGAGGCCCCCGTCACCAGAGCGGTTTTTCCAGTCAGATCAAACATACTTCTGTCTCTCTCAGTTTTTCACCACAGGCTTGGTCAACAGCCCGTATTCGGCAATATCTGCCGGTGTCATGATATAAGTGTCTTCCACTGGCGCCGCCTCAAGCGTGAACCAGTAAAAGTCGGCACTCCCCAACATGCGCTCGGTATAGCGCACATACGCTGTGTGCACAGGGTCATCTTTCGGGAAATCTGCCCCAGCGCGGTTGCCTTCTCCCCAGCTATGCACACCAACAATGGCGCCCTCTTCCATGCTGCGCGCAACGCCCGCAAGGAACAGATCCGTGCCCCCAGAATGCACCTCACTATCAGCCGTCAGATGGGTGTTCAGCCCCAGATCCCGCACGCGGTTGCCAAGTTGGAGATTGGTCTCATCATCCACCGATCCAGGCACCTCTAACAGCACCAGCCGTTTGGTGTCAGGGTGCGCCGCCATCGCCGCCTCAAACGAAGACAGGCTGTACTGGTTTAGCGTCCCCGAAACCATCAGATCCGTGCCGGAAGGCTCAAACGAAATGCTGTCATAGGAATTGAGGTAGGCGACCTGCAAACCGGTGCAGCCCGCCACAAAGGCAACGCCAAGCGTTGCCACCCCCGCCAGAAAGCGCCGTCTCACGCGAGGCTTTCCACAGCTGCGCGCACATCCTCAGGTGTGCCCACAGCCCGCACACCATTGGCGCGGTCGATCTTGCGGATCATCCCGGAAAGCGCTTTGCCAGCGCCAATTTCCCAGAACTCGGTCACACCGCTTGTGGTCATGGCCACCACCGATTCGCGCCACCGCACGGATCCAGTGACTTGTTCAACCAGCAACTTGCGGATCTCATCCGGGTCCGTCACAGCCGCAGCGCGCACATTGGCGATCACCGGCACCTTCGGCGCTTTGATCTCTACATTTGCCAGCGCTTCCGCCATCACATCCGCAGCAGGCTGCATCAAGGCACAATGGAAAGGCGCACTCACCGGCAGCATCACAGCGCGACGTGCACCCTTTTCCTTAGCAATCTCAGCAGCACGTTCGACCGCCGCCTTGGCACCGGACACAACCACCTGCGTCGGATCATTGTCATTGGCAGCCTGACAGACTTCGCCTTGTGCTGCGGCCTCAGCCACGTCCTGCACCGCTGCAAAGTCCAGACCAAGGATCGCCGCCATCGCGCCTTCCCCAACAGGCACAGCCGCCTGCATTGCTTCGCCGCGTGTACGCAGCAAACGCGCGGTATCACCAACACTGATCGCGCCCGCTGCAGCCAGAGCCGAGTATTCCCCAAGGCTGTGACCCGCCACACAGGACGCACGCGCAACCGTGACACCTTCGACATCGAGCGCTTTCATTGCGGCCAAGGAAGTGGCCATCAACGCAGGCTGCGCGTTCTGTGTCAGCGTCAGAGTTTCCTGATCGCCTTCCCAGATGAGCTTGCTCAGGTTTTCGCCAAGCGCTTCATCCACCTCGTTGAAAATAGCTTGCGCCTCGGGGTAGGCATCGGCCAGCGCCTTGCCCATCCCAATGGTCTGGGCCCCTTGGCCCGGAAATACAAATGCACGGCTCATTATGGCTCTCCTTGCAGTCTTTGAACCGGCATACCCCGCAGGGCGCGACGACGCAACGTCATTAGGACTTTAGACACATCTGCAGCCTCCGCCGCCGCCCATGCGCACCACCGCACCTCACATGTGCATGAGCGCCGGTTGCCTACAAGCAAGGCACAGGTCACTCTAAGGGCAAGACACACAAGAGGTTATTTATGTCGCGCTCCAACACCGCCACCCGCTATGGCAGCGTCGCCAAGACATTTCACTGGCTGACCGCCCTTCTGATTCTCACAGCACTCCTACTGGGCTTTGTGGCCTACCGCGCCCCCTATGAGGACAGCGCACAGCTTGCCTTCAAGGCGACGTTGTTTTCCCTGCACAAAACCATTGGCCTCACCGCCTTTCTGGTCGCGGTGCTGCGCATTCTCTGGGCCTTCACCCAGCCACGTCCCAAATTGCTCAATGGCGACCACCGTCTAGAGGCACTTGCCGCAGAAACCGCCCACTGGGTGCTCTATGGCGCGATGGTGCTGGTGCCTCTCACAGGCTGGATGCACCACGCCGCCACCACGGGCTTTGCCCCGATCTGGTGGCCCTTTGGGCAGTCGCTTTTCTTTATCCCCAAAGACCCCACGCTCGCTGAAACCCTCGGCACGTTGCACTACGTCTTCATGCTTCTGCTGGTGCTCTCCCTGCTCGCCCACATAGGCGGCGCCCTGAAACACGCGATTGTGGACAAAGACAAAACCCTGCAACGCATGCTGCCAGGTCGCCCAGACCTGCCAGAAGCGCCAGCCAAACAACCCGGCCACGCCCTGCCCTTCTTGGGCGCCGTGACCGTCTGGGCTGCTGCGCTCTACATTGGCGCGTTTTCGGGAATTTTTGCCCCCAGTCATGCCGCAGAGCCTGTGGCCGAATTGGCCGAGGTCAGCTCTGAATGGCAGGTGCAATCCGGGACTTTGGGGATCGCGGTGCAACAATTTGGTAGCGAAGTTTCAGGCGAATTTGCCGATTGGACTGCAGAGATCGCCTTTGATGAAACCGCAACGGATGGCAAACATGGCACCGTGACTGTGACCATCGCCATCGGTTCTCTCACCCTTGGGTCGGTCACCGATCAGGCCCTCGGCGCGGACTACCTGAACGCCAGTGCCAACCCAACCGCCACGTTCACCGCCGATCTGCTGGCCGCCGAAACCGGCTACATCGCCGAAGGCACGCTGGCGCTCAACGGCAACGAAGTGGCAACCTCCCTGCCCTTTGAGCTGACACTGGAAGGCGACAGCGCCGAAATGACCGGCGCACTGGAGCTCGACCGCCGCAGCTTCCATGTGGGCGACACAATGACAGATGAAAGCTCATTGGGTTTTGGCGTCGCAGTCCGTGTCAATCTCACCGCCACGCGCGGCGAATGACGCGCAAAATCCTTGAGGGCGTCGCCCTTGAAACCTGAAGCGCGCGCTGGCTGCCGTCTGGCAGGAGGCAAAGCCGACCAGCCCCCGACCCTCCCCAAGGGAGGGGGCTTCACCCCCACCCAGGGTCGCGGGCTGGTCTATGTGACCCGTTTCAACCGTTGCAAGCGTGTTGGCCCGATTTGTTGGACCGTGATCGACAGCCTGCAACAGGCCCCGCTCCGTAAGCCACCCAACACCACCCGCAACAAAAAAGGCCGCCCTACTGGGCGACCCTTCCGTGAGTGATTGGTTTTAGGCCCTCATATTCGGACCTCATGCTTACTCGGCTTTCATCGCCTCAACAGAAATCTGCACTTCCACTTCGTCGCTGACGAATGGCGCGAAGTTGCCAACATCATAGTCGGTGCGCTTCAGCGTGGTGGTCGCGTTGAAACCCGCCCATGGCTTTTTCGCCATTGGGTGTTCGCTGGCCGCGTTCAGCTGCGCGTCCAACACAACAGACTTGGTGACACCGTTCAGGGTCAGATCGCCAGTGATCAGCGCTGTGTTGTCACCGGTCACTTCGATACCAGTTGAGGAAAAGCTCACCAGCTCATCATCCGCTGCGTCAAAGAAATCGCCGCTCATGAAGTGCGCATCGCGCTTTTCCCAGCCGGTGAACATCGATTTCACAGGCATGGTAACAGTCACCGAGCTCGCCGCTGGGTCTTCTTGGTCAAACATGATCTCGCCCTCAAAGCCAGAGAACATGCCCCAGGTGGTGGAGTAGCCAAGGTGATTATAGGAGAACAGGATCTGGCTGTGGGACGCGTCCAGAACATATTTCTCAGGCGCAGCAACAGCGGAGGTTGCGGTGACAGCAGCCAATGCAAGGCCGGCAGCAAAAAGGGTGCGTTTCATGGGGTCTCTCCAAAAAGGATCAATAACGATGTGATACTAGCAATGTGCTGAGACATCCCCCAATCGCAATTCTACGTAAACCCACAACCATTGTGCTTTTGTGAACATTTCTGTGAGCACAAACACCTTTGGCCGCCCAAACGGCGGCCATTCCCAATAAAATAAGGCCTTTGCGACCTCGGCGATTTTCAGCCTAAAGCGGCAGAGTCGTATGTCCACGCAACTGGGCGATCACATCCAACCGTGCGTGCTGACCATCCAAAGGCAACGCCACAATCTCAGAACCGACCGCGTCAAGAACAGTCAACCGAGTGTCACTCACATCCACACGACCGATATCTTCATAGTTGATTGACCGCACAACATGCTGTCGCGCGCGTGGCAGCCCCTCAAAAACCAACAGCTGGCGATTGCGCTGATCAAAATGCATTTCCTGCCGCGGTTTTTGTGTCGCAATCTGTGTCAAACCGACCCCGGCCGTCACCAAAAGCAACGAGAGCCCCATCTTGGAAAGCAAAATCATTGCGGTCAGATCAAGCCCGGGCACCAACCAAATACCGATGCCCGCCCAGATAAACGCACATCCAAAAACCCCCGCACAGGCTCTTACAGAAAGCGATGGGCGCTTGCCCTCCACCATCGCCACGCGAGAGCGTGCCTCATTTGCGATTTGCGTCATCGCCATCATTGTCCCGGTCTCCTATGCGCCGCTGGGGCTGCAGGTTTTGCGGTTGTCCCGCCATTGCGCTAAACTTCAACGTGAATTCAGGCGAGAATGGGGCGGATTGACGAAAACCCTGTGCTTTCGGCAACGCCCTGCTCGCGGTCAATAAATCTTGGCCAAACGCAGATTTTCACCCCTTGCTTCCGTGGCGAATTCGGCTATACAGCGCCATCCTTTCGCAAAAGCTTGAACCGCGCAGTCTCTCGTGGGTGGGGTGCGAAAGGCTAAGATGCCCCGCTCTTTGAAATGCGCCTGTAAAATGAATGGAGAGCACATGCCGCTTTATGAGCATGTTTTCATCTCGCGCCAGGACCTGTCCAACGCGCAAGCAGAAAGCCTCGTTGAACACTTCGGTACAGTTCTGTCTGACAACGGTGGTTCCGTTGTTGAGAGCGAGTACTGGGGCGTGAAAACCATGGCCTACAAAATCAACAAGAACCGCAAAGGCCACTACGCCTTCCTGAAAACCGACGCGCCTTCCGCAGCGGTTCAGGAAATGGAACGCCTGATGCGCTTGCATGATGACGTGATGCGCGTTCTGACCATCAAGGTTGACGAGCACGCTGAAGGTCCTTCGGTTCAGATGCAGAAACGTGACGAGCGTGGCGACCGCCGCGAGCGCCGCTCCTAATCACCTTAAGAGAGGACATTAAGTTATGGCTGCAAAACCATTTTTCCGCCGTCGCAAAGTCTGCCCTTTCTCGGGTGAAAATGCGCCGAAAATCGACTACAAAGACACCAAGCTGCTGCAGCGCTACATCTCTGAGCGCGGCAAAATCGTGCCTTCGCGCATCACAGCCGTGTCCGCCAAGAAACAGCGTGAGCTGGCCCGTGCAATCAAACGCGCGCGCTTCCTTGCACTGCTTCCATACGCCGTGAAGTAAGGAGAACCTGACATGCAAGTTATCCTTCTGGAACGTGTGGCCAAGCTGGGCCAAATGGGCGAAGTTGTGGACGTGAAGCCGGGCTATGCTCGTAACTTCCTGCTGCCACAGGGCAAGGCGCTGACCGCGTCCAAAGCCAACATCGCATCTTTCGAAGCGCAGAAAGCTCAGCTGGAAGCGCGCAACCTGGAAACCAAGAAAGAAGCAGAAGCACTGGGCGAGAAGCTCGATGGCGAACAGTTCATCGTGATTCGTTCCGCGTCCGATGCTGGTGCGCTCTACGGCTCCGTCACCCCACGTGACGCAGCAGAAGCAGCCACCGAAGCAGGCTTCTCTCTGGACAAGAAACAGGTTGCTCTGGCCGCTCCGATCAAAGAGCTGGGTCTGCACGCGGTTCACGTGAACCTGCACCCTGAAGTTCAGATCACCATCAACCTGAACGTTGCCCGTTCTGAGGAAGAAGCGGAGCTGCAAGCTTCCGGTAAATCCATTCAGGAACTGGCAGCCGAAGCAGAAGCAGAAGCAGAATTCGAAATCGCCGAACTGTTCGACGATATCGGTGCTGCAGCCTCTGACGACGATGACATGGGTGCTGACGCACCATCCGAGGAAGCACCTGCCGAAGAGCAGTAAACGCTTTACCCGCGAAGAATTCGCGAGAGCCGCGTCCGGGTGCACCTGGGCGCGGCTTTTTTCTGGCAAACCACCGTTGTTTATAGCATTTTCCTCAAAAAGAGGCTGACATGGAAAATGTAATCAGTGGTCGCAGCTTCGTATCGCGGCGCGCAAAGATCGAAGCACCGATCCGGACAGAACGGTTTTCTCATATCGCTGAAGACTGCGCGATCGGCCGTATGAGCTATCTGTCTGAAAACGCCGTTTTGGCACGTGGCTCCACGTTGGGGCGCTTCTGTTCGGTGGCGCGTTTTGTCGAGATTGGCGCAATTGAACATCCAACCGATTTTCTCAGCACCCATCCCTTCCAATACTCCCAACACCACTTCAAAGGGCAAGCCGAATGGGACAACATTCAGCGCGTCCCCTTTAACGCACCGTCCGGCGCGACCGTGGGTCACGATGTCTGGATTGGCACACACGCCACCATTTTACGCGGTGTCACCGTAGGTCATGGTGCCATCATCGCTGCTGGCGCCGTCGTCTCCAAAGATGTGCCAGCCTATGCAATCGTGGGCGGTGTCCCGGCAAAAATCATAAGATACCGATTTGATCCGAAAACCATCCAGCGCCTGCTCTCTGTGGCATGGTGGAATCGGCCCCTGAAGGATCTGTCCGGCATCACATTTGATGACATCCACAAAGCACTGGACCAACTCGAAGCGCTTCCCGAACCCACACCAAAACAGACCCCATTTCAGGCATGACGCAGCAAAGCAGCCTGCGCAAAGGACAGCCGACCAACAGAGCAACGCGCCTTTGCTCTTGCCTTTATCCCACTCGACGTCATGCTCACCTTATTGAATTTAGGAGCCCCTTATGTCGCTAACATCACGTCGAAAATTCTTCTTGATGGCGCTTTCAACCTCTGTTGTGGCGGCCTGCTCTGGAAATGAGGCGGTTTCGGAACCCGAATTTGATCCTCCGCTCTATCCAAACGAAACACCGGAATTGCGTGCGCTGATCAACCAATATGCCGATTTCTACGAAGTACCGCGTGATCTTGTGCAACGGGTCGTCATTCGCGAAAGCACGCATCGCCCCTGGGCCACCAACGGGCCCAACATCGGCCTGATGCAAATCCAACTGCCCACAGCGCGCGGCATGGGCTACACGGGAGACCGTCAGGGGCTTCTGGATGCAGAAACCAATCTCACCTATGCGGTCAAATACCTGCGCGGTGCCTATCTGGTGGCAGGCGGCAATTATGACAGATCTGTCTTTCTATACGCAAAAGGCTACTATCCCGAGGCCAAACGTGCAGGATTGTTGAAAGAAACCGGGTTGGCCCCCTGACGCATCTTGGCACCAGCCTCAGCGCACTCTATCCTGTGCCTCATTGCTTTCTCTAATTTGAGGCCACATCGTGAGCACCGAAACCGCAGTCGCCCCCCATCCGTTGGCGCCGCACCATCTTCCAAGCTTCATCTCTGACGCGACAGGCTATGACCCGATGCTGACCAACGTCGGTATCTTTGCCATTGTCATGGTCTTTTTGTTGCTGACCTTTTTCTTGCATCTGCATTCTCTGCCAGAGAAGCTCGCCCATGAGCTTGGCACGAACCAGTTGCAAATTGTTGGGGTCCTGGCGCTCATCGCCTTGTTTACCCACAACAATCTTTATTGGGTGGCTGCCCTGCTTCTGGCGTTGATCCAGTTCCCGGACTATCAGACACCGCTGCAGCGCATCGCCGACACACTCGAAAAGATACGCGAACAACCGGCGCGCAAGCCCGCTCCACCAGATCCTTTTCCAGTCCCCGATCCACATACAGAATATCTCAAAGTGTCCGATGTCGCCGAAAGCGCAGACGCGATCCCGGAAAAGAAGGCATAACCGATGCTCGAATTCATCTGCTGCTCCATGCTCACGATCCTGCCGGATTTCCTGTTTCGTCGCTTTGCACAAGGCAAACGCCTCGGCAAAGAGATCAATCTCTTTTCGATGTGGTATGAGCTGCGCTACGGTCTCAGCTCCTGCTTCATCCTCACTGTCAGCCTGATCACGCTGATCTTCTACTTCCACCCTTCAACAAGCAATGCGACCTCCTTTTTCCGCACCGTCACGATCCTGCCTGAAATCAGCGGCCGCGTGACAGAGGTCTTTGTCAAAAACAATCAGGACGTGAAAGAAGGCGATCTGATCTTCAAACTGGATGACAGCCGTCAGCGCGCCGCCGTCGCAACGGCCCGTGCCGGAGTGGTAGAGGTCGATGCAGCGGCCCTGATCGCCCAGGACGATGTGCGTGTGTCACAAGCCAACTTTGACGCTGCCGAAGCCGCCTTTGAGCAGACCAAAGATGAGTTTGAACGCAAGAACACGCTTTATCAGCAAAACTCTCCCGCCGTTACCGAGCGCGAAGTGGAGCGCCTAGAGAACCTGATCCAAGAACGTCTCGCCGCGATGGATGCAGCCCATTCTGCGCTTGAATCCGCCAAACACCGTTTGGACATTCAGATCCCAGCCCAGAAGGACAGCGCCATGGCCGCACTTACGCAGGCAGAGGTGGAACTCGCCAAGATGGAGATCTTCGCCGGGCAAGCGGGCCGCATCGAACAATTCGATCTGCGCCCCGGGGACTACATCAACCCGATCCTGCGCCCAGCAGGCATTCTTGTCCCCTCTGACACCGGGCGCGCGCGGTTTCAAGCCGGTTTCAATCAGCTGACCGCGCAGGTCCTGCACCCCGGCATGATGGCGGAAATGTCTTGCGCCACAGCGCCGATGCGGGTGACCCCCATGGTGATTGTTGATGTGCAGGATGTCATCCCATCAGGTCAGGTCCGCCCGTCAGACACCCTGCGTGACCCGCAGAACTTGCAGGCCCCAGGCACAGTCATTGCCTTTCTGGAGCCCCTCTGGGAAGGCGGGATCGACCATCTGCCCCCCGGCAGCCAATGCGAGGTCAATGCCTACACCAACAACCACGAGCGCCTGCAAGATCCTGACATAGGCACTGCCGAATTTGTCGCGCTGCATGTGATTGACACGGTCGGTTATGCCCACGCTCTGATCCTGCGGTTCCGTGCCATTCTGATGCCGTTCAGAGTGCTTGTTTTCGCAGGCCATCATTGATCGGCAGCACAGCCCCTAAATAAAACATACCAAGCCCCGGCCCCACGCCGGGGCTTCTCTTTTTGGGGCTATCATGTCTCCACCAAACCGCAATGTCGCAAACCGCAAACGAATGGGCGCTCAACTAGGCGCTGTTAGGTGGTAAAATTTGCTGTCTTCGCCAAACCACTGAACTTTGCCTTTGTGCGGCAAACACCTATTCTGAAACCAACAGACCATCAGGCAAACCCGTGGTAGAAGGACTGAAAAACATGCCAGCATCCCAACAGCATGCCCCAGCCCTGCCCCCACACTGGGATCTCTCGGAGCCACGCCCATGACATCGCGAAATTTCATCCCAAAGGGTGCTGCCACCTTTGGTCTCGACTATGACGGGCCTGCGAAAGACATCAATTTTCTCTTGCTCCCCAAGCTGACCATGCTGGCTTTCAGCGCTGCGGTGGAACCGCTGCGCATCGCCAATCAGGTGACCAACAGAGAACTCTATAAATGGTATCTGATCTCAGAAGACGGTCAGCCAGTGACGTGCTCAAACGGTGTCAACATCACGCCAGATTTTGCCTTGCAAAACCTCTCACGTGCCGCCCGTCTGTTTGTCTGTGCGGGCATTGAGCCCGCTGCGAGCGCGTCTCCCAAAGTGGTGTCGTGGATCAGCCGGCAAAAGGCGTTTGGCTGCAAACTCGGTGGTATTTGCACAGGCGCCTTTGCCTTGGCCAAAGCGGGTGTTCTGACGGACAAAACATTCACGCTGCATTGGGAAAATCACCCCGCCTTTGTGGAGCATTTCAACGACCTGCACCCCTCTGCAAACCTCTATGAAATCGACGGAGACCTCATGACCTGTGGCGGCGGAAGCGCCGCAACGGATATGATGCTGGATATGATCGAGTCTGATTTTGGTACCGATCTTGCAGTCATCGTGTCAGACATGTGCATCCACTTTCGCTCCAACAACCGAAAGCGACTGCAAAAATCTGCCTTCTCTGTCGCCCTGGGCAGCCGCAACCAGTTCCTCATAAATGCCATCCAGATCATGCATGAAAACCTCGAGGACCCACTCGAAATCACTGAAATCGCGCGCGCGATAGCGGTCTCGCGCCGCCAGCTCGAACGGCTGTTTCAGAAGTATGTCGAAACTTCACCCGTACAATTTTACATCAAACTCCGGGTCCAGCGTGCCTATGCCCTGCTCAGCGAGACGGAAATGTCAGTTGCCGATATTGCCGCCGCGACCGGTTTTGGCAGCGCCAGCCAACTCACGTCGCGCTTTAAAAAGCTCTACGGCGCCTCTCCGACCTCTTTCCGGCGTGGGTGGTCTGAAAAACACGACATGATCTGAGTGTCACAACGATCCTGAACTATTCGCCAAAGTTCCCGCCAAGTGCCTGAGGGGCCATCCGGATCAGTCGACTGTCTTCAACCGCCGCCTGCCGATGCACAACAGCCGCACGATACTCGGCATATGTGTGCATAGAGGCAAACGCCTGTACACTTGGATACTCTGCGATAAAGCACAGATCCCACATTTTCTCTGGCCCAATAAGCATCTGCTCCATGCCGCCACGCCAGATAATTTTGCCACCCAACTTGGCAAAGGTGGCCGCACTCTCCCGCCCATATGCGGCATAGGCTTCAGCACCAGTCGCCTGTCGCCCATCCTCATAAACCGCCTCTGCGCGCAATTTTATGAGGTTCAGCATGTGCACAGGCCCGTCACGATCATTGGCTTTAAAAGCCTCATATCCGGCCTTGTCAAATGTGGTGTAGCCCATGTGTCTCTCTCCCATTGTCTGAAACCAAAGAGAACAGACCCGCAAGAAACAAAGCAAGCCCAATGACGCCGCTGTCAATCAACCGGACGAGACGTCGCCGTCCTCGCCATCTCGCTCAGATCCAAACTGAAACAAAAAAGGCCGCTCCATCGGAGCGGCCTCTCTAAACTGAAAGCGGGTCGACTTATTCGTCGTCCAGCGCCTCAACAGCTTTCTGCAGGTCGTCTTTGGAGACCTCTTTTTCGCTGATTTCTGCCAGTTCGAAGACATAGTCGACTACTTTGTCTTCAAAGATCGGCGCGCGCATCTGCTGCTGCATTTGCTGGTTTTGCTGGATGAATTCGAAGAACTGACGCTCCTGACCAGGGTACTGACGCGCCTGGTTCATGATCGCTTGAGTCATCTCAGCGTCGGTCACTTCAACTTCTGCTTTTTGGCCAAGCTCTGCCAGCAGCAGGCCCAGACGCACGCGGCGCTCTGCCAGTTTGTTGTGCTCGTCAGTTGGCTCGATCTTGTCGTGATCGTGGCCTTCAACTTCAGGGTTTTCTTCGTGCCACAGCTGGTGCGCGATCTGGCCTGCTTCTGCTTCCACCAGGGATGGTGGCAGCTCGAAGGATACCAGCTTGTCCAGCTCGTCCAGCAGCGCGCGCTTGGTGACGGCACGTGCCGCACCGGCGTATTCTGCTTCCAGACGCTCAGTGATCTGTGCTTTCAAACCTGCGAGGTCTTCTGCGCCAAACTTGGTCGCCAGCTCGTCGTTGATCTCCGCGGCAACCGGCTCTTTCACCTCTTTGATGGTGCAAGCGAACACAGCTTCTTTACCGGCAAGGTTTTCTGCGCCGTACTCTTCAGGGAAGGACACGGTCACGTCTTTTTCTTCACCAGCTTTCACGCCAACGAGCTGCTCTTCGAAGCCGGGGATGAACTGGCCAGAGCCGAGGGTAAGTGGGAAGTCTTCGCCTGCGCCACCGTCAAAGGCTTCGCCGTCGATGCGGCCAACGAAGTCCATAACAACCTGGTCGCCATCCTGAGCCGCGTCGCCTTCGCCGCGTGCTTTGAAGTCCTGCGCTGTTTCCGCAAGGTTGCCCAGTGCTTCGTCAACGGCTGCGTCGTCTGCTTTGACAACCAGCTTCTCCAGCTTGATGCCTTTCAGGTCCACTTCAGGGATCTCTGGCAGCGCTTCATAGGACATTTCGACTTCTACGTCGTCGCCTGCGTTCCACTCTTCGCCGTTTTTCATCTCGACTTTTGGCTGCAGCGCCGGACGGTCGCCAGACTCTTCAAAGTGCGCGTTCATCGCACCATCGATGGTTTCCTGCATCGCTTCGCCGAGCAGACGCTCACCAAACTGCTTTTTCAGCAGAGGCATCGGCACCTTTCCTTTGCGGAAACCTTTCATTTCGATTTCCGGCTGTGCTTCTTTCAGCTTTTCATTCACTTTCGCGTCCAGCTCATCTGCTGTTACGGTGATGGAATAGCCGCGTTTCAGACCTTCATTCAGAGTCTCGGTAACCTGCATCAGGAGTCCCCATAAGTAGCGGCGCGCGGCACATGAGAGTCCGCGCGCAGTCGAGAAAATTTGTGCTCTTCTAGTGGCCCCCGCGCCGCTACGCAAGGCCAATTCGGCGCAAGCGCTGGCTTTCAGCCACCTGCACCGGTTCGAAACCAAAAATGGGGTTGCCCGAAACTGTCAGAAGTTCCAGCGGGCCGCGACCATAAAGATATCGATGTCCTGATAATCCAGCCCCGGCTCCTCATATTGGTACTGTCGATACGCAAAATAGAGTTCCGCATTATAGGTGTCGATTTCCTGCGTCGCCTGAAGCCCCCAGGCAAAGCCATCATCGCCCCCCAGCCGGGAGTCATTGGCCCAGAAGAAATCCGCCGACAAATGGGTATTGCCCCAGGCAAACCAGGAAAAATCGCGTTTCCCGATCTTCGTATAAAGGTAGTCACTGTCCACCGCGCTGGCATCACTGTCGCGCCGCCCAGCTGCGATTTTGCCGTTCAGCCCGGTCGGCTTGTGCAACACCGCAACCGATCCAAAAACAGAGTTTGCACTTCCTCCGCCATCAAAATCCGTCCATTCGCTGCCGATACGAGCGCTGTACTGAATGTCCCCAGCATCACCATTATAGACCAGACCAAGGTCATAAACCGTATCGTCCACGCCTTCCGCGAGGATATTTTCCCCCACCGCAGCACTCAGGGTGAGCGCGCCATTCGCAAGCGCTGGCGTGTCATATCTCACACGCCCCAACCGCCCGCCATCAAAGTCGCTGAAAACCGATTTCACCGTGGGCTCGCTGCCGTCAACCATGCCGTCGCTAAAATGAAACCCGCCGCCCACGTCAGCCACAGCGCTGGTGGCAATGCCGTCGGTTCCAGAAAAATCAGATCCCGTTATCCCGTCAGAGGCCATACTGCCCTGCCCCAGATAAACTTTACCAAAACTGCCCTCATAGCTGAAATCGACCTTACGGATATCAGTGCGCTCCCATTCCAAGAACTCCGGATCATTGATCTGGCTCCAGTCAGAGCTGCCCGCCAATCCCAGCGCGGTTTCAAAATTGAACTTAAACGTGCCTTGACCAACCGGCATGGAGTAACGAACGCCAAACCGGCTCACCGCATTGGAGTTGTCAGCAAACTCACTCGTTGTCGTGTCGCCGTCATCCGCCACAATAAACCCATAGTTGAGATGGCCATAAAGCTCCGCATTGTTTTGTGCCAATGCCGGTGTGCTGGATATCCCCAACGCCAAAGCACCGCCAAAACCCCTACAAAAAATAGTACCTAAGACAGTCTTATTCATCACTTTGCTCCAATCGGTCGTGAATTCAAAATGCGTCTTAAAGTCTGGTAGGAAGCCCCATTCACGCCCGAGAATTTTGGCGTTTCATGTGCGCAAAATCGCTGCGCAAGGGGCTTTGGACGCGCTCAAAAAATGAAAAAAGCGCGCTGCAACGTCAGCATAGCGCAAATTTAAATAGAATTCACGAAATCGGTGCTACAGCGGCGGGCGCAAGCACCGCCTCGCCGAAAACCGCATACCCTGCACCACCTCAAACGGTGCTGCTCACGCACATGACGCACAGCAAAAAAGGCGGCCGGAACCCCGACCGCCTTTCTCATGTCTTTTTGAACGGGTCGGAAATCAAAACTTCCAGCGCGCGCCCACAAGGAAGGCATCTACGTCTTGGAAGGTCGCGCCTGCCGCATCGTATTGGTGCTGGTGGTAGCTTGCGAACACTTCCATGTTGGCTTTGTCGATGTCTTGCGCAGCTTCGATGCCATAAGAGGTGCTCTCATCACCCGCGCTGTCGAAATCATTGCCGCGGTATGCGTCAACAGACAGGTAGGTGCGGCCCGCCGCAAACCAGTCGCGCTGCAGACCCAGCTTTACGTAAACGTAGTCGCTGTCCACGCCTGTCTCGCGGTCGCTTGAACCCAGCGCAACGTTGGCACTCAGACCAGTTGGCGTGTGCAGCGTACCGACAGAGGCCACAACTGTTTCCGCGTCATTGGAAGACTTGGCAGTCTGCTCATAAGACACCGCACCGGCGACCTCATAGTCACCAAATGTGTTCTCATAATACACAGCGAGATCGTAGAATTCGGTGTCAACGCCATCGTTCAGGATGTCACTACCTGCCGCCGCAGACACGGTGAAGCCGTTGAAGGTTGGTGTGTCATAACGCACACGGCCACGACGGCTGCCGTCCAGACCATCAAAGATGTCCGCGATGGACACCGTCGTCAGGTTGCCAGCTGCATCGCGGAAGAAATAACCACCCGCCGTATCTGCAACGGCCACACCGCCGGCTAGATCGGTGCCAGACAGGTCACCTGCGCCAGCAGAACCGTCAGACGCCATGGAGCCCTGACCAAGGTAGAACGTACCAAAACGCTCGGTTTCATAGATCGCTTCGACCTTACGGATGTTGGTTTTTTGCCAATCAACAAAGTCGTCGTTTGATGTCTGGCTGACACTGTCTGTGCCGCGCAGACCCAGAGAGGTCTCAAAGTTGAACTTCAGCGTGCCGCCAGCAACGCCGCGCTCGTACCATGCGCCAATACGGCTGGAGGATGCGGACAGGTCGTTAAACTCGGTGCGAGAGTCAACGCCGTCATCGACCTGAGTGATCGCGCCACCCAGATGCCCGTAAAAGCGGAAGCCATCTTCTGCTTGTGCGGCGGAACTCATCGCCACGGTGCCTGCAATCATCGCCGCTGGGGCGATCCACACGGATTGTTTCAATCCAGTCATTCTTTTTCTCCTAGATCCCTTTGGCCAATCCAAAGGGGCTGTCGTGTAAGAGCGCAGCCAATGCCCCTAGATGGGCATATAGCCAGTATTCCCGACATCAAAAGTCGTGAGCCAAAGCGCTTTGCGCATAGCTGCTTTGCAAAGCCCGCAAGTGGCTCTCGGCTCAGATGAGGCGCGCCGTCTACGCCTCGGTCTTTGGTTTGGCAAATCCGGTTTCTTTTTAATTTTACGAAAATCGAAAGGTGCGTCGCTTTCTAGGATATAGCGTCGCCTTTGACCCAATTATACCGCTTACAGCACTTCAATTAACAGGTTCACTTTATTGTGAATCCGATATTTACAATTGTTTTCAGCAATTTAAAAAAATCACACGTCAAAACCGAAAATCAAGGCGTCAACAGCAGCGAAAAACCGCCGAAATCCCCGCGAGGAAAGCCAAAATCCGCTACTCAGAGCCAGCAGATCAAAACCGCTCGCACATCAATTCAACAGCGATCAGCGGAACCCCGAACGAACAACAACCCTCAGGCGAAATTGCCTTCCTTGTTGCCAAGTCAAACCAGAGCTGTCTTCAAATTCAAAAGGAGGCCGCACCGAATTTTACCAAACGCAAAAGCGCGCCACCCATAAGCCACTAAAAAAGCGTTAAGAGCTGACGCAGACACGCAAAAAAAGTCTGGCTTTAAGGCCACAATCCGCCCCAATTTTGCCTTAATTCGCGGAAAAATGCTAGATTTTCAGGGGTCGCAAGCTATAGTTATCGCAATCGAACAAGGGCCAAAGCCCGATCAACTTAGAGCGGTAATATAAATATGAGTACACTGAGTTACGCCATCCGCGGGTCGGATGGAGTAGTGGTTCGCGGTCAAACAGCGGACGGCGCGGGAAATGTTGTCTTTCTTGGTCAGGCAAAAGACGTATCACTAAACCTAACCCCGGACGAAATTTCAGGCTACGTCCAGCAGGGCAATGATCTGGTGATCCACCTGGCATCGGGCGAGACGCTGACACTTGAAAACTACTTTCAATCCGTCAACGGCGAAGAACGCGCACTCTTCATCTCCAAGAACGGTGCCTTCCAGCAGGTTGATCTTGGTGAGCCCGTCGTCGACCAGTACTTTGCTCAATATCAAGACCTCTCAACCTCAGAGAAATGGAGCGCCTACGACCAGCTCACTTTCCTTGATCTGGAGCGCGTCGAACCTGTCGTAGCACCACTGATCGCCCCACTCGCTGGCATTGCTCCCGGCCTGCTCGGCCTCGGAGGCGCGGCAGTGGCAGCCACTGCCATTGCAAGCGGCGATGGTGATGGCGGCGGAAGCGGCGGTGGTGACGGCGGCGGAAGCGGCGGTGGTGACGGCGGCGGAAGCGGTGGTGGCGACGGCGGCGGAAGCGGTGGTGGTGACGGCGGCGGAAGCGGTGGTGGTGACGGCGGCGGAAGCGGTGGTGGCGACGGCGGCGGAAGCGGTGGTGGCGACCCTATCATCCCAACTGTCGATGATCCGGACGTATCGCGCATTGTCGGCGGTACAGCTGCGAGCAGCGTGACCATCACTGGCACCGGCGAAGCAGGCTCCACTGTCACGGTCACCATAGGCACGCAAACCGGAACAACAACAATTGCAGATGACGGCACCTACTCCGTGTCTTTTGATGCGGGCGCTTTGCCAGCCGATGGCGTTTACAGCAGCACGGTCAATGTCGTGGCGCCTGACGCCACCACTTACAATCTGTCTGGGCCATCGGTGGACATCGACACCACGGCCCCGGATGTGGGCGTTCAGGACGGCACTGTCGCGACTGGTGACATTGTAAACGAAGCGGAACATACGGCGGGTCATGAGATTTCTGGCACCGGCGAGGCAGGCGCGGCCCTCACCGTTGAAATCAACGGCACCACCCACAGCACCACGGTGCAGGCGGATGGCACATGGTCGGTAACCTTTGCCTCTGGTGAGATCATCACCGGCGAATACACCACCGATGTGACCATCACCTCCACAGACGCGCGTGGCAACGTCACAACCGTGACAGACGCGCTGCAGGTGGACACAGTCGCCCCTCCCGTTGCACTCAATGCCGTGGAAGGGGACAACGTTATCAACGCGAGCGAAGCCTCTGACGGCGTTGTCCTTTCTGGCACAGGCGAACCCGGCAGCTCTCTGTCTATTACATTTGGCGGCATCACCCAGACCACAACTGTGGGCGCAGATGGCAACTGGTCCTCAGGCTTTGTGTCCAGCGCAGTCTCTTCGGGAACCTATGACACCACGGTGTCCATCACCGCCACAGACGCGGCTGGCAACACCACGACCTCGACCACCCGTGTTGATGTGGATACCGAAATCTCTGCCGGTATTGATGCCAATCAGGTTGGTGGCGATGATGTGGCCAACGCCACTGAAGTTCTGTCAGGCTTTGACCTCACAGGCACAGCAGAGGCTGGCAGCACGGTTGTCGTACAATTGGCGGGCGCGAGCCGTACCGTCACCGCTGGCGCAGATGGCACCTGGTATGCCACCTTCAACGCAGCGGATGTGCCTCCCGGTCAATACGATGCCGCTGTACGGGTCACAGCCACCGATGCCGCAGGCAACAGCGCATCTTCGTCAAGCACGCTGCGCATTGACACATCCACCGAGGTCAATGTCGACATCTCTGCTGGCGTCTTTGCCGCCCCGGTCAACGCTGCCCAGATGCAAGGCGGTGTGGTGTTGCAAGGCACAACAGAGGCCAACGCCCAGGTGGTGGTTGATGTGGATGGCGTCTTCCGCCGCACAACGGCAGATGGCGATGGCAACTGGTCTGTGTCCTACGAACCAGGATCGCTGGCTGAAGGCACCTACACTGCGAATGTGAACCTCTCAGTCACGGACACCGCAGGCAACACAGCCAATGCAAGCGCAACCTTCCAGGTCGACACCGAAATCACCAACCCCATTGTGGATTCTGTAACCTTCACGGGTACGGATGTCTCCTCTCTGGTGCTTGATACCGAGTCACAGACCTACGACATCCACGCGCTGAACACAGATGGCACGACAACCGATGTGGCCACCACGGAATACGCCAAAAGCGGCAACCGGACCGAGTTTGAACTCGACACCCCTGCCCCGGATGGCACCCATCTGGTGGTGACCTCCGAAGACAACGCAGGCAACAAATCCGACACGCTCATCGTGCTGGATGACAACGCCACAAATGCGGGCACGCTGGATCACGCGGCGCTGGGTGGGTTCAATATCGAAGCGATTGAGCTCGATTACGCCGCCGGTGCGCAGCTCACTCTGACCGAGCAGCAGATCAAAGATCTGTCTGAAACCTCAGACACACTGACCATCCATGGCGGTGACAGCGATCCTTCGGAGAACGATCAGATCACGGTCAACGGTGCGGTAAAAACCAACCAGACAGAGACGATTGATGGCCAGACATACGATGTTTACACCGTTGGCAACGACGGTGTGACCCTCGTGGTCGATCAAGACATCAAAGTGATCATCTAACAGATCAGAGGGGCGGCTGATGGCCGCCCTTTCTCTCCCCGTCTCCCAAGGGTATACGCACGCGACATGCTCGGCCGCACGCATCATAAAATCCTCGCCCCCCTCCTTGGGGCAACGCTTCTGAGCGGCTGCATGTTCTCTGTCCCTCATCTGGAATCGGCGTCTGGCTTGCTTCAGAAAAAACCCGCTGCCGCCCCCACACCAGAGGTCACCAAACGCAGCAGCTTTGCTCAAGATGAGGCCAAAGCCGAAAGCGAAATTCTCAACACCCTGCTGGCCCGTCGCTCCGTTCTTCCAGCAGACAGCGCGCTGAACGAAGTCTCTGACGTGGCATTGGCCTCCTCTCGCCGCGCCGCAGAGGCAGAACTGCAAACCGCCCGTCTGCGCGCCGAAGCCGAAGACAAAAACTGGCTCCCCACCATTGGCCCAGAAATTTCGCTGACATCGCTGGGCGATGTGATTGCCGGGCTGGTGCTTGAGCAGGTGCTCTATGACCATGGCCGCAAAAAAGCCGAGCGCGCCTTTGCCGCCGCCGATGTAGAAGTCGCCGCCGTGACGCTCTCCCAAGATTTGAACGAGCGCAGCTTCACCGCTTTGGCGCTGTATATCAAAGGCTTGCGTGGTCAGGAACGCGCCGAAGTAGGCGCACGTGGCCACAAACAGCTGAAACACTTTGAACGCATTGTGCAGGGCCGCATCGACGGCGGCGTCTCCAACAAAGGGGATCTGCGCATGGTGCGCAGCAAGATCCAGACGCTGGACACCCGCAACGATACAGCCCGCGAAGACGCCGCAACCGCCGTGGGCGAACTGCAGGCCATGACTGGCACGCGTTTCACTCTCACACCAGCAGGCCCCCTGCCCAATCAGACCTATCCGGCAGTCGAGCCGTTAGAAGTGGTCAAAGCCCGCGCCGAAGCTGACCGCTCTGTCGCTCTGGCCACGGTTGAACGCGCTCGCCAACTTCCCGGCCTCACCGCTGGTGCAAGCCTCACAACCGACGGCAATGCAGGTAGCCTGACCGTAGGAAACGATGTTGGGCTTGGCCTTGGCACCGGGGCACGCCTGCGCGCGATTGAGGCTTCCAAAGACATCGCCGCACGACAGGTCGATGAGGCCCGCGAAGATGGCGCACGCCTGCGCAAACGGCTCGAAAGCAATATCCAAAGCCTCGCCCGTCAAGAAGCAGAGGCGCAGAATCTCGCCAAAGAGGGCCGTGAAACCTACAAACTGTTTGAAGCGCAATTTCGCGCCGGGCAGCGCTCTGTTTTGGAGGTTGTCGACGTCTACGAACAATCGGTCCTGCGTGATCTGGATCGGGTAGACGCCAAATATGACCGCCTGCTGGCACAATTGGAACTGGCCCGCGATCTTGGCATTCTGGCAGATGGAGACGAAATTTGACGGCCGACAGCCCCCAAGGCAAAGCCCCGGTGGTGCTCTCCATTGCGTCGATCAAAGCGGCGGAGCCTGCCAATCATGCCACGCCCGCAAACGCCCCTCAAAACGCAAACGCTCCTGAACCAGCCAAGCCCACAGATGCAATCCACGATCTGGTCGAAGCAACTGCCACCCGAATTCAGCACCGCGCCACGCTGATCTCCACGCTTGCCGCCTTCAATGGGTCAGACGTGCCCGTCACCGACGTGGCCGAACACATGTGGACCTCTGCCCCGGGCGATGTCTCTGTCAAAGCGTTGGCAAACGCGCTGGCACAGGCCGGAGTGGAGCCAAAGGTGCACAACAAGCTTGCTCCTGCGCCGACCGCATGGCCCGCCATCGCCATGATGACCAACGGTCAGGCGGTGCTGGTGTTGTCACAGGAAGAAGAGACGCTCACCGTCTTTGATGACAGTCAGCCAGACAACCGCGCAGAAGTACCGCTTTCCGAGTTTGCACCGTTCTTTTCGGGCACAGCCCTGCGTGCCAAAGTCTCCCTGCGCCAATTGGCCGAACGCCACATTCCGCAGGTCGCGGATGGCATGTCAGGCCACTGGTTCTGGGGCGAGTTCACCAAATACCGCCGCCATATGGGCGAGATCATGCTTGGCTCTCTGGTGGCCAATCTGCTTGCCGTGGCCGTCGCCCTGTTTTCGCTTCAGGTCTATGACCGCGTGATCCCGCATCAAAGTCAGGCCACGCTCTGGGTGCTCGCCATTGGCGCGATCTTTGCCATCGGTCTTGAAGGCATGCTGAAGCTCGCGCGCGCCAAGATGAGCGACGCCGCTGGCCGCCGTATGGAGCTGTCGATCCAGCACCGCCTGATGAAGCGCCTGCTCGGCATGCGCTCTGACCGCCGCCCCCTACCGCCCTCAGGCCTCTTTGCTGCGATGCGCGACTTTGGTGCGGTGCGAGATTTCTTCACCTCCACCACGATCTCCGTGCTGGCGGATATGCCGTTCATCGTGATTTTCCTCGCACTGGTCGCCTCTATTGCGGGCAACCTTGTATGGCTGTTGATCTTTGGCGGCATTCTGATGGTTCTGCCCGCCTATGTGTTGCAAAAGCGCATGATTGCCCTGTCGCGCGAAACCCAAGGCGCCTCCGCCAAAGTGGGCCGCCTTCTGCAGGAGGTCATCACCGAACTCGACACGGTAAAGACCCAGCGCGGCGAAGACCGCGTGCTGCGTCTGTGGGACGAACTCAACGCGGTGTCCTCTTTCTCCTCCGCGGAACAGCGCCGCCTCAGCTCCGCGCTGACCTACTGGTCCCAAGGCGTGCAGCAAACCACCTACATCGCCACCGTCGTGATCGGCACTTATCTGGTGTTTGCGGGTGAATTTACCGTCGGCACCATCATCGCCACCGGCATTCTGACCTCCCGCACCCTTGCGCCACTCACCCAGTTTGCAGGCACCCTAGCGCGCTGGTCGAACGTCAAAGGCGCGCTGGAAAGCCTTGATGCCATTGCACTTTCTGAGCAGGAGAAAGACAGAGAGCGCAAATACCTGCGCCGTGAAAAGCTCTCCGGCCAGTTCGAACTGCGCGAGCTGTCATTCGCTTATGATCCAGAAGGCGCGCCCACACTCGACGTGCCCGGCGTGGTGATCAAACCCGGCCAGCGTGTCACCATTCTCGGCGCCAATGGCTCCGGCAAATCCACGCTTCTGAAGCTCATGGCAGGCCTTTACGGCCCGACCAAAGGCCGTCTGCTACTCGACGGCACCGACATGAGCCAGATCGACCAGCGCGACCTGCGCCGCAACATCGGCTACCTGTCCCAAGACGTGCGCCTGTTTGCCGGCAGCCTGCGCGACAACCTCAATCTGACCCAGCTTGAACGCGATGATGACCGCCTGATGGAAGCGCTGGATTTCGCGGGCCTCGGCCCCTTCCTGCGCAACCACCCGCAGGGACTCGACCTGCAAATCCGCGACGGCGGCGAGGGCCTCTCGATTGGTCAGCGCCAGTCCATCGGCTGGGCCCGCCTCTGGCTGCAAAACCCGCAGATCGTGCTGCTAGATGAACCCACAGCCGCGCTGGATCAAACGCTGGAGCGCACCCTTGTCAGCCGCCTGTCCACTTGGCTTGAGGGCCGCACCGCCCTGATCGCCACCCACCGCACGCCGATCCTGTCGCTGTCCACGCGCACGCTGATCCTGCAAAACGGCCGCCTTGTGGTGGATGGCCCGCGCGAACAGGTGCTCGCCCATCTCGCCGCCGGAGACCGCACATGAGCGCCACAAGCGATGACAGCGGCGCAGGATATGATGCCGGTCTAGATGATCAGCTCCGCGCCTCGCGCCTCACCATCCGCCTGATCGCCATCGCGGTGGGCCTGTTTGTCCTCTGGGCGGCCTTTGCTTGGGTGGACGAAATCGTGCGTGCAGATGGCGAAGTTGTCTCCTCCTCTCGCTCCCAATCGGTGCAAAACCTCGAGGGCGGCATACTCGCCGATCTCGCCGTCAAACAGGGCGACCTTGTGGAGGCCGGTCAAGTCCTCGCCACCCTGTCAGACACCCGCTTCCGCTCCGCCTTTGATGACCTGCAAGATCAAATCGACGCGCTTGAAATCCGTCGCCTGCGTCTGGAGGCAGAGATAGACGGCAAGTTCGAGTTTGCGGTGTCTGATGAGCTTGCAGCCCGCGCCCCGCGCATTCTAAGTTCCGAGCGCGCCCTGCTCGCCGCCCGCCAGACCGACATCGACAGCCGCCGCGAAGGTGCTTTCACGCAGCTCGAACAGGCGCAGGACGAACTCTCCAACATGGAGAGCCTCTATAAAAAAGAGTTTGTCGCCCTGCTGGAGGTCAACAAAGCCCGCGAAAAAGCCTCCGAGGCTGAGATCCGCTATATGGACATCCTCACCCAAGCCGAGCTGGTGCTGGCGGAAGAATACTCAGAAACCCTGAAAGAGATCACCTCGCTGCGTCAGGAAATGCGCCTTGCGCAGGATCAGCTCTCCCGCACCGTGATCACCGCCCCCATGCGCGGCATTGTGAACAACTTGGCCGTCACCACCATCGGCGGCGTGGTGCGCCCTGGCGAGGAAATCTTTGAAATCATCCCTCTGGGTGAGGAACTGTTTGTCGAGGCCCGCGTGCGCCCAGAAAACATCGCCAATGTCGAACCCGGACAAGACGCCTCCATCAAGCTCACCGCCTACGACTACACCATCTATGGCACCCTCAAAGGCAAAGTGGATTTCATTTCCGCCGACACCTTTGAGGACGAGCGCGACCCCGCCGCACTGCCCTTCTACCGCGTGACAGTCACCGTGGACGGCGATGCGCTCACAGAGCGACAGAAAGCCATCGAAATCCGCCCCGGCATGCGCGCCACAGTGGAATTGCACACCGGCTCCAAAACCATCCTGCGCTACCTGCTCAAGCCGCTCTACAAAAGCAAAGAGGCGTTCCGGGAGCCGTAGGCGCTCTCACGGCCCATTTCATTGAGCCATAGCGCTTAGTACATTGTCATTTGGTTGTTTCCCCGCGTCTCAAACTGCGCAAACAGGTGACACCCCTTCTGATCTGCCCTAGCGTCGCCGCAAGCATCAATCGGAGCCCCCCAAATGGACCTCGCCCACATCCTCGCCTTCAACCTCGCGCTTGCCGCGGCCATCGCAAGCCCCGGCCCCGCCTTTCTGATTGCGGTGAAAACCACCCTCAGCGCCGGCAGGCGCGCGGGCCTAGCGATGGGGATTGGATTGGGTGTCATGGCGTCGATTTGGACTCTATCCGCGCTCATGGGGCTGCAAATCGTTTTCACAGCTTTCCCGTGGGCCTATGTCGCGGTGAAAACGCTTGGTGCGCTCTATCTGCTCTATATCGCCTACAGCATGTGGAAAGGCGCCCGCACACCGCTGGAGGAAGGCACGCTAAAGCCTGCGCGTCACGCCTTTTTGCAGGGCATTCTGATCAACATGATGAACCCGAAATCGGTGCTGTTTGCCGCCGCTGTGCTGGTTGTGATTTTCCCGCCTGATATGGGTCTTGCACAAAAAGCCTTCATCGCCGCAAATCAACTGGTGTTTGAAGTTGTGTTTTACGGCGCGCTTGCCTTCGGCATGAGCACCAAAGCCGCGCGCAATGCCTATCTGCGCGCCAAAGCCCACATCGATCGCGTCGCCGCCGTGGTGCTGGGTGCCCTTGGCCTACGCCTGCTTTTTGGTCGGTGACAAGAAATGCCAAACGCGTTGGTGCCGGAGTTTGCCGTTCGCAACTACAAGCAGTCTCTTGCGTTTTATTGTGATCTGCTCGGCTTCGAATGTGATTACGCGCGTCCAGAAGAAGGCTTCGCCTATCTCAAACTCGGTGGCGCCGAGCTGATGATTGATGAAATTGGGACCGGGCGGACATTTGACGATGGCCATCTGCCGACAGCCTATCCGTTTGGGCGTGGGGTGAATGTTCAGATTGAAGTGCCTGAAGTTAGGCCGCTTCTGATAAATCTAGAGGCAGCGAAGTATCCACTGTTCCTACCTCTAGAAGAAAAATGGTATCGGGTCGGGGAAAACGAATTCGGCAACCACCAATTCATGGTTGCCGATCCAGATGGCTATCTGTTGCGGTTCTTCGAGGATTTGGGAGAACGCCCAGGCGGTTAGATCAGTCCTTTAGCCGCCCGCGATCATCCAGCGCATGGCATCTGCGCTCAGCACCGTGCCAACTGACACACTCTGCCCCCCCATTGCAGCCTTGGCAGAGACCACAGAGACAAGCAAAGGCGTGCGGCCGTTCTTGCTCAGCGCCAGCACCGGCGCACCAGACGCGCCAGAGGTGACTTCGCAATTCATCACCAGCGTTTCATCCTGACGTGCCAACACGCGACACGGGTATTCCATCATCGGATCATTACGATTGTTGATCGTATAGCTGACCACGCCCAGCAAATCACCGTCCGAAAGCCGTGCCCCGTATTTTACCGGAATCACTGTATTCTTGGAAATCGGCTTGCTGAGCTTCAGCACGGCCAGATCATATCCCAGTTGCGCATTTGCCCTCGGGCGATGCACATACTCAGGATGTACCGTTGCACGTTTCACCTGACGCACGGCTTTGGCCAAGCCCCCCTTTAGCCCCGCCTGAAACTCGACGGTACTGTCTGACACACGCTTTCCCGTGCGCGGATCATAGAGACAGTGTGCCGCCGTCAAGACCGTATCAGGCGCAATCAGGGCGCCCGTGCACATCGCTTTGCCAGCCACCACCAAACGCCCCACAGCGCTTTCCCCGGGCAAGCTGCCGCTCAGCGGTTTATTTCCTATTTCCCCCAGTGCCACCGACGGCAGCAACGCTGCGACGAAGGCAAGAACTTTGATGCTCCGCATGGAACCTCCATTGACCGATGCCCCATTGGAGCAATCGATCAGGGCAGCAATCGGGCAGAACCGAAGCTATTTACCGCCCCATTAATACAAGTTTCTGAATTTTAAATCGAATTCGGCAGTCACATGGCGGGGCAGAATCCGCCACATGCCCTTATTCTTATGCCACATCGCGTAATTTACAAACGATTTATGATACATCTTACGCGCCACATTCTGGCCTTGAAGGTTACTCAACCCTTGCAAGTCGTTAAAATTCGGCCCATCTCTGCGCCCACGCGCAAGACCAATCGAACAGGCCTTTTATGTCCTCTGACACCTCTCTGACCAGTTTCGTCCCCTCCGTCGAAACACAACGCCCCTATCGCAATGCGCTTGGCAATTTTGCGACAGGCGTGACCGTGATCACCACCAAAACAGCCGACGGCCAGATAGGTATGACAGCCAACTCCTTTGCCTCCGTGTCACTCGACCCGGCGCTTGTGCTTTGGTCCATCGCCAAAAGCTCTCTGCGCTATGCGCATTTTGCGCCCGCAACCCATTTTGCCATCCACGTGCTGCGCGCCGATCAGAAAGATCTCGCGCAGGCTTTTGCCCAACGCGGCGATGCCTTCGACCTGGTAGATTATGCAATAAACGCAGAGGGCGTTGCGGTCCTCAACGACTGTCTGAGCCGGTTTGAATGCGCCACCCATGCGGTGCATGAAGCAGGCGATCATGACATTATGGTTGGCCATGTCTTGCGCGCAGCTGAAGGGTCAGGCAGCCCTCTGCTGTTTGCACAGCGCAGCTACGGCACCGTTCAGCCCGAAGTCTAACCCTCCAAAAAACCTTACCAATTCCTAATGCAGCCTTGCATATCCGGCAAAGCGGGTTTCTCGCTTTGTCATCCGCTTTCTGTTGCAAAGGCGCCGCGAGACACCCTAGATATCCACAAGACGCGCATCACAACACGAACGCTCGGAGTCTGCCGTGGATCTTTCTGCCCCTCACCATAAAAACAGCTTTGACGACATGCTGGAGGCCACCGCGCCCCTCGCGCCCATCGTCACTGCGGTTGTCCACCCTGTTGACGCAGCTTCGCTCGCGGGCGCCTTGGCCGCGCTTGAAAAAGGGCTGATCACCCCCCTGCTTGTGGGCCCAACCGAACGCATCAAAGCCGCAGCAGAGGAAAACAACCTCGACATATCCAACTGCGAGATCGTCGACGCCCCCCACAGCCATGACAGCGCCGAAACAGCGGTGCGCCTGGTGCGCGAGGGCCGTGCGCAGGCGATCATGAAGGGGGCGCTGCACACAGATGAGGTCATGAGCGCCGTTGTGCACAAAACCCAGGGTCTGCGCACAGAGCGCCGCATGAGCCATGTTTTCGTGCTCGACGTGCCCGCCTATCCCAAGCCACTGCTGATCACCGACGCCGCGATCAACATCTTCCCCGATCTGATGGCCAAAGCCGATATCGTGCAAAACGCCATCGGGCTGGCACAAGCCATCGGAGTCGATACGCCCAAAGTGGCCATCCTCTCCGCTCTGGAAACCATCTATCCCAAGATCCCGTCCACCGTTGAGGCCGCAGCGCTCTGCAAAATGGCGGATCGTGGCCAGATCACCGGCGGTGTGCTCGATGGCCCGCTGGCGTTTGACAATGCCATCTCCCGCCGCGCCGCCGACGCCAAAGGCATCAAATCCGAAGTCCCCGGAGACGCCGACATCCTCGTCGCGCCAGACCTTGAGGCCGGCAATATGATCGCCAAACAGCTGATGTATCTGGCAGGAGCCGACAGCGCCGGCATCGTTCTGGGCGCACGTGTGCCCATCATGCTGACCTCCCGTGCGGATGGCACCCTGTCGCGCCTCGTTTCTGCCGCGCTCGCCCAACTCTTGGTGCACCACAGCCTCGGAAAGGATCTGATGTGAGCGCCCAAGACGCCTATCTCATCCTGAACGCCGGTTCCTCTTCGATCAAATATGCGGTCTATGACACCAACTTGGCGGTGCAACTCTCAGGCCAGGTGGATCGCATCGGCATGGGACCGCACTATCATGGCGGCGCACGCGACATCGACCTGCCCGTCGCCAAAGACGCAACCCACGCCGAAATTCTTGACTGGCTGCTGGCCCACATCATGGGGCTGGAAAGGGGTTTCAACATCATTGGCGCGGGCCACCGCGTGGTGCATGGCGGACAGGAGTTTGCCGCGCCTGCGCGTGTGACCGATGAGGTGATCGAGAAGCTGCGCACCCTCGCCCCACTTGCCCCGGGGCATCAACCCCACAACCTCGCAGGCATTGAGGCAGTCGCCCGTCGCTGGCCCGAAATTCCACAGATCGCCTGCTTTGACACCGCCTTCCATCGCACCCAGCCCCGCATCGCGCAGCTCTTTGCGATCCCACGCGCGCTGTCAGATGACGGTGTGCTGCGCTATGGCTTTCACGGGCTCAGCTACCACTACATCGCCACCCAACTGCCGCACCATCTGGACACGCCCAACGGCAAGGTGATCGTTGCGCATCTGGGCAACGGCGCCTCTATGTGTGCCATGCAAAACATGAAAAGTGTCGCCACCACAATGGGATACACTGCCCTTGATGGGCTGGTGATGGGCCGCCGCTGCGGTGAACTCGACCCCGGTGTGATCTTTCACATGATGCGTGACCGCGGCATGAGCGTGGCAGAAATCGAAACGACTTTAGGGACCAAGTCCGGCCTCTTTGGGGTCTCCGGTCTCAGCTCTGACATGCGTGACCTCTTGGCCTCAGACAGCCCTGCAGCCGCTGAGGCGGTGGATCTCTTTGTCTATCAGGCCTGCAAGAAGATTGGCGCCTTGGCCGCCACCCTTGGCGGGCTTGACGCCATCGTTTTCACCGGCGGCATTGGCGAAAACGCAGCGCCCATACGCGCACGTATCCTGCAAGGATGTGCATGGCTTGGGGCAGACTTGGATGCTGAGGCCAACACCTCCGGTGCCAGCCGCATCACAAGCGAAACCAGCCGCCTCGCAGCCCATGTCATCCCCACCGATGAAGAAGGCATCATCGCGGGCGAAACACAGCGCTTGGTCGCAAACTAGACACGGCCCCGGACCAACGAGCCACCGACACTGCGGCACAGCCCCCCTTACCCGGGGGGCTGACGCCCTCAGAGATCAATCTCCACAACACCGCCCGCCTCTTTGGCCCGGCTCTGGCACAGAATCACCGAGGTCTCTCGCTGCTTGTTGGAGAGCACAAAATCCCGGTGCTCCACCTCGCCGGAAATCAGCCCGCATTTGCACACGCCGCAAATGCCATCGGCGCATTTCACATCCACATGCACACCGTTTTCAAGCAGCACATCGGTCGCGATTTTATCAGCCGGAACAAACAGTTCCCGCCCATCCTTCAACTTTAACTTAAAGTCGAAATTCTCATACTCCGGCTGCTCAGGCACATTGAAGTATTCCAGATGCCGCGCTTCTTCGGGGAAGCCCTGCCGCTCTGCCGCCGCCATGACCCCTTCCATATAGCGGTCCGGCCCGCAGGTATAAACATGCCAACCCTCCTGATAGCCGCCAAGGATCTCATCCAGATCCGCGCGCGTGCCTTTGTCAGAGAAATGGAACACCACTTTATCCGCCCAGGGCATCGCCTTGAGATCCGCAATATAGCCTGCTCCGTCCTCTCGGCTGGCGGAGTAGTGCAGCGCAAAATCGCGCCCCAGATCATGCAGCCGATGGGCAAAGGCGATCATCGGCGTGATCCCGATCCCGCCGCCCATCAGGAAGCTCTTTGTCGCCTCCTCAACCAGTTCAAAGTGGTTGATCGGCTTGGAGACAAACACCTTGCGCCCTTCGCGGAAAATCCGGTGCAGAAAGGCGCTGCCGCCGCGCCCCTGATCCTCACGCAACACGCCAATCTGGTATTTGGAGCGGTCCTTGGGATCACCAGACATGCTGTATTGGCGCAGAAACTCCGGCGCGACCAGCACATCCAGATGCCCCCCGGCCGTCCACTCCGGCAAAGGCGCGCCATCCAGCGAGGTGAACTCATATTTGGTCACATCCGCCGTCATCGGTTCGACCTGAGAAATCTGCACCTGCACCACCGGCGCATCCGCCGCATCCGGCACCACATAACGATCAATCACCGAGGTATCCCCCGCCGCCAGCCGCAGCTTATACTCATCCGCTGAAATCATCGCCTCATAGGCTTGGATCCCAGCCTCCCGATCCATCGGGAACGGATAAGGCCACGGATGCGGGGCCAGCGCCGCCGGATATACCGCCAGCGTCTGATCCTCATATTTCAGGTCCAGATCTTTCTGCAGATCACGGCGGTTGAGCGGGTGTTTGGTGGGCCGATAGGCGCCATCGTCCTCAAGCTCGATGTCCCACCACCACTTCTTGACGTCATTCAGCCCGCCATTGCCAACCGCATCATCAAGCTTGGCCAAAGGCTTGGCAAGGCTTGGGAAATTGCTTGCCGCCCAGCGGAACGGCGCTTCTGAAAACAGCCCTTCGAGGTTCCACGGGCAGGTTTTCATACAGCGCCCACACATCGAACCACCCGGCGTGCTGATCCGGTAGGTTGCACATTTCTGGCTGTCCGATTTCCAAATTTCATAGCCGTTAAACATGCGCTTCGGCCCGGCGGTGATCGCCCCAGACGGGCATTCACGCGCACATTTGTTGCAGTTCTCACAAAAGTCCTGCAGGCCAAAATCAATCGGCAGATCATGCGCCATGGGCATATCTGTGGTGACCGCACCGGATTTCAGCCGTGGCCCCAGATAAGGGTTCAGGATCACTTCGCCAATCCGGCTCACCTCGCCCAACCCCGAGAGCAGCAACAGAGGTGGCTGCAACACCTCGCCGTCCATCACCGTATGGGCTTTGGCCTTATAGCCAAGGTTGCGGATCTGTTGCGCGATCACCCCGCCCAACAGCGAAAACCGCAGATAAGCCCGCATGGATTGCGCCACGCTGATCCAGTCATCGCCGGAGGCCCCTTCCATGGTTTCATAACCCTGATCAATGATCATGCTCACCGCCTGATCATGTTCGGGATGGATCTCTGTGCCGGTAGCATCATGGGAATACCAGGCCCACTCCGGACACCGGCTCAACCCGACGGCATCCACACCCAGAAAATAACTCGCTGCCTTCAAATTGGCTGCGTTGCGTTCAGCATCAGTCGGTTTTGCAACCTGCGCGCTGGCCCCATCCTGCAACAGAACAAACGCGCCAAGCGCACGGCGCTGCGCCATGCTCGGCGCTGACTTGCGCACGTAATAGCCCCCCTTGGCCGCATCCTGCAGCGGCTTGCCCATATCGCCAAACTGCACCCGCGCAAACATATCCGCGCGTTTGGGCACCCGCGCCACATGGGCCTCGTCAATATAGGTGGTCGGGCTGTCCACCCGCTTCAGCCGCTCAAAGGGATGTGCGCCGTTCACATAATCCCGGTTCCGGTAAGGATCCTGATTGAGCGCCGATTTGGCCGAGCCCGTGCCCAGCCACCACGCCGGACCCTGCGTCTGGGCCCAGGGCTGCGCCCGCATCGGCGCCAGCGCCCCGTCATGCGCCAGATCCATATCCGTGGTGATCACCGCCAGCCCATAGCGTTTGCCAAGCCAGGGCGCGACCAGGTCGCCATTTTCCAGCGCCAGCAGACCCGCGGCCACACCCACGCGTCCCAGATCCACATCGGTAGAGGTGGCCGTGTGCGCCTTTGCGCCAAAGCCCAGAAGTCGGATGTAATTGGCAATCACCACCGCCACCTCGGTGGCCCGCAAACAGGCGCGTTGGTCCTGTGCGTCCAAAATCCAGTCGCTGCCCGGCTCGCCCCGCTCCGGATCCCGATGATGCTCGATCAGAAAGACCAGCGCATTCTCGTGGCTCTCAATGCTGCTGGGCGGCGCCTCCATACTGTCCTTGAGATCCGCCATTATGAGGTCGATCCCCGCCGCCAGAGACTTGATCTGGCGCGTGCGCAGATCTTCGGACAGACGATCAATATCGGGATTGCGCCGTGGCGTGGCCAGCCGCGCCGCTGCTGGCACAGGCCCAATCCCAACCATCGAGGCATCATTGAAATAGCCAAAGGCTTTCAGATGATTGGCGCGCTCTTTTGGGTCGTCTGGAATGGCAGAGCGCACCGGGTTCACCAACCCGTCGCGCAACGCATCCAGCATCGCCTGAAACTCGCCCATGGCGTTGACGATGCTCTCAGGCCGCTCCGGGCGATGGAAACTCAGAGCGCGATCCCGTGGCATCCCCGCCACCTCAGGCATCGCGCCGCGCACCAATCGCTCCAGCGGATAAGAGCCAAGATGCACCGGCCGCGCCTTATCCGAAAAAAACTTTATCCCCATCTGCTCCCCATATCAGGCCATTCGGCCTGCCCTTCTTGGCTGGCTTAACTGCTTGCGCTCTGGATAAGCCTCAGCTTTTTGTAACTTTCAACGTCAGTCGGATCGGCGCGAGCCCCTCAATCCCACCTGTGATCACCTGCCCGGCCGCCACCGGCCCCACACCGGCGGGCGTGCCTGTCAGGACCACATCCCCGGCGGTCAGGTGGTAATAGCGCGACAGATGCATGACGATTTCTGTGGGCGACCAGACCATCTCGCTCAGATCGGCGGCCTGACGGGTCGCCCCGTCCACCTCCAGATGGATCGCCTGTGCCGCTGGCGCACCAAAATCGGCGGCTTGTGTCAGCGGCGCAAAGACAGCAGAGCCTTCCACATCTTTGCCAAGCGACCAAGGTCTGCGATGGTCCTTGCCATCCTGCTGCCGATCCCGCCGCGTCATGTCGAGCGCACAGCCATAGGCATAGATCGCCGCTGCGGCCTCCGCCTCAGTGGCTTCAAACACCGATGCCCCCAGCACAAAGGCCAGTTCCATTTCGTGATGGTAGTTCGCGGTGCCCGGAGGAAAATCAACCTCGGCACCACTCAGCACCGCATGCGCCACGGATTTTGTGAAATACCACGGCGCCTCGCGATCAACCTCTCCGCCCATCTCAGCCGCATGAGCGGCATAGTTCCGCCCCACACAAAAGATGCGCCGCACGGCGTACCCAGCACTTTCCCCAGCCACCGGGATTGAAAACACCTCCGGAGCGTCAAACAGATATTCAGCCATGGATCCTCCCTCTGGCGCAGGCCGCATCTATGACACAGCAGCATGAAACGAGGCTAAGCCCGCAACGATAGCGCCAACAATTTCTGGCAGAAACCGCTCTGAACAATGGTTCAAAGTCAAGGTTTATTTGCAATTGACGCGCGGGTGCAAACAGGCCATTTTAGGTGAATTAGTCGTAACTACAGTTACTTATCGGAAATGCCTTTCCCGAATTTTCTGACCTACTAATTTATTAGTTGACTAAAAAATCCTCTTTTGACAACGTAGGGCATCCGACCTTTCACGGTCGGGGATACAACCAATCGGGAGGAAAAGATGCGGAAGTATCTTATCTCCGCCGTTGCGGCTTCTGCCGTAATTGCGGGCACTCAATCGCTCTATGCCGACGAAGCGGCGGCGAAGCGCTGGATCGATGCAGAATTCCAGCCATCTTCGCTCAGCAAAGATGAGCAGATGAGCGAAATGCAGTGGTTCATCACTGCGGCACAGCCCTACGCGGGCATGGAAATCAACGTTCTGTCAGAAGGCATTCCAACCCACGGCTACGAAGCCGAAGTTCTGACCAAAGCGTTCGAAGAAATCACCGGCATCAAAGTCAACCACCAGATCCTCGGCGAAGGCGAAGTGGTTCAGGCGGTGCAAACTCAGATGCAGACCAAGCGGAACCTCTATGACGGCTACGTCAATGACTCCGACCTGATCGGCACGCACTCCCGCCTGCAGCTGGCCTACAACCTGACCGACATGATGGCGGGTGACTGGGCGGCAACGACCTCTCCGACGCTCGATCTGGATGACTTCATGGGCACCCAGTTCACCACGGGCCCGGATGGCGACCTTTACCAGCTGCCAGATCAGCAGTTTGCCAACCTCTACTGGTTCCGCAAAGACTGGTTTGACCGCGCAGACCTGCAAGAGCAGTTCAAAGCCAAATACGGCTATGACCTCGGCGTGCCTGTAAACTGGTCTGCCTACGAGGACATCGCAGAGTTCTTCTCCAAAGATGTCAAAAACATCGATGGCGTCGACATCTACGGCCACATGGACTACGGCAAACGCGCCCCAGACCTTGGCTGGCGTATGACCGATGCTTGGCTGTCAATGGCAGGTGCAGGCTCCAAGGGTGAGCCAAACGGTGTGCCAATCGACGAATGGGGCATCCGCATGGAAGCCGGTTCCTGTAACCCAGCTGGTGCATCCGTCACCCGCGGTGGTGCAGCAAACGGCCCAGCGGCGGTTTACGCGATCCGCAAATGGGATGAATGGCTGCGCAACTACGCGCCTCCCGGTGCGGCATCTTATGACTTCTACCAGTCTCTGCCAGCACTGGCACAGGGCAACGTGGCACAGCAGATCTTCTGGTACACCGCGTTTACCGCAGACATGGTGAAGCCTCAGTCTGAAGGCAACAACACCGTGGACGCCGAAGGCAACCCACTGTGGCGCATGGCCCCAAGCCCGCACGGCCCATACTGGGAAAAAGGTCAGAAGGTTGGCTATCAGGACGTTGGCTCCTGGACCTTCCTGAAGTCCACCCCATCTGAGCGCGCACAGGCCGCATGGCTCTATGCACAGTTCGTGACCTCCAAAACGGTTGACGTGAAGAAATCCCACGTGGGTCTGACCTTCACCCGTGACAGCTCTGTGAACCACGAAAGCTTCACCGAGCGCGCCCCGAAACTGGGTGGTCTGGTAGAATTCTACCGCTCCCCGGATCGTGTGGCTTGGTCCCCAACTGGCGTGAACGTGCCTGACTATCCGAAGCTGGCTCAAATCTGGTGGCAGCAGATCGGTGACGTGAACTCCGGCGCCTTCACTCCACAGGAAGCGATGGACCGTCTGGCCGAAGAAATGGACATCACCATGGCTCGTATGCAGCGCGCAGACGAAGCTCAGAATGTCTATGGCGGCTGTGGTCCACGCCTCAATGAGGAAAAAGACGCAGAGTGGTGGTTCGCCAACGGCGGCGCAAAGCCAAAGCTGGACAACGAAAAACCACAGGGCGAGACCGTCAACTATGACGCTCTGATTGCCCGCTGGAACCAGAACTAACTGTTCCTCCTGACCTGACACTCCCCGTGTTCATGGTCGAACCGGCCGGGGCTTACTTTTAAAGCCCCGGCCACCTTACACACACTCCCCTCCTCCATTGCCCAACCTCTTGGGCCGACTCCATAAGGATCAAAGGTGCATCCATGGCACTTGAACTAAAGAACATTTCCAAGGTCGTGCAGGGTGTAACACACATCAAGCCAACGACCCTGACGTTGAAGAAAGGCCACTTCAACGTTCTGCTGGGTGAAACCGGCGCTGGCAAAACCTCTCTGATTAAGATGATGGCCGGGCTCGACCCAATCGCCGCCGGCCAAATCATCATGGAAGGCGAAGACGTCACCGCGCTGACCACTCAGAAACGCAAAATCAGCCTCGTGCACCAGTTCTTTGTGAACTACCCGCACATGACCGTGTTTGAAAACATTGCCTCCCCGCTGAAAGTGGCAGGCATGGCAAAGTCGGAGATCGCAGACCGCGTGGCCGAAGCCGCCGATATTCTTCAGCTTGGCCCGATGCTGCACCGCCGCCCGCATGAGCTTTCCGGTGGTCAGCAACAGCGCTGTGCGCTGGCGCGCGCCATTGCCAAAGAAAGCCGCGCGGTGTTTCTCGATGAGCCGCTGGCCAACCTCGATTACAAACTACGCGAAGAGCTGCGCGAGCAGCTGCCAGAGCTGTTTGCCGGTCGTGGCGCGGTTGTGGTCTATGCGACATCCGAGCCCGAAGAAGCGCTGCTGCTGGGCGGGGAAACCGCGCTGATGGTAGACGGCAACGTGGCGCAGTTTGGCCCCACCGCTGACATCTACCGCGCCCCGGCCTCCCTCACCGCGGCCCGCATCTTCTCTGATCCGCCGATCAACCACGCACCTGTCACCAAACGCGGCGATGCCATGCACCTTGGTGCGCTAAGCTGGACCGCATCCGGTGAGGCCGCAGGTCTGACAGATGGCGACTACATCATGGCTGTGCGCCCACACCACGTGTTGCCCCATGCCCATGACGGCTCAGATGTTGCGCTCAAAGGCCATGTTGGCGTGACCGAACTCTCAGGTTCTGAAAGCTCGGCCCACTTTGACTTTGACGGCAACAGCTGGGTCAGTCTTGCCCATGGCACCCACCCCTATCGGATTGGCGGAGAACATGACTTCTTCCTTGATCCGACCACCTGTTTTTACTTCGCGCCCGATGGCGCCCGCGTCGGCTGAGGGCAGACAGAATGGCGAAAATCACACTTAAAAACCTCCGGCACAGCTACTACCCCGATCCCAAGGGGCCACAGGACTTTGCCCTGAAAGAAGTCGATCTGGATTGGCAAGATGGCGGCGCTTACGCCCTGCTTGGCCCCTCCGGCTGCGGCAAATCCACCCTTCTGAACATCATCTCGGGCCTCTTGGTGCCGTCTGAGGGCCAGATCCTGTTTGACGGCCAAGACGTCACCACCCTGCCCCCCGATCAGCGCAACATCGCGCAGGTGTTCCAGTTCCCGGTGATTTACGACACCATGACCGTGCGCGACAACCTCGCCTTCCCGCTGAAGAACCGCGGCGTGGATCCGGCGATCATCGAAAAGCGCGTGGCCGAGATTGCCGAGATGCTCGAAGTCACCGACATGCTGGATCGCAAAGCCGCCGGTCTGTCGCCAGACAACAAGCAGAAGATCTCCATGGGCCGTGGCCTTGTGCGCGATGATGTGAACGTCGTCATGTTTGACGAGCCGCTCACCGTGATCGACCCGCACCTGAAATGGAAACTGCGCACCAAGCTCAAAGAGCTGCACCAGCGCGTCTCCCAGACCATGATCTACGTCACCCACGACCAGACCGAAGCGCTCACCTTCGCCGATCAGGTGGTGGTGATGCAGCTGGGCGAAGTGGTGCAAATCGGCACGCCCGAAGAGCTGTTTGAACGCCCCGCCCACACCTTTGTCGGACATTTCATCGGCTCCCCCGGCATGAACGTATTGCCTGCGGAAGTCAAAGACGGTCAGGCGCATTTTGCGGGCCGCCCCGTGGCACTGGAAGGCCCGATCAAAGCCGGCGCATCAGGCAAGCTTGAAATCGGCATCCGCCCAGAGTTTGTCAGCCTTGTTGACAGCAGCATCGCCAGCGCAATCCCGGGCACCGTCACCCGTGTCGCTGATGTGGGCCGCCACACCGTGGTCGAAGCCACTGTTGACGGCCACAAAGTCGCCGCCATTCAAAACGGCCCTGCGCCGCAGAAAGGTGACGCGGTGCATTTGCATTTCACCCCAGAGCACACCCGTCTTTATGCCGACGGCTGGATCGCTTCTGAGCCCGCGCAAAAGGAGAGCGCAGCATGAAAACCGAAAACCAAAAAGCCTGGTTCTTCGTCGCCCCGGTGCTGATCCTTGTGGCGTTCAACGCCATCATCCCGATGATGACCGTGGTGAACTACTCCGTACAGGAAACCTTTGGCGACAACCTCTTCTTCTGGGAAGGCCTGACCTGGTTTGAACAGATCCTGCGTTCAGAGCGGTTCCACGCAGCGCTTGGCCGTCAGTTCTTCTTCACCTTCATGATCCTCATCATCGAGATCCCACTGGGCATCGCAATTGCCCTGTCCATGCCCCGCAAAGGCTTCTGGGTGCCGGTCTGCCTTGTGCTGATGGCCCTGCCCATGCTGATCCCATGGAACGTGGTTGGTGCAATGTGGAACATCTTTGCCCTGCCAGACATTGGCCTTCTGGGCTATTTCCTCAACCACGTGCTGGGCATCAACTATGACATGACCCAAGATCCCGTGGCCGCATGGGTGACCATCATCACCATGGATGTGTGGCACTGGACCTCACTGGTGGTGCTTCTGGCCTACGCCGGTCTGGTTTCGATCCCGGATGCCTACTATCAGGCTGCCAAGATCGACGGTGCCTCCAACTGGTCAGTGTTCCGCTTTATCCAGTTGCCCAAGATGAAAAGCGTTCTGACCATCGCAATCCTGCTGCGCTTCATGGACAGCTTCAACATCTACACCGAGCCTTTCGTGCTCACAGGGGGTGGCCCCGGCAACTCGACCACGCTCCTGTCCATCGACTTGGTGAAAATCGCATTGGGTCAGTTTGACCTCGGCCCCGCCGCCGCGATGAGCCTCATCTACTTTGCAATCACCCTCTTTGTGTCCTGGCTGTTCTACACACTCATGACCAAAGATGACCTGAATTAAGAAAGGGCAACGATCATGCAAAAACGATCCCTTGTCCCCATCCTGTATATCTTCTTCCTGATGCTGCCGATCTACTGGCTGGTGGCGATGAGCTTCAAAACCACCAATGAGATTCTCTCTGGGTTTTCGCTCTTCCCACAGACCTTCACGCTGGAGGCCTATGTCACGATCTTCACCGATCCCTCTTGGTATTGGGGATACATCAACTCGATCATCTATGTGTCACTGAACACGCTGATCTCCATCGCGGTGGCGCTGCCAGCTGCCTATGCCTTCAGCCGCTATCGCTTTCTGGGCGACAAGCAGCTGTTCTTCTGGCTGCTGACCAACCGCATGGCACCAGCGGCCGTGTTCGCCCTGCCCTTCTTTCAGCTCTACTCCGCTGTGGGCCTGTTTGACACGCACCTCGCCGTGGCGCTGGCGCACTGCCTCTTCAACATCCCGCTCGCTGTGTGGATCTTGGAAGGCTTCATGGGCGGCGTCCCAAAGGAACTGGATGAAACCGCTTATGTGGATGGCTATTCCTTCCCACGCTTCTTCCTGACGATCTTCATCCCGACGATCAAAGCCGGTGTGGGTGTGGCTGCTTTCTTCTGCTTCATGTTCTCATGGGTGGAGCTGCTCTTGGCCAAAACCCTGACCGCTGTTGCCGCAAAGCCAATCGCCGCAACGATGACCAAAACCGCCTCTTCTGCGGGGTATGAGCTGGGCCTGCTGGCTGCCGCCGGCACGCTCACCATCATCCCGGGCGCCATCGTGATCTATTTTGTCCGCAACTACATCGCGAAGGGCTTCGCGATGGGGAGAGTTTGATATGCTGAGCTGGATGGCATGGACCTGGCCCACGGCCGCAATCTTCATCGTGTTGTTCTCCACAATCGGTCTGCTGATTGTGCTGGAGATCAAGCGCCCCGGCGGGGACGAGCGCAAAGGCGCACTGGGCCTTGTCACCACCCGCGGTGACCGCTTGTTCCTCACCTGCTTGGGTGGCAGCTTCATCTTCCTTGCGTGGCTGGGTCTGATGGGCGAACCGCTCTGGTGGCCACTGGGTCTTGCAATCGGCTGGGGCACCTTCTGCTTCTGGAAGGTCTGATCCCAAGTCACAGAAAAACCAAAGGCAGACGCTCACCGCGTCTGCCTTTTTCTTTTCCCGACAGTTGCCTGCCGTTTTCAGCGACAGCAAACCAATGCAAGCAATGTCAGAAATCCTGCCTGACCTTTTCCTTTAAGGCGGATTACGCCTCGCAAGAGCCACGCATTTCAACCCAAACCGAAGATCCCTTAACGCTTCAGCGCGCGGATCCGTCTGTCAACGCGCCGCATTGCCCACATCCCCCCCGGTATCATCAACGCAGCAAACAGAATGGCTTCACCAACAGGATGGCTGCTGCCGCTTGATGCGCGCAGAAGGTAATATGCGCCGCCCACCAACGGTGCCGTAGCGATTGGAAGCCAGACAACTACAGGCATATTTTGTTTCAAGGCACTCCCCTTTCGGCGACATCAAAAACGCACGCTTAGATTGCATCCTTCCAGTAGCCGCCTCAACAAAGAACAGCCCGCCGACACAGTTTTTCTTCTCACGCAACACGCAACGGTTTCACGGCTGCAAAGAGCAAACGACTCAAAAGTTAACGCTGCCGGCATGTCGGAAAATGGCACCTACGCAATACAGTCGCGATACCGACGCAATACCGACGTGCCTGCAAATGGTTAACGCCCCGCTGTGATCCTCTCACAGCGGGGCGTTTTACGTTAACTTTTTGGCGTAAATTGCTGTCTGTTTTACCAGGTGCGCTGCGCCAAAGTGTTCAGATGGTTCAGCCGATCCAGATTGGCCACCGTACTCAACATTATGCGCTCGTGGCTCCAGTCTTCTGGCTCTGCAAGCGCAACCGCACCTACCAGCACACACACGGCCATCACGACCGACAGGAGCGCACCAAACAGAACCGCCTCTTTAGCCGGGGCGTCCTGATCTTGTGCAATCTCCAGAATGCGGTCCTTCAGCATCGAACGACGCGACAGAAATGGCACCCGCCGCCCCACCAGTGGCACGCCAAAGGCTGCAGGTTGTTGCGTCGCATTGCTGCTGCGCCGCGCAATCTCCAAAAGGCGCAGTGCGTAAGTGTGCGCATCGAAACCTTTGCGCGACAGATACGCCCGGTCACAAGCCAGTTCACCAAGCTTGCGCAAGCGACTGGAAAGAAACCAGAAACCTGGATTGAGCACCGCAACGGGAGAGATCAGAGACAGCAAAACCTCAGCGTCCACATCGCCTTGGCGGATGTGCTGCAGCTCATGACCAAGCGCCATTTGCACCGCCGTGCGATCCTTCAGCATCGCCTGTGGCAGCACCACATAATAGCGCCACAATCCACGGGTCGAGAACGGCACACTCACGGTGGGGCTGGCCACAATGCGGCAGCGTTTTGTGTGATGCAGAACATAGCCTTCGCGGATCGCATGGCGAATGCGCCCAACGTTCAACAGCAGGTAGCCACTGCGCGCAATCAAGGCAGCCAGAAACGCCGCAATCACCACTTGGGCAATCAGCGAGCTTGCGTTGGCAATCTGTGACAACCAATCGGTTTTCATCACCAGAAGCTGCTGCATTTGATAGGCGCTGATGTCGATATTGCCGTTCAGAACATGCGAAACCAAAGCGTCCGTTGCATTAACGTTCGCCGCATAAGGAGAGGACACAAGATAAGGCGCCACCAAAGGCAGCACCGCAAGACAAGCGATCACAGCCATCCCCATCCGACGCCGCGTATAATAGCTCCGTCGTCGCCCTGAGAGTATCAAAATGCCCTCAAAAGCACCGAAAACCAACGCGGCCAAAAGGATCACAAGCTGTATCCAGATCGCCCCCCCTACGACTTGATCAACAGTCATCCTTTCTGATCCTCGTTTCAATGATCTCTTTGATTTCCTGGATCATTTCATCTGTCAGATCCTCATTATCCACCAGTCGCGCAACCAGCGCTGTCGGGGTTCCTCCAAACAAGGTTTTTGACAGGTTCTTCAGGCTGCGACCTTCATAGTCGCGCTTCGCAACAGATGGGGTATACACCAGCGCTCGATCCTTTCGGGCCGAGGTGACAAATCCCTTCTCGTCGAGAATCTTCATCACGGTGGCAACCGATGTGTAAGCGCGCGGATTTTGATCATCCAGCACCGCCATAATATCGCGCACTGAGCCCGATCCAATGTCCCAAAGGGCGATCATAAACTCAAGCTCAACATCCGTGAGCATTTCACTGCGTCGACGTGCCAATAGGCCACTCCGTGGTTAAATTACTAGGGAATTAGTAACGCAGATGCCTCTCATCTCAAAGGATTTTCTAACAACACAGGCAACACAAGGCCTCACAAAATCGCAATTAACCATTCCCAAAGGAAACTTGCGCTACGTTAGCGGATCAAACTTTCAGACTTCGGCCGTTCCCATGCCCCCTTTACGCGGAGCGAACAACAGGAGCTTGATATGAACCGCTGCCTCGCCCTCGCCATTAGTGCTATGTTATTTAGCCTGCCTGCGTTTTCCGATGCAGAGGACGTCACGCGGCCATTCACTCTCAGCGTAGGAGAGTCGGTCTTGGGCCATACGCTCGAAGCAGGCTACCGCTTTAACAACCGCTTCGGCATGCGAGGAATGTACGGAAACGGATCAACATCAATTGATACGAGCATTGAAGGCAACACCTACGACGGAGACGTCGCTCTAGGCGGCTTCGGGCTGATCTTCGATTACTACACGAACAGCAATGCGTTCCGCCTGAGCGCAGGCGCGATAACTCTGGATCATAGATTTGACGGGGCAACAACTGGCAGCACAATCGTGAATGGCACTGCCTACACTGCACCCTTAAATGTGAACGCGCGCTTTAATCGCTCCCTCGCGCCGATGATCTCCATGGGAGTCCAAACCCCGATCCGCAACAGCAGGTTTGTATTCACGGGCGATTTGGGAGTGGTGTATACTGGAAGTGCCTCCGCAATAGGCAGCGATCCAACCAATACAATCTCTCAGTCCGACATTGATGCAGAGCTTTCTGATATCAACGAAACGCTGGAAGACCTGCCGATCGCGCCCTTTGTGAAAGTCGGCATCGGCTTCAGCTTCTAAGCGACAAACCCGTAAAGTGCTGATCCACACTTTCGATGCTTCGCTTTGGCGGATTTAGAGCCCCTCTTGATAAGAGTGAAAAACCATACGCTTAGCAGAAAGATAATGTGGTGCCCAAGGAGAGACTCGAACTCTCACGCCCGTGAAGGCGGGGGATTTTGAATCCCCTGCGTCTACCATTCCGCCACTTGGGCCACGTTCTCCATTTAGCCAAGCTTCAAAGGAAGGTCCACCCACAAAACGCAACTTTCTGACAGAGTTTCAAAGATCCACTCTCGGCGCACTTATGCCCATTCCATGATTATTTGCTTGCACTTAAATGCCAATGCCCTACGCAAGAGAAAGGTGGAAAATAAGGCTTAAGAGACCGAAGTATGCTTCAACGCCTCTATCGCTGGACCATGGATCTGGCAGATCATCCCAGGGCCCTCTGGGCGCTCGCCTTTATCAGCTTTATTGAAAGCTCCGTGTTTCCAATCCCGCCGGATATCTTGATGATTCCGATGATTCTGGCCGCACCGTCGCGCGCATGGCTCATCGCTTTGGTGGCGCTCGTCTCATCGGTTCTGGGCGGCATGCTTGGATATGCCATTGGGCATTTTGCTTTCGAACAGATTGGCGAGCCGATCTTGATGTCGCTTGGCAAGGCAGATGCCGTGGCTGAGTTCTCGACACGCTTTAATGACTTTGGGTTCTGGGCCGTGCTTGGTGCAGGGATTACACCCTTCCCATATAAGGTCATCACCATCATGTCCGGTTTCACAGGCATGCCACTGGGTACGTTCATCGCAACCTCGATCCTGGCGCGCGGAATCCGCTTCTTTCTTGTCGCGGGACTATTGCGTGCTTTCGGCGAACCCATCCGCGACTTTATTGAAAACCGTCTGGGCCTCGTGACGACCGTCTTTCTGTTGCTGCTTTTCGGCGGCTTCCTCGTAGTGAGATATCTCTAAAACATGATACGCAAATACCTCTTTCTGCTGCTGACCGGGTTTTCGGTCAGCATGATCCTTGGAGCTTGGGCTTTTGAATTCATTGGTGGATTACCGCCTTGTAAGCTTTGCTACTACCAGCGCTATCCCCATTGGGTCGCAGCGGGCGCAGGTGCGCTTGCACTTGTAAGCGGCGTCACGCTACTTGCTTATGTGGCGGCATTGGGTGTCGCGATCTCGGGCGCATTGGCCCTGTTCCACTCCGGCGTCGAGCGCGGCTGGTGGGAAGGACCTTCCACTTGCACAAGTGGCGATATCACTGGCATGAGCGCCGACGATCTTTTCAATCAGATCATGAATGCCCCATTGGTGCGGTGCGATGAAATCCCATGGCAGATGCTCGGCCTTTCGATGGCAAATTACAACGCGCTGCTGTCGCTCGGTGCAGCCCTGCTCTGGGTCTATGCGATCAAGCGTTTGGCCTGATTATGACAAAGCACTTTTCACCCGGATTTCCGGGTGGAAAGCAACAAACTGGTTTCGCTGTTTGCCACCCCATCCAAGCGTCGGATTTGCGCCAACACTTCATCCAGCGTGGCCAGAGTGTCGGTGCCCAGTTCCACAATAAGGTCCCACCGCCCATTGGTGCTGTGAATTGCACGCACGGGTGTAAATCCACTGAGCTGGCGCACAATCCGGTCAGTCCCCCTGCCCTCGATCTCAATAGACATCAAACCGCGTACCGGATCCGTTTTTACATCATCCTGTAAAACCACCGTAAAACCGACAATATCGCCTCGTTGACGGAGCCGTTCAATCCGCCCCCGCACGGTTGTGCGAGAAACGCCCAAAGTCAGCGCAAGATCAGAGAGCGAAGCCCGGGCATCATTGCGCAGCGCAGAAATCAGCTTGCGATCCACATCATCCATTTTGACGGCTCCACTATCCAAATTGACCAATGTTCTGGCGTTATGTGCAAATTGCTGGGTATAATTCAATACATTTCGGAAACATCTTGCGAAGAAAATCGTCAGATGGATAAACACATGACTGAAAAAACATGTTTGCTGGTTGGTGCGCCAGTGGATAGCGGCAAACGTCGACGTGGGTGTTTGATGGGCCCGGATGCTTTCCGCACAGCCGGATTGCGCGAAAGCCTAGAGGATCTTGGCCACACGGTCGAAGATCTTGGCAATGTCGCACCACGTGGATTTGAACCTGACGCGCCAAACACACCCTCCTACGCCCTAAACGAAACCATTGCTTGGACGCGCGCACTGGCCGACGTGGCTGAAACCGCTGTCAGCAAAGGGTTCCCCATTTTTCTGGGCGGAGATCACAGCCTATCAGCAGGCACAGTCGCAGGCATTGCCAACCATGCGGCGAAAGTAAACCGGCCCCTCTATGTTCTTTGGCTGGATGCCCATACAGATTTTCACACGCCGCTCACGAGCGACAGTGGAAATCTACATGGTACACCTGTCGCCTACTTCGCTGGTCGTGAGGGGTTTGACGGATTTCCAAAAATGCAAAACCCAGTGCCAGAGGAAAATATCTGTATGATCGGCCTGCGCTCCGTGGATCTGGCAGAACGGGAAACGCTGCAAGCCACGCAAATCCGCCGGCATGACATGCGCGATATTGATGAAAATGGCATCGCACGCCCGCTGGCCGCATTTCTCGAACATGTCGCCCAAAACAAAGGACTGCTGCATGTTTCGCTCGACGTTGACTTCCTCGACCCCTCTGTCGCGCCCGCAGTCGGCACAACTGTTCCCGGCGGCGCAACCGTGCGCGAAGCCCATCTCGCAATGGAAATGTTACACGACAGTGAACTCGTCACCTCTTTGGATCTTGTAGAGCTGAACCCCTTTCTGGATGAGCGCGGCCGCACTGCAAAGCTCATGGTCGATCTTGCGGCCTCAGCGCTTGGACGACGCGTGTTTGATCGTCCAACACGTAGCTTCACTTGACAATACATTCGGGCAGCGCGCTGCCCAGATCCCCAATTTCTCCTCAGGAGCCAATCCCGCATGACCCAACCTTCAGAAAAAGCCCTTGTCCCGTTTGTGTCTGTCGACAACATGATGCGTCTCGTCCATCACATCGGCGTCGAGCAGATGCTGATCGATCTGACCCGCTATGTCGAAGAGGACTTCCGCCGCTGGGAACTGTTTGACAAAACACCACGGGTGGCAAGCCACTCCGACGTGGGCGTGATCGAGTTGATGCCGACCTCCGATGGCGAGGCTTATGGGTTCAAATATGTAAACGGTCACCCCAAGAATACCGCAGAAGGTCTGCAAACCGTAACCGCCTTTGGCTTGCTGGCAGATGTCTATACTGGCTACCCAGTGCTGCTGACTGAAATGACCATTCTGACAGCACTGCGCACAGCGGCGACTTCTGCGATGGCGGCGAAATATCTGGCCCCCAAAGGCTCAGACACGATGGCAATGATCGGAAACGGGGCACAATCCGAATTTCAATCCCTCGCAATGAAAGCCATTCTGGGAGTTAAGACCGTACGCCTTTATGACAAAGATCCAGCAGCCACAGAAAAATGCGCCGCAAACCTGGCCAACAGCGGTTTGACTGTGGTGCGCTGCACGTCTCCTGAACAGGCGATTGAAGGCGCGCAGATCCTGACAACTTGCACAGCAGATAAACAGAACGCGACCATCCTGAGCGACAATATGGTTGGCGCAGGAGTCCACATCAACGCGATTGGTGGCGACTGCCCGGGCAAAACCGAATTGGCCAAAGGCATCCTTGATCGCTCTGACGTATTTGTGGAGTTTCCACCACAAACCCGCATCGAAGGCGAAATTCAGCAAATGCCCGAAGACTTTGCCGTTACAGAACTTTGGCAGGTCATCACCGGCACCAAACAAGGCCGTCAGGATGCGCGCCAGACAACGCTCTTTGACAGTGTTGGCTTTGCCATCGAAGACTTCTCAGCTCTGCGCTACGTGCGCGACAAAGTTGCCGAAACACCGTTCCATGAGGATCTGGACATGCTGGCTGATCCCGATGATCCGCGTGACCTCTTTGGCATGCTCCAGCGCGCCAAAGCGTAAGGTCTCAGCGGAACATTCCGCGGAAAGCGCGCGCCTTTCAGGTGCGCGTTCCCTCACTTGGGCGCGCAGTCATCACCCAAAACATCTGCGCGTCGCACAACGAATGTGTGGATGGCGAAAACAACCGCATCGCTCTTTGGCAATCGCAATATGCTCTGGCGTTCGGACCTGAGATAGGCGCCCGTTTTGGCTGTCACCGGACTGCGGGGTGCCGTTTCAGAACGTGGGGTGAACAACGTCGGATCGTCATACCAAAGCGCGTTCTTGCGCCACAGCGGGCGCCCGACGCGCACGCCATCAAAAAGGCGCTGCACACGTTTGGCGATATTGGCATCATATTCTGGTACGGGTGTATGAATACCAATCAGCGGCTTCCCAATTTTCTCAGCCAGCGTCCAGCTTGCAGGAAAACACAACACCGCCCCTGTCAGCACGTGCTCATCCCCTTGCTTTTGCAAAAGACAGATATCTTCTTGGATGAGCTGTCCAAGCGTCTCCATGGGGTTGTCCCAGTCGAGGATCACCACACGTCCATCTGGGCACACCACCTGCCCTGCGGATACGCCAAAGTCGGTGCGACCCGCCAAAACATCCAAAACGTTTTGCAACACCTCCTGGGCAGCGACCAAAGCGCCCGGATCCAAACGCGTCACGTCGTCCTTGCGCTGCGCAAGCAGGTCACGGCGCAACGCCATTTGCGCGGCATAAGCTTCATCTATGAGCAACCATTCCTCCAAAGGAAGCGGTGCGATACCTGGGAGCGCCTTCTCGGCAAGCGCATCATAGGGGATGTGGCTTTGTAAAATCGGCTTCATGCCTCATGCCTATCCAAAGCACGAGCCTGAGGCACGCACAAAAACAGGTCTTGCCATTGTTCGAAAGAACTACCTCCCATTCAGTCACCTTGGCGTGACCAAGCGAAATCTTCCTTTGCCTTGGCAGCACTTGAACACACATTGAGACCATCGGCGCAGGAGATCTAAAATGCCTATCGAACGTATCACTTTCCCCGGCCACGGCGGCGAAATGCTGGCCGCACGCCTTGATTTGCCAGATGGTCCCCATCTCGCGACAGCCTTGTTTGCTCATTGTTTCACCTGTTCCAAAGACATTCCAGCCGCTCGCCGTGTCGCGTCGCGATTGGCCGCCATGGGCATCGCCGTTCTGCGATTTGATTTCACGGGCCTTGGGCATTCAGAGGGCGAATTTGCAAATACGCATTTCTCCTCGAATGTTGCAGATCTTGAGGCAGCCGCAGCCTATCTTAAGAGCCGTGGAATGGCCCCCAGTCTGCTGATCGGACATAGCTTAGGCGGTGCGGCAGTGTTGAAAGCAGCGACGCGTATTGCCAGCTCTAAAGCCGTGGTGACGCTGGGAGCGCCCTTTGATCCGAAGCATGTCAGCCATCAATTCGGCACAGCCATCACCGAAATCGATAGGAACGGGCAAGCCGAAGTGCAGCTCGCAGGAAGACCTTTTCAGATCACGCGGGCGTTTCTGGAAGACATCTCCGCGCAAAACCTCGCCCCTTGTATCAATGGACTGAACAAAGCCCTATTGGTCCTGCACGCCCCTCGCGACAGCACCGTGGGCATAGAGAACGCCGCACGTATTTTTGAAGCAGCAAAGCACCCGAAAAGCTTTGTGACACTGGATGACGCAGATCATTTGATTTCCAATCCGAGGGATGCAGAATATGCTGCGGAGGTAATAGCGTCATGGGCCGCCCGGTATTTGGATCTGCGTCCCCCCGCCCCGCCTCCCGGCGCGCCAGAAGGTATCGTACGTGTCGCAGAAGCCGATCCCGCAGGTTTTCTACAAGACGTAAATGCCGGTCCTTCCCATCACGCCCTGGCCGATGAACCTCTGGCGTACGGAGGTACAAATCAGGGTATGACGCCCTACGGTTTTCTGGCTGCCGGACTCGGCGCCTGCACATCCATGACAATTCGCATGTACGCAAGGCGCAAAGACTGGCCGCTTACACATGTCTGGGTCGATGTCAGCCACGACAAGGTGCACGCCCGTGATGCCGAAGCGCCTGCGGGGCAAAAGGTGGATACGTTCTTGCGCAACATCCACCTAGAGGGCGACCTTAGCGAGGAGCAAAGGCAACGACTGCTCGAAATCGCAGATCGTTGCCCGGTTCATCGCACATTGGAACAGTCATCCCTTGTGCGCACAACCCTCGCCAGCCCTGCAGAGAACGCCTCAGATTAACGCCTTGGTCCCGGTCTTGCGATTGGAGGCCGGGCAACCGGTGGCCGCGCAACCGGCGGACGGGCAACTGGCGGGGCTGGGGCGATTGGGTGCACAGGTCTGTTTGGGCGGTCTGGTCTGTCCGGACGATCTGGGCGGTCGGGATAGACCGGATATGGGTGATAGTAGTCATTCCACATCATCGAGTCATAATAAGCACCAGTGCTGACATACCCACTTGTGCTACCCCCTTCACAAGCGGCCAAAACCATTGCTGCCAGCCCAAGACCAGACACTGCCTTCAAAGATCTTTTCTTCAACATATCAGCCCCTTACCGCGCCTGAATGGATTGCAAAATTGCGTTAACATCACTCAAGGCATCCGGATCATAGCCTCTCTCAAGCACGGTGAGGCCCACGACAACACGGTTGCGCGGCAACTCAAGCACTGCGGCCGTAAAGTTGACTGACCGCCCGTTGCGGCGCCCCTTACCATCGATGACAAAAGCTGGATATCCCGCAACCGTGCGCTCTTCTGTACGCACAATCTCGGTTGTTTTCGCGAGTTGCCCACTCAGGCTTTTGGCATAATCGCGTGCATCCTTAAGAGATCTCAACTGCGGCGGCGACATCAGGCCGACCCAAACGCCATTGGCGCTTTCCGGGGACAAACCAAAGACACGCGCAACTGGGCGCAGAGCGTCTTCGGACGGCGGTGTAATCTCGCGCTCTCCACCCACACGCAGCGTCCAAAAGTCGGGCACAGTCACTTCGAACACATTGCGCCCCGCATCGGCGTAGGTCACTTCCGTTTCGGAATGCGCAACATGCGGTATAACAAAAAGAGCGCCCGCCGCTGCGCAAGCGACAAGGCTGGACCAAACTTTCATAAATGCCTCCATTGAAATTTCGCGCATTAGGACACCCAAAGCGTGCAAAATACAAGCAATATACACCGTATACCGCACCTTCCCTTGCTGTTTGGCACTTTGCCGTCTAAACGACGCTCGACCCCACGCTAAAAACAAGGCTGAGATATGATCCCGCGTTATGCCCGCCCCGAGATGGTCGCCGTTTGGTCGCCTGAAACCAAGTTCCGCATCTGGTACGAAATCGAGGCGCACGCCTGCGACGCTCAAGCCAATTTGGGCGTTATCCCGCAGGAAAACGCGGATGCCGTCTGGAAAGCCAAAGATGTGGAATTCGACGTGGCACGCATCGATGAAATCGAAGCAGTCACCAAACACGATGTCATCGCCTTCCTGACCCACCTGGCAGAGCATGTCGGCTCCGAAGAAGCCCGCTTCGTGCATCAGGGCATGACCTCTTCTGACGTTCTGGACACCTGTCTGAACGTCCAACTTGTGCGCGCAGCTGACATTCTGCTTGCCGATCTCGACAAAGTCCTCGCAGCCCTGAAAAAGCGCGCTTACGAGCACAAAGACACTCTGCGCGTTGGTCGCTCTCACGGCATCCACGCGGAACCCACCACCATGGGGCTGACTTTTGCGCGTTTCTACGCCGAAATGGACCGCAACAAAGCACGCCTGCAACAAGCGCGCGAAGAGATCGCAACCGGTGCGATTTCCGGCGCAGTTGGCACTTTTGCCAACATTGATCCGGCGGTCGAAGAGCACGTATGCGCAAAGCTTGGCCTGTCCCCAGAGCCAATCTCCACACAGGTGATCCCACGTGACCGTCACGCCATGTTCTTCGCCACGCTGGGTGTGATTGCAAGCTCCATAGAGAACATCGCGGTTGAAATCCGTCACATGCAGCGCACCGAGGTGCTGGAAGGAGCGGAATTCTTCTCAATGGGCCAGAAAGGCTCGTCTGCGATGCCGCACAAAAAGAACCCGGTTCTGACCGAGAACCTGACCGGTCTGGCCCGTCTGGTCCGCATGACTGTGATCCCTGCGATGGAAAACGTTGCCTTGTGGCATGAGCGCGATATCTCCCACTCTTCTGTGGAGCGTGGCATCGGCCCTGACGCCACCGTCACGCTGGACTTCGCGTTGAATCGTCTGGCCGGTGTCATCGACAAAATGCTGATCTTCCCAGAGAACATGCTTGACAACATGAACAAATTCCCCGGGCTGGTGATGTCACAACGGGTGCTTCTCGCTCTAACCCAAGCTGGTGTGAGCCGAGAAGATGCCTATGCGATGGTACAACGCAACGCCTTGAAAGTCTGGGAAGAACGCGTGGATTTCCAAGAGCAGCTTCTCGCCGATGCAGAGGTCGTGGCTGCACTTGGTGAAGATGGCATCAACGAAAAGTTTGACATGGGCTACCACACCAAACATGTCGACACGATTTTCGCACGCGTTTTCAAAGACTAAGACGCGGATTGCGAAACTAATCTAAGAAGGGCGCGGCCATTGGCTGCGCCTTTTTTAAACTTTTTTTGAACTAACAGGGCTGTGACTACGACATCTCAATACCGCGTGTTAGCGTAATGCTTAGCACAGAAAGTTTTTGGAGAAGAAAAAGATGTCATTCAAATCCTTCGCAGTCGCGTCTGTTGCTGTTTTTGCTTTATCCGGGCCGGTCTGGGCTGCTGGCAGCGGATCGTCTGAACCCAAGCCGAAAACTGTTCATTGCAGCAGTGGCAAGGTCTACAGCGAAAGCGCCGGCAAATGTGTGGTGCAAAAAGACAGCTCACTGACCGACGATGACTATTTTGAAAGCCTGCGCAGCCTGGCCTATGCTGGTGAAAACGCTGCGGCTCAGAACCTGCTGGCAATGATGTCAGACCAAAATTCTGATCGCGTCCTGACCTATTGGGGGTTCACACACCGTCGGTTGGGCAATGTTGATGAAGGCATGCGCTATTACAACAAGGCGCTGGTACAGAACCCAGACAACATTCTGGCGAGATCCTACATGGGGCAGGCCCATGTCGAAGCAGGTAGACTTGATCTTGCGCGTGTTCAGTTGAAAGAAATCAGGGACCGTGGCGGCGAAGGCAGCTGGCCCGAGGTTGCTCTTGCCAAGGCAATTCAAACCGGCGACACGTTTAATTACTGATCTTTTGGGGCAAACGTGACACCCATGTTTGCCCCAACCGCACCTTAAGCGCACGCAACGCGATCAGTTTTGGACAGTGCTGTCGCCCGCAACTGTCAGAAAAAACCACGACGCTTTAAGCAAGTTGTTCAGAGTTTATTTAGGGTTGGGTGAGAGATTGCTGCCCAAGATCTATGGAGACATTGATGAGCAGTCCGATTCCTCTGGCGCCGCTGGGCGGCCCCACTGATATGCCCAGTTTTGGCAACCTCGGCAAACCCACTCTCACCCGTCCACAAAAGGCTGCGATCATTGTGCGCTTTCTTCTCAACGAAGGCGCAGAACTGGCTTTGGGAGAGCTGTCAGACGGACACCAAGCCGATCTGACCTACATGATGGGCGACATGGGCTATATCGACCGCGACACGCTCGCTGAAGTGCTCATGGAGTTTGCCCAAGAATTGGAGTCTATTGGCCTGTTCTTCCCAAATGGAGTATCAGGCGCACTCAGCGTTCTGCAGGGGCAAATCAGTCCGCTCACGGAGGCGCGACTGCGCAAAGAGGCCGGCGTTCGTATGATTGGGAACCCTTGGTCACGCATCAAGGATCTGACTGTACCCGAACTGGTCAAAATGGTTGATAGCGAAAGCATCGAGGTGTCTGCTGTTCTGATGTCAAAACTGCCGGTCGATAAGGCCGCGACCGTGCTGGCTAAGCTCCCAGGTGAGAAGGCGCGCCGGATCACATACGCGATGTCCATGACCGAAAGCATCACACCAGAGGCCGTGGACCGCATCGGACTGACTTTGGCCTGCCAAATCGAAGACCGTCCTCCTAAGGCGTTCAAACAAGGCCCAGAGGATCGCCTTGGCGCCATCCTCAACAATGCCACAACTGCGACACGCGACAATGTGCTTGAGTCTCTTGATGAGAAAGATGCCGAGTTCGCAGTTGCCGTTCGCCGACGCATCTTTACGTACGCCCATATCGCGACACGTGTGAAACCACTGGATATTCCGCGGCTTGTGCGGGATCTGGATGAAGGCACTTTGATCACCGCAATGGCCTACGCCACAGAAGGTGACTTTGGGATCGCGACCGAATTCATTCTCAACAACATGTCGGCGCGTATGGCTGATCAGCTGCGCGAAGGCATCACAGACCGCGGTGAAGTCAAAACCAAAGAGGCCGAAGCCGCGATGTCAGAAATCACCACTGGCGTGCGTGAGTTGGTTGAACTTGGCGAGATTGAACTGATCAGCGACGAGGACGACGACGAGGATTAATTCCCTACCCTCGTGACCAATGCGGGTTCGCTTTAGGAGAACCTCACTTCAAACGAGCGGCGGCAACAATGGGGCCGCCGTTTTCGCGTTGGATCAACACAACCAACGGCGCGGAGCCATCAATCGAAACTTCCATGGCAAGATCACTCCGCCCAGTCCAGCGACGCACATTTTGCCAATCATCCACAATATTGGCATAAGAAAACACCTTACCTGCATTCTCTCCGCGCTTGATCGAAACCTTCTCAGCAGGCCGATATCGGACGACATGCACATTCATCGGCGTGCTTAACTCTGTCGAAGCGGCAATACTCACTGTAGCGCCATTCCGGATGACTTGCAGGTCAACCAATTCTGGCGCAGCCTTATGCGCCTCAATCAACCGCTCAACTTTGTTCGGATGCGCTCCAACCACGTGATCTTGTCCATTCACGATCATCTGAGGCGTATATACTGAGCGATGCCCCGCAGCGCGGGCGTAGCTGTGTTGGCGTTGGGTGAAAGCAGGGTTGGCAAACTCATCTTTCCAGCCAATGTAATCCCAATAATCAACGTGCAGCGCGAGGGCGATAACATCTTCTCTCCCCGCCAATTGCTCCCGCAAGTAAGCATCTGCCGGTGGGCAAGAAGAACACCCCTGAGATGTATATAGTTCCACGACAACAGGCGACTCTTGTGCGGCAACTGTTGAAGCAAGTGAAAGCCACAGAGTCGCAAAAATAGCTGTTGTTCGGATCATAGTCACAGTCATCCCCTAGAGCGTGTCCCAGACATCGTTTTATGCCTGCGACGGCTCACTTGCCAATCAAGGTTTCGCGAGAAATCGGTGAAGTAACAGTCTATGAGACATATGAACCACAAGTTTGATGAACAGGCGTCTACTGGATGACCGTGAACGGTCCACAGCGCCCCTGCCCTGCAAACACCTAACGTGTCATTGAAAGTCGAAACTAACCGGAAAATGATCACTTGCAGATTTGAGAGCCTTGCTCAGCATTTGGTTTTGGTCTGTCTCTCGTTCGGATTTTGTCCACATTTCATAAGGGTTCCAAATCTTATATGCCGCTCCGCCGAACGGACGTATAGACTGACTTGTCAGTATAAGGTCGATCATTGCATTGATCGGATCTTCCGTGATCTGGTCATAAAACCGCGTGGTGGATGGCTCCCAACCAAACCGTTTCCATTTTGGGCGTCCGGCGTAACAGCGTAAAATCTTTTCTGGCTCGAAAAGATCTCCCATGATGATTTCAACAGCAGAGCGTCCAAACTTGGCCTCATGCTCGTCCATTCCTGGCCCGTCGTTGATATCCCCCATTACAACAACATGTGCCTCTTCTTGCAGCAAGCGTTCGACGCGTTCCCGAATAGAGGCAGCTTGCGCAAACAAACGAAGTCGGTTTTTGCGCGACGTCCGCTCCAAGTTTACCAGATCAACACTATTGAAAATCCCCTTGGATTTGGCATGAACCACAAACAGATTGATGTCTGCGCCGCCATCCTTGCGCAGAACACGTGCTTCGAGCGGTGGCCGATCATGGCGGTGTAACTCAAGCAAACCATCTTCGTCTGCGTCATAAAGAAAAGCTTCATCAAACCTGGGGCTCTTCGCACTCCCCGAGACACCACTGGGCTTGTGGCTGACTTCCAACGTATCGGGATCATAGAGCACCGCGATTTCCTGCGTACCTGCGTTGAAACCAAACAGACATTTGCGTGCGCGCAGCCCCGCATGAGCCGCGAAATTTTCCAAACAAGTCACTGTGGATTTTACCGCGTCGCGCCCTTTGGCTGTGTTGGGCGCTTCGGTGATGCCAATCAGATCTGCATCGATTTCTGACAGCACAGCGCCTACGGCCTCAATTTGCGGCAGAGGATCCCGGCTCTTACGCTTGTGATCCAATTCAAGCGCGTTCTGATTGGTAAAGGCGCGATCAAAATGTTCGATATTGTAGGCGGCAAAACGCATCACTCTCACTCCAAAAGATAATCACTCTGTAAAATCCCTTTAGTGGTAGACCAAATCGGCCTGATCACCAAATCGCACTCACAAAGAAAAACCCACGCCAAGAAGCGTGGGTTGGTCATAGAACGTATGTGGGGAAGGCTATTTCAAGCTCTCAAGTGCAGGCCGCAGCCGCTCATCAAGTTCGCGCTGCGTTACGGGGCCTGCGATACGCAGCACCACATTGCCCTGACCATCAATCAAATAGGTTTCCGGCACGCCATAGACACCCCAGTTCAGGGCCATACGGCCCGCGCTATCAGCGCCCACGGCCTCATAGGGATCCCCCAATTCTTTGAGGAAAGACAAGGCATTGCCCTGCATGTCTTTGTAATTGACCCCCAAAACAGCAATACCTTCCTGCTGCAATTGCATAAGGTTGGGATGCTCTACCCGGCACGGGCCACACCAACTGGCCCAGAAGTTCACCAATGTCGGCTGGCCACTGCGCAGCGCAGCATCATTCCACATGGGTTTGTCGGCCAATGGCGTCATTTCAGCGGTCGGTGCCTGTTGGCCAACCAAGGCGCTCGGCAGTTCATCAGGATTCTGGCGTTGCATTCCGATCAGAAAGAGCGTCGCAAGTCCCGCAAAGAGTAAGGGCGGCAACAATATCAGCGGAGAAACTTTACGAGCGCTCATTGCGACGGGCCTCCACTTGATCAAGATCCGCACGGGCTTTGCGAGCGGCACGAATGCTGAGCCAAACAAGACCTGCGATCAACAGCAGCGAAACCGCATATGACGACAGCACCGTGTCAGCGTATTTTCCAAGGTCCGGCATCATGCCAAGCGCTCCCTTGCCAATAGCGCACGTGTGCGGCGCTTGTGAATTTCAGTGCGCGTGCGCAACAAAACCAATGCCACAAACAGCAGAACGAAACCCGCGATGCACACCAGCAATGGTACGAAGAAAACGTTAGAAACCTTCTCTGTCGTGTCCCCTCCCGTTACTGCCTCAACACGGGCGAAGGATGCGCCCTGATGCAAACCCTGATTCCAGAAGTTTACGGCGTAGCGGCTGAGCACGGCAAAAACCGATCCTACAATACACAGAACAGACGTCAAATCTGCGGCGGTGTCGGGATCATCAATCGCTTCCCAAAGGGCTATGTAGCCAAGATAAAACAGAAAAAGGATAAGGAAAGAGGTCAAGCGCGGATCCCAGGCCCACCATGTGCCCCACATCGGTTGCCCCCAGATCGCCCCCGTAAGGAGCGCAATCACAGTCATGACCATGCCAATGGGCGCGGCTGCCTTGGCCGCAAGGGCGCTCACATGATGGCGGCGCACCAGCCAGATCAGCGAGGTGACCAGCATCATGAACCACGCATTGATCGCCATCAGCGCGGAGGGCACATGCAGATAGATGATTTTCACAGTTGAGCCTTGGCGAAAGTCATCCGGTGTAAAGAAAAAGCCCCAGATCAGGCCAACCACCAAACAGGCACCTGCTGTGATCGCGACAGGTGCCAGGAACCGTGAAACGGTTTGGCTGAATTTCACCGGATTGGCATATTCCCAGATCGATCCCATGCGGTCGTCCTAACTTTCTGTGCCGAGTCTTGCATCTCACTTCCATGAGAGCATCACAGCTGCTTTGATATGGATTAAATACCCTAAGCGCTATCGCAGATTAACACGCAATACCGCCGCACTGGCAAAGGGCAAAAGCGCAATGACACCAAAGGTGATCCCGGCAAGCATCAATAGCGGCGTAGATACGGCCTGCCCTTCCGCGCCGCGCCGCGCAAGCTCTGCTCCAAAGATGAGGGTCGGCACGTAAAGTGGTAACATCAAAAGAGAAAGCAGGAGCCCCCCGCGTTTGATTCCGACCGTCAATGCAGCGCCAAATGTTCCAATTACACTCAGTGCAGGGGTACCCAAAGCCAAAGACGTCACGAGCCAGACATAACCCTGAGACGGCAAATTCAGCAGCACGCCAAAGAGCGGCGCAGCCACGACAAGTGGGACTCCTGTTGTGAGCCAGTGAGCCAGCGCTTTGACCGACACCACAGCCTCCAGCGGTAAGGGTGATGTGGCCACCAGATCCAAAGTACCGTCTTCCCAGTCGAGCGCCAGAATGCGGTCAAGTGACAACAGGCAGGCGAGCAGTGCGCCGAGCCAGAGGATACCGGGTGCGATCTTCGTCAGAAGGCCGCTCTCGGGTCCTACTGAAAACGGTACAAGTATCACAACTATAAGGAAAAAAGCGATTCCGAGCCCAAAGCCACCCCCGGCTCGGAAAGCCAGTTTCAAATCCCGCAGCAACAACGCTTTCATAGGAACGCCTCGTCATAACCCGATATGGTGCCTTCGCGGGCCGTGGCGCGATATGGCCCAACATCTAGTGTGTCGACGTTGAGGCCAAGCTCTATATGGGTGGCAAGGAGGGCGCTGCCGCCGGATTGGAGGTGCTGCTCTACCGCGCGGGCGAAGAGTGCGACGGAGGCTGTGTCCAGCGAGACAGTGGGCTCATCCAGAATCCAGATCGGTCGACCTGTCACCAAAAGGCGCGCGAGGCCGAGGCGGCGCTTCTGACCGGCAGAGAGCGAGCCTGCGAGACGGTCTTGTAAATCGACCAGATCAAAGCCCTGTATAGCAGCGGATATGTCTGTCTTTCCAAATACTTCCGCCCAAAACTTTAGGTTCTCAACCACAGTCAGCATTGCTTTCAAACCGTCGCTGTGGGCGGCGTAAGCGATGCTTTCCTCAGGCGCTTCGATCGTGCCTTTGAAGGCGGGTTGCAGCCCGGCCACCGTGCGCAGAAGTGTGGTTTTTCCAACCCCATTGGGGCCTTTGAGAATCAGTCCCTTGCCGGGCGGCACATCAAAGGTGATCCCTTCCAGAACAGCCACGCCGCCGCGAGCCACGCTGACATTTTTTACGCGCAAAGTCATAGGTTTGCATCTATCCGGTTTTCAGAGGTGGCAAAAGAGTAACCTTTTGACGCAGGCAAAACACGGGGTGTCGGTATCGCATCGGTATTGCGGCAGTATCGCGTAGGTGCAATTTTGCGGTTTTTTGCACATCGGCCAAGTCTGAACAGAGCGTGCGTTGCGCAACGCGTTTAGACAGGGAGAAGTACAGCTGCGACCCGCCGCCCCTCGTTCACCAGCACATTGTAGGTGCGGCAGGCGGAAGCTGAGGCCATCGGCTCCACCCCGATCCCAGCGGCCTCCAGCGCCTCCCGAAAACTGGCGGGCACCGGGGCCATGGCCGCACCTGTGCCCATTAGAATGAAATCGATGTCATCACCCAGCGCCAGCACTGCGGCTGGGTCGTCATAGCCGGACCAGCTGCGTGCGCCTTTGGCGTGGATCACAGCACCGCCTTCGATCACCTCTCCGCCAATGCGGAAAAAGCCGGGGCCGTAGCTGTCGATTGGAATGGCGTCGGTATAGGTCACTTCGGTCATCTGCATGGTCGTCTCCTGCTAGTGCGTCCCGCCCGCGTTCAAGATCGGCAATCCCGAAAGCGCCGCAGCCGCGATGATCACATAGGCCACGATGCGATAGAGTTTCTCATGGCGCGGATCAAACAGCCAGCCCCCAAGCAGGTTGCCCGCCATCGCCGGGACAGACAACAGGATGCCGAGCACAAAAGGTGCCATCTCAAACCGGCTGAGACAGAGCAAAATGACCAGCAGCAGAATGTCATAGAAGAACAGATACGCGCTGGTATTGGCACGGATCACAGCGGGGCCATGGCGACTGGCCATATAGAAGAGGATCACAGGCGGACCCGGCAGCCCAGCCGCACCCCCCAGAAGCCCCCCAGCCCCACCGATGCCATAGACCATAGGGGGCGTCACTGAGCCGCGATAGCGAAAGCCGCCAAGCAACACGACCAGCATCAAGAGAGACAGGATGGAGACCAGATAGCGGTAGACATCAGGTTCCGTGCGCGCCAGCAGCCAAAGCCCGAGCGGCAGAAGTGCGACAACACCGATCATGAGCCGCAACAGATCGCGGCGATGGCCGTTGCGCAACGCCGCCGGGATATGCACGGAGGGGGCAATGATGTCCATGCTCGCCAAAGTGGTGATCGCCCAGACGGGCGGCATGATTTGTGCGGCAATAGGAAGGTAAATCATCGCGGTGCCAAATCCGGCAAATCCGCGAACGCAGCCTGCAATAAATGCCGCTGCGGCGACCCAGGCCAACCCGTCAAGAGCGAGGGCCTGGGTCAGAAAATCAGGCATCAATATTGGCGAATTGATTGCCAGCGGTGTTGTCTGGTTTGGACCAGTCCCGCTTTACGCCGAGCTTCAGCAGCACAGCAGAGGCGATGAAGATCGAGCTGTATGTCCCGACAATCACACCCCAGATCATGGCAAATACGAAGCCACGGATCACGTCGCCCCCCAGCACAAAGAGCGAGATCAGAGCGAGCAATGTGGTGACAGAGGTCATCATCGTGCGGCTCAGGGTCTCGTTGATCGAGATGTTGAGCACATCCTTCAGCTCCATCTTCTTGTACTTGCGCAGGTTCTCACGAACACGGTCAAACACAACCACGGTGTCGTTGAGCGAGTAGCCCACGATGGTCAGAAGCGCCGCGATGATGGCCAAGTCAAAGCGGATCTGAAGCTCAGAGAACACCCCGATGGTCAGCACAACATCGTGCACAAGGGCCGCCACGGCGCCGAGGGCGAACTGCCATTCAAAGCGCAGCCAGATGTAGACCAGAACCGCGCCAATCGCCAAGAGCACCGCAATCGCGGCAGTCTTGATCAGCTCGCCAGACACTTTCGGGCCAACGGATTCGACGGAAACAAACTTGATGTCCGACACCACGGTTTTCAGTTGTGCCTCAACACGTTCAATCACATCAGATGTCACCGCCTCTTCGCCTTCCTGGGCCTGAATGCGGATCATCGTCACATACTGATCCGCCTCAAAGGTGGGATCAAACACTTCGGTGATGGAAATGTCGCCGAGCTCCAGCGGCACCAGCGCTTCGCGGTAGTCGCCAACGACCACCGGCTGTGCGCTTTCGGTGCGGATGGTTGTGCCACCGCGGAAGTCGATGCCGAAGTTCAGCCCCTGAAGGAAGAAGCTGACCATTGCAGCCACCATCAGCGCGCCGGAGATGCCCAGCCACAGGGTTGGACGCGAGAAGAAATCCCATTTGGTCTCTTGGGGAACCAGTCTCAAACGCATGGCTTATACCTCGATTGTCTTGGGACGGCGGCGTTCAAACCACATCACGATCATCACGCGCGTCACAAAGATCGCGGTGAAGACGGAGGTGAGAATGCCAAGCCCCAGCGTGATGGCAAAGCCGCGTACCGGGCCGGAGCCCACGGCAAAGAGGATCACGGCGGTGATGAATGTGGTGATGTTGGCGTCCAGAATGGCAGAGAGCGCCTTTTCATAGCCAAGCTCGATGGCGCGGGCTGGGCCTTTGGCCGATTTCAGCTCTTCGCGGATACGCTCAAACACCAGCACGTTGGCGTCCACCGCCATACCGATGGTCAGCACGATCCCGGCAATGCCCGGCAGGGTGAGCGTGGCGCCAATCAGGCTGAGCAGGCCAAAGATCAGGCCCACGTTGATGATGAGCGCGATATTGGCAAACAGACCAAAGGTGCCGTAGCTGAGGAACATGAAGACCAGCACGGCGACAAAGGCGACGATACAGGCGATGCGGCCTGCCTCGATGCTGTCTTGACCAAGCTCTGGGCCGATGGTGCGTTCCTCAAGGAATTCCAGACCGGCAGGCAGTGCACCCGCGCGCAGCAGCACGGCGAGGTTGGTGCTTTCTTCCACAGTGAAGCGCCCGGTGATGATGCCGGAGCCGCCCGCGATATGGGCCTGAATGACCGGTGCGGAGATCACTTCTTTGTCGAGCACGATGGCAAACGGGCTGCCGATGTTGTCAGCGGTGTAGTTGCCGAATTTGCGCGCGCCGGTCGGGTTGAAGCGGAAGGACACAGCGGGGCGGTTGTTTTGGTCAAAGCTTGGCTGCGCATCAACCAACTCTTCGCCGGTGACCACAGGCGCGCTTTCCACGATGTAGTAGACGCCCTCTTCATCCAGCGATGGCAGCACTTCGTTGCCGACACCTGCGGGCGCGTCCGGGTCAGAGACACGGCCCACAACCGGGTTAAAGGTCAGCTGTGCGGTGGTGCCGATGATGTCTTTCAGCTCAGACGCAGAGCCAATGCCCGGCACCTGAATGAGAATACGGTCCGCACCTTGGCGCTGAATGGTCGGCTCACGTGTGCCGACCTCGTCAATCCGGCGGCGGATGATTTCCAGCGCTTGCTGCACGGTGCGCTCGTCGGTGGCGAGTTTTTCCGCATCGGAGAGCGTGACGATGATCACATCACCATCGGTGCGCACCACGATGTCAGAGGCCCCGGCCCCGGTGATGGATGTCACCGGGCGCGACAGGCCGCGCACAAGGCTGGCGGCTTCCTGAATGGCCTCGGGCTTGGAGATTTTCACGCGCAGCTCATCCGCGGGGGACGGCTGCAGGCGGATGGTGCCGATGGTGGCGCGCTCGCCACGCAGCAGATCGCGCACCTCAGGCCACATGGCTTTCATGCGGCTTTCGTAGACGTCGGCCACCTTGACCTCGGCCAGAAGATGCGCGCCACCGCGCAGATCGAGGCCGAGGTTCACCAGACGGCTGGGCATGAAGGACGGCCAAGCGGCGACCGCCTCCTCCAACTCGTCATTGAGCTCGCCGAACTCCATGGCGGCGAGCGCGTCATTATGGGCCTCCACCTTCGGATAAAAGGCATTTGGCGTGGCCAAGAGCAGGCCCACCGCGCAGGTGAGCCAGATCAGGACCCGTTTCCAAAGGTCGATTTGCAGCATGTTTGCAGCCCTGTTGGTGGTCTTTTTAGATTATTCGGATTTGGCCGCTTCGGTCTTGGCCAGAACCTGTGCGATGGTGGATTTGACCACACGCACTTTCACGTTTTCGGCCAGCTCAACTTCGACTTCATTGTCGTCTTTGACCTTGGCGATTTTGCCGATCAGACCGCCCTGGGTCACGATCTGGTCGCCCCGGCGCACACCGGCCACCATGGCCTGATGTTCTTTCACTTTCTTCTGCTGCGGGCGGATGAGCAGAAAATACATGATCGCAAAGATCAGAATGAGCGGCAGAAACTGGCCAATTTGGTCCATGGTGTGAATCCCTTTTTTAGAGTGCAGGCCAAAGCCTCGCGAAGTCGCAGGGAACCTATGGGGCTTAAGCGACACTTGCAAGGCGAGATGATGGGAAATGCGGATGCATCTCTGCCGTTTGTCGGGTGGACGTGCGATTGACGCAACCCTAGTGTGAAATCGCAGTAAGAGCAGAGGCAGGCATGACAACAATCACCCTCACCACAGAGGATTTTCAGTTTCTGACGGCATTTGTGACCATGATGATTTTCGCGGTGACACTCTTTTGTGCGCTGCCATCGGGGGCTAATAAGGAAAACACGGCGATTGCGCGGTTGCAAGAGGCGCTTGGCGCAAAGCGCTGGCCTGCAAAATGGTTTGTCGCGGTGGCGCTATTCTGGGCGGTATTGGCGCTTTGCCTGTTTGGCGGGCTGATCGTCACCATTGGCATGATTGTGCATCAACTGTTTTTTGCCGCGGATTTTACCGCCAACCGCTTTCCGCTGATCCAACTGGCGGCGCTGACGGCAACATTGGGCGCGGTTGTTGCGCTGCCCTTTACCGTGCTGCGCCTGAAGCTGACGCAGGAGCAGACAGAGACCGCAAAAGCTGCGCTGTTCAATGAAAAGATTACTGAGGCTGCGGCGGATTTGCATGCGCAGCGACAGGTATCGAAAGAAACCGAGAGCGGTTGGGGAACGGTTTGGGAAGATGACATAACCCGCCGCAATGCCGCCATTGACCATCTGGAAGGTTTGGTGCGCGAGGAACCACAGGAAGCTGTGCGGGTGTCCCGTTTGCTCAGTGTCTATGTGCGCGAGCTTTCCAAAGCTTATCCGGCAAAAGTGCCCCCAGACAAAGAAGACATCGACAATGTCCGAGAATGGGCAAGAAGCCTAACCGTGCAACGCTCAGACATGCAAAACGCCGTGCAAGTTCTGGGGCGACTGGCCGTCAATGCGCCTGACCACAAAGACGCGCTGGAAATCGACCTGCGAGGCGCGAACCTTCAGCACATGGATTTGGTATATTTGACATTTGAAAAGGCAAACCTCGGCGGCGCGAAACTGCAGGGGGCATACCTCATCGGCGCGAAACTGCAGGGGGCAAACCTCAGCAGCGCGGAATTGCAGGGGGCAGACCTCAGCAGCGCGGAATTGCAGGGGGCAGACCTCATCGGCGCGGAATTGCAGGGGGCATACCTCATCGGCGCGAAACTGCAGGGGGCAAACCTCAGCAGCGCGGAATTGCAGGGGGCAGACCTCATCGGCGCGGAATTGCAGGGGGCAAACCTCAGCAGCGCGAAACTGCAGGGGGCAGACCTCGACAGCGCGGAATTGCAGGGGGCAGACCTCATCGGCGCGGAATTGCAGGGGGCAAACCTCATCGGCGCGAAACTGCTGGGGGCAAACCTCAGCAGCGCGGAATTGCAGGGGGCATACCTCAGCAGCGCGGAATTGCAGGGGGCAGACCTCAGCAGCGCGGAATTGCAGGGGGCATACCTCATCGGCGCGGAATTGCAGGGGGCATACCTCATCGGCGCGGAATTGCAGGGGGCAAACCTCAGCAGCGCGAAACTGCAGGGGGCAGACCTCAGCAGCGCGAAACTCGATCAGAAATCAAACCTCACAGAGGCCAATCTCCTAGCGGCCTCTGTGAAGTTTGTGGATTTTACCAACGTACCACAAATAGCGCCCCATTTGCAGGATATGTTTGGAGATGGATCCGTTACGCTACCGCCTGATACTTCGCTTCCGCCAAATTGGTCCCAAAAGAAAGACCTGAGTTATGAGGCGTTCCACGCCAAATGGCGCGTCTTTGCCGCGTCAAAAGGTGTCGAGATCCCCGACTAACACAACGCTTCCCCTCCCGCCCCTGCTCCGGCATATAGGCGGCACTGTGAATCACATATTATCGAAGGACACATGAGATGCATGACATTAAAGCGATCCGCGAGAACCCGGCCGCTTTTGACGCCGCCCTGACCCGCCGTGGGGATGCGGCCATGTCCGCCTCTTTGCTGGCCCTTGATGAAGAGCGCCGCGCCAAGATTGCGGCCGCTGAGGCTGCGCAAGCCGCTCAGAAAGCCGCCGCCAAAGAGGTGGGTGCCGCCAAAGCCAAGGGTGACGAGGCCGAGTTTGAACGGCTGCGCGCCCTTGTGGGGGAGAAGAAATCCGAAGTGGCGGCGATGCAGAATGAGGCCAAGGAGCTGGACGCCAAGCTCAATGACGCGCTGGCGCGCATTGCCAACCTGCCCGCCGCGGATGTGCCCGATGGGGCGGATGAGGACGACAACGTCGAAATCAACCGCTGGGGCACCCCGCGCGAGATGGATTTCACCCCGGTGGAACATTTTGAAATCGGCGGCGTGGCCGCGAGCATGAATTTTGACACCGCTGCCAAAATCTCCGGCGCGCGGTTTGTGATGCTCAAAGGCGCGGTGGCACGCATTCACCGCGCGCTGGCGCAATTCATGATCGACACCCATGTGGATGAAAACGGGCTCACCGAAATCAACACCCCGGTGCTGGTGCGTGATGAGGCGATGTTTGGCACCGATAAACTGCCCAAATTTGCCGAAGACAGCTATCAGACCACCAATGGCTGGTGGCTGATCTCAACCTCGGAAATCCCGCTGACCTATTCGGTGGCAAATGACATCCTCGAAGAAAGCGCCCTGCCGATCCGCATGACCGCGCATTCCCTGTGTTTCCGCTCGGAAGCGGGCAGCGCGGGCAAAGACACCTCCGGCATGCTGCGCCAGCACCAGTTTGAAAAGGTGGAGATGGTTTCGATCACCCATCCGGACAACAGCGAAGACGAGCAAAAGCGCATGCTGCGCTGTGCCGAGGACATTCTGGAAAAGCTCGGCATCCCCTATCGTACCGTGGTGCTCTGCACCGGCGACATGGGCTTTGGCGCGCGCCGCACCTTTGACATCGAAGCGTGGATCCCGGGGCAGAACACCTATCGCGAGATCAGCTCTGTCTCCACCACCGGTGATTTTCAGGCGCGCCGCATGAACGCCCGCTTCCGCCCCACCGATGGCGGCAAGCCGGAATATGTGCACACGCTGAATGGCTCCGGCCTCGCGGTGGGCCGCTGCCTGATTGCGGTTCTGGAAAACGGTCAACAGGCGGATGGCTCTGTTGTGCTTCCAGAGGTGCTTGCGCCCTATCTGGGTGGCAAAACCGTGCTGACCGCTGAGGGTAAGCTGGCTTAAGCTCCAGCCTGACAGTCCAAAAAAGAAGCGCGGCGCCGGTGACCGGTGCGCCGCGCTTTTTTATTCTGCCGCTGTCATTGAGCTTTGGGTCTGGCGCTTTTTGGGGAAAGGCACCAACCGCTCCGCTTCTTCATCCCAGAGTTTGAGCGAGAAAGAGCGGATCGCCTCGGGCCATTTGATGGTGGGCAGGTCAAATTCATCGCGGATCATCTGGTGGCAGCGGCGCAGATTGTAATGCGGGATGCGGGCGTTGAAGTGGTGGATGTCGTGATAGGCGATATTGGCGGAGGCCAGATCCATCCACCAGCCGAGATCAAGTGCCGAGGACCCTTGCAGCGCCGCCAGACGCGGATCCAGATCTGGGCGGCGATCCCAATAGGTGTCTTCAAAATTATGCTGAAGATAGACCATAAACACCCCAACCATGCCGCCAAAGAGCGAGCTGAGGAACCAGATCAGCACCCCGTTCCAACCCGCCAGCGCATAGATTGCGCCCATGTAGGCCAGCACCACCAGATTGTGCAGCACCACAGAGCGCCACATGGTGTGGGCGTTTTTGGGCCAGCGGTAGCGGATGAAATAGGTGAACAGGCTGCCCAGCGGAATCAGAATGAAGGGATTGCGGTAGAGCCGGTATTGCAGGCGCTCCCAAAATCCGGCGGCCTCCCATTCGCGCACCGTCATGGTGTGAATTTCGCCCGTGTCCCGATGATCGAGGTTGCCGAGGTGTGAGTGGTGCATGTTGTGATTGTGGCGCATCGCGGCGTAGGGCGCGAAGGTCACAACCGACAGCGCCTCCCCTGCCCAATCGTTGTGTTTGCGGCTTTTGAAGAGCGAGGCGTGCCCCGTGTCATGCTGCAAAACATAGAGCCTGACCGCTGACAGCCCATTCAGCGCCATGAGTGGGAGGAGCAGATACCATGTGTCCTGATGCGTAATCGCAAGAGCGAGCGTCGCAAAATAGAACGCAAACGTGGCAAAGAAACTGACCGCGCCAATACGGTCATCCTGAACTGTGTATTCTTTTAAGCGCTCGCGAATTTCCATCGCAAACCCCTCTGTAAAATAAGATTTCCGCCTGAGCCTAAAAACTGGCCTGGGTTTGTGTCAAATACGCGACCATTGCTGAAATGGCGCGCTGACCCCAACTATAACCCGAAATTAACCTTCGGCAACGTGCGCGATGACGCAGGTTTTCAACCAGACCGAAACCTCACCCTTTGCCGCCGCACACCGTGCCAGCCGCTGCCATGCAAAAAGGCCGCCCAGTTGGGGCGGCCCGGAAGCGGTGTATGTGGCACAGGGTCTTAGTAAGACGCGCCACGGCCCTTGATATGTTTGCGCAGACGCGAGGGCGTGGATTTCTTTTTGCCCTTATAGGGGTTTTTGTCACCCTGTCCGCGCATGGTGAGGCGGATCGGTGTCCCCGGCATATCAAATGTCTCGCGCAAGCCATTGATAAGATAACGAGAATAGCTCTCCGGAATCTTATCTGGGTGCGAGCACATCACCACAAATCCCGGTGGGCGGGTCTTGGCCTGGGTCATATAGCGCAGCTTGATGCGCTTGCCCTGTGGCGCGGGTGGCGGGTGCTGTTGCAGCATTTCCACGAGCCAGCGGTTGAGCGCCGCGGTGGGAATGCGGCGGTTCCATGTGTCGTAGGCATCCAGAATGGCGTCATGCAGACGTTCCAACCCGCGGCCAGTTTTTGCCGATACGGTGATAAGCGGAGCGCCGCGCAACTGTGGCAGCAGGCGGTTGAACGCCTCTTTGAGGTCGCGCAGTTTCTCCTGCTTGTGCTCTTCGACGTCCCACTTGTTGACCGCGACGATCACCGCCCGGCCCTCACGTTCGGCCAGATCGGCAATGCGCAGATCCTGTTGTTCAAACGGAATGGCAGCGTCCAGAAGCACAACCACAACCTCGGCAAATTTAACGGCGCGCAGGCCGTCACCGACAGAGAGCTTTTCCAGCTTGTCCTGCACTTTTGCCTTTTTGCGCATGCCCGCCGTGTCAAAGATGCGCATGGGCGTGTCGTCCCAAGTGGTGCGCAGGCTGATGGCATCGCGGGTGATCCCGGCTTCCGGGCCGGTCAGCAGGCGGTCCTCGCCAATGATCTGGTTGATCAGCGTGGATTTACCAGCATTCGGACGCCCCACAACGGCAATCTGCAAAGGACGGCGCTCGGTGAGCATCTGAGACGGGCGCAGCGCATCGGGATCGATCTCTTCATCCGCCTCGTCTTCGTCGAGGTCGACATCGGTCTCGACTTCGTCATCCAGAGCTTTGGCGCGTTTGGCAAACTCATCTGCGAGCGGCATAAGATGTGTGTAGAGGTCGTTGAGACCTTCGCCATGTTCTGCGGACAGGCGGATCGGCTCGCCAAGGCCAAGCGAATAAGCTTCGATCACACCGGAATCCGCAGCGGAGCCCTCGCCTTTATTGGCAGCGAGGATCACATGGGTGGCGCGTTTGCGCAGGATCTCGGCAAAGATCATATCGGTGGGGGTGACCCCTGCCCGGGCATCAATCATGAACAGACAGATATCCGCCATATCCACCGCACGTTCCGTCAGGCGGCGCATGCGCCCTTCAAGACTGTCATCGGTCGCATCTTCCAGACCTGCCGTATCAATCGCGGTAAAACGCAGATCGGCCAGTTTTGCATCGCCTTCGCGCAAATCACGCGTCACCCCCGGTTGGTCATCCACCAGCGCGAGTTTTTTGCCGACAAGGCGATTGAACAGGGTGGATTTGCCCACATTTGGGCGGCCCACAATGGCGAGCGTGAAACTCATGACAGATCTCCGGAACGTCTGAAGTCGCTCCGATATACCATTATTGCGTCAACGGAAAGCGTACAATTGACCTTTGCGGTTCACAACATACAGCACGCCACCTGCGACAATCGGGTTTGTGGCAGCGCCGCCGGGAAGATCCACGGTGTGTGACAGGGATCCGTTCTGCGGATTGTAAAAGCGCAGCTTGTCATCAGAGGAGGCCACAACCAGCTGACCACCGGCCAGGATGGGGCCGTAGTGCACGTGCATCGACGATTGTTTGCGCGGCTTGTCCTTCACGAAAGTCGGAAGCTGTACGCCCCAGATCCGGGTGCCATCACGTGCATCTACACGGAGGAGCACATTGCGCTCTGAGACCAAGAATAGCGACCCACCCGCTGGGAACACCGGGCTGAGCGCGCCGTGATCAGCTGTCCAGTTGCGCTGGCCAGTTTCCATGTCAAAGGCTGCCATACGGCCAGAGTGGTTCGCCACATAAGCGGTGTTGCCAACCACAACCGGATCGCTTGAGATGTCCCCCACGGTATTGACCGAACGCCCCGGGCGCACGTCTGACAGACCCGCAGTCCAGCGGGACACACCGCCCCGACGGAAGGCCGCCTGAAGCTCACCTGAGCCATATGGGAAGAGCACAAGACGATCCGTCACAGCCGGAGCTGCGGGGCTTTGCACGTTTTGAACGTTGGGCAGCGAAAGAAGTTGCCATGCGACACGGCCGGTATCAGTTTCAAGGGCCCAGCCAGTGGCATCCCCAGACACCACATAAACCAGTCCGTCATAAACGGTGGGTGTGCCACTGCCGACGGATTGCAGTTTTTGCTCCCAAAGCACGGCGCCGGTGGCGGGATCCAGCGCGGTGAGCGCGCCAAATCCTGTGGTCACAAACACTTTGCCATCGCCATAGGCGAGACCGCCTGTGGACGCCTGGCCCGTTTTATCCTGCACAGAGGTGAGATCGCGGCTCCATAGGCGTTCGCCCGACGTGGTTGTGGCGCTGATTGTGGCCTCTGCATCCACTGTGAAGATACGCCCGTCTGCAATCACCGGGTCTGCTGTGATCCGGGTTTTGCGCGTTTCGCCCTGACCGATGGATGAGGACCAAAGGAGATTGGGCTGCGCTGAAAGCGCCGCGTTTGCGGTGCGATATTTTGGGGACCCAATCCGGTGCGTCCACTCGGCATTTTGCACCTGCGCAGGCAACTTGATCGCCGGGCTTTGGTTTTCAGGCACCTCAGGCTGCTGCACCAGATCTTCCCGTGCTCCGGGCAGAACAATCTCTGGTTCGGCGCAGGCTGAGAGCAGCGCTGCTGCGGCCACCGCTGCCAGCATCAAAGTCTTACGTGTCACTGCACAGGCCCCCACACCTTTTTCGTCTTAAATCTGTTGGTTCACTGACCAAGGGCCAGCCCATTGGTCTGGGCCGGTGTACCACCCAGTGCCACAATCAACTGGGATGCGCGGCTGCGCAAGCCCGCAGTGACTGCGGCGTCCTGGATCAAGTCCTGAAGTTGGGCGATTGCACCTTCGGCGTCGCCTTCTTCGAGTGTCAGCAGGGCCAGCTGCTCTCGTGCGAGCAATGCCAAAGGCGCACCCGGTGCTGCCAGAGATTCAAGCGCCAGACGGCGCTCTGCCACAGGTGTGTCCTGCCCCTCAGCCAGCACAGACTTAAAGGCTGCGATCTGGCGGTAAATCTCTGGCATGTCCAAACCGCTGGTCGAAATACCTTCGAGCGTGGCGGCTGCATGTGCGCCCTCCCCCAGTTCAATCTGGTGCGCCGCAAGCAGCATGTCAGACACAATCTGTGCATCAGGTGAGTCGGTCTTCAGTTCAGAGAGTGCGGCGACGCGCGCCTCAGTGTCGCTGGAGGACACAGCAGCAATGATGGCATCGCCTGATTTCTGTGCCGCGTCCCGCGCATTGTTCTTGCGCACTTCGTTTGCAGCCGCTGCGCCAACAATCGCAATCACCAGCAAAACAGCGATCCACCCATACCGGCGCATCAAAGCGAACAGACGGTCACGACGGACTTCTTCGGTGACTTCTTCGATGAAACTGTCGGTGTTGCTCACGCCTGCTCTCCTATTGGTTCGCTTTGTCTTATCGTTTTGTTTTGAAAGTGCCAAGTACCCGGGCGGCTTGCACGCAAATCGGCGCTGGTTTTTCATAGTGTTGACATTTTTTGAACTGATGAGTTCAAAATTGCGTAGTATAGGTTGTTTCTCCTTCGGGAAGCTCCAATATATCGCTCAATATTTCGTGTGCGTGCAAAGCGCCCCAAACACACAGGGAACAGCAGATGCGACTAATTCCGTTCCTCACCGCGATCTTGGTCACGGGTTTTCTTTTTATGATCGTGGTAGAACGCGAGCGCCTTTTGGCATTTGCCAGTAGTGGCAACGCTGATCTATCAGATGCAGAGGCTGACACCTCTTCACAAACGATCACCTCTGCGCAAGACACAGGTGACGCGTCGTCCGATCCTGCCGCCCAAGACAAATCGCTGATCCGGGTTGTGGCGTTGCGCAGTGAAGCGCGTGAGATCGACAGTGCGGTGATCCTGCGCGGAGAAACCCAAGCCGATCGCGAAGTGGAAGTGCGTGCGGAAACAGCCGGGCTGGTGATTTCAGAGCCGCTGCGCCGCGGCGTCAGCGTCAGCGCGGGACAACAGCTTTGCCGCCTTGATGTGGGCACCCGAGAGGCGGTGCTTGCAGAGGCACGCGCAAGATTGAGCGAAGCCAAAGCGCGAATCCCCAGCGCCGAAGCCGCAAAAATTGAAGCTGAAGCCCGCCTTGAAGAGGCGTTGATCAACGACAATGCGGCCCGCAAGCTCTCCGAAGGCGGCTTTGCGTCCTCAACCCGTGTTGCCAGCGCCGCCGCAAGTGTGCGCGCGGCTGAGGCGTCGGTTCAGTCTGCGACCTCGGGACTTGAGTCGACACAGGCCGGAATCGAATCAGCGATGGCGCTTGTGGCTGCCGCGGAGAAAGAAATCGAACGCCTCACCATCACGGCGCCCTTTGATGGGCTGCTGGAAAGCAAAACCGCCGAGCTTGGCAGCTTGATGCAGCAAGGCACCCTCTGTGGAACTGTTCTGCGTCTGGACCCGATCCGCATTGTTGGGTTTGTTCCGGAAACGGAGATTTCACGCGTCTATGAAGGGGCCCTGGCAGAAGCGCGTCTGACGACCGGACAACAGGTCGCCGGCCAGGTCACCTTTGTGTCGCGCTCCGCAGATGAAACAACCCGCACCTTCCGGGTTGAGATTGCGGTGCCAAACCCGGACCTGAGCATTCGCGATGGCCAGACCGCAGAGATTGCCATCTCTGCTGATGGTGCCGCCGCGCATCTATTGCCGCAATCTGCGCTGACGCTGAATGACGAGGGCACTTTGGGGGTGCGCCTTGTGGATGAGAACAACGAAGTGTTCTTTGCGGCCACAGACATTCTGCGCGATGGCACCGATGGTGTCTGGCTTGGCGGGTTGCCGGAGATGGCCAATGTGATTGTGGTCGGCCAAGAATTCGTGACAACCGGCGTCGAGGTCAATCCAACCTATCGGGAGGTGAACTGATGACAGGCGCCATCACCTGGGCCTCTGAACGTGCCCGTATGATTCTGGCGTTCATCGCCATTTCCCTTGTGATCGGCGCGCTGTCCTACAAAAGCTTGCCCAAAGAAGGTGAGCCAGACATCGACATTCCGATCCTTTATGTGTCGGTGAGTTTCCCCGGAATTTCGGCAGAAGACGCGGAAAGCCTGCTGGTGAAACCCATGGAGACCGAGGCGGTCGATCTGGATGGTCTGGACCAGATGACGGGTATCGCATCTGAAAACCACGCCTCTCTGCTCCTGGAATTCGATTTTGGCTGGGACAAGAGCGCAACCATTGCTGATGTGCGCGACGCCATGAACACCGCGCAGGCAAATTTCCCTGATGGTGCAGAGCAATACACCATCACGGAGATCAACTTCTCTGAGTTTCCGATTGTCATCGTAAACCTGACCGGAGATGTGCCTGAGCGGACAATGGCGCGCCTTGCCAAAGACCTGCAAGACGAGTTCGAAGCGATTGATGCGGTTCTGGAAGCCCCGATTGCGGGCAATCGTGATGAAATGGTTGAGGTGGTGATCGACCCGCTGCGGCTGGAATCCTACAACATCACCGCGCTGGAAGTGATCAACGTTGTGCGCAACAACAACCAGTTGATCGCGGCGGGCGAAGTGGACACCGCGCAGGGCACATTCTCTGTCAAAATCCCCTCCTCTTTTGATGGGGTTCAAGACATCTATGCGCTGCCGGTCAAAACCAATGGCGACCGGGTGATCACGCTCGGGGATCTGGCTGAAATCAACTTTACCTTTGAAGACCGCGCCGGCACCGCGCGGTTTGATGGTGAGAAAACCGTCGCTTTGCAGATCGTAAAGGGCAAAGGCTACAACATCATCGATACGGTAGAGCAGATCAAAACCACGCTGGCAGAAGCACAGAAAAGCTGGCCGGAAGAGCTGAATGCGGCGGTTCAGGTGGGCACGTCTAACGACCAAAGCCGCACGGTTGGCTCGATGGTGCGCCAGCTCGAAGGCTCTGTGCTGACCGCGGTGGCGCTGGTGATGATTGTCATTCTGGCCGCTCTGGGCAGCCGCGCGGCGATGTTGGTTGGCTTTGCCATTCCCGCGTCATTCCTGCTGTGTTTTGCCTTCCTTGCGGTGATGGGCGTGACCATTTCCAATATGGTGATGTTCGGCCTAATCCTTGCGGTTGGCATGCTGGTGGATGGCGCGATTGTGGTGGTGGAATACGCCGACAAACGCATCAAAGAAGGCACCGGCCCGATGCACGCTTATGTGGAGGCGGCACAGCGCATGTTCTGGCCGATTGTCAGCTCCACGGCGACCACGCTCTGCGCATTCCTCCCCATGTTGTTCTGGCCCGGTGTGCCCGGTGAATTCATGGGCATGCTGCCCGTTACGATGATTTTTGTTCTGTCAGCTTCGCTGCTTGTCGCGCTGATCTATCTGCCTGTTGTGGGCGGTATTTCGGGTCGCATGAGCCGGATGTTTGCGCGTGCCTCGGAGGTATTGCGCGGCCGGCTGCCTTGGGTTGTCCGAGCCGCACTGGTGCCTGTGGCACTGTGGGGCATGTTCTCTGGCGTGATGCAGATGCTGAACCCGGCCTATTTGCTGCCAGAGGGCAGCGGCGGCATGGCCCCTCTGTTGGTGGGCGGCATTCTGTTCGTGCTGTCAGCCTTTGCGGCGTCTATCACGCTGAGCGCGGCAGAATTGCGCTTCAAACAGTCAGGCATACAGAGTGGGTTCCGGCTGAACGCCTTTGGCCGTCTGATCCGCTTTATCGTTGGAAATCCGGTCATGCCAATCGTGGCCATCGTGGCGGTGATTTTCACAGTCTTTAGCGTGATCAACTACTTTGGCGAAAACAACAACGGCGTTGAGTTCTTTGTGGAGACCGAGCCGGAGCAAGCCTCTGCCTTTGTACGGGCGCGCGGGAACCTGTCGCTAGAAGAAAAAGACGCCATGGTGCGCGCGGCTGAAGAGATCATCATGGCCCACCCTGCGGTTGTGAATGTGTTCTCCTTCGCGGGTGAAGGCGGTCTCGACACAGGTGGACCGGGCGGCGGTGAGAACACCCCACCTGACACCATCGGTCAGGTGCAGTTTGAGATCATTCCATGGGATGAACGCCCAACTGTGCGCGAAAAATGGTTCTTTGACTTGCTGGAACGTGAGGTCACCGCGCCGGAATTTGCGGGCAACCGTGTGCTTGACGAGTTGAACGCAGAACTCGCGCTTCTGCCGGGCTTCTTTGTGGAAACCAAACCGATTGAACAGGGTCCGGGATCAGGCAAGCCGATCCATCTGCGTTTGCGTGGTGATGGCTGGGATGGTCTGAACGCCGCAGCACTCGCCGCCCGAGACACCTTTGAATCCACCCCCGGTCTGACATTGGTGGAGGACACACTGCCCCTGCCCGGCATCGACTGGCAGATCGACGTAGATGTGGAAAAAGCCGGGCGCTATGGCGCGGATGTGGCAACCGTGGGCGCGATGGTGCAGCTTGTCACCCGCGGTATCCTGCTTGATACGATGCGTGTGGACAGCAGCGACGAGGAGATCGAAATCCGACTGCGCCTGCCAGAGGATGACCGAGTGCTGTCAACGCTGGACAGCATCAAGGTGCGCACCAACGAGGGCCTTGTGCCACTGTCCAACTTCATCACCCGCACCCCGGTGAAGAAACGCGCCTCCATCAGCCGCATTGATCAGGAACGCTTTTATGACGTGAAGGCGGATATTGAGCCGGGGCTGATCAAGCTTGAGACTGGGGATGGCGAAGAGATCGTGGCGCATGCATTGGTGCGTGAAGTGGTCGAAGGTACCGTGCCCACCGGCGATGTGATCACCGCAGACACCGGCGAACGCTATGAAATCTTCACTCTGCTTGAAGCGGAAAGCGTGAATGACGTACGCACGGCTCTGACAGACGGCGCGCGTAAAGTGCCGGTGACCCCAACGGAGCGTATTGCAGCATTGACCACGTGGTTGGAAACCACCCCCTTTGACAGCTCTGTCAGCTGGGAGTGGACCGGGGATCAGGAAGAGCAGGAAGAATCTGGTGCCTTCCTCACCAGCGCCTTCTCTGCTGCTTTGGGGCTGATGTTTGTGATCCTGCTGGCGCAGTTCAACAGTTTTTACAACGCGGTTCTCGTGCTTTTGGCGGTGGTTCTGTCTACGGCTGGCGTGCTTGTTGGCATGCTGGTGATGGATCAGACCTTCTCCATCATCATGACCGGCACCGGCATCGTGGCCCTGGCGGGGATAGTGGTGAACAACAACATTGTTCTGATCGACACCTATCAGGAATACAGCCAATACATGCCCCGGATTGAGGCGATTGTGCGCACCGCGCAAAGCCGCATTCGCCCGGTGCTTTTGACCACCATCACCACCATGGCGGGCCTTGCGCCAATGATGTTTGGCCTGAGCCTTGATTTCCTCAATGGCGGCTATTCGATCGACAGCCCAACCTCGCTCTGGTGGAAACAGCTGGCCACGGCGGTGGTGTTCGGGCTTGGCATTGCGACGGTGCTGACGCTGGTGTTCACCCCGTCCATGCTGGCGCTGCGGGTCTGGGCAAGCACCTATTTTGGCTGGCTGATGCAGCTGCTCGCTCGTCTGTCCATGGGCCGCGCCTCGCGCGCGGGTCAGGACTGGGCCCTGCGCCGTGAAGCCCGCAAGGTAAGGCACCCTGTGCTGCTTTGGGATGATGCCGCGTTTGAGACGAAACCGCGCAAGACAGATGACGGGGCACTCGACCCAACCGAGCTCGCACCGGAGGTTGAAGCGCCGCGTATGGGGGCCAAAGCGGCCGCCAATGACACCCCTGACGCAAGCGGTGTTCAAGCCGCAGAGTGAACCGTCAGAAACCAAATCCAGCAAAAGCCCCGCTATGCTCGTGGGGCTTTTGTTTTTTGGTAATGATACGTTCCCTGCGGTGCAGATACCAAGCGCAGTTGAGTACACAGACGGTGCCGATCGGTACATATTTTGGCCTCATTTCACCGACACATATCTATTCAGGGGGCGGTCAAGATCGCCTTGATGAAGTCGGGGTTTGGGGAGACATATCTTGAATTCAGCGCAGCAACCGGAGCGCCAGAAGCTTGTCGCCCTTAGCCGTTTGGCGTTGGTTATGGCCCTTCTTCTCTTCGTCTTGATAAGCGCAACGGCCTTTCCATCTCTTTTCATTCGGCAGACAGCCGTTGTGACAATCACGATGGTCGACACTGCTCGAGACTGTCGGAAAAGAGTGTCCCGTAGACTCAATAAAATATGGCCCGAATACAGATCCAGCACACCGCAGAACGCAGTAGATTACTGCGGCCTCATCATGTCTGACCATGGTAGTTTCGAACTTCCTCAGACAGCTTGGCTTCATATCTTTGGCCCCTCCAGAGGAGAACTTCACGACGCGCTTTTTGTTGGATGCAAGTATCGCGTTCTAGTAACGGGGCCAGGCATTGCATTGGAGAAGGGCAACAACATGTCTACACACAATCGGACCCTTCGACGCGCGGTGCCGCAAGGAAGATGCCCTGCCATTGATAAGGGATAGTGGAGTTTTCCCAGCAACAGTGTTCACTCACTCTCACCAGAAATTAGCTTCGCGCCGCTGAGGAGGGATTTCTGTGCATCACACACCATCGCAAACAATGACCGGTCGCCTTTGCTGAAGTGCCGGTGTTTGAGTTAGATTTCAGTCTTCTGTGGTCAGTCTTTTGGCCAAAACCAGCGCAAGGAGCGCGGCTATGAGAAGAAACACAGCACCAGCCATCCAAGCCACAGGGGTTGTGTAGATCTCTGCAATGGCCCCGGCGGCCACCAATCCGAGTGCGGCGCCCAGCTGTTGAATGAGTGATTTCAGAGAGAGCATGGTTGAGCGCTGACGGTCGTCAACGCAGCGGTGCAGAATGCTGCTGGCGGGGGTCTCGCTGATGCCAAGGCACATCGAATACAGGCCGAAGACGATTGCAAAGCCAAAGATCTCGCCCTGCAGTGCCAGCGCGATTTGCACCGCTGCAAGGCAGATGAAGGTCCCCGCCAGGGTCAGTGCGTGCTGTCGTTTGAAGATCTTGCTGACATAGGGCGACAGAGCGGCGCCAAACGCAATCGAGAAGAAGTAGGTCGCGGTCAACACCCCGATGGTGGTGTTTGCATAGCCCTGCTGCAACATTGGTTTGGCAAAGGTTGGCCAGATCACCTCAACCGGGTTGGTTGCCATCAGGAAAAACGCCAATGCGGCCAAGAGCAGGGACAGGGTTGGATGTTTTAAGGCCAGAAGAGAGGCGTCTTTGATCACCGTGGGGACATCTGCAAATCCTTGCCTGAGCGCAGCAAAGTTCACAGGGCGCGCAGGTTCCTCAATCGCCAAGAGCGTGAACAGAAACACCCCAAGCATCACGGCAAAGCTTGCTGCATAAGAGACATCATAGGCGCTGAAACCGTGGCTTTGTGCAAAGCCACCGAAGACATCCGGTAGAAACCCGCCAAGAACTGCGCCAACAGCCAATCCGATGGCATTGGCTGACTGCGCTTTGGCCAGCGCGGGCTGGACATCCACATGGGGCGCAGCTGTCTGAAAGGTTTCTACAAACCATGCATCCAACGTGCCAGAGCGCAGCGCGCGGCCAAATCCGATGAAGGCAAAGGAGAGCGCCAGAATATGGAAGTCGCGGGTTGCTAGGAACAGCACAAGCGACAGCAGACTGGCAATGACTGCCGCCAGAAAAACCGGTTTGCGTCCGATGCTGTCTGCCAGACCACCGAAGGGCAGCTCCATTGTCATGGTGGTGAGCGAATAGACCCCAAAGAGCAGCGAAACCTGCACAAGATCCATGCCACGGTCTGTCAACGCCAGCGCCACAACCGCAACAGTCAAACCCATCGCAAAACGATCCAGAAACTGGTGTGTCTGAAACACCCGAATGTGGCGCCGGGCTGGAGCGGGCAGCGCCGCGAAGGAAAACTCAGTTTCTATAGCCATAGTTGCAACATCACCGTTTCAACCGCGCCACACAATAGATTTGGTGTGGGGCTCTGTGCCCGCTTGCCGCAGGGGGATGTGACAACAACGGATGCTCGCGCCTGCCCTATGCGCAGGAGGCCACTTCGCCGGCGGAGACGACAAACACCTTGAGACGTCGGCTGGTCGCGAGATGCCCTTGTGTGCGCTTTGCTTTATGCCGCGTCCTCATCAGCCTGTTGGCGCGCCCAGAGTTGGGCGTAGCGGCCCTGCTGTTCCAAGAGAGCTGTGTGGGTGCCCTGCTCAATCACCTCACCCTGCTCCAGCACGACAATGCGGTCGGCCTCGGCAATGGTGGAAAGCCTGTGGGCGATGGTGATCACAGTGCGGCCCTCACCGGCACGCGCCAACGCCTCTTTGATGCCCTGCTCGGTTTCAGTGTCGAGCGCAGAGGTGGCCTCGTCCAGCAACAGGATCGGCGGGTTCTTCAAAAGCGTGCGCGCGATGCCAACGCGCTGTTTTTCCCCGCCGGAGAGTTTCAGACCGCGTTCGCCGACCATGGTGTCATAGCCCTCTGGCAAGGCAGAGATGAAATCATGGATCTGCGCAGATTTCGCGGCGGCGATGATCTCTGCTTCGCTGGCCCCGGCAAGGCCATAGCCAATGTTGTAGCGGATGGTGTCGTTAAAGAGCACCGTGTCCTGAGGCACCACACCGATGGCATTGTGCAGGCTTTCCTGTGTCACATCGCGCACGTCTTGCCCGTCGATGCGCAGCGCGCCGTCCTGCACATCATAGAAGCGGAACAAAAGCCGCCCGATGGTGGATTTGCCAGAACCTGACGCGCCAACAATGGCCACTGTCTGTCCGCCCGGCACATCAAGGCTCACATCTTTCAGAATGGCGCGGTCGTCTTCATAACCGAATGCGATGTTTTCCAAGGAGATGTGGCCCCCAGATACCTTGAGCGCTTTGGCGTCTGGTTTGTCCGCGATCTCTGCGTTGTCGTTCAGCAGATTAAACATCTGCCCCATGTCCATCAGACTCTGGCGGATTTCACGGTAAACAAACCCCAAGAAATTCAAGGGCGCAATCACCTGCAGCATGTAGGCGTTGACCATCACGAAGTCGCCCACTGTGAACTCACCATCAGCCACCCCCATGGCGGCCATGGCCATGACAGCGACCAGCCCCGCGTTGATGATAAACGCCTGCCCAAAATTGATTGCAGCAAGCGAGTTGGTGGTTTTCACGGCGGCGGCTTCATAGCCTGCCATCGCCTCATCATACCGGGCGGCCTCGCGCCGTTCAGCGCCAAAGTATTTCACCGTCTCAAAGTTCAGCAGGCTGTCAATCGCGCGTTGGCTGGCCTCATTGTCGCGGTCATTCATCACGCGGCGGATGCGCAGGCGCCATTCGGTGACCGCAAAGGTGAACCAGACATAGATCACCATGGTGCCTGCCACAACGACGAGGAAGCGCCAGTCAAACAGCGCCGCAAGCACAGAGCAAATCATAATCAGCTCTAAAAACAGAGGCCCGATGGAAAACAGCAAAAACCGCAGCAGAAAGGCCACGCCTTTGACGCCGCGATCCATAATACGGCTGAGCGCGCCCGTGCGCCGCGTCAGGTGATAGCGCAGGCTCAGCGCGTGAATGTGCCGGAATGTGGTGAGCGCCAATCGGCGCAGTGCGCGCTGGCTGACCTTGGCAAAAAGCAGATCCCGCAGCTGATCAAAGCCCACCGCCAACAGCCGGTTGGTGCCATAAGCGAGTGTCAGCCCCACCGCGCCAAGCGCCAAAACTGGCACGCCCTCGCCTGCCAATGTGTCCACCGCGCTTTTGTAAAGCATGGGGGTGAACACTGCGACAACTTTGGCCATCACCAACGCCAGAATCGCGCAGATCACGCGCACGCGCAGACCTGTCTCGCCCTTTGGCCAGATGTAAGGCAGCACGCTGCGAATGATCCGCATGTTGGAACGGCGCTCTTCCTGCGCCTGCTCACGATTGCTGATGTTGGTGTCTGACATGCTGCTTGCCTTGCTTGTGGGTGAGCTGGGCAAACTTAAGCATTGGGCGGGGAACTTGCCACCCCCCGCGCTGCGATCAGACGGTTATTGTTCCGGCACCGTAAAGACTTGGCCCGGATAGATCAGATCTGGATTGAGAATTTTCTCTTTGTTGGCTTCGAAGACGCGCAGATACAAAAGCCCTTCGCCATAGTTGTCGCGCGCAATCGCCCAGAGGGTTGAGCCCGGCTGAACCGTCACGATTTGAACTGCGGGCTGCGCGACATCCGCAGAGACGGCGACATCGGGTTGCGCGGGGGCTGCCACGGCAGGCGTGCTGTCTGCAGTGTCCGCGCTTTGCGCCACTGGTGCGTCGTCGGTCGCGGTGGCCAGCGCAGTCGTGTCTTCTGCTGTTGGCTGCGCAGGTTGTGCAGTGTTTTCTGCCGCGACGGCTGGCGGCACGCTCTCTGTCTCAGTGGTAACAGACTCAGTGGCGGCTGTTTCAGAGGCGGCCAAGGTTGGCGCGCTGCTCTGCGTGTCCGCGGCGTCCGCCAGCGCAGTCTCAACGGGCGCAGTGGTCGAGGCCGTGTCGGCGCCCTCCTCCGCTGGAGTTTCGACCGCTTCACCCCCTGCTGGTGGCGTCGATGGGGTTGGCTGCTGCGCTTCTGCGCTTGCCTCTGTTGTGGTTTCTCGCGTTGCGTCAGCCGCTGGCGCGCTGCCCTCAGGGGCTCCTTGCGACGCGGTTGTGGGCTGATTGGCAGCGGTGGCATCGGCCTGCGCACGCGCGCGGGCCACGGTTTCAGGGGTTTCGCGCCTAAACGGCGTCAGGATGCGCGAGGTCACTTTACCGCTCTCATCCACCTCATCAGCGCGCATTTCATAGAGACCACCCGCCACATCCGACAGCTGACTGGTCCACATGCCCGTGTCATCAATCGCGGCCTCTGCGGCCAGATCATTGTTCAGGTAAAGCCGCACAACACGGCCCTTTGCGCCATGGCCAGACACCATCACGGCCCCTGTGTCTGTGTAGCTGATGGAATCGATGGAGACCGCCGCCAGAACTTCTGGCGCGGTATCTGCGGTAGAGGCAGGTTGCAGGACCCGCACCCCTTCGGAGTCAGACACGATCACAGCGGGCGCTTTGGCGGCAGGCGCAGCCGTGTCAGCCGCGGCTGTTTCAGCGGTGTCTTTTGCGGTGTCTTCTGCGGTGCCCGGTGCTGGCGCATCCTCTGCGGCAACGCTGGCCACATCTTCACTGGCTGCTGCTGTCTGCTCGGTGTTTGTTGCAACTGGAGCGGCGACAGACAGCACGGGCGCCACGATCACAGTGGCATCAGAGGGCACATCACCTGCATCACGCCGCTCAATCAACGACAGCACGCGTGGCGCTTCGCTGGGAGCGATGGAGAGGACCGCGGCAAACTGGCCGGTGTTGTCGGCTGGAGAGGTCGCAATTTCCACGCCATCCAGCAGAATGGCCAAAATCGCATTTGGGGCAGCCGCCCCGGCGATTACGGTGTTGCCCTCGGCATCCACACGCACGAGATCAAAGCTCGGGGCTGTCACGGCTTCTGCGCCGTCTTGCGCGTCGGTGGTTGCCGTGGATGCTGTCTTTTCTGTTTCAGCGGCTTCAGCTTCGGTGACGTCTTCGGCCGGGGCCTGCGCGACGGTTTCTGCTGTCGCTTCTGGCGCAGGGGCGCTTTGAGTGGTGGCCTCGCTTGTGTCCTCCACCGCGCTGCCATCAAGCACACCGCTGGCCACCAACGCATAGACAGACACGCCCATCGCCACCACAATTCCGGCCACCCAGGCAACATTTCCGCCCAGACCTGACGCTTTCTCTGTCATCGCCGACAAACCCCCAAATTCTGTCGTTCTCTCGGTTGAGAGACAGTATCAACCCCTCTATTTGTGGTCAAAACAGCATTGATGATATTGGAGAATTTCATGGCTACACGCTCGATCTGTGTCTTTTGCGGCTCACGTTCCGGCACTGATGCGGCCTATCAGGCGGCCGCAGAAGCCTTTGGCGCAAGCTTTGCCGAAAAGAACTGGCGATTGGTTTACGGCGCGGGTGACGTGGGCTTGATGGGCGCCGTGGCAAACGCGGCGCAGGCGTCTGGTGCAGAGACCTTCGGCGTGATCCCAACACACCTGCTGGAATGGGAGGTGGGCAAAACCGACCTGACCAATTTCATCGTAACCGAAAACATGCATGAGCGCAAAAAAGTCATGTTTATGAATTGTGATGCGATTGTGGTTTTGCCGGGGGGCGCAGGTTCTCTTGATGAGTTCTTTGAGGTGCTCACATGGCGGCAACTCAAGCTGCACGCCAAACCCATCGTGCTGCTGAATGTGAACGGCTTCTGGGACCCGTTGATGGGGCTTGTGGATCATGTGATCGCGCAAGGCTTTGCGGATGCCTCGTTGCGCGATTTTGTGCAGGTCGCGGGCGATGTGAGCGAGCTTCAGGCGATGCTAGACACCGCCCTTGCCTAAGCTTCAGGCGGCTTTTGCGCTGTCGACCTGTTTGTCGACCTTGTGCTGATCCTCCGTGCGCCCTGCCCGCCAATAGCTTGAGAGATAAATCTGGTCGCGGCCCACGCCGCGATCCGTGCGATAGTAGCTGCGCAGCGCGCGCATGCTGTCAAACTCACATGCGGTCCAGACGCTGACCTGCCCCTCAAGCCATGGCAGCGCTTTGATCTGTTCCACCAGCTTGCCCTCAAGCTTTTCCGGCGTGGGATTGATCACCCAATGCAGCTCAATGCCCTCAGGCAGGTTCAGATCCTGTTTGTCCGCTTCTGAGGTGATTTCAATCACGACATAGCCTTTGGTGTCTGCCGTCAGACGCTCAAAGTTGCACATCAGCGCCGGGATCGCGGTCATGTCACCCGCAAGCATGACCCAATCTGCCGCAGGATCCACCATTTTCACTGAACCCGGCCCGCCGATCAGGATGCGATCACCCGGCTGCACCGTCATGGCCCAATCGGTGGCCAGCCCGCCTGCGTCGCCGTGCAAGGCAAAATCCACCGCCATCTCCCCTTTGTCGGCATCAAATGCGCGAATAGAATAAGTGCGCATCACCACACGATCCGGGGTGCTGTGCGGCGCATCGGGAAAGATCAGCTTGATATAGCCACCTTCATAGCCTTCGGGGATCGTCGTGATCTCCTGCCCGCCAAACACCACGCGCCTCATATTGGGGGTCACCATCTCTGTGCGCAGCACTTCGAGCATTCTGGGTTGAGGTCTGGGCATAGTTGATCCTGCTCTGAAATACCAATTCTGGATCAACTATGTGAATCTGATACTTTTAATCAAGTATATTTTCAGCGGGATGTGCGTTCGCCTGAAAGAAGAACGCACATAGGTCAGATGCGCCAGTTGTACAGCGCCATAAGGGCAAGCCCGTCAGACCGCAACGAGCTCTGACTTGAGCACCCGTTCGAGCCCTTCGCGTTTGTGATTGGTCAGGGTTTTATCAATCTGCGCAACCACTTTGTTGAGCACCGATTTGTGCAGACAACGACGCAAGGCGCCCATAACCTGCGGCGCAGCCACGAGCACCAGCTTGGGATATTTACCCCGGCGTTCCTGTTGCAGCAAACGCTCTGCAAGATCCTGGGCAAACCGGGTCAGAGCACGGCGCTGTTGATCGGTCTGTTCCATCGCGGATTTCTGCCCCGGCCCCCCGTCCGTGCGACGCCCGGGGCGATCTGATGCAATCTGCTGATCAAGGTGTTGCGATGTGAGCGAGGTAACCAATCGGAATCGAGGATCAAAAGCGGTGGCCACGTTTTTGTAAATTAACGCCTTTTCACCATCTGCAACAACAACCCAAGTGCCTTTTGACACGATACCCATTGATGAACTCCTCTCAATTTCACAGAAACAAAAGGGAAGACCTGCGGTATTGTTGATTGATACTCTGCGTTCCTCCCATGTTCAGAAGATAAGGACGCCAGCGCCCTATTCAATGAGAGGCGGCTCACATGGCGCGCCCACCGGCGAGAAGATGCTTATGCGTTTGCTGATCTTTCGTTCGGCATGCAGCTGGCAACAAAAAGCCCGCCAGACACAGTCTGACGGGCCAATCTTGTAACTAAGTCAAACGATCACATCCGGGATGCGACGTTTTCCCAGTTCACCAGGTTGTTCAGGAAGTTGTCCAAGTACGCTGGGCGCTTGTTGCGGTAATCGATGTAGTAGGAGTGCTCCCACACGTCACAGCCCAGCAGCGCGGTCTGGCCGAAGCACAGTGGGTTCACACCGTTTTCGGTTTTGGTCACTGCCAGAGAGCCGTCTGCGTTTTTCACAAGCCATGCCCAGCCGGAGCCGAACTGACCTGCGCCTGCTGCGGCGAACTCGGTTTTGAACTGTTCGATGGAGCCGAACGTCTTTTTCAGCGCATCTTCCAGCTCACCTGGCATTTTGCTTTCGCCTGGGCCCATCATTTCCCAGAACTGGTTGTGGTTCCACAGCTGGGAGATGTTGTTGAAGATGCCGTTTTGCGCCACGGCGTTTGCGTCGTAGGTGCCAACGATGATCTCTTCCATCGTTTTGCCTTCCCACTCGGTGCCAGCGATCAGCTTGTTGCCGTTATCAACATAGGCTTTGTGGTGCAGGTCATGGTGGAATTCCATGGTTTCTGCAGACATACCTTTGTCGGCCAGAGCGTCGTGAGCATAAGGAAGATCGGGAAGTTCGAAAGCCATTGCAGCGTCCTCTTCTGTTGCGCGAATTTTATGTGATGACAGATGGGGGCGAATGGCAGGTAACGTCAAGTGCAAAGAGAATAACTTGTCGAAATCACAGCGTCCTAACCCCGCGCCGTGTCTTGGGATTGGGGTCAGGGCCATGAAAGCCCTGATCCGGTTTCTTAGTCAGCCGATGTCAGAAAGACATCGGATCAGTCTGCGTAAAAGCCGACCTCACCGCCCTCTGCGGCGGAGATGCGCAGCACGTCAAAGACATATTGCGCTACGGAGCGGAAGCAGATGATCTCAAAGCTGCCGTCCTCATTGCCCCAGATGGCGGCGGCCACCTGCGAAATGCGGGTGCGGCGCATGTCGCCCACGCCAAAGGCGTCAGAGGCGAAATCCACGGGGGCCACTTTGGCCAGTACATCGCGGCTGGCATCGCCAGAGATACGGAACACCGCACGCGCGTCGGACACATTGGTGACCGCCGAGTGCACGCCTGCAAGCGCCTCGGTCAATTGTGCGGTCACAGACAGGGCCTCGTCATATGCCACAATCACCAGCAACTCGTCAGGAGACATCCACGCCACCGCGCCTTTGTCGCCGACAGACACTTTGCGCTGTGCTGGCACGTCTGCACCGGTGGCTGCTTTGACAGCTGAGGCAATCTCTGCGCTGGCGAGATCGCCGCGCAGGGTGATCATGCCGCGCAGGCCGGTTTCCTCAACCGTTGCGAAGCCCTGGGATTTTGCGCCGGAGAGCGCGCTCACTGCATTAGACATTCTGCTTCTCCCCGTCCTTGTCATAGAACACTGGATCGATCACTTTGGCCTCTACTGTGCCGCCGTCCACTTTGTTGAACGCCACCACATCGCCAAGGCGTTTCATACCGCCATGGATCAGGCCCATGGCAATGCCACGGTCCAAGGTGGGCGAGTAATATGTGGAGGTCACACGGCCCTGCACATTGCGCTGGTTGTTGGCATTGCTGCCATCCGCCACGATATAAGCGCCATCCGGGATGACCGAGCCATCCAGCGTTTCAAAACCCGCAAGTTTCCAGCGATCGTCGGACGCCATATGGTCACGCGTTTGGGCGCGTTTGCCGAGGAAATCCTCTTTCTTCTTGGAGATCGCCCACTGCATGTTGAGATCCTGTGGGATCACGGTGCCATCGGTTTCGTCCCCAATCATGATGAAGCCTTTTTCAGCCCGCATCACGTGCAACGCTTCAGTGCCGTAAGGCATGATGTTGAACTCTTTGCCCGCGTCCAGAAGCGCATCCCAGAAGGCGCGGCCCTGGCTGGCTGGCACGGCGATTTCGTAGGACAGCTCGCCAGAGAAGGAGATCCGGTAAGCGCGGGCGTCAAATTCGCCGATCTTGCCGTCTTTCCACTCCATGAAGGCCAGACCTTCTTTGGAGACGTCCATTTCACCGCCGAGTTTCTCGATCACTTTGCGGGCGTTGGGGCCCACAACGGCGATCTGCGCATATTGCTCGGTCACATTGGCGGTGTAGACTTTCCAGTCCCACCACTCACATTGCAGCCAGTCTTCCATCCAACCGTGAATGCGGTCTGCGCCGCCGGTGGTGGTGTGGCACAGGAAGGTCTCTTCATCGATGCGCGCGACCACGCCGTCATCGATCAGGAAGCCGTTCTCGTTACACATCAGACCATAGCGGCATTTGCCCGGCTTCAGCGTGGACATCATGTTGGTGTACATCATGTCGAGGAATTTGCCCGCATCCGGGCCCTTGACGATGATTTTTCCAAGCGTGGAGGCATCCAGCAGGCCGACGCTGTCGCGTGTCTGACGGATCTCGCGGGTCACCGCCTCTGCGTGGCTCTCGCCGGTGCGCGGGAAGCAGTAAGGACGCCGCCAGTGGCCGACGGGCTCAAAGAATGCGCCGTTGGCTTCGTGCCAGTCGTGGATCGGGGTACGGCGCAGCGGTTGGAACACTTCGTCGCGGGCTTCCCCGGCAATCGCGCCCATGGAGATCGGGGTGTATGGCGGACGGAACGTGGTGGTTCCGGTGGCTGGGATCGGCTGGTTCAACGCATCAGAAAGCACCGCCAAGCCGTTGATGTTGCTCAACTTACCCTGATCGGTTGCCATACCAAGCGTGGTGTAACGCTTGGTGTGTTCGACGCTTTCATAGCCTTCCTGTGCCGCCAGACGCACATCAGAGACTTTCACGTCGTTCTGATAATCGAGCCACGCTTTCATGCGCAGTTTCGGGCCAGCACCCTGTGGCATCAGCCACACGGCCTGCATCGCGGCCTCTGCGGAGCTCTCACCGGTTGGGGCTGCGGAAGCAGCACCCTCTGCACCGGTGGCCGCTGCGGCTGCCGCACCTGCGGCATGGGCGTCTGCCAGAACCTCAGCCAGACCAAGCGGGCCGCTTGCGCTGCCAGCGGTGGCGACAAATGGCTTGCCATCGTGGCTGGTGGGCGCACGGGAGGTATCGGGGCGGAAATGGGCCTGCGCCTCATCCCAGATCAGTTTGCCACCGCAGTGGGACCAGAGGTGCACCACCGGAGACCAGCCGCCGGACATGGCCACCGCGTCACAGGACAGCTCTTCCAGAACTGCGCCTTCGCCAGCCTGTGCGCAGATGGCCACACCAGTCACGCGTTTGCCGCCTTTGACCTTGGCGATGGCCTTGCCAACCTCAACACGGATACCGTGGTTTTTGGCCTCTTCCATCAGCGCGCCGCCGCCTTCTGGACGGGCATCAATCACCGCGGGGACTTCCAGACCTGCCTTTTTCAGTGCAATCGCGGTGCGATAGGCGTCGTCATTGTTGGTCACAACCACTGTGCGGTCACCGGAGGACACACCGAAGTTCACCACATAGTCACGCAGGGCGCTGGCCAGCATCACGCCGGGAATGTCGTTGCCTGCGAAAGACAGCGGGCGTTCAATCGCACCTGTGGCGGTCACAATCTGTTTGGCACGGATGCGCCACAGACGGTGACGTGGGCCATCCATAAGCGGGGCGTGGTCGGTGATGCGCTCATAGCCCAGCACGTAACCGTGGTCATAGACCCCTGCCCCCATCATGCGGTTGCGCAAGGTCACATTGTTCATAGCCTCAAGCGCTGCGACGGTGGCATCGATGTAATCTGCGGCCTCCTGGCCATCCACAGTGCCTCCGTCAACAGCAGCGCGGCCACCCCAATGGGCGGTTTGCTCGATCAAGAGAACCTTGGCACCGGCTTCGCCTGCGGCTTTCGCCGCCTGAAGACCGGCGATGCCGCCGCCCACAACAACCACATCAAAGAAGGCATAGAAATGCTCATAGCGATCGACGTCACGGTCTTTGGGCGCTTTGCCGAGGCCGGCAGACTGGCGCACAATCGGCTCAAACACATGTTTCCACGCAGCCGCAGGCGCCATGAAGGTTTTGTAGTAAAAACCCGCAGGCAGGAAGCGCGCGGCGTAGTTGTTGACCACGCCCACGTCCATCTCAAGGCTGGGCCAGTGGTTCTGCGACGTTGCAGACAGACCATTGAACAGCTCTGTGGTGGTGGCGCGTTGGTTGGGCTCAAATCTGCCGCCCTGCCCGAGGTTGACCAAAGCGTTTGGTTCTTCGGCACCGGAGGCCACAACGCCGCGAGGACGGTGGTATTTGAACGACCGGCCCATCAGCATCTGGTCATTGGCCAGAAGTGCTGAGGCCAGTGTATCGCCTTCATAGCCGGCCATCTGCTTGCCGTTGAAGGTGAAGCTCACCTGTTTGGAGCGATTGAGCAGGCGCCCGCCTGTGGAAAGTCTTGTGCTCATGTGTCAGCCCTTTGTGTGGGTTGATCCGCCAGATGCCTCTGGCGGGCATATTTCAGCAGAGGGTAAATCAGGAAAACTCGCGCCAGCTCCAGCCGGGGTATGTTTCGCTGATTTTGTCCTTGATCTCTTGCGGGGGCTCCAGTGTTTGGGCCGAATAGGTGCCAAAGACCTGCAGGGTCATGGTGCACCGCGCCGCATGGAAGAACTTGCCGCAGCCGTTGGAGTGGCGCCAGCGCTCAAAATGCACGCCCTTTGGGTTTTCGCGCATGAAGAGGTAGCCTTCGAACTGATCGTCACTGGAGCCGGGACCGAAGCGCTTCAGGTGCGCCTCGCCTTCGGCGTGCAGTTCAGTTTCTTCGGCCCAGACGCCGCAATAGGGGCATTGAAGTGTCAGCATATCTGCACCCTTTCCTTAGTGTGCCACGCCAGCCGCGACGCTTTCGTCGATGAAGCGGCCTTCGATGAAACGTTCCATACCAAATTCCGCAGACAGCGGACCCGGCTCGCCTTTGGCGATCAGCTCGGCCGTGGCCCAGCCGCCGCCCGGAATGGCCTTAAAGCCGCCGGTGCCCCAGCCTGCGTTGATGAAGCAGTTGCCCAGCGGGGTTTTGCCAATCACCGGAGAGCGGTCGCCGGTCACATCTACGATACCGCCCCACTGGCGCAGCATTTTCAGGCGGCTGACCATCGGGAAGGTTTCGACCAATGCGCGCACGGTTTCCTCAACGTGATGGAAGCTGCCGCGCTGGGTGTAGTTGTTGAACCCGTCTGTGCCGCCGCCAATCACCATCTCGCCTTTGTCAGACTGAGACATATAGCCGTGCACGGTGTTGGCCATCACAACCACATCCATGCAGGGTTTGATCGGCTCAGACACCAGCGCCTGAAGCGCAACAGATTCCATCGGCAGACGGAAGCCCGCCATATTGGCAAGATCGCCAGAGTTGCCCGCCACAACAAGGCCAAGCTTGTCACAGTCAATCGGGCCTTTGGTGGTGTCTACGCCGGTGACCTTGCCGCCTTCTTGGCGCACGCCGGTCACTTCGCATTTCTGGATGATGTCCATGCCCATGTCAGAGCAGGCACGGGCATAGCCCCAAGCTACCGCATCGTGACGGCCCGTGCCGCCGCGCGCCTGCCAGAGGCCGCCCAAAACAGGATAACGCGGGCCATCAAGGTTGATAATTGGCACCAGCTCTTTCACACGTTCCGGGCCGATGAACTCGGTCTGCACACCCTGCAGGGCGTTGGCATGTGCGGTGCGCTGATAACCGCGCACTTCGTGCTCGGTCTGCGCCAGCATGATCACACCACGTGGCGAGAACATGACGTTGTAGTTCAGATCCTGAGACATGGTCTCATAAAGTGAGCGCGCCTTTTCATAGAGCGCTGCAGAAGGATCCTGCAGATAGTTGGAGCGGATGATCGTGGTGTTCCGACCAGTATTGCCGCCGCCAAGCCAGCCCTTCTCGATGATCGCCACATTGGTGATACCGAAGTTCTTGCCCAGATAGAAGGCGGTGGCGAGGCCATGCCCGCCTGCGCCAACGATGATCACATCGTATTTTTTCTTGGGTTCCGGTGACCGCCATGCGCGCTCCCAACCAGTGTGGTAGCGGGCGGCTTCGCGGGCGATAGCAAAGGCTGAATATCTTCTCATGAGGCGTGATTCCGATATGAGGCGTACTTATCTGAGTATATGGTCTTTTTGGTTAAAGGGCGTCGGCGGATAAAGCGCCCATTTGAGGCTTGGTTGCGACATGGGGTGCCAGATGGCGGATTTTCCCTTTTCCGCGCCGCTGGGCGACACTACATGAAAGCCAACCTTATGGAGAGCCCATGATTTTCTGGATTGTTGCCACTGCGCTGGTTGGAACAACAGCAGCGATGCTTGCCGTTGCGATGCTGAAACGTCGCGAAAACGAAGAACATCCCGCCGCTTATGACCTGCGGGTGTATCGTGACCAGCTGAAAGAAGTGGACCGCGATCTGGCGCGGGGTGTGCTTGCAGAAGACGATGCCGAACGGATGCGCACAGAGATCGCGCGCCGCATTCTGGCAGCCGATGCGCAAATGCAAAAACACGACGCCGAGGCGCAGACCTCCACTGGCAGTACAAAGGCTTTTGCCGCGCTTCTGGTGGCCGCTGTGATCGGAGCGAGCTTTGGGCTCTATCTGTGGCTTGGGGTGCCGGGGCACCCTGACATGCCCTTGCAAGTGCGCTTTGAAACATTGTCTGAACAGATGAAGGCGCGGCCCAGTCAGGCCGATATTGAAGCGGAGCAAACCCCAACTCCCGCGCTTGAGCCGGATCCAGAATTTGCCGAGTTGATGGAAAAACTGCGTAAAGCTGTGGCAGACAACCCTGATGATCTGCGCGGCCAGAGCCTTCTGGCGCGCAATGAATCCTCGCTGGGCAACCACAAAGCCGCCTATGCGGCGCAGGCGCAAGTGCTCGCGTTGAAGGGCGATGCAGCCACCGCAGGGGACTATGTGTTACATGCCAACCTGCTGATTGCAGCGGCGCAGAACTATGTCTCCCCTGAGGCGGAGGCGAGCCTGCGCGCAGCGCTGCAGCTTGATCCGCTTAACAATCTGGGCCGCTATTATCTGGGCCTGATGATGTGGCAGAATGGGCGACCAGACGCTGCATTCCGCCTGTGGGATCAGGTGTTGCGCCAGAGCCCGGCGGAGGCCCCCTGGGTGCCAGCGATCCGCAGCACAATCTCTGAACTCGCCTGGTATGCGGGTGTGGATTATAAAATGCCCCCTGCCCCGCATGCGGCTGTGGCTGGCCCTTCCGAAGACGATGTCGCCGCCGCGCAGGAGCTGACGGCAGAAGACCGTCAGGCGATGATTGAAAGCATGGTCGCGGGGCTATCTGACCGGCTCGCGACCGAGGGCGGCACACCGCAGGAATGGGCACAGTTGATCAGCGCCTATGGCGTTCTGGGGGAAACCGCCCGCGCGCAAGCGATCTGGACCGAGGCGCAGCAGGTCTTTGCCTCTGTACCTGAAGCTCTGGAAATTGTACGCGCGGGTGCTGAAAGAGCAGGACTGTTACAATGACCCCCATTTTTGAAAGCATCGAAGAGCTCGCCCCACAGCTCAGCCCCATGACTGCCCTGATGGGGCTCGATCTTGGCACCAAGACCATTGGCGTCGCGATCAGCGATGGGCTGCGCACAGTGGCGACACCGATTGAAACCGTGAAACGCAAGAAATTTGGCGTGGATGCGCAACGGCTGGTGACACTGCTCAATGAGCGCGCGATCGGCGGAATCATCCTGGGGTTGCCACGCAATATGGACGGCACGGAAGGCCCACGCGCCCAATCCACCCGTGCTTTTGCCCGAAACCTGGCACCGCTGGTGTCAGTGCCTATCGGCTTTTGGGACGAGCGGTTGTCCACTGTGGCCGCGGAAAGAGCGCTTCTGGAGGCGGATACGTCACGCAAACGTCGCGCAGAGGTCATCGACCATGTGGCTGCGTCGTATATTCTCCAAGGTGTGTTGGACCGTTTGAACCATCTGGGGAGCGCGACGTGAGCAAAGACACCGTATGGCAACGCAATGAGGTGGAGAGCCCCTGCGTTAAACTATGCGTTGTGCATCCCGAAGAGAAGATTTGCACCGGATGCCTGCGCACGATTGGTGAAATCACAAGCTGGTCGAAAATGACATCCGATGAACGCCGTGCCATCATGGACGAGCTGCCCACCCGCGCACCACGCCTGAAAAAACGACGCGGCGGACGGGCGGCACGGCTGAAGGGGTAAGCGCTGCCAACTCTACATTTGGCAACGGGGTTATAGGCAAAAAAGCGCGTCGAAACGCGCCTTTCTCACTTCATCTTGTGTGTGGAGAAATGCGCAATAGATCAAGCATCTCCCAACAGATTTAGATCGCGTCCGTGACCTGTTCGGATTCCAGCACGGTCACATCAATATCGCCGATACGGCTTCCAAACACTTCAACCACGGCCTGACCATTCACCAAAACAGTGTTCCAGCCTTCGCCGAGCGTGGCAGAATCGACTACAGTCACACTTTCGACTTCAGTGCCGGACGGCACAGCAACGATCAGTGTATCCTCTTCGGAAGAGAAATCCGTGATCTGGGGCAGGTTTTCCGGATCAACCCAACTGCCAGCGTGGAAAAAATCTTCCCCTTCACCCCCAGTCGCTTCGTCACCCGATCCTACATAGAGAACGTCGTCACCCTCGCCGCCCAAGAGCGTGTCCGCCGCCCCGTCGTCTGTAACGGGAGAGTCAAAGGAGTTATCGCTAAAGCCAACCCCCCAAAGCGTATCGGCCCCCTCGCCGCCAACCATTGTGTCGGCGCCATCGCCGCCAAACAGAATGTCGCTGCCGCTTGCGCCCTCAAGTGAATCCGCGCCAGCACCACCATTAAGCTCGTCCTCGCCACCCTCTCCAAACAAAAGGTCATCACCGTCGCCCCCTTTGAGAAGGTCGCCACCGCTGCCCCCCTCAACGGTATCGTCACCTGCGCCGCCTTTCAGGCTGTCAGAGCCGCTGCCGCCATTCAAAGAATCTTCGCCCAAATTGCCATGCAGAGTGTCACTGCCATCTTCGCCCAGGAGCGTGTCGTTGTCGTCACCCCCCAGCAGCATGTCATCACCGTTGGATCCTTCCAAACGATCAGAGCCGCTGCCGCCATCCACAGAGTCATTGCCCCAGCCGGCTTGGATGGTGTCGTTGCCATTCTCTCCGAGCAACTCATCATTGTCGCTGCCACCGTTGATGCGATCTGCGCCGGGACCGCCTTCAATGCGATCTTCGCCTTCGCTGCCGGAAAGATCATCTTGGCCGCCGGCCCCTACAATACTGTCATTGCCAGCGCCGCCATCGATGCGGTCTCGCCCTTCGGTACCGAGGAGTGTGTCCCCTTCATCGGTGCCTTCTTGTTCTTCAAACGGAACTTCATCTTCGCCATCGTCATCAAAATCGCTGACCATGACCACGGCGCCGCCAACAGCTGCTAGCCCCAACAAAAACAGAAGTTCCATAGTGTTATGCCTCAAATACAATAGGTGCAAACAGTCCCGGTACAGCTATAAGCACAGTTTTAAAGAAAATAAATGGTGAGTTGTTCACCGTTTCTATTGTGCATCTAATACGGGAATGACGCGCAGATTGTCGGCAAGATAGGCGTTAAACCCGCCCATCCATCACGGATCTATTAACCAAGGCGCTGCACCTTCAGGCAGAATCGGTCGGAAATAGGCAATCGCGCGACACTCATCTTCAAGTTGTTTTTGCGACTCACCTGACCACGCCGCCACCCCATGCAGACACAGCCGGTGCATCAGGATTGCTTCGCCAGGGTTTGCACAGACCGTCACGCGTTTGCAGGTTTCAAAAACCTGTTTGCGCGCAGCCTGATAGGCAACGCGAATGTCGGTCTGCGCCCAGGCCGCTTCCGGCACGTCTGACAGCGCCTCAATCAGTGCGGATTGCAGGATGTTATGGCTGCCTTCCCAGATCACCAGAGGCGCCTGCTCCGCCGTGTTTTGCGTCAGCGGCAGCCCAAGGATCCAGGCGTGAGGCTCCGCTATGTAGCGCCCGCCATCTTCGCCTTTCTGAAGCCCATCCAAATGCGCTGCGTCGCGGTTCTGTCGATAGCGGAACCCGACTTCCGTTTCCCCCAAACGTGGCCGCGGATAGCCCGGACGGGTGACGGACAGCTGCCCCGCATGCAACGGCAACACCGTGCCGTAAAGTGCGCGGATCGCCTCAACCGGTGCGCCACTCAGAGGCGCCCCACCATCGATCGCGCCCGCTGCATCATTGGGCAGCGCATCGACACCAATGAACCAGGTGTCTTCGCAATCCCACCACTGCGCATGCTCAGGCTTACGCATCGCCAATTGCCCCGCCTGCCAGGCGGTTTTGGCCCAATCATGAACTGCGGCATCATAAGGCAGCTTGGCCCAGCCGCGTTCAAGCGAGACATTTACCATCCGAAGGCCTTGCGCAGCATATTGAGAGCGACCAGCGTCAAGAACACCGCAAACACGCGTTTGAGCGGCTTGGGATCCATGGCATGGGCGAGCTTCACGCCCAGAGGCGCGGTCATCAAAGTCATTGCAATGATGATGAAAAACGCCACCATATTGACCGCACCAAGGGTCAGTGGCGGGCGGTTTGCAGGGTCAATCTCCACAAACAGAAAGCCGATCACCGCAGGCACGGCGATGGTCACGCCAAAGCCTGCTGCCGTTGCCACCGCACGGTGGATCGGCACGTTGAACAAGGTCATCAACGGCACGCCAAAACTGCCGCCACCGATGCCCATCAACACCGACAGAAAGCCCACAGCCGGGCTGAGTGTGAGCCGCTTGGCGGCTTTGGGCATCTCTTGGCCCAGACGCCAATGCGCTTTGCCAAGCCCCATGTAGGCGCCAATCACCAGCGCCAGACAGCCAAAGACGATCTGCAAGGTCACCGAGCGTAGGTTGGCCGCCACCATCACACCAATGATTGCCCCAACCGCAATACCGGGAGCCCAGCCGCGCAGGATCTGCCAGCCTACCGCGCCTTTTTTATTATGGCTCGCCACAGAGCGCAGCGACGTCACGATGATGGTTGCCAGAGAGGTGGCCAGACAGATCTGCATCAGCTGCGGCCCGTCATAGCCAAGTGCGGAGAAGGCGTAAAAAAACGCAGGCACAAGCACAATGCCGCCGCCCACGCCCAACAAGCCGGCCAAGACGCCCGCAAGCGCGCCAATGGCCAGCAAAAGCGCAAGCATTTGTAGTAGAAGGGCTGGATCTTGGGACATCGTTGGCTCCGCAGGTTGTTCGCGCGCGAAGGTAAAGCCGAAATTCTGCCCTGCTGCAAGCAATGCCAAAGTGGGCCTGCGCTGCGTCACGCAGCCGTGACCAAACTGCGCCTGCCCCACGCCTCAGGCGGCGGACTGTGTCACATGCGCAAGCGCAGCCAAGACCGTATCCGGCCCGGCGGATTTGGCCGTGGCATGTTCCGACAGATAGCGTCGCCACGCCCGCGCGCCGGGACGCCCGGCAAACAGGCCCAGCATATGGCGCGTCACCTGATGCAACTTGCCACCTTGGGAAAGGTGCGCCTCGATATAGGGCAGCATTTGCTGCACCACCTCGATTGGATCGCTGTCGTCACCAGTGTCAAAAATACGCCGGTCGGCGGCACAAAGAACATCAGACGGCGTGTGATAGGCCGCACGCCCGATCATCACCCCATCCAGGCCCTGCGCCAGATGTTGCTCTGCCTGTTCAAGGGTTTCAATGCCCCCGTTCAGAGAAATATGCAGCTCAGGAAAAGCAAGTTTCATGCGATGCACCAGCGGGTAATCCAGTGGCGGAATGTCGCGGTTTTCTTTCGGGCTCAGCCCCTGCAGCCAGGCTTTGCGCGCATGGACAGAGATCCGCGTAACCCCGGCCTTTGCCATGGTCTCTAAAAAGTGGGGCAGCACCTCTTCGGGGATCTGATCGTCCACCCCAATGCGGCATTTCACCGTGGCCTCCACCGATACAGCATCCTGAATGGCCTTCATGCAATCGGCGACCAAATCCGGCGTGCGCATCAAAACCGCACCAAAAGTGCCAGACTGCACCCGATCACTTGGACAGCCGCAGTTAAGGTTGATCTCATCATAGCCGCGCGCTTGTGCGAGCTTGGCGGCTTTACCAAGCTCCTCAGGATCAGAGCCCCCAAGCTGCAGCGCAATCGGATGCTCCTCCTTACTGAAATCAAGCAAATGCACCGCCCCACCCCGCACCAATGCCGGCGCTGTGACCATTTCGGTGTACAGCAGCGTTTCTTTTGACAGCAGACGGTGCAAATAGCGGCAATGGCGGTCGGTCCAGTCCATCATGGGTGCCACGGACAGGCGCGCGGCGCGCCTCACTTCGGAAAACCCTGATTTTTCTTGGTTTTTCGAATCCGCCATCTTCACCGTTTTCCTCGTTTTGGCCCGATTTAGCCCCGTTTTTGGGTGCAGCGCTACAGAATGTAGCACCGATGGCGCCGTGTAGCACTTTTTCCGCCCCAAGTTCCAGCACTCCGATTTGAGCACTGCCGGGCTGCCATCCTCCCCCATCTGTTCTGCCCCATTCGGCTCGATCGCCCCCGATTTGGGTTTCAAACCCAGTCAAACCCGCTTGCGAAAAAATCAAACGATCAGATGTCCCGGCCAGGGGCCTTGGGTCACGCTCGCCAAGCTTTCCGCGCGTGTCTGAGACTATCCGATCAAACTCCGCCATAATCGCCTGATACTCACGCTGAAAAGCGATGCCCTCACGATTGCGAATGTGAACCTGCAGGAACCCTTGACCAAGATTTTCAGCGACTTCTTTGGGGAACCTACGGCGAAACCGCAGCACGCCATTTGCCAGCGTATCCACATGCCGAATCTTCATCGTCAAAGCCATCTTGTGTGCTCCGTGTGTGTGCCAAAGTGTGCTGCACAACACGACAAAACATGAACCAAGCCCTTGTTTTAAAGGGGATGTAATCGATTTTCTGAAATGTGATGGTGCCCCCACACGGACTCGAACCGCGGACCTACTGATTACAAATCAGTTGCTCTACCAGCTGAGCTATAGGGGCACTGGAGCTTCGTCTAAGGGTTTGGCGCGGGGGCTGCAAGAGGTTTTTTTATCTATTTGCACGCGCAAGCAATCCAACCGCGACAAGTCCGACCAAGACGATCAAAATTGCGCCCGGGCTGGCGTCGCCGAGGTTCTCCAAACTGGCCTGTTCATGCACCCGTGTGGCCAATGTATCAAAGTTAAATGGCCGCAACAGCATGGTCGCTGGAAGCTCTTTCACGCAATCGACAAACACCAAAAGCAGCGCAGACCCGATCGAGGCACGCACCAATGGCAGATAAATTTCCCAAAGCACTTGCGCCCGGCTGCGGCCCAATGAGCGTGCCGCGAGCGGCAGACTTGGCGCGACTCGCCCCATCGCCCCATCCGCGGCCCCCTGCGCAATCGCAAAGAATCGCACACTATAGGCCAGAATCAGGGCAAACGACGTGCCCGTCAGCACAAGCCCGGTCGGGCTGCCGGTCAACGCCTCGATGAAATCTGCAAGTGTGTGATCCATTGCAGCCAGAGGCAGCAGAATGCCAACCCCCAGCACCGCCCCTGGTGCGGCGTAACCAATCGTCGTGATGGGCAGCAAAAGGCGAGGCAGGCTGCGGCCAGACAGGCGCACACCATATACCATAAAGACCCCTGCAGTTACTGTCAGCGCGGCGGCGATCCCACCCACGCGCAGCGTATTAAGCAGAGCCGTCAACAACGCAGGATCCTGCCAGCGGTCCAGATTGCCAATCGCCTGATGGGCAATCACCGAAAATGGCAGAACAAAGCCCAGCGCAAAAGGCAACAAGCAAAAGGCAAAGGCCAAGGCACTGGGCAAACCGCGCAGATGCGTGCGCTCTGGCGCGCGCTGACGGGTGCTCAGATTGAAGAACTGCACTTTCCGGCGGCTCACTTTTTCCATCGTGACCAAGACAATCACCAACATCAACACCACACTGGAAAGCTGCGCAGCACCGCCTGCGTTGTTGCTTTCCAGCCAGACGCTAAAAATGCCTGTGGTCAGGGTCTGCACTGCAAAATAATCCACGGTGCCAAAATCGTTCACCGTCTCCATCATCACAATGGCAGTGCCTGCTGCGATCGCTGGGCGCGCCAGCGGCAAACCAATCCGCCAGAACCGGGCAAAGGCCCCTGCCCCCAATGAACGTGCGACTTCTTCGCCTGCGCCGGATTGCTCGCGAAACGCGGCGCGCGCCAAGATGTATACATAAGGAAACAGCGCCGCCGACAGCACCAGAACCGCAGCCCCCATCGACCTGATTTCAGGGAACCAATAATCCCGGCTGGTCTGCCAGCCAAACAGCGTGCGCAAGCCGGTTTGCACAGGCCCGGCATATTCAAGGAAATCGACCAGCGCATAAGCGCCGACATAGGCCGGGATCGCGAGCGGCAGCAACAGCGCCCATTCGATCCAGCGCGCGCCCAAAAACCGATAGCGAGAGACAAGCCAGGCCGTCGTGGCCCCCATCGTTGCCGCCAGCGTCCCGACGGACACCATCAGAATCAAGGTATTGCGCATATAGCGCGGCAAGGTGGTCGACATCATATGTGGCCAGATGTTTTCCACCGGGTGAAAGGCAATCCAGACCACAGCCAGAATAGGTGCCAGCACAAGGGCAGCAATGATCAGCGCCCCAACAGACCAGGCATCCAGCCATGGCAAGCGCCGCAAGGCTCCGCCAGCGTCAGAAGCAATCAATTCGGCGCCAGCCTGGGTCGAGGAAGCGGTAGTTTTCACGGCGTTTTCCTTTGTCAGGCCTTTCTGTTGCCTGAATCTGGTTTCACTGTCCAGAATCGAAGCTATACTTAGCGCAAGCACAATCCAAAAACGAAAAGAACATGCAGATTGTCCTACACGCAGGCGCACACTACACCGATGAGGGAAAACTGCTTCGCAGCCTTTCTCAGGACGAGGCGTTGCTTGCACGCCATGGCATCGCATTGCCGCGGCCAAGCAGCTATCGGCGCCAGTTGCGCGACACACTTTCCAATATGGCAAACGAAGTTCTGGCCACAGACCACAAGGGGGCCCTGCTCTCTGGCATGATCGGGACGTCCACTCCCGAGCGCCTTGTGATGTCAAACGACAATTTCTTCGGCGTGCCCCGACGCGTTATTCGCAACAACACCTTCTTTCCTAATGCGACTGATCGCCTGTGCGGCTTGTCAAAGCTGTTTTACGGAGAAGAGGTAGAGATCTTTCTCTCTATCCGCAACCCGGCGACCTTTGTGCCTGCACTGGTGCGCGCCGCACCGCGCCACAGCGTTGAGGAGATCACCGACAATTGTGATCCGATGCTGCTGCGCTGGTCGGAGCTGATTTTGCGCATGCGTGAAGCGGTCCTGCATATACCGATCACAGTGTGGTGCAATGAGGACACGCCGCTGATCTGGGAAGAAGTGCTGCGCGAAATGGCTGGTCTGGATCCCAACACGCCAATGTCAGGCGGAATGGATCTGCTGCATGATATCATGACGGAGGAAGGCTCCACACGCCTGACCAAATTCATGGCGGACAATCCTGGAGTAACGGAAATTCAAAAACGCCGGATATATGCAGCGTTCCTCGACAAGTTTGCTATTGAAGACGAAATCGAAGAAGAGCTCGACCTGCCCGGCTGGACGTCAGACATGGTTGAAGACATGTCTGATGCTTACGACGAAGATGTCTTTCACATCGGGCGCATTCCCGGCGTGACATTGCTCCACCCCTGACATCTCAAAACCCTGACACCTCAAAAAACAAAACGGCCCCCAAAGGAGCCGTTCCAATCCGTGTGAACTCTGCGACAGCGCAGGTTATCCCATGCCAAGCGCCGCTTTGTACATGTCGATCACTGCCTCTTGCTCGGCAATGTCGTTTGGATCCTGCTTGCGCTCGCGCAGTATCGTGCGGATCGCCTTCACATCAAATCCACGGCCTTTCATCTCAGCAAAGACCTCTTTGATCTGCTCAGACACTTCTTTCTTTTCTTCTTCCAAACGCTCCACGCGCTCGATGAATTGCTTCAGCTCCTGACCGGTGACGCTGTATTGGGAGTCTGACGATGTGCCTTCGCTCATAAGTGACCTCTTGTCTTGCCTGATGCGCGTGTTCGGGACACCCCGCAACACCCACGACGCCTGCTCAGACGCCAATTAATAAGGCCCGTATAGACCGCAAAGCGCGCTGCCATGCAAGAGGCACTCCGCGTGCATCGGCCAATTCTCTCGCAACATGGGGCCTCTGCCCCGGTTTGTCGCACAAGGCGCGCCGATGCTTGATCCCTGCCCCACAATCCGCTAGGCGCTTTTCACGGCTGACGCGGCCCCAACGGCCCGGCCTCGCAATTGAAGGAACACCACATGCAATGGATGATCTGGGGCGGCGCCCTCCTGTCGCTGATTGGTCTGCTGGGCCTCATGCTCTCCATCGTGAAAGTCGCCAAGGCCAAACGCGCTGGCCTCTCTGACGAAGAGCTACGCGCCGCTGTTCAGAAAGTTGTGCCGCTCAACATGGGGGCGCTGTTTCTGTCCGTCATCGGCCTTATGGTGGTGATGGTTGGGATTTCTTTCTCTTAACCACCTGTCAGCGCATTCAAACTGTCAAATCCGCGCGCCTCTTTAATCAACTCATCAAATATAGGCTCAGGCTGCCACTGCGCCTGCCCCCCTTCGGCCAAAACCCGCAATTGCGTGCGCAATGGGATCAATCCCATCTGGTCGCTTGCCATCATTGGCCCGCCCCGCCAACGCGGGAAGCCAAACCCGTGGATCATAGCAACGTCGATCTCAGCTGGGGCTTTCACCACCCCGCGGCGCAACAGCTGCGCACCGGCATTGGCCATGGCCGCCAGACAGGTGCGTATCACATCCGCTTCTTTGCGTCCGGTCTTGGGCATTGGGCGGCTGTCCTCCGCCAAGGCCGCTGTCAAAAGGTCCTGCGTGTGCGCATCCTCCGCCCCCAAAGGGTGTTCTGCTGAGTAGAGATACCACCCCTTGCGCATATCGCGCCCTTCGCGCCCGCTGTCATACAATGTGGCCGACAGGCTGGCTCCAGCCGCCCGCAATCCTGGGGCGTTCAACCCCAACGCGTCCGCCACCTGAAACGGCCCACGCACCATGCCCCAGCGCTGTAAAATGCGGTCAATCTCGTAGGGGTCGCCCCCCATACGCAACAAATCTTCCGCGGCCGCCACACAGGCCCCCATGACCGTCTGGCCGATCAAGCCCCCTTGCGCCCCAGCTTGCACGGGGAAGAGGCCCATTCTGGTCAGAACATCAAAACAGGTGGCGATCGCAACCGTGGAGGTGTGCCCTCCCACAGCCACCTCTGCCCCTGACGTGCGCAGATACATATTGGGCACATAAAGCCCCAACAGATCTTGCGGGCTTTCCGTGGCTTGCGCCAAAATCTCAAGCGGCGCCTCTGGATCATGTACGACAATCAGGGTGCCGTCCTCCACAATGCCATCCAGCTGCGTCACCAGTTGGCGGGATACCTCGCGGCCAAGCCCCACCGCATCAATCACCATTTCAACGGCACGCAGCGCCACCAGATCCTTGCGGATCGACAGCGCCGCGCGCATCTTGTCTGACTGATCAGGCGAAATCTGGCCGCGCTCCAGCTGGCGGTTCAGCACTGCGTCTATCCGCTTGTAGGCCAGCTCAAGTGAAACCGGCAGCTGGGCGACCAACATCACCTCAAACCCAGCGCGCAACCCTGCCAGCGCAAGTTCGGCCCCCAGACGGTCACGCCCCACGATCACACCGAGCCTGCGCACGGCACGCGCAGGCACCCCAGCCGCAGCCGACAGCCGCACATCTTTCCGCTCCGCCAACGCCACATGTTGCAACGCTTTTCGCTGCGGCCCGTTCAGCAATTCCTCAAAACGATCTCTCTCAAAGTCCAGCCCCACATCAATTGGCAAGAGTGGCGCCACACGCACACATTCCACAATCGCATGCGCAGCATCCTGCCCCTGTGCGGGCAACCGCTTACGCCAGGCATCAATCGTGGCCTGATGCCCGGCAAAATCGCTGATCCCCACAGTCACATCCCGCGTCGGTCGGGCCGGTTTGAACGTCGCGATACAGGTCAGTGCAAACAGCACTGCCGCCTCGTCCACCTCGCCGTCCGCGATGTCATCCACCACTGCCTTCATTTCTGGCGCATCGGGCGACAAAACAGCCCCTGCTAGCAAGAGTTTCAGCGCCGCATCCGCGCCCATAAGACGGGGCGCGCGTTGCGTTGCACCAGCACCGGGAATCACCCCCAGCGCAACCTCTGGCATGGCAAATTGTGCGCCCCTGTCCGCCACGCGATAATGACAGGCCAGTGCAAACTCCAGCCCCCCTCCCACAACAGCGCCGGACAAACCAATCACCACTGGCTTAGACGCGGCCTCCACTGCGTTACACAGATCAGCAAGCCGCAGCGGGTTCTTGGGGGCGCCAATTTCGGCATAGTCGCTCCCCCCTGCAAAATCACCAGCCGCCCCAATCAAGGCAATCGCCCCAACCATTTGATCGTCCAAGGCACGCAGGAGCGCCTCCTGCACCGCAAGACGCACGGGCGCGCCGCGCAGCTCTGCGGGCGGCTTTTGCAGAGAAAGGATCGCAACCCCTCCCTCGATACGGTAGTCTAACAACTGCGTCATGCCTCAACCCTGACAACTCTATTGTGCAAGTCTTTGTGTTTTCAGAGTTTAGCGGCCTGCCTCTCCTGCGCAAGCCTGAGTTCGCGGCCACACGGGTATGAACGCACATCAACGGGCAAACCACCCCTTGAAACATATGCAGTTTTTATTATATGTGCAGCCTATGGAGGAATTTTGATGAAGCCAGACGTCACAGCCTTTTTTGATGAGGCCACAAATACGATCTCCTTTGTGGCAAAAGATGCGCAAGGCACAGCCTGTGCAATCATTGATAGCGTACTGGATTTTGACCACGCCGCCGGACGCACGGACACGAAATCTGCCGACGCCATCATTGCCCATGTCACCGCCAATGGTCTGAAAGTGGAATGGATCCTGGAAAGCCATGTCCACGCCGATCACCTGTCTGCCGCCCCCTACTTGCAGGAAAAGCTCGGTGGACAAATCGGCATCGGCAAAAACATCACGTTGGTGCAGGATACCTTTGGCAAGATCTTCAACGAAGGCACCGAGTTTCAGCGCGACGGCTCGCAATTTGATCAGCTGTTTTCTGACGGCGACAGTTTCATGGTGGGTCAAATGCGCTGCGATGTGCTGCACACGCCAGGCCACACGCCGGCCTGCATGACCTATGTGATTGGCGATGCGGCTTTTGTGGGCGACACGCTGTTCATGCCCGACTTTGGCACCGCCCGCTGCGACTTCCCCGGCGGCTCCTCAGCAGAGCTGTTCTCTTCCATTCAGAAAATTCTGTCCCTGCCAGACGAGACCCGCATCTTTGTGGGCCACGACTACAAAGCACCGGGGCGGGATGAATTTGCCTGGGAAACCACAGTCGGTGAACAAAAGGCCAAGAACATTCACGTTGGTGCCGAGGCCGATCAGGAAAGCTTTGTTGCCATGCGTGATGCTCGTGATGCCACCCTGTCGATGCCGAAACTCATCATTCCGTCCCTGCAAGTGAACATGCGCGCTGGCAATATGCCCGAACCGGATGATGACGGCGCGGTGTTCCTTAAGGTTCCAATAAACAAGCTTTAACTTTCAAGCTGCTGTTAATAAAGGATTTCACATGTTTGATACTCTCTCCTCCGATTGGCTCTGGGGACTGGCTGGTGGCCTTCTCATTGGCACGGGTGGCGCGGTTTTCCTGCTCGCCAACGGCCGTATCATGGGGGCGAGCGGTATTTTGGGCGGCCTGATCGACGGCTCCGGGCGCAGCAACTGGGGCGAACGCGTCGCCTTCTTGTTGGGTGTTTTTGCCCTGCCACTTCTGCTGCTGCCAGCAACGGGCGCGGTCGACACCCATGCAACCACCAACCTGCCGATTTTGATCGCCGCTGGCCTCTGCGTGGGCATTGGCACGCGCATGGCAAATGGCTGCACCTCAGGCCACGGGGTCTGTGGCATGTCGCGCCTGTCCTTGCGCGGCATCGTCGCCACCGTGTTTTACATCCTCGCAGGCGGCTTAACCGTCGCCCTCTTCCGTCATCTTTTGGGAGTGATCTGATGCCCCGTCTCTTTTTTGCATTCCTCGCAGGTGGCCTGTTTGGCACGGGGCTCTTTCTGTCTGGCATGACAGACACAGCCAAAGTTCAAGGCTGGCTTGATGTGTTTGGCACATGGGATCCAACGCTGGCCTTCGTGATGGGGGGCGCGATCATTCCGATGGCCATAGCCTGGCGAATCGCAGAAGGGCGCAAGCCGCTTGTCGGCGCAAGCTTCCCCAAACCCGCAGAGCCAAAAATTGGGCGCAACCTTGTGCTGGGATCGCTTCTATTTGGTGTGGGCTGGGGATTGGCCGGTTTGTGCCCCGGACCCGCCATTGCATCGCTCAGCTACGGCGGATGGCCACATTGGGCGTTTTTTGCAGCCATGCTGGCAGGCATGGCAATCGCTCCAGCCGTGCGCACACAGCTAGACAGAGCGGTTCCTGCCGAGTAAGCAATCTGCATGGATATTCGTCAGATCACCGACCGCTTCTTCGCTGCGCCACAGATTGACGCAGACGATTTCACCGCCCTGGCCGAGGCTGGATTTGGGCTTGTCATCAACAATCGACCAGATGGCGAAGTGGGCCCCGATCAGCATAGCGAAACCATGCGCATTGCGGCGGAAGCGGCAGGCCTAAAATATGTGGTGAACCCGCTGACTATGGAAACCATGACAGCAGACCGTCAGGCCCTGCAACGCGACAGTCTCGCAGCCTGTGAGGGCAAGGTACTGGCCTATTGCCGATCAGGCACACGCTCTACAATCTGCTGGGCCTTGGCACATGCAGGCGACATGGACTCCGACGAAATTGTCAACGCAGCGGCGCAGGGCGGCTATGATATCAGCGGCCTAAAGCCCCATCTCGACAGCATGAAAAGCAACACATAAGCCCCTGACATAAAACAAAAGCCCCGACACTACGGGGCTTTTTTATTGGGTCTGACTTCAGCTTCCGGTCAGATCCATATCGGCCAGCGCCATCGGGTCTCCAATATCGTCGGCCCCAAGCTGGATCAGATCATCCAGATCATCCAGATCGCTGAAGTCTTCACCGCCGTCATCCAGACCGATGCCAAGATCGCCCATCGGTTCAAGCGCAGGAAGGTCCCCACCAAGGTCAGGCAGATCCCCGCCAAGGTCGGGCAAACCGCCGCCATCCAGATCGGGCAGGCCACCTCCAAGATCAGGCAGATCCCCACCAAGATCAGGCAAGCCGCCGCCATCAAGGTCCGGCATGCCGCCCATCGCGGGCAGATCTCCGCCCATATCAGGCAGGCCGCCACTCATATCTGGCAAGGCCCCCGCCACGTCTGGCAGGCCACCACCCATATCGGGCATGCCTCCCATATCAGGCATGTCAACGCCGCCCATATCCGGGGTCGCTGCCAAGCCCGTTGCACTTGCGACCGCGGCTGCCAGCCCCGGCACACACACTGCCCGCATGCCTTCCAGCTGACCAATGCGCGCGTCCGCAATCACTTCGCCGTCCATCGCTTCAAGCTTGGCGGATTTGATCGGGTCTTCCGGCAACACCAGCATTTCGCCCACTTTAAGGGATTGGATCTGCGCAATCGGCATGGTGACCTTACCAATCACCGCATTCAGCGTTGTGGTGGCTTGTTTGATGCTCTTCTGGAACTTCTCGGCGCTGGTTTCAGTGTCTTCGCCTTCGTTTTCGACCAGCACTTCAATGTCTGGGAAAATCCAGGCCATGGTGCCCGATTTCTTGCCATGTTCCAACGTGATGTCCATGACAAACATATGGTAGTCTTGTGCGGTCATCCCCAAAGACAGCGTGCGCCGGTCTGCGGCCATAGCGCCAAACTTGTAGTGCTGCAGCCATTTGGGTGGCACACCTTCCTCGCCGAGATTGCGCACAAAACGCATCAGCGCATCTTCCATCAACGGGGTGATCAGCGCCGCATCCACACGCGTCGGCACACGATCCACAACTGGCCGTGGGATCACCTGCCCAAGCGTCTGAAACTCAACCAGACCTGCCAGCACCTGCATGTCCATCGCCAGAGCGCCGGGTTCGCCATTCTGACCCTCAAGGATTGCCAGCAGGCTCTCTTCGTCCAGAATTTCCTGCAAGGCGCGGTGGGGCAAAGTGCTATGGCTCACCTTGGTCACATCAAGCGCCAGATCAAGCCCCTGCTCAGCCGCTTTGGCCATCCCAAGGCGCATCGCCTTGGTGGGCGACATCGCACGCGCTTTCTGCTCGGTGCTGCCGTCTGTTGCCTTGCGTCGAAGTATGGAGCTGCCTTTGCTCTCGGCCATGTTCGTCACTGCCATAATTGTGGATCCGTTCCACGGCAGATTTGCCCCAATAAGGTTAACAGCACCTCTACAAAGCCGCTAAAACCCAGCCAAAAATCATTCAAAATCTGCTTATTGCGCCGCCAGCGCCGCCGACAGCGGCAAGATCACCCGAAACGCGGCGCCACCCTGCCCCGGCAGATAGTCAATCGAGCCCCCAAGGCGGGTCATGATCTCTCGGCAAATCGCCAACCCGAGCCCCGCGCCGCTGACTTTTTGCACACCGGTGCGGGCAAATTTTTCAAAGATCAAAGCCTGATCGGACTTTGAGATCCCGCTGCCATTGTCGATGAAATCCACAATCAAATGGCCCTGCTCATGGCGCGCGGCAATCTGCAACTCGGGCTTCTCTGCATCGCAATATTTCTGTGCATTTCCAATGAGATTGATGAAAACCTGGCTCAGCCGATCAAGATCCGTGGTCAGGGTCATCTGCTCTGACAACCGGTCGCGCATCACCCTAAGTTCCACATCCTGATTGCCCGTCAATGCGCTGGACAGGGAATGATCCAGCACATCTCCCAATATGCCGCTCTGCTCGTTCAGACTCACCTGACCGTTTTCAAGCACACTCAGATCCAGAAGATCGTCCAGCAGGCGCGTCAGACGGATGGCCTCATCGTGAATGATCGAACTATAGCGCACTTTTTCCTTGGCACTCAGGCGATCACTGTCGCGCAAAATCTCTGAAAAGGCGCGGATTGAGGTCATCGGCGTGCGCAACTCATGGCTGACTTGGCTGAGGAAGGCATCCTTCTGCTCAGAAATCTGCGTGAGCTTCTCATTGGCCTGCCGCAGCTGCCGTGCGGTGCGCGCCTGCTCCTCGGATTTCGCCTCAAGCCGGGAGGAATACTCCATCATCTGCGCGGTTTCATCCGCCACAGCCATCAGATCTTCTACCGAGACGGACGCGCCGCCCACAATCTGCCCGATCATCGCATGGGCCGTTGCCGCCCCGACCGATCCCGCCAGCTCGCGCTCCAGCACCTGCAGAAAATCAGGCGACGGCTCTGGCACCAGCCCGCTCACCCCTTGCCGCCGTGCCTCACGCTCAAACAGGCGCTGCGCCTCACGCGCGCCAATAATGCGCTGCGCCATCACCATCAGATCCTCGCTCTGCGCAAGGCTCCCGCTCCAGCTTTGCGGCGTGCGGCTGTGCTCAAACACATTGACAAATTGCGCCCCCTGCAGCCGCTCCAGCGGTGAGGGAAACCCAACCAGCGAGGCAATGAAAAAGCTCAATGTGTTGAGCAGCATCGACCAGAAAATTGCATGCACCAGCGGATCCATCCCGGTGATGCCAAAAAACGCTTCCGGGCGCAGCCATCCAAGACCAAACGGCCCCTCGCTCAAAACCGCCTCGCCAATCAAAGTGCCGGTCCCGAAACTGGGCAACAACAGCGTGTAGGCCCAGATCAGAAAGCCAACGCTCAGCCCCACAAACGCCCCTGTGCGCGTCGCGCCCCGCCAGAAGATCCCGCCAATCAACACCGGCAGAAATTGCGCCACCCCGGCAAAGGAAATCAAACCAATCGAGGCCAGCGCTGCCCCACCGCCGGACAGGCGGAAATAGAGATAGCCCAGAAACACCACCGCCGCGATGGAGATCCGGCGCGACAGCAAAACCACGTGGCGCACATCGCCAGATACCGTTGCCCCGCCACTTTGCGTGCTCAACCAGATCGGCATCACAATATGGTTGGACACCATGGTCGACAGCGCCAGCGCCGCCACAATCACCATGGAGGTCGCGCTGGAAAATCCACCAAGGAACGACAGCATCGCCAGCCCATCATTGCCGGTGGCCAGAGGCAGAGTCAGCACAAAGAAATCAGGGTTGGTGCCCGGCGGCATCATGTCCAGCCCGACCACCGCAATCGGCACCACAAACAGGCTCATCACCATCAGGTAAAATGGAAACGCCCAGCTCGCAGTGCGCAGATGATCCTCATCTTCGTTCTCAACGACCATGACCTGAAACATGCGCGGCAGACACAGAAACGCAGCAGCAGAGAGAAAAATCAACGTGGCCCAGCGATCACCACGCATTTGCCAGGTGCCGATCTCGCTTGCGTCAATCCTGGCAAAAATGTCGCTCATACCACCAGCGACCCCCCAGACAACAAAGGCGCCCACTGCCAAAAGAGCAAACAGTTTGACAATCGCTTCCACCGCAATCGCCATGACCACCCCGTGGTGGCGCTCATTGGCATCCAGATTGCGCGTACCGAAAATAATGGTGAAAAGCGCCAAGCCAAAGGCCACCAAGAGTGCGTTATTCCCGTGCGTTTCCTCGGTGAGCTCCGCCCCATAAGCATCTGAAAAAACACCAAAACTCACAGTGACTGATTGCAGCTGCAACGCAATATACGGTGTTGTTCCAATCACCGCCAAAATTGTTACGCCCACAGCGAGAGAATTGGATTTTCCGTAACGTGAAGAGATCAAATCCGCAATGGATGTGATGCGCTGCGAGCGCCCGATGCGCACCAGTTTTCGCAACAGCCACCACCAGCCAATCATCACCAGCGACGGCCCGATATAGATGGTCAGATACTCAAGTCCTGAGCGTGCTGCATAGCCAACCGCGCCATAAAACGTCCAGGCGGTGCAATAAATAGACAGTGACAGCGTGTAGATCAGAGGGCTGCGCAGCCATCCGCCTTTGCCATTGATCGCCGCGCGCTCCGCCGCGAATGCCACCAGAAACAGAAAGGCGACATAGATCAGGCAGACGCCCACAAGGATATTGAGCGCCCCCATCAGCGGCCCCTACCTTCCTCCTGCGCATCGCTGCGCTTCATCATGAAGGCAAACCAGCCGCCAAACACCACCAGCCCCAGCCACACCAGAAAGATATAGATGATCGCATCTGAGGTGGCGACGCTGCCTGCGCCCTCTTCCGGCGTCGGCCACAGCAATGGCACAGACCACAGCACAGCCCCCACCACCGGCACCATACGAATGGTGTCGATCAGCCGCCGCCGACGATAGCTCTGGCGCTCCAGAAACGGAATATTGGGTCGATCACTCATCACCCATGCCACTCATCACACCCTTCGCCCCACTTTGCCGCCTTGTCACCGCTCAGCTGACCACCAACTCGCGCACCGCGTCCAACACCTCAGCATTGGAAAATGGCTTGGTCATAAACCGGCTTGCGCCAGCGCGCTCCGCCATTTCTCGGTCTTTCACCTGGCCTTTCGCGGTCAGCATCAACACCGGTATCTTGCGTGTTTCCTCTGCGTCGCGCAATTCGCGCAGAATGTCATAGCCGCTCTTGCCGGGCAGCATCACATCGAGAATCACAACATCGGGCAACGCCTCTGTCACCACACCAACAGCATCATGACCATTGGAATGAGTCGCGACAGACCAGCCGTCTCGCGACAGAATAAAGCTGATTGCTTCGATGATGTTGGGCTCATCTTCGATGACTAGTACATTTTTGCCCATGTAGCCTCCCCTCCCCGAAAGTCCACAAACGGTGGTCCATTTTTAGCGGCGCCTTGGCAAAAGCCAAGAGGAATTCTTCGATCATGCGCGCGCCGCCAGAAGTGAGGGTTCGCGACGGCCATCACATTGATCCAGCGGGCAAACGCGGCAGCTTGATCCCACCGGGGCGCCGGAGTCATCTGCGACATCTATCGGAATGATCAACATATAGGAATGATACAGCGGCGCGAGATTGACCTGCATCTGCCCAATCGGCTCGGACACGGCATAGCAGTCAAAGTCCCGCGCTTCTCGCCCCGTCATCGTCAGACGCTGGCGCAAAGGCTGCATCGGGCGCGACAGGGCCTGAAACAAGGGCCACTTCGGACAAGCGCCGGAAAACCGCGGAACAGCAAACCCCTCCACAGGCTTGCGCAACATCAACGTGCCCGCCGCATCGCACATCACCAGTCCAAATGGCTGCGCCAACAGGCTGTCAGACACCGCAGCAAGGCGCCGCAAGACCGCGCTAAGCGGCGCGCCGGTTTCCCCAGCGATCCGTTCCGGCGCAACTGGGCCGTCCCGCAGCACGCGTGCCATCATCTCGATTGGCAACGCCCGTGCATCCGCGCGCAACTGGCGCACCACGGTCAGCGCCATATCCCGCGCCGCCTCTGTTGTCAGATGCGGCTGGTTGGCCACAAAAGTCTGCAATGCCTCAAGCGGGGCCTCGCCCAGCGCATCAAACTGAAAAGCATGCGCCTGCAACATTGACTCCACTTCCTCAAGCGGCAACGTCATGCCGGCGCGCGCGTCTCCCGCATCATCCAGATAGGCCACCAACTGCTCCGCCCCTTCGGCCAGCCGTTGGCTGTCTTCATTCAGGTTGCGGTGAAAGCGATTGCGCCACTCTGGCTCAAGCTCCTTTGTGTCCGCAAGAATGCCAGCGGTGGATCGGATCGCGGTCACCATGCTCAGCATTTCATGTACTGAGGTCGCCAAATGCGGGTCATGCGTAAGCCGGTCAGTCAAAGTCGCCGCGGTGTGCTCCAGACTGCGCAGGCGCCTGTGCTGCTCTGCGATCAGCGCCGCAAACCCCGGAAATCGGCCGGCAAACTCATCGCTGCGCGCCACTTCAGGCGCAACCGTCTGCGCATCCGCCGCCGCCTCTCGCAGGTTGGCCAGCAATGTCGCCTCAGCCCCCTCGCTGAGCAGCGAAGCCTCCACGCCCAGCGCCTTGGCAATATCATTGAGCAGCTTGCCCCCGATCCGGCGCCGATTGTGCTCGATCAGGTTGAGATAACTCGCAGAAATTCCCACGCGTTCGGCCAGATCAGCCTGACGCACCTTTGCAACCAGACGCCGCTCTCGTATACGGCTCCCAGCCAGTCCGCTTTGTGGCATCACGTCCTCCCAACGTTTCGCTTCAAAAACAACGACCTTCTGCGTCGCAGAATAAGTAATTTACAAATTGCTGCGAAGCAGTGCGAATTACTTTACAAAAAAATTGTTTCAAGAAAAGCAGTTGTTGCGAAATTTTCGGCGCGCCTCCGATAATAAATCTGCACAACTGTGCACGCGACGTCCGGGGAAGAGGAGCCCCTGTCGCACTTTACAAAACGGGAGGATTATATGTCCAAAAGCAACTTTACACGTCGTGGCTTGCTTAAAACGAGCGCTGTCACCGGCGCAGGTCTGGCGCTGCCAACCATCTTCACGGCGCAGTCCGCGCACGCCTACACCAACGAGCCAACCGGCAGCACCGTGACTTTGGGCTTCAACGTGCCACAGACAGGTCCCTATGCGGATGAAGGCGCAGACGAGCTGCGCGCCTATCAGCTGGCGGTTGAGCACCTCAATGGCGGCGGCGACGGCGGCATGATGAACACCTTCAGCTCCAAGGCGCTGCAAGGCAACGGCATCCTCGGCAAAAAGGTTGAGTTCGTCACCGGCGACACCCAAACCAAATCTGACGCGGCGCGCGCCTCTGCCAAGTCGATGATCGAAAAAGACGGCGCCATCATGATCACAGGCGGCTCGTCCTCCGGTGTGGCTGTGGCCGTACAAGCGCTCTGCCAAGAGGCTGGCGTGATCTTTATGGCGGGCCTGACCCACTCCAACGACACCACGGGTAAAGACCGCAAAGCCAATGGCTTCCGCCACTTCTTTAACTCCTACATGTCCGGTGCCGCGCTGGCGCCCGTTCTGGCAGGCGCCTACGGCAAAGACCGTAAAGCCTATCACCTGACAGCCGACTACAACTGGGGCTACACCACAGAAGAGGCAGTGAAAGCCTCCACAGAAGCCATGGGCTGGGAAACCGTTGCCGCGGTGAAAACTCCGCTCACACAGACCGACTTCTCCTCCTATATTGCGCCGGTTCTGCAATCTGGTGCCGATACGCTGGTTCTGAACCACTACGGCGGCAACATGGTGAACTCGCTGACCAACGCGGTTCAGTTTGGTCTGCGTGACAAGCAGGTGAACGGCAAAGACTTCCAGATCATCGTTCCGCTTTACTCTCGCCTGATGGCGAAAGGTGCAGGTGCCAACGTGAAAGGCATCTTTGGCTCCACCAACTGGCACTGGTCGCTGACCGATGAGGGTTCCAAAGCCTTCGTGAAATCCTTCGGCACCAAATATGGCTTCCCACCCTCTCAGGCAGCACACACCACCTACGTGCAGACCCTGCTTTATGCAGATGCCTGTGAGCGCGCTGGCTCTTTTGCGCCATGTGCAGTGGCTGAGGCTCTGGAAGACTATGAGTTTGATGGTCTGGGCAACGGCAAGACGCTTTATCGTGGCGCCGATCACCAGTGCTTCAAAGACGTGCTGGTTGTGAAGGGTAAAGAGAACCCAAGCTCCGAGTTCGACCTTCTGGAAATCGTTGAAGTCACCCCGGTTGAGCAGGTCATGTACCAGCCTGATCACCCACAGATGGGTGGCGCAGAAGCCTCTCTGGGCAGCTGCAACAACGGCGCATAAGCGCGTTTCGGGCGGGCAGCCACATGCCCGCCCCCTTCACGCCTAACCGGCCTCTCCGGACAACATAGGGACGGACCGATGGAAGCAATCATCCTTCAAATTCTGAATGGCCTTGATAAGGGCTCAGCTTATGCGCTGATCGCTCTCGGCCTGACCTTGATCTTTGGCACCCTTGGGGTGGTGAACTTCGCGCATGGGGCGTTGTTCATGATCGGCGCCTTCTGCGCTGTCACCCTCAGCCGCATTCTGACACTCTCTCACACCATCATTGATGAGACAAAAACCGACTTTCTGGGCAACCCGGCCAAGGTCGAAGTGCCTTACGTGCATGATATTTTTGGCGTTGCGACAGGTGACGCCATCATTGACTGGGCCGTCCCGCTGTCGATCCTCTTTGCCATTCCGGTGATGATGGCCGTCGGCTTCATTATGGAGCGCGGCCTGATCAAACATTTCTACACCCGCCCTCATGCGGATCAGATCCTTGTGACCTTTGGTCTGGCGATCGTGTTGCAGGAAGTGATCAAGTATTTCTACGGCGCAAACCCAATCCCGACCCCGGCCCCACAGGCCTTTACCGGGTCGTTTGATTTTGGTGCAGCGCTTGGGTTTGATCCCAATCTGATCATCTACCCCTACTGGCGCATCATCTACTTTGTCTTTGCCGCGCTCATCATTGGTGCCGTGTTTGCCTTCCTGCAATTCACCACCTTTGGCATGGTTGTCCGCGCCGGCATGGCCGATCGTGAAACCGTGGGCCTTCTGGGCATCAACATCGACCGTCGCTTCACCATCATGTTTGGTCTGGCCGCTGCGGTCGCGGGGCTCGCCGGGGTCATGTACACGCCAATCAACTCGCCCAACTACCACATGGGCATGGACTTTCTGGTCCTGAGCTTCGTGGTTGTGGTTGTGGGCGGCATGGGCAGCCTGCCCGGCGCCGTGCTCGCAGGCTTCCTGCTGGGTATTCTTGAGAGCTTTGCCTCCATGCGCGAGGTTCTGGCGATCCTTCCGGGTCTCAACCAGATCATCATCTACCTCGTTGCCATCATCATTTTGCTGACCCGTCCACGGGGCCTTATGGGCCGCAAGGGCGTCATGGAGGAATAACCAATGCTCGGTCTCGAAAAGAAAGATTTCCAGCTCCTGCTGGTGGTTGCCGGGCTGACATTGCTGGCACCCTTCATCCTCAACCCCTTCCCGGAAAGCTCCGCCATGGCGCAGTTCAATGCGGGCTACCCCGATCTGATGCAGCGCTTTGTCATCTTCGGCATCTTTGCCATCGGCTTCAACATCCTCTTTGGCCTGACCGGCTACCTCAGCTTTGGTCACGCCGCCTTCCTGGGTGTGGGCTCTTATGGCGCGATCTGGATGATGAAACTGGTGTCGCTCAATGTGATCCCAGCCATTTTCATGGGCATCATTGTGTCAGGCATCTTTGCTGTTGCTGTGGGGTACATCACCCTGCGCCGCTCCGGCATCTACTTCTCGATCCTGACGCTCGCTTTTGCACAGATGTCTTATGCGCTGGCCTACTCCGTGCTGACGCCCATCACCGGCGGCGAAACCGGCCTGCAGATCAAATCCACCGACCGCCCGCTGCTCTCCAATCTGGAAGAGGGCGAGATTGGCCGTGCCAACCTGTTTGGCATGGACATGCGCGCCAGCTTTGAGCTGAACGTGGGCGACTGGCTCTTCACCTTCAACGCGGGCTACTACATTGCCGCCATCGCCATGCTGGCAAGCTTCTATCTGGCCATCCGCATCTTCCGCTCGCCTTTTGGCATGATGCTGCGTGCGATCAAATCCAATCAGACCCGCATGTCCTACACCGGTCTGAACCCGCGCCCCCACACACTGGCGGCCTTTGTGATCTCCGGCATGTATGCTGGCCTTGCGGGCGGTCTCCTGGTGGCGATGGACACACAGGTCGGCCCAGAGCGAATGTTCTGGACAGCCTCTGGCGAAGTGGTTCTGATGACCATCCTCGGCGGTGTGGGTACGCTGATCGGCCCGGTTCTGGGCGCAGGTGCGATCAAATACATGGAAAACATCCTGTCCAAGATCAACAAGGACGTTTTGCATCAGTGGTTTGCCTTCCTGCCCGATGGTCTTGAGGAGTTCGTGATCACCATCATCTACCCCTTCATCGGCAAAGGCTGGCACCTGACACTTGGCATCATCTTCATGCTTGTGGTGATCTACCTGCCCGGTGGTCTGGTTGAGGGCGGCCAACGCATCGCCCGCGCCCTGAGCCGCAAGAAAACCACCGACGAAGATGGCCCCAAGGCCTCCACAGAACCCGCAGAATAAGGAGACGGACAGATGGGAATTCTCGAAGTCAAAGACGTAGGAAAGCGGTTTGGTGGTCTTCAGGCGCTGTCTGATGTGAACCTTTCCGTTAAGGAAAACAGCGTGCACGCGATTATCGGCCCCAATGGGGCCGGGAAATCCACCCTGCTGAACTGCCTTGTGGGCAAGCTCATTCCAGATACGGGCTCTGTCATGTTTGACGGCCAGTCCGTTCTGGGCCGCACGCCGCATGAGATCAACCAGATGGGCATCTCCCGCGTGTTCCAAACGCCAGAAATCTTTGGCGAACTCACCGTAATGGAAAACATGATGATCCCCTGCTTTGCCAAACGGGACGGGGCGTTTTCACTGCAAGCCATTGCCAATATGTTCAGCGAAAAAGATGTGGTTGAGCGTGCTGAAAACATGCTTGAAGACATGAATATGGCCGACAAGCGTCACATGCATGCAGCCTCCATGTCGCGCGGGGACAAACGCCGCCTTGAGATCGGCATGTGTCTGGCACAAGAGCCGCGCCTGTTGCTGCTGGATGAACCCACCGCCGGCATGGCACGCGCGGATACAAACAACACCATCGACCTGTTGAAACAGATTTCCGACGAGCGCGACATCACCATCGCCATCATCGAACACGACATGCATGTGGTGTTCTCGCTGGCGCAGCGCATCACCGTTCTGGCTCAGGGCACACCGCTGGTGGAGGACGATCCGGAAAACATCAAAGGCCATCCGAAGGTGCGCGAAGCGTATCTTGGTGAAACCGCTTAAGGGAATGAGTGGGATGTGGGTTCTAGTTTTAGTGTTGGTCGAGAGTCAGGAACCTGTCCACGCGGGGAGAGACAACATTCGACAAGTTACCTTTCAAGAATTCACATCTCTAAATATTTGCGCGCAGGTCGGAAAAAACCTCGCTGTTAAATCAGACAATCTTCACTGGGAGTGCGTAGAAAAATGAACGTCAAACCCGATTTCTCCAAAGGCCACAATCTGGCCGAAACCGCCCCCGCCTATCTCTCCGTCTGGAACATGGAGAGCTACTATGGCGAGAGCTATATCGTCCAAAACATCAGCTTCAATGTGCATGAGGGCGAAATCCTCGCCCTGCTGGGCCGCAACGGCGCAGGCAAAACTTCGACCCTGCGGTCCATCGCCCGCATGAACGACCCTCAGGTCACACACGGCGAGATCTGGCTGGATCACCAGCCGCTGCACCTGATGAAATCCTATGAGGCCGCCGGCGCAGGCATCGGTCTTGTACCCGAAGATCGCTCCATCATTCCCGGCCTGACCGTGGAAGAGAACATCCAGCTGGCGCAGATCGCCCCGCCCATCGGTTGGTCGATTGAACGTCTTTATGAGCTCTTCCCGCGTCTGGGTGAGCGCCGCAAACAGGAAGGCGTCACCCTGTCTGGTGGTGAACAGCAAATGCTTGCCATCGCCCGCGCGCTCTCCCGTGACCTCAAGGTCCTCCTTCTGGATGAGCCTTATGAGGGCCTCGCGCCGGTGATCGTGGATGAAATCGAAAAAACCCTGCGCATCATCAAGGAACAGGGCATCACGACCATCATCGTAGAGCAGAACGCCGTGCGCGCGCTGGAGCTCGCCGACCGCGCTGTGATCCTGGATACAGGCTCCGTGGTGTTTGATGGTGCCGCCGCCGAGGTGCTTGGCAACGAAGAGCTGCGCGCCGAATACCTCGCGATTTGATTCAACAAGTTAGGGGGAGGACACACAGCTGGGCTTGACCTCGCGGCCCATCCCCCTAACCTCGCCTCAAATTTGACTTTTCGGGGGGAAACCATGTCTGACAAAACCTACGCGCCATCGGAAGAGATGGCGGCAAACGCCACGATCACCGCAGCGAAATATGACGCGATGTATGCGGCGTCGATGTCTGACCCTGAGGGGTTCTGGCGGGAGCATGGGCAGCGGATTGACTGGATCAAGCCCTACACCAAGGTGAAAAACACCTCTTTCGCGCCGGGCAACATCGACATCAAATGGTTTGAGGACGGCACGCTCAATGTGGCGGCCAACTGTATTGACCGCCATCTGGAAACCCGCGGCAATCAGGCGGCGATCATCTTTGAGCCGGATGATCCCAAAGAGCCGGCCCAGTCGATCACCTATGCAGATCTGCACCGCCGCGTCTGCCGCATGGCCAATGTGCTGGAAAGCATGGGCGTGCGCAAAGGCGACCGCGTGGTGATCTATCTGCCGATGATCCCCGAGGCCGCCTATGCCATGCTGGCCTGCGCCCGCATCGGCGCGATCCACTCGATCGTGTTTGCAGGTTTCAGCCCCGACGCGCTGGCGGCGCGCATCAACGGCTGTGACGCCAAAGTGGTGATCACCGCCGATTACGCCCCGCGTGGCGGGCGCAAGACCGCGCTCAAATCCAACACCGATGCGGCGCTTCTGCACACCAAAGACACGGTGAAATGTCTGGTGGTGAAGCGCACCGGCGAGCAGACCACATGGATTGACGGGCGCGATTACGACTACAACGAAATGGCGCTGGAGGTGGGCGACTATTGCAAACCTGCGGAGATGAGCGCCGAAGATCCGCTGTTCATTCTTTACACATCCGGCTCCACCGGCCAGCCCAAAGGCGTGGTGCACAGCACCGGCGGCTACATCGTTTATGCCGCGATGACCCATGAATACACCTTTGACTACAAAGACGGCGACATCTTCTGGTGTACGGCGGATGTGGGCTGGGTCACAGGCCACAGCTACATCGTCTACGGGCCGCTCGCCAATGGCGCGACCACGCTGATGTTTGAGGGCGTGCCAACCTACCCGGATGCGTCCCGCTTCTGGCAGGTGTGTGAAAAGCACCGGGTGAACCAATTCTACACCGCGCCCACCGCGCTGCGCGCGCTGATGGGGCAAGGCAATGAGTATGTGGAGAAATGTGATCTCTCCTCCCTGCGCATCCTTGGCACCGTGGGCGAGCCGATCAACCCGGAGGCCTGGACCTGGTACAATGAGGTGGTTGGCAAAGGCAATTGCCCGATTGTCGACACCTGGTGGCAGACGGAGACCGGCGGCCATATGATGACCCCCCTGCCCGGCGCCCATGCCACCAAACCCGGTGCGGCGATGAAGCCCTTCTTTGGCGTGAAACCGGTGGTGCTGGATCCGCAGTCCGGTGAGGAAATCGAGGGCAATGCTGTAGAAGGCGTGCTGGCGATTGCCGACAGCTGGCCCTCACAGATGCGCACGGTCTGGGGCGATCACGAACGGTTTGAGAAAACCTATTTTGCCGATTACAAAGGCTATTACTTTGCCGGTGACGGCTGCCGCCGCGACGCGGATGGGGACTATTGGATCACCGGCCGTGTCGATGACGTGATCAACGTCTCCGGCCACCGCATGGGCACCGCCGAAGTCGAAAGCGCGCTGGTGGCGCATGCCGCCGTGGCCGAGGCCGCTGTCGTCGGCTACCCACATGACATCAAGGGGCAAGGCATCTACTGCTACGTCACCCTGATGAACGACCGCGAGCCCTCTGAGGAGCTGCGCAAAGAGCTGCGCACCTGGGTGCGCACGGAAATCGGTCCGATTGCTTCGCCTGACCTGATCCAATGGGCGCCGGGCCTGCCGAAGACGCGTTCGGGCAAAATCATGCGCCGCATCCTGCGCAAAATCGCGGAAAACGACTACGGCGCGCTGGGGGACACCTCCACGCTGGCAGATCCCGGCGTGGTCGACGACCTCATCGAAAACCGCATGAACCGATAGACCTTCCCGATCCCGCGCGTGCACCTCATCGCGCGGGTCACTCCCTGTCGGGCTGGCCCTCGCGTCAGCCCGTTTTTTTGGGAGAGGAGTGGTTTGCGCGGATGGCTTGGAGCCTGACTTTCCACGAAAGCATCGTCCTGAAAATCTAAAACGCTTGGTCTCCACCAAAGCGCAGGAGGCGAAGCCGACCAGCCCCCGCCCCTCCCCGTTTTGCCAGAGGCAAACCTTTGGTTTGACGGGAGGGGGCTTCACCCCAACCCAGGGTCGGGGGCCGGTCTATGTGACTCGTTACATTTGTTGCGGATTTGTTGGACGATGTTTCCAGCACGGAACGAAAGGTAGCTCCGAACCCATTTTACCGGATGCAGCGATGTATAGGAATGTCAGCTATAGTTCAGATTTGGTGAAAACTGTTATCCAAGCACTCAACAATTTCTGATCGTGCTGGGTTGCGAAACAGCTTAGCGTATTTGTACTTAAAAGCTCCGCTCGAAAGCGCTATGATTTGGTCGGCAACCCACTCTGGGTCCAACATCGTTTCAGTGTTCTCATCTGTACCAACCCAGAATGGCGTGTTGATCCTTGAGGGCGCGACAACCAGAACTTTGCCAATTTCACCGTCACGAACAAGCGCTGCCCCAAGCATTCCAAGTCCAGATTTGGTGGCACAGTAGGCTGGCTCAAACTCACGCGGCGTGTACTGGGAACTCGACGTGATCAGCATGATCTTGAGCGGGTTGGAGGTGGAGCGTTTAAGCCTTTGTACCAACATCATAGGCGCTAAAAGACCCACATTCACCATCGTTTGGAGATCTCCGTCTCCGAGGTCATCGATATGGCCTCTTTGAAGGTATCCCGCCGCATAGATCAGTGTATTTACAATAGGAAAGTCTTCGGCGAGCTGATCTATTTCTCGAATTAAATCGCTTGTATTTTCGGTAATCGCCAACGGTTGGAAACGTGCACCTTCTAAGTTCGGGTTTTTGCGCCCAGTGATACAAACGGTATGCCCATCAGTGACGTAATGCCTGGCTAGCTTTTGGCCCACTCCAGAAGAGCCGCCCACGATCAAAATGTTTTTCTTCAACGGTAACCTCTTAACTCTTTTTCACACGGAAAGCTGACATTGATCACCACAGATTGGAAGACCACTCTGTCCGCAAAGCGGAATTTCAGACTAGAACCGCGAACACCCAAATACTAAACAATCTGTCTGATCCACACGCGCGCCACCCAAACCAATTGAACAACCGTTCATCCCCGCCTAACCTGCCCCAATGTCTCATGCTGATCGCCCCCTCCTCGGCATCCTTTTGATGCTTGGCTTCTGCGTGATGGCCCCGCTTGGGGACGCCACCGCAAAGCTTCTCTCCACGGTTCTGCCGCTGGGCATGCTGATCCTGATGCGGTTTTTTATGCAGGGAGCGATCCTGCTGGCCCTCGTGGCGGCCACGCGCCGCCCCTGGCACATTCCGCGTCGTCTGTTTGGTCTGGTGGTCTGGCGCACGCTTTTGCACATTGCGGGCATCGGCTTCATGTTCACTGCCCTGCGCTATCTGCCGCTCGCCGATGCGGTGGCCATCGCCTTTGTCATGCCCTTCATCATGCTCCTGCTGGGCAAATATGTGCTGAGTGAAGAGGTGGGCCTACGCCGCCTTATGGCCTGCGTTGTTGGCTTTATCGGCACGCTTCTGGTGATCCAGCCCAGCTTTGCCGAGGTGGGCGCCCCGGCGCTGCTGCCACTGGGGGTTGCGGTGGTGTTTGCGCTGTTCATGCTGGTCACGCGCCAGATCGTCAAAGAGGTCGACCCCATCGCGCTACAGGCCAGCAATGGGGTGATTGCCACTGTGATCCTGCTGCCAATCTTGCTGATCGGCCATCAGATCGGCATCGCGGAGCTCTCTTTTGTCCGCCCCACCGGCCACATTTGGTGGTTGCTGTTGCTGATCGGTCTGCTTGGCACCGTGGGGCATCTCTTTATGTCTTGGTCGCTGCGCTATGCGCCTTCCACGACACTCGCCTCCATCCAATATGTCGAAATCCCCTTCGCCGCGCTGGTCGGCTGGCTGATCTTTGGCGACTGGCCCAATGCGCTGGCCTCGCAGGGCATCTGTGTCACCATGGGCGCCGGGCTTTATGTGATCTTCAGGGAGCGGGCCAGCCTGCGGGCGTCGCCAGAAGCTGGCTGACCAACAGCCCCAGATGCGCCTTGGGCAGGATCAACAGCATCCCCGGCGCCTCAACCTCAAGCTGCACAACTCCGGTGGCCTCATTGGAGGTGCCCACCATGCCATCCGGCGCAAAGGCGATGCCGTCAATCGGCCATTTCAGCCCCTCAGAACGCCCCTCAACCGCCCCCATGGGAAACAGCGAGAGGCGCGTGCCCGCAGGCACATGCAAGGCCAGCTTTGGTGGCAGCAGGCAGACCACATCGCTCTCGCCAATGATCACACAGCGGCGATCCGCATGGCGCGTCAGCGCATTGTAACAGGCCAGCTCGTGATCCACGCGCGCCCCGGTAAAGCCCACCGCCAGCACAACTGGTGCCAAAATGTGTCGCAAAGCTTTGTCAAAATCCGTGCTGTCTTGTTCTGCAACAAAAATTAACCGTTCTGGCGATATCGATTCTCTTATGTTTTCAGCAAGCGAATCCATGTCCCCGATCACCACATCCGGCAGATGTCCGGCGGCAATACAATGCGCCGCACCGCCATCCGCTGCGATGAGTGTGGACCCAATCTCTAAAGCCGCAGACAGGTCTTCTGATGCCAGAACCCCTGCACCCGCCAAAGTTATTGGCTCTAATTTTTGGACAATTTGGCACATATTGTGGTCGTCTCCTCTATCCCCACGTAGTCGGACACATTTTCGCCCCAAAATCATACTCTAAGTTTCACAGATTCGTTCACGTTTCGACGTTCCTTGAGTGATAGTTTGGTTGCTGAGTAGTGCAAAGGACCCGCAAAGATGGTTACGAATAACAAAGTACTCACGGTTTCATACGGGACGTTCTCCTGCACCCTGGAAGGGTTTGAGGAGTCGTTTGACACAATGAAAGCCATCGCTGAGTACTTCCGCGATCTGGCGGCGGATGATCGGTATTTTGGTGCCGAGCCCCCCACCCCGGACGCAGAAATGCTGGCCCGCATTGCGGAAAAAGAAATTGCACGCCGTGTGAGCGCCCGCATGGATCAGGGCACCATCGTCCTGAGCACCAATGCACCACAGCCCACCGTTGCCACGTCAGCGCCCGTTGCTGCTCCTGCTGCTGCGCCTGTCGCACCAACGGTGGCCCAAAACGTTGCGCCAACGGCAGCCCCAACAACACCAGAGGTTGCATCAACCCCTGCGCCGCAGCCACCACTGGCAGCCGCCCCGCAGGCAGACATCCCTCCTCAAGCGCCCGCGCAGCAAACCTTTGTTGAAGATGTGGCCCCCGCCGCAATCACCCCAAGTGTGACCGATAGCGTGCTTTCTGCCATCGCCAACGACACGCTGGACACCGCGCCCGCAGAAGATGACCTTTACATCGAAGACGCCATCGAAAGCGTGTCCGACGACACCCCGATTGATCTGGGTGCAATCGCCGCTGTTGTCTCCGCCGACGAGCACGCTGAAGAAGAACTGTCAGACACCGCAGTTGAAAATGCCGTTGCCGAAGAGATCGCAGAGACAGCAGATGACACCCTAGAAGAGGCGCTTGAAGAAGAAGCCCTCACCGTGTCTGCCGAAGACCAGGACACAGCAGAAGCGGAAGACAGCGCCGAAGAGCTTCAGGACCATTCTGAAGAGCAGGCAGAAAAGACCGCAGACACACCCGCGACAGATACCGCCAGCGACGACGCGCCGTTGGTTCTGGAAAACGTGGTTGAAGACAGCAGCGACCCCTTTGCCGAAACCGCAACAGAACTCTCTGATTGGGATGCGGAAGAAGACGAGGACAGCACGGCCTACGAAGAGAATTCTATCGCAGCCAAGCTTGAGCGCATCCGCGCTGTCGTTTCCCGCTCCGCCGAAGCCCCGGTAGAGGTGGAGGAAGTCACCGCGGCGGACCCAGCTGAAGACGAAGAACAGACGTCAGAGCGCAACATCTTTGACGAAGCAGATGTCGCCACACCTTCAGAGGAGGAGATCTCCCCAACAGCTGACGCTGAAGCGGGCAACACCGCTCAAACCGAAGAAGCGGTCGCAAATATGATCGCCTCAGAGGCGGATTTGCTTGCAGATGGCGAAGAATACACCGCCGACGCTGCCGAAAGCACGGCAACCACAGAAGACACCCCGCCACTGCGCGCCCGCGTCGTGCGTATGAAGAAAGCGGATTTCGAAGAAGCGGTGGCCGCCGGTTTGCTGGAAGCAGAGCCCGTGGAGGACGACGCAGATCCACAAGATGCGCCAGCCTCCAGCCTGACGCCAGAAGATGAGGCCGAGCTCCTGTCTGAGCTTGCGCAGGTCGAAGCAGAACTGAAACAGGCCGACGCAGAACCCACAGAGAGCGCGGATGAAGCGGATCTGGCGGATGACGCTGAAAACCTCTTTGCCGAAGATCCGTCCGAATCGCCCACGCAAGCGGCGGCCCCCGCCCCCGAACGCGCCGTGCAGACCGAAGCAGATCTGAGCCGCCTTATGGCCAAAGCTGACAGCGAAATGCAGGAGCCTGCGGGCAAAGGCCGCCGCAGCGCAATCGCACATCTGCGCGCAGCTGTGGCTGCCACCCGCGCAGAAAAACGCAACAGACCTGCCGCCAGCGACGCCGACGATACCTCTGCTTATCGCAGCGATCTGGCAAGTGCCGTAGGTCCCGCATCAGACATGGCAGACGCGACCCAGCCTGCGGCCTCACCGCTCAAGCTGGTGGCCGCACAGCGGGTGGATGGTGCTCCCGCGCCTGCAGATAGCTCGGGCACAGAGGCCGCCCCAACCAAACGGGCCCCGCGCCGCATTCCTGTGCGCCCACGTCGTATCTCCGCAGACCAGTTTGACCGCGACGAAGCGGCACGGGCTGCTGCGCCAGTCAGCTCTGGCAACGCCACACTGAATGGGTTTACGGACTATGCCAAATCCGTTGGTGCCACACAGCTCCCCGAAAGCGTAGAGGCCGCAGCGGCCTATTTGACCTATGTGGAAGGCGTGCAGCGCTTTACCCGCCCAATGCTCATGCGCATGGCACGCGAGGTAAACATTCCACAATTCACCCGCGAAGAAGGGCTGCGCAGTTTTGGCCAGCTCCTGCGTGAGAAAAAGATCGAAAAACTCGCCGGTGGCCGCTTCACCGCGACGCAGGCGATCAACTTTCAGCCACGCGACCGCGAAGCGGGCTAAGACCTTCTCAGATCACGACAGAGACCCGGCCCTTGGCCGGGTTTTTTATTGCGTTTGGGAGACTGGCTCCAGATACCCTTGGTAGCGCACAATCAGCGCGTCCCCAAACGGCATGCGCAGGGACACGTCAAAATTAAAGCGCCCTTCGGCCACGAACTCGCGCGTTTCACTCTTGGGCAATGCCCAACGCGGCAAGGGAACACCGCAAACCCAGCCCCGGCGCAGCGGCATGGTCACCTCGCCATCAACGACCTCTAGGTCGACCTCAAACAGAAATGCGCCAAAGCGTTCCCGAAACCGCCCAGGCTCTGGCGCGGGGGCGCAACGGGATTGAAACCGCTGTGCACCAAACGTCCGCACCCAAAGCTCCCCCTCCGCTTCCCGCGTTTTGGTCACCGTGACTGGACAGGCCTCGGCCTCGTTTGGAAACCCAAAAAACCACGCCGTCAGCCGCGCAGGCAAACTGCGCCCCCGCGAAATCTTCGCCTCACCGTTGAAGTGAGACACATCAATAACATTGTGTAAGTATCTAGATTGAAATCTTAAATTTGACCAATCCTCACCAAACGCCCGTTGAAAATGCGGGGTAAACACCTCGGCGTTTTGCACCGCATCAACAGAAAGATCTGCGAAAGCTTTCTGCATTTCGTACAGCGATACTTCCGATAAACCTGCCCTTGCGCCCGGTGCAATCTTCCGAAGATTTCGCACGACCGCGCGGGCAGCCACCGCTGGTATATAAGGGCCCTCTCCCGCCTCTGCGGTCAAACACCAAGTTCGGCACAGATAATCATCTCCGACTCGCCCAATCACATCTACCCGCATACCCCCGCGATCTGTGCCAAACCGCTCCAGCATTTGTGCCACGACTTGAAACAGCCGCAGCCGTCCGGCGGTAATCTCAAATGGCCAAAAACGCCTGACAGCCGCGACGATCTGCATGCCTCGATTCAGCACACTCAATTCCATCCCCGCCCGAAACATTACCGAGCGCGCAGAAAAGAAGTTCGGAAAAAGACGCACATCTGGCACTTCTATAAAGTGCCCAGTCCGCACAAGCCCCGGCGCCAATACGACGCGGCGTGCATCGCTCCAAACCCGTTGCGTTTGCCAGCGACCTCCGCGCCACACCTTTACGGGCTGGCCCAATTGAGACAAAATGCTCGACATCACCGAGGTTCCGCGCGGTGCACGATTTCCCGGAAGAATCGCAATTTCGATCAGGTGAATGTCGTGCATGTCTTTGGTTAGTTCTGACGCGACAACACTGGAAAGTCCCGGGACACTGGAAACCCCGGAGAGAACCCGCCGCCCCGCCGCTCGCGCCGCGTCATCAAGCTCTTCGATCCCTGCTGTAAATTGGGCACTGTCAGACAGATCAAGATAGTCTGCGCCGATCTCCAGACACAGTTTAGCCAGATGGTACACATCCCCGCCATAGGCTTGAAACGGCCCAACGGCATCAATCACTACATCAGGAGCCAACGCCCCCAGCGCCTCTGGGTTGGCATGAACATCAAAGGCACACGCTTCGCAACCCAACTTCGCAGCCTGCTGCTCAGCCTTTTGTCGGTCACGACCGACCACGACAACGGTCTCGCCATCGCGTACCAGCAATTCTGCCAGGCGGCTGCCAAACACGCCATAGCCACCAAGGACAACGATCTTCACTTCAACAAAAGCCTCGCTTTAAGCCGCTGATCAGGCAGGGCGCACATGTCTGTTCGGCCAAACAGCGCATAGCGGTTGCGCGCGATCCGGCGATAGATCCAGTCCTGCACCGGGCGCGGTAAAATCCGGAGTGGGCGCAGCGCATGCCCGATGCCGCCGACTTCCGCCCCTGCCCGGATCATCGCATCCAATGAACTGTACGCCCGCCCGTCAATGATCAGCAGCCAGCTTTCCGGGTCCTCTGGTTTCAGGTCATAGTGGGCAAGCAAAGCGGTCCCAAGTTCGGTCTGGCCCGGACAAATACGAAACCGTGCCGCGTGGTCGAACCGTGCAATCATCCGCGCGCCAAAGCTGCACAGCGCACAGTCGCCATCCATCACAGCCACAGGTCCACTGTCGTCAAAATCCGCAATCTCAGGATCATCGCGATAGGAATACGGGGCTCGTTCGGGAAGCTGCGCCATGGCCAGTCTCTGTCTTACCTGTGTCCAGCCTCGCAGACCAGCACCAGATACACAACCCCAAGCTGCACAACGACAAACGGCGACACCATCGTGTCGCCGCCACTCTTGTATCCTGTCACAAACTGCTTATCGCGGGTCGTCGTCAAACCGGGGCTTTTCCGCATCTGGGTCCGCCTGACCGATGCCTTTGAACACCGACTTAAACGGAAACACCCAAACAAGTCCCAACCCGACATAAAGCGCCAAAGTGCCAAGGAAAGAGTTTGGCGAAATCGTTGTGGCCAGAACAGAGGCCACTAGGATATAGACGGGCAGCCCCACCACCAAAACCAGAAGCGCCATGCGACGTCGTGCCTTGTAGCTTAGGGCCATGTCATCCTCTCCTTTTTACGTCAAACTCACTTTGGTTTACGTGTTCAGTCCGCAAACGGATCGGTCACCAGAATGGTGTCTTCACGCTCTGGGCTGGTGGACAAAAGTGCCACCGGGCATTCGATCAGCTCTTCCACGCGTTTCACGTATTTGATCGCATTGGCGGGCAGGTCGTTCCAGCTGCGCGCACCTTCGGTGCTTTCGCTCCAGCCTGCAATCTCCTCATAGATCGGCTTACAGCGCGCCTGCTGATCCGCCGCTGTTGGCAGATAGTCCAGCGTTTCGCCATCCAGATCATAGCCCACGCAGATTTTCAGCGTTTCAAAGCCATCCAGCACGTCCAGTTTGGTCAGGCAGATGCCTTTGATACCAGAGGTTGCACAGGTCTGACGCACCAGCGCGGCATCAAACCAGCCACAGCGGCGCTGACGACCCGTGGTGGTGCCAAACTCATGGCCACGGGTGCCAAGGCGCTCGCCATCCGCATCCGGTGTGCCATCTTCTTTCAGCAGCTCGGTTGGGAATGGGCCTTCGCCCACACGGGTGGTGTAAGCTTTCACAATGCCCAGCACATAGTCGATGGACCCCGGCCCAATGCCCACGCCAGTGGCGGCTTGGCCCGCGATCACATTGGAGGAGGTCACAAAAGGATAAGTGCCAAAATCAATGTCCAGCAGCGCGCCCTGCGCGCCTTCAAACAGGATACGTTTGCCTGCTTTGCGCTTCTCGTTCAGCACTTTCCATACAGGTGCCGCATAAGGCAGAATGTCTTTGGCTATGTCTTTGAGCTGTGCAATGAGCGCATCGCGATCGATCGGTTCCACGCCCAGACCTTTGCGCAGCGGATCGTGGTGCTGCAATGCACGGTCCACACGCGCTTCCAACGTCGCTTCGTCGGCCAGATCGGCAACACGGATCGCACGGCGGCCCACTTTGTCTTCATAGGCTGGGCCAATGCCACGCCCCGTGGTGCCAATCTTGGTGCCTTTGGAGGCCGCTTCTTCGCGCGACCGGTCAAGCTCACCATGAAACGGCATGATCAGCGGCGTGTTCTCCGCAATCATCAGCGTTTCTGGCGAAATTTCCACGCCCTGCTGGCGCACTTGGCCAATCTCAGTGATCAGGTGCCATGGATCCAGCACCACACCATTGCCAATCACCGACAGCTTACCACCGCGCACAACGCCAGATGGCAGCGCGTGCAGCTTGTAGACTTTCCCGTCGATCACCAGAGTGTGGCCAGCGTTATGTCCCCCTTGGAAACGTGCGATGACATCGGCACGTTCGCTGAGCCAGTCAACGATCTTGCCTTTTCCCTCATCGCCCCACTGAGCGCCTACAACAACAACATTGGCCATATCCGGTCCTTTGCAGAGAGTTCAAACCCGCGCCCTTGTAGCGATGTTGATTGAGGTGCGAAACCGCAAACTGCGCCAAAGCGTACAACTGCCGCAATTTCTCTCGCAGGACGCGCATCTGGCCTCAACCAGCGACCTCCCCCGCCGCCAGATGTACCGGTGCGCCATGGGGTGTGTTCAGATAGGCCCGTGTCCAGCCTTCTTTCAGATCCCGCAACACCGCGGCTTCTGCCACGCCCAAATCCTGCAAGAACCCTTCCAGCGTCTCCAACCAGGCATTGAAGTAGTCTTCCCCGCCATCCAGCTCTTTGGCCAACCCGTGTGCTTTTAAAGTGGCCCCAAAGCGCTCCGCCCAATCCGGCCAGTCAAAATGCCCCGCCTCATTCAACGCAACGGTGATCGCAAAAAGCTGTGCATGCCAAGGCGCTTCAAACGCAGGCTCCGGCCTGCCGCCACACCATGTCATTCTGCGGGCTCCAGATAGCTTTCCCACAAATCCAACACGACCTCATCACGCGGATCGGCCTCTTCGCCCCACAGCTCTTGCGCCGAAAACCGCACCGCATAAAGCGGCTCTGCCGACTCTCCCTGAAAATGCGCGTTGCTGTCAGGAAACACATGTGCGCCATGCTGCAAGACCACCTCGCCTTTGGCCCCGCTGGCATAGGTTGGCAGGCGCGTGTGCCCGCCCTGCACCATCACATTGCGCGCAGGCCGCCGTGTCTGCACCTTTGCGCCCACCGCAAACTGCGGCGCAGCGGCCTCGCGTGTATAGGCGCTGCCATTCATCAGCGCGCCAGTGACCGCCCCGGGCTTCGCCGCACGCTCCGCCACAGGCGACACGCCATCCGCCTGACCGCTCGCCAGCTCTGCTTCCGTCAGAACACCGCGCGCCACCATCAGATCGGCAAGCCCGCCCATCCATTTCTCATAATAAGAATACCGCGTGTAGTCCTGAGGGCTCAGCAACTCGCGTGCATGGCGGGAGGCATCAATGTTCCACTGCCCCAGAAAGCCACAGGCCACATTCAATGCAAGCGCCCGTTTGTGCCAGTCTTTTGCCTCTGAAAAATCATAGCCATCCGTCGGGTCCACAGGCCCCGTGCCCAGACGCCCCCCCATATCATGTATCCGGCTCATGCTTCTGGCGCCTTTGCCAATGCGGTGCCAATCATGCTGTCCCGCGTGATCAGAGCTGCCAGAGCATCCTCGCTCATGCCCTCGGTGTCGGCGGGCCGCTGCGGCACCACCAGATAGCGCACTTCTGCCGTGCTGTCCCAAACCCGTACTTTCTGACCCTCAGGCAAACTTACGCCAAACTCCGCCAAAATCTTACGTGGCTCCCGCACCGCCCGCGCCCGGTAAGCATCGGACTTGTACCATCCCGGCGGAATGCCAAGCAGCGGCCACGGATAGCAGCTGCAGAGCGTACAAACGACCATATTGTGGGTCTCATCCGTGTTCTCTACAAACACCATATGCTCGCCCTGACGCCCATAAAGCCCCATATCGCGCAACGTCGGCATCGGATCAGCCATCATCTGCGCATGAAAATCCGGGTCCGCCCACATCTTGGCCACAACTTGTGCACCGTTCTGCGGGCCAATCTTGTTCTGATAAAGATCAATGATCTCATCCAAAGCAGCTGGATCTACCAAGCCTTTGTCCGTCAACAGAGTTTCCAGCGCCTTCACCCGCAAAGCAGGGTCAGACGGCAAATGTGAATGCGGGTGGTCAGCGTGATCATGTGGCATGTGCTGGAGCCTGCCATCCGCACTTGAACCTGTCCAGTCACGTCATGGATAGGGCGCTATTTTGCCTTGAAACTGCGCCTCAACAAAGGGATCGCACAAGAGCCACGCGAAACCACCTTGCCCCCCGCGCCAAACTTGCCTACATACCCCGCTAACAAATCCGAACGCTCGCTTTACAGGTCCCAATGGAAAACGTTGTCCTCATCATCCACCTTCTTCTTGCTCTGGCGCTGATTGGCGTCGTTCTGATGCAGCGTTCCGAGGGCGGTGGCCTTGGCATGGGCGGCGGCGGTGGTGCCGTTTCCGGCCGCGCAGCAGCCAGCGCGCTGACCCGCGTAACCTGGGTTCTGGCAGGTGCGTTCATCTGTACGTCGATCGCGCTCACCGTGATCGCGGCCAACAACTCCGCATCGAGCTCCGTATTTGATCGCCTTGGAACACAGGCCCCTGCGGCCGAAGAAACCGCACCGGTGCTGCCTGGCGCAGGCGACTCGCTGCTGCCACCATCTGAGGGTGACAACGCCCCACTGGTGCCGCGCGCCGACTAATTTCTGGCCAGTATGGCCGGTGTATGTGGCCCTCATTTGGGGGCCACTTCTATTTTTGCCCCTCGGGGCACCACCATAGCTTGAGGCACTACGGCCGACCGCAACAGCATCTTGCGGTCCGGTTGCTTTCTTGCTGCGAATCCTATATGACTTAAGTCCCGTGATGCTGGGTCATTTGGCGGTGTGAATCGCCTCGGCTTGGGCGCTGCTACATCGACAATCACGGGAGACGCCAAAGGCATGGCTCGCTACATTTTCATTACGGGTGGGGTTGTTTCATCGCTGGGCAAAGGCCTGGCATCAGCCGCACTGGGCGCGCTGCTGCAGGCGCGTGGCTACACAGTCCGCCTGCGCAAGCTCGACCCCTATCTGAACGTCGATCCGGGCACCATGTCGCCGTTTGAACACGGCGAGGTCTTTGTGACCGACGATGGCGCGGAAACCGATCTCGATCTTGGCCACTATGAGCGCTTCACCGGCGTCCCTGCCCGCATGACCGATTCCGTCTCCTCTGGCCGGATCTATTCCAACGTTCTGGAGAAAGAGCGCCGCGGCGACTATCTGGGCAAAACCATTCAGGTGGTGCCCCACGTCACCAACGAGATCAAAGACTTCCTGCATGTAGGCGACGATGAGGTCGACTTCATGCTCTGTGAAATCGGCGGCACCGTGGGCGACATCGAAGGTCTGCCCTTCTTCGAAGCCATCCGTCAGTTTGCCCACGACAAACCACGCGGCGATGCGATCTTCATGCACCTCACCCTGCTGCCCTATCTCGCAGCCTCTGGCGAGCTGAAGACCAAACCCACCCAGCACTCCGTAAAAGAGCTGCAATCCATCGGCATCGCGCCCGACATTCTGGTCTGCCGCTCCGAGCAGCCGATCCCGGAAAAAGAGCGCGGCAAGATCGCCCTGTTCTGTAACGTGCGCAAAGAGGCCGTTGTGCCCGCCTATGACCTCAAGTCGATCTATGAGGCACCGCTCGCCTATCACCGCGAGGGGCTTGATCAGGCGGTTCTGGATGCTTTCGGCATCGCCCCTGCCCCACGCCCTGATCTCTCTGTCTGGGAAGACGTGAACGACCGTCTGCACAACACCGATGGTCAGGTGAATGTTGCCATCGTTGGCAAATACACCCAGCTCGAAGACGCCTATAAGTCGATCAAAGAAGCGCTCACCCACGGCGGCATGGCCAACCGTGTGAAAGTGAAGGTCAGCTGGGTCGACGCCGAAGTCTTTGACAAAGGTGACGCTGCGCCACATCTGGAAGGCTATGACGCCATCCTGGTGCCCGGCGGCTTTGGCGAGCGCGGCACCGAAGGCAAAATCAAAGCGGCGCAATTTGCCCGCGAGCACAAGATCCCCTACCTCGGCATCTGCCTTGGCATGCAAATGGCGGTGATCGAAGCCGCCCGCAACAAGGCTGGCATCGACGCAGCGGGCTCCGAGGAGTTTGACCACGAAGCTGGCGGCAAACGCTTTGAGCCTGTGGTTTATCACCTCAAGGAATGGGTACAGGGCAACGCCAAAGTCACCCGCAAAGCGACCGACGACAAAGGCGGCACCATGCGCCTTGGCGCCTATGATGCCGCTCTGGCGGAAGGCTCCAAAGTGGCTGAGGTCTATGGCACGCAAGCCATCGAAGAACGTCACCGTCACCGCTATGAGGTCGACATCAAATACCGCGAACAGCTCGAAGAGTGTGGTCTGCGTTTCTCCGGCATGAGCCCAGATGGCCGCCTGCCAGAAATCGTGGAATGGGAAGATCACCCGTGGTTCATCGGCGTCCAGTTCCACCCGGAACTGAAATCCAAGCCGTTTGATCCCCACCCCCTTTTCCGCGATTTCGTGCGCGCCGCCAAAGACAACTCTCGACTGGTCTAAGCAGTACATCAAATTTGAACAAAGGGCATGGCGCAGGTCGTGCCCTTTTTGTTTCGAGGCGCTCAAACCGTGCAACGCCCGATCCGGTAATCTTTCCAGCTTGGCGAAATTTGCACCTACGCAATACCGTCGCGATACAGACGCAATACCGACACGTGTGTTCCCGGTTAACGCCCCCGTTGCGCGATTGCATTTGACCGCCCCGCCCACGCGCAGTACCACCGTGGACGCAAGACAAAAGGGACCCGGCCATGATCTACAAATCAGCGCAAGACTGGCGTGACGCGGCACAGAAAAAAGTGCTGCTCTTTGGCATGTCTGGTTTGGGAAAAACGCATATTTCCAACGCCCTGCGTGGCAACGGCGATTGGTTTCACTACTCGGTCGACTACCGCATCGGCACCCGCTACATGGGTGAACACATTGCTGACAACGCCAAGCGTGAAGCGATGAAAGTTCCTTTTCTGCGCGAGCTGTTGATGACGGATTCGATCTACATCGGCTCCAACATCACCTTCAACAATCTCGCGCCGCTCTCCACCTATCTCGGCAAACCCGGCAACCCCGCTCAGGGCGGCCTGCGGTTTGCCGACTACATGGCGCGGCAAGAGCAACATCGCACGGCAGAGATTGCCGCATTGATGGATACAAAACTGTTTATCGACCGTGCGCATGACCTCTATGGCTATGATCACTTTGTCTGCGACACCGGCGGTTCGATCTGCGAAGTGGTTGATCCCGAAGATGCCAATGATCCGGTCCTGACGGCGCTGTCCGAGAACACTTTGATGGTCTGGCTCAAAGGTACAGAGGCCCATTCCGAAGCACTGGTAAAGCGCTTTGATCGCGCCCCTAAGCCTATGTATTACCAGCCGGAATTCCTGCTTTCTGCCTGGAGTGACTATCTCGGCGAAACCGGCCAGACAGAAAGCAGCGTTGATCCTGACGCCTTTGTGCGGTGGACCTATGCCCGTGCCCTTGCCCACCGCCAGCCGCGCTATGCGGCCATGGCAAAATGGGGCATCACTATCACGCCTGAAAGCGTTGCAACCGTTGCCACAGCGGATGATTTCAATGATGTGATCGCCGCAGCCCTTGAGGACCAAGCCCGCGCCGCTTAAGAATCGGCGTTCCTGTAATTTTTTAGACTTGCGAGACTGACATGCCTATCAAGATCCCAGCCGACCTCCCCGCCTTTGACGTGCTCAAGCACGAAGGCGTCATGGTCATGGCCGAAGATCAGGCTGCCCGTCAGGACATTCGCCCCATGCGGATTGGCCTGCTCAATCTGATGCCCAAAAAGATACAGACCGAAAACCAATTCGCCCGCCTGATTGGTGCCAATCCACTGCAGATCGAACTCTCGCTCATCCGCATGAGCGAGCACAAAACCCGCAACACAGCCGCCTCTCACATGGCCGAATTTTACCGGCCCTTTCAGGAGGTTAAGGCAAGTGGTGAGAAGTTTGATGGGCTGATCATCACCGGTGCGCCAATTGAACATCTGGCCTTTGAGGACGTCACCTATTGGGAGGAACTCTGCGAAGTCTTTGACTGGACCCGCACCCATGTGCACTCCACCTTCGGCGTCTGCTGGGGTGGCATGGCGATGATAAACTATTTCCACGGTGTCAAAAAACACATCCTCGATCACAAAGCCTTTGGCTGTTTCCGTCACCAGAATCTGGCGCATGCCTCGCCATTTTTGCGCGGCTTTTCAGATGATTGCGTGATCCCGGTGAGTCGTTGGACAGAAGTCCGTCAGGATGAAATAGACGCGGCACCAGGCCTGAATACACTGCTGCACAGTGCAGAGGTTGGCCCCTGTCTGGTCGAAGCCCCAGAAAGCCGAGATCTCTTTATTTTCAACCACTTCGAATATGACAGTGACACGTTGAAGCAAGAGTATGACCGCGACGTTGCGGAAGGCACGCCAATCAATGTGCCGACAAACTACTACCCGGACGACAATCCGGCCAACCCGCCGCAGAACCGCTGGCGCAGCCACGCGCATCTTCTTTATGGCAACTGGATTTCAGAGCTTTATCACACCACACCATTTGACATGACCCGTATCGGTCAAGAGATCACCGACCTGCGCGGCTAAGCGCAGGCTGCTGCCCCAGCGCGGGAGATTGCACTCCCGCCCAAGGCGTCCCATATTAGGGAAAACGGAGATGTTTCATGGACTTGCCATTTGACGGTGCCATCAGCGCGTATTTCAAAGACGAGGCGCCAAAGCCAATACGTGAGGCCATCGAAGCGGCAGACAAGAATGACATCCTGAGCGAAAGCTACCCGCATTCCGAACGCCTGAGTCGCAAGAATTACGAAGCCGACCTTGAGTCCTTACAGATCGAGCTTGTCAAAATGCAGCATTGGGTGCGCGAAAGTGGCGCGCGCGTAGCGATGGTCTTTGAGGGTCGGGATGCCGCTGGTAAAGGCGGCACTATCAAACGCTTCCGCGAAAACCTGAACCCACGTGGCGCACGTGTGGTGGCGCTTTCCAAACCCACCGAGGCCGAACAGTCTCAGTGGTATTTTCAGCGTTATATCAACCACCTACCCTCCGGCGGAGAGATCGCCTTCTTTGATCGCAGCTGGTACAATCGTGGTGTTGTGGAGAAGGTTTTCGGCTTTACGGACGATGTCGATCGCGTGCGGTTCTTCAACCAGGCGCCCGGTTTTGAACAGGCGCTGGTGGATGATGGTGTCTATCTTTTCAAGTTCTGGCTCAACGTCGGGCGTGCCGAGCAACTGCGCCGATTTCTTGACCGGGAACGAGATCCGCTAAAGCAATGGAAACTCAGCTGGATTGATGTGGAAGGCCTCAAACGGTGGGATGCCTACACAACCGCAATCGCAGAAACGCTCACCAGCTGTCACAGCGCCCATGCCCCCTGGACGGTGATCCGCTCTGATGACAAACGCCGTGCGCGTCTGAGCGCCATCCGTACGGTTCTTCACGCGTTGCCGTATGACAGAAAAGATCAGCAAGCCATTGGTGAGATTGACACTTCTGTCTGCGGTGGACCGGATATCTGGGATGCCTAAACGCGGATACCATCACGGCAACCTGCGGCAAGCTCTGGTTGAAGCAGCCTTGAGCTTGATTGAGGCAAAGGGCCCCACCGGTTTCACCCTGTCTGAGGCTGCCAAGACCGCTGGCGTGACGCCAGCTGCGGTCTATCGTCATTTTGAAGGACGCGAAGACCTGATCGCGGAGGCAGCACGTCAAGGCTATGAAATCTTCGCCGATCTTATGCAATACGCCTTTGACAAAGGGCAGCCGTCTGCACTGGCCTCCTTTGAGGCAACCGGCCGGGCCTACCTCGCCTTTGCGCGCAAGTATCCCGGGCACTATATTGCGATGTTTGAGAGCGGGATCTCCGTGAACCGCACCCCGGAATTGGCAGCGGTTGCTGCACGCGCACGAGGGGTGATGGAGCACGCAGCCGCGGAACTTTCCAAGCACATCCCCCCGGAAAAACGCCCGCCTGCCAGCATGTTCTCCGCCCATGTCTGGGCCATGAGCCACGGTGTTGTCGAACTCTATGCGCGAAACTCGCCCGGTACTCAAAGCCCCTTTGCCCCAGAGGATTTGCTGGAAAGCGGTATCGGTGTTTACCTGCGGGGGCTTGGATTAATCACACCGGATTCATGATCAGATTTGTTTTCATCACAGCTTCACTAGCCACTCTGCTCACTGCTTGCGGTGAAAAACTATATAATGAAATCAAACTGATGCCGTCTCCTGTGGTATACACTTCGGGGGCATTTGACCCTCTCGGTGATCGCAGCGGGCAGGAACTGGAACGACAGTCGACACTCTTTTACGCAACCGACCGCGCACCTGCTACCCCCGAAGACAGGGCCGAATTTTATGCCAACCAGCGCGGCGGCCCGCTGAGAGTGGGCACTGCTGTTGTGGCGATGGACCCACCGGTGCAAACGCTACAAGAGCTGCATACGCTCACCACCAGTGCTGAGCGCGACCGTGACCGCACGCTTTCCGTTCGAAAGGTCGATGAAATCGGCCCCCTCAAAGTCAACACGCCCAATCCGCTCGCCAATCCGGCATCCGCTGACGTCCTAGCACAAGCCAGTGTGACATTTCGTCGAGAAATCAACCAGCAACTGGCGCGCACTGGCAGCCGCGACGCCTATATCTACATTCACGGCTACAATGTGGATTTTGCCTATCCGACGCTGGCCTCCAAAGAACTACAGCATTTCTTGGGGTATCGCGGCGCTTTTATCAGCTACAATTGGCCCGCCACCCCCAATCGGTTTGCCTACCTGCGTGATCTTGAAACCGCTCAGGCCACACGCCGCAACCTGCGCGGCCTGATCGAATACCTCTCCTCAGAAACCGATGTGCAACGTGTCCACCTGATTGGCTACAGCGCAGGATCCCGGCTGACCTTTGAAACCGTTTATCAAATCGCGCTCATGTCCAAAACCGGAGAAAGTCGGGCAAGACTTGGGCAAGTCATACTGATTGGCAGTGATCTGGACCGCCATTACTTTACCGAAGCGATTGCTGATGGGCTGCTGAACAGTGTCGACCAACTGTCGATTTACATGTCAGCCAGTGACAGCGCCTTGGCCATGTCCCGTCTGCTTTTTGGTGAAAACCGTTTGGGCCAGTTTTCAGAAGTCACTGAAGAGACGCGTGACAATGCCGCCAAACTCGCCGCAATCGACAAATTATCCCTCATCAATGTCACCAACGCAGAGGGGGCTGCCCTCGGCAATGGACATTGGTATTTTCGCTCCTCCCCATGGGCAAGCAGCGATATTTTTCTGACCTTATTGACAGGCAAACCGCCCGCTGCACGTGGCCTTGAGCGCCTCGAAGGAGAGGCAACCTGGCAGTTTCCAGACGACTATCCGCAACGGCTCACACAGCTGCAATGACGGGAAAATTTTCTCGCGATGGATTCAAAGTTCTCCGTCGTCACATGCTGATACGCTGCGCGATCAGGCTAACCCAAAGTAAACGGCCCCGCTTTGCCCCCCTGCGCGCTGAGCATCCCTCCTGAAACACGGAAACTATGGGACAATCTGCCCCAACGTCGTAGCCCATTTCTGATTGCTCCTCCTTTCGACGGCCCATAGGTAATTACCAGCCATAGGAGAGCGAAAAACGCTCCTAGCGCCAAGAAACAGGCCTTTCGCCTTTTGGCGCCGGCCAGTTACACGAGAAAGCTGATATGACTATTCAAATCAATCGCCGCCAGTTGATGCTTGCGGGCGCTGCGCTCTTGGTCGCACGCCCTTCTTTTGCGCAATCCACCATAGACATCGAAATGCTCAACAAAGATCCAGACGACAAAAAGCGCCGCATGATCTTTAAGCCACTCATTCAAGTGGTTCAGCCCGGCGACACAGTGCGCTTTGTATCGGTTGACAAGGGGCACAACACTCAATCCGTCGACGGCATGCTCCCTGACGGGGCCGAAGAGTGGAAAAGCAAAATCAGCAAGGATTTTGAAGTCACACTGACCGTGCCCGGTTTTTACGGGTATAAATGCACCCCGCACACGGCCATGGGCATGGTGGGTCTGATTATCGTGCAAGGCGACGGCATGCTGGACAATTATGAGGCGGCCAAGTCCGTTAAACATAAGAGCCGCATGCAGAAGGTGTGGGATCAAATCTGGGATCAAGTTGACGCCGAAGGTCTCGCACAAGCCTGAGCTCAACGAGCAATCCGAAGGGGCGTCGATGGCGCCCCTTTTGCTTTTTAAGACAGAGCACTGCCGGCGACTTTCATTGAGATGCACCAAAAGCAAAAGGGCCCGCAAAACTGCGAGCCCTTTCTTTTTGGTATGTTGTCCAGCGATTAACGCTTGGAGAACTGGAACGAACGACGCGCTTTGCGCTTACCGTATTTCTTACGTTCCACAACGCGGCTGTCGCGTGTCAGGAAGCCAGCGGCTTTCAGAGGTGCGCGCAGGGAGGGTTCATAAAGCTGCAGAGCTTTAGAAATACCGTGCTTCACCGCACCGGCCTGACCTGTCAGACCGCCACCTTTCACGGTGGCATAGACGTCGAATTCACCTTCTACGCCGGCAACCTGGAAAGGCTGGCGCAGGATCAGCTGCAGAACCGGACGCGCAAAGTACTTGTCCTGGTCTTTGCCGTTCACGATGACCTTGCCAGAACCTGGCTTGATCCAAACGCGGGCAACAGCGTCTTTACGTTTACCGGTCGCGTAGGAGCGGCCCAGTTCGTCGCGCACTGGCTCACGAGGAGCCGCAACTTCTACAACAGCTTCTTCACCGGCTACGGCGTTCAGCTCTTCAAGCGAGTTGATTTGATCAGCCATTGATTAGCTCCGGGTGTTCTTGCTGTTCATGGACTTCACGTCCAGCACTTCAGGGGCCTGTGCTTCATGCGGATGCTCAGCACCAGCGTATACACGCAGGTTGGTCATCTGCTTGCGGGACAGGCGGTTGCCAGGCAGCATGCGCTGAACGGCTTTGGTCACCACGCGCTCTGGGTGCTCGCCTTCCAGGATCTGACCTGCAGTGCGGGATTTGATGCCGCCTGGGTGGCCAGTGTGCCAGTAGTAGTTCTTGTCAGAACGCTTCTTACCGGTCAGCTGGATTTTATCCGCGTTGATCACGATGACATTGTCACCCATGTCCATGTGCGGGGTGAAGGACGCCTTGTGCTTGCCGCGCAGGCGCATGGCGACGATCGAAGCAAGACGGCCCAGCACCACGCCTTCGGCGTCGATGATGATCCATTTCTTCTCGATGTCTGCCGGAGTAGCAGAGAAGGTTTTCATATTAGGTCTTCCAAATTGGTTGACAGGTTGCCCGGGAATCCCGGCAAGCCGGTCTCTCCAGTAATTGATGGGCGGGTTATAAAGCAGCCGCGCGTCACGTCAAGCGGTGTAAAATCGAAATAAACAAACAAAAACAATATCTTAAAAAATAGGTATTATTTTACCCCACTAGTTTTCATTCAAAAGAGGCGGTTTTGACAGCAATCGCGAGACCGTTTCCAATGCGGCCTGCAATTCGCTGACCGGCAATTCCGGTGCAAGGGCAATTCGAACGGCGTTTGGCGCATGCCCATCCGGCAAGGCGTATTCATCCGCAGATTTGATCCGGATGCCTTCTGCATCACACGCCCGCACAAACGTGGACCCGCGCCAGCCTTGGGGCAAACGCAGCCAAATAAATGGTACATCCGGTCGCCATCGAATGTTCCAGCTGCCCAGTATGTTCACAGCCACTCGCACACGCTCATCAATCGCAGCCAACACACGCCGCTTGATGCCATCCGCCTGCCCGTTCAGGATCAGCTCGGCACAGATGTCCAACATCGGTTGCGGCACACCATAGAAATTGGATTGCGCCACATGCCGCGCCTGCTGCGCCCGCCCTTCCGGCGGCACAAGGAAGCCGAAGCGCAAGGCAGAAGAGACCGCTTTGGTCAGCGAGCCAAGATACCAGGTGCGATCCGGGCACAGAACACGGTAAGACGGCACATCGGTTGGGGAAATTGCGTAACAATCATCCTCAACAATCTGCACATTGTACCGACGCGCCAGTGCCGCGATCTCCTGACGTCTTTCCAGCGGCGTGTGAATGGCAGTGGGGCTGTGCGCTTGGGCAGAGGTCATCAATACCTGGCCCCCGTGACGGCGCAACGCCTCTTCCAGCCGATCCGGGCGGATGCCATGTTGATCCAGACCAATGCCAATCACCTCTGCACGCAACAGGCGACAGGCATGGCGTACACCCGGAAAGGTGATCTCTTCGGTCAGCACCACGGGGGACGCCCCATGCAAGCAGGATTGCAAGGCAATCATCGATGCACTCTGCGCGCCAAGGGTCAGCACCACGTCATCCGCTGAAATACGGCCTGCGATGTCTTGTCCGATCCACTGCACGACAGCTGCGCGCGCGACCTTATCTGTTGTTGAATCAGGGCAGAGCAAATAGCGCGATCCATCTTTTAAGGTCTGCGCCATCGCCGCGCGAATGGCCCCGTCTTGTCCCACATCCGGCACGCGTACAGCCCTCAGGTCAATATCGCCGCTCTGACTGTCCGTCACCAAAGGATCCGGATCCGTGACCGGTACATTGCGCCCCTCAGCCACAAAGGTGCCGCGCCCCACGGTGGTTTCCAGGAGCCCTTCTTCCACAGCAAGCTTGTAGGCGCGGGCAACTGTGCCCGGCGTGATGCCCAGATCCCAAGCCAGATCCCGCACCGTGGGAAGCCTTTCCCCAACAGGCAATTGACCGCCATGAACGGCACAACGAAGAGATTGTATCAATACTAGGTACTTCGGATCGGTACAATTATCAAAATTAGGCGGCCATATTGTATCAGTCACAATGTTTTCCTCGCCATTGTATCGCACCAAAGTTAGAAAGGCAGTGTAACAAATTTAAGGATTGTATCAATACAATATTGGAGACGACCATGACAATGACCACAACACACCTCGAAAGCCTGTCCAGCCACGCCGCCAATGCGCAACTTCCTGTTGCCGCACGCCTCGCGCTGTCTTTCGCAGCTGTGGTCACCGCATGGGATCAGCGCGCACGCACACGTCGTGCCCTCTCCAAACTCGACGAAGCGCAGCTCAAAGACATCGGCGTATCGCTTAGTGACGCCCGCGCGGAAGTCGAGAAAAAGATGTGGCAAATCTGACTTCTGTCAGTTGCCTCTTCCCCCCTGGGCCGGGTTTATCCCGGCCTTTTTTTATGCTGTCATTTTCTTTGGAGGTATGGCGTAAGTCATATTGGCACGCGCGACCGGTTCGTCCTCGCCCTCTGAAAACAAAAGGACATGCGTCACCGACATCGTTTTTCCCAGTTTCAACAATTCGGCTTTCGCAACCAGATCCTTACCAGCGGCAGGTTTGCGCATAAAATCGAGCGAACAACTTGTGGTCACGGTCAACGCCTCACGCCCGATCCGTGCCATGGTCGCCACATAGGCGGCCACATCTGCCAGCGTGAACATCGACGGACCAGACACCGTGCCACCGGGGCGCAAATTCTCTTCTGTGATGCGCATCCGCATAACGGTATGCACCCCATCCAAATGCTCAACATGAAAGAGATCGCCCACCTGCGGGAACACTTCTTTCAGAAACTCCGTCATTTCTTCTGCACTCATCACAGCTTGCATGCTTTTCCTCCCTGCCCTCTGGCGTTACCGTTGCCGCAAACGTCAGGGAGGGCAAGATGACAATTCTGGAACGTCACGACACAAACGCGGTGGCGCATTTGAGGATGAACGCACCGAGCCGACTCAACGCTCTGTCTGACGAAATGCTCGCCGCATTGCAGGATCAGTTTGAGGTGCTGGCGGAAGACAAAAGCATTCGCGCGATCATACTGTCAGGCAGCGGCAAAGCCTTCTGTGCGGGCCATGATCTCAAGCAGATGACCGCCGGACGGCAATCACATGATGGCGGCAAAGCCTATTTCAAAGACCTCTTCACCCGCTGCGCCACCATGATGCAGACCATCCGGCGCCTGCCCCAACCAGTCATCGCCCAAGTGCACGGCATTGCCACCGCCGCAGGCTGCCAGCTTGTGGCAAGCTGCGATATGGCGGTGGCTTCCGAGGGCACTCGCTTTGGCGTCAATGGTGTTAATATCGGCCTGTTTTGCTCCACCCCCATGGTGGCGCTCAGCCGCAATATCCCGCGCAAACAAGCCTTTGAAATGCTAACCACTGGCCAGTTTATAAACGCCTCACGCGCCGAAGCTCTCGGGCTGGTCAACCGAGTAGTGCCGCAAGACCAATTGGCTTCTGCCACAGAAGAGGTTGCCCAAACCGTCGCCGCCAAACTTGGTGTCGCTGTGAAAATTGGCAAACAGGCTTTCTATGAGCAGCTTCAGATGCCACTCTCTGAGGCCTACGACTATACTGGCGATGTGATGGTGCAAAACATGCTCTGGCTGGAAACCGAAGCCGGGATCAACGCATTCCTCAACAAAGAAACACCCAAATGGGAACAATAGACCCCTCCTTGCCCCTTCCCAAATAGCGCAGCGTCGCCTATGTCCGCCCCCATGACACAGACATTGCATATCATTGGCGGCGGCATGGCCGGTGCAGAGGCCGCGTGGCAAGCGGCGAACATGGGCGTTCAGGTGGTGATCCACGAGATGCGCCCAAAGGTGGAAACCTTTGCCCATCGCACCGGGCATCTGGCGGAGATGGTCTGCTCCAACTCCTTCCGCTCTGACGATGATGAGCAAAACGCCGTGGGCCTGTTGCATTGGGAAATGCGCGCCGCCAATGGCTTGATCATGTCCAAGGCCGATGAGCATCGCCTGCCCGCCGGTGGCGCGCTCGCGGTGGACCGCGACCCCTTTGCAGAGTCTGTGACAGACGCGCTTGTGGCGCACCCCAGTGTCACAGTCGAATACGGCGAAATCACCGAGCTGCCCAGCGATGGCCACTGGATCATCGCCACCGGCCCGCTGACTTCCACTGCGCTTGGCGCGGCCATTCAAGCCGAAACCGGCGCGGACCGTCTGGCGTTTTTTGATGCCATCGCCCCGATTGTCTATGCCGAGAGCATCGACATGGATGTGGCCTGGCTTCAATCACGCTACGACAAAGGCGAAACCGAAGAAGAGCGCAAAGCCTACCTCAACTGCCCGATGACCAAAGACCAATATGAGGCTTTCATCGACGCACTGCTTGCGGCGGACAAAACCGAATTCCACGAAGGCGAAACTGCTGGCTACTTTGACGGCTGCCTGCCGATCGAGGTGATGGCCGAGCGCGGGCGCGAAACCCTGCGCTTTGGCCCGATGAAACCAGTGGGGCTGACCAACGTCCACAAACCGGATGACAAGCCTTATGCGGTGGTTCAACTTCGTCGTGATAACGCTTTGGGAACGCTTTATAATATCGTTGGTTTTCAGACCAAGATGAAATACGGCGCGCAGACCGAGGTGTTCAAAATGATCCCCGGTCTGGAGAACGCCTCCTTCGCACGCCTTGGTGGCATCCACCGCAACACTTTCATCAATTCGCCCACCCTTCTGGACGATCAGATGCGCCTCAAATCGCGCCCCAACATCCGCTTTGCCGGACAAGTCACGGGGGTTGAGGGCTATGTGGAGAGCGCAGCCATGGGTTTGCTCGCGGGCCGCCTTGCCGCCGCTGAAATCCTCGGCGCACCACTCCCAACCGCACCGCTGAACACCGCAATGGGCGCGCTTGTGCATCACATCACCGGCGGCGCGGAGGCAAAAACCTTCCAGCCGATGAACGTGAACTTCGGCCTGTTCCAGCCGGTGGATGGCCTCAAAGGGGGCCGCCGCGGCCGCAAAGACCGCTACAAAGCCTATACCGACCGCGCCAAAGCCGACTGGCAGGCGTGGCTCGATGCGCAGGCAACGGTAGACGCCTAAATCCCATCGCCCTAGGGTGGCGCAAACTGACAAGCGACAGACCATCGTGACCTACATCACCCGCTTTGCGCCTTCCCCAACCGGCCCTCTACATCTGGGCCATGCCTTTTCTGCGCTGCTTGCGCATGACACAGCGCGCGCCGCAGGTGGGAAATTTCTGCTACGCATTGATGATCTGGATCAGTCCCGCGCCCGTTCCGCGTGGGAAGAGCAAATCTATGAGGATCTGCACTGGCTCGGGATTACTTGGGATAGCCCAGTGCGCAAACAATCTGATCACTTTGCCGACTACCATTTGGCGCTAAGACAATTGCGCGACATGGGGCTGACCTATGAGTGCATCTGCACCCGTCGTGATATTGAGGCCGCCGCCAGCGCGCCACAGGAAGGTGTGCCGGAGTTCGGCCCGGACGGGCGCATCTATCCTGGAACCTGCCGCCACGCCCATCACGCCCCGCAAGACGCGACTTGCACGCGGCTTGATATGGAGAAGGCCTGCGCATTGGCCCTACCTGTCTCTTATGAAGAACAAGGTCCGCTGCACACCGGCACGCACCGGCTGGTTGCCCAAAGGCTGATCTCTCACGTGGGGGATGTGGTGCTTGCGCGGCGCAATATGGCCGCCTCCTACCACCTCTCGGTGGTCCTTGATGACGCGGCAACCGATGTCACCCACATCATCCGCGGCGCTGACCTTTTTGAGGCCACGGCAATCCACGCACTTCTTCAGGCGTTGCTCAAGCTGCCGACACCGAGCTATCACCACCACGATCTGATCCGCGACGCCACAGGCAAGCGCCTTGCCAAACGCGACGACGCCCGTGCCATCGCAAAATACCGCGCAGACGGCGCCAGCCCGGCAGACATCCGCACGATGGTCGGCCTTTAGTCGGCCATCGGCGCCATCAACTCCACGTTCTGACCATCGCGCACAGCGGTATAAAAGCATGTGCGGCGATTGGTGTGACACGCTGCACCAACCTGTTTGATCAACACCAAGATACAGTCCTGATCGCAGTCATAGCGGAAATCGACAAGCTCCTGCGTATGGCCCGAAGTTTCGCCTTTGATCCAAAATGACTGACGCGAGCGACTCCAATATGTTACCCGCTTGGTCTCAAGCGTTTTCTGGACCGCTTCCACATTCATCCAGGCCATCATCAGCACTTCGCCAGTCTCGCTGTCCTGCGCAATTGCCGGGATCAGACCAGCTTCGTTGTAGGTCAGCGAATTTGGGTCAAATTCCATACCTTCGTCCCCTTTGCATACCGTGTTTTCCTCTCTATCTAGGAATGACGCAGCAAAGGAAACAGCGATGTCCGGCGAAACCGACCTGATCAAGCTTTACTCTGGCCAGATCCTGCAATTGGCAGCCTCTATTCCGCACACGGATCGCCTGCCGGAGCCAGACGCCACCGTCAAAAAACGCTCCCCACTGTGTGGCTCCACTGTCACCGTCGATGTCACGGTCACTGACGGCGTGATAAGTGCCTTTGGTCAGGATGTGAAAGCCTGCGCCCTTGGTCAGGCTGCCGCTTCGGTGGTCGGGGCCAATGTGATTGGCAGAAGTCGTGTTGAAATTGAAGGCGCGCGCGATGCGCTCAAAGAGATGCTAAAACAGGATGGGCCCACACCGGCCGCCCCCTTTGATGGTCTCGAAGTCTTACGTCCTGCCCGAGACTACAAAAACAGGCATGCCTCTATCCTGCTCGCGCTTGAAGCCACTGCCGAAGCCTTTGAAGCCGCAGAACAGGTGAACTGCGCTTAAGGCCCTTAACGCCTTCACGCGCTGCTGCATCACGCCTCTGACCAGCGCCTAAACTGCATCCCACAACAGAAAAAAACCGCCGCACTTCCGAAGAAGGCGGCGGCGAGGCCAAACGTGTTCACGTGGGACCTGAGCCATCTACATGGGGGAGGCAGATCCCCAAGAGGACTTGGAACAGGCAGTTTCAGTCAGAACGCATCAAAGGGGGACAGATGCGTAGATGGCTCAGCGTGAAGCCCGCAGGCAATAAGATGAGACGCATCCCGTCTCAGTGGCACAGAAAGACAAAAATCGAACAGTTCACACAAAGCCGGGCACATGCAGCGCAAGCACCAGCATGATCACCAGAGCGACCCCACCAACAGCATCCTGCAACAGCGTGTCACCTGAATTGCGAACCACCGATTTGATTTGCTGCATCATTGGATCTCTCCTTCTCCCTCAACTTTGTTGCCTATTTGTTCTCACACACCACGATTCGAGTAAAGAACTTTTTGAGAACAAAAGGGAACATTTGTGGAATTCTTTGATTAACCCACTGAAATCAAACGGATTGCCTGATCCTGCTCCATAAGCCAAAGAAGAACACGCGCTGCCTGCCCACGTTCTGTTTCCAGCGTCGGGTCATCGTGCAACAGCTTGCGGGCATCACTTTGCGCAACCGCCATCAGGCTCGCCTGACTCTCCACATCTGCGATGCGGAACCGCGGCAAACCGGATTGGGCGGTGCCAATAAGATCTCCTGCCCCTCGCATCTGCAGATCGGTTTCCGCAATGACAAAGCCATCCTCGCTCTCGCGCAGCACCTTCAGGCGTTTCTCCCCGCTTTCAGTCAGTGGGGCCTGATACATCAGCAAACAAGTCGAGGCCTGAGAGCCACGCCCAACCCGCCCACGCAGCTGGTGCAGCTGCGCCAGACCAAATGCCTCAGCACGCTCTATCACCATGATCGTGGCATTGGGCACATCCACCCCAACCTCAATCACCGTGGTTGCGACAAGCACCTGCGTCTCACCAGCCTGAAACGCCGCCATGGCCGCGTCTTTCTCCTCAGGCGGCATTTGCCCGTGCACAAGCCCGACAACACCCTCTCCAAGCGCAGCCCGCAGCGCTTTGAAACGCACATCCGCTGCGGTGTAGTCCACCCGTTCGCTCTCTTCGACAAGCGGACAGACCCAATAGGCCTGTTTGCCCTCAGACACGGCCTTTTGCAGGTGCCCCACCACCTCTTCCATGCGGGCGGTAGATACCAGCGCGGTGGTGATTGGCTGTCGCCCTGGCGGTTTCTCATCCAGAATGGACACTTCCATATCGCCATATTGCGCCAGTGCCAGACTGCGCGGGATGGGGGTGGCGGTCATCACCAACACATCCGCGCCAGCACCCTTTTTGCCCAGTTCCAAACGCTGGCGCACGCCAAAGCGGTGCTGTTCGTCAATAATGGCCAGCCGCAAGTCCTGAAAATGTACATCCTGCTGAAACACCGCATGGGTGCCGACCAGAATGTGAATGTCTCCACGGGCCAGCGCCTCGAGCTTGGCCTTGCGCTCTTTGCCTTTATCTCGTCCGGTCAGCACTTCCAGCACGACGCCGGCGCTCTCCGCCAGCGGCTTCAAGCCGGCCATGTGCTGGCGCGCCAAAATCTCCGTTGGGGCCATCATCACGCCCTGCCCGCCAGCCTCTACGGCGATCAGCAGCGCCATGAAGGCCACCAGCGTTTTGCCTGCCCCCACATCGCCTTGCAGCAAGCGGTTCATACGGCTCTCGTCGGCCATGTCGCGTGAGATCGCCGCAATCGCCCGATCCTGCGCGCCTGTTGGCTTATAAGGCAGCGCCGCGCGCACCTTCGCCTGCAACACTGTTGTTTGCTGCGAAATCACCCCTTTGGCTCGCTGTAGCTGACTGCGCGCCAAGGCCAGCGTGATCTGATGCGCCAGAAATTCATCATAGGCCAGCCGCTCTCGTGCTGGATGATTGGGCGCAACCTGCGCAATCTCTTTGGGATGATGCACCAGATCCATAGCCTCGGTCCAGGAAGGCCATTTCGCCTGATCTTTCTGTGACGGATCAATCCACTCCGCAAAATCCGGCGCTTTGGACAGCGCAGATCGCACGGCCTTAACCATGGTTTTCTGCGACACACCGTGGGTTAGCGGATACACGGGCTCAAACGCAGGGATTTCATCAACCTCATTGGGCGCGACCACATACTCTGGGTGCACCATCTGCGCGACACCATCAAACAGCTCAACCTTGCCAGACACCACGCGCCTTGCGCCCTCTGGCAGGATCTTCTGCAGGTAATCCGTGCGTGCATGAAAGAACACGATCTGAAACGAGGTCATCGCGTCCTGTACCGTGATACGATAAGCCCCGCCCTTGGTGCGCGGCGGTCGATGCGCCCCCACCAAGACCTGCACAGTGACAACTCCCGGCAGCTCCGCCTCAGTCACAGAAAGCTTTTGCGCGCGATCAATCCCGGCATAGGGCAGCTGAAACAGCAGATCCCGTGGCTTGGTGACGTCAATCTGTTCCAGATGCTGCGCCGTTTTTGGCCCAACACCGTCCAGTTTTGTCACATCCGCAAAAAGCGGAAACAGGCTTTCCGGCCGTCCGCTCATAGGCCCTCAATCATCGCTAGCCAGCCATCCTCGTCGATGGTCTCAATTCCCAATTCCTGCGCCTTGGCAGCCTTGCTACCCGCCCCCGGTCCGGCAACCAAAAGATCGGTTTTCTTGGAGACAGAGCCAGACACTTTCGCACCAAGGCTTTCGGCGCGCGCTTTGGCTTCTGCACGAGTCATTTTCTCAAGCGATCCGGTGAAAACCACGGTTTTACCCGCCACCGGACTTTCCTGAGACGGTGCTTCAGGTGGGATAATGTCCAACTCATCCATCAACCGGTCAATGGCTGCGCGTTCTTCGGCGTTGGCAAAAGCATCCGTGAGAGATAGCCCCACAGCAGCACCAATGCCATCAATCCCGGTCAGATCAGCCCAGACCGCCTTCGCCCCCGCAGGCACCTTGCACTCTGCGATCGCCGCATCCCGGCTTTCCTTAACACGTGCCCGACGCCCCTCGCGCTGCGCGGCAATGCGCTCTGCCTCTTCCGCCTGATCCGCCGCACGATGCGCCAGCGCCGCAGGCCGAGAAGTTTCAGCGGCATACACAAGCTTTTCCCAGCTCATGAAATGCAGTGCGAGATCTTTGGCTGCGCTCTCGCCAACATGGCGAATGCCAAGGCTGAACAGCGCCCGCGCAAAGGCGATCTTGCGCTTATCGTTGATGGCCGCAAACAGATTGGCAGCACTCTGGTCACCCCAGCCTTTGCGGTTTTTCAGCTTGTTGAGATTGCCCGCATCCCGGCGTTCCAACGTGAATATCTGTGCGGGTTCGCGGACGGGAAGGTCAGGATCATCAAAGAACATCTCTATCTGCTTCGCGCCCAGACCTTCGATATCAAAGGCTTTTCGCGCCACAAAATGACGCAATTTTTCAATAGCTTGCGCGGCACAAATCATCCCGCCGGTGCAATAGCGCACCGCATCGCCTTCCTCGCGCACCGCAAGCGAGCCACACACCGGACAGCTTTCCGGAAATGCATAACGCGCGGCATCGTCCTTGCGTTTGCTCAAGTCCACATCGGCCACCTTTGGGATCACATCTCCAGCGCGGTAAACCTGCACCCAGTCACCTTCACGGATGTCCTTACCGCCACGGATCTCAGCCCCTTTGCTGTCCCGTCCAACAATGTAGTCTTCATTGTGCAGCGTCGCGTTAGAAACCACCACGCCGCCCACGGTCACAGGCGCCAGCCGCGCCACGGGGCTCAACGCACCAGTGCGCCCCACCTGAATGTCGATCGCCTCAAGCCAGGTCCAGGCAAGCTCCGCCGGGAATTTATGCGCCACGGCCCAACGCGGTGTGGTTGAGCGGAAGCCAAGACGCGCCTGCAAGGCCAATTCGTCCACCTTGTAAACCACGCCATCGATGTCATAGCCGAGACCCGCCCGACCCTCTTCGATCTTGCGATACTGCGCGATCATCTCATCAGCATTGGCGCAAAGCGCGGTCAGATCATTGATCACAAACCCAAAGGACTGAAGCCGTTTGATGGCCGCCATCTGTGTGTCTGCCAGCGGTTCAGAAAGCTCTCCCCAGGCGTAGGCAAAGAACTTCAACGGGCGCGCGCGTGTGACGGATGGATCCAGCTGGCGCAGGCTGCCCGCAGCCGCATTGCGCGGGTTCGCAAACACGGTCAACGCACGTTTTCCAGCCTCGGCGCGTGTTTCGTTTTCCGCCGCTATTCGGGCATTCAGGGCCGCAAAGTCCGCGTGGCTCATGTAGACTTCGCCGCGCACCTCTAGAACCTCCGGCGCATCCGCGATGTTATGTGGGATATCGGCGATGGTTTTGGCGTTTTCGGTAACATTTTCGCCGGTGGTCCCGTCGCCACGTGTCGCCGCATGGACCAATTTGCCATTTTCGTAACGTAACGACAGGCTCAGACCATCAATTTTGGGTTCCGCAGTAAAAGCAAGCGCCCCCGTGCCTTGCCCCAGATATTTGCGGATACGATCAACAAAATCCTCTACATCCTGATCGTCAAACGCATTGCCAAGGCTCAGCATTGGCACCGCATGAGCGATTTTACCAAATCCCTCAGCTGGCGCTGCCCCGACTTGTTCGGTTGGGCTGTCTGCGCGCTTCAGATCAGGGAATCGCGCCTCAATCTCTTGGTTGCGACGTTTCAGACGGTCATAGTCCGCATCTGAAATCGTCGGCGCGTCCGCGCCGTGGTAGTCGCGATTCGCTTGACCCAGCAACGCGGAAAGGCGCCCGAGTTCCTCGCGCGCCTGCTCCATAGTCAATTCTGCAATGGCGATCTCTTTGGCCACGTGCGTCTCCCTATCATACCCTCCCAAGTGATAGGCGTGAGACGCGGTGAGGTCCAGCAGATCCCGGCGCTTATCAGGCGCGCATCGCCACCGGATCATCAGTTGCCGATACCGGCTCAGGGTCGCGCAACACGTATCCACGGCCCCAGACTGTTTCGATATAGTTATCGCCGTCTGTTGCTTCGCTCAGTTTTTTGCGCAGCTTACAGATAAACACGTCGATGATTTTAAGCTCTGGCTCATCCATGCCACCATAGAGGTGGTTCAGGAACATCTCTTTGGTCAGCGTTGTGCCCTTGCGCAGGCTCAACAGCTCCAGCATTTGATATTCTTTGCCGGTCAGGTGAACGGTTTTGCCTTCGACTTCAACGGTTTTGGCATCAAGGTTCACAGAAATACGGCCAGTTTTGATCACAGACTGACTATGACCTTTCGAACGGCGGATAATCGCGTGAATGCGCGCGACCAGTTCTTCGCGATGGAACGGTTTGGTCAGGTAGTCATCCGCGCCATAGCCAAAGCCTTTCAGCTTGCTCTCGGTGTCATCGGCACCAGAAAGGATAAGGATCGGCGTATCAATGCGCGACGTGCGCAGCTGGCGCAGCACTTCGTGACCGGGCATATCCGGCAGACCGAGATCCAACAGAATCAAATCGTAGTCATACAACTTCGCCAAATCGATGCCTTCTTCACCGAGGTCGGTGGCATAAACATTCAAATTGGCATGTGTTAGCATCATTTCGATGCTTTTGGATGTAGTAGGATCGTCTTCGACCAGCAGCACTCTCATTTTGACTTCCTTACAACTGGGAGGGTTTCGGTGTTAACATTAACCTTAATGATTAAAGGTTAACGACCCGTTACCAGTTTAGAAAGGTTAAGATTCAAAATCAGTTGTGCCGAAATTTTTGTATCGCAGTTGCTTTCAAAGCCTCCTGGCCATGGGTTGACACAGCGGTCACCCATTCGTTGAATTCGTCATCGCTTATTTTATATGTTTCAAGCGCTTCACGTTTGGTGATCAATCCATAGGCCACACCACGCACAACCGCAGCCTTGCGTGATGCCACCCACCGCTTGGTGTTGGCAGACGGCAAATCCGCGCGGGTCATCACCTGCCCATCTGACAGGGTAACACACCTTGGCCCTTCAACTTTTTTCAAAAACATTTCGTCCGTCTCCTCGAATGAGGAAAATTTTCGACGAAGGGACTTAACGACGCCCTAAAGCGCCCCTTGAGAGTATCTAAGATTTTCCTATATTCTCGACGACTTCTGATAAGAGAGACTCACCATGGCGCTTGACAGCGACACCCCCCTTAATTCCTTGGGCTTTGCGAAGCCCCCTTCTGAGACCCGTGTGGTCGTGGCCATGTCTGGCGGTGTTGACAGCTCCGTTGTGGCCGCACAGTTGGCTGACGAAGGCTATGATGTTGTGGGTGTGACCTTGCAACTTTACGACCATGGCGCCGCTTTGGCCAAAAAAGGCGCGTGTTGTGCAGGAATCGATATTCACGATGCCCGCCGCGTGGCAGAGGAAAAGGGCTTCCCGCACTATGTCTTGGATTATGAGAACATTTTCCAAGACGCGGTGATTGATGAGTTCGCAGACAGCTACCTGAGCGGCGCCACCCCCGTGCCCTGCATTCGATGCAACGAACGTGTGAAGTTCAAGGATCTTCTGGAAACCGCAAAGGATCTCGATGCTGATTGCATGGCCACGGGCCACTACATTCAGCGCAAAGTCGGAGACAACGGGCCGGAGCTGCACTCCGCGGCTGATGCCCGCCGCGATCAAAGCTACTTCCTGTTTTCGACCACTCCAGAGCAGCTGGACTACCTTCGATTCCCGCTGGGTCATTTGCCCAACAAAGACGCAACACGGGCCCTGGCTGCTGAATATGGGCTGTCGGTGGCAGACAAGCCTGACAGTCAGGATATCTGCTTCGTGCCAAATGGCGACTATGCCAGCGTGATTGAAAAACTACGCCCAGGTGCCGCAGATGCTGGTGAAATTGTGGATCACGAAGGCAAGGTGCGGGGCACACACAATGGTGTGATTCACTACACCATTGGCCAGCGCCGAGGGCTTGGCATCGGCGGACTGAGCGAGCCGCTCTATGTGGTGAAGCTGGACGTAGACAAGAAACAGGTGGTTGTTGGGCCCAAGCATATGCTCTCAACCCGCATCGTGCCTGTGCGAGAAATCAACTGGCTAGGGGATGAACCGTTTGAGTCACGTGCAGAATGGCATGTAGCAGTCAAAGTGCGCTCAACCCGTCCGCCACGCGAAGCGATTATTCGCCCCACCGGTCCGACCACAGCTGAGGTAGAATTGCTCACCCCAGAAGAAGGTGTGTCTCCCGGTCAGGCCTGCGTGTTCTATGACACCGAAAGCTCACGTATCTTTGGCGGTGGCTGGATCTGGCGTGGCTACTAAACCGCGTCGGTCGCGGTGTTCAGCACAACGTAGAGCCCAATTGCGATCATAACGTAAGGCGCAAACCGCTCCAATCGGGCCACCTGAGCCACTCGACTGGGTGCAAATTGCCCAATCATGGCGCCTGCCAATGCGAGCGCCATCGCTGACACAGCCGCCCCCAAGAGCACGGGTGCGGAAAAGGCGGCGCGCGAATCCGCTAAAAGCGGCGCAAACACGGCAAATGTGTCAAACGACAGGCTCAAAAACAGCAGGGTCAACGCGAACACCTGCGGCCGCACCGTCGGTGATTGTACCTCGGTAGAAGGGTCAGTCCTGTGCCAAAGTGACCACAGGCCCAGGCCGATTGGAATTGCGCCGAGGTACCCCACGGGTATGGGCAACTCTGTGTCCACACGCTCCGCCACAAAAAAGGCCGCTGTCAAAACCATGACTTGCGCCAACAGATAGCCGGAAATGGCAGGACGTGGGCCAACCGTCGCGATCAGACCGATCAAAATGATCAGATTGTCCAAATTGGTTGCCAGATGCGCAACCGCAGAAGAGATCGCCAAAGTGGCAATCTCGATCATCCCTTCAGGCCTTCCAAAACCGCCCGCGCAGCTCGTAGCCCCGGGGCCTCCTGCCCCCTCCCGAGACGTTCCATTGTCAGGCTCATAGCTGCATTCTGGGCGTCAGGCTTCTCCAAGACACGCAGAATGGCAGGCGCGATGTCTTTGGGCAGAAACGCAGGGCCCAAAAATTCCTCAACGGTGCGGGTCTCAGACACCAGATTGACCAACGTCACTGTATCTATCAACGCCATGCGGCTCATGATCTGCCAGCTCAGCCAACTCATGTCGTAGGCCACAACCATAGGCGTCGCGCTGGCGGCCAGTTCCAGTGAAACCGTGCCAGAAGCGGCCAAAGCCACATCAGCCGCTGCAAAGGCCGCGCGCTTCTGAGCAAGTCCGTCCGCCTGCCCCAGCTGGTTGGGATCAAGCACAATCGGGGCATGCGGCCACGCCGCGACCGCTTCTTTCACCGCATTTGCCACCGGCGCCGCCGCTGGCACCACCACCTGCAGATCCGGCTTTTCTGCTTTCAGCAGCCCAACCACCTCACCAAAAGCAGGTGTCAGCCTCGCAACTTCGCCCCGCCGCGACCCAGGCAAAGCAACCAACAGCGGCGCATCTCCGATGTCATGCTGCGCCCGAAACGCCGCGACCTCTTCTGTGCTGGCCACAGGCTCTGTCACAACCGGATGCCCAACAAAATCACATCGCAGCCCAACCGCCTCCATATACGGCGGCTCAAACGGAAGCAGCGCAAGGACATGATCCACTGATCGTGCCATTTTCTGCGCTCTTTTGGGACGCCAGGCCCAAACAGAAGGAGCGACATAATGCACGCAACGGATCGCGCTTTTGACTTTCACCTCACGCGCCACACGCAGGCAAAAATCAGGGCTGTCTATGGTGATCAGCACATCGGGCTGCCAATCGACCACCGCCTGCGCAGTTTGATGCATCCGTTTCACGAGATGGCGATACTTCGGCAGCACCTCTGCGATACCCATCACGCTCAGCTCATCCATGGGAAACAGGCTCTCAAGCCCCTGCGCGCCCATCAACGGGCCGCCCACCCCGGCAAACTGAACACCAGGCACCAATTGGCGTAACCCCTCCATCAAGGCCCCACCCAACCGGTCGCCCGACAGTTCTCCAGCGACCAGAAATACTTTCATCAGAGCACGCGCCCCATCAGGAAAAGCCCGCTGCGTTCTAACGCAGCGATAGTTTTTGCACGGTCAATGATCATCACCTTGCCCGCTTCAACGACAATGCCCTCAACACCAGCCGCAGCCGCGGCGTCTACAGTCGCAGGCCCAATAGCTGGCATATCCACACGCAGATCCTGCCCCCGCTTAGGCGCTTTCACAAAAACGCCTTTTCCACGCCGCAGCGACTGCGGTGTTTTGCCCACAAAGCGCAGCAAAGCATCGGTGCCTTGCAGGGTTTCAATGCCCAAGCACAGGCCAGCCGCGACAACCACGCCCTGCCCGACATCAAGTGGCGACAGCGTATCGAGAATTGAGACAGCGCGCGTTGTATCTGATAGCGCGGCATCTGAGGGTGCAGGGCCGGCAATCAGCCCCTCCTCAGCGCAAATAGCCGGCAACAGGCTATGCGCGCCGACTACCTCAAATCCCTGCTCTTCAAAAACCGCAATGATCAGCCGCAAAATGGCATCATCGCCCCCTTGAAGGGCAGGCAATAGCCGCGGCGCAATGGCCATCATACCGGCATCAAACCGGGTTGGATCCAGCGCAGGACGTCCTAGGGCCCCAGCCATCACCAACTTCGTGACGCCAGCTTCATGCAAGGCTGCAAACAGCGCCCCCATTTCTTCGAACCGGTGCTGATGCACGTTGCCACGCATGGCGTGGGCAACGCCGTCAAACACCACGCAATGGGCGTCTGGATGCGCCTCTGCCAATGCTGGCGGCAGATTGCCACCACCACAAAGAATCGCCAGTTTGCTCATATCAGCCTCAATCGAAAAGACGGCTTAGCGCGGTGTCAGGAAGGACCGGTCGGTCTCTCCCAGAACAAAAGCCACGATTTCCTGCACATATTCGCTGTCGGAATCCTCGCCCAAGCGCTTGGCACGCTCAAGGAAAGCGCCTTCCCCCTGTGCCAGCATCTGAAACGCAGCCCGCAGCGCGGTGATATCCGCACGTGCAACGCCGCGCCGCTTCAAGCCTACAAGATTAAGCCCATCCAGCTCGCCGCGTGGCCCCTGCACCAATCCATATGGAATGACATCGTTGGTCACCATGGACACTGCACCAATGATCGCGCCACGGCCGATCCGCACCCACTGATGAATGCCGCAAAGCCCGCCGATAATGACATCGTCCTCAATGATACAATGCCCGGCCACAGCCGCTGAATTCACCACAATCACGCGATCACCGATCTGAGCATCATGCGCAATGTGGCAACCAGCCATAAACAACCCGTCGTTGCCGACAAGGGTCACACCGCCACCACCTTCTGTGCCGGTGTTCATCGTGACATGTTCACGAATGCGATTGCGCTCACCTATGACAAGCTTGCTGGCCTCGCCATCAAACTTCAGGTCCTGAGGCACTTCACCAATCACCGAAAAGCTGAAGATCTCTGTCTCCGCGCCAATCTCCGTGTTGCCAGTCACAACCACATGGCTTTTGAGCACAACATTCTTATGCAGAACAACCTGTGGCCCCACTACGCAAAACGGGCCAACAACGCAGCCCTCCGCGATGCTGGCGCCCGCTTCAATGACGGCTGAGGCGTGAATTTGAGCAGAGTCCGAAACTCCCATGAGACTTACTCCTTGGGCAGGTCCATCATGGCAGTGAATTCAACTTCACACGCCACTTCGCCGCCAACTGTGGCAGTGCCAGCAAACTTCCAAACCTTGCCACCAGGCTTGCCCCTGGTCGTGGTCACACGCATTTCAAGCACATCACCGGGCACCACCATCCGGCGGAACTTACATTTGTCGATGCCCATGAAATATACCAACAGATCTTTGTCAGCCATATCAAGCGCCACGCCCACCATCACAGCAGAGGTTTGTGCCATTGCTTCCACAATCGTCACGCCCGGCATGATTGGCTTGGACGGAAAATGCCCCTGAAAATGCGGCTCATTCATGGTGACGTTCTTGATGCCGGTTGCAGAAGCGTACCCATCAATGTCAACAACTTTGTCCACCAGCAGAAACGGGTAGCGATGAGGAATGATCCGTTGGATCAGATCGATATCGGCACTCTTAAGCTCTTGAGACATTTTGCGCTCCTGCTGCGTCTTGTTTGGTGTTGTAGCCCTAGCAATCCCCGGCGCGAGGGGCAAGCATGCGCCCCAAGGAAGCGATGCGTTATCGCGGCCAAAATGCAAGAAAAGCGATCAGTTGTCCTGCCCGGCATCCTGCGAATTGTCGCCTTGCACGCGGCCATCGCCAAGCCTCTGATTGAGACGCTGAATCGCTACGGACGTAATATCAATAGAGGGATCAGCCAGCAGCATGTCGCGCCGCTCCATTATCACACTCGCTTCTGCTTCACGCATGAGATCGGTTAAGATTGGGCTGGCCGCGCGAATAAACTCTTCCTCTTGACGCTTTCGGCGCACCTCAATATTGCGCGATTTCTGCTCTTGCTCAATGCGGATCTGTACCACGCGTGTGTCAAAGGCATCGGCAATGGCGCGAAATGCTTTCGGATCCATACCCTCGCGCTGAGCAGTCAATTCCCGCTCTTCTTCGGTGAGTTCAGCTTGAATGCGTCGGTTCTCTGCCAGAAGCACCGCTTCTTCTGCAGCGAGTTCTTGGCTGACCCGCAACCCAAATAGGGATTGCGCATACATCACCTCACTGTCCACCGTCAGGACCGCCGCAATAGGCACGACGCTCTCCGGCGATGCGACATCCTGTGCAAAAGTGGCGGGCGCTTCCAAAAGCCCCGCCACCCCGATCGCAACCCCAGCAAGCAGGCCGCGCATCAGCACTTAAAACTGCGCACTGATGGTGAAGTCAAAGTTCTGCTCTCGGTCGAACTCTTCTTTTTGCAGTGCTTTTGTAAAGTTAAAGCGCAGCGGCCCAATCGGCGTGTTCCAGAAAATGGAGGCACCAATCACATGGCGCAGCGAGAAATCTTCACCGACCACATTGGGAGACGTCTGATCCAGCCCCCACAAAGAGCCTACATCGTAAAACAGACCACCCGTGATCCCGAGTTCCTCTGGCAGGCCAAGCGGGAACTCCGCCTCAAAGCGTGCGACGGCATAAAAGTTGCCGCCCAAAGCATCATCAAACGTCGTGCCACCGCTGGTGCCCTGTTCACGTGGACCAATGCCATAAGGCTCAAAACCGCGAATATTGCGGGCGGTCACGATGAAGCGGTCGTCAATGCGGCTGTCATTGTCTGGCGAGTAAAGCGCGCCCCCCTGCAGGGTTGCCCGCAACGTGACTTCTTCATTCAACACCAACGCTTCGGCCACGGCGCGGCCGGTCGTCTCAACATAGGTGTAATCCCCACCTACGCCGCCAAATTCCTGACCGAATTCCAGCAAGAAACCGCGTGTCGGATCAAGGCCCGAGCGGCGAGTGTCGTAACGGTAGGTATAGCCAACCGAACTCTTCCAGATGTCACCGCGTGCAGCTTCCTGATTGATGATCGTGTCATTCAGATCAGTGCCTTGCTCGATGCTCATATCCGAATTGACCAACGAGTATCGCAGCTGCATACGAGAGTACTCGCCAAGCTGGAAGCCCATCGATGGCGTAAATTCACCAACAGTGTTGCTGAAACGCGCATCACTTGGCTCAAACTCGCGATACGACAAATTGAACCCAGCACTTAGATCACGGCCAAGAAACGCAGGTTCCTGGAAGGACAAGCCATAGTCGACGATGTCAGACGAGGTCGAGAACGACAAGTTCAAGTTCTGTCCACGCCCAAGGAAGTTCGCCTCACTGAAGCGGACCGCAAGGCCAATCCCATCATTGGTTGAGTATGTACCACCGACAGAAAGCGAGCCTGTGGGCTGTTCTTCTACATCGACATCCACAATCACCTGGCTAGGGCTACTGCCCTCACGTGCATTGACCTCTGCATTTGCAAAGAAGCCAAGCGCCCGAATGCGTTCGGCACTCTCTCGAATTTCACGCGGATTGAAGGGGTCACCTTCTACAATACGGAACTGCTGGCGGATCACCTTGTCGAGGGTTGTTGTGTTGCCCTCAATATCGATCCGTTCAACAAAAATCTTTGGTCCGCGTGTGATGACAAAATCCACATCGAGTGTCAGATCACGGTCATTGCGTGTGATGCGAGGATCGACACGAATGAAATCCTCGCCCTCTTTCAGCGCGAAACGCTCCATGCGCGCGATCGAGCTCTCAACCAGGCTCGGCGTGTATACCACACCAGGTTTCAGCCGCAGAGTTTCCAAATAGGCCAACGCGTCCAGACCTTCGATATCGGAAGAGGCGGTAATCTGACCAAATTTGAACTGCTGCCCTTCTTCGACATTGAAGGTCACAAAGTAGCTGTCTCGCTCACGGGAAAGCTCAGCGTTCACACTCAGGGTGCGGAAATCTACATACCCTCGGGACAGGTAGAAGTCGCGCAGCACTTGTTTGTCAAATTCGATACGGTCGTTGACGAAGGTATCTTGCTGGAAGAACGCGCGCAGCAGGCCGGCTTGTTTTGTATTCAAGACCCGGCGTAGGCGACTGTCTCCAAAGTTCTGGTTGCCCACGAAACCGATACGCTCAATCTCTACGATCCCGCCCTCAAAGACCTCAAACACCAGATCAGCACGGTTGTCGCTGCGGCGAATGATACGCGGTGTGACGCGCGCGGCCAAACGGCCGGACTCTGCATAGGCTTGTGTGATGCGCGCAGCGTCACGCTCCGCCACAGTAGGGTTCAGCACTCGGCGCGGCTCAGACTCAACTAGGCCCTCAAGCGCGTCGTCTTTCAGGCGCTGGTTGCCTTCAAAGCTGATGCGGTTGATCGTCGGATACTCCGTGACCTTGATGGTCAGCGTGTTACCACTGGGGACAAGCTCAACGGTCTCAAACAGTCCGCTTTCCAAAACGCGCTGGTAGGCGGCATTCAACTGGCCGCCTGTCACAGGCTGCCCTGTCTGCAGGCCGGCATAGTTGGTGATCGCAGAGGATTCGATCCGCTGATTTCCGTCAACGCGAATTGAGCCAAAGTTATAGTTCTGTGCATGGCCAACGCTCGGCATCGCGACCATAGCCGCGAGCGCCGCAGCAAAGGCTGCGCTATAAATTCCTGTCACAAAACGCCTGCTCTGCGCCTCGTCACGGTCTTTGGTTGTTACCAAAGCACATGTTTGTTTGGTCATTCCCAAACTCCGAAGTATCCCTGTACACGATGTGAGTACCGGGATTACCCGACGTTGTCAAAACAGCAATAGCAGGAATCTTGCCACTGTTTCTTGTGGCCAACACACCAAAGATGGCAGGTGCAGCACGAACAGCTACCGGATATAGCGTAACTCCGCTCAGAAATCGCGCCGCGAGCGCACAGCAAACGGGATAAGTGATCTACCCTTTTAGTGGATCAAGCTGCTGATATAGGCGCCAATAACTAGCCCAGCCACAACAGCAGACGGATACACAAAACGGTCCCAATTGATATCAATCAAAAGACCAATTGCACGATATCCATTTGTGATTGTTTGCATTTATCTAGCCCCAAATCTTAGATCCATATTGATCTGTAAAGACAATAATAACTTTTGATTGGGGCAGAATTAGGGCGCGCAAAAAATCTGCGCGCCTTAAAGGTTAACGGCAAACCTGCATTGATCAGGCTTTTCCGCTTATGGACAGAACAAATCGTTGGTCAGTCCAAACAGCATCATGCCCAGAACAATCATCATGCCTGCGGTCATCAAAACCCGCAACACGCCATCCGCGGGCGGACGGCCAGTGACAGCTTCGTAAGCGTAAAAAACAAGATGTCCGCCATCCAGCATGGGAATCGGGAACAGATTGAGAAGACCAATTGCCGTCGACAAGACCGCAATGAACCAGATGAAGCTTTGTGTGCCTTGGCTCGCCATCGCAGCCGAGGTCTGCGCAATCCCAACGGGTCCAGACAGGTTACAACTGCTGATCGCACCCGTAATCATATGATAGAGCCCACTCAGAGACCCCTCCATGATCCGCACTGTCTGCGATGCCCCAGCCGCAACCGCCTCGCCAAATGGTAGCGCCTCGGTGGCGGGCTCAAAAGCGAAACCACCGCCGATGCCAATCCGCCAATTTGTAACGAAGCCACCATCGTCTTGTGGCTCGTCCACGCGGCGCGGAGTCAGCGCAAACTTCTGCTCCGCCCCATCTCGCGCAACCGTCAAAAGCAACGTTTGCCCTTCGCCGGTTTCCACAGCCTCTTTCAACTCTGAAAACGCAACGACAGGCGCGCCGTCAATCTCGGTAAATACATCCCCCACTTCCAGACCTGCGTTGTAAGCCGCAGAACGTGGCGCAAGCGACAACACCATTGGGGGATAAAGATACGGCCCAGTAACTTCGACCTCTTCTCCATCGCGACTGACGAGATACGGCAGAGGGTCCTGCTTCTCCATATCACGCCAAAATTCAGCAAATGCCTCAGGCTCATCAAATGAGGGCAGCGTGACCCCATTTACCTCACGCACCAAATCGCCGGGCTGCAAACTGTACGGTGCATTTGGCAGGTCCCGCATTTCGCCAACAATCAACCGGCTGCCAACCTGCCCATTCACCATCATGACAGCGGCAAAAATGATCAGTGAAAGAATGAAATTGAAGATCGGCCCGGCCGCAACAGTGGCTGCCCGCGCCCAGAGCGGTGCCCCGTGCATGCTGGCCCGCCGCTCTTCATCATTCATGTCAGCCATGGCCTCGCCATCTTTGCCACTTGCGGCATTGGCGTCCCCTTTGAACTTCACATATCCGCCCAGCGGGATTGCGGCGATCTGCCATTGTGTGCCGCGTTTATCAACGCGCGACCACAGCACTGGCCCAAAGCCAATGCTGAACACATCCGCGCCAATGCCACTCCATCGACCCACGATGTAGTGGCCATACTCATGGATCGCCACGATGATCGACAAAGCGACAACAAACCACAGAACCGTCAATGCGCCACTGCCGAAACTCGGGATTAGCGTTGAAATATCCAAATGCACGTCCTCTTTTTGGCGCTTCTGGCGGCCTTTGAGCCATTAATTTGCAAAAAACTCATCCGCTCTCTTGCGAGCGAGATGGTCAGTTTTCGCCCTCGTATCAAGGCATATTTCGACATTCTTGAGGCAAGCGTGGGGAGAAAGCAGGCACAGGTCCCATTAACACCTTCAACGCAAACGATGCGTGCCGGGTTGGTTGTACCGGGCGCAAACGCCAAACGACTGCGCCTCAGATCGCTGGCAACCCCAAAGCAGCGCCCAGCATCAGCACCAACAAGGCGCCCCCCATCATTCCGTCAAACCGATCCAGCAAACCGCCATGACCAGGAATGAGATTTGAACTATCTTTAATACCGGTCATCCGCTTCAGCGCACTTTCCGCTGCGTCTCCCATTTGAGACGCAAACGCCGCCATCACGCTCAGCACGATCAATGTCGTACCGCCAAATGCCATGCCAACTGCCGCCGCCGCGATCCAGCCAGCAGCTGTCCCAGACCATGTCTTTTTGGGGCTCACCTTCGGCCAGAACTTCGGGCCGCCAATGATGCGCCCTGCGAAATAGCCAGCTACGTCTGTCGCCACAACAACGGAGACAAGCCATAACAGCCAGTAGGCACCGCGCACGTCCCGAAGCACGATCAAACCGTAGCAGGCGAACATCAAGCCCACCGCATAAGCGCCATAAATCAAACGATATTTACCCGCCTGACCAGCCCCCACGAAACCGACAGCAGCCAAAACCGGCGCAATCGCAAAACCAGGCAAAACATATGTCGACAGGAGCGCTGCCCCAGCGATCATGGCCATCACGAGCGCGCTGCGCCCGTCGCCGCCGTTCAGCATACGGGTCAATTCCCAGACCATGCCAGCGCAGATCAAGACCACCAGTTCATGAAAGAGCACACCGCCCTGCCAGATGGCCACACCGCCCACAGACAACATCACCAGCGCCGATCCCATCCGCGCAGGCAAGTCCCCCCAAGTGCCGCTGTCCTTCCCTGTGCCGCTCACGCGCTCACAGCTCCAAATCGCCGATCACGGGCGGAATAGGCTTCCACCAACTTCCGAAATTCCTCTTTGGAAAAATCTGGCCACAGCGTGTCGATAAACTCATATTCAGCATAGGCCGACTGCCAGAGCAGAAAGTTCGAGATCCTTGCCTCACCACTGGTGCGCACCACAAGATCAGGATCAGGCAGCACACAGGTGTCCAGATACTTCGGCAAAGTCTCTTCGTTCACATTTTCGGGTTTAAGTGTGCCATTGGCCACATCCTGCGCCAGTCGCTGTGTCGCCCGTGCCACTTCGTCACGACCACCATAGTTCAGGGCAATGGTCAGATTCACGCCGGTATTCTCTGCTGTCAGCTCTTCAAGTTCGTCCATCAGGGCCTGCAACTTGGCGTCCAGTCCGAGACGATCACCAATAAAACGCACACGCACGCCTTCGGCTTTCAAAGACCGGGCTTCTTTGCGGATGTACTGACGAAACAGGCTCATCAGCCCAGCCACTTCAGCCTGTGTCCGCTTCCAGTTCTCCGTCGAAAACCCGAAAATCGTCAGGTACTCAACACCCAACGGCGCGCAAGCACGCACGATCTCTTTCACGCGTTTGGCACCAGCATGGTGCCCAAAAAGCCGAGGCCGCCCCCGCGCTTGAGCCCACCGGCCATTGCCATCCATAATAATGGCCACATGACGCGGGCCCGATCTCAATCCAGCTGCGGGGAGGTCCTCAGTCATCAACTTATACCTGCATGATTTCGGACTGCTTGTTTTCAAGCGCACTGTCGACGTTCTTGATATAGCTGTCAGTCAACTCTTGCACTTCGCCTTCCCAGAGCTTCTGGTCATCTTCGGACATGCCGTCGTTTTTGGCTTTCTTGATCTGGTCCATGCCATCGCGACGGATGTTGCGGATCGCAACACGCGCATGCTCGGCATATTGGGCGGCCACACGCGCAAGCTCGGTACGGCGTTCTTCGTTCAGCTCCGGAATCGGCAGCATCACGATGGTGCCGTTGGTCTGTGGATTGATCCCTAGGCCGGAATTCATAATCGCCTTTTCAACCGCGTTCACCAGCGATTTGTCCCAGACGTTTACAGTCACCATCCGTGGCTCAGGCACGTTTACCGTACCAACCTGATTGATCGGTGTCTTGGAGCCATAGGCATCCACCATCACCGGCTCCAGCATCGTGGCCGACGCCCGGCCGGTGCGCAGCGATGCAAATTCCGTTTTCAGAGCTCCCATGGCACCATCCATACGGCGCGTCAGGTCATCGGTATCAAGTTCAAATTCTTGGTCAGACATTGCTGCTCTTCCAGTCTCTCATGTTCTGCTGGTAACGCTCATAGGCTATTGTCAAAAGCTTGTATAGCACTGCAGCCAGACGGTGAAGTCCTCAGTCTCATCTCTGGAGACCACGAAATAGCGAAAGCTCATCTAAATTTACCCCTTACGCAAACCGACGATCCAGCGTCGTTTCCGCACGGGATTTATTCTGATTATTTTAGTAAGGAATCGACATCGCATATCCTCAGGACACGACAAATGAGCAGAATGATTCCCACACCAAACGCTGGTTATGATGCGCACAAACCCGCTGAAATCACCCGACTTGTCCGCCTATCCGGCGTAACCAAAGCAGAGATGCCCCTTCTGCCATTGATCACCCTATCAATTCTCGGCGGTGCCTTCATCTCTTTCGGGGCACTTTTTTACACCCAAACCACCTCTGGCTTTGTCGACATCAACGGCGCACTGAAACTTATGGGGGGCATCGCCTTCTCGCTAGGCCTCATCCTGGTTGTGATTGGGGGCGCAGAGCTGTTCACTGGCAACACGATGATTGTGATGGCCTATGTGGACCGGCGCATCAGCACTCTTGCATTGATGCGCAATTGGTCTGTCGTACTGATTGGCAATGCTTTGGGATGTATTGCTGTACTGGCCTTGGTGCAGGGCGCAGGATTACTTGACGGCAGCCATGGCGCGCGGGCGGCAGCCATTGCGGAAGCCAAGATCTCGCTCACACCTCTGGAGGCTTTCTGCCGTGGGATCCTGTGCAACGCGCTGGTATGCTTGGCTGTCTGGCTCGCGGTCTCCGCACGCTCGACACTTGGAATGATCCTGTCGATCATCTGGCCGGTTTCAGCATTTGTCGCCATCGGCCTGGAACACTCCATCGCCAATATGTACCTGATTCCAGCAGGCGCACTCTCCGGGGCAGACATCAGTCTTGCAGCTCTGATGCACAACATCGTGCCAGTATTGCTTGGCAACATCATCGGGGGCGCAGGCATCGTAGCACTGGCCTATCGCCTCGCTTACGGCCGCAACCTCGCAGAAGAACAGGTGGTTGCAGCGGAATAAATCTGCACAACGGACCCATTGCCCATCAAAGAAAAAGCGCAGCAGGGCATCCCCTGCTGCGCTTTGAAGTCCATGAAACACGTGGTTATTAGCTGACCTTGGTATAGGTGCCCCGCCCCGCCAGAATACCGCGGAACCCACCCGGCTCATCCAATGGGAACACGATCAGGGGCAGATTGTTGTCCCGCGCCAGCGCAATCGCACTCGCATCCATCACCTTAAGGCGTTTGGTCAGCACATCATCATAGCTGATGGCATCAAAACGCACCGCATCATCATGCTCTGCCGGGTCTTTGTCATAAATGCCATCGACACCGTTCTTGCCCATAAAGATTGCTTCACAGGCCATCTCATTGGCGCGCAGCGTCGCTGCCGTATCTGTGGTAAAATAAGGGTTGCCGGTCCCGGCGGCAAAAATACACACCCGCTTTTTCTCAAGGTGGCGCACAGCGCGACGACGGATGTAGGGCTCTGCCACCTCATCCATACGAATTGCACTGATCACGCGGGTGAACACACCCAGGCTCTCAAGCGCACTTTGCATCGCAAGCGCATTCATCACTGTGGCCAGCATCCCCATGTAGTCCGCCGTAGTGCGTTCCATACCCTGAGCTGCGCCAGACAAGCCGCGGAACACGTTGCCGCCACCAATCACCATGCAGATTTCAACACCCATGTCGTGAACAGATTTCACTTCCTTGGCGATGCGCTCAATTGTGGGGGGATGCATGCCAAAGCCCTGATCTCCCATCAACGCCTCCCCTGAAATCTTCAACATCACACGGTTAAAGGTCACCTCAGCGGTCCCGGCGGCGTCGGTCATATTGCACTCCATCTGCGCATCGTTTTAGGATTGCGGGCAAAATGTCGGAAAACGGGCGCAGGTTCAATGCGAGAGTTGCCTCCTTCCCGAACAAACTCTCAACTGTCAGGCAATCCCATGTCAAATTTGCCCCCCATCGCGCCGGATCAACCGGTTCTCATTGCCGGCCCAACCGCCAGTGGCAAAAGCGCGCTCGCTCTTGAAATTGCCGAAACTCAGGGCGGCGTGATCCTCAATGCAGATGCCATTCAAGTGTTTGAGAACTGGCGTATTCTGACCGCTCGACCTCCACAGGAAGACGAAGCACGCGTACCGCATCATCTGTATGGCCATATGCCCGGAGATGCCGAATATTCCGTGGGCCATTGGCTGCGTGATGTCGCGCCTTACCTTGCGGAAGGGCCACGTCCGATCATTGTCGGCGGAACAGGGCTTTATTTCACCGCGCTCACCAAAGGATTGGCAGACATTCCCGCAACACCGCCAGAACTACGCGAAGCGGCCAACGCCCGTGTGGCCGACGAAGGATTCGAAGCGCTCTTGGCTGAGCTTGATTCTGAAACCGCCGCACGCATCGACACCCAAAACCCGATGCGTGTGCAACGCGCTTGGGAAGTGCTCACTGCCACCGGACGCCCGCTGGCGGATTGGCAGGACAACACACCGCCCCCGCTGCTCCCACTCTCCAACACACTGCCCATTGTGATTGATGTGGACAAAGACTGGCTCAACAACCGCATTGCCCGTCGGTTCGATATGATGTTGCAAGAGGGCGCTCTGGAAGAGGCAGAGGCGAACCTCGCGACTTACGATCCAGCACAGCTTTCGGCAAAAGCCATTGGCGCCCCCGAACTCATTGCCCATCTTCGTGGTGAAATCAGTCTCAAAGAGGCGCGCGTACGCGCCACCATCGCGACCCGACAGTTTGCCAAACGGCAACGCACATGGTTTCGCTCAAAGATGGCAGACTGGGTTCAATACAGACCCGAAAAAACAACCTAAAACAAAGGCAAAAGGCACGCAGCACAAGCGGCGGCGCACAGCCGGAACGACCGGCCATTAACCAAAAACTTGCCCGAATCCCCTATCCCGCTGTTTAGTCGCGCCATTGTGAAAGAGAAGACCATCAACATACCGTCCTTCATGACCCAACCCGGCTTTGGCACAGAGCCGATTGCGCCCCCTACTGCGGTCAGACCAAGGGCGAAACCTGCCCCCCTGCGTAACGGCAATCAGCCCTTGGCTGACACAAGCGTCAAAAGCCTTGTAACTGCACACACGACCGAACGCTGGCGACTGGAGCAATTGCATGTGGCCGACCACCACCGGCTCTACTGGACAACGCGGGGTCAGGGGCGCGCGCTCCTTGATGGGCGCCGCTGCGGCTTTGGGGCGCACAACGCTATTTTCGTACCAGCTGATGCGGTGTTCGCCATCGAATTGGGCCCCCATGTACAAGGGTTTGAGACGCGGATCCCAAACGACGGACGTGTACAATTGCCAACTGGGTGCCACCTCGTCCGCTTCAAAGATGGCATGGAACATTCTGAATTTACGTCCATATTTGACGCCATGCGCAGAGAAACTCAAAATCAGCGCCCCTTAATGACCGAAGCACTGGCCGCCCATGCAAACCTTTTGTCCATCGGGCTCAGGCGCGCCATTGCAAATGACACTGCGCAATCACGCCTGCCCGCCAAAGAGCGCCTAGCCAAATCATTTTGCGCCCTGCTGGCGCTTCAGTTCACATCAGGTCAGCCAATGGCCTGGTATGCGGCGGAATTGGGGATCACCCCGACCCATTTGACCAGAGTGTGTCGTCAATCAGCTGGTTTCACAGCGGCAGAGATGCTTTCTCAAATGGTGCAACATCGCACCCGCAGTCTGCTTATAGAAAGTGATCTCCCGATCAAACGCATCTCGGACGCGATGGGCTTTGGCAGCGCTGCGTATTTCACACGTTTCTGCCAACAGCATTTCGGGGCAGCCCCCAGCAAACTGCGCAAACAAGCGCGCGGCCTTTGAGCTTTAGCCGCCCAAAATAATCCGAACATAGTTGCGGGTCTCATTATACGGCGGCACGCCGCCATATTTCTCAACAGCATGCGGACCCGCATTATAGGCCGCCAAGGCCAACCGCCAGCTGCCAAACTTCAGATACTGCTGCTTCAGATACCGCGCGCCACCTTCAAGATTCTGTCGTGGATCGAGAGGATCCACGCGCAGCGCCTTTGCAGTGCCCGGCATCAGCTGTGCAAGACCAAGCGCCCCTTTGTGGGACTTTGCTGTGGCGTTCCAATTGCTTTCCTGCTGCACAAGTTTCAGGAACAGATCCACCGGGATCCCATGCAACAAAGCCGCCTCACGCGCCATTGCAAGATACGGCCCTTTGTACTTGCCGTTGTAACTGCCATCGCCCCACTTTGAGGGCGTATAAACAGGCCGGGGCTTCAGTCGCACGGAATTGCGATACTGCTCAGACGCCCGCCCATCCAGCACACGTGTCTGATTTTTAAACAACCGGGCCTGAGACTTGCTTGAAACAGATTGCGCAGCTGCTGTGCTGATCGTCAGACCAACCACAACCGTCGCGCCCGCAAGCGCCCCAAAGTACCGTGCCATGACCCTGCGCATCAGCGCCCGCTCCACCATGATTCCAGTTTTTACATATCAAATCGTCACAATTTTTCCAGACACAGCGCCGTCATAAAGAAAATCTCCGCATCAAAGTGGCCCTCAAACCCAGCTTTTCCACAAGAAACTGCTTCCCATTCAGCACTTGCGGTGGTGTATGGTGACCCAAATCGACTGATAGAATCCGTGGGAGTGATAGGCGTATGGCCGGATCGGTGAACAAAGTAATCCTCATTGGCAACCTGGGCCGCGACCCAGAAGTGCGCTCATTCCAAAACGGCGGCAAGGTCTGCAACCTGCGCATTGCCACCTCCGAAAACTGGAAAGACCGCAACACTGGTGAACGCCGTGAGCGCACCGAATGGCACTCGGTTGCGATTTTCAATGAAGGTCTGGTCCGTGTGGCAGAGCAGTACCTGCGCAAAGGTTCCAAAGTTTACATTGAAGGGCAGTTGCAAACCCGCAAATGGCAGGATCAGTCCGGCCAAGACCGCTACTCCACCGAGGTTGTGCTCCAGGGCTTTGGCTCCACGCTGACCATGTTGGATGGTCGCTCCGGCGGTGAAGGCGGCGGCGGCTTTGGTGGCGGCGGCGGTGGCGGCTACGATCAAGGTGGCGGCTACGGCGGTGGCTATGATCAAGGCGGCGGTGGCGGCTTTGGCGGCGGCAATCAGGGCGGCGGCGCCCCAAGCCGTGACATGGACGACGAAATCCCGTTCTAAGCCACGCAAAACAGCGCGAAATCAGATCAGAAGGGTCGGCATAACGCCGGCCCTTTTTCTGTATCAGGCGCTCACATCTGGAAATGCTGACTTGCCAGCCCCTTAAAACTAAGGGAAACTGATCCTTAATACGCACTCATTTGTGTAAGAGAGTTCATGGTTAATAGGGGTGGCGCGCCCCGAGGCAGTTTCCCTCAAACGTCGCCGAATGACGTGTGATCTCTCTGCAAAATTACAATGATTTATCAGGGAGATGGACGTGTTTTCTTATTCTATTAAATCCTCAGTCGCTGCTGCATTTCTCGCAACGTCGACCGCAGCACCAGCAATGGCCAGCGATCTCGGGGCAGCCATTGCAGGTGCCATCGTGGGCGGAGCGATTGTCTCCAGCGCACAGAAGCAGAAACAACAGCAAGTCAAACGGCAATCCAACGCCGCTTATTATTCTGCGACTCGAGCTCAAAACCGCGAAACCCAGAATGCGCTGAACTATTTTGGATTCCCGGCAGGCACCCCGGATGGTGTGCTTGGCTCCCGCTCTCGGTCTGCCATTATGGGCTATCAAAGCTACGTCGGCTTTCCCGCAACAGGGCGACTCTCCCCTTATGAGCGGGACTTTCTTGTCTCGTCCTACAACCGCGCACAAGTCGGCGGACCACAAGTGGTGAAGGCCATGCAAACCCATCAACACGGGGTACGCAGCCTGCTCACCACATGGTACGCAGAAGTGCACGGTGGCCCCTCTGGCACGATCTACGGCGGCATGCCGGTTGAGGTCTCAAACGCCATCGACGAAGTGGCGCAAAGCTCTGATCCGAGCGCCGAACAGCTCTTGCAACGCTCCGGTTTCATCCAGCTCGCTGATCTGAACGGAGACGGCAAAACCGACTATATTCTCGATACATCGGTCTCCGGCAGTGCCTATTGGTGTGGCGCCAAAGACTGTACGGTGATGGTGTTTGCATCTGGTCCCAGTGGCTTCACCCGCAATGATTTTCTCAGCCATGTGGCCACCCCGGCAAGCTTTTCCTGCCATCAATCCACATGCCGCTTAAACGAGTCAGCAACTACGGAAGTCGCCGCCGCGCCTGTGGCGCCGGTTGCACCTGCACCAACCGTTCCGGTCACTACTCCTGTTGTTGCTCAAGAACAGCCTGCGCAAGGACTCAATAGCCTCACTCTGTTTGAAACAGCTCAGCCTGCCGCTCCGGAAAAATCACTTGCGGGCTATTGTGGCAAAGTCGGGCTGCTCACCAGTTCTAACGGCGGCTTCACAACTGTCTCCAAAATCACCGATCCTGATTTTGTGCTGAGCGAACAGTTCTGCCTGGCGCGCACCTACACTGTCGCCAATGGTGAAAAGCTCATGCAATCCGTTCAGGGCGCCACACAGGCGCAGGTAGATCAGCAATGTGATGCCTTTGGCCCCGTTCTTGCACCTTATGTTGGCAAGCTGCCCACAGCAGCGCCTGCCCAACTGCTGTCTGAGGTGCAGAGCTTTGTGCTGAACTCCAACATGTCGCTTGAGCAGCTTCAGGACACGGCCAAGATTTGCCTGTTCTCCGCCTATCGCCGCGATAATATGCAGGTCGCTCTGGGCTCTGCGCTCATCATGTCCGCCATTGGTCAAAAACCCTATAGCGAACTGATCGCCCATCATCTGCAGCATGGCTTTGGCCTTGCCCCAAATCCGGACCAGGCACAGGCGTGGTATGCAAATGCGATTGAGGCGCTCACAAACGGGGCAGAACCCGTGTTTGCACCAGGCCAGGCGGAACGCACAGCCCTACTACAAACAGCTGTTTCCGCAGGGTCAGGCACGTCAACACCGCTTGTCCAACCTGCCGCAACCCTTCCAACCATATCGTTGGGTGACTGACAAACTGCTGGTTCCTCCCCCAGCACCCTGGCCTCGGCGCGTCACCGCGCCGGGGTCATTTTGTGAAATCTGCTCAAATTCCGCCCCACGCCCTACCACGCGCGATTTAAGCGTCTTATGTTTTGCACAACTGACATCAAGCCAAGGACATATTGTGCCAGAGTATCCGAATTTCGACAGCGCACTCACCGATCGTTTGGTCGCCTATTGTGCCATCGACAGCCAAAGCGACGAGCATGCCACCAGCACGCCAAGCACCGAAATTCAGCTGGATGTCTCCCGCCATCTGGTGGCGGAGCTGGAGCGCATAGGTGCGTCCGATGTCACACTCACCTCCTACGGTGCGGTGCTTGCCACCGTGCCAGCAACGGATCCTGATTCCCCCACAATCGGCTTCTGTGCCCATGTGGACACCGCCCCACAGTTCAACGCCACAGGTGTGAAACCCCGCGTGATCCGCGCATGGGATGGCACACCCATCACCTATCCAGACAATCCTGATCTTATCCTTTCGCCTGACACCTCCGCTTACCTCAAAGGCAAAGAAGGCGAAGACATCATCACGGCCTCTGGCCTCACACTTCTGGGAGCCGACGACAAGGCGGGCATCGCCATCATCATGACCATGGCAGAGCACCTGCTGACAACGACGGGCCTCAAACACGGCAAGGTGCGCCTGGCTTTTACACCGGATGAGGAAATCGGACGCGGCGTGCACCCGGATCTGCCCGCCGATTTCGGCGTGGATTTCGCCTATACGCTCGATGGTGCACAGCGCGGCACTCTGGAATATGAAACGTTCTCAGCAGACGGCGCCGTGGTCACAATCACTGGCACCTCCGCCCACCCCGGCTATGCAAAAGACAAAATGACCAACGCTCTTCATGTGGCAGCACAGATCGTGGCGGCCTTGGATGAAGCCGGTACCACGCCCGAAACCACCTCGGGCCGCGAGAGCTTCACCCATATCTACGCGCAGGAAGGCGGCAGTTCAGAAACCACTCTGCGCTTCATCCTGCGCGCCTTTGAAATGGACGAATTGGAGGCCCAAGCCGATAGGCTGAAGGGCATTTGCGAAAAGGCAGCAACAGATTTTCCAGGCGCGACTGTCTCCTGTGAAATCACCAAACAATACCGCAACATGCGCTACTGGCTTGAACAGGATATGACGCCAGTGGAGCGCGCACGCGATGCTATTCGCGCCGAAGGGCTGGAGCCCAAATCTGTCCCCATTCGCGGTGGAACAGATGGCTCTCAACTCACCGAAAAAGGTGTGCCCTGCCCCAATCTCTTCACGGGCATGATGGAAATCCACGGCCCACTTGAGTGGATTTCAGCACAAGATATGGCCAGCGCAACGCGTGTCATTCTCAACCTGGTGCAAACCGCTGAAAAATAAAAATAAGCCGACCTCCAGGGGTCGGCTTTCGCCTCAGCTGAGGCTGCGCGGTTTTTAGCGCGCCGCCAGCTCTTGCGCGAGCAACTCGCGCACCACGTCTCGCGGCACATCAGCAGTCACAAAGGCCGCTCCAATCCCGCGCGCGAGGATAAAGCGCAACTGGCCATCCACGACCTTTTTGTCCTGCCCCATCAAGTCAAGCAGCGTATCGGCATCCGGCAAATCGCCTGCAATGTCTTTCAGATCCACCTTCATACCCATGTCACGCAGATGCTGTCGCACCCGGCTTGGATCTTCCTGCGCGCACAGCCCAAGCCGCGCACTCAGCTCAAACGCCATCGCACAGCCCAAGGCCACACCTTCGCCATGCAGCAGACGATCACCATAGCCCGTTGCCGCCTCAAGCGCATGACAAAAAGTATGCCCGAGGTTGAGTAGTGCCCGATCTCCCTGCTCTGTCTCATCGCGCATCACAATCTCGGCTTTCATCTCACAAGAGCGTTTCACCGCGGCAATCCGCGCCGCCACATCACCCTCTGCCAGCTTCGGACCATTGGTTTCAAGCCAGTCAAAAAACGTGGCATCGCCCAGCAGACCATATTTGACCACCTCACCATAGCCTGCGAGGAAATCACGCGCAGGCAATGCAGCCAAAACATCAATATCCGCCAGCACCATCTTTGGCTGATGAAATGCCCCTACGAGGTTCTTACCCAAAGGACTGTTGATCCCTGTCTTACCGCCAACAGAGCTGTCCACCTGCGCCAGAAGGCTGGTTGGGATCTGAACAAACCCCACGCCCCTGCGCAATATGGCTGCGGCAAAACCGGTTAGATCCCCAATCACACCGCCGCCGAGCGCGACCACCAGATCACGCCGCTCTACGCGCTGCGCCAGCAGCCATTCCACGGTTTGCTCCAGATGCGCCCAGCCCTTGGTGCTTTCGCCCGCAGGCAAGACCAGCGCTTCCATGGTGATCCCTGCACTTTTCAACCCAGACCGCAGCGTGTCCAGATGCAGCGCAGCCACGTTTTCATCTGTGACAACACAGACTTGCTTGCGCGCCAGCATAGGTCCGATCAATACCCCCGCCTGCGCCAGCAACCCGGGGCCGATGTGAATATCGTAGGCGCGCCCTTCAAGACCTACATGCACCGTTTCAATCATCAGTTTGCCCCTTCCAGTACATCCGGACGCTTATGGATCAAAGCCTCTGCCACCCGCTCCGCCATCTCGTCAATGCTCAATCCCGCCTCTGCCAACACCGGCAGATCGGCGCGGCTATAGAGCGGCACCCGCGCCGCATAAATCTCTTCAAGAGTTTTTCGTGGATTGTCTGTCCGCAACAAGGGTCTTGTATCCTTGTGTTTCACACGCGACCACAACAGCTCCACATCCGCGTTCAGCCACACCGCGACGCCGCGCTCGGAAATCACAGCCCGGTTGGCCTCTGCCAGGTAGGCACCCCCCCCGGTTGACAGGATGCAACGTTCTTCTTCCAAAAGTCGCCCGATCACCTGGCTTTCTTTCTGTCGGAAAAACGCCTCGCCATCCCGGCTGAAAATCTCTGCAATGCTCATGTTGGCCGCCTTCTCGATTTCTGCATCTGAATCGATAAACGGAACATCAAGTTTGGCCGCCAAAGCGCGTCCAACAGCGGTTTTTCCTGCGCCCATCATGCCCACCAGCACAACGGTTTTCTTCAGTTCGTAGCCCATGAAACGCCCACAATCGGCCAAGCCTTGCTCAAAATTAAGATTTTGGCATTGAATGACGTGATCTTGTGCAAAAGGCCAGTTATAAGTTGAAAAAAACGGGCAGGAATTTGAGGGGATTCATGGGCAAAGTCTTTCGGGCCTTACTGGCTCTGTTGGTTTTGGCGGCAATCGCATTGGTGGTATATGCCTATGTTGGCCCAATTTTTGGGGCCGATTTTTCCGCAAAACAAACTGAAATCCGCATTCCTGTAGAGCTGCAAGGCGAAGAATGAGCCGTCTTAGCGGTCTGGGCACATGGCCCGTTCTGTTCAGCCTCGCTGCTGCGCCGGGCTTTACTCAGAATGCAGACCCAGCCACCTCACCTGAATCCCCGCTGTCTGCCATTGAGTGGCTGAACCCCACGCCAACTGTCACGCTCGACATCGGCCTACCGCCGGAAGAGCCCCCCGTTTCCGAAGGCCTCAGCACACCCGACATTGCGATTTCCTCATTGGACGACAACGGCCATGACGCTGCGGGCCTGCTGCCTTCCTCAGTAACCGGCCTGCCCGCATCGCTCTGGTCTGCCTCTCAAGCCACAGACCTCAGTACGCTGGTGCGTGCCCAGCGCCCAGATGTGCTTCCTGCCATGCAGGCGCTGCTCTACACGCTGCTCTTGGCGGAGGCAGACGCACCGCGCAACGCAGGCGTCGCCAATGAGCTGTTGATTGCCCGCATCGACAAACTGATCGAAATGGGCGCACTCGAACAGGCTGGCGCGCTTCTGGAACGTGCAGGTCCAGACACACCCGCACTCTTTGCGCGCTGGTTTGATGTCACCCTTCTGATGGGAGAAGAGCAACGCGCCTGTGACGCGCTCATGCAAGCGCCGCATCTCGCACCTGATTACGCAGCCCGCATCTTCTGCACTGCACGTTCCGGGGATTGGCGGGCCGCCGCGCTGACCCTCGATACGGCAAAGGCACTTGGCCTGATCTCAGAGGAAATGGATGCTTTGCTGCTGCGTTTTCTTGATCCGGATCTCTTTGAGGGAGAGCCCCTGCTTGTGGCTGCGGGGCCTGTCACGCCACTGAAGTTCCGTCTCTACGAAGCCATCGGCGAGACCCAGTCTACCACCGGCCTGCCCCGCGCCTATGCCCATGCAGATCTGCGTGATACCGCCGGATGGAAGGCCCAGCTTGAAGCCTCCGAACGACTTGCACGCACCTCTGCACTGCATGAAAACCGCCTGCTTGGCATCTACTCAGAGCGCAAACCCGCTGCCTCAGGTATGATCTGGGATCGCGTGGCCGCCCTGCAGGCCTTGGACGCCGCGATTGCAGCAAATGACACAGCCAAAGTTGCAGACACTCTTCCTGCGGCATGGGCCGCGATGCAGCAGGTACACCTCGAAGTGCCCTTTGCACGCATCTATGGGCCAGCGTTGTTGAAGCTGCCGCTTCAGGGTGTGACCGCACGTCTGGCGCGCGACATCGCCCTGCTGTCGTCGGACTATGAGAAGGCCGCCCGCAGCGGCCCACGCGACTTTCTCGCAGGTCTGGCGCTTGGCGCACCACCCCGGGTCACCACCGATCCTGTCCACCGCGCGATTTCTGATGCTTTCCACGGTGCTGGGGTGCCTCAGGAAATTTCAACCATGCTTGCACGCGGCCAATTAGGCGAAGGTATCCTCACGGCCATGTCACTTATGGATGATGGTGCTGCGGGCAATCTCGGCGCGCTGACCGATGCGCTCGCCACATTGCGCGCTGTTGGTCTGGAAGACACCGCGCGCCGCGCTGCACTCCAAATTGCATTGCTGGACACGCGAGGCTGAGGCAATGTCACCCAGCTCACAAAACCTATGGATCGAAACGTTTCTGGACGCGCAAGCCGCTGAGCTTGGTGCCTCCCCCAACACGCTCGCCGCCTATTTGCGCGACCTCACCAGCTTTGTTGAATGGGCCAAGCGTCGCTCCATCTCATTTGAAACCGCGACTCAGGCCCAGATCGAAGACTATTTGCTCTTTTGCGACGCAGAAGGATTGGCCCAATCCACGCGCGCACGCCGCCTCTCTGCACTCAAACAGCTCTTTCGGTTTGCCTTTGAAGAAGGCTGGCGAGACAGCAACCCCGCCATTCAGATCCGCGGCCCGGGACGGTCCAAGCGCCTGCCCAAAACGCTGGAAGTCACAGAGGTCGATGCCCTGCTCAAGGCCGCCCGTGAAACAGGCCGCAACTCGCAGGATCGCCTGCGCAACACCTGCCTGATGGAATTGCTCTATGCCACTGGCATGCGCGTGACCGAACTCGTAAGCCTCCCTGTCGCAGCTGCTCGGGGCAATCCTCAAATGCTTCTGGTGCGCGGCAAAGGCGATAAGGAGCGCATGGTTCCGCTATCCCCACCCGCGCGCGAGGCGCTCTCTGCGTGGCTCTGCGTGCGCGACCGTGCAGAAGAGGACAAACAGACCAAAGGCAAGCCAGCCTCTCTGTTTCTCTTCCCGTCCCGTGGTGCGCTGGGTCACGTCACCCGCAATTGGTTTCACACCCTAATCAAAGATCTCGCGATCACCGCAGGCGTGCCACCCGAAAAGGTTACGCCCCACACTCTGCGCCATGCGTTTGCCACCCACCTTCTGGCCAATGGCGCAGACCTGCGTGTGATCCAAACACTTCTGGGACACGCCGATCTCTCGACCACCGAAATTTACACCCACGTGCTGGATGAACGTTTGCATGAGTTGGTGACAACCCATCACCCGCTGGCGCGCGAAGATGAAAGTCGCACAGAGAGTGGCACCCGCAAGTCCTCAGGCAAAACGTCCTCCGAAGGCCAATAACCGCTCACAAGCCCGTCATGGTAGCCTTGTGTCAGCCCTGCTTTCTGCATTTTCCGAAACGCCTGTGCTGTGTCATAACGCAAGGTATGAAACGTCACCGTTTTTCCATCAAACACGGCGTATCGCGTGGCTTGCCCACCATCATGCGGCGGCATGCCAATCACACCTGCATTGATCCAACGCACAGTGTCAATTTGGCGCTCAAAGGGGATACCGCAATGCCCCGCCAGCACCACATCCACCGCACCAACTTTGTCTGTGAGCGCCGCAATTTCCTCAGTAAATGCGCTCTCCGGTGACGTCTCCCACAAAAACCGCGCCACATCCGTGACGCCGCCATGGATCACCGCCACTCGCTGCCCAGCCAATTCGAAACAAACGATGTCGGGCAGTCCCGCCATCCAGGCCCGCGCAGCCTCGTCCACTTGCTGGGCGGCATAGCCATACCACCCCGCGGAAAGCAGATCACAAGTGGTACCTTCCTCAAATCCACACCCGCAGTCCGCCGCGCCACTGGCCAGCTGGATCTCGCAGTTCCCAGCAACCACAATTGCGCCGCTCTCCCGCACAGCGGCCACGGTTTCTGCTGGCTGCCCGCAATATGCAACCACATCTCCTGTGCATATCAGATTGCGCCCCGCGATACCCTGCGCGCGGGCCTCTTGCAGAACCGCCTGAGTTGCCTGCAAATTCGAATACGGCCCACCAAACACCAAAACCCGGCCTTCAAGCCTCCCCAAGTCCTGCATCTTCTGCACCCCTAAGTGATCTTTGCTCCAGCTCTATCCAATAGGACCTCAGTCCCCCAATCACAAATCCGCCAGTCCTACACAAAAGGCCAGAGCAAACGCTCTGGCCTCACAAGTCTCGCACTAAGGCAGCGACTTACTTATACTTCGCAACCATCTGGGCCTGGGTGCCATCGTCCATCATCGCATCCATGGCCGCATCAATCTTTGCGACGGTCTCCGCCGGGGTGCTCTTTGAGCAAGCGATGAAAAACTCATCGCGAGACACTTCCAAAGCAACTTCAAGATCATCATTTTGCGCAGCAATGGCCGTCGCACCTTCTTCTCCGAGAATGAGGTAATCAAGACGCCCAGCACGCAGCTTTCTCAGCGTTTTTTCAAGATCAGGTGCAGTATCGACCTTTGCTGCCCCAAGTTCCTGCAACAACTGAATGGTGAAGTCGCCTGTCTGTGTGCCAATCGTTTTGGTCAGCGCAGCTTCCAGCGTGGCAACCTCTGCGTTTTCACCCGCACGCTGCACCAGATAGGTGCTCTCTACATACATAGGTCCCGCCCATTGGAATTTGGGCTCACGTTCCTCTGTACGCGCCGTTGAAAACACACAGGTGTTTTCGTCTTTCTCAGCCAACGCAATCGCGCGACTCCATTTAGTGATCTCAACCGAATGAGACAGCGCCGCGCGCGCGGCAACTTCGTGAATCAAATCAATGCCATGACCAACGGCTTCACCGTTCTCTATCCAAGAATATGGTGCATAGTCTTCGGTCAAAAATGACACTTCGGCGTCACCCGCAACCGCAACGGCTGGCAGCGCCATCGCACAAAAAATAAGGGCTTTCATAAGCCTGAGTCTCCCACTTCTATCTCTGTGCGCCCCCTCTAAGCTCGCGTCGTAAAATAAGGCTTAACAGCACAGCAGCCCCTTGATCCGACTTCCCCCTGCACCCATAACGAATTTGACACGTCAAATGAGGATCTTATGGAGCCCGCAACGTCTATCGACACCGCATTTTGGATCACCGCTGGGGTGATTTTATTTTTGCTCATGCTCTCAGGCTTCTTTTCGGGCTCTGAAACCGCGCTCACAGCCGCCTCGCGCGGCAAGCTGCGCACGCAGGCCGACAAAGGCAGCCGCGGTGCGCAACGCGCCCTAGCGGTGACAGAGGACAGCGAGCGGCTGATCGGCTCTGTCCTTCTGGGCAACAACCTCGTGAATATCCTCGCAACCTCGCTCGCCACCGCGCTTTTCACACGCGCCTTTGGCGAAGGTGGCGTGGCCATGGCCACCTTGGTCATGACGCTGCTGGTTCTGATCTTTGCCGAAGTGCTACCCAAAACCTACGCCATAACCCGGCCCGAAGACGCCGCCTCCACCGTGGCAGGCCCGATCAGCTTGATTGTCACCGTCTTCTCACCGGTGGTATCTGCCGTGCGCATGCTGGTGCGCGCCGTGCTGCGCCTTTTTGGCGTAGAAACGGACCCGGACAGTCAAATTCTCGCCGTGCGTGAAGAAATCGCCGGCGCCATTCAGCTCGGCCACTCCGAGGGAATCGTGGAAAAAGAAGACCGCGACCGTATCCTTGGTGCGCTCGACCTGTCTGACCGCACCGTCGAAGAGATCATGCTCCACCGCTCAGGCATCGAAATGATCAACGCAGATGACAGCCCCGCTGACATTCTCAATCAGTGTCTGGAAAGCAACCACACCCGCCTGCCTGTGTTCAAAGATGAGCCGGAAAACATCATTGGTGTGGTCCACGCCAAAGACCTGTTCCGCGCAATGTATCGCCGGGTGCGCGAGGCCGACACGTCGCCAGAACGCATGACTGACATCGTCTTAGATGAGGTTGCCAAAGAGCCCTATTTCGTGCCCGAAACCACTGCGTTGGACGATCAGATGCGCGAATTTTTGCGCCGCCACGCGCACTTCGCGCTTGTCGTGGACGAATACGGCTCGCTTCAGGGCCTGATCACGCTTGAGGACATCCTTGAGGAGATCGTCGGCGAAATCACCGACGAGTTTGACGAAGATGGCGACCATCAGATCAGTAAATCAGAAGATGGTCAGTTCCTGATTGAAGGTGCCATGACCATCCGTGATCTCAACCGGGCAACCGATTGGAACCTGCCAGATGATGAGGCCAACACCGTTGCTGGTCTGGTGATCCATGAGGCGCAGATGATCCCAACGGTCGGTCAGGTGTTCTCCTTCCATGGCTTCCGCTTTGAAGTCACAGGCCGCGAGGCCAACCGCATCACCGGCCTGAAGATCCGTCCACTCTAGGCGCAGCCCTTCCCACAGGCCCATTGCGTGATATGCCGTATCACCAAAATGAATGGGCCTGTGTCGCGTTCTGACTTGCCGACAACTCGCCTAGACGCCACTGCTGCCAGGACACTCGCGCGGCACAGGCTCCCCCATGCAAAACGTACACGGCATCCTCATCATCATCGCAGCCATGCTTGGCTTCACGCTTGAAGACATGTTCATCAAGGCGCTATCGGCCAGCCTGCCTGTCGGCCAAATCTTGATGTCGCTTGGGATTGGATCTGGCGGCGTTTTTGCAATCCTCGCCATCGCGCGCCGTGATCGGATTTTTGTGCCGGCGGCCTGGTCACCCATCATGATGTTGCGCACGCTGTCCGAAGCCCTTGGCGCTGTGCTCTTTGCCACAGCCCTTGCCCGGGTTGATCTCTCTACTGTGGCCGCGGTGTTCCAAACCCTGCCGCTCGTGATCACACTTGGCGCAGCACTTTTCCTTGGCGAGGCCGTCGGCTGGCGGCGCCTCACCGCGATCCTTGTTGGTTTCTTCGGCGTCATGCTGATCATCCGCCCCGGCACAGCTGGCTTTGATCCCAACGCCCTATTGGTGCTGGGCGCTGTGCTGGCCGTCGCTGTCCGCGATTTGATCACCCGCAGAATTGATGCCTCTGTCTCGTCCTTCGTGGTTTCTTTCCAGAGTTTTGCATCGCTGATCCCTGGCGGTATTTTGCTGCAAATGCTAAACACCAGCACTTATGAAGCGCTCAGCCCCTCGCATCTCTCAATGTTTGCAGGTGCCGTTGTTTTTGGCGCAGCGGGCTATTGGGGCGTCGTCACCGCCCTGCGCATTGGCGAAGCATCCGTTGTTGCGCCCTTCCGCTACTCTCGCCTGCTGTTTTCCATCCTGATCGGTATGCTGGTGTTTTCAGAGCGCCCCGACATGCTCACGCTGCTTGGGGCAAGCCTGATCATTGGGTCGGGTCTCTTCACCTTCTTGCGCGAACAGCGGCTCGCCCAAACCCACCACACAGCCCAAAGCGCTTGATCGCCTTCAGCAAAGCGCTCAAAAAGCAACGCTGCCCAACTGTTAGCCCTAACCTCAATAAAAACCACCGTTAGCGCTACCAAATGCCGTTTACTTTTGGGCCTGCCCTGCTATAGCTGCCTCAACATTTGATCAGCGCAGGGACGCCCAGAATGAGCACCATCATTGATATCTTCGCCCGTGAAATTCTCGACAGCCGTGGCAACCCCACCGTCGAAGTCGACGTGATCCTCGAAGACGGCACCATGGGCCGCGCCGCCGTGCCATCCGGTGCCTCAACCGGCGCACATGAAGCGGTTGAAAAGCGTGATGGCGACAAATCCCGCTACATGGGCAAAGGCGTGCTTGAGGCGGTCAACGCCGTGAACGGCGAAATCGCTGAAGCTCTGGTGGGCATGGACGTGACCGAGCAGGTCGCCATTGACGCCGCAATGATCGAACTCGACGGCACCCCAAACAAAGGCCGCCTTGGCGCCAACGCCATCCTCGGCGTGTCACTCGCAGCCGCCAAAGCCGCCGCAGATCATACCGCACAGCCCCTCTTCCGCTATGTGGGCGGCACTTCCGCGCGCGTTCTGCCGGTTCCAATGATGAACATCATCAACGGCGGCGAGCACGCCGACAACCCGATCGACATCCAAGAGTTTATGATCATGCCTGTCTCCGCGGCCAACATCCGCGAAGCCATCCGCATGGGCGCTGAAGTCTTCCACACCCTGAAGAAAGAGCTGTCTGCGGCAGGCTACAACACCGGCATCGGCGATGAGGGTGGCTTTGCACCAGCGCTTGAAAGCACCCGCGTCGCGCTGGACTTCATCAAAACCTCCGTTGAAAAAGCCGGCTACAAACTGGGCGAAGACATCTACCTCGCCCTCGATTGCGCCTCTTCTGAGTATTACAAAGACGGCAAATACGAGATGGTCGGCGAAGGCAAATCCCTGACCTCCGCAGAAAACGCGCAATACCTCGCAGACCTCTGCAACGACTACCCAATCATCTCCATCGAAGACGGTATGGACGAAGACGACTGGGAAGGCTGGAAACTGCTGACCGACATGATCGGTGACAAGGTACAGCTGGTGGGGGACGATCTTTTCGTGACCAACCCAACCCGTCTGGCGGACGGCATCGCGCAAGGCGTGGCCAACTCCATGCTGGTGAAAGTGAACCAGATCGGCTCTCTGACCGAGACGCTCAAGGCCGTCGATATGGCCCACCGCGCACGTTACACAAACGTGATGTCTCACCGCTCTGGTGAAACAGAAGACGCCACCATCGCGGACCTCGCTGTGGCCACCAATTGCGGCCAGATCAAAACCGGCTCCCTGTCGCGCTCTGACCGTCTGGCGAAATACAACCAGCTGATCCGCATCGAAGAAGCGCTGGGCGAAACCGCGGAATACGCAGGCCGCTCGATCCTGAAATAACCGTAGGGTGCGCACCCACTGCGCACCAACACACCACACGAAAGGCGGCTCCATGAGCCGCCTTTTTTCTTGCGCTTTGCGCATCATGTGGCCCTATTGGGCCAAAAGAACTTGGACTTACCCAAATGACCGCCGATCAAATCATCGCCCAGCTCAATCTCGCCCCGCACCCAGAGGGCGGCCACTACCGGCAGACATGGATCGCCGATGCCCCCGATGGCGCCCGCCCCGCTGGTACAGCGATCTATTTCCTGCTGAAGGCAGGTGAGGTCTCTCATTGGCACCGCGTCGATGCCGCCGAAATCTGGCACTATTACGCGGGCGCGCCGCTGATCCTGTCGCTCGCAGAAACCGAGGCTGGTCCGGCGCAAGATCTGACCCTTGGCCCGGATCTCGCTGCAGGCCAGCTGCCCCAGCACATCGTGCCGCCCCATCACTGGCAGGCCGCGCGCAGCACGGGTGACTGGACGCTGGTCGGCTGTACCGTCTCTCCTGCCTTCCAGTTTGAAGGGTTTGAGCTTGCCGCCCCCGGCTTTGACATCCCGCGATGAGCACCCCACTGAGCCACAGGGAGGCCCTTGCCCGCCTCTCGCCCGCGCGCCGCAGCTTGCTGCAAAGTCGCTCTGACGCCGCGGGCCTGCGCCACCTTGCGCTCTATCTCGGTGCACTGCTTCTTTGCGCGCTCTGGGTCGGCCTGCGCGCGCCGCTCTGGCCGCTGATGCTCCTGCCGCTCGGCGTGCTCTGGGTGTTTCTCTTCACGCTCAGCCATGAATGCACCCACGACACGCCCTTCGCCACCCGCTGGATCAACCGGGCGGTGGGCCATGCCTGCGCTCTGCCACTGATGCTGCCTTTCACATGGTTTCGCGCCTTTCATATGGCGCATCACAAATTCACCAACGATCCACAACGCGACCCCGAGCTGGCCGGCGGCCCACGCCCGGACACATGGCGCAGCTATCTGCTTTACCTTTCCGGACTAAGCTACTGGCAAGCTTCCGCAAAAACGGTTTTTCAGAACGCATTCGGTGCGCTGAATGCGCCCTATCTGCCAGCTCGAAAACAGGCCACCATGCGCCTTGAGGCGCGCATCCTGATCGCGCTCTACAGCCTCATCTTCGCCAGCCTGCTGGTCTCACCACTCATCTTCTGGATCTGGATCCTGCCCTGCCTGATCGGCCAGCCCTTCCTGCGCGCCTATCTTTTGGCAGAGCACGGCCGCTGCCCGCCGGTGGCCAATATGCTGGAAAACTCCCGCACCACCTTCGCCAACCGTCTCGTGCGCTTTCTCGCTTGGAACATGCCCTATCACGCAGAGCATCACGCCTTCCCGAATGTGCCCTTCCACCAGCTCCCGGCGCTGCATGAAGACTTGAAAGCCCATCTGCAGAGCACGTCAAACGGATACACGGCGTTTCATAGCGACTACCAAGCCAGCCTCACGCCCAAGCAATAGATCGGGCCTCACCCCTGCGGCACACTGACCGTACCACCGCCCACCATCGCCACCACACCGGTTGTGCTTGGCGCAGAGGTCGGAAGGCCGCGCGCCACGCGCACCGCCAGATAGGCAAAAGCCTGCGCCTCCAGCATGTCGCCATCCAGTTCCACCTCTTCAACAGGCACCACCGGACAGTCCAGCGACACCCGCAACATCTCCATCAGCACCGGGTTGTGCCGCCCGCCCCCGGTCACCAGCACGCGGCTTGGCGGCACCGGACAATGTACCATCCCCTGCGCGACACTGGCGGCACACATGGCTGTCATCGTGGCCGCCGCATCTGCATCAGACAGCTCACGCACCAGATCCATCATTTCCGGAAAGTCATTCCGATCCAGAGACTTGGGCGGCATACGCGCGAAATATCCCTCTTGCAAAAACAGCTCCAGGGCGCCCGTGGCCACGGTGCCCTGCGCGGCAATCTTCCCGCCTTCGTCAAACGCCAGCCCACGCCGTGCACGCAGCAAATCATTCAGCGGCGCATTTGCCGGCCCGGTGTCAAACGCCAGCAAAGCCCCCTCTGCCTCTGGCCCCTCTTTGCGCGGATCCACCCATGTGATGTTGCCAACACCGCCCAGGTTCAAAAACGCCACCGGCTCACAGGCGCCAAACCACTTGGCACAGGCAAAATGAAAAAACGGCGCAAGCGGTGCGCCTTCTCCCCCCAACTCCACGTCAGCACTGCGGAAATCCCAAACCACAGGCACACCCAGCGCCTCAGACAGCGCCTGCCCGTCGCCCACCTGGCACGTGCCACGGCCCCGTGGCTCATGCGCAAGCGTCTGACCGTGAAAACCAATCAGATCAATCTCTTCAAACCGGCCCAGAACCTCTGCATGTGCCGCCTCAATGACCTTGGCCGCTGCCGTCGCTTCAACGCCGCCCCAATGGCCAAGCGCCTTGGTCAGCACAGCCTGTTCATCTGCAGAATAGGCCCGATACTCACTGGGTCCAAAGCTATGAATTGTGACGCCGTCGGTTTCCACCACTGCTGCATCAACCCCATCCAAAGACGTGCCCGACATGGCGCCCAGCGCCACCTGAACCGCGTCAGCTCCCTGACCTTTCGCCATGCCTGATCCTTCCGCTCACCTCAGCGCCCGGCTTATGCGCCGGTTTGGCCAACTCATAAAGGATCAGCGCCCCACCACGCCACAACAAAAAACACGCCTTGATGAAAGGCTGAGCACGGGCACCTGTCTCAGGCCAATCACCAAGGCGTGGAAACAAAACATCTGGCACTCTGTCGGCTCGGGCAAGTTGGGGATCCCGAAAGACACAGACAGAGGGAATTAATTGCCTCCGTTTTGATAGTTTGAATTCAGCTTCATCCTGCCCCCGATTGCCGCAAAACCAACGCAGATCCAGAACACTTGAAACCGAAACGACCCAAGATTGAAACCGAGCCAAAGCCCAAACAACTCAAGTATCGCCTCAAAAATAATGAGGGCAAAAACCTGATGTTCTGACTGCTGATCATGTGGAATGAGATCAAAATATAATTGGTCAAATAGAGTAAAAATCCCAATGCGCCAAAGACGATGAAGATCGAAACAGGGAAAGCATGTAAAACATAAAAAATGAACTCTAACACAACAAAACACACCTTCTAAAATATGGTGCTCTTTCTTCACTGATACAGTGCTTAAATGACCCCAGCTTGCCCCCCTATCCCCAATTGGGGACAAACCGCCTAAAGGTCTGCAATCTCGTAAGTAGTCGCACCGACATCCATCTCAACACCAGCCGCACGGGCAATCAGCCAAGGCCAGTTTTCAATATGATGATAATGCCCCCTGCCCGCCAATACCGTAAGCTGCGCATTAGGCAACTCTGCGCAAAGCGCCTGCGCCCCTTTCAAGGGCGCAACATTGTCATCCGGGCCCTGATAAATCTCGACAGGCACCTCAATGGTTGCCACATCGAAATCCCACCCCTGCACATTCAGAACGTTTTCCTCCACCATACCCCGCATACCGGCAGCCGTGCGCAAAGCCAGCATGTCCGCTGTGCGTTTGCGGATCACTGGATGGGATAACAATCGAATGTCATCAACGCTTTTAGCGCGTTTGCAATATCGGTCGAAATAGCGATCCGCATTCTGCAAAATCGAGCGTACAAGGAAAGGAATGATTTGACGCAGCATGGATGGCCAGTACCGCCCCAAGATGGCCGACATATGATAAAACTGATCCAACTCACGCCAATTTTCATGTCGATAGTTCGGATAGCACGCTGAAGACATCACAAGTTTGGTCACGCGGCCTTTCAACTCATGGGCAATCGCCAAGGCAGAGCCGTTGCCATAGGACACAGACATCGCCCCCACTCTTGCCAATCCCAGTTGATCCAACAACGCAGCCACGTCGTCAGCAAAATCCCGCAGACTTTCCATTGGCGCAGGATCAGACATGAAACTGCCGGGGCGACAGGGGCAAATCACCTGCACGTTCAGCCGCTCCAATATGGCATGACAGCGGTCCGGAAATCCCAGCACATCAATTGTCACCCCCGCCAGCGCATCAAACACCAAAACGGGTTTGGCGTCTTCTGCTCCCAGACGAAAGTACTCAAGTTTGCGCCCATCTGCCAAAATGATGCTGCGGCGCACCTGTGACGCGCGTCTGGCCTGAGGTGTCGCCTCTCGCACCACTTTTAATGGGGAACCTGCCAGAACAGCCGCCAGTTCACTGCGACTGCCCGTGTTGGTTTTCTCATAAATTCGCTTCAGATAGGTCCGTGCAGTCTCGTAAGAAACGCCCATTTGCGCCGCAATCTCACGCAGATCGCCGGGCAAGCCAATGTGGCGCAGGATCTCTGCCTCCCGCCGGGTCAAGCCGTAAGACTGGGCAAAAAACGCAATCCCCGCCGCGTTACACCCATCTGAAGCCAATATGACATTGGCCGCATGCGGTGGAAACCCAATCCGGGCGGCGTCTTCTCTGGGCAGCAACACCACATTGGCCGCCTGCCCATGACCTGTGTGAAAGGCACTGGCCTGGCCGGTTTTACGCACACAGCGCAACGCCTGTGCCAGCCCCTGCGGCGCCCCGCCTTCCATAGGGAGCAGCAAGTGTTCCTGTGCCATCAGTGGCGCAAGCGGCAACACATCCTGCATTGCATGATTGGAGAGCAGAACACCCCCTTCTTCATCCAGCAGTGCAATACCGAAAGAGAAACTGTTCAAGACCGAAGACAGGTTGCTTTGCTGCTCTTGCAGGCCAACAATGCGCTCTGAAATCTGAAACGCCCGCCGCACATGCTGCGAAAGATGCTCCAATGCAGACGCATCTGTTGTGGGCAGTGTTGCACCGCTCTTGTGCGCCTTTGGCCCATCGGCATCCGCGATCAGCGCGTCCTCATCCAATGCCGGCTGAAGAATTTCTGCCAGCTCAAGTATAAGTTCCGGCCACAAAGAGTTGTCCAAAGCCGCTTCATAAACCAAATGGGTTAATTGATCGAAATCTCGAACCATGCATCCCAACAACAAAACAAAATCAATGTGTTTTCATACCGAAAATCAAAAGGGCGCTACAGTCGGACAATCCTGACCATTGAGTCAAAATCGCTGCGCCAAAGCCCATCTGCCACCTATAAAGAGCGCTTACAACTTCGCGCCCAAGGTGCTAGGAGGGGGCAAACCTTGAAAAGATGAGTGGACGTATGACCTACCAGCCCAAATCGGATTTCCTCACCGTGATGCTAGAGCGCGGCTTTGTGGCCGATTGCACAGATTATGAAGGCTTTGACAAAGCCCTCTGTGCCGGCGTGGTTCCCGGCTATATCGGCTTTGATGCCACGGCAAAATCCTTGCACGTCGGCTCGCTCATCCAGATCATGATGCTGCGCTGGTTGCAGAAAACCGGCCACAAGCCGATCACTTTGATGGGCGGCGGCACCACCAAGGTGGGCGACCCTTCGTTTCGCGCAGATGAGCGCCCACTGCTCAACAATGCCCAGATCGACGACAACATCGCCGGCATCAAAAAAGTCTTCGCCAAATACCTCGACTACGGCGATGGAGACACAGATGCGCTGATGCTCAACAACGCCGAATGGCTCGACGATCTGAACTACCTCGAATTCCTGCGCGACATCGGCCGCCACTTCTCGGTAAACCGCATGTTGTCCTTTGAGAGCGTAAAATCGCGTCTGGATCGGGAACAATCCCTCTCCTTCCTCGAATTCAACTACATGATCCTGCAGGCCTATGACTTCCTGGAGCTCAACCGCCGATACGGCTGTCTGGTGCAGTTCGGCGGCTCCGATCAATGGGGCAACATCGTCAATGGCATCGACCTCACCCGCCGTGTGGATGAGGGCGGCCTGTTTGGTCTCACTTCGCCGCTGCTGACCACCTCTGATGGCAAGAAAATGGGCAAAACCGCCGACGGCGCGATCTGGCTCAATGCGGATATGCGCAGCCCTTATGAGTTCTGGCAGTTCTGGCGCAACACCACCGATGCTGACGTCGGTCGCTTCCTCAAGCTCTACACCGAAATGCCGGTGGAGGAGTGCAACCGGCTTGGCGCGCTGGCGGGCAGCGAAATCAATGAGGCGAAAATCATTCTTGCCAATGCGGTGACCACGCTCTGCCACGGCGCAGAGGCCGCTGCCACAGCCGAAGCCACCGCACGCGAAGTCTTCGAAAAGGGCGGCGTTGGCGATGATCTGCCCACCGTGACGCTCACCTCCGAGGACCTCGGCGACGGCATCTCCATCGTGCAGCTGATCGTGAAATCCGGCCTCGCAAAATCCGGCAAAGACGCCAAGCGCCTGATCAAGGAAAACGGCGCGAAGCTTGATGACGCACCCCTGACCGACGCCGGGTTGATGATCGACGCAGCCGCGTTGGCCGCTCCAATCAAACTGTCAGCCGGCAAAAAGCGCCACGCGTTGGTGCAGCTTGACAGTTAAGAGTGCCAGACACGCACAGGCAGACATCAAAGGCCCGCAAGATCTGCGGGCCTTTTTACATGGGGCGCTTTAAAACGCGTAATTCGCAGGTCTGAAATGCGAAGGAGGCGCCCCAAATTCGCGCGAAAAGGCGGTCGCAAAGCTCTCAGCAGAGCGGAACCCCGCGACCTCGGCAGCCTCAGCCACTGACATCTGACCCAGTGAAATCTTATCCCGCGCCATCGAAAGGCGGAGTTTCTTGGCAAAATGCAGTGGCGCGCAACCATGCCGCTTTTGCACCAATCTGCGCAGCGAAGACGGGCTTAACCCACTCGCGCGTGCAAGCCCATTCAGGCTCGGAATAGGACCGGGCAGCCGTGCCAAGTCGGTAAACCGTGCCAGTTGATCTTGTTCCCGCTGTGTTAGATGAGGCGTTTCAGTAGCCCCGCCTAGCTTTTTGAAACTTGAAGACAACAAACGCAGCACATTGGCCTCTGCATCGAGTTTCGCAAAGGGATCAGAAAAACTCCGGCAGGCCGCAAGCTCTTCTAGAATCCCAAGATCTTGCTGGCTCGCATTCCATTCCAAATGCCCTCCAGCGAACCCATGACGCGCGCGGGTTGGCAGAGCAATGCCATAGGCATCCAGCCATTCATGAGACAAAGAGATACTGATTTTCCGCACGTATTCATCCAACGCACTGCGCCGATCAAATCTCAGCGGCTCTTCAACCGAGGACAGCACGAACTTGACGGGCGCGCCCTTGCCTCGCCCCAACCCCATAGACTTACCATCAAGCAGGGCTTCGGTAGATCCCTCAAGAAAGCAAAGCAGGACAGCTCCAGGTTGGCGCACAGAAGACATCTCAAACGGCCGGCGCGCGCGAGCATTCAGCGTGTGCAGCCCGAGGCCTTCATGAAATTCCACTGCAGTCACCAGCCCGTCAAAAATCTGAGAATGGGGTTTGTCGTTCTGTCGGAACCAAGCCAGGCGTTCATCAACCTGAACGTTTCCTGATCTTGAAGTTTGTACATACGTCATAGGGGCTCTTTGAAAACCGTGGGAACAAGAAGAGCTCGATGGTGGATTCTGGTCAGATCACAAAGGTTTCTGAACACATCACAAAGATGGCCATCTGGCGAAGGTTCACTCAGCACTCTAGTTACCTGACAATAATAGTCAATAAAATGAGAGGACAAATCATGGCCCATCCTTTGGTGCGTCTGAGTCTTTTGGCATCCACGGCGCTGTGCACCCCGCTTCTGGCGGGTGCAGCCTCGGCACAAGACACAGGCGAATTGTTTGAACTTGAAGACATTCGCATCGAATCCGATGATGCGCAGTCAGTGTTGGGCAACCACGAGGTATCCGAAGAGGACATCGAACGGCGCAACCCTGCGTCCATCAGCGATGTCTTTGATGGCGAATCTGCAATCAGCGTCAGCGGCGGTGCAGCGATCGCCAAAAAGGTCTTTGTAAACGGCATCGAAGAAAGTCTGCTCAGCGTGACAATCGACGGTGCACGGCAAAACAAATCGGCCTTCCACCATACCGGAAATGTGCTGATTGATCCCGGCCTCCTGAAAGCTGTGGAGATTTCCTCTGGTCTGGCCCCTGCCGATGAAGGACCCGGCGGCCTGGGCGGCTCCATTGCATACACCACCAAAGACGCAGCCGACTTGCTTGAGGCTGGCGACAGTTTTGGCGGTCAAGTCACTCTGGGCGGCGGCGACAATGGGTTTGGACTGCGCTCAGCCCTGACGCTTTATGGTCAGTCTGGTGGATTTGACTACGTTCTTCACGGCGCACAGCAAAACGGGAGCGATTACAAAGACGGCTCCGGCACCACCGTTGAAGGCACAGAACCGGACATCAGCGACTATCTCGCCAAATTCTCCTACACATCAGAAACCGGTCATCGCGTGGCCTTCTCCGCCTCAGAAACCCGCGACACCGGCAACCGCGCCGCACAGGTCGGCCCGGGGCCATTCGTGTTCATTCGTCCGGATTTCAGCGGCCTGACCTCCGGCCCCAACCAGATCATCGACGCCTTGGCAAGACGCAGCTCCTACGCTTTGACCTACACCAAAGAGGACGCCACCGGTTGGTTCGATCCTTTCTTCCAACTTGCCTACAACGAGCAAGAGATCGACGCCGGAGACGGCTGGGGAGAGAACACGAGCTTTAGCGGCACCTTCAAAAACAACTTTGCGCTCTCAAATGGCAGCGTCAGCGCGGGCCTCGACTTCTTTAATGAAAAGGCCGAAGGGCGCACCGTCAGCAGCATTTCTCCCGCCCGCTTCGGTGGACGAGAGGAAATGAAGAACATTGGCGTCTTTGTGCAGGCCAGACAGGACTTGGGTGCACGCACCTCAGTCTCCTACGGCGCCCGGTTTGACGCCCAGGAGTTTACGGGAGCCGACAACTCCGAGCATTCTGATCAGGGCTTCAGTGCCAACGCAGCCATCGACTACCACCTGACAGACACGCTGACACTGAACGCAGGTATTGCTTCGACCTTTGGCGGCTATGCTTTGGGCGAAGCCATGATCATCAACTTCTTCACACCGTGGAACTATGACGGTTTCACCACCGCGCGCAGCAACAGCGCACGCCTCGGCCTCCGGTTTGACAACGGCCCATGGGTGGTCAGCGGCGCATTGTTCCACACCGAAATCGATGACCTCGCAGCGGTGTTCCCCGCGGGCGGCGCACGTGGGTTCCTCAGAGACGTAAAAACACAAGGTTTTGACGGCTCCATTGCCTATGCATGGAACACGGGTTTTGCCCGCATGAACTACACTTTCGCAGATGTCACAGAAAACGGCGACACCATCGGCTCACGTGCTTATCACCGTGGTCGTCCATTGGGCCATCTGATTGCACTGGAAAGTGCGTGGCAACCTTGGCAGGGCTGGACCCTTGGCGGCACCGCAGAAATCGCGCCCAAATACAGCGATGCAAACATGCCCGCCTATTCGGTCTGGAACGCCTATGCGGAATATGTGCCACCGACCATGGACAACCTGCGCATCCGTCTGGATCTCCGCAACCTGTTTGATGAAACCTATGTGGCGCGTGCAAATGACTCCGCAGGGGACACAACCAGCCGCGCGATCCCAATGAACGAGCCGGGCCGCACTATTGCGCTGACCGCCACAATGCGGTTCTGATCCAGCTATCTTTGACTGCCAACCGAAAGGCCCGCCACCCGCGCGGGCCTTTTCTAGTTGGACGCACATTTTGCCCGCTGCGCAAAAGGCAGCACAGCGCCCTGCTTAACACTGGACACATCCGCCTTAAGCAGTTTATTTGAACATATGTTCATTTACGGTCTGGAGGAGCCCGCCCATGAAACTCGATCAAACCTGCGCCGTGATCACTGGTGGCGCTTCTGGCCTTGGAGAGGCCACCGCCCGCCATTTTGCCGCCAATGGCGCCAAAGTGGCCCTGTTTGATCTCAACGAAGCGCGTGGTCAGGAAATCGCCGCCGAACTTGGCGGGTCATTTCATAAAACCGATGTCACGGACGAGGCCAGCGTGTCTGCCGCCATCGCAGCCGCCAAAGCGGCCATGGGCACCATCACCGCCGCCGTAAACTGCGCAGGCATCGCACCGGCCGCTGCCACCATTGGCAAAAAAGGGCCCCACCCGCTCAGCACCTTTCAACAAACCATCGACATCAACCTTGTCGGCTCTTTTAACGTCGCTCGACTGGCAGCAGAGGTGATTGCGGAAAACGAAGCAGAAGCCGATGGCGCGCGCGGCGTGATCATCAACACCGCCTCCATTGCCGCCATGGACGGCCAGCGCGGCCAGGCCGCCTACGCCGCCTCCAAAGGCGGCATTGTCGGCCTGTCTCTGCCAATGGCGCGCGATCTTGCGCGCGCGGGCATCCGCGTCATGGCGATCGCGCCGGGCATCTTCCTCACCCCCATGCTGCAGGGCCTGCCGCAAGAGGTGCAGGATCAGCTCGCTGCCGATGTCACCTGCCCCAAACGGCTAGGGGATCCGTCTGAATACGCCCGTCTCGCCGGTTTCATTGTCGAAAACGGCTACCTCAACGGCGAGGTCATCCGCATCGACGGCGCCCTCAGAATGCAGTAATACCTTTTGGGGCGGGTCAATCCGCTGGCTTGCCCCCACGCGCTTCAATCATGCGCACATCCACCTGATCCCGCCGGGTGCCAAAGCGCATCTCATCGTAATACACAATCTGCGTCGGCAGCTTCACGCCCCAGTCATAGGCAAAGGGCTCCGCTGCGGGGCTCCCGGATTTCCCACGCGTGCCATCTGACAAATCAAAGCGATCATCCAGCGCAAGCGGCGCAACCGGCTTGGTCTTATTGAGATCCAGCCAGCGGCTGACATAGCTATTGTAAATTCCGTATTTGACGTTGAGTTGCCCGTTTTCAACCCGTGCCATAGTTGGGGTCACCATAGGCTTTTCATAGGTGCAGACCTTCTCACCATTCAAATACAGGATCAGGCTCGGCCCGGTGAGGCGTTGGGAATAGTCGGCGTACAACACAAAATCCGTCCAGCGCCCGCGCAACTGTGACAAAGGGGCGAGAAAGCAGTTTTCGGCCGATTGTATGTTCAGGTTAAGCCGACCGCTCTTCAACTTGATCATCCACAGTGGTGCACGCCAGTTGCGCATCTTCACCTGACCAAACGCAGCATTGGTTTTTCCAAGGTCAGGGTAATTTGGATCCAGATACATCGACCAACCATACCAAACCTTAGACCCCACGCGTTGAATGCGGCCCTTGGGGTCTTCTTTGCGTTCAATCCTCTGTCTATCGTTGGTGCAATCGTTCCAATGTTTATTGCCACCGCAATCCCCGTGCCGGATCTCAAACCGCTGCGCTTTACGCCCATAACGCACATTGTCCCGCACCCGTTTGAAACCATAGGCACGCCCTACACCCACTTCGCTTTCAATACGCGTCAGTCGCAAGATCGGCTTACCCACATCTCCCGCCGAAACCGGCACCCCAGTAAGAACCAAACTGGCCGCAAAAGTCACCGCGCGCAACGCGGCAGTCGTTGTGTAAAAAGTCTTCATTCTCAAGTCTTCTCAGTTTTCCAAACCCATACAATATCTCTAAACATCACGGATACATGCTTAAAGTTGCATCATCCATTTCGATGCAACCGTGATTTCTAGACACTTCGTGGGGGGCGCATTCGCCACAGGCGCTGCTATGCTCAGATCAAAGAGGAGCGTACGATGACCACCACATGCCCCCGCCAAAACCGCGTTCAACCCACCGGAGACATCCTGCGCCATCCCACGCGCGGCAGCCTCATGGGCAACCGCGGCATCTTGCATGACACAAGCGCGCACAGCCACGGCGCCCTCACCCATCGTCGTTGGCAGCACAAAGCATGGGTCTGCTGTGTGCTCTCTTTCAAAGGTCGCCGCCGCACGCTCATGGCCGCAAATCGCTACACCGAACTGTTCTTTCATGACGAGGCGGTCGCCCTCGCCGCAGGTCACCGCCCCTGTGCCGAATGCCGCCGTGCCGATCACAAAGCCTATCTCGCTGCCGCCGGTCACACAGGCTCCGCGCCCGCGTTTGACAAACACCTGCACGCGGCCCGTGCCATCCCGCGCAAGTTTGAGCAAAACCGTGCGCAGATGGACGCCCAGAATCTCCCAGATGCGACCTTTGTTCTGCTCTTCGATCAACCTGCCCTGCTGATTGGTGACATGGCGTTGCCCTTTACCCCAGAAGGGTACGCTGCCCCGATCAAACGCCCACAAGGCCGCGTCACAGTGCTCACCCCTGCGCCCAGCATCACCGCGCTGCTCGGCGGCTTCCGCCCCAGTCTCCGTCTGCCGGCAAACCTGCGCTGATCTCGCCGCAACGCGGAATCGCTGGCCCTCTGCATGTGCATTTGCCATACCTTGGCCAAACAGACGATCAGGACAGCACAATGACCCAAATCATCACTTCCCTTGCAGAGATTTCCGACCGCTACAAAGCTCTCTTTGTCGATCTCTGGGGCTGTGTCCACAATGGCGTCACCGCCTATCCTGAGGCTGTCGCCGCGCTGCAAGCCTATCGCGCCAAAGGCGGCATTGTGGTGCTGGTCACCAACTCCCCCAAACCCCGCGCCGGCGTGGCGGAACAGCTCGGCGATTTTGGCGTACCAGCGGATGCGTATGACACAATTGCCACCTCCGGCGACAGTGCGCGCTCTGCGATGTTTCAGGGTGCTGTCGGCGAAAAGGTCTATTTCATGGGAGAGCCCGCACGTGACGAGGGCTTCTTCCAACCGCTTGAAATCATTGAAAACCCAGTCAACATCCAACGCGTGCCGCTGACTGAGGCCGAAGGCATTGTCTGCTGCGGGCCCTTTGATCCGATGGCAGAGGTTGAGATCAATCGCCCCGACTTCCTGTTTGCAAAACAAAAAGGCATGAAGCTGCTCTGCGCCAACCCGGACATCGTGGTGGATCGTGGTGAAATCCGGGAATGGTGCGCCGGCGCGCTGGCAAAACTTTACACCGACATGGGCGGCGAAAGCCTCTATTTTGGCAAGCCCCATCCGCCGATCTACGATCTTGCCCGCCGCCGTCTCGCGGCGCTGGGCGTCTCGATCGCAGACAGCGACATCCTGGCAATTGGCGATGGTCCACACACCGACATCGCAGGTGGCATGGGTGAAAATATCGATTCGCTCTTCATCACTGGCGGCTTGGCGGAAAAAGAAACGCAAACCACCCACCAGCCAGAACCTGAAGCCCTAAAGGCGTATCTTGAGGCCGAACAAGTCAGTCCACAGTATGCAATCGGCAAACTGCGCTGATAAAATCCTTGATTTTCTGCAGCTGCGAAGTAATAAAGTTCCAAACAGACAAGATCAGTCGTCATTAAATTACTTCGCAGTGAAAGATTTGAAACCTGTGTGGAGGCCTCATGTTGGACAACCTGCCCCGTGGCACCATTTTTATCGAAGATCTGGAAATCGGCATGTCGCGCTATGTGCGCAAAACCGTGTCCGATCAGGACATCGAGATGTTCGCCGCTGTCTCCACAGATCACAACCCCGTCCATCTGGATGAGGACTACGCCAAAGACACCATGTTTGGTGGCCGCATCGCGCACGGCATGCTGACTGCGGGGCTCATTTCGGCGGTGATTGGTGAACAGCTGCCCGGTCATGGCACCATCTACATGGGCCAGTCTTTGAAGTTCCTCGCACCTGTGCGCCCAGATGACACCGTGGTGGCCACGGTCACGGTCACAGATATCGACTTGGCCAAACGCCGCGTGCGGCTCGATTGCAAATGCACTGTAGATGGCAAAAAAGTTCTGGCAGGAGAGGCCACCGTGCTTGCGCCTTCGCGCAAACTCGATTGAATACGCGATGGCTGATCTGACTGTCCGGTATGCCAATCGGACTGTTGATCACGACCAGAGGCGACTGACATCGCGATATAGGAACTCCGCTTTTTGCTGACGCGCCGCAACCATGGCACCTCCTCTCTTGCACCCTGCCCGCGCAAAAGCTAACCCTGCGCCATGCAAATTATTCGCGACTATCAATTCGTCACCTCAGAGCATCGCGGCGCCAGCGTCGCGATCGGCAATTTTGACGGGGTGCACCTGGGCCATCAATCCGTGATCGACCTCGCACGCAAAGCTGCGCCGGATGCACCGCTCGGCATTATGACCTTTGAGCCGCATCCCCGCGAATACTTCGCGCCGCACGCCCCAACTTTCAGGCTGACCTCCGCTGAAACACGCGCACATCGACTGGAAAAACTGGGCGTGGATCGCCTTTATGAACTGCCGTTTAACGCGGCCCTGTCCAGCCTCACCCCGGAGGCCTTCGCCCGCGACGTGATCGCTGATGGCCTGGGCCTAAAGCACGTGGTGGTTGGCGCAGATTTCTGCTTCGGTCAGGGGCGCAAAGGCACCGCCGAAGATCTGGTCGCCTTTGGCAAGGAAATGGGTTTTGGCGTCACCATTGCACCGCTTGTGCAGGGCGGCGACGGTCAGGTCTCCTCTACGTCCATCCGTGCTGCGCTCACAGACGGGCGTCCCCGTGATGCAGCTGCCATGCTCGGCCACTGGCACCGCATCGACGGGCCCGTGATCGGCGGCGAACAACGCGGCCGCGAGCTCGGCTATCCAACAGCCAATATGTCCATCGACGGGCTGCACCAGCCCAAATACGGTGTCTATGCGGTGCTGGTGGATGCGCTCGATGGCCCACACCAAGGCAGTTACTTTGGCGCCTCTTCAATTGGCACCCGCCCGATGTTTGGTGAAAATAAAGCCAACATCGAAACCTTCCTGTTTGATTTCTCAGGTGATCTCTATGGCCACACCCTCTCTGTTGGCCTCGTCGAGTACCTACGTCCAGAGTTGAAATTTGATGGCCTCGATGCGCTGATTGCGCAAATGAGCCGCGACTGCGATCAGGCCCGAGAGATCCTATCAGCCTTATGAGCAGCAAAGACGCCATAGCACGCCACGGGCTCGCCAAACGTTTCTGGGAAAAAAAGCCGCTCACCAAGCTCAACAAAACAGAGTGGGAAGCGCTCTGTGATGGCTGTGGAAAATGCTGCCTCAACAAACTTGAGGATGAAGACACCGGAGAGGTCGCCCTCACCTGTGTTGCCTGCCGCCTGCTCGATGATGAAACCGGGCTCTGCAGCCAATACGACATTCGCCACCAGTTTGTGCCCGAATGCATCGTCATGACGCCAGAAAATATTGATGACCATGCCTACTGGCTGCCGCAAACCTGCGCCTATCGCCTGCTATGGGAAGGCAAACCGCTCTATGACTGGCACCCGCTGATTTCGGGCCGCCAAAGCTCCGTGCATGAGGCTGGCGTCTCCATGCGCCACCGCACCGTTTCAGAATTTGACACCCCGCTCGAGCAGTGGGAAGACCACATTATCGAGGAACCGCTCTGATGTTTTTTGCCTCCGACAACTCTGGCCCTGCCCTCCCCGAAGTCCTCACCGCGCTGACCGCCGCCAACGAAGGCTACGCCATGGGCTACGGCGCAGATGCGGAAATGGCGGAGGTCACAGCAAAGCTGCGCGAGCTATTTGAGGCACCAGAGGCTGCTGTCTATCTGGTTGCCACAGGCACCACAGCCAACGCACTCGCACTGGCAACCCTTTCAAATCCTTGGGAAACCATCTTCTGCTCCCATGTGGCGCATATCCACGAGGATGAGTGCAACGCACCCGAATTTTACACCGGTGGTGCCAAACTCACCATGGCCAGCGCCAAAGGTGTGGACAAGATGACCCCTGACAGCCTGCGCACCGCCATCGCGGGCGAAGGCAATCGTGGCGTGCATGGCCCTCAGCTCGGCCCGGTCTCCATCACCCAGGTGACCGAACGCGGCACTGTCTACACATTGGCCGAACTCACAGCACTCTGTGATGTGGCCAAATCCTTTGACTGCCCTGTCCATCTGGATGGCGCGCGTTTTGCCAACGCCATGGTCGCGCTCGGCTGTTCACCCGCAGAAATGACATGGAAAGCGGGTGTCGACGCGGTCAGCTTTGGCGGCACCAAAAACGGCTGTATGGGTGTGGAGGCCGTGATCTTCTTTGATCCCAAACACGCCCGCGAGTTTGAGTTGCGCCGCAAACGCGGCGGGCACCTCTTCTCCAAACACCGCTATCTCTCCGCCCAGATGCTCGGGTATCTGAAAGATGACGCCTGGATCACTGCCGCCACCAAAGCCAACGCCAGTGCGGCGCACCTCGCCGGTGGTTTGCGCCAGATCGACGGTGTGGAATTCATGCACCCACCGCAAGCCAACATGATCTTTGTTTCCCTGCCCCGCGCCACCCACAAACGCCTCTTCGCCGCAGGCGCCAGCTACCATCTATGGGGCACAGAGCTGGACGGAACGGATGACGCTGAATTGCTACCCGCACGTCTGGTGTGTGACTGGTCAATTGAACAGGACCAGATCCACAAATTTCTAGATTTGGCAGCGGGTTAACCGTACTTTCGAGACAGTTTGCGCCAAAAGGCGGTCACCATCTGCAATGAAAAATCGCCAAGATAGGCGACACAGTTGTCACCTCTCTTTCTATGCGTTTTTTGCAAACAAAAAAGACGACCCGGACCTCCTGATGGAGGCCGCCACTTGGTGGATCAAAACACACGAACTCGATCCCTTCGAAAAAGCCGTAAAGGTACGCGACTTGATTCTGTCTGGGGCTGAGTGCGTATCGGATGACCGTGCCTGCGGCATGGCTGCGGCGCGCGCTCGACAAGGCGAGCGCACCCCATATTGACAAAATGACATCAAAACTCTATTTTGAACTCACTTCTAATAGGAGCACTCCCATGTCTGTTCAAATGTCCTTGCGTGTTGATCCAACTCTCAAGTCTCATCTCGCCAAACTGGCAGAGCTGCGCAAGATGACCGTCAACAAGCTCATTGTGCAGGCGCTGGATCAGTTTGTCGCAAAGGAATCTCACGCCTTGGAAGCGGAGCTAGAAGCCTCCCTCGCGCAACTGCGCCAATACCGCGCTGCGGACCCGGATTTTGAGCAAGCGATCGACGCTGTGGTTTCTGCGGAATTGTCCACCGAGGAGGATCCGGCGCAGGGAACGATCCTGACAGAAGAGCCGCAAGAGGCCACATCGCTTGTGCGTGGGCTGCTCGGTGCCTGATTGGGACGCTGACAGCGACCAACTGACACAAAACCTCAAGTCTGCCTATCGTGCGTCGCGTGACGCGGCTTTCGCGCGCGAGCGGCCAACCCTGCGGATGGCGCAGGATTGGCATGCCACAACACTGAAAGACCTCACCGTTCCCGCTGACGTTCTGTCGCAACTTTCGGTCACAGCGGACACTCTCGCCGGGCGCTTTCGAGGGGAACCTGGGCTGGAACACTGTGAGGTAGGCATTGGTGTTCATCGCGGCACCCCAGCCTTTCTGGTGGCCGAAGAGCTAGCCCGTTTTGAAGAGCGCGTGCAAATCGCAACTGCAGCTCTGGATGCGATCATTCCTCAGGGCGACGCGCCCGCCACCGCCGATCTGCTCAACGCGGTCATCGAGCTCTGCGCTTGGGTGCATGCCGAGTGGGTGCGCATTCATCCCTTTGCAAACGGCAACGGACGCACCGCGCGGATCTGGAGCGGCTTCATTGCCATGCGCTATGGTCTGCCGCCCTTTGTCAGACTGAGACCTCGCCCAGATGACGGCTATGGCGCTGCATGCAACGCAGCCATGACGGGCGATTGGGCCCCAACTGCCGAAGTCTTCCGACGCATGTATCTGAACGCGATTTCCTGAGCCGCTCGAAGCAAAAGCCTCCCTGTTCAGGACTAAGCCTGCGCGCGATCCGCCTTGATGTCCGCATGCGCGCTGCTCGCCCATTCAATCACCGGCAACATCAGCTTCAGCAAAGTCCGCCCCCGCTCAGTCAGCCCATAGCTTACTTTTGGTGGCGACGTCGGGAACACTTCGCGTGTCAGATATCCCTCTGCTTCCAATTTACGCAATGTGCTCGTCAATACCCGCTGCGTGATGTCACCCAGCAAGCGCTTGATCTCGTTGAAGCGCTTGTCTCCGTCTTCCAGAACACAAAAAATCAGGATCGACCACTTGTCGCCCACCCGGTCCAGAACATCCCGGATCGGACAATTCTCTGCATCCTTCTTCTCCAGCACAGTTACTCTGACCATACCTAAGCTCCTAAAAGTGCGTTCTTGCGTGTTGGTATACAATTGATACCTAAATCCAGCAAGCAACAAACACGGGAATCACCTCATGAAACTGCTGTCCTCTTTCATCGCCGCACTCGCGCTGGCGCTTTTTTCCACAACTGCAGGAGCTGACGACATGTCTGACAACAAGAAAAACCTGATGAACTTCTACGCCGCCTTTTCCGAAGGCGACCTGGACGCCCTGGACAAAGTGCTGATCGAAGACTGGGTCACCTATGACGCAAACCCAGGTCAGGGCGCGGGCCGTCAGGGTCTGAAAGACTTCATCCCTGTGATCGCTTCCTCTTTCTCTGACTTTGAATGGAAAGTTGAAGAGCTGATCGAAGAAGGCAATGTGATCGTGGCGCGCTCCACCTTCTCCGGCACCCATTCCGGCGAATTCATGGGCCACGCGGCAACCGGCAAACCCTTCACCGCCAAAGCAATCGACGTGCACCATTTCAACGATGAGGGCATGGTCACCCACACCTATCACCTCGAAGACTGGATCGCAGTTCTGGCACAGATCGGCGCATTGGGTCACTGATCCACACCCGCCAAACAAAAACACCCGCAGCGCGCTGGCACTGCGGGTGTTTCTTTTGAACCGGACCAATGTGTCAGCCAGCGGCCTCCAACGTCTTGCGCACCTCGGCGGCGACCGCTGCTGCATGGGAAATCGCGCCCATATGTCCAGCCCCGGCCACGGTCACCCGCCGCCCGTTCTGCACCTGCGCAGCCACGTAATCACAAGCCGGCTTCATGATGGCAGGCGACAACGCCCCATCCATCACCACAACAGGCACGTCAATCTGCCCCAAACGCGGCATGATATCTCCCAGATCATGCAGAACATCCTGCTGACTGGCGATGACAAACGGCATCAATGCTGCAAACTGCGCCCGCATCTCCGCTGGCAACGCCGACCAGGGGCGCCCGTCTCCCCATTCTTCGACAAACAGCTGGACCGCGCCCTCCGGATCCCCCGCGTCATTGCGCGCAAAAATCCGCTCCATATGCGCGTGGTTCTTCGCAACCTCCTCAGGAGCCTTCTCCTGCGCCCCAAGCATGGTCACCGGCTCATAGAGAGACAGCGAGCGCACCAGATCAGGGCGCAACAGCGCCAGCCGTAGCCCCAGCAGCCCGCCATAGCTGTGGCCAATCACATCCACAGGTTCGGTGATCTGGTCAAGAATGGCATCCAGCATCCACTGCCCGGTTGGCACATCCGCGCGATAAGGCACGCTACGCCCGTGCCCCGGCATATCCGGTGCCTCAAGGGTCAGCAGATCATTCAGCGCCGCCGCGATCCCGCGAAACGCACCCGAATGCCCAAGGTTGCAATGCAGCGCCAGTGCGCGGCGCGGCCCCTCCCCCAGAACGCGCCAGTGAATGCCGTGCCCAGCGGCCTGCGTTTTGTCGTCCAGTGCCATCGCTTAGAGCTTGCCCGCCAGATGCAGATCCAGATCTTCCAACCGATCTTGCCCCCAGAACCGCGCCCCATCGTCGGTGATGTAAAACGGCGCGCCAAAGGCCCCGGCCTCCACCGCCTCCTCCAGATTGCGCGCATAGGTTTCCGCGCCCACCAGCAGCCCACTGTCGGCCAGCGCCGGATCAAAACCCGCCGCACTCAGGCAGTCCCGGATGACATCATCCTGCGCGATGTCTTTCTCTTCGGCCCAGCACGCGCGCGTGAACCCATGCGCCAACGCGCCCAGATCCCCGCCACCGGCGTTCTGCGCAGCAATGAACGCATAAGAGGACGGCGCCATATTGGTGGGCCAATGCGCCGGTTTCAGATTGAACGCCATGCCCAGCTTCTTGGCCTGTCGCACCAGCTCCTGCGCACGATACTCCTGTCGGCTCACATGCCGATCCTTGGGCGCGGTGCCCCCCGTGCGGCTGAACAGCCCCATGATATCGAGCGGCTTATAGACAATCTCCGCCCCATGTTTGGCCGCCACTTCCTCAAGTCGCGTGCCCGCCAGATAGGTATAGGGAGAAATTGTCGAGAAATAATACGTGATTGTGGTCATTTGCGCCTCACTATCCATCTGCATCGCTTTGCGAGACGTTAGGGCCATGTTAAGCGGAGTGCAACGTCACGAATCTGTCACCAAAGCCACCTAGGGACCTCCGCGCTATGGCCACCATTCTTGAACCCAAACTGATCACAGGCAATGCCAATAAGCCATTGGCCACCGCCATCGCGCGGCGCATGTCCATGCACCGTGGTGTCTCCACAGAGCTGGTCGACGCGCGTGTCGAGCGCTTCAACGATGCGGAAATCTTCGTTGAAGTCTATGACAACGTGCGCGGCGAGGACATGTTCATCATCCAGTCCACGTCCAATCCAGCCAACGACAACCTGATGGAACTGCTGATCATGGCCGACGCCCTGCGCCGCTCCTCGGCCAGCCGCATCACCGCTGTGATCCCGTATTTCGGCTATGCCCGTCAGGACCGCCGCACCAAGGCACGCACCCCAATCACCGCCAAACTTGTCGCCAATATGATGGTTGAGGCCGGCATCGAGCGCATCCTCACCATGGATCTGCACGCCGCACAGATTCAGGGCTTCTTCGACATCCCGGTGGACAACCTCTACGCCTCTCCGATCTTTGCGCTGGATATCAAAGCCCAGTTCAAAGACACGCTGTCTGACGTCATGGTGATCTCCCCTGACGTGGGCGGTGTGGCCCGCGCCCGTGAGCTCGCCAAGCGCATCAACGCCCCGCTCGCCATCGTCGACAAACGCCGCGAAAAGCCCGGCGAAGTCGCGGAGATGACCGTGATCGGCAACGTCGAAGGCAAGAAATGTATCATCGTCGATGACATCTGCGACACCGCAGGCACGCTCTGCAAAGCCGCCGAAGTGCTGCTGGAGCATGGCGCCACCGAGGTGCACAGCTACATCTCCCACGGCGTGCTCTCCGGCCCAGCAATTGAGCGCATCACCAACTCTGTGATGAAGTCCCTCGTGATCACCGACAGCATCGCCCCCACCGAGGCAGTCTTGGGCGCGGAAAACATCCGCATCGTGCCAACCGCCCCGATGTTTGCCCAAGCAATTATGAACACCGCCGCCGGCACATCGGTCAGCTCGCTTTTTGAGACCGAGACACTCGAGCCTGCCTATGAGGGTCTGTTTAAGGCCTGATCTGGGCTGACAGAATGGAATAGAGAAAGCCCCGACCGAGAGGTCGGGGCTTTGTAATAGTGATCAACCATGTTCTAATTTATCGTTTGCTTTCAGATGCTTTCAGATATTCGGTTCGCACTTCAACTACGGCTACAATGGTCTCAGAGAGGCGATAGAAAGTGTACAAACACTCAAAGAGCACAAGCATCACAAGTACGAGAAAAACTTCTGCAACCACTGTTGGTGCTATAGACACAACTTGAGTAAAACCCTGCAATGCAGTTACGCCAATCAATGTAGCTATCTTAAGAGCAATATCTGACACAATTTGGGGAGACGAAAATTTAAGGCCTGCGGCAATCAGAAGAAGCGCTTCAATTATGGAGAGCGGAATAAAGTAGGAGGACCGCGCCTTAAAGTTTTTTGCTAATCTCTCTAACCGTATCAAATCTTGCCGATCAGACTCATTGGACGCTTTTGGAAGCCCTACATCTGCCAAAAGATGGTTCGAAAAAAGCGCTGTAAAGGCGAAACCAGTCAAAATCGTAATGCTGGTAACCATTATCGGAAAAGCCGCAGAAGCATCACTGGAAAACACCGCCAGTAGCACAGCGACAAGAAGAGATACCGCAAGCCGCACTATATGCGCCTTGATCTCGGACCGCGGATAGGTCGCGTAGTTAGCTTTGACCAGTTCGAACAATTTCATATTTTAAGCCAAAAGAGGCAATATCTTGTCACGCATAGCCTTAATCATCTCTGTTTGAATCTGCCCTCTGTCAGGCACTCCATTCTTGTCAACACTTACGTTCAAAGCAAACTTGGTAGAAAAGTTGTTCTCACCCAAAAAGTAGACGGTCCGCGTTCTACCGTGTTCGCGCACAAGTGCTGTACAGCCTATAATATCTTGCTCATTGAGCTCTATGAGCTCCCCCTGATTTACGATATCGGCTAAAACTCGCTTCCGCTGCGCAACACTACCACGCACGTTTCGAGCTAATTTACCTATTTCCTCACCAAAGCCGTCCCCGTACTCGGTTCCTTTGATGGCAATAATGCCAGAACGCCCAAATACGTTACGTTGCTCAGGTCTCTCGCTTTCTTTTCTATAGATTAGCTTTATCTCCGTTGGAACGCCGTTGCCCAACTCTCCTGAGATGCTTTTGATGGTACGAGATGTGACTTGATAGTTCCCTCCACCAAGTAGATGCGTCAAACAGCTACGCAAACCGTCATAATCACCAAACTGGCCATGATATGTGACCCCAACTAGAATACGCCCGTCTCTAAGCCGAGTGATTAGGTAGTTGAAAGGTCTTAGATTTAGACTTTCGGCGGAGATCACCCCATGGACATTGTTTCGGTATTGCTGACCATAATACGCCCCATCAAAGTTACCAAAGTGAAGACCAGTCTCAATTTCACTGTGGCCGCTAAACGGCAAATCACGGCCTGACTTGATGTTCTCAACCACAGCCGGATCTTTCTCGTTCAGCGGCTGCTCCGTGGAAATCCTATCTACGACCTGTTGAAACTCTGCAGGCGTAAAAGGTGCCTCAAGGGGATTTCCCGGATCTTTCTCATTGTGTGCCGTCTTTATCAGGTAGTGAAACGACGCCGTTACCAGACTGCTCTTGTGTCGCTTGGCCATTAATCTTCTCTTGGTTGTTAATTCGACGAAAATGTCCTCAGAAAGAGAAACTGTCAATCCAACACATGGAACTTAATGGCAACGCAAAATAACTTAAAATAACGAATTCCACCAACTCCCTACCCCAACGTCCCAACGCAACATATTCAAAAATCGCAGACCTCCGCGATACCGCCGCAATACAGTCGCGATACCGACGTGCGATTCAGGTGTTGCGTTCGGCCTTTTCCTCCAGCGTCAGCCACTCTTCCTCGGCCTCAGCCAGCGCTGTTTGACGCTCCACCAGCGCCTCTGTCGCCTTCTGGAATTTGACCGGTTCCTTGGTGAAAAGCTCCGGGTCCGCCATGAATTCTTCCAGCTTCGCGATCTCGGCTTCCAGCCGTTCCATGATCCCCGGCAGCGCCTCAAGGCGGTGTTTTTCGGTAAAGCTCAGCCCCGCCGCGGGGGCCTTTTCCTGCTTCACCTTCTCCGCTTTATCTTTTGTTTTCTCTGCCTTTTTTGGCGCATCCTCCTGCCGCTGCGCGCGGTAATCTGACCAGCCCCCGGCGTAAGTCACCGCGCGGCCATTGCCTTCCATCGCGATGGTGGTGGTCGCCACACGGTCGAGAAAATCGCGGTCGTGGCTGACCAAAAGCACGGTGCCGTCATAGTCATCCAGCAGCTCCTGCAGAAGGTCCAGCGTCTCCACATCAAGGTCGTTTGTCGGCTCGTCCATGACCAGAAGATTGCTCTCCTTTGCCATCAATTTCGCCAACAACAACCGCGCCTTCTCGCCCCCAGAAAGGGACCTTACCGGTGCTCTGGCCTGGCGATCATCAAACAGAAATTCTTTAAGGTATCCAACAACATGTTTGGGGTTGCCGCGCACCATCACCTGATCCGCCTTGCCCGAAACGCGCATCTCAGGATCACCCGTCAGGCTGTCCCAGAGCGTCATTTCCGGATCCAGTTTCGCCCGCGCCTGATCGAACACCGCAGGCAGCAGATTGGTGCCCAAAGTGACCGTCCCAGCGTCGGGCTCAAGCTCTCCCATCAGCATCTTGATCAGGGTGGTTTTGCCCACACCATTGGGCCCCACAAAAGCCACCCGATCGCCCCGCTGCACCGTCAGAGAGAAATCAGAGACGATGGCCTTTGCCTCAAAACCCTTCGACAACCCCTTGGCATCAATAACCTTTTTGCCAGATTTAGGGGCCGCAGAAAGTTCCATCGCCGCAGAACCCTGCCGCGAGATCATAGAAGCCCGCTCCGCCCGCAGATCCTTCAGCGCCCGCACACGGCCCTGATTGCGCTTCCGCCGCGCACTGATCCCTTCCACCGCCCAACGGGCTTCGGATTTGATCTTACGATCCATTTTGTGGCGCTGGATATCTTCTTCTTCCCAGACCTTGTCGCGCCAAGCCTCAAACGCCTCAAAGCCTTTCTCCTGACGCCGCACCATTCCCCTGTCAATCCAAAGGGTTGCACGCGTAAGCGCACGCAAGAAAGCACGGTCGTGGCTGATCAAAACATAGCCCGCCCGCGTCGCTTTCAGCTCCGCTTCAAGCCAGGCAATCGCCTCAATATCAAGGTGGTTGGTCGGCTCATCAAGCAGCATCAGCTCCGGCGCTTCCGCCATCAACCGCGCCAAAGCCGCCCGCCGCCGCTCCCCGCCAGAGGCGGTCTCCACCGCGCGCGCGGGATCAAACTTAAGCCCTTCACCAGCCCGCTCAACCTTATACATTTCACCGGGATCAAGGCTGGCTGAGGCAAAGTCGCCAAGCGTCGCAAACCCTTTCATATCAGGGTCTTGCTCCATGTACCCGACGCTGACTCCCGGCGGCACAACGATCTCTCCGCGATCTGCTTCGACCAATCCCGCCATCACCTTCATGAGGGTGGATTTGCCTGATCCATTACGCCCCACCAAGGCCACCCGATCACCGGGCTGCACCACAAGGCTCAACTGATCAAAAACCGGATCTCCGCCAAAGGTCAGCGAGATATCGTTCATCTGCAAAAGAGGTATACGTGCCATAGCGAAAGCGCCTAGCCCGCAAATCAAATCCCGTCAACCTCTCGGTCTACATGCAAGCACTTATCCAGCCAGCGCACGAAGCAAGCGCTTTCTGGCTGGGGGAATGGAACGGATCTCAACACCTGTAAACACGTGCAATGTATTCATTTTTTTATCAACAACCGCATGATCACTGACCCATCCCCCCATCATAAGGTAGCTGCGTAGCATGGGTGGCATGTGACGTTGAGCATCCTTTAGGTTCGGACGACGGGCCAATTTAGAAGCAAACTGAAACACGCTCGGTGCTTTGACTTTTGGCAACCAGCACTTAGGGGCAAGGTGCCGGTCACGCAGCATCGCAAAACTATCAAGATAGTCTCGTGTGTCGGTGCCAACGAACGACGCACATCCAAATAGCAGATCCACCTTGTTTTCATCAACAAAGCGCGTCATCGCCGCCCATGCAGCGCGCAATACATCCGGGTCATGCACGTCTGGATGTATACAGAACCGCCCCATTTCAACCATACGCCCTGGATACGCCTCAAGAGCGCTGAGCTCATAAAACTGAGCGGCGTAACAATCGGCAATGTCACGGCCCTCGTTCAGAGGTAACATTCTGAAGACGCAGACCAAACGGCCGCTTGTCATCTCTTCGATAAGATAGTGCGTACAACGTGCATCAAAATCATCACGATCCCGGCCATCCGCATGCCCCAAAAACGCGAGACTCCGCAGGCGCTGAGCGGCCTCAAGGTCTTTGGCTGAAACAGCATTCCGGACACAGTAATGGCCATAATTCAGCATCGCATCGCCTAAGGTCAATTCGTCGACACCCCGACCCTAGCAAAACAGGAATGGCGAGAAAATGACACCCGACATAGGCACACGCCGCTCGCCGGAATCAGAAATCGCCGCTGCCTGGTGCCGGTGCGCCAATCGGCGAGAAGTTGCCAAGGTTGCGCCCCAATTGACGTAGCAGACCGCCAGACTCGATATTGTTGTCGGTGATACGGCGCGCCAGAGGAATCACCTGACCGTCTTCTAGGGCAAACTGCTCAATGTTGCGCGCGATCCCGTTGTTATCAAAACCAATCGCGACGATTTGGCGATCAACCACCTCGGGTCTCCGTGGACCGAAATGCTTCACCCGACTGCGCACATAAAGATACCCGCTGTCATTTAACACGCCAGATGCCGACGGTGGGCCGAACGTGTCTGCAATGGTGTCTCGTGTATCGACACCCAGGGTGATCGACGCCAGCTCTTCAGCAGAAGGCACATAGCCATGATTTCTGTATCGGGTCGCACATGAGGCCAGCGCCAACACCAACGCCCCCATGACCGTGACTTTGATCATCGTCTTGCGCGTCTTCATGTTTGTCCTCTTGTGTTGGCCCGACTTGCCTTTTATCTCGCTTATAGAAGGAATGCGCGCTGTTCAAGAAAGTAAGCGCGCTGGCCCACTCCAGACCAAAGTCAGAAACCATGTCACAAACAGTGCCCACCCCCACCGCGTTTCGCGTGGCAGATCTCCCGCAAAACCGCACAACGGTTTTTGAACTGCGTCCAGACGCGCAAACACTTGAAGCCATTGCCAAAGAGCTCGACCTAACAGGATTGAAGAAGCTCTCCTTCAAAGGGGAGTTGCACGCCTTCGGCAAGAGTGATTGGGAGCTGATCGCCGACCTTGGCGCAACCGTCGTTCAGCCATGCGTTGTCACTTTGGAACCCGTCACCTCACGAATTGATGAAGTGGTAGAGCGTCGTTTCCTTGCAAAAATGCCAGAGCTTGCGGCTGACGAGGAAGAAATCGAGATGCCTGAGGACGACGATGCGGAACCCTTGGGGGCGACGATAGATGTATTTGCGGTGATGCAGGAAGCTCTGGCGCTTAACATTCCGCTATTCCCGCGCTCTGAAGGTGCTGCACTGAAAGAAGCAGTCTTTACCGAAGCCGGCAAAAAGGCCATGACAGACGAAGACGCGCGTCCGTTTGCCGGGCTGGCCGCCCTGCGCGATCAGTTGGCACCAAAAGACGACGAATAGGGCTTGCGTTGTGGGAAAATCGCAGTATTTTCGCGCGCTCATTCGAATTTAGCGTTGGACTCAGCCGCGCATATTGCGTAGACGCTCACAACGCTCAGGAAATCGGGCAACTTGCCCCAGTAAATCAAAGGTTGCGACATGGCTGTCCAGCAGAACAAAGTATCTAAATCGCGCCGCAACAACCGCCGTGCACACGACGCCCTGGTTGCAGCGAATCCTAACGAATGCCCAGATTGTGGTGAGCTGAAGCGCCCACACCACGTGTGTCCTTCCTGTGGCCACTATGCAGATCGCGAAGTCATCGCGATGGCTGACGACGTCGATCTGGACGAAGACGCAGCATAAACAACAGGATCTGCGCCCCTATGGCCGGTTTGACTACATCAGCAAACCCCTTCAGCGGGCGCACGGTGATCTCTGTCGACGCCATGGGTGGCGATCGCGGGCCGGCAGCAGTAGTTGCCGGCATTTCGCTTTCTGCGAACAAAAATCCCGACATTGCATTTATTCTTCACGGTCCCGAAGCGGAGTTGAGCCCACTGGTTGCGCGCAAACGTAACCTGGAAGGACGTGTAGAGATTCGCGATGTGTCAGGCACTGTCGCAATGGAAGATAAGCCACGCGACGTGATCCGTCGCGGCAAGAGCACTTCGATGTGGTCTGCAATCGAATCAGTGCGTGCAGGCGAGGCAGACGCCGTGGTGAGCTGCGGCAACACCGGTGCGCTGATGATGTTGTCTGTGGTGCGCCTGCGCAAGATCCTCGGAGTAGACCGCCCCGCGATTGCGGTGCTCTGGCCCTCGCGTGCCCCGCAAGGTTTCAATATCATGCTGGACGCCGGCGCAGACATCAGCGCAGATGAGCATGATCTTTTGCAGTACGCGTTGATGGGCGCCTCCTATGCACGCAACGGTATGGAGCTGCAGCGCCCTCGTGTCGGGCTGCTGAATGTTGGCACCGAAGAACACAAAGGCCGGAATGAGCTGAAACTGGCTCATGATCTTATCGCCAGAAACGCTGAAATCGCGAACTATGAATTTGTCGGTTTCGTCGAAGGAAACGACCTGCCCGCAGATAAGGCCGACGTGATCGTGACCGACGGATTCACTGGCAACGTGGCGTTGAAAACCGGCGAAGGCACCGCAGGGCTGATCGGGTCTTTGCTGCGCGAAGCGTTTAAATACTCGCCCCTGTCGCGCCTCGCGGCGCTCATGGCCTATACGTCTCTCAACCGCCTCAACAAACGCATCGATCCACGTCGTGTGAACGGTGGCGTATTTCTTGGCCTCAATGGCACCGTCGTAAAGTCGCATGGCTCATCTGACGCAACAGGGGTGTCTTCAGCAGTGAAGCTCGCATTTAAACTGGCACAGTCCGGCTTTTCCGAAAAGCTTGCTGCGCGGGTTGCATCTGCTGTTTCCCTGCCGCAAGATGCCGAGAACTCAAGCGACTAAAAATAACTTAGCAAGGCACAAAAATGACAACGCGCGCCGTGGTTCTGGGTGTAGGCCACTACTTACCGGAACGGGTCGTTCCAAACGCTGAGTTTGAAAAAACCCTTGATACGTCAGATGAATGGATTCGCACGCGCTCGGGCATTGAGCGCCGCCATTTTGCAGCTGACGATCAGACAACGTCTGATTTGGGCAGCCTTGCGGCAAAAGCTGCACTGAAGAGTGCTGGGCTTGAAGCCAACGATCTTGATGCCATTGTAGTGGCAACTTCGACCCCTGATCTCACCTTTCCTTCAGTCGCCACCATGGTGCAGCAAAAAATCGGCATGACGCGTGGCTTTGCGTTTGACGTTCAGGCTGTGTGCGCTGGTTTTGTCTTTGCCCTCACCAATGCCAATGCGCTGATCGTTTCTGGTCAGGCGAAACGCGTGATGGTGATTGGCGCGGAAACCTTCAGCCGGATCATGGATTGGACTGACCGCGCGACTTGCGTGCTGTTTGGTGATGGCGCAGGTGCGCTTATCCTTGAAGCCCAAGACGGCACTGGTGAAGCCTCTGACCGCGGTATTCTCAGCGCAGATCTCAACTCAGACGGTCAGTACCGGGACATGCTCTATGTGGATGGCGGCGTCTCTACGTCTGGTGAGGCTGGCAAACTGCGCATGCAGGGCAATGCCCTCTTCCGCCAGGCCGTGGAAAAACTGACTTTCACAGCCCAAAACGCGCTCGATAAAATTGGCGTAGGGCACGACGATGTAGCATGGATTGTGCCGCATCAGGCCAATATTCGCATTATTCAAGGCACAGCCAAGAAACTTGGCATCCCGATGGATCGTGTGATTGTGACAGTACAGGACCACGGCAACACATCTGCGGCCTCGATACCTCTGGCGCTATCAGTCGGCGTGGCCGAAGGCAAAATCAAGTCAGGCGACCTCATTGTCACGGAAGCAATCGGTGGCGGTTTGGCTTGGGGATCCGTCGCACTGCGCTGGTAGAAATACCGCGTAAACCTTTGTTGCATATCAAAGTTAAACGGGGCTGGCACAGCCCAAGTCATTGACTTATAAAATCCCATACCTCTATGGTTTTGAGAGATTTGGAAAAAGGGGGGACTTATGACTGGCAAGACATTGACCCGGATGGACCTGAGCGAAGCCGTGTTTCGTGAAGTGGGCCTTTCCCGAAATGATTCCTCGCAACTTGTCGAGAGTGTGCTCGCGCACATGTCAGATGCTTTGGTGCGCGGCGAGCAAGTCAAAATCTCGTCCTTTGGCACCTTCAGCGTACGTGAAAAAGCGGCACGCGTTGGCCGTAATCCCAAAACCGGCGAAGAAGTACCTATCAACCCACGCCGAGTGCTCACGTTCCGACCATCTCACCTGATGAAAGACCGCGTCGCGGCGGGCAACAAAAAATAAGAGAGTAACGTCCCATGGCGAAATCCCGGGAGGCCTTTCGCACAATCAGCGAAGTGGCGGATTGGCTGGGTGTGCAGACCCATGTTCTTAGATTCTGGGAAAGCAAGTTCTCTCAGGTAAAGCCGGTGAAACGCGCTGGTGGACGCCGGTACTATCGTCCGCAGGATATGGAGCTGCTCGGCGGCATCAAGAAACTGCTGCACGAAGACGGCATGCCGATCAAAGATGCGCAAAAATTGCTGCGCGAGATGGGCGTGAAGCACGTCTCATCGCTCTCCCAACCGGTGGACCAAGACGCGCCAGACGCCAAAGGCGCAGATATCGAAGAAACGGTTCAGCACGAGTCGGCAGAGCCCCACGCAGATGCAACCGAGGCCTCTGGCGAAACGGAGCAACCTCCGACGCTTGCTGGGACTGAAGATGCATCTCCAGATGCAGAAGACGACTCAGAAAGCTTTGCGCAAACTGAAGCGACATTTGCGTCTGTTGAGTCTCAAGCGGATGATGCGCCACAGGATGAGCAGCAGCCCCCGATCGAGTCGCAACACGACCTACCTCCGTCAGCCGATGAACAGCCTTCTGAAGAACCGGAACAAGCAGACTCTGCGGCGGATAGTCAGGGCAGTACACCACTCTTCCGCAGTGTTTCGAGCTCAGACGCGCAGCCTCATGTGGCGCCCGAAACCGAAGCAGTCACAGCCTCAGAAAGCAGTGAGCCCGTTCAAGAGGACGTCACTCAGCAGCAAGACAACGCGCCCACGGGCGATCTGTTTGACTCACTTCAAGAGCAGGAACCACTGGACGCGCAGCCTGCGTCAGAACAGGCAGAAGCCCTGCCTGCCGCTGCAACACTGACTGAAAAGTCAGAGGACGCGGCTCCAAACCTGCAGACTGAAGCCCCCGTCTCTCAAGAAGAAGCGCCCACAAACACGGCTGAGCACCCAAGTGATCCGGCTGACGCATTGCGCTCGTCTGGCAGATCCGTTGCATCTCTACAGTCTGGGTTTGAAAGTGCTGCATCAAACTCAGAACAGACACTGAGCCAAAGTGCCGAAGCGCCCACTCAAGAGGTTGTGAAGCCAAGCAGCGGCGTGTCTGGCACTCCCGCACAAACCGCGCCTGAAGAAACCGCCACGCCGTCGGCACCTGCATCGCCCCCCACCGCCAAAACAGCGGTCCCCGGCCCCGCCAAGATGTCTGAAGAAGAAGACAGCAAAGATGCGTTTTTGCGCGTGTTCACTCAGAACGTGCATATTGCGCCGCAGAATCAGTCTCGTGCAGCTGAACTTCTTGCAAAACTGGAAGCATTGCAGGCGCGGGCAAGTTAATCAGGAGAGGGTGCGAAAAGGTGCGATTTTTGACTTGCTCCCGCCCTCAATTCCGTTATGAAAAGCCCATCGTCGGGCTATGGCGCAGCCTGGTAGCGCGTCCGTCTGGGGGACGGAAGGTCGCAGGTTCGAGTCCTGCTAGCCCGACCATTCACAAACGCCCGTGTGCCGCAAGGCCCGGGCGTTTTGTATTTCCGGGAGGACCACAATGACCGGCGTATTGCCCAGCCAAACCATTGAAACCATGCTGACAAACGGAGAAATTCGCGTGTCAGAACCGGTTGTCGAAGGCCAGGTCCAACCCGCGTCGCTCGACTTGCGTCTGGGCCATGTTGCTTATCGCGTGCGCGCTTCTTTCCTTGCGGGGCAAGAACGCACCGTAGCGGAGCGGCTTAACGAGTTTGAGATGCATCGCATTGAGCTCACCGAAGGCGCTGTCTTGGAAAAAGGCTGCGTGTATGTCGTGCCTCTCATGGAAACACTGGCACTGCCAGACACTGTGCAAGCAGTTGCCAACGCCAAGAGTTCGACTGGCCGATTGGATCTGCTCACCCGTACAATCACCGACGGTGGCACCGAATTTGATCGCATTGCGGCTGGCTATGCCGGACCGCTCTATGCAGAAATCTGCCCGCGCAGTTTCTCGGTTCTTGTGCGCCCAGGGATGCGGCTCAACCAGATTCGGTTTCGCGCAGGCCAAAGCCTATTGTCTGATGCCGACCTAAGAACGTTGCACGGCCGAAGCCCTCTGGTGGATGGCGAAGCAGTGATTGATGATGGTCTTGGCTTCTCTGTGGACCTGAAGCCTGCAGAGGGCACTTTGGTGGGTTACCGCGCCAAGCCCCATACGGGTGTGATTGATCTTGAAAACATCGGTCACTATGATCCTGCGGAATATTGGGAAGAGCTGCACAGCTCTGATGGGAAGATCATCCTTGATCCGGGCGCATTCTACATTCTGGTCAGTCGCGAAGCCGTGCACATCCCGCCCGCTTATGCCGCAGAAATGGCGCCGTTCTTGGCAATGGTGGGAGAGTTTCGCGTACACTACGCAGGGTTCTTTGACCCTGGCTTTGGCCATGCCAAGGCCGGAGGGACAGGATCACGCGGCGTTCTGGAAGTCCGCTGCCATGAAGCCCCGTTCGTGCTCGAACATGGTCAGGTTGTTGGACGTTTGGTGTACGAGCGTATGGCAGACGTGCCCAGCCAACTCTACGGCGCAGGGATTGCCTCCAACTATCAAGGGCAAGGTCTGAAACTCAGCAAGCACTTTAAAGCGGCCTAAATAGGCCGCCGCAGTCGCTGCCCTCGCATGATCAGAATTTGTTGATCTTGCGCATCGCGCGCATGGCTTGTTTCGCTTGTTTTGCCCCCTGAGGATTGACCTGAGCCCCCTGCCCGTCATTGCCACCAGCAGACGCATTGTTCTTTGCCTTGCCCTGCGAATTGGACATGGCTTTAAATCCGGCGTTGATGCCGCCATTCACAAGCCGTCGAACAACCTGTCGCATGACCATATTGATAAGTTGGTTTGCGTTCATGTTACACGCTCCCTGATGCCTCGCGCCCAACATAGGCGAAAAATAAGCCGAATTTAAGACCCTCAAAACCAGTTGGCGGAATTGTGTTAGTCCTCAAACAACTCTGACTGCCCTGTCGTGGCTTCCTCTTCGTCGTCACTCTCCGACACCCCCAACGGTAAGGTGCCCGGCGGCGGGCGATTTTCCAAAAGCCCAGCGGCACGTAGCTCTTTCAACCCAGGCAAGTCTCGTGCGCTTGAGAGACCAAAGTGGTCCAGAAACGCCTGCGTAACCACAAAGGTCACCGGACGTCCCGGTGTCATCTTGCGGCGGCCAAAGCGAATCCACTCCATCTCAAGGAGTTGGTCCACCGTTCCGCGGCTGACACTCACCCCTCTGATCTCTTCGATTTCAGCACGGGTGACAGGTTGGTGATAAGCAATGATCGCCAGTGTTTCGATCGCCGCACGGGACAGCTTTCGTGTCTCAACCGTTTCTTTCTGCATAAGAAAACTGAGATCCGCCGCCGTGCGCATCGCCCAGGCATCACCAACTCTTACAACCTGAACCCCCCGCCCTTCATAACGCTTACGCAGATGCACCAGTGCTTCTGCAGCATCGCAGCCATGCGGCATGCGGTCGTTCAGTTCTTTCACAGTCACAGGTGCGGCACTCGCAAACAAAATCGCCTCACACATACGCTCCTGTTCTGCAATTGGCGGCGCTTCAAACAGGCTCTCACCCTGCGCCGCCGCGTCATTTGGCGCCGCGGTATGTTCTTCGGTCTCACTCATCCCGGCCATCTCTCCTGCGCAACTCAATCGGCGCAAAGTTGTCGCTTTGCCGAATGAACACCTTTCCTTCTTTGGCCAGTTCCAAAGAGGCCGCAAAGGTCGCCGCGGTGGCCGAACGCCGCTTCTTGGGATCATTTTCCCAACCGGTGGGCAAATAGCTCAAAATATCCGTCCACGCACCGGCAAATCCAATCAAACCGCGCATCCGCTCCAAAGCCTCCTCCATCGTAAAGACGGACTCTCGGTCCATCACAAATGGTCGGAACTCGTCTCGGGTCTTTAGCCGCGCGTATCCCTGCATAAGATCCAGAAGCGTGGCGGTAAACGTCACCTTGCGCACCCGCTCGACGCTCTCCGGGATACCGCGTGCAAAGAAATCGCGTCCCAGTCGGTCACGCGCCATCAGTTTGGCGGCGGCATCCCGCATCGCCTGAAGGCGTTCAAGCTGAAACGCAAGGTGCGCCGCCAGTTCCTCGCCGGACGGGCCTTCCTCTGTCGGATCAGGGGGCAACAACAGCCGCGATTTCAGAAAGGCCAGCCAAGCCGCCATCACCAGGTAGTCCGCTGCAAGTTCCAGCCGCAACCGCTTGGCCCGCTCCACAAAATTCAGATACTGCTGTGCAAGCTCCAGAATCGAAATCTTGCGCAGATCTACCTTCTGGGTACGTGACAAGGTCAGCAAAAGGTCGAGCGGTCCCTCAAACCCGTCCACATCCACAATCAGAGCTTCCGCCGCCATGCGTTCGGCAACGGTCATCTCTCCTGCGTCTTCAGGACCTACGTCATCAATGTCAGTTTCGGCCATCGTCTTGCCCGCTCAGAACGCTTTAAGTTCCTCGGCAAGCGCTTCAATGTCAACCGGTTGTGGCGCGCGGGTCATCTGCAAAACCGCCTCAGCCCGTGCTTGGGCCGCATCCGTCATCTCTCCACTGGCTTCAGCCACGGCCTGACGAGCCGCAAATGAGCCATTACAGTGCAGGACAGCATCGCATCCAGCCGCCAGAGACGCTCGAGACCGCTCTGCAACCGTACCGCTGAGGGCCTCCATTCCGATGTCGTCCGTCATGATCAGACCACCAAAACCGATGTCCTCACGGATCATCTGCATCACTCTGGCAGACGTTGTCGCAGGCGCATCGTGGATTGCATCAAACACAATATGTGCCGTCATCCCCATCGGCAGATCATTGAGCGCTCGGAACGGCGCAAAATCTGCCTCTAGCTCTGCCCGCTCAACTGTCACACGAGGCAAATCCAAATGGCTGTCAACAAACGCGCGCCCATGGCCCGGCATGTGTTTCACAATCGGTAGCACGCCGCCATCCATCAGACCATTGGCCACTGCGCGGCCAATCTCAGCCACCGCCTGACTGTCATCGCTATAGCAGCGATTCTTCAGAAACTTGTGGGTCTCGGGACGTGCAACATCCAACATCGGAGCGCAGTCACTGTCGATCCCAAGGCTGCGCAACTCGTGCGCAATCAAGCGATACCGCACATACATTGCACGTGCTGCATGTACGCCAGCCTGTGTAACTTGATCCAACGGTGGCAGCCACTCTGTCGCCAAAGGCGCACGCAGGCGTTGCACACGCCCGCCTTCCTGATCAATGGTGATCGGCGCATCATGCGCCACACAATCTCGCAGATCATCACAAAGCGCGCGCACCTGATCGGCGCTCTCGATATTGCGGGCAAACAGAATGAAACCAAAGGGCTTCGTGTCGCGGAAAAGCGCCTTTTCTTCTGCAGTTACACGCAGACCTTCACAGCCAGAGATGACCGCTCCAAACCGGCTCAACGGGTTGTCACCGGGATGCAATCTGCATTCTCAGCCTTCAGAGCAGAGCACAGGCGGCGCGCGTCACTCACGTTGTCAAAGCCCATAGCGCGCAGACGGTAAAACACTCTGCCGCCACTGCTGGCTTTTTGAATCACACGGGTTTTATCACCGAGATATGGCTCAAACCGGCTTTGCAGCCGCGCCCACTCCGCACTAGCAATCTCTGCGGTTTCATAAGCGCCAAGCTGCACAAGCCGCGTGCCGGCTGGAATTTCTGATGGGTCAATAGACTTCAGAACACTCCCAACCGCAGCATCAATAGCTGCAATCTGTTGCTGCCGAGGCGATGCTGACAAACCAGCGGGACGCAACACTGGGCGCAAAGATCGTTTGATGCCGCCTTGAATCTCAGGCGTCTCCACCACTTCTGGCTCTGGAGCCGTCTCTGTCACTGTCAGCGACACTTCCGTAGGATTGATGTCTGTGACCTCTGCGCCACTCAGTGGTGTTGCGCCTGCGGCAAGCTGTTCTGCCAATTCTGTGACGGAAAGAGGCTTGCTCACATCCAACGGAACCGGCGCCACGATGGGGCCAGCTGCGGCAAGGGTCAGCGCATCAGTTTCAATTAAAGACGACGGTTGGGTTGGTTTTTGCTCGGCCGCAGGCGCAGTGCGTGAAGCAACCGGCGGCGCAACTCTATCGCGCTCTGTCAACGCAATGGGTGGCGGTGCAACAATCACCTGATCCGCAGGGCCAGCTGCCCCACCATCAGCCGCAACCTCATTGACCATAAGCCCCTGATGTCCAGCCTGACGCCCACCGGGGTCGTCTGGTTGCACACGCATAGGGCCTTCCAAGGCCCGCACGACTGGCACACCACTCACATCTCGCGAAAGAATCTGGTAACCCCAGACGCCCGCACCGACCACCAATGCCACCGACATCAGCATACCAGCACGGTTGACCAAAAGGGCCGCATTCGGGGAGTCGCCCTTGGGCACGCCATGCGCACCCATTGGAAGTTCTGCCATGTTCGCCTCACTGCCCGCGTGCGGTCTCGTATCCGATACGGTGTCGCCGGGGTCGTCTTGCCTTGTCCTCAACCCCGACGAACGTGCAGCTTTAGCGCATCTCTTGCGCCGGAGTTACGCCAAGAATACCAAGACCGGCGGAAATAACAACGGCCACGGCGCGTGCGAGCGCAATTTTTGCTTGGCTTGTGGCCACTTCGCCCTCCTGGACAAAGCGCAGCGAAGTGTCTTCATTGCCTTTGTAGTAGAGCGCATGCAGCTCACCCGCCAATTCGTACAGGTAGAATGCGATGCGGTGTGGCTCATTTGTGCGCCCCGCAATCTCAACCAAACGTGGCCATTCGGCGATCTTCTTGGCCACACCAATCTCCGCCTCATGGTCGAGTTTGCTCAGATCAGCGCCAGCCAAAGTGGCATCGTCTGCTGTGATCCCTGCTGAGGCCGCATTCTTTAGAACCGAGCACACCCGCGCATGCGCATATTGCACATAGAACACCGGATTGTCCTTGGATTGCTCCAGCACCTTATCAAAGTCAAAATCCAGCGGCGCATCGTTCTTGCGGGTCAGCATCACAAAGCGGGTCACATCTGGCCCCACCTGATCCACCACGTCACGCAGGGTGATGAACGTCCCTGCCCGCTTGGACATTTTGAACGGCTCACCGTTTTTGAAGAGCTTCACAAGCTGAGTAAGCTTAATATCCAGCGGCACCTGACCGTCAGACAGCGCAGAAACCGCCGCCTTCATGCGTTTCACATAGCCGCCATGGTCCGCACCAAAAACATCAATCAACGCATCAAAGCCACGGGTCACCTTGTCATAGTGATAGGCGATATCGGGCGCAAAATAGGTCCAGCTGCCATCAGATTTCTTCACCGGGCGGTCGACATCATCGCCATGATCGGTGGAACGGAACAGGGTTTGCTCGCGCGGCTCCCAGTCTTCAGGCTTTTTGCCTTTTGGTGGCTCCAGCACGCCTTCGTAGATCAGGCCTTTGCCCTCAAGCTCCGCCAAAGCGCTCTCGATCCGACCTGTGCCATAGAGCGACTTTTCGGAGTAAAACTTGTCCATGGTCACGCCCAGCGCCTTAAGGTCAGCGCGGATCAGATCCATCATGGCTTCTGTGGCATACTCACGAATTTCGGCAAGCCAAACGTCTTCGCCTTTGTCGAGATAGGCGTCGCCCACCTTTTCTTTCAGCGCCTCGCCAACCGGGATCAGGTAGTCACCGGGATAAGTGCCATCCTCAAACGCCACTTCCTGGCCATGGGCTTCTTGGTAGCGCAGGTACACAGACCGTGCGAGCACATCGACCTGCGCGCCGCCGTCGTTGATGTAGTATTCGCGGGTCACGTCATAACCGACAAAATCCAGAAGGCTCGCCAGCGCATCGCCAAACACTGCACCCCGGGTGTGTCCAACGTGCAGGGGACCGGTTGGGTTGGCAGACACATACTCTACATTGACCTTCTTGCCCGCTCCCATGGTGGAACGCCCAAAATCCGTACCACCTTCAAGCGCGGCTTTGACAACATTCTGCCAGAGCACAGGCGCAAGGCGCAGGTTCAAAAAGCCGGGACCAGCCACCTCGGCCACGTCAACACGCGCATCATCTGCCAACTTGCCAGCCAGCACTTCCGCAATGTCGCGCGGCTTCATCTTGGCTGGTTTCGCCAGCACCATGGCAGCATTGGTTGCCATGTCACCATGCAGCGCATCGCGTGGCGGCTCTACAGCTACGTTTTTAAAATCGAGCCCTTCGGGCAATGCGCCCTCGGCTTGCATCGCTTCCAGCGCGTCAATCACCAGCGCGCGGATTTCGGAAAACAGGTTCATCAGACCGTCCTATACATGTCTTTGGTCTTGGCAGATTGCTGCGTGGTTTATCACCACAGTCTGCCACGTCAACGTCACTTGCCCAGAAGGCGCGCATGTTGCTGGAGTGCGTAGCGATCCGTCATACCGGAAATGTAATCCGAAACCATACGCGCCACAGCTATCTCATCCCCACATCGTCGAAGATCATCATGCCAGCGCGTGGGCAATAGGTCAGGCTGCTTAAGATACAGCGGGAACAGCTCTTCGACCACAACTGTCACCTCCTCGCGCATCTTCACCACCGAAGGCGCGCGGTACATCCGGCTGAACAGAAAGGCGCGGATCTTTTTGAGGTCAGCCCACAGTTCTGCGGAGAACTGCACCACAGGCCGCCCGCAGGCACGAAGCTCTTCCACAGACTGCACACCGACCTCTTCCAAAGCCGCGCGAGAGGTCGCGATCACATCACTGACCATCACCCCAAACACGCGGCGCAGCGCCTCATGCCGTCGTCGGATGGCCTCCAGCCCCGGATAAGCCTTATCCACATCCGCAAAAGCATCCCCGACAATCGGCAGAGCGCAGATTTCTTCTTCGGTGAAAAGCCCAGCGCGCAGGCCATCATGCAGATCATGATTGTTATAAGCTACATCATCCGCCAACGCCGCGACCTGCGCCTCGGCACTTGCATGGGTGTGCAGCTCAAGATCATGCAGCGCGTTGTAGTCCGCCAGCGCATAAGGCAGATCCCCCACAACGGGACCATTGTGCTTGGCAATACCTTCAAGGGTTTCCCACGTCAGGTTCAACCCATCGAATTCTGCATAATGCCGCTCAAGCGAAGATACGATCCGCACCGCTTGGGCGTTGTGGTCAAAGCCCCCGTAAGGCTGCATCAGCGCATCAAGCGCATCTTCGCCCGTATGTCCAAAAGGCGTGTGACCAAGATCATGCGCCAGTGCGATGGCTTCAGTGATCTCCTGATTGAGCCCCAAAGCCCCGGCAATCGTGCGCGCCACCTGCGCCACCTCAATAGAATGAGTCAGTCGCGTGCGGAAATAGTCGCCCTCGTGCTCCACAAAAACTTGAGTCTTGTGCTTAAGCCGCCGAAAGGCGCTTGCGTGAATAATCCTGTCCCGATCCCGTTGAAAACACGATCGAAAGCTGCTCTCCTCCTCCGGAATGCGCCGTCCCCGCGCACGTGCCGGATCTGAGGCATAGGGCGCATACATGTGCGTGGTCCTTGTAGCCTGTCCTTCGCTTTTCTATATTGGGTTTTACGCCTGCTTTGAACCGGGCAAATCGTGCGAATAGGACAAAAAATCATGCAGTTGCCGCCGAAAGTGACCGAAAGAGCCTTCGAAAGACTCGCAGAAATCGGTGCCGCCGATCAGGGCCAGGCCCTGCGCGTGGCTGTTGAAGGCGGCGGATGTTCTGGTTTTCAGTATGAAATCAAGCTGGACACCCCCAAGGAGGACGACCTTGTTTTAGAAGGCAGCGGCGAAAAAGTTCTGGTAGACAGCGTCTCCCTGCCGTTTCTGGCAGATGCGGTGATTGATTTCTCCGAAGAGCTGATCGGCGCAAGATTTGTGATCAACAATCCCAACGCCACCAGCTCCTGCGGCTGCGGCACCAGCTTCTCGATGTAAGCGGCTGGTTTCCATAGGGTGGCAGTGGACTCTACTGTGCAGACGGGTAGCGCTCTCTGTATTCAGGGGTAATATCCCACATCAGCACAAGCCCACTGGCGACAATGAGGACCCCGCCAAGCAAAACTTGCCCTGTAATCGGATCGCCAAAAACCACAGCGCCAATGATCAATGCCCAGATAAACTGAATGTTCATAAGCGGTGTGACAACGAAAACTGGAAGCAGCGTCAGCGCCGCAACGCATAAAACACGTGCGCAGAAAACTGCAGCACCATATGCACACACCCAAATGATATCGCCAATTGGCATGGGCAAAAATCCAAAAGGCAGCACGACCAACATGCCACAGCCTACTGCAAGATTGGGCCAAAACACCTGCGCGAGACAGCTACGATCTTCTCTGGTCATGCGCCGCGCAACCACCAAAGAAACCGCTCCCAGCCCACATCCTAAAATCGCAGAAACGTGACCGACACCCAGTATAGTATTTTGTTGAAAAAATAGGCAGGTCACTCCAAGGCTTCCCACAACCAGCGCGATCCAAACAAAAGGCTGTACGGGCTCTTTCAGCAATGGACCGGACAGCAGTGCCACCAGCAGCGGCATCATACCGATAAACAAAAACATCTCGGCCAACGGCAACAAACGAAATCCGAAATAGAACGAAACGGAAGCCAAGAAACCTAACGCGCTGCGCAGAGCCATGAGCCTAGGCTGACGCGTAGACAATTTTTGGGCGACACTCTCCCCAGGCTTGCAGCAGCACCAAGCTGACACCACACTGAAACCAGCGACAAGAAATCCAGCCAAAGCAAAAAACTGTGCGGGTGGATATTCTTGCGCGATGAGCTTGGTGAGTGAGTCTGCGCCGGTAATCGCAATCGAATAAGCAAAAACCGCTGCGCCCCCCAGTAAACGTATACGATCCAATGCTAAAATCCAGACAGATCACATCAACATAAAACGGAAAATACTATAAGGTGATTTATTGTAACATGAATCTCTCATAGCATGTGCGTTAAACGATGTCCATTTTCGCGCTTGCTGTGCTCCACTCAGCGTGGGTAGATAGCGCGACACATCCGGATCGCCATAGCGAACAAAGGACAGCCCATGAAAATCGCCACATTCAACATCAACGGCATCAAGGCGCGCATTGAAACCCTGCCCCGCTGGCTGGATGAAGCGCAACCTGACGTGGCGATCCTGCAGGAAATCAAATCCGTCGATGAAGCGTTCCCGCGCGAGATCTTTGAAGAGCGCGGCTATCAGGTCGAAACCCATGGTCAGAAGAGCTTCAACGGTGTTGCCATCCTGTCCAAACTCCCGCTCGAAGATGTCACCCGCGGCCTGCCCGGAGACGACAGCGACGAACAGGCCCGCTACATCGAAGCGACGGTGATGGGCGAAACGCCGATCCGCATCTGCGGTCTCTACCTGCCCAATGGCAACCCAACGCCGGGCCCCAAGTACGACTATAAACTCGCTTGGATGGAGCGTCTGCAATCCCGTGCCGAAGAGCTCCTCGCAACGGAAGAGCCTTTCCTCATGGCGGGCGACTACAACATCATCCCACAAGATGAAGACGCCGCCAAACCCGAGGACTGGCAGGAAGACGCGCTCGCCCGCCCCGAAAGCCGCGCCGCCTACCGTCGCCTTGTAAACCTCGGCCTGACGGAGGCGTTCCGCGCCCGCAATTCTGCATCAGGCATGTATTCCTTCTGGGACTACCAAGCCGGCGCATGGAACCGCAACAACGGCATCCGCATCGACCACTTCCTGCTCAGCCCGCAATGTGCGGATCTCTTGCAGGATTGCCAAATCGACAAAGAAGAGCGCGGCCGCTCCAAGCCCTCAGATCACGTACCGGTGTGGATTGATCTCGCGGCCTGAAACCCTTGGCAAGCCGGTGCGTTGCAAGGCGCACCAGCCGCGACATACAATCATTTGCCAATGATCGCTTAGGCAAGCACGACTTATTCCTGCATCTGCTCGAGCATCTCAACGACATAGGCCCCCAAGACAGGCACGATCTGCGCCACCCCTTCCGCATTGGGATGTATCCCATCTGGCTGCATAAGCGCGCGGAGTTGATCCTCGGGCAAATCTCGGATCGCTGCGAAAAAGTCAGGCGCAAGCGTCACATTGTAGTCTGCGGCCAACGCCCCATACAGACTGTCAAACTCCTGCTTGTAGTCCGCGCCAAAGTTCATTGGCGCTTGCACCCCAATCAGCATCACATCTACGTCTGCGGCCTGCCCAGCTTCGACGATCCCTGCCAGATTGGCCTTACTCACTGCCGGATCGATCCCGCGCAGCGCATCATTGCCCCCCAGTGACACAATCATCGCATCGACGTCCGGCCCCAAAGTCCACCCAACGCGCGACAAGCCACCCTGCGTGGTGTCACCAGACACGCCTGCGTTCTGCAGTTTCACATCATGACCTTGCGCGACCAGCCATGCTTCAAGCTGCGGCACAAACCCTGTGCCCTGCGCCACGCCGTACCCATGGGTCAAGCTGTCTCCCAATGCAGCAATCACGACAGTCTCTGCGTTTGCCGCTGAGACGCCTAAAATGCTGAATGCCAATGCCTTGCCCGACAGCGACACAGCCCCATATAGGGAAGAATAAACTTTCAACAGGCGGCCTCCGACATGTCATCCATACTCTCCCTTAAAGATGCGACTTTAGCGCTGGATAGCAATGCCGGACGGATAGAAATTCTGCACGGTATCTCTCTTGATGTGGCCGCAGGAGAAACACTGGCGCTTGTTGGCCCCTCAGGCTCAGGGAAATCTTCGCTCCTCATGCTTATGGGGGGGCTCGAGCGCGCCACATCCGGTCAAATTATGGCGCTGGATCACGATCTCTCCGCCATGGATGAAGATGCGCTCGCACGCTTCCGCCGTGAAAACATGGGCGTGGTGTTCCAAAACTTCCATTTGATCCCCACGATGACGGCACTGGAAAACGTCGCCACCCCTCTGGAACTCGCAGGTCGCAGCGATGCGCAAGAGCGCGCCCGCGCGGAGCTTGAGGCCGTTGGCCTTGCCCACCGTGCGGATCACTATCCAAGCCAGATGTCAGGCGGTGAGCAGCAACGCGTGGCGCTCGCCCGCGCCTGTGCACCGTCTCCCCGCCTGCTGCTTGCTGATGAGCCAACCGGAAACCTCGATCAGGCAACTGGCGAAACCATTATGGATCTGCTCTTTGATCTGCATGCCAAACGCGACACCACACTGATTATGGTCACGCACTCAAACAGCCTGGCTGCGCGTTGTGAGCGCGTCGTGCGTTTGCGTGACGGGCAACTGGACAATGAAACACATCTGACCTCCGTCGCGACAGAGGCCCGCGCATGAGCCTGTCAGCCGCAACGCGCATCGCGCGTCGGGAAATTCGGGGCGGCCTGCGCGGCTTCACCGTGTTCCTCGCTTGCCTGATCCTTGGCGTCGCCACCATTGCCGCCATCGGCTCTGTCCGCAGCGCCATCCAGACCGGTCTCAGCACAGAGGGTGCGACCCTCTTGGGCGGGGATGCGGAGATGAGCTTCACCTACCGCCGCGCCACCGAGAAAGAGCGCGCGTGGATGGCTGAAAACACCACAGCCACCTCTGAAATCATTGATTTCCGCTCCATGGTGGTCGTACCACGCGAAGGCGGGACCGAACGCGCCTTGGCACAAGTCAAATCTGTCGACACCGCCTATCCGTTGGTTGGTGCGGTTGCACTGTCGCCAGACATCTCGCTTGAGGATGCGCTGAAGGGCCAAGACAACCTCCCCGGCGCCGTGTTGCATGGCCTGCTGGCCGATCGACTCGCGCTCTCCCCCGGAAACACCTTCCAACTGGGGTCTCAGCGCTTTGTCTACATGGCCCGCCTCGTGCGTGAGCCTGACACGGGTGATGGCTTCTCCTTCGCCCCCCGCGCGCTTGTCTACACGAGCGCCCTTTCAGAAAGTGGCCTGCTCGCGCCCGGCACGCTTTTCACGTCACACTACCGGTTAAACCTGCCTGACCAAGTGGATCTCGCCGGGCTCGAAGCAGATGCCCGCGCGGCTTTTGAAACCACCGGCCTGCGTTGGCGGGACAGCCGCAACGGCGCGCCGGGCATCACGCGTTTTGTAGAGCGTTTCGGTGCGTTCCTGATCCTTGTGGGCCTTGCGGGCCTCGCAGTAGGCGGCGTTGGGATCTCCACGGCAATCCGCGCCTATCTTGCGCGTAAAACCGAAACCATCGCCACCTTGCGCAGCCTTGGAGCAGAGCGCCGCACCATCTTTCTCAGCTATTTTTTGCAGATTGGATTTGTGGCCCTCATCGGCATCACCATTGGCCTGATCCTCGGCGCGCTGCTGCCAATCCTGCTTGCCCCTCTGATTGCAGCCGTTCTCCCTTTTCCGGCCAATTTTGCCCTCTACCCGCTGCCGCTGATCGAAGCCGCGCTCTACGGCACCCTTGCAGCGGCCATCTTCACGCTCTGGCCTTTAGCACGCGTGGAAAACGTCCGCCCTAGCGCACTGTTCCGCGACCAGCTTGGGCAAACCCGCCACTGGCCTGCGGCCCGCTACATCCTCACCGTTGCCGCCCTCATAGCCCTGCTGATCGCACTGGCCAGCTGGCTTTCTGGCTCAACACGCCTCACAATCTGGTTTGCTGGCGGCGTAGCCGTTGCCATGCTTGCGCTGACAGCAGCGTCAGCAGGCCTACGAGCCCTGCTCAACCGCCTCTCCCCGCGCATGCGCCAATCCCCGCAAGTCCGCTGGGCGCTGCAATCCATCGGCCGCGCCTCAGAGGCCACAACACCCGTTGTCTTGTCCCTAGGCCTTGGCCTCAGCGTACTCGCCACAGTTGGGCAGGTGGACGGCAACCTGCGCAACGCAATTGCCAGCGATCTGCCCGATGTCGCGCCGTCTTTCTTCTTTGTGGACATTCAGCGCGATCAGATGCCGCTTCTGGAAACCGAATGGGCCAACACCCCGTCGATTCACGAAGTCGAAAATGCCCCTATGCTGCGCGGCGTGATCACCCGCATCAATGACCAACCAGCCAAAGACGTGGCGGGCGATCATTGGGTTATTCGCGGCGACCGTGGCGTGAGCTATGCCAGCGACATGCCAACGGGCACCAAACTCACCGCTGGCACGTGGTGGGATCCCACTCATGCAGGCACGCCCCAGATCAGCTTTGCCGATGAAGAAGCCGAAGAAATGGGCCTGTCGCTCGGCGACAGTATGACCATCAACATTCTCGGGCGCGATATCACCGGCACGGTGACCAGTTTCCGCGAAGTGGATTTCTCCAACGCGGGCATGGGCTTTGTCATCATCATGAACGAAGCCGCCCTTGCCGGCGCCCCGCACAGCTTCATCGCTACAGTCTATGCGGATGCCGAGAGCGAAGCAACATTGCTCAAAGACGTGTCTGAAACCTATCCCAATATCACGGCGATCCACGTGCGCGATGCCGCGCAACAAGTCTCAAACCTTGTTGCCCAACTGGCCAACGCGACCACTTATGGGGCCTCCACAATTTTGCTGACAGGTTTGCTGGTGATCTTTGGGGCCGCGGCGGCAGGTCAGTCTGCACGCACCTATGAGGCGGCTGTGCTCAAGACCCTTGGGGCGACCCGCAGTCAGATCCTCAAAAGCTTCGCATGGCGCGCCGCGCTGCTTGGTGGCGCGGCAGGTGTCGTTGCTCTCGCCGTAGGTCTGCTCGGCGGCTGGGCGGTGATGCGGTTTGTGATGGAAAGCGACTTCATCGTGATCTGGCCCAATGCACTCTCGATCCTCAACGCAGGCATCATTGCCAACCTGCTGGCCGGGCTGGTCTTTGCCTGGCCCTCACTGGCCACACGGCCTGCCCGCATCCTACGGGCACGCGACTGATCCAGAAAAGCCGGGCGCAACACCCGGCTTTTCCTCTTGCCTAAAATATCCTGGGGGAGCCCCCTTAAAGAGGGGGCGGGGCAACGCCCCTACTCCGCAGCCTCTGCATAATCATCCATGGGCGGACAGGTGCAAACCAGATTGCGGTCCCCATAGGCGTTGTCCACGCGGTTCACCGGCGGCCAGTATTTGTCCACACGGAACGCACCGGGCGGGAAGCACCCCTGCTCACGGCTGTAGGGGCGATCCCAGTCTTTCACCAGATCTTCCATCGTGTGCGGCGCATTCTTCAGCGGGTTGTTCTCCGCATCCATACGACCTTCTTCGATGTCACGGATCTCTTCACGAATGGCGAGCATCGCATCACAAAAACGATCAATCTCCGCTTTGTTTTCAGATTCCGTGGGCTCAATCATCAGCGTGCCAGCAACAGGCCAGCTCATGGTGGGCGCATGGAAGCCTGCGTCAATCAGACGTTTGGCAATATCATCCACAGTGATACCGACGCTGTCCGCAAACGGGCGGGTGTCGATGATACATTCATGCGCCACACGGCCAGTTGGGCCTTTGTAGAGCACGTCAAACGCCCCTTCGAGCCGCTTGGCGATGTAGTTCCCGTTCAGGATCGCAACACGCGTTGCCTGCGTCAGCCCTTCACCCGCCATCATCAGAACATAAGCCCAGCTGATGGGCAGGATCGACGGAGACCCAAATGGCGCAGCAGAGACAGGCCCCTCCGCGCCACCGGTGTCAGGATGGCCCGGCAGATGTGGTGCCAGATGCGCTTTCACGCCAATTGGGCCCATGCCGGGTCCGCCGCCACCGTGCGGAATGCAGAAGGTTTTGTGCAGGTTCAGGTGGCTCACGTCCCCACCAATGTCGCCCGGTCGGGACAGGCCCACCATCGCATTGAGGTTGGCCCCATCAATATAGACCTGCCCGCCAAACTCATGGGTGATGCCACAGACCTCATGCACCGTGTCTTCAAACACACCATGGGTGGATGGGTATGTGATCATACAGCCTGCAAGGTTTTCAGCGTGTTTCTCCGCCTTTTCGCGGAAGTCTGCCACGTCAATATCGCCGTTCTCCGCCGATTTCACCGGAACCACTTTCCAACCCACCATCTGCGCAGAGGCTGGGTTGGTGCCATGCGCGCTCATCGGTATCAAGCAGACATTGCGGTGCGACTCCCCACGGGACCGGTGATAGGCCGCAATGGTCAGAAGACCCGCATATTCGCCCTGCGCGCCAGAGTTTGGTTGCATGGAAATCGCGTCATACCCGGTGATCTGGCACAGACGGTCATTCAGATCTTCGATCATATGGGTGTAACCCTGCGCCTGATCTTTGGGCACAAACGGGTGCATTTGCGAAAATTCAGGCCAGCTCACCGGCATCATTTCCACCGCTGCATTCAGCTTCATCGTACAGGAGCCGAGAGGGATCATCGCACGATCCAGTGCCAGATCGCGATCCGCCAAGCGCCGCATGTAGCGCATCATCTCGGTTTCCGCACGGTTCATGTGGAAGATCGGGTGATCCAGATAGCCCGATGTGCGCAGCAGAGTCTCCGGCAGCCGATACTCAGGTGTGTAATCCTCATCCGCCTGCACGATACCAAAGGCACGCCAAACCGCTTCGATTGTATGGGGATCCGTGGTTTCATCCACCGAAATGCCAACCTTGGTCTTGCCCACTTTGCGCAGGTTGATGCCTTCCTGCACCGCATGCTGCAACACACCGCGCTGCAAAAGCCCAACGTCCACGGTCACCGTGTCAAAAAAGGAGTCCTGCTCCACAGTGAAACCTGCAGCTTCCAGCCCTTTTACAAGACGCACGGTCTTGCGATGCACACGTTGGGCAATCGCCTTGAGCCCTTTTGGCCCATGGAACACTGCATACATCGACGCCATCACCGCCAACAGCGCCTGCGCTGTGCAAACGTTGGAGTTGGCCTTTTCACGACGAATGTGCTGTTCACGGGTTTGCAGCGACAGGCGGTAGGCCCGATTGCCATGGCTGTCAATCGACACCCCAATGATCCGTCCCGGCATTGCGCGTTTGTAAGCATCCTTACAGCTCATGTAGGCGGCGTGCGGACCGCCGTAGCCAATTGGCACACCAAAGCGCTGCGTGCTGCCAACGGCGATATCTGCGCCCATGGCACCCGGCTCTTTCAGCAGCGTCAACGCCAGCGGATCCGCAACAACCACACCAATCGCTTTGGTGGCGTGCAGCGCCGTGATCTCTTTGGTGAAGTCGCGCACATGACCATGCGTGCCCGGATACTGGAAAATAGCGCCAAAGACCTTTTCAGCGTCCAAATCATCCGGATTGCCAATGATGATTTCGATGTCCAGCGGCGCCGCACGGGTCTGCATCACGGCGATATTTTGCGGATGGCAGTTTTCATCGACAAAGAAAGCCTTGGCTTTGGATTTCGACACCCGCTGCGCCATGGTCATTGCCTCGGCACACGCCGTGGATTCATCCAGCAAAGAGGCATTGGCCACTTCAAGACCTGTGAGGTCACTCACCATCGTCTGATAGTTCAGCAGCGCTTCAAGACGACCTTGCGAGATTTCGGGCTGATAAGGCGTATAGGCTGTGTACCAGGCAGGGTTTTCCAGAATGTTGCGCTGGATCGCTGGCGGCGTGACGGTGCCGTAATAACCCTGTCCGATCAGGCTGGTCAGCACTTTGTTCTTGTCCGCTGTTTCACGCATATGACGCAGTACTTCCCGCTCCGACATAGGGCGGCCAAAGTCCAGCGGCTGTTTCTGACGGATGCTCTCTGGCATCGTATCATCAATCAGCGCCTCTAAGCTGTCTGCGCCAATCACCTCCAGCATCTCGTTCATCTCTTCCGGAGACGGGCCAATGTGGCGGCGATTGGCAAAATCGTAGGGCAAGTACTCTGTGGGTTTGAAGGTCATCTTCATCTCCTCAACAATCCGCAGCAACAGGTGCGCGAAGATAAAAGTCATCAGCTGGCTCAACGGTCACCGCTGAGCCAATCAAGGTTTTACGTCGCTGTCTTGGGTCGCGGCACAAAGGAAACCTGTGCCAAATCTGGAAACGGCCGCAGGGCACATCTCCGGATGCGGTTACCCAATGAAGTCCTTGTAGGCGGCTTCGTCCATGTAGTCGTCCATCTGAGACAGGTCGGACGGTTTGATCTTGAAGAACCAAGCGCCTTCCATAGGGTCGTCATTGACCTTGCCCGGCTCATCCACGAGCGGCTCGTTCACTTCAACGATTTCCCCGTCCAAAGGTGCCAGAATGTCGCTGGCCGCCTTCACGGACTCAATCACGCAGACTTCTTCGTCTTTGGTGACTTCCGTGCCCGCCTCTGGCAGTTCCACAAACACAACATCGCCCAGCTGCTCGCTGGCGTGCTCTGTGATCCCCACCACGATCAGGTCGCCTTCTGCGCGCAGCCATTCGTGCTCTTCTGTGAATTTCATTGCTTGCTCTCCTGTTGCTCAACGTTTGAAATTGGCGGGCACCAGCGGCATCTTCGCCACTGTCACCGGCATGCGCTTTCCACGCACTTCACCAAAGATTTCTGTGCCAGCCGCCGCCTGTGCGCTGCCGACATATCCCATTGCGACCGGGCCCTTCAGGGTGGGACCAAAGCCGCCAGAGGTGACTTCCCCAATTGGATCGCCGCCTTCTGCTTGCGCAAAAAGAGGTGTCCCGGCGCGCATCGGTGCGCGCCCCTGCGGTGCCAGCCCAACACGCTTGCGTGCCACACCTTCCGCCAGATCGCCAAAAATCCGATCTGCGCCGGGGAAGCCGCCTGCCCGTGCACCATCTGCACGCCGCACTTTCTGGATTGCCCAGGTCAGCGCAGCTTCGATAGGCGAGGTCTCTGCGTCAATGTCATTGCCATACAGGCACAGCCCGCCCTCAAGACGCAGACTGTCGCGCGCGCCCAATCCGATAGGGGCAACCTCTTCCATTTCCAAGAGCTTACGACACAGCGCGTCAGCCGCCTCTGCCGGAATGGAAATTTCATAACCATCTTCGCCAGTGTAGCCAGAACGGCTGACCCAACAGGCCACACCATCAAGCTCGACTTCGGCAAAATCCATAAAGGCCATCTCGGCCACGGTCGGGTTAAGGCGAGACAGTGCCGCCTCAGCAGCAGGCCCCTGCAGCGCAACCAAAGCTCGATCCGTGATTTCAGTCACCGAAACCGCTGGCGTCAGCGCCTGCGTCATACGCGCGATATCAGCCTCTTTGCAGGCAGCATTCACCACCACAAACAGATGATCTCCGCGATTGGCAAACATCAGATCGTCTTCGATCCCACCCGCTTCATTGGTAAAAAACCCATACCGCTGGCGGCCTTCGCCAAGGCCCAGCACGTCAACGGGCACCAGCGTTTCAAAAGCCTCAGCAGCGGCAGCGTAGCTTTCCGCTTTCAGCACCACCTGCCCCATATGGCTCACATCAAAAAGGCCCGCTTGTGCGCGTGTATGCAGGTGCTCTTTCATCACACCCATTGGGTACTGCACAGGCATGTCATAACCCGCGAACCCAACCATTTTGGCACCCAGTTCAATGTGCAGATCATATAGCGGTGTGCGCTTCAGGTCTGCGACCGTCTCTCCCATAGGCTTCGCCCTTCCTCTTTCCGGGCGTATCCATGTCGATGGTCACATCCGGCATCCCATATCCGCGCATAGATCTTGCGCGTGCGATGCCCCCTCTGTCCTTCAGCCTGAGATCGTTATCCCTTCGGCGGGCGCACCAGACGCCACTCTCCAGAGTGTTGTTTCAAAAGTGAGTCGGTCCCTTTGGCCTGAGAGTTTCCGGGGCGGTTGCTCCTTCGGCACCGGATTGCTCCAGTTCTCCCGATTCACCTTGCGTGCACCGTAGTATGCAGAAGCAGAGGTGACAAGCCACTATATCGAGACATCTTATCGCGACATAAGCAAGGCTTATTTCGGGAGCTCGAAATTCACAAACCTAAGTGATCTTCCTTATGAGGGAGAAATCGCGCTGATATCTGTCGCATCCATCAACGCCGCCAATGTGACCTGATCCAAACGGGTATAAAAGGCTTCTGCCGCCTCTCTCAAAATATCTTGCAAACGCTCCGTCGCCGCATGATCGCAGCCAATCTCCGTCCCCGCACAGCATTCCTCAACCGGAAAAGGACCTTCTATCGCGCGAAAAATCTCACCAATGCAGATATCTTCTTGCTTGTGCGCAAGACGCACACCGCCTGAGCGGCCGCGCTGTGTCTCAAGAAACCCCAACAAGGCAAGCTTGTGTATCACTTGCGCAAGATGATTTTCAGAAGCGTTACACTCCGCAGCGATTTCATGCTTGGTAACAAGCCGATTTGGGTTCGCTGCGCAGTACATCAAAACACACATCGCAATATTGGTTCGTTTGGTGATGCGCATCTTAAAGTCCTACTATCCGTGCCCCTCTTGCTCCCCAAACGACTGGTTACTAATTGGTTTACGTGACGACATTGACATAGATCAAACAGCGTGATCGTTACAAACCATGAACACCTCTTATTTCTTTGGCTATGGCAGCCTCGTAAACGAGCGCACGCACGCTTACGAAGATCTGCATCATGCAACTTTGAAGGGCTGGCGACGCACGTGGCGCCATACGCGTCTGCGACCCGTCGCCTTTCTGACCGCCATGCCGGACCCTCATTCTTCAATCGAGGGCATCATTGCGCATGTGCCAAACAATGACTGGGCAGCCCTTGACGAACGAGAGTTTGCCTATGACCGTGTCAGCGCAACCTCGTCGATCACACATGCCAAATCCGCTGCGGTTGACATTGCAGTCTATCAGGTCCCCAAAGACACGGGTCTCGCTCCAGACATCCGGCACCCGATCTGGCTCAGTTATCTGGATGTGGTCATCCAAGGATACCTTCGCCATTTTGGCGAGGCTGGAGTCTCTCGATTTTTTGACACAACATCGGGATGGGATGCGCCCATTCTAAATGACCGCGCAGCACCGAATTATCCACGCACACAACAGCTCAGCGCGGCGGAAACGGCTCTTGTGGACGCACATCTGCACAGCGTTGGTGCAAAGGTCATCCTCTAAAAAGCAAAGAAAAAGGCGACCCGTGGGTCGCCTTTTCAAACCGGTTTTTCTTCGGGTCAAAGCATCAGTTGATAGCTGGCGGGCGCGTATTTGTAGCCACCGTCATGACTTTCAACATAGCCAACCGCAGGCCAAGGCATGTGATAGCCAACAAAGGGCACCTTATCTGCGGCCAGCATATCAAGCACCTTACGACGCGTCGCTGCGGCGGCAGCTTTGTCCATGTCAAACTTCACTTCCCAATCAGGATAAGACAGCGACCAAACATAGTGGTTGGCGAAATCGGCGCACAACATCAGTTGTTTGCCGTCGCTTTCAATCATGTAGGCCATGTGGCCTGGGGTATGCCCAAAGGTGCCAACCGCAGTGATGCCACTTGCGACTGAGGCACCATCTTCGATCATGTCAAAACGCTCTGCATTGGGCCGCACCTTGCCTTCAAAGGCTTTGTTGCCATCAGTTTTCGCCCAAGCGTCAAACTCCACCCGCCCCGTCAGGTGCTGCGCATTGGCAAAGGTGACACCGCTCTCACCTGCAACGCCACCAATGTGATCCCCATGCATGTGCGTGATGACAAGCTTGTCCACCTGATCAGGTGTATACCCTGCCGCTGCCAACGCTGCCGTGATCGCCTCCGGGCTCAATCCCGCATCAAACAAAACCAGCTCCTCGCCGGTGTTCACAATCGTAGGAGTAAAGAAAAACTGCGCTGCGTTGGTCGGAATATTGGCCGCTTCAGAGGCTTTGGCAAATTCATCTGCACTGACATTCATGCCAAAGATGTTTTGCGGACCTTCCACAGTACGCGTCCCAACCAGAAGCGTGGTCACTTCAAACTGCCCCAGCTTCATTCGGTTAAAGCGTGTCGCCCCCACGCCTTTCATCTCCGCCTTGGCAGTCGCTGAGTTTGGCAACAAGCCCGCCGCCAAAGGCGCAGCCGCCGCCCCTGCCAACACACTCCGACGTGACATTTTGGAAGTTTTAGTCATGGTCCAATCCTCCTGAAGAAAATGCTGATCTTTTTAGTATTGCTGGGGCTACGATAGATTTCCGCATTTGGATTGCAATTCACGGTCCCTTGAGGCGCGAGAAGATGTCAAAATCCTACGAAAGGCTTAATAAAACGGGGCCCAGCCGCCGTTCTTGGGCATCCTCTGCCGGATTTCTGGACAAAATGGCCTTCATGTGGGAAGGGAGGCAGCAACAGGAGATTCCCATGACGACCACCCGTTTTGCCCCTTCGCCGACAGGCTATATCCACGTTGGCAACCTGCGCACCGCGCTGATGAACTATCTGATCGCCCGCAAGTCTGGCGGCACCTTCATTCTGCGCATTGATGACACTGACCCCGAGCGCTCCAAACAGGAGTATGTGGACGCCATTCAGGAAGATCTGGAATGGCTTGGCCTCACCTGGGATCGGATGGAGCGCCAGTCCACACGCCTTGAACGGTATGAAGACGCCGCGCAGCAGCTGCGCGACATGGGCCGCTTCTATGAGTGTTTCGAAACACCAACCGAGCTGGACCTGAAGCGCAAGAAACAGCTCAACATGGGCAAACCGCCGGTGTATGACCGCGCCGCACTGGCCCTGTCTGATGACGACAAAGCTGCCCTGCGCGCGGACCGTGGCAACGGCCACTGGCGTTTCAAACTCGATCACGCGCGCATTGAATGGACAGACGGCATTCTGGGCGACCGCTCCATTGATGCGGCCTCCGTGTCTGATCCGGTGCTGATCCGCGCCGATGGCCAGTTCCTCTACACGCTGGCCTCTGTCTGTGATGATATCGACTTTGGTATCACCGACGTTGTGCGTGGCTCCGACCACGTGACAAACACCGCAACCCAGATCCAGATCATCGAAGCGCTTGGCGGCGGCGTGCCGAACTTCGCCCACCACTCGCTGCTGACCGGCCCACAGGGCGAAGCGCTGTCCAAGCGCCTTGGCACGCTGGCCCTGCGCGACCTGCGCGAAGCCGGTGTGGAACCGATGGCCCTTCTGAGCCTCATGGCACGCCTTGGCAGCTCAGATCCGGTTGAGCTGCGCAGCTCGATTGAAGAGATCGCAGAAGGTTTTGACGTCAATAAATTTGGCGCAGCGCCCACCAAATTTGACGAGCAGGATCTCTACCCGCTCACCGGCAAAGTGCTGCACGAAAAGCCGCTTTCTGAGATGGCCGATGACATCGCCGCCGCTGGCGTGCCTGCTGATCTGGCCGAGCGTTTCTGGAACGTGACCCGCGAAAACATCACCACCCGCAAAGACATTGCGCCGTGGTGGGATCTTTTTGCCAATGGCGCAGAACCAGCGATTGACGAGGAAGATCAGGACTTCATCAAAGAAGCCATGACATTGTTGCCCGAAGGCCCGTTTGACGACAGCACTTGGGGCACATGGACAGCCGCGGTGAAAGAGGCCACAGGCCGCAAAGGCCGCGGTCTCTTCATGCCGCTGCGCAAAGCCCTCACCGGCCAAAGCCACGGCCCGGACATGTCCGCCGTGATGCCACTTTTGCAGGTGATCAAAGCGCGCGGCTGAATAGTCAAAACCAAAAACGGCGCACCTCTAGATTGAGGCGCGCCGGAAACTGAGCGAATAGAGGCAACTGCCACTGCGCAACCTTTGCCCTATCAGCTGTCTTTCACTGCGGCGGTGACAATCACCTCGACCTTCAGCACATCCCGCGCCAATTTCGCCTCACCGCAGGCCCGCGCCGGGGCATGACCTTCGGGCACCCAAGCATCCCAAACCGCGTTCATTTCCGCCAAATCACTCATATCGGACAGCCAGACAATCGCCTGCAGAATATGTTCGCGATCAGAGCCCGCCTCTTCCAGCAGCGCGTCCACGCGAGACAGGCAGTCACGGGTTTGTTCGGCCACCGTGTCACCTGCACCAACCTGACCACACAGGTAGGCAACCTGATTGTGGATCACAATTTTTGACATACGGGTGCCGGTGTGGATGCGCTCTATCATGGTGTAAGCCTTTGTCGTTCTTTTACTTTGGGGATGTCACTCAGCTCGGATCGCGGAAGCGGTTCACAATCGGATAGCGCCGATCCAGCCAGAAGGCTTTCCGGCTCAACCGCGCACCGGGGGCGGACTGAAAGCGTTTGTACTCGCTGATGTAGACCAGATGTTCCACCCGCTTGACCGTCTCCCGATCATAGCCCGCGGCCACACACTCCGCGACGGATTTGTCCTCATCCACCAACATATACAGAATTGCATCCAGCACATCATACGGCGGCAGACTGTCCTCATCCTTCTGATCCGGACGCAGCTCCGCTGAGGGCGGCTTGTCGATGATCGCCGGCGGGATCACCTCCCCTGCTGGCCCCATCATCCAGTCACGATGCACCTCGTTGCGCCAGCGCGAGGTTTCAAAAACCCGCGTTTTATACATGTCTTTGATCGGGTTATAGCCGCCCGCCATATCGCCATAAATCGTAGCATAACCCACCGCGACCTCAGATTTGTTGCCCGTGGTCAAAAGCATCTCGCCAAACTTGTTGGACATGGCCATCAGCAACAGCCCGCGCAGGCGGCTCTGGATGTTCTCTTCGGCGAGCCCGGACTCCAGCCCTTCAAACAGCGGCGCCAGCGTGTTGGTGATCGCGTCCCGCCCTTCCGCAATAGGCACATAGTCATAGCGCACGCCAAGACGTTCCGCGATGTCTTTGGCGTCATCCAGCGAACCTTGTGACGTGTACTCACTTGGCAGCATCACACAGCGCACATTCTCCGCGCCCAGCGCATCCACCGCAATCGTCGCCACAAGCGCGCTGTCAATGCCACCGGACAAGCCTAGCAGAACCTTGGAAAATCCACTCTTGCCCATGTAGTCACGCAGCGCCTCAACACAGACGCGATAGTCCTGCTCCTCGCCCGCAGGCAACACCGCTTTAGGGCCGTCCTTGCAACGCCAGCCCGCGCTTGTGCGCTCAAAATCCACATGCGCCACAACTTCGTCAAACACCGGCAGTTGCACCGCAAGCTGCCCACCCGGGTTCAACACAAAGGAGCCGCCATCAAACACCTGATCGTCCTGCCCGCCAACCATGTTGAGATAGACCAGCGGCAGTCCCGTCTCGATCACCCGCGCCACCATATGGCTCATCCGGCGATCAAACTTGTCGCGGTAGTAAGGTGAGCCATTGGGCACCACCAAAAACTCTGCCCCGGTCTCCTCCAGAGTTTCCGGCACATCGGCAAACCAGGCGTCCTCACACACAGGCGAGCCCACCCGGACCCCGTTCACATTGTAAGGCCCGCCCATCGGGCCATGGTCGAACAAACGCTCTTCATCAAACACGGTGTAATTCGGCAGGTTGTGCTTGCGCTGAATATGGGCAATTTTGCCGCCACGCAGAATGAAATAGGCGTTATAAAGCGCTTCACCTTCTTTCAGCGGGCCACCCAGGGCCACAACCGGCCCCTCCGCGCAATCCTTGGCCAGCTGTTCAATCTCAGCCAAGGCCGCCGCCTGTAACGCAGGCTTCAGGATCAGATCCTGCGCGTTATAGCCCACAATGAACATTTCAGGAAAAGCCACCATATCGGCACCCGCCGCTTTCGCCTCCTGCCAAACCGCACGCACCTTGTCCGCATTGCCGGACAAATCCCCCATGACCGGATTGGCCTGTGCCAACGTCAAACGGAAAGTATCGGTCATTGGTGGTCTCCTATACCGCAGCTCTTGGCAGAGATGTAGCAGACACAGCGCCAAGGAAAAGCGCAAAGCACCGCAATTTATCGGCCTTCTCCGCGCATTTGCACGCCTCGCCTGTTTCTGATGCGCAAAACAGTTTGCCCCGCCGACGCCCATGTCCTAAAATCTGGTTAAAGCGTCTCGCACAAACGAGCGCCACCATGGGGAAATTCGAGGCCAAAATTATGCGCGGAACTCAGGCACTTACTTTAGCCATCCTGCTCGCCGGGGCACCTGCCTTTGCACAGGACAGCCAGGTTCTGACCAAACAATACGATGACGGAGGCGTCTACGAAGGCACCTTCAAAGGGGGCTTGCAGCATGGCACGGGCAGCTATCGCTTGCCCAATGGCTATGAATACGAGGGCGAGTGGAGCGAAGGTGAAATTCGCGGACAAGGCATCGCCCGGTTCCCCAATGGCTCGGTCTATGAAGGCGCCTTTGAAAAAGGCAAACCACACGGTATCGGCAAAATCACCTTCACCGACGGTGGCACCTACGAGGGCGAGTGGGCGGATGGCAAAATCACCGGCACCGGTGTGGCAAGCTATGCCAATGGCGTGCGCTACGAAGGCGCCTTCCAGAATGCCAATCACCACGGCAAAGGTGTGATGATCAGCCCAGAGGGCTATCGCTATGAAGGCGATTGGCTCAATGGCATCAAAGAGGGACTTGGCAAAATCACCTACAATGATGGCACCATTTACGATGGTGAAATCAAGGCGGGCGAACGCGCAGGTCAAGGCCGCCTCACCATGCCCGGCGGGCTGGTCTATCAGGGCACATGGGTTGCGGGTCAGATCGAAGGCGATGGCACTTTGACCCAACCCAATGGCGACGTCTACGTCGGCCAGCTCTTGGGTGGCCAACGCCAGGGCAAAGGCACTGTGACCTACGCCAATGGCGACACCTATGAGGGCGATTTCGCATCTGACCAGCGCCATGGTCAGGGCACGTTCAAAGGCACCGATGGCTACATCTACACAGGCGCCTGGCAAGAGGGCCGCATAGCAGGCAACGGTCAGGTCACTTACCCCGATGGATCCGTCTATGTCGGACAGTTTCAGGATGACCTTGCCAACGGTCAGGGCAAAATCACCTATACAGATGGCTCAACCTACGAAGGGGATTGGCGCGCGGGTGTGATTGATGGCACCGGCAAAGCCACCTATGCCAATGGTCTTGTTTATGAAGGCGAGTTCAAAAGCGCACGCAACCATGGGCGCGGGGTTATGACCTATGCCGATGGCTACCGCTATGAGGGCGAATGGCGCAATGGTCAGCGTCATGGCACTGGCACCGCCACCTATGCCGACGGCACTGTCTACACAGGTGAATTTGCCAATGGCCAGCGCGAAGGCAGCGGTGAGATCGTGATGCCTGATGGCTTTAAATACGCTGGTGAATGGCAGGCTGGCGAAATCAACGGCACCGGTGTGGCCACCTACGCCAATGGCGACATCTACGAAGGCACGTTCAAGGCTGGCAAACGTCAGGGCGAAGGCACCATGCGCTACGCCTCCGGCGAAGAGCGTAGCGGCAACTGGAACAACGGATCCCTGCCGGAAAACGACGGCTAATTTGTTTTGTAAGCCTTGTCAGAAAGCCGCGCTCTTGGCGCGGCTTTTTTTATGGTCACATTGCTCAGCAAATCACCAAGGCACCGGCACACCCGCATAATCATAGAAACCGCCGCTTTCTGCAGGTGTCAGCTCCTCCAAAACACCAAGCAATCTATCGGCGGCCACCTCGGCACTGTGCTTTTTGTGGGCCGGATAGTTTGCGGTAAAAGCGGTCTCCACCGTCCCCGGATGCAGTGCGACGCAGATTGACTGTTTGTGGCTGCGCGCCAGCTCAATCGCCCCAGTATGGATCACTTGATTGAGCGCGGCCTTGGACGCGCGGTAGGAATACCAGCCCCCTGCCCGGTTATCCCCAATGGAGCCAACCCGCGCTGACAGTGCCGCAAACACGCCTCGCTCTTTGCGCGGCAAAAGCTTGGCCGCATGACGCAACACCAGCGCAGGCCCAATCGTGTTCACGGCAAACTGCGCCGCCATCTCTTCCCCAGAAACCTCTCGCAGAGATTTTTCCGGCCCTTCTTGCGTCACGACCAACGCCCCGCTGGCCACAAAGATGAGGTCAAATGGCCCCTCAAGCGCAGCCAGTGTCGCTTCCACTGAAACAGGATCGGTGATGTCAAACCCGTCTCTGCTGCGCGAAAGACCTATCACTGCAACCCCACGCACGCCCAGCGCAGTTGCAACCGCTGCCCCAATGCCGCCACTGTCCCCAATCACCAAAGCGCGCATGATTCACCTCCCTGTTTTTAAAGTCATACGCGCCACCACGCGCCTTGGCTCCATTTAGATCAAAACAATCGGCATGACTCAGCACTGCTGCAAAGCCGCAAAACCCGATGCACGTCACACAAAACCAAACACACAAAACGCACCCACTTTTGGTCTTTTCATTTGCCAACGCCCATGTATAACTCTGCGTCATGACACGTTTGGCCCATATCGCATCATCCGCACGCCTTCCGGCGCAGTTTGCGCGTGGCCTCGACCTACTCCTAGTCCGCCTCTGAGCGTGACCCTGTCGGCGCGCGTGCTCAGAGGAGAACAGTCCGCGCTGAAAGTCTGAACCGCCCTAAGGCAACTCGACACTCACAGGTCTCTAGGAACTCTCCATGCTCGACGTCAAAGCATCAAAACACCGGATCGCGTTTTCACAAACACGCCAGTCCGACGTCGGCATCGCCTCAGGCAACCAAAATTTTGCAGACAGCACCCCAGTCGTCGTCTGCCAACCGCATATCTAAACAGGAACAATACCCATGTCTGACAACCGCGTTGTTATTTTTGACACCACCCTGCGCGACGGCGAGCAAAGCCCGGGCGCGACCATGACCCACGACGAAAAGCTCGAAATCGCAGAAATGCTCGATGACATGGGCGTCGACATCATCGAAGCTGGCTTCCCGATCGCATCTGAGGGGGATTTTGCCGCTGTGTCCGAAATCGCCACACGCGCCAAAAACTCCCGCATTTGTGGTCTGGCCCGCGCCAATATCGCAGACATCGATCGCTGCTGGGAGGCCGTGAAACACGCGGAGAAAAACCGCATCCACACCTTCATCGGCACCTCCCCCCTGCACCGCGCCATTCCCAACCTCACCATGGATGAGATGGCCGACAAAATTCACGAAACGGTCAGCCACGCCCGCAACCTCTGTGAAAACGTGCAATGGTCCCCAATGGACGCCACCCGCACCGAATGGGATTACCTCTGCCGCGTGATCGAAATCGCGATCAAAGCGGGCGCAACCACCATCAACATCCCAGACACCGTGGGCTACACCGCCCCAATGGAAAGCGCGGACCTGATCAAAAAGCTGATCGAAACTGTGCCGGGTGCGGATGATGTGATCTTTGCCACCCACTGCCACAACGACCTTGGCATGGCGACAGCCAACTCGCTGGCCGCCGTGGCCGGTGGCGCGCGCCAGATCGAATGCACCATCAACGGTCTGGGCGAGCGCGCAGGCAACACGGCGCTCGAAGAAGTTGTGATGGCACTCAAAGTGCGCAACGACATCATGCCTTGGACCACCGGCATCGACACCACCAAACTGATGAACATCTCCCGCCGCGTGGCCACCGTGTCCGGCTTCCCGGTGCAGTTCAATAAGGCCATCGTCGGCAAAAACGCCTTCGCGCATGAGTCTGGCATCCACCAGGATGGCATGCTGAAGAACAAAGAGACCTTTGAAATCATGCGCCCGGAGGATGTGGGCCTCTCCGGCACCTCCCTGCCACTCGGCAAACACTCCGGCCGTGCCGCGCTACGCGACAAGCTGGAGCAGCTCGGCTTTGAAGTCGGTGACAACCAGCTCAAAGACATCTTTGTGCGCTTCAAAGAGCTGGCCGACCGCAAGAAAGAGGTGTTTGACGATGATATCGTGGCACTGGTGCGCGCAGGCAGCGGTGAGGACGAAGATGACCGCCTGCAACTCGTGTCCATGAAAGTGGTCTGCGGCACAGGTGGCCCGGCGGAGGCGACCGTGGAGATGGAAGTCGACGGCAAAGATGTAACCGCCACCTCTGAAGGCGACGGCCCGGTCGATGCGACATTCAAAGCGATCCGCGAAATCCACCCAAACACCGCCCGCCTGCAACTTTATCAGGTGAGCGCCGTGACCGAAGGCACCGATGCGCAGGCCACTGTCTCCGTACGTCTTGAGGAAGATGGCGTGATCGCCACGGGTCAGTCCGCCAACACCGACACTGTGGTGGCCTCTGCCAAAGCCTACATTCACGCGCTCAACCGTCTTCTGGTGCGCCGTGACAAAGTAGGAGAAGGTGTAGATACGAAAGAAGTGTCTTACAAAGATCTCGCCTAAGCCTCAGCCAGCAGCGAGAGCAGAGCCGCCTTCGGGCGGCTCTTTTTGTTCAGCCAATCACCATGTTGCCAGCCATGCCAAGCGCAAATCCGGCAACGGCACCTAAGGCTGGTGCATAAGCCCCAGTCTCATGCGCTTCAGGCGCGACATCCTGGAAAATCAGGTACAGAATGCCCCCTGCAGCAAACATCATGATCGCTCCAAGCGTCTCTGGCTGATCGGAGAGCAAAAGCAAGCCGAGGCCCGCGCAAATTGGCCCAAGCGCGGCCAGAAACAAAAACGCCACCATGACCTGAGTTGCGGAGAGTTTCCCCCGGGTCCAAATCTCTCGAAAGGCTGCGAAACCTTCTGGCAAGTTCTGCAAAAACATCATCGCAGCCAACAGTTTGGCTGTCGCAGCTTCTGTGACCAACAGCGCACCCAGCGCCATAGCTTCCGGCAAAAAGTCCAACATCATTGCCAAAACAAGCGCCCCGCTGCCCCCAGCACGCGCCAGCGCAGCATCCACCAAGGCAAAGCAGACACCGCCTCCCAGCAGTAACCCGACGGCAAGCCCAACCGGCAGAACTTCTGCACCCTCCGGCACAAGCACAAGCGCAATCGCCGACAGCAAAGCGCCGCCGCCAAACGCCGTGACGGCTTTTACAAAACGTGCCTCAATAACGGTGTTGGAAATGTGTTCGAAACGGGCCAAGAGCCCGCCAAGTGGAATTGCCAGCCCTGCGAAGAGTGACAACAATAAAGCATAATGAATCGCAACCATAGGTGGAAAATACCTTGCAATCGACGAGGTGAAAACCGCAATCTGGTCAAACTCGTAAGCAATCGCAGCATGTTACGACCAAGCCGCCAAGCGAAAGCTCACCCTCTCCCAAGATCTTCCAATATCGGGCAATCCGGCCGCGCATCGCCAGCGCAGCTCGCAACCAAATGACTAAGCGTCGCCCGCATGGCCTGCAAATCCGCGATTTTTGCGTCAATATCCGCAAGGTTGCGCTCAGCAACCCGCTTCACATCGGCACTTGCCCGCCCCTGATCCTCATATAGCGCCAGGAGCGTCCGACAATCTTCTATTGAAAAACCAAGTCCCCGCGCACGGCCCAAGAATGTCAGTTTATGCAGGTCCGTCTCCGCAAAGCTGCGATAGCCATTCTCTCCCCGCGCGGGTGTTACAAAGCCAATATCCTCGTAATAGCGGATCGTCTTCGCCGGCAGACCAGAGCGCTTGGAAACTTCTCCGATATTCATGCGCGCACCTCGCTCAACACCAGCTTCACGCGACGCAACCGCAGCGCATTTGACAGCACAAACACGCTCGACAGCGCCATCGCCCCCGCCCCTAGCATCGGCGACAGCGCCGGTCCGCCAAAGGGCACCAACACACCTGCCGCCACTGGGATCAGCGCCACGTTATAGCCAAAGGCCCAGAACAGGTTCTGGCCAATATTGCGGATCACCCTGTGGCTCACCTCAAAGGCGTTGATCACCCCAGCAAGATCGCCAGACATCAGCACCACATCGGCCGCTTCCATCGCCACATCCGTGCCCGTACCAATCGCCAGCCCAACGTCAGCGCTGGCCAGCGCTGGCGCATCATTAATCCCATCGCCCACAAAGGCGACGTTGCCAAAAGCTGCGCGCAGCTCTTGGAGCGCTGCGACTTTGCCATCCGGCAACACCTCAGCCACCACATGGTCGATCCCCAACCGAGCAGCCAGCGCTTCGGCTGTGCCGCGCGCATCTCCGCTGATCATCGCCACCTTAAGGCCCATCTCGTGCAGCACGCGAACAGCCGCTTCTGAGCCCGGCTTCACAGGATCAGATACCGCAAGAACCGCAGCCGCTTGCCCGTCGATCGCAACGCAAATCGGCGTTTTTCCTGCTTCTGCAAGGGCATCCATCTGGCCCTCAAACGTCGCAAAGTCCGCCGCCTCCTGTGCCATAAAGCGCGCCGCGCCCACCAGGACACGACGGCCAGAAACCTCTGCCGAAATCCCCATGCCAACCTGCGCTTCAAAGTGCTCTACACTTGGCACATCCAGCGCGCGGGCCTCTGCCCCACGCACAAGCGCCCGCGCCAGTGGATGCTCTGATCGGGCCTCTGCCCCTGCAACCAGTGTTAGCACCTCAGCCTCGTCAAAACCTTGCGCCAGCGCCACATCGGTCAGCTCAGGTTGGCCCATCGTCAGCGTGCCTGTCTTATCAAAGGCCACCACCTTGCAGTCGCGCAGGCTCTGCAAGGCATCGCCTTTGCGAAACAACACCCCAAGCTGCGCGGCGCGACCTGTGCCCACCATAATCGACGTGGGCGTCGCCAGCCCCATCGCACAGGGGCAGGCAATGATCAGCACCGCAACAGCCGCCACCAGCGCAGGACCAAAGGCCGGAGCAGGCCCCACCAGCATCCAGATCAAAAATGTGAGTGCCGCAACGACCATGACCGCAGGCACAAACACCGCTGTAACCCGGTCCACGCGCGCCTGAATGGGCAGCTTCGCGCCCTGCGCATCGCGCACCATGGCCACGATCTGCGCGAGCATTGTCTCGCGCCCGACCTTCTCGGCTTCATAGCGCAGCGCACCCTGCCCGTTGATCGTGCCGCCAATCACCGCTTCTCCAGCTTTTTTGGCCACGGGCACAGGCTCCCCCGTCAGCATGCTCTCATCGATATAGGACTGCCCATCGATAACACGTCCGTCCACGGCCACCCGCTCTCCGGGGCGCAGGTGGACCACATCGCCCACCGCAACGGCATCAATCGAAACCTCCTGCACCGCACCTTTCCGTTCAACTCGGGCAACACGGGGCTGTAGCCCGATCAATTGCCGTATCGCCGTCCCGGTGCGCCCTTTGGCACGCGCTTCCATCCACCGCCCCGTGAGGATCAACACAACAATCACCGCCGCCGCTTCATAGTAAACATGCGCGGCGCCAACTGGCAGCCAACCAGGGGTAAAGGTAGAGACAACGGAAAACAGATAGGCCGCACTTGTACCCAAGGCGACGAGCGAATTCATCTCAGGCGCCCCTTTGAACAGCGCCGGAAACCCTTTTGCATAGAATTGTCGTCCGGGTCCTGCCAGCAAGGCAGATGTCAGAACAAACTGCATCACATAGAGCGTCTGCATCCCAACATGGGCCATCAACCAGTGATGCAGCGCCGGGATCAGATGGCCACCCATCTCTGTCACAAACACCGGCAACGCCAAGGCGGCCGCGATACAGACATCGCGCTTCAACTTGGCCGCTTCATCGGCTTTCGCGTCAATCTCTGGGGAGTCGTCCTCCTGCACCCGCGCCGGGTATCCTGCCTTGGTGCTGCGCGCCGCAATCTCTCCCGGACTTGCCGCACCATCGAGATACTGTACCGTCGCAGTTTCAGTGGCAAAATTCACGTTTGCCGCCACCACGCCCGGCGCTCCGGCCAGCGCCGCCTCCGCCTTTCGCACGCAGCCCGCACAACTCATTCCAGCCATCGCATAGGTGACCGAACGCACCCGCGCCGGGTATCCAGCCTCTTTCAGTGCGCCCAATACGGCCTCTGTGCCCCCATCCCGCACCACAACCCGCGCACTCTCATTCGCGAGGTTGACCTCTGCGGTCTCCACGCCCTCCGCTTTCGTCAGCGCCTTTTCAGCACGCGAAACGCATCCGGCACAGCTCAGGCCGTCAAGGTGAAAAGTCAATGTCTGCATGGATCTGTCTTTGTCTGAGTCGGCAATATGCGCCGCTAAAAGATATAAAGGTTCCAGTGAATGGAAGGTCAAGGGCAGGATGTGACCCCCTGCCAGGGCTCAGAAACTGACCCGCACCTCCGCTCAAAACATTGATATTGATCAACAAGCGCAGGAAATTCGCACGTTTTGCTAAGCTTCCTCAAAAGAATTCTGTGGGCCCAAGCCACTTTCTATTTGATCTCCAATTTAATTTGACGCAAAAATTAAGTATAGGAGACTTAGGGAGGACACCCATGTTTGTGGGATTGGATCTGGGCACGTCTGGTTTACGTGCGCTTTTGATTGATGCGCGCCAAACCGTGATCGCAACACGCGAGGCCCATTACGTCACCTCTCGTCCACACCCAGGCTGGAGCGAGCAGACCCAATCTGATTGGATCCACGCCACCAAAGAGGTCTTCACCCAACTGGCCACAGACTTCCCTTCTGAAGTTGCCGCGATCAAAGGCATTGGCGTCTCCGGCCACATGCATGGCGCAAACCTGCTGGATCAAAACGGCACCCCCCTGCGCCCCTGCATGATGTGGAATGACACCCGCTCCGTTTCTCAGGCCGCACAGCTTGATACCACGGCACAGGTGCGGAACCTCTCAGGCAACATCGTCTTCCCCGGCTTCACCGCACCGAAGGTGGCATGGGTGGCAGAAAACGCGCCTGAGACCTTCGCCAAAACCGCCAAAGTCTTGCTGCCCAAGGATTATCTGAACTTCTGGCTTACTGGCATCTATGCTTCTGACATGTCTGACAGTGCAGGCACCAGCTGGCTCGACGTTGACGCGCGGGACTGGTCAGACACCTTGCTTGACGTCTCCGGCATGCGCGCCGATCAGATGCCAAAGCTCTTTGAAGGGTCTGAAGCCATCGGCACGGTGCGCGAAGATATCGCCGCAGAGCTTGGCCTGCCCAAAGGCGTGGTTGTCGCCGCGGGGGCCGGAGACAACGCAGCCGCCGCTTGCGGCATTGGCGCGCTGAACGAAGGCGACGGGTTTGTCTCCCTTGGCACCTCTGGCGTGTTGCTCACCGGGCGGGATGCCTATGCGCCCCAACCCGAAAGCGCTGTCCACACCTTCTGCCACGCCATTCCCGGCCGCTGGTATCAGATGGGTGTGATCCTTGCCGCCACCGACAGCCTCAACTGGCTCGCCCGCAACCTAAATCAAAGCCCCGCTGACCTCACCAAAGCCTTGGGCGACAGCATCACAGGCCCCGGCCAAATCCGCTTTTTGCCTTATCTGTCCGGCGAACGCACACCGCACAATGACGCAGAAATTCGCGGCGGCTTCCTCAACATCGACATCAACTCTGGCCCCGAAGCCCTCACACAAGCGGTGCTCGAAGGCGTGGCCTTCGCGCTGCGCGACAATTTTGAGGCACTCAAATCCACCGGCGCGCAGCTCGATGGCCTGATTGCCATAGGTGGCGGCGCGCAATCGCCCTATTGGGTCGAACTCATCGCGACCTTGCTGAACATGCCAATCTCCCTGCCCGCAGCCGGTGAATTTGGCGCAGCCCTCGGCGCGGCCCGCCTCGCCATTTGCGCCGCAACACACGCCGCACCAGAAGCGATCATGACCAAACCCGCGATTGCCAAAACGATCGCTCCGCGCACCGAGCTGCGCGACGCCTACGAGGCAGCCTACGCCGCCTTCGTCAAAACTTACCCCGGCATAAAGGCCTTGACACAATGACCGACTTTTTCAAAAATATCGCCCCCATCCAGTTTGAAGGCGCCGACAGCACCAACCCAATGGCCTTTCACCACTACAACCCCGATGAGGTTGTTTTGGGCAAACGTATGGAAGACCATCTGCGTTTTGCCGTGGCCTACTGGCACTCCTTTGCATGGGAGGGTGGCGACCCATTTGGCGGCCAGACCTTTGAGCGCCCCTGGCATCCGCAAACCCGCATGGATATGGCCAAAGTCAAAGCCGATGCCGCCTTTGAAATGTTTGACATCCTCGGCCAGCCTTACTTCTGCTGGCACGACGCAGACGTGCGCCCCGAAGGTGACAGCTTTGCCGAAAGCCTGAAGAACTTCGAAGAGATCATTGATTACTTTGAAGAAAAGATGAGCACGCGCGCCATCAAACTGCTCTGGGGCACCGCCAATATGTTCAGCCACCGCCGCTGGATGTCAGGCGCATCGACCAACCCGGATCCAGAGGTGTTTGCCTATTCGGCGGCCACCGTGAAAACCTGTATGGACGCCACCAAACGTCTGGGCGGCGAAAACTATGTGCTCTGGGGCGGCCGCGAAGGCTATGAAACCCTGCTCAACACCGACATGGGCCGCGAGCTTGATCACATGGGCCGCTTCCTCAACATGGTGGTGGAGTATAAACATAAGATCGGCTTTGAGGGCGCCATTCTGGTGGAACCCAAACCGCAGGAGCCGTCAAAGCACCAGTATGATTTTGACGCCGCCACCTGCTATGGTTTTCTGCAGAAATACGGCCTCGAAAACGAGGTAAAACTGAACCTTGAGCAAGGCCACGCCATCCTTGCCGGTCACAGCTTTGAACATGAAATCGCCACCGCTGCTGCCCTCGGTGTACTTGGTTCAATCGACATGAACCGCAACGACTATCAATCCGGCTGGGACACCGACCAATTCCCAAACAACGTGCCAGAAGTGGCTCTGTCCTACTATCACATCCTGAAAGCAGGCGGTTTCACCACTGGCGGCACCAACTTTGACGCCAAGCTCCGCCGCCAGTCACTGGACGCAGAGGATCTGATCGCAGCCCATGTGGGCGGCATGGACATCTGCGCCCGAGGCCTCAAAGCCGCCGCAGCGATGATCGAGGATGGCGGCTTGGATCAGGCCCTCAACGAACGCTACGCAGGCTGGGATAGCAAAGAGGCCAAAGCCATGCTGGCCGGAGATCTGGACAGCACCTTTGCCGATGTCATGAGCGGGAAAATCAACCCATCGCCAAAATCGGGCCGTCAGGAAATTCTCGAAAATTACGTGAATAGGTTCGTGTAAGATACTGTTTAGTCTACACTTAAACAGCAACCCCTGCACCTCACCCAAAGTGTGAGGGCCAACAATTCAAAGAAGGGTAGCCATGCGCCATCTCCTGTTCTGCTCCGTCGCTCTCTGGCCTGCTTTGGCAGTTGCCTCACCGCTGCCAAAGGCGGATGCGATTTTCCCGGAACAGGACATGGCAGAGGTCAAACTTGGCCAGCTGCTCTTCTATGATCCCATCCTGTCAGGCAACAAATCCGTCTCCTGCGCCTCCTGCCATCACCCGGATCTGGGCACCTCTGATGGCCTGTCTTTGGGCCTTGGCGATGGCGCAATTGGCCTTGGCCTGAACCGTAAAATCGACCCAGAAAACCCGCCTGAGCAACGCATTCCCCGCAATGCGCCGGCGCTCTGGAACCTTGGCGCCACCGAATTCACCGTCTTCTTCCACGATGGACGCCTAGAGGACGATCCATCGCGCCCCTCTGGCATTCGCACCCCGCTGGGCGCAGAGATGGAAATGGGATTTGACAATGCACTGGCAGCACAGGCGATGTTTCCGGTGCTCTCCGGCGATGAAATGGCCGGACACTACTCCGAAAACGATGTGTCCCAAGCCGTTCGCCTCGGCCAGCTCACCGGCCCCGGCGGTGCGTGGGACATCTTGGCCAAACGCGTCGAAGCCATCCCGGCCTACAGAACAGCCTTTGATGACGTCATCGGCACTGAGCCCATCAAATTTCACCACATAGCCAATGCCATGGCGGCCTTCATCGCCTTTGAGTGGCGCGCGGATGCCTCAGCCTTTGACGCCTACTTGCGTGAAGGCACCCCACTCAATGCCGATGCTTCCGAGGGCATGGAGCTGTTTTATGGCAAAGCGCAATGCAGTACTTGCCACACCGGCCAATTCCAAACCGATCACGGCTTTCACGCCATTGCCCTGCCCCAAATCGGCCCCGGCAAAGCGGCACGGTTTGAACGTCACAACCGCGATGTTGGCCGCGGCCGCGTGACCGGCGCGACAGAAGATTTCTACCGCTTCCGCACGCCATCCCTGCGCAACATCACGCAGACAGCCCCCTATGGACACAACGGCGCTTTCACAAGCCTTGAAGGCATCGTGCGCCACCACCTGACACCAAAAACATCCCTCTCAGCGTATTCACTTGCGTCAGCCACGCTATCTGACGGTGAATTCTCAAGTGATTTCAAATTGATGAGAGACGCACCTGAAGTGGACCTGATCGCTCAGGCCAGCGATCTGCCTTCGGTGTCTCTCAACGACGCAGAGGTCCGCCAGATCCTCGCATTTCTGGAAAGCCTGACAGATTACGATGCCATCAAAGGGCGGCTTGGCGTGCCAAGGTCAGTGCCTTCAGGTCTCCCCTTAGACAACTGATATTACTCAACTCTTCGGCCAAGCGACCACACCAGAATCACGCTTGATCTGCCAGTGCCCGTTTGTCGGCACCTCCTGCCATGCGCTTGCCTCGCCATCCGGCCAGATCACGCGCACCTTAACGGTCTCAGCGTCCCCAATCCCAAAATGCGCCGCGCCAGCCACGCCTCCGGCATGGCCGCCGCCAACCGTGATTTCACGCGTATAGGTGCGCGCACCAGCCTGCACCTCAATCACCGCGCCCACTGCATCCCGGTTCGGCCCGTCATTTTGTAAGCGCAAAGACACCCAGCTCCCCGCAGACTTACTGACGTTCTGATAAACTTCCAGCGGCGCACGCCGATTGACCACGGCCAAGTCCAGCAATCCATCACCATTCAGATCCACCAGCGCCGCGCCACGGCTGCGCGCCAAAGTGGCGATCCCGGCCACGTCGCCCTGCTCGTCAAAACGACCATCAGGCAGTTGCACCAACAGATTATTTGGATCATCCATCGCAGCGCCGGGCATCTGCTGCACATTGCCCTTGGCAATAAACACATCATCCAGACCATCATTGGTCACATCGCCAAAGCTGATGTGCCATCCCGTCGAGGGCCGCCCATCCCCCCCCGTGTAGGGCCGATGCGCCGAGGTGCCCAATTCATAGGGCACATCCTCAAAGGTTGGCAGCGCCGGATCGGCCCGTTTCATCAACCGCTGGTCGCCCATTGAGGAGAGAAACACCTCATTCACCCCGTCAAAATCCAGATCACGCTCCGCAATGCCCATGCCCCACAACATATGTGTCGCCCAGCCGTCAGCCTCGCCATACAGTCGCGGCTCCGCCTCCATGGCCCAAAGCTGCTCTGATCCGCCGCGCACATAATAATGCCGATCGTTACTCATGCGCAGGTCCGCCCGCCCATTGCGACCCCAGTCTGAAAACAGGATCGACAGAGGGCAAAACCCCGGCTCCAAAGAACGGTGAGCGTACCCTTCGCCTGTTGGGCGAAACAAATCATTGGCATCGCAGGCCTCAAACGGCCCCGCTGGATCTTCCCGATCTACATAATTGCCAAAAGCCATGGTCGGCAACGCGTTGTCACCTTCCCATGTGGCGGAAAACGCCGTGGTCCAGGCGTCGCCCCCGTCAAAGCCAGGCAGATCCATCGCCGCAAAGCTACACGCGGGCCCGCCTTTGAAAACCTTATTCTCTCCCACACGCAACGCCACCAGATCCTGCCAGCCGTCGCCATCGATATCGAGCGCGTAAAACCCGGTTGTGCCAGTGACGCGCAAGGCGTCTGGGGTCACCTCTTCCAACACAACGGCACCGCCGAGCGCACTTTGATTGCGCAACAAGACCGGTGGATTCGTGCCTCCAGCTGCGACCAACTCTGACAACCCGTCCCCGTCACAGTCAAATGCCGCCACGCCGCCGCCGACAAAGAACTCCCAGCCGCCATCGTAAACGTGGGGCGCGACCTCTACCGGCGCAAAGCGCACCTCTGCGACAGCCCCGCTTGCGGCCACCATTACTGCGCTGCTCAACAGTTTATGCCACATGATCCGTCATCCCCTGCAAAGCGCTTTCAGAAACATTTTCAAGTGCATAGGCCGCAGCCCCTCGCGCCCACATCAAGTTGCCCCACTTGTGGATCACCACTTCCGGCGGCGCTTTGTCGATCTGCACAATCAACTTGCGCATCGCATCAATCACCTCTTCGGCATAAAGATGACTGGATTGCATCTGTTCGCCCGCAAGAATGATCAGTTCCGGGTCAAAGATGTTCACCAGATTGGCCAGCCCCATGGCAAACATGCGCCCAGCGCGCTCCACGATCGAGGCAGACACCTCATCACCCTGCTTGGCCGCTGAAAGAATATCCCCCACCTGCCGCTCCGCCATTTCGCCGGTGGCAATCATCGCTTCACGCATCAACGCATAATCAGCAACATAAGCCTCCAGACAGCCCCGCTGCCCACAGCGACACAACGCCCCTTCAAGCTGGACTTTGGTATGACCGAATTCCGCACCACATCCACGGGTGCCTCGGTAAATCTCATCGTTGATCACGATGCCCATACCAACACCACTCTCAATCGTAACCACGATGAAGTCGCTGTGCCCCTGCCCAAGACCAAAGCTTTTTTCAGCCATAGCCACCAAATTGGCGTCGTTGTCCAAGAACGCAGGGATCCCAAGCGCGGCTTCAAGCACCGTCCCAAATTCAACATTGCGCGCGGCAAGTGAGGGCGACCAATGCACAAAGCCGCGCGGGGCATCCACAATCCCCGCAATGCCGAGCCCAAGAGCGGCAACATCCTTGAGGGCTCGACCGATTTTCTGGGCGAGTGCCTCCACCAGAACCGCAAGCTCTTGCGCAAGATCCTCAGCGGCGAATACCCCATGTGCCAGTTCGGCTTCGTGATCCGCCAGATGGTTGCCCTCAAAATCCAAAAGCACCAGAGAAATGGTGCGGTTTGAAATTTTCGCCCCTGCCACCAGGCGCGCTGCCCCTCGAATTTTCAGATCCACCTTCGGGCGACCGCGCCGCGCATCCTTGTCAGCAGATTCGCTGGCAACCTCTTCGATCAGTCCCTCGCGCAACAACTCAGCGGTGATTGTCGTGACTGTCGCACGACTGATGCCTGTGATCTCGCTCAGGTTGATACGTGGAATACGCTGGTGCCTGCGAATCTCGCCCAGCAAGATCCGTCGCCCAATTTCTCTTTGATTGACAGACATTTGCAAACCTCCCTCAAGCGCGCCCTGCGCGACATTCTCATAACCAATGCAGCGCTGACTGGCACATCACCATGCCGATGTTCGGTGACGCTTCGCAAGTTTATCTGATTTAATTTGATTTACAAATTTATTTCGCTAACAATAGGTCAACCCGGCCAAATCGATTCACATTGGTCCGTCGCCGGGGAAAACCATTGGGAGGAAACCATGAAACTATTTTCATCCGCGGCGGCAATTGTCGCTGGCGCCTTTATGAGCACAGCCGCCTTCGCCGAAGATCTGGTGATCGGCGTGAGCTGGTCCAACTTCCAGGAAGAACGCTGGAAAACAGACGAAGCAGCAATCAAAGGCGCTCTGGACGCCGCTGGCGCAAAATACATTTCCGCTGATGCGCAAAGCTCCTCTGCCAAACAGCTCTCTGATGTTGAAAGCCTGATCGCGCAGGGTGCGAACGCGCTGATCATCCTCGCGCAAGACGCTTCCGCCGTAGGCCCCGCTGTACAAGCTGCCGCCGACGAAGACATTCCAGTGATCGCCTACGACCGTCTGATCGAAGACGCACGTGCGTTCTACCTGACCTTTGACAACGTCGAAGTGGGCCGCATGCAGGCGCGTGCCGTTCTGGAGGCCATGCCAAAAGGCAACTACGTGATGATCAAAGGCTCCCCAACCGATCCAAACGCAGACTTTCTGCGTGGCGGTCAACAGGAAGTGCTGCAGGCGGCGATCGACGCGGGCGACATCAAAATCGTCGGCGAAGCCTACACCGATGGCTGGGTGCCAGCCAACGCACAGCGCAACATGGAACAGATCCTGACCTCCGCAGACAACAAAGTGGACGCGGTTGTCGCCTCCAACGACGGCACCGCCGGTGGCGTTGTGGCCGCACTGACCGCTCAGGGCATGGAAGGCATCCCCGTGTCCGGTCAGGACGGCGACCACGCCGCTCTCAACCGCGTAGCAACCGGCACACAGACTGTTTCCGTATGGAAAGACGCACGTGCGCTTGGGGCTGCCGCTGGTGAAATCGCTGTCAGCCTCGCCAAAGGTGAAGCGGTTGATGGCGCCTCTGAGTGGACCTCCCCTGCGGGCACAACACTGAACTCGATGTTCCTCGCGCCAGTGCCTGTCACCGCCGCCAACCTGAACGTTGTTCTGGACGCAGGCTGGATTGCCAAAGACGTGCTCTGCGCTGGCTCTTCCAACGCGGCATGTAACTAAGCTTAAGACTTGCTCCTCCGGTCCCCCGGAGGAGCCCCCAACACTCCCCCACCAAAACGCAATAAACTTTGCTGCTGCGGTATGGTCCGCACAGGCCATCTGTGCACCTGACTGCTGCGACCGAAGAGGTAACGCAAAATGCAAAACCACGCTAAAAACTTGATCAACAAGCTCGGGCTGGACGCCCGTCTGCTTGGCATGATCGGCGCGCTTGTGGTCATCTGGGTTGTATTCGGCATCTTCACCGAAGGCCGTTTCCTGTCACCACGCAACTTTTTCAACGTCTCGGTGCAAACTGCATCTGTGGCCGTTATGGCAACAGGCATGGTGTTTGTCATCGTCACGCGCCACATCGACCTCTCGGTAGGCTCCATGCTCGGATTCATCGGCATGACCGTGGCCGCCCTTCAAGTCAAATGGCTGCCCGAAGTGTTTGGCCTTGGCCACTGGTCCATCTGGATCATCGCCGTCTTTGCGGCCATTCTGATGGGGGCCATCCTCGGCGCATTCCAAGGCTGGATCATCGGCTACCTGACCGTCCCCGCCTTCATCGTCACGCTGGGCGGCTTCCTAGTCTATCGCGGCGCCATGTGGTGGGTGACGCAGGGCCAAACGCAAGCGCCGCTTGATCCAACGTTCCGCCTTCTAGGGGGCGGTGCAGAGGGCACGCTCGGTGAAACCATGAGCCTGATATTTGGCCTTATCGCAGCTGCTGCGGCTGTGGCACTCATGGTCATGAGCCGCCGCAACAAAGCGAGCCATGGCTTCACAGTAAAGCCAGCTTGGGCTGAGGGCATTCTGATGGCCATCGCCGTGACCGGCATCATGTGCTTTGTCTGGATCATGAACAGCTACCCAATCCCCAAAGGGGCCATGAAACGCATCACCAAAGCCCAAGGCATTGAATATACGGATGGCATGGTCTGGAACCACGGTGTTGCTATTCCAGTTGTGATCCTGCTCGCCGTGGCCATCGCCATGACCATTGTGGCAACCCGCACGCGGTTTGGCCGCTATATCTACGCCACCGGTGGCAACCCAGAGGCGGCAGAGCTGTCCGGCATCAACACCCGTCTGTTGACCGTAAAGATCTTTGCGCTCATGGGGGCACTGACCGGCATCGCCTCCATCATCGCCTCTGCCCGACTGAACGCAGTGGACGTGGGCCTCGGCACCCTTGACGAGCTACGCGTGATCGCAGCCGCCGTGATCGGCGGCACAGCCCTGGCAGGCGGCGCAGGCACGATCTACGGCGCAGTGATTGGCGCATTGATCATGCAATCGCTACAATCGGGCATGGCCTCTGTAGGCGTTGACGCCCCGCTGCAAAACATCGTTGTGGGCATCGTTCTGGTCTTCGCCGTCTATGTCGACATCGTCTACCGCCGTCGCACTGGCGCGTAACCGGCGCATAAGGAGTTCTATTATGGACAAGCAAACCCCTCTCGTGGAAATGCGTGACATCCACATCTCCTTTGGCGGGATCAAAGCGGTGGATCACGTCTCTGTTGATCTCAAACCCGGTGAAGTGGTTGGCCTGCTCGGCCACAACGGCGCAGGCAAATCCACCCTGATCAAAATCCTGTCGGGCGCCTATCAGGCGGACGGCGGCGAGATCTACATCAACGGTGAAAAGGCAGAGATCCACAACCCGCGTGATGCGCGCAAATACAACATCGAAACCATCTACCAAACCCTTGCACTTGCCGACAATCTCGATGCCGCCTCCAACCTCTTTCTGGGGCGCGAACTGACCACAGCTTTTGGCACCGTGGACGATGACGCGATGGAGGCCGAAACCCGCAAGATCATGGGCAAGCTCAACCCGAACTTCAAAAAGTTCGCCGAGCCTGTCTCTGCCCTGTCAGGGGGGCAGCGCCAGTCGGTGGCCATTGCCCGCGCGGTCTATTTCGACGCCAAGATCCTGATCATGGACGAACCCACCGCCGCCCTTGGCCCCCATGAAACCCAGATGGTTTCTGAGCTCATCCAGCAGCTCAAGGCCGAAGGCATCGGCATCTTCCTGATCAGCCACGACATCCATGATGTCATGGAGCTCTGTGACAGGGCGTCTGTGATGAAAAATGGTCAGCTTGTCGGCACCGTGGATGTCAAAGACGTCACCGATGACGATCTTCTGGGCATGATCATTCTGGGCAAACGCCCCGAAGGCGTACCTGTTCAGGGCTGATTAAATTCGCTACATAAACCAAAATCCATGAACCAAGAAAGTTGCGGGCGCATGACCTACCTTGTCGGCGATATCGGAGGCACCAACACCCGTCTGGCTCTGGCTGGACCGGATGGGGTGCATGAGGAAACGATACTGCGCGCCCGCAATGACGATTTTGACAGCTTTGACGCCGTGCTGGCCCATTACCTCGCGACCCAGAAAACCGGCCACCTTGATGGCATCTGCATCGCCATCGCAGGCCCCGTGCAAGCTGGTGAAGGCCGCCTGACCAACCGCAACTGGGCCCTCTCTGCCGCAGGCTTTGGCGTTCAATCCGGTGCCGCGCATGCAGAACTGATCAACGACCTCGCCGCGCTAGGCTACGCCCTGCCCCGCATCACGCCAGAACATATCTTTGGCACCCGCGTCGCCCCGACCAATGGCCAATCGCTGGTGGCTGGTCTTGGCACCGGCTTCAACGTGAGCCTCACCAAACAGACCCGCCACGGCGACACGCTGGTGATTGAGGCCGAGCTCGGCCATGCCGAAGTGCCCCACAGCATCGGCCAACTGATGCACGACGCCCTCGGCGCAGAGGCCGCCCCACTCCAAACCGTCGAAGACATCTTCTGCGGCCCCGGACTCGAACGCCTGCACCACCTGCTCAGCGGCGCAAAGCTGGACGGTGGCAGCATCATAGCGGCTTATGAGGCAAACGACCCTGCCGCAACCGCGACGGTTGACCTCTTCACCAAGGCATTGGCCTATCTCACGCGTGCCTTGATCCACCAGTACCTGCCCCGCGACGGCATCGTCTTCGCCGGCAGCGCCGCCCGAGGCGTGCTCGGCAGCCGCGCCCTGCCGCTGTTTGTCGAAACTCTGCAATCCGAAGCCCCCGGCATCGTGGCTCCCGCAACCATCCCACTCAGCGTCATCACCGACGACGCCGCCGCCCTGCAGGGCTGCTTGCAGCATTTGCTCCAGACCACCCGCTAAGAAGAGACTGCCCGAGGCCTGCCTAAAAGCGTCAGTGGAAACCAACCAAAAAAGGCGCGACCTCTGCCGCGCCTTTCTCTTTTTTCGATCCTCTCAGATCACTTCAGGTCAAAGCGATCCGCGTCCATGACCTTGCTCCAGGCGGCGACAAAGTCTTTGACCAGTTTGGCCTCGCCGTCGCTCTGGCCATAGACCTCCGCCAGCGCGCGCAGTTGCGAGTTTGAGCCAAACACCAGATCCACGCGGGTTGCGGTCCATTTCACATCGCCGCTGGCGCGCTCTTTGCCTTCGTAGACACCGTCACCTGCGTCTGACCACGCTGTGCCCATGTCGAGCACATTGACGAAGAAGTCATTGGTCAGCTGTCCAACTCGATCCGTGAACACGCCATGTGCCGTGCCGCCGTGATTGGCCCCAAGCACACGCAGACCACCCACAAGCGCGGTCATTTCTGGCGCGGTCAGGGTCAACAGATGCGCCTTGTCCAGCAACAGCTCTTCTGGGGATACGGTGTACTGCGCCTTCTGGTAGTTGCGGAAGCCATCGGCCTGCGGCTCAAGCATGCCCACGCTTTCAACGTCGGTCTGCTCTTGGGTGGCATCCCCACGGCCCAGCGTCACTGGGACAGACACATCATGGCCCGCATCCAGCGCCGCTTTCTCAATCGCTGCAGCACCTGCAATCACGATCAAATCCGCTGTGCTCACAGGCTTGCCAAAGGCGGCTTTCACCTCTTCCAGTTTGCTCAGCACACGATCCAGCTCGGCTGGCTCGTTCGCATCCCAGTCTTTCTGCGGCGCAAGACGCAGACGGGCGCCGTTGGCTCCGCCACGCATGTCACTGCCGCGGAAGGTGGAGGCAGAGGCCCAGGCGGTCTTCACCAGATCGCTCACCGACACGCCAGAGCCGATCACGGCAGCTTTCAATGCGGCCACGTCATCTTCAGTCAGATCCGTGTCAGAGGCTGGGATCGGATCCTGCCAGATCAACTCTTCGCTTGGCACCTCTTCGCCCAGATAGCGCACGCGAGGGCCCATATCACGGTGGGTCAGTTTGAACCAGGCGCGGGCAAAGGCATCCTGGAACTCTTCCGGGTTCTCATGGAACCGTTTGGAGATTGGGCCATAGATCGGATCCAGACGCATCGCCATGTCGGCGGTGGTCATCATCGTCTTCACTTTCTTGCTCGGATCATGTGCCGCAGGAGCCATGTCTTCTTCTTTGACATCAATCGGCTCCCAAATCCACGCACCCGCCGGACTCTTGGTCAGGTTCCACTCATAGCCAAACAGCAGATCAAAGAAACCATTGTCCCATTTGGTCGGATTCGCCGTCCACGCGCCCTCAATGCCAGAGGTGGTGGTGTCATCCCCATGGCCGGTGCCATGCTGGTTGATCCAGCCAAACCCCATAGCCTCGATCGGGGCCGCTTCCGGCTCTGGGCCAACCAGCTCCGGATTGCCTGCGCCATGCGCTTTCCCAAAGGTGTGGCCACCGGCCACCAGCGCAACGGTTTCCTCATCATTCATTGCCATCCGCGCAAAGGTTTCGCGAATGTCGCGCCCAGAGGCGAGCACATCAGGCTGCCCATCTGGACCTTCCGGGTTCACATAGATCAGCCCCATCTGCACAGCCGCGAGTGGGTTCTCCAGATCACGCTCACCAGAGTAGCGAGAGTTTTCGGCTTTGGAATCAGCCAGCCACTCGGTCTCTGCGCCCCAATACACATCCTCTTCAGGCTCCCAGACATCGGGTCGACCACCAGCAAAACCAAAGGTCTTGCCCCCCATGCTTTCAATCGCCGCATTGCCCGCAAGGATATACAGATCCGCCCAGCTGATCTGGTTGCCGTATTTCTGCTTGATCGGCCACAGCAGACGCCGCGCCTTATCGAGGTTGCCGTTGTCAGGCCAGCTGTTCAGCGGCGCAAACCGTTGCTGCCCGGTGCCCCCACCGCCACGGCCATCCGCCGTCCGGTAGGTCCCGGCAGAGTGCCAAGCCATGCGAATGAACAAGCCGCCGTAGTGCCCGTAGTCGGCAGGCCACCAATCCTGACTGTCCGTCATCAGCGCATAGAGATCCTCTTTCAGCGCCTTGTAATCCAGCTTCGCAAATTCCTCAGCATAGTCAAAATCCGCGCCCATTGGGTCAGACTTAGCGGAATTCTGGTGCAAAATACGCAGGTTCAGCTGATTGGGCCACCAGTCACGGTTTCCGCGATCCTCATTTTTGACAGCCCCGTGCATCACAGGGCATCCGCCTGCTTTCATGTCTCCGTCCATATCGTCCTCCTGTCGGGTAGATGGGTGTTTCGATTCTCTGGAATTATTCTAAACGCAGAAAATCAATTAGGAGAAGTTGCATTTTCCAATCGCTTTGATAATCAAATCCTATGATGAACCTCACCCTCCGCCAGCTTCGCTATTTCGAAGCCCTCGCCCAACACCGTCATTTTGGCCGCGCCGCAGAAGCCTGCGCCATCTCGCAACCTGCCTTGTCTGTTCAGATCAAAGAGTTAGAGGAGAGCCTAGGCGTGCCTCTGTTTGAGCGAACCGCCCGCCAAATCCGCCTCACCGCCTTTGGCGAAGACATGGCCAGCCGTGTCAGGGACATCCTGCGCGGGGTGGAGGAAATTGGCGAAATGGCGCGTATCACGCAATCGGGGGGCGCCGGGCGGCTGCGGCTTGGCGTTATCCCGACCATCGCCCCCTATCTGCTGCCCCGTTTCCTGCGCCAGTTGCGCGTGGACTTCCCTGATCTGGAGCTGCACGTGCGCGAGACCATGACAGCCAACCTGATTGAGGAGCTGCGCCACGGCCGCATCGACGCCGCCATTGTCGCCCTCCCCGTCTCAGAACCGACATTTGAGGAAATGCCGCTGCTGTCTGAAAACTTCGTGCTGGTGCGCCCAAAGTCCGAGGAAACCGCACCCGTCCCCGCCCCCGAACATCTGGAGCGGGAGCGCCTCCTGCTTCTGGAAGAGGGCCACTGCTTCCGCGATCAGGCCCTGTCGTTCTGCGGCATGCCAACCGCCCGCCCGCATGAGGGGCTCGACGGCTCTTCACTCTCTACGCTTGTGCAAATGGTTGGCGCGGGTCTGGGCGTCACCCTGATCCCAGAAATGGCGGTGTCGGTCGAAACGCCCACAGCAGAGGTCACCGTATCGAGGTTCAAAGACAAACAACCCGCCCGCAAAATCGGCCTGATCTGGCGCAAAAGCAGCCCGCTTGGGCCACAGTTGCAGAAGATCGGTTACACGGTTCAGACAAGTGCGGTCTTGCGATCACCAGAGACGCTGCTAAACCAACGAGATAAAAAACTGTACGCAACACAAATATCTATTTTAAAATGAGCTTATAAAGTACCCCACAACTGATAGATTATCACCACGCTCGCTAAATCCTTATTCGTGATGCGTCTGTGAATACTACCACTATTATCCTAGTTCAATTTTACTGCAGGAGTTTCAAATGACCGTAAATCTTAGTATTGTAGGAATGTACTTTCAAATGAATGTAGATGTGTCACCTGGCTCAACCATTTCCGAAGTGATGCATGCAGCGCAGACCCAATCGCTTGGCGCAGATCAACAATTTTCGTTCACCACTTCTCCGGGCGGATTTCTATCAAACGTAACAGTCATCCATCGCGTTGAGGCCCAGTCAAGCAATTCTGGAAACACATATTGTGCGGGGGTATACAGTTTAACGGATGATGAAACCGTAGGGAATCCTCAACTAGTTTGGCAGTACTATCTATTTGACTCGCAAAACCAACGCAAAGAACCTCGCGGCTCTGAACTAGCGTTTCTAAAAAATCAAACCCCTCTCAACGCGGGCGATCAAGTGATTTGGCGCGCCGTTGCAATATTCAACGGCCCTAATTCGTTTGGCAGCGCTAAAGAGCGTACTCAACTTCTCACAAAAGCCTAATCCAATAATTAAAATAAACTCGCTCTTTGGCGGGTTTATTTTTTACTTCAATAGGCTTTGAAACTTTCGAAAATAAAATTGCACGTTCGTAGTTATTATGAGCTTATCTCCGTTGAAATACCATACTTCATAACTGGACCAGCCCTGTTGCCACTTCCCCCAACTTTCCCCTAGCTTTCCCGGCCCATTCCGCCATGGTGCAACCATGCGCATGATCATCACCTTCTCGGCTCTCTTCCTCTCCGTCATCCTGCTGCAACTCAGCTCCGGCGGCGTGGGGCCGCTTGATGCGCTGTCTGGCATCGCGCTTGGCTTCACAACGGAACAGATTGGCCTGCTAGGCTCAGCCCACTTTCTTGGTTTTTTTATAGGCTGCTGGTGGTCGCCCCGCCTGATGGGCAGCGTCGGGCACTCTCGCGCCTTTGCCACCTTCACAGCCCTGGGGGCGATTGGCCTGCTGGGCCACTTCGTGATTGTCGATCCCATCGCATGGGCGGTGATGCGCATCGCCTCGGGCCTCTGCGTCGCGGGCTGTTTCACCGTGGTCGAGGCTTGGCTGCAATCCAAAGTCACCAATGAAACCCGCGGGCGCGCCATGGGCACCTACCGCGTGGTCGATATGGTGGCCTCCCTCGCCGCGCAGCTGGTGATCAGCGTGCTGGAGCCGGCCTCTTATGTCTCCTACAATCTGCTTGCGCTGATCTGCTGTCTTGCGCTGCTGCCGATCACGCTCACCACCTCTCCCCAGCCCAAAACACCCAACGCCCCGCGTCTGCGCCCCAAGCTCGCGTATGAGCGTTCGCCACTCGCTGTGGCTGGCGTGATCGTCGCGGCACTCAGCTCTGCCTCCTTCCGCATGGTCGGCCCGGTCTACGGCACCGAAGTGGGCCTGCAGGTCAGCCAGATCGCATGGTTCCTTGCCGCCTTCGTTTTGGGTGGGGCCATTGCACAATATCCTGTGGGTTGGCTCGCAGACAAGTTTGACCGCCGCTGGGTGTTGATCTGGCTCTCCGCCGCCGCTGTCCTCAGCTGCGCCACAACCGTGACCTTGGGAGGCGGCAGCACTGCCATGGTGATGCTGAACGCGGGCTTCTTTGGCTTCACATCTTTCCCGATCTACTCCGTCGCCGCCGCCCACGCGAACGACTTTGCCACCTCTGAAGAACGGGTCGAGCTCTCAGCGGCGCTTATGTTCTTTTTTGCCGTAGGCGCAATCGGCACTCCGCTCTTTGCCTCCGGCCTCATCGAGCGTTTCGGCCCAGCGGCGCTTTTCATCATGATTGCTGCCGGACATGCGCTGCTGATCGTCTTCGGTCTGGCCCGGATGCTGGCGCGGCCAACCATGCAATCGCGCACCCGTTACGTCTATGCGCCACGCACCTCTTTCACAGTTGGCCGCATCACCAAGGGTCAACGCGAAGCCACACATCAGGACAAAAACCCGAAAGGTTAACACCCAAGGGATGCTCGAAATTGCACCTACGCAATACAGTCGCGATACAGACGCAATACCGACGTGAAATTTCATGGTTAATTTCCGCCCCCACCCCGCTGCTCAATGCAGCGCACAATTCCACTGTGGAACTGCCTTAGGCTTTGGGCTAATGGGGAACGAAACAGTTAAGGGACACCCACATGGCGCGCCATCTGATCACCTCGGCCTTGCCGTATATCAACGGCATCAAACACCTCGGCAACCTCGTCGGCAGCCAGCTGCCCGCCGATCTGTTTGCCCGCTACATGCGCGCGCGCGGCCACGAAGTTCTGTTCCTTTGCGCCACGGATGAACACGGCACCCCGGCTGAACTCGCCGCTGCCAAAGCAGGCAAAGACGTCGCGGATTACTGCGCCGAAATGCATGAAGTGCAATCCAAAATTGCCGAAGGCTTCCGCCTGAGTTTTGACCACTACGGCCGCTCGTCCAGCCAACAGAACCACGCCCTGACCCAACACTTCGCAGGCCGCCTTGCCGATATGGGATTGATCCGAGAAGTCACTGAAAAGATGGTCTATTCCAACGCAGACGGGCGCTTCCTGCCAGACCGCTACATCGAGGGCACCTGCCCCAACTGCGGCTTTGAAAGCGCGCGGGGCGACCAATGTGACAACTGCACCAAGCAGCTTGACCCAACCGATCTGATCAACCCCTATTCCACCATCTCTGGCTCCACCGATCTGGAGGAGCGCGAAACCAAGCACCTGTTCCTGTGCCAGTCGCAAATGCGTGACAAACTGCAGGCTTGGATCGACAGCAAGACCGACTGGCCGGTGCTGACCACCTCGATTGCCAACAAGTGGCTCAACGACGGCGACGGCCTGCAAGACCGCGGCATCACACGCGATCTCGACTGGGGCGTGCCCGTTAAGAAAGGCGGCGCAGACTGGCCCGGCATGGAAGGCAAAGTCTTCTACGTCTGGTTTGACGCCCCCATCGAATACATCGCCTGCGCTCAGGAGTGGGTCGACGCTGGCAAGGGCGAAGACTGGGAACGTTGGTGGCGCACCGACAAAGGCGCTGAGGACGTGACCTACACCCAGTTCATGGGCAAGGACAACGTACCGTTCCACACGCTCTCTTTCCCCGCCACCATTCTCGGTTCTGAAGAGCCGTGGAAGGCCGTGGATTACATCAAGTCTTTCAACTACTTGAACTATGATGGCGGCCAGTTCTCCACCTCGCGTGGGCGTGGTGTCTTCATGGATCAGGCGCTGGAAATCCTGCCGTCTGATTATTGGCGCTGGTGGCTGCTGAGCCATGCACCGGAAAGCTCTGACAGCGAGTTCACCTGGGAAAACTTCCAGCAATCCGTAAACAAAGACCTCGCCGACGTGCTTGGTAACTTCGTCAGCCGCGTCACCAAATTCTGCCGCTCCAAATTTGGCGAAGAAATCCCTGCAGGTGGCGAGTTCGGCGAAACCGAGACCGCATTGATCAACGAACTCGCCACCCGTCTGCGCGCCTACGAGGGCCATATGACGGACATGGAAGTGCGCAAATCCGCTCAGGAGCTGCGCGCCATCTGGGTTGCGGGCAACGAGTACCTGCAGACGGCAGCACCTTGGTCCACCTTCAAGGAAGATCCCGAGAAAGCAGCGGCCCAAATTCGCCTCGCTCTGAACCTGATCCGCCTCTACGCTGTTGTTTCTGCGCCCTTTATTCCAGATGCGTCGGCGCAACTGATGGCCGCTATGCAGACTGAGGACACCAACTGGCCCGAAGACGTATCCGCAGCGCTGGAAGCCCTCGCGCCGGGCCACGCCTTTACTGTGCCAGATGTTACCTTCCGCAAAGTCTCAGATGAAGAACGCGAGGAGTGGCAGGAAAAATTCGCAGGCAAACGCGAAAGCTAAACCATTGCTGACAATCACAAACAGGCCGCGCCAGAGCACAAACTGGCGCGGCCTGTTTTTTTGACCGTTTTTTTCATCCGCAGGACGGCAATTTCTCGTACGCCTGCTCATCAGACAAAGCGCTGTCCCCCGCACCCAAATGATCATTTCTATAGACAAGAGCGCAGGCCAGCAGCAACTATAGGGCCTGACCACACAAAAAGGAGACGACCTATGGAAGCCATCCTAAATGTGATCTGGCGCACCATCGATATTGTGCCCCCTGTGATCACAGCATCCATAATGATGCTGTGTATCAGTGCTGTGGCTGGCGCAGCCTTATGTCTATTCGTCGCTGCGTTGGCCATGAGACGAGAGAAAAGGATCGATTGATCTGGTTGAAAATCAATCTTGAGCGCACCAACAGCACTGCTCATGGGTTTAAAAATTTGAAATACATCAATAGTTTGAAGTGGTACCCGCGGCCGGACTCGAACCGGCACGGCCTATACGGCCTAGAGATTTTAAGTCTCCTGTGTCTACCATTCCACCACGCGGGCACATGACACGAACAATGCGTCAGCGGCGCGACAATAGCGTGTTGTTCGCTGGTGTGAAGAGGCATTTCCTCGCAAATTGCAAAGTTTTCGAGCAAGCATCTCAGCAAGCAAATCTCTGGCATGCAATTCGGCTACAGATCCTCACCAGGTTTGTCCGAAAGCCCTGGCGCCCGATACAAGGACCGTTCAGGAAGCCAAGGATTGAGTTCCAAAGCAATGGCAAGCACATCTTGGGCTTCGGCGTCTCTCCCCAAACCAATCAAGGTCAAAGCGAGCCCTGACTGCGCAGCGACATGGCGCGGGGACAGGTCAAGCGCGCGCTTCAGATCTGGCAAAGCGGCTTCGAAATTCTGGCTCAAAAAATTCACGAAGGCACGTTGATTATAGCCTTCAGCATAATGCGGGCAGTAGGCAATCAACGCGTCAAAATCAGACCGCGCACCGAGCAGATCCCACGACTCCCGCTTGCGCATGCCCCTGTTCAAAATTTCCTGCGCCGTTTCATCGGGCGCATCAGCCCAAAATTGCCACATCTCCCTGGAAAGCACCTGCGCAGACGCTTGATCCGGGGCCTTTTGAACACGTTCAATCAATGCGTTCAGAGCATCTGAATGATCCGGGGCTGCCGGGCACGTCTCTGCAAACGCAGGAGCACACAGACAAAGCGCAACAACAAATCTCAACATACAAAAAGGCTGGCACGGTCGCGCCCAAATCGCCAAGTCACATCTCTGCGAGGCCGGTTTCTTTGACTGCCTGCATGGCGACATAGGTTGACGTGCTGGCCACATGCGGGAGCGCAGAAATTTTCTCCCCCAGCACCCGTCGATAGGCGGACATGCTCGACGTGCGAACTTTCAAAAGGTAGTCGAAATGACTGGCAATCATATGCGCCTGCTCGATTTCAGGTATTTCTGCCACCGCCTCATTGAACGCTTGCAGGGCCCTTTCTCGTGTCTCTGACAGTTTCACCTCAACAAAGGCGACGTGATCCAAACCCAAGCGAATTGGATCAAGCAAAGCGCGATAACCGGTTATGACCCCTTCCCGTTCCAATCGCCGCAATCTTGCTTGAGTTGGACTTTTGGACAAACCAATCTCACGCGCCAAATCCGTGATGGAAATTCGTCCATCTCGGGACAGAAGCTCAAGAATCGCGCGATCAAATCGATCCAGATCAACATGGTCACCTTGCATAGAAAATCGCCCCTCAAGCAGCCAATGTGGCAATCCAAACGGAAAGCTTTGGTGATTATGGCTGCTTCAACTGCGCTATTCTAGCCTAAATACAGGAGGCACCATGACCAAAACGCGCATTTTGATCGACACAACAACCTATCGGAACGAGGCCACACTGGTTGCTGACCTTGTCAAACAGGCCGCTCTTTCTGAAGCAGACCGAAGCGCGATCTGTGCCAGTGGCGCCGAACTCGTCACCAAGATCCGCAACGAAACCAGCCCGGGTTTGATGGAAGTGTTCCTTGCCGAGTATGGTCTTTCAACCGACGAAGGCGTGGCGCTTATGTGTCTCGCAGAGGCACTGCTGCGCGTTCCTGATGCCGAAACCATTGACGCACTGATTGAAGACAAGGTCGCCCCCTCTGACTGGGGCAAGCACCTTGGTCAATCCACTTCTCCCTTGGTCAATGCGTCAACCTGGGCACTGCTGCTGACAGGCAAGGTCATGGATGACAGCAACAAGGGCTTGGTTGGCACCTTGCGTGGCGCGGTTAAGCGTCTGGGCGAACCCGTTATCCGCACCGCTGTTGGTCGCGCGATGAAAGAAATGGGGCGCCAGTTTGTCTTGGGGGAGACAATCACCGCTGCAATGGACCGCGCAGCACAAATGGAGTCTAAAGGGTATACTTACTCTTATGACATGCTCGGAGAGGCGGCCAAAACCGATGCCGACGCTATGCGGTATCATCTCGCATATTCTAGAGCGATTTCAGCAATCGCGACTGCCTGCACCCATGATGATATCCGGCAAAACCCCGGCATCTCCGTCAAACTCTCGGCACTACATCCTCGCTATGAAGTCGCCCAGTCTGATCGCGTGATGGAGGAGTTGGTTCCGCGACTGCGCTCCCTTGCTTTGCTTGCGAAATCCGCTGGCATGGGCCTGAACATCGATGCGGAAGAGGCAGACCGTCTGTCCCTGTCCATGGATGTCATCAGTACGGTCTTGGCTGAGCCCGCTCTTGCTGGCTGGGATGGATTTGGGGTTGTTGTCCAAGCCTATGGAAAGCGCGCGGGTGTCACGCTCGACTACCTCTATGAACTTGCAAAGCAATGTGATCGCAAAATCATGGTGCGTCTGGTCAAGGGGGCGTATTGGGACACAGAGATCAAGCGCGCGCAGGTTGAAGGCCTCGAAAGCTTCCCGGTCTTCACCAACAAAGCGGCAACCGATATCTCCTATATTGCGAATGCACGCAAACTGTTGGAGATGACGGATTACATCTATCCGCAGTTTGCGACCCATAATGCACATACTGTCGCTGCGATTCTTCACATGGCGACTGACAAAACCGCGTTTGAATTCCAACGTTTGCACGGAATGGGTGACGCCCTGCATGATTTGGTGCTGAAGGGTGAAAGCACGCGCTGCCGCATATATGCCCCAGTTGGTGCACACCGAGATCTGCTGGCTTATCTTGTGCGCAGGCTTTTGGAAAACGGTGCGAACAGCTCCTTTGTGAACCAGATTGTGGATGAAGAAGTGCCTGCGGAGGAAGTTGCCAGCGATCCCTTCAGCGCAGAACTTACACCGGCACAAACCCTTCTTTCGGGGCCCGCGCTCTTTGCACCCGAACGGACGAACTCCAAGGGGTTTGACCTCACGGATTTGCCGACACTTTACGCCGTTGATGCGGCGCGTGACCCATTCCGCAAAGCGACATGGCACGCCACCCCGCTGATTGACGGCGCAACCTCACCAGAGGCCGCAACCAAAGTAGAGAACCCGACGCTTCCAACGGACAGCCCAGGCACCGTCGCCACGGCAAGCGCTCAGGATGTACAAACCGCAATCAGCAACGCAAACGCCTGGAACGCAGCCCCAGCAGAGCGCGGAGCGGTCTTGGCCCGCGCCGCAGACCTCTATGAGGAGAACTTCGGCCTCCTTTTTGCCTTGCTTGCGCGCGAGGCAGGCAAAACGCCAAAGGATGCGGTTGCGGAGCTGCGTGAAGCCGTCGACTTCCTGCGCTACTATGGTGCCAACGCGCCAGACACACCCGCCGCAGGTCTCTTCACCTGTATTTCTCCATGGAACTTCCCGCTGGCAATCTTCACAGGTCAGATCGCTGCGGCGCTGGCTGCTGGCAATACTGTGCTGGCGAAACCTGCCGACCAGACCCCTCTGATCGCCTATGAAGCGGTCAAACTTCTGCATGAGGCCGGAGTTCCACGCGGTGCACTGCAACTGCTGCCGGGTGCTGGCGCGACGGTAGGCGCAGCGCTGACCTCAGACCCGCGGATCAATGGTGTGGCTTTCACAGGCTCGACTGCAACCGCACTGCGCATACGCAAAACCATGGCAGATCACCTTACCCCCGGTGCCCCTTTGATCGCAGAAACCGGCGGCCTGAACGCCATGATTGTGGATTCAACGGCCCTGCCTGAGCAAGCTGTGACCGCGATTGTAGAAAGCGCCTTCCAATCCGCTGGCCAGCGTTGCTCTGCCTTGCGCTGCCTCTATGTACAGGAAGACATTGCAGACAATTTGCTCGAAATGCTCAAAGGTGCGATGAAAGAGCTTTCGCTTGGTGACCCCTGGAAGCTTTCAACAGACAGTGGCCCTGTCATCGACGCCGCAGCACATAAAACCATCGCGGATCACATTGCATTGGCGCAATCCGAAAACCGCGTGCTCTATCAATTGGCCACACCTCAAACCGGGACGTTCATTGCACCGACTTTGATCAAAGTGACGGGCATTTCCGACCTGACACACGAGATTTTCGGACCAGTTCTGCATGTCGCCACCTTTAAGGCCAACGAGCTCGATCAGGTCATCGATGCCATCAACGCGACGGGGTATGGCCTTACTTTCGGTCTGCAAACGCGGATCGACGACCGCGTTCAACATGTCTCTGATCGCATCAAAGCGGGCAATATTTATGTTAACCGCAATCAGATTGGCGCGATTGTAGGGTCCCAACCCTTTGGCGGTGAAGGTCTGTCAGGCACTGGCCCTAAGGCGGGTGGCCCTCACTATCTGTCGCGGTTTGCAAAACCAATCGGCCAGACTGCCGATGCTTGGGAAACACATCTGGCAAGCGAACATGTTCAGGCGCAACTGGACCAAGCGAGCGTAGAACAGGCCCAAGCTTCAGCGGTCACGACATCTCTGCCCGGCCCCACGGGCGAGTCCAATCGCTTGACCACCTATGCAAAAGCACCTGTTCTGTGCCTTGGTCCAAGCGCACAGGCTGCCAAAGAGCAGGCTCAAAAGGTCATACGCCTGGGCGGGCGTGCCGTCGCAGCGTCAGGTCAGCTGGCACCCGAGGCGTTGACTGCGCTTACAGGTTTTTCCGGGGTGCTCTGGTGGGGCGATGCAGAGACAGGTCGCGCGATGGAACAGGCTCTGGCACAACGCGATGGGCCGATCGTTCCCTTGATCACCGGCCAACCGGATGCGGCACGGGTTCTGGGAGAACGTCATGTGTGTGTAGACACCACAGCAGCAGGCGGCAACGCGGCACTTTTGAGCGGGGGCAGTTGACCTCCCCCGAAAATCACAGCAGCTTGGCGGAATGTTTCCAATACGCGATCACAATCCGTCAGGCCGCACACCCTATGTTGTCTATGGCCTTCTCATCCTCAACATCGGGATTTTTCTGAGTTATCAGCCCATTATGGGAGACGACTACCGTCTCGCCCAGTTTTTTAGCGACTGGGCGCTGATCCCTGCCGCGATCATGGAAGGGCAACGCCTGCACGGTCTATTCAGCTCCATGTTTTTGCATGGGGGCTGGATGCACTTGTTTGGCAATATGCTGTTTCTTTGGATTTTTGGCGACAATCTTGAAGATGAAATGGGTCATCTGGGCTTCCTGATTTTCTACATTCTATCAGGACTCGGTGCGGGCTTTGCGCAGATCGCCGCAGACCCCGACAGTATCATCCCGATGGTTGGCGCCTCAGGGGCCATTGCCGGGGTCATGGGCGGCTACCTGCTGCTTTTCCCCAAAGCGCGCGTAGACATACTGCTGATACTCATCATCATTTTCCGTATCATCACCATTCCGGCCTGGGTGATGCTATGTTTCTGGTTCGGCCTTCAGGTGTTCAACGGCGTTCTGAGCGACCCGGAGACCGGCGGCGTCGCCCATTGGGCGCATGCCGGGGGTTTTGTGATTGGCGCGGTTCTTGCGATACCTGTCTGGCTGCGTCTTGGAGGAAGCGGTTTCTGGAGACGCACGCATGGCCACCCACCACATCCTGAGGCCCGTTATCGCCTCAGCCAATCATCCATTCCACGGGTCAGGAGGCGCAGATGAGCCACAAACTGAGCTGCCACTGCGGGGCAGTCAAAATACACGTCACGTTGGCGCAAGATCTGAGCGAAGCGCGCTCTTGTGATTGTTCTTTTTGCCGCCGTCGTGCTGCTCCCAACGTGGATGTGGCGGTCGAGGATCTGATCATCGTGAAAGGCGAGGAGAGCCTGAACCTCTACACTTGGGGCACAAAGACCGCGCAGCACTACTTTTGCCGCCATTGTGGGATCTACACGCACCACCGACGCCGTAGCAATCCCAAGGTTTATGGGGTCAACATCGGTGCGCTTGAAGGCGTGAACCCTGCTGATTACGCCCCCTTTGAGTGGGTAAATGGCGTGAGTTTTGCACTTGAAGCGGACAAAAACGAAAAAACCTGACCCAATCGGGCCAGGTTCAACATTTTCACAATCGCATGTGAGCTGCGTTAGGGCAGCGTGCGTTGCTCGGTTCAGCCCTTACGAATGACCTTCGCGAACTGAGAAAAGATCGGTTCGTTGGCTACAATCGCCTCGCCGTCTTCCACCATGTTGCCGTCTGGGTTAACGGGCTCAACAAGCGCACCGGCCTCTTTCGCGATCAGCAAACCTGCGGCGACGTCCCATGGCTGCAGGCCACGCTCCCAGTAGCCCTCATAGCGCCCAGCGGCCACATAGGCGAGATCCAGAGACGCAGCACCGAAGCGGCGCACGCCAGCTGTGGCAGGCAGCAAACGGGCCAAGTCTTGCAGGGTCTCAGGCAGATCGGCGCGGCCGCCAAATGGCAGGCCAGTGGCAAAAATCGACTCGATCATGCGGTGGCGGCCAGAAACACGCAGGCGCAGGCTGTCGTTCAACCATGCGCCTTCGCCGCGCTCGGCGTAAAACATTTCGTCCTTGGCGGCATCAAACACCACGCCCGCAACGATCTCACCCTTGTGTTCCAAAGCAATGGACACCGCCCAGTGTGGCAGGCCGTGCAGGAAGTTGGTGGTGCCGTCCAGCGGGTCAACAATCCAGCGACGGGTCGGGTCCTTGCCCTCAATTTCGCCGCCCTCTTCAGCCAGCCAGCCATAGGTTGGACGCGCGCCAAGCAATTCTTCTTTCAGGATATTTTCGGCAGCGATGTCGGCACGGCTTACAAAGTCCCCTGCCCCTTTCATCGACACCTGAAGGTTTTCAACCTCACGGAAGTCTTTGACCAGTGACCGCCCCGCTTTGCGAGCGGCCTTCATCATGATGTTCAGATTTGCGCTGCCCGGCATGGCACGGCTCCTTTTGGCTCAGAGCGGGCGTATACGCGTCCAAACCCTTTTTGCCAAGGGCCAATGGATGCATAGCAGCCCCTTTTGAAACGCCGCGTCACGAAAGTTGTCTGCTTGGGGCCATCGCTTGCAAGACCGGGGCACTGGGCGCAAGCTGTCCGCAGAGCTTTGGAGGACACCCCAGATGACCGAACAGATGCAACGCATGGTGCTGGCCAGCCGCCCGACTGGCGCGCCACAAGATGAGAATTTTCGTTTAGAAACAGTGGATCTCCCCAAGATTGGCGACGGTGAAGTGCTGGTGCGCAGCCATTATATGTCGCTTGATCCCTACATGCGTGGGCGGATGGATGACGCAAAATCCTATGCTGCGCCTGTGCCGATTGGGGGCACTATGGAAGGGGGTGCGGTGGGCGAAGTCATCGCGTCAAACCACCCAAACTTCAGTGTGGGTGATTTTGCCTTTGGCATGTTTGGTTGGGCAAGTCACGGCAAGGCAAAAGGTGATGACATACAAAGGCTTAACCCGGATCTTGCACCGATCACCACGGCGCTTGGCGTGATGGGCATGCCCGGGTTCACAGGCTGGTTTGGATTGATGGAACATGGTCGCCCCAAAGCGGGGGAAACACTGGTTGTTGCGGCGGCCACGGGACCAGTGGGATCTATGGTGGGCCAAATCGCCAAACTGCATGGACTGCGGGTGGTCGGCATCGCGGGTGGTGCGGAAAAATGTCAAACAGCGACAGAGACTTACGGCTTTGACGCCTGCGTCGATCACCGCGCTTATGACACCGCCCGTGATCTGCGAAAGGCTCTCAAAGCGCATTGCCCGGGCGGCATTGACATCTATTTTGAAAATGTGGGCGGCAAGGTTCTGGACGCGGTTCTGCCCATGATGAACCAGTTTGGGCGCATTCCCGTGTGCGGGATGATCGCCTGGTACAATGCGGGTGGCCTTGGGGCTGATGCCGCGATGGAGGCGCTCACCGGACCTCGAATCTGGCGCACAATCCTGGTTAACTATTTGTCTGTGAACGGTTTTATCATCTCAAACCACTTTGACAGATACGGTGAGTTCCTCCACGAGGTTGGCCCACAATTGGCGGCGGGCAAGATTGCCTATCAGGAAGATATTGCCGAAGGTCTGGAAAATGCCCCAGCCGCCTTCCGCGCGATGTTGACCGGCGGCAACAAGGGAAAACAGATCGTGAAGCTGATCTGAAACTTACCAGCGCACAGTGGGGCTGTTGCGCAAGGCGGCATTTGGTTAACGCTGAAAGCCGCCTGTTTTCAGCATCGGTATTGCGTCAGTATCCCAACGGTATTGCGGAGGTGCAATTTCACCCTCTCGTGCATCTTAAGGCTGCGCGCGTTGCACACCTTGCCCTAGGCAACCAGCATGCGTCCTTCTTGCACGCGCAACACTGGTCGGGCTTCGGGACCATAAGATTTGAGCCCCTTTTCGCGCAACTCAGGGAAGATGGTGAAAATCTCTTCCTGTACGGCCTGCTCCATCGCATTCAGACCCTCTGCGCCGGGCATGAAGCTCTCGCTGGGTACGCCACCGCCATATACAATTTCATGGCAATCAAACATCAGGTGTACATAGGTGACGTCATCACCCTCAATTTGGCGGATGCTGCTGCCGTTCACGAGACTGATCGCTGGCACCAGAGCCTCTGCTTCGCCAAAGTGCATTTCGACGCGCCAGCCTCGCAGCATCATCCGGTGATGCGGGGACACCAACAATGGGGCATCATTGCCCAGCGCGCCCGGTGCAAACCGAACGGGTGCTAGATTGCCCTTGGCCTGCACAGTGCGTTGACCGATCCAGCGCACAGGTTGAAACCCGTGATCCAGTGTCAGGACCATATCCCCTGCAACGAGGCTCTCCACCGCGCGCTCACCATGTTGGGTGATGATATTCGTACCGGCGGCGAAACAGGTCACAAAATCCCATCTCTGTCGATCTGCGGCAAGGCCGAGCGCATTGTTGGCCAACAGGCTGTCGAGCGAAACCGATTGGATTGGTCCGGTTTCCAACAACGCCTGATCGGCATTGTCGTTGATCTCTGGAGCGAGATAGGTGTTTCCATTCACATCCTGAAAGAGCACGGCGGAAAACGTGCCTGTGGTGCCATTCGCAAAAGTGACCGTGGCGTTATAAACCGCCGCCGCGTCGAATTTTTGAGACGTTCCCCCATCAACACGAAAGCGATCGCCCTGCATGTTGTCCATTTCATAGACGGAGCCCACGCCACCGGTTGGAGAGATCTCGACAAAATCATCCACCAAAGGATTGCCCGAACCACCAAAATTCAGCCCAACGAGTTCGGAGGCATTTTCTGCAACGGTGTTTCCCTCAGTCGGGTCAATCGCTGCAAACTGGCCAAGCGAAATGGCATTGAATGTTCTCGGCATTTCTAACACCAGAGACCCAAGCCGAGACCAATGGAGCGGCAAGAGAAGCCGTCATCCTCTGGTCTTTTGGATCCCATCCCAAAGTTAAGTGACACGTGATCGCTTCCCTTGCATGACCACAAGGGATTCTGAAAGCAGAAACTAAACGTGAATTCTCAAGATATATTTAAGTTTCTTGAAGTCTGCGAGCCTCTTTGCCCGCCATCTGGATCAGATCCTGCATGTAGGGCTTGGTCAGATCTTCATCTCGTGTTGCCGCGAACAACTGGCGCGTCAGGCCATTTTCCGTCAGCGGGCGCGTGACATAGTCTGAGGAATATTTCACCTCCCGCACCACCCAGTCTGGCAACACGGAAACGCCGCGATTGGAGGCCACCAGCAAAAGAATAACGGCGGTGAGCTCTGCCTGACGGACCGCGCCCGGTTCTACCTTTGCTGGGATCAAAAGCTGGGAGAACACATCAAGTCGCGTGCGTTCCACAGGATAAGTGATCAGAGTCTCGCCACGAAAGTCTGTCGCCTCAACGAAAGGTTTCTGCGCCAAAGGATGCTGCGACGACGCCACAAAAACCGGCGCATAATCAAAGAGATGACTGAAAGACACGCCGGGCAGGTTTTCGGGATCTGAGCTCACCACCAGATCCACCTCTTCTTTCTGCAAAGCGGGCATCGCATCAAAGGCAAGCCCCGGACGGATGTCCACATCTACGTCAGGCCAGTTCTTGCGGAACTGTTCCAGCACCGGGAACAGCCATTCAAAACAGGCGTGGCATTCGATGGCGATATGCAAGCGGCCTGAGCTTCCATCACGCAAGCCATTGAACTCAGCCTCAAGCTTTTCGACCTCTGGCAAAACCTGATTGGCAAGACGCAACAGGCGCAGCCCCGCAGCTGAGAGTTTCATCGGTTTGGAGCGACGCACAAACAGCTCGACCCCGGCCTGTTCTTCGAGTCCTTTGATCTGATGCGACAATGCCGATTGCGTGATGTTGAGCTGATCTGCCGCGCGGGCTAAGCCACCACATTCATAGATGGCACGCACAGTGCGCAGGTGGCGGAACTCGATGTGCATCTTCATGTTGGGCTCATGACCTTCTTGAGAATTATGAATTTGCTTAATGATGACACGCATGAGACATGAGGACAACCACAAGATACAGGACGCTCGTTATGACCACGCCTCAAGTTTCATTTGAATTCTTTCCGCCGCAGTCGTTGGAAGCCTCCTTTCGGCTTTGGGACACAGTGCAAACACTGGCACCGCTGGATCCGCGGTTTGTGTCGGTCACCTATGGCGCCGGTGGCACCACGCGGGATCTGACACGCGAAGCGGTGGCGACATTGCACAAATCCTCTGGCCTGAATGTGGCGGCGCATCTGACCTGTGTGGATGCTTCAAAGGCTGAGACGCTGCGCATTGCCGAAGAGTTCGCCGCCGCCGGTGTGCGCGAGATTGTGGCGCTGCGTGGGGATCCCGCTAAAGGCAGCGTAGGCTTTGCGCCTCATCCAGAGGGATTTGCTTCCTCCATTGAGCTGATTGAGGCGCTGGCGGCGACTCGCAAGTTCACCATCCGTGTGGGCGCTTATCCTGAGAGCCACCCGGAGGCCGCCGATATGGCCGCCAATGTGGAATGGCTCAAGCGCAAGATTGATGCGGGGGCCAGTGAGGCGATCACCCAGTTCTTTTTTGAGAGCGAGACATTTCTGCGGTTCCGAGATGCCTGTTTGAAGGCCGGTATTAATGCACCAATCCTGCCTGGGGTTCTGCCGATTGAGAACTGGAAAGGGGTGCAGAAATTTGCCGCGCGTTGTGGCACCTCTGTGCCCACATGGCTGGCCAATGCGTTCGAGAAGGCGGTACGCGATGACCGCGAGGATCTGCTGGCGACAGCGGTGTGTACCGAGATGTGTTCTGAGCTGATGGATGAGGGTGTGGAGGCGCTGCATTTTTACACGCTGAACCGACCAGAGCTGACCCGGGATGTGTGTCATGCGCTGGGGGTCGTGCCGGAAGTGAAGCTGCAAAACGTTGCGTAACGGGCGGCTTGGCCTCTTGCGCAGGCATTGGGCTTGAGGCTCTCTCCATGAAGGACAGAGGAGAGCCCCATGCCCAAACACCACTATGCCCAATCCATGGACGAGCTGGCGGATTTTGACACCATCCTGTCGATGAGCGGGCTGGCGTTCATGCAGGCGATCATTGATGGCACGCTGCCCGGTGCGCCGATTGGCGCAACAATGGGCTTTCTGCCGACTCATGCGGAACATGGCAGTGTGACCTTTGAAGGCACGCCGGAGTTTGGCGTGCTGAACCCGATCCGCACGGTGCATGGCGGCTGGTATGGCACGGTGCTGGACAGCTGCATGGCCTGTGCGGTGCAGAGCACGCTGGCGGTGGGGCAGATCTACACAACGCTGGAATATAAAATCAACATTCTGCGCTCGATACCGGTTGGCATGAAGGTGCGTGCGGTGGGCAAGGTGCAGCATGCCGGGCGCTCTACCGGGATTGCCAATGGCGAAATTCGCGGCATTGAGGATGGCAAGCTCTATGCCACCGGCTCCACGACCTGCATCGTGATGGCGGGACCGAAGCGCTAACCTTGGCGTCGCCAAGGAGGGCGCTGCCCTCGTCCCAAGCAAGTTAGGACTTCACCCGGGATATTTTGAGAATGAGAAGCGCGGCTTGCAGCGCCCTACCCGCTGGCGCATTTTGCATGGATCAATATTGGGGCACGTGAGGAAAAACAGATGCGGGCAGTGATACAGCGGGTGAGCGAGGCGCAGGTGCGTGTGGATGGCGAGATCATCGGAGCCTGTGGTGTGGGCGTGATGGTGCTGGTCTGTGCGATGGACGGCGATACTGAGGCGCAGGTGGTCAAGCTCGCGGGCAAAGTGGCGAAATGCCGGATTTTTCAGGATGAAGCCGGCAAGATGAACAAATCGGTGGTGGATATTGGCGGCAGCGCGTTGGTGGTGAGCCAGTTCACCCTGTCGGCCGACACCCGCAGCGGCAACCGGCCCGGATTTTCCACAGCCGCCGCGCCTGAGGAGGGCAAGCGGCTGTATGAGCTCTTTGCCAAGGAACTGGCGGCCTATGTGCCGGTTGAGACCGGCCGGTTTGGCGCGGATATGAAGGTCTCGCTGATCAATGACGGGCCGGTGACCATTCCGATGGAGATCTGACAGCTCCCGTAACTTGGGAGCCGGTTTTGCGCGGGCGGGCGTGGCTCAAAATAAAGATCTTCACCCTGAAACGCATCGCTGGTATGGGCGTGTTGGGGCGTTTGAGGAATGCGTCTTGTTTTTGCCAAAAACAGCGCATAGACCGCCGAGCACTAAACCTTTGCGGGAATTTGGATCGTTTTCATGGAATTGATACTGCTTGGCCTTTTGGGGCTTGGGATTGCTGCGCCTTTGATGGGCGTTTTGGACAGCGGCTCTGACACCGAACAGGACAGTGAAAATGACAGCGATAGCGACAGTGACACAGACGCTGAGCAGGATAGCGCCCAGACAGACGGGAGCAATATGCTCACTACCTTGCTCGGCAACGATGAGGCCAATGAATTCACAGTCGACGACGATATAACCACTGGGTTTCAGGTGCAGGCCAATGGCGGGAATGACACCATTCGAACAGCTGCCGGTGACGACAGAATTTTTGCCGGATCCGGGAATGACAACGTTCACTCAGGAGACGGAGACGACCGCGTTTTTCTGGCAGATGGGGACGACTTTTGGAGTGACCTCACGGGCCGAAACGACCCAGAGTTTGGCGGAGATGACTTTGTCCGGGGGGGATCCGGGGCGGACGGACTTACAAGCCTTGGGGGTTCCGATACGCTATTTGGCGATACGGGCGATGATTTGCTGAACACCGAAGATTTTTTGACCCAGCACAACGGGAATGGCGCGCAGGCCGATCAGGTTTCTGGCGGGTTCGGAGATGACACAATCCGCGCTGATGACGGGGATACCGTGACGGGCGGAGAAGGTCAGGACAGAATTTCGGTAAGTCTCTCCCCGGGATTCGGCCAAGATCCAAACGCCGCTCAAGACTGGGCGCCGGTTGTGATCACCGACTTCAATCCGGACGAAGATGTTCTGGAAGCCGACTTGCCTTCGGAAGCAATAGATGCAGGGCACACCCTGGGCTTTACCGGGCGTGATGGAGAGGAAATCACACTCACATATGGCCCATTCAAAATCGCCACATTGACGGGCGTGTCCTTTTCCGATCTGACCTCGGAAAATTTCACGCTCAGGTAGATCCGGGCAGATACAGATGTGAGGCGGGCACCTCTGCGCCTGGCTCAGAAAGCTGAAACCGGTCAGGCGCGCGCATCTTTTTTATGCGCGCGATGCTTGGGGGGCCGCCCGCCTTCAGCTCTTTTTCACAAATTTTGTGAGGATCACGATGCGCTGGCTTTCGACGCGGCCTTCGATGTGCTCGGCGTTATCCGCCACCAGAGAGATATTGCGCACGGCGGTGCCGCGTTTGGCGGTGAAGCCTGCGCCTTTGACCGGCAAGTCTTTGATCAGCACAACGGTGTCCCCGGCGGCCAGCTCCGTGCCGTTGCTGTCGCGGTGAATGATGCTGTCTTCAGGTGTCGCAGCCAAGCCCGCCTCCGCCCAGACCTGAACCTCTGGGGCGAGATAGGCGATGTCCAGCAGGTCGCGCGCCCATGGGGCCTCTGTCAGGCCATTGAGCAAACGCCACGCGACAACTTGTACCGCTGGTGTTTCGCTCCAGATCGCATCATGCAGGCATTGCCAGTGGGGCGCGTCTTTGGGGCCATTGGCCACACCGTCCGCGCAGGTGTCGCACAGGGTGACGGTGGTGTCTTCAGGTGCAACCACGATGGGTGCAAGCGTTTCAGAGGCCCCGCAGAGCATACAGGTTTCTGACATTTTGGGCCTCCTGACGTGATGGGCGCGCAAGCCGCGCGCCATGCTTACTCTGTCATAGACAGCGTGGCGTCAATCGCCTTCTTCCAGCCTTTGTAACGGCTGTCACGCCAATCCTGATCTTTGGCCGGGGTGAACTCGCGCTCTTTCTCCCAAGTGGCGGCAAAGCCTGCCATATCGGGGTAAACGCCGACCTGCATGCCCGCGAGCCAGGCCACGCCTTTGGCGGTGCTTTCGGCCACGACAGGGCGATCCACCGGCGCGCCGAGCACGTCAGAGAGGAACTGCATGGTCCAGTCAGAGGCGGTCATGCCGCCATCGACGCGCAGCACGGTGTCGCCGGAGAAGTCAAAATCCGCCTGCATCGCTTCGAGCAGGTCGCGGGTTTGAAAGCCGACGCTTTCCAAGGCCGCGCGGGAAAATTCCGCCGGGCCGGAGCCGCGGGTCAGACCAAAGACCGCACCACGGGCCTGTGGGCTCCAGTATGGCGCGCCAAGGCCAGTGAAGGCGGGCACCATGATGAGTTCCTGCCCCGGATCAGCCGCTTTAGCCAGACCAGAGGTGGCGGCGGCGTCCTCGATGATGCCGAGGCCATCACGCAGCCATTGCACCACCGCGCCAGCAATGAAGATCGCGCCTTCCAGCGCGTAGGTGGGCTTGCCATCAAGCTGATAAGCGACGGTGGTGAGCAGGCGGTTTTGCGAGGTTACCGGTGTGTCGCCGGTGTTCAACAGGGCAAAGCAACCGGTGCCGTAGGTGGACTTGAGCATGCCCGGTTCAAAACAGGCTTGTCCGATGGTGGCGGCCTGCTGATCACCTGCCACGCCACGGATCGGGATGGGCGCGCCAAAAATCTCTGCTTCGGTTGCGCCAAAATCAGCGGCGCAGTCTTTGACCTCTGGCAGCATCGTCATGGGGATGCCGAGGATTTCGCAGATCTCCGCGCTCCACGCGCCCTGGTGGATGTCATAAATCAGGGTGCGGGCAGCGTTGGTGGCGTCTGTCGCATGGACCTTGCCGCCGGTGAGCTTCCAGATCAGGTAGCTGTCGACCGTGCCAAAGAGCAAATCACCCGCCTCTGCAGATGCGCGCGCGCCCTCGACTGTGTCCAAGATCCATTTGATCTTGGTACCAGAGAAATAGGGATCAAGCAGCAGGCCAGTGGTGCGCTGCACCAGATCGGCGTGGCCTGCGGCTTTCAACGCGTCACAGATGGCGGCAGTGCGGCGGTCCTGCCAGACGATGGCGTTATAGACCGCCTCGCCCGTGTGTTTGTTCCAGACCAGCGTGGTTTCGCGCTGGTTGGTGATGCCGATGGCGGCCACATCTGCGGCGCTGATGCCTGCGGACGTAAGCGCCTCTTTGCAGGTGCTGAGCGTGGTGGTCCAGATGTCATACGGGTCATGCTCCACCCAGCCAGACTGTGGGAAGTGTTGGGTGAATTCGACCTGCGCGCTGGCACCGGGGCGGATGTCGCCGTCAAAGACGATCGCGCGGCTGGATGTGGTGCCCTGATCAATGGCGAGAATATGTGTCATGACGGCCTCCCTGACGGTTGTTGGCGCGCACATTAGGACGCCAATTGTGTTACCGCAATCAGGAAGATAGGGCGCGGCCCCTCAGTCTACTATTTTTTTCGTAGATGGGGCCGCGCCGCATGTTTTGCGCGGCCTCAGAGATGGCCACGCGCGCGCATGAACCGCTCCAGTCGCGCCAGACCTTCGGCGATGTCGGCGGTGCTGCGCGCATAGGAAAAGCGCAGGGTCTGGTGGCCGCGCACTGGATCAAAATCAAGACCCGGGGTCACCGCGACGCCTGCGTCCTCCAGAATTTCCTGTGCAAAGGCGCGGCTGTCATTGGTGAAATCGCTCACATCAACATAGACGTAGAAAGCCCCATCCGGTGGGGCAAATTTAGCAAAACCCGCTTTGGGAAGGCCGTCGATCATCATCGTGCGATTGGCGCGGTAGACGGCCATATTGGCCTCCAGCTCGTCATGGCAATCCATCGCCGCCAGCGCCGCAACCTGGCTTGCGTGCGGGGCACAGATGAACATGTTTTGCGCCAGCCGCTCGACCTTGCGGACATGATCGTCAGGCACCACCATCCAGCCGACACGCCAGCCGGTCATGCTGAAGTACTTGGAGAAGGAATTGATGACATAGCAGTCATGCGTGAGTTCCAGAGCGGTGACGGCTTTGGCCTCATATTCGATGCCGTGGTAGATTTCATCGCTGATGAAGGCCGCGTCTTTTTCGCGACAGAGATCGATGAGCGCGCCCATCGAACGGCTGTTGAGCATGGTGCCGGTGGGGTTGGCTGGTGAGGCCACCATCAGCCCCTCAAAATCCATGGCGCGCAGATCATCGGGCACCGGTTGCAGGCGGTTTTGCGGTGCGGTCTGGATATCGAGCGGCTCGAGACTCAGCGCTTTGAGGATCTGGCGATAGCTGGGGTAACCCGGCGCGCCGATGGCGACACGTTCGCCCGCATCAAACAGCGCAGAAAAGGCGAGCAAAAAGGCTCCAGAAGAGCCCGGCGTGACAATCACGCGACCGGGATCAAGATCCACATTGTACCAATCGCCGTAAAGCTGTGCGATGCGCGCGCGCAGCTCTGGAATGCCAAGTGCCACCGTGTAGCCAAGCGCGCCTTTATCCATCTGCGCGGCCAAAGCGCGGCGCGCCCCTTCGGGTGCGGCGGTGCCGGGCTGGCCCACCTCCATATGAATGATGTGGCGGCCTGCCTCTTCGGCCTGGCGCGCCGCTTCCATCACATCCATCACAATGAAGGGATCCACTGCCCCACGTCTTGAGTTCCGCATCAATTTGTTCCCTATTGTCGCTCATGAGGTTTCACCGCGAAATGACGGCGTCGTCAATCACCGCTTTGCGTTCCCATGCCGTCGCCCTCGTGACGCTGCTGGCGCTTTTGATCACAACCCCTCTGGCGCAGGCCGCATCGTTGATCCGAGACCCGGACATAGAGCACGCCCTGCGCAAGATGGCGGCGCCCATTCTGAGTGCTGCGGGCCTTGGAAATAACGTGCAAATCCTCTTGGTGAACGACAAGAGCCTCAATGCCTTTGTGGTTGATCCACAACATATTTTTATTCACACGGGCATGATCATGCAGATGGACACACCTGAGATGTTACAGGCGGTGATTGCCCATGAGGCGGCCCATATCGCCAATGGGCATCTGACCCGTCGGCAGGCCAATCTTGATTCGGCGCGCTCTACCGCTGGCCTTGGTCTGGCGCTGGCACTGGCCGCTGCAGCGGCCTCTGGGCGCGGAGATGTGGCAGCGGGTGTGGCACTGGGCACGCAAAGCGCAGCCCTTCGGCAATTTCTCGCCCATACACGGGCCGAAGAAGCCTCTGCAGATCAATCTGCCGTGCGCTACATGGCCTCCGCTGGCATCGATCCTGCGGGGGCTGTGGATGTGCATAAGATCTTTGAAGGCCAGGATCTGTTGAATGTGTCTCGTCAGGACCCTTACATGCGCTCCCACCCGCTGTCGCGGGACCGCGTGCGCGCGATGGAGCGGTTTGTGGCGGCCTATACCGGCAAAAGCCGTCCGCAGCCGGAAATGGAGTATTGGTATGACCGCGCGCGTTCAAAGCTGACGGCGTTTTTGCGCCCGACCAAATGGACATTGCAGCGCGCGGGCGACAGCCGCTCTGAGGATGTTCGGCAGATGCGCCTTGCGGTGGCCTATCACCGCCAGCAGAACACGTCGCAAGCGATTGCCCATATCAACAAGGCGATTGCCGCGCGCCCCAACGATGCATTTTATTATGAGCTCAAGGGGCAGATCCTCTTGGAGAGCCGCCAGTTTCAAAATGCTGTGAACGCTTATCGCAAAGCGGCGCAGCTTGCGCCGCGCAACCCGCTGATCCTTGGCGGGCTGGGCCGGGCGCTTTTGACCGTCAATCGCCCCAAAGAAGCGCTGAAACACCTGGAAAACGCCCGTTCCCGTGATTTTCGCAATGGCAAGCTATTGCGGGATCTGGGTTCTGCCTATGCGCAGAATGGTCAACCCGGGTTGGCCTCTCTGGCGACGGCGGAACGCTATGCCCTTGCCAACCGGCTCAAAGATGCCGACATACATGCCCAACGCGCCCTAACCCGCCTGCCCCGCGGCTCAAGTGCGGCACGCCGCGCACAAGACATCGTGTCTGCCGCCAAGCGTGCCAATAAGAAAAAGTGATGGAGAGTTCCCGCATGAAACGCCTATTCGCCCCCACCGCCCTTGCCCTTGGCCTGAGCGCAACCTCTGCAATGGCATTTGACATCGACAGCATGTCAGACGCGGAGCGCGGTGTGTTCCGTGATGAAATCCGCAACTACCTGCTGGAGAACCCAGAGGTGATCATGGAAGCGGTCGCGATCCTGCAGGAGCGTGAGGCGCAAAACAAAGAGCAAGACGATCTGGCGCTGGTTGCGGCAAACACGGAGCGGCTGTTTGAGGATGGCTACAGTTGGGTGGGCGGCAACCCAGAGGGTGACATCACGCTGGTTGAATTTATCGACTACCGCTGCGGCTACTGCCGCAAAGCCCATGATGAGGTTGCCGAACTGATCAAGAGTGACGGGAACATCCGCTTTATCGTGAAAGAGTACCCGATCCTTGGTGAAGCCTCTGAACTGAGCTCTCGTTTTGCCATCGCGGTCAAACAAAAGCTGGGAGATGACTCCTACAAACAGGCCCATGACGCATTGATCAAAATGCGCGGGGATGTGACGGAACGCTCCCTCAAACGTTTGTCGAAAGGGCTAGGGTTTGATGCTGAGCCATTGCTTGAGCACATGAACAGCGATGAGGTGACGCAAGAGATCGTCACAACCCGCCTGCTGGCGCGGGACATGCAGATCACCGGCACGCCCTCCTTTGTGCTGCAAGATGAAATGCTGCGCGGCTATCTGCCGCTGGATGCGATGCGGGCGATTGTGGAAGGCAAGCGCGGCTGATTCACACACGAACAACCCCTTTCTCTCAGAAAGTCGCGCGGTCTCGCCGGTGTCGCCTCCCATGAACTAATCCGAACGGCGAACCGCCGAGCTCGTTCATAGCGTAAACTGCTCTAAACTCCAAAGCAGCGCCTCGGCGCTGCTTTTTATTGTTGAGACCGGCATAGAAAAAAGCGCCGCCGGATGGGCAGCGCTCTGGTTGGTTTGCAACATGTGTCTGGTCAGAGCTTAGACAGGTCCGGAAAGACCGAGATCACTCTGCCTCGGCCACCTCTGGCACGGCGTCTGTGGCTGCTTCGGCCAACGCTACAATGCGTGCAAGCTCTGGATCGCCATTCAGATCGGCGACTGCAAAGTCTTCTTTGAGCGTGTCCATAGCGAGAGGCAGGTCACGGGCAACACTGGTGCCCTCGCCTGCCGGTCCGTAGAACTCACCGTTGAGTTTGAAGTAAACCGAACCACTCATGCCTGCGCGCAGGATCGGTGCCTCTTCGGTCGCGGGAAGCACGTATTCTTCCCCAGCGTTCAGGATTTTTTCAAACAGGATAGAGCCATCTGCGCTGCGCACACGCACCCAAGCCGGGCGCACGGCCATCACGACGATTTCTGGCGGCGCGTCCTCAACAACAATCGGAATCGGGCGCTCTTCTTCAGGGACAACCGCGGCAATCACCGCAGGGATCTCTGGCGTGAAGACGCCAACGTTGTCTGGGTTGAGTTGGGAAATCGGCGCATCTCGCGCGACCAGCACAGGAACATCGAGTGCCTGCGGACGATAGAGACGGTCCAGCACTTCTGCAGGGGCAAACACGCCCGCGCCCACCTCGGCCGTCTGAAGGGCGTCAGACGCATCAGATGTTGGTGCGTTGGGTACGACACTGTCCAGAGGATCCAAATCACTCAGCACAACAGGCGTTTGCTCCACAGGGGCAAGCGCTACGCGCTGAATTTCATTGAGCACCGACCAGCCCCCATAGCCAAGCCCGGCAATCAGAGCCAACAGGACCAAAGAAGAGCCAATGGCGCGCGGCTCAATCCGCGACAGCAGTGATTCCTGAATAGGGGTAAACGGTGCATTGGCTGAAGAGAATGGATCGCTTGAGGCGGAGGGCAGAACCTTTTCCACCTTGCGGGCGCCTGACGCTTCGGCGGACATGCCATGCGCCGTGCTAAAGCCACTTTCGGCACAGAACGTATCAAACGCCTGCTCGGGATCCAAGCCGAGGTAGCGCGCATAAGAGCGCACGTATCCTGCAATGAACCCAGGGGTTTCGAAAGCCGAGGGATCACAGTTTTCGATGGCTGCCACATAGCTGGCGCGAATGCGGAGTTCCCTTTGAACATCCAGCAGCGACTTGCCCATTGTGGCACGCTCGCCGCGCATCATATCACCGAGACTTACAGCAAAGTCATCGTAGCCCATTGGGCCTTCTAATACCTCTTCGGTATCGCGCTTGGATTTGCGCCCGATCATCCCTCATGCCTCGTTTAACAACGTCAGCTCGTTCTTCCCCTGATTCGAGCTGATCCCCTTATTAAGGATCACTATACCATATATGGTAGCATTGAGAACGTTATCTATCGGTTAACCCGCGAGTTCGGCGCGATTCAGCGCACAGTGGCTCCAGAGTGCATCCAGAGCATGCACAAGCGCATCAATTTCTTTGGGTCCATGGACCGGCGACGGTGTGAATCGCAGACGCTCCGTGCCACGTGGCACGGTTGGGAAATTGATCGGCTGCACATAGATCCCGTAGTCTTCGAGCAGGTGATCAGACAGCACTTTGGTGTGCACCGGATTGCCAACAATCACGGGCACGATGTGGGTGCCATGATCAATGATCGGCAAGCCCAGCCCTTTCAGGCGCAGCTTGAGAATTTTGGCCTGCGTCTGGTGACGCTCCCGAAGAGCCTGATCGGTTTTCAGATGCGCAACAGAAGCAGCGGCACCTGCGGCGACCGCCGGCGGCAGGGAGGTTGTGAAGATGAAGCCCGGCGCATAAGATCTTATGGCATCGCACATTTTTTCCGATGCTGCGATGTAGCCGCCCATCACACCATAAGCTTTGGCCAAGGTGCCATTGATGATGTCGATGCGATGCGCGAGATTGTCACGCTCTGTCACGCCGCCGCCGCGCGGGCCATACATGCCCACGGCGTGCACCTCATCAATATAGGTCAGCGCGCCAAATTCATCTGCCAGATCGCAGATCTCTTCGATCGGCCCAAAATCGCCATCCATAGAGTAGACTGATTCAAAGGCGATCAGTTTGGGCGCTGCGGGATCATCCGCTTCCAGCAGGCTGCGCAGATGCGCCACATCATTGTGCTTGAAGATGCGTTTGGCCCCGCCATTGCGGCGCACGCCCTCAATCATGGAGGCGTGGTTGAGCTCGTCAGAATAGATGATCAGACCCGGGAACAGCTTTGGCAAAGTGCTTAAAGTTGCATCATTTGCGATGTAGGCGCTGGTGAACAGCAGCGCGGCGTCCTTGCCATGCAGATCCGCAAGCTCTGCCTCTAGGCGTTTGTGGTACACTGTGGTGCCGGAGATATTACGGGTGCCGCCGGAGCCTGCGCCAGTGGCATCCACCGCCTCGTGCATTGCTGCGAGCACGACAGGATGCTGGCCCATGCCGAGATAGTCGTTGCCACACCAGACGGTGATCGGGCGCTGCGTGCCATCTGGGCGGGTCCAGGTTGCGTGTGGAAAATGTCCTTGCTGACGTTCGATATCAATGAACGTGCGATAGCGGCCTTCATCATGCAGTCGATTCAGAGCGTCATCTAGCTTTGCAGTGTAATCCACAGTGGCTTTCCTTCTCCCCGGCCATGTCTCCACCTGCTGGGGTCATGACTGAATATTAGAGCTGTTCTAAACCTCAACAGCCGCTTGGGCAATGGGTAGCAGACTGACAAAGTGTAGCACCTTGATGTCGATCAAAGCGTAAACGGGGGCCATTGGACAGCTGAGATTGCAGTGATACGGTTTGCGCATCTCACCGCTTTGCGGTGCAACGAAAAGGAATTCCTATGTCTCTTGATCCTGTTCTCGCCCGCATCGACGCGCAGATGCCTGCGGCGATTGACCGTTTGTTTGATCTGCTGCGCATCAAATCCATCTCGACCGATCCTGCCTTTAATGCGGATGTGGACGCGGCAGCGGATTGGCTGGTCAAAGATCTGCAAGGCCTTGGCATCAAAGCGGAAAAACGTCCAACCACGGGGCACCCCATGGTTGTTGGCCACGTCGATGGCCCCAGCGAAGACAGCCCGCACATTCTATTTTATGGTCACTACGACGTGCAGCCGGTGGACCCACTGGAGCTGTGGGATCGTGACCCGTTTGATCCCGCGCTGGAAGACACCGATGCTGGCCAAGTCATTCGCGCCCGCGGGGCCTCTGATGATAAGGGGCAGCTGATGACATTTGTGGAGGCCTGCCGCGCCTGGATTGCCGAGCATGGCGCCCTGCCCTGCAAGATCACGTTTCTGTTTGAAGGCGAAGAAGAATCAGGGTCGCCGAGCCTTGTGCCCTTCCTGCAAGAGAATGCCGAGGAACTTAGCTGTGACATTGCTTTGATCTGTGACACCGGGTTGTTTGAAAGCGCTGTGCCGGCGATCACAACGATGCTGCGTGGGCTGCTGGGCGAGGATTTCACCATCACGGGGCCCTCGCGCGATCTGCATTCGGGCATGTATGGCGGCATTGCGATGAACCCGATCCGGGTGCTGAACAAAATCCTCGCAGGGCTGCATGATGACACCGGCGCTGTGACCCTGGAAGGGTTTTATGACGACGTGCCCGAGTTGCCCGATGACATTCGCGCCCAATGGCAGGGATTGAATTTTGATCATGCCACCTATTTGGGCGATGTGGGGCTGAAAGCGCCAGCAGGGGAACAGGACCGCACACCGCTGGAACAGATCTGGTCGCGCCCGACCTGTGATGTGAACGGCATCTGGGGCGGCTACACCGGGGATGGCTTCAAAACCGTGCTGCCCTCACAGGCCTCTGCCAAGGTCTCTTTCCGACTGGTTGGGCAGCAAGATCCAGACAAGATCCGCGCGGCGTTCCGCAGCTATCTGGAACGCAACCTGCCGGATGGGTTCAGCGTTGAGTACCGCACCGAAAAGGGCTCTGGTGCGTCGCAAATGTCGATCGAAGACCCCGCCTTTGAAAAAGCGCGTGCGGCGCTGAGCGATGAATGGCCCCGCCCTGCCGCCTATGTGGGCTGCGGCGGATCGATTCCGATTGCGGGCTACTTCAAAGAGATTCTCGACATGGATTCGATGCTGATCGGCTTTGGCCGCGACGATGACCAGATCCACTCCCCCAATGAAAAATATGATGTGGAGAGCTTTCACAAAGGCACCCGTTCCTGGGCGCGAATCCTTGAGGCTCTGACCCGCTAAGGGTTTCGAATCATGATGAGAATCAGAAACGCGCCTTCGGGCGCGTTTTTTCTGTGGCGGGACAAAGACGCCGCAAAAAGGCGCAGATAATGCGCGCTTTAAAGCGACCAATTCAACCATCTTTTCAGGGGAGGAAGAAGTGGCGCGGTTGACGGGGCTCGAACCCGCGACCCCCGGCGTGACAGGCCGGTACTCTAACCAACTGAGCTACAACCGCGCATATATCTTCGCCTTTCGGCATGACCCTTTGCCCGAAGGCGCCCAAGGTCTGGACTAGCAGCGGTGGCGCGGTTGACGGGGCTCGAACCCGCGACCCCCGGCGTGACAGGCCGGTACTCTAACCAACTGAGCTACAACCGCTCGCTGCTCGCTGTTTGGCGTGTGCCCCTCAGCGTGTGGTGGGGTTTATGCCGAGCGCTCAGGCGCGTCAAGCGGATATCCGCACGAAAATCGAAGAAATTTCACAAGCCCCTGCCAAGCCGTTATTTTTAAGCTAAGCACAGCGCTGAGTAAGCTTTGCCTGCACACGTTTTTGTGATTAGGTGGACTCACTCGATCAAAATTCTTTTGAAGGAAAATCAGAATGAAACCGATTTACGCTGCCCTTTGCATCGCTGGTCTGACTCTCGCCGCTTGTGGCCAACAAGAAGAGCCGGCACCGATCAATGTACAGCCAACCTTTAACAAAGCGGGCGACGCAAGCTGCCCCGGCGGTTACGAGCTGCAAAGCACCGAGACCGGCGCCCTGCTCTGCGCCCCAATCGTTGCTGGCTAAGCCAGACACCTCTGCGTATGAGACCATTGAAGCGGCCCCATGGGCCGCTTTTTTTGTGCCGCTGATTTGTAGGGACACGCCTACCCGGCCGCTCTTGGACACAGGCCAGTTGGATCACCCAGGTGATGCCGCCAAAATGGGCTGCGACAGTGCTTGTACTGAAAGCATAAGTGGACCTGCCAAAGCCGACCCCAAATTTCCACGATCAGAATCGCTGCGCCCACTTGGGATGGGCGTCATCGATGATCAGCGGATGGGCATGGCTGCGATGGCCCTGCAGGTGTGGATGATCCAGCGGCAGATTCTCATGCGTGTGCTCGACCGTCTCAGACTCTTCAGAGGGCCAGGCCCGCAGCGCGGCAATGATCCCCAACGCGGCAACCAGCGCCAGAACAACAAAGGCAGCAACCGCGCCGAATGCCGTCATGAGCCAGCCCGACAACGGATACGCGACCAGCCAACAGGCATGTGACAGCGCGAACTGCGCCGCAAACACCGCAGGGCGGTCCTCGGGATGTGAAGAGCGGGTCAGGAGCCTGCCAGAGGGTGTGAGCACCGCGGAATACCCCAAACCGATCAACAGCCACGTGCCAAACAACAGCGGCCAAGACAATCCGCGCACCACCACAACCAAAGCGATGGCCAAAAGGGCACCAACCATGATCAGCCCCCCCACTAACATGACAGAGCGATCTGACACGTGATCCAAAAGGCGTGGCAGAGTAAAGGCGACAATCATGCTGCCCAAGCCAAAGCCAAAGACGGTCCACGCCAGCGCGCTCTCAGACATGCCCAAATCGCCGCGCACAAGCGCAACAGAATTCACCAGAACCATCGCTCCTGCGCTTGAGGCTGCGAAGCTGAGCCCCAACAGACCACGCAAACGCGGCGTGGCAAGATAAATGCGAATGCCCCGCGTCGTACGATCATACACACCGCGCGCTTCTGCGGCTTTGGGACTTGGCAACGCGACAGAGATAAGCAACAGGGCAGAGGCACCAAACCCGACCACCGTGCCGAGGAACAGCGCGTCATAGCTCAGAACTACGAGCAAAAGCGCGGCAAGCGTTGGGCTGATAATGTTTTCAAGATCATAGGCCAGTCGCGAGAGTGACAAAGCCCGGGTATAACGCGCCTCGTCAGGCAACACATCTGGAATGGTGGCCTGAAATGTCGGGGTAAAGGCGGCGGATGCCGACTGCAAAAGGAATATCAGCACATAGAGCTGCCAGACCTCTGTCACGAAAGGCAGACACAGCGCGGCACTCCCCCGCACCACATCCAGCGTCACAAGCAGAGCCCGGCGATTCACACGATCCGCAAAGGCTCCGGCAATCGGGCCAATGCCGACATAGGCCACCATCTTGATGGTGAACACTGTGCCCAACACCAACGCGGCACTTTCACCTGCGAGATCAAAGGCCAACAAGCCCATTGCGACGGTCGCAAGCCCAGTGCCCAACAGCGCAACAAGCTGTGCCAAGAAAAGATGGCGATAGGTTTTATCCGTCAGCACTTCAAACATATTGGCCTCACAGGTAGCGAGCGATGGCTTTGAGTTCCGCACGATCGCCGGTGTTTTCAGTGTCTATGCAGTGATCCATATGATCGTGGATCAGAGTTTGCTTTGCATTTCGGATCGCACTCTCCACAGCCTGCAATTGTTGCGCAACATCTACGCAAGCGCGGCCTTCTTCGATCATGGAAATCACAGATCGCAAATGCCCCTCAGCGCGTTTCAGCCGAGTGGCGATCTTAGGATGACTTGCGTGGACATGTGGTTTTGACATAAAGCATCCTTAACCTCCCCCGGAGGATAGAGCAAGATAGCATACTGCCTCAAAAGATGACGCAACCCACGACCGCTAAAATACGAGCACTGCCTTTCAAACGCCTCACAAGCACTTTGCTTTTGGCGGTGGTATGTATTGCGATGGCGGTTTGGGCCGCGAGCCCCAGTCCAGCTCACCTCCCAAAGATCATGGATGCTTTGCAGCATCACACTGAAATGATGGAGAGTCATGGTCACTCACATGACTTTCAGGACGATGCAATGTGGGCCCTTCATGGCCACAGCCACGATGCCGCAGATCATGATCACACACAGGCGCTCATACTTACCCAGCATGCTGAAAACTGGACGCTAAAAGCTGAAGCGGCGCGACACAGAGCGCAGCGAATCCTGTGGTCAACGCCATTCTATCTCCTGGAGCGCCCTCCTCGGACCTGACCCGGCCCAACAAGGGTCTTTGGACACAAATTTCAGGACATCCATGGAGATATCAATGCAATCCACCAAAACCGGTGGGCTCTGCCTGCGCACCTTCCGCGCGGCCGCCCCCCTACCATTGTGTGCTGCGCTGATGCTGTATGCATCTGCCGCCGCTGCCCATAACGTCACCGAAGGCGACGCGGGCTACATTCAAGAAATCTGGGGCGTAAACCTCATCCCCTTTACCTACCTGGGCGCAAAGCACATGGTCACAGGATATGATCATATACTGTTCCTGCTCGGCGTCGTTTTCTTCCTCTACCGTAGGAAAGATGTCGGCATTTATGTCAGCATCTTCGCCTTCGGCCATTCCACCACCATGCTTGCGGGCGTCTGGTTCGGCTGGAGCGTGAATGCCTATGTCGTTGATGCCATTATCGGATTGTCCGTGGTCTACAAAGCACTCGACAATCTTGGTGCCTACCAACGTTGGTTTGGGGTACAGCCCAATACAAAGGCTGCAACCCTGATCTTTGGCCTGTTCCACGGCACAGGGCTGGCCACAAAAATCCTAGACTACGACATCGCCTCCGAGGGGCTGCTGCCCAACCTGCTGGCATTCAATGTCGGCGTAGAGATCGGCCAAGTCTTGGCACTCTCAGCGATCCTCATTGTCATGGGTTACTGGCGCAGATCGCCAACCTTCCTGCAAGAAGCCTACACCGCAAATGTGGTCATGATGATGCTCGGCTTCATCCTTGCGGGCTACCAGATTACCGGATTTTTCGTCGCCTGAAGTGCGACTAGGAGACAAGTATATGTTCAATTCCAACAAACCAACTCTCGAAGAACTACCCACAACTGCCCAACTTTTGAGATCTACATTCATCGCAGCAGCATCCGCTTTGGTGATCCTTATCACTGCCGTTCTTCCCGCAGAGTACGGGATAGACCCGACGCGCGTGGGGCGGCTTCTGGGACTCGCTGAGATGGGCGAGATCAAATCACAACTCGCCACTGAAGCCGAAGAAGATCGACAACGCGACGCCAGCGACAACGATCAGTCGAACTTTCTCAACGACATTCTCGGCATTTTTGTAAGCACAGCCTACGCTCAGGAAGTGGTGGTCTGGCGTGACGAAGTGACCTTTGCTCTTGAGCCAGGCGCTTCCGCAGAATGGAAGCTGGAGATGACCCAAGGCCAATCCGCACAATTCCGCATGATTGTAGATGGAGGCCGCGTAAACTTTGATTTGCACGGTCATGGCTCCGGTCAATCTGTTACATACGAAAAAGGGCGCGGTTCAACCGGATCAGAAGGCACAATCCTTGCGGAGTTTGATGGTTCTCATGGTTGGTTCTGGCGCAATCGCGACAAACAAGCCGTAACGATAACAGTTCAAGTGCGTGGCGAATACAAGGCCTTCAAAGACGCGAGTTAAATGGCTTGGCCGCTGTGCTTTATGAACTTGCATGGCGGCCTTGCACACAACCACCGGAACACCACGCCCGCACTGACGGTAAGGTTCAAACCTTTTGGTTGTTTTGCGAGTTCAACCCTCGGAAAAGACGCAGCACCTAACTCAAACGGAGTTCAGTTACGGTAGAGCAATCGAGCAATTCTAATGAAGAATGGTGGGTCGTGAGAGGCTCGAACTCCCGACATCTTCGGTGTAAACGAAGCGCTCTACCAACTGAGCTAACGACCCGGTGAGGGCGGATTTAGAGAATACTGCGGGGGCATGCAACCCCATTTTTGAACTTTTTTGCCCCTAAATGATTTTCTCTGAAAATTCCGGTCAAATCAGTGTCTGCCTCGCCCCAAACCACAACACCTCCTCCCCTATGAAACCTGCGGTTTGAAGCGCGATCAGGTGCGATTCACCTGAACCACAGACTGTGCGCCACCCGCTTTGCAAAAAATCCATGCATGTCGGTGTGAGAGAGAAAAAGAATCTGAGCCATGTCGCTTGTCAGGTCGCATTTGTGTTTGACCGTTTCCAAATCGCGGGCTTAGTCAGGGAGAGATGAGACCCTAAATGAAGCCACTCAAGCCACACATGTACTCTCCTGTCGATTTTCCAGCCCTTCTGGGCCGCAGACCGGGCCATCCGTACAAAAAGGCTTATGACTGGTGGCCTCCGCCCTCTTTTGCCTGAGCTCAAAACATACATAACTCAGCAAAAAGAGGTCTTTATGACTGTTCAGACACCAAGTGCGCCGGTTCAGATTGAACTGGCAGATACCCTTGTGCGCCTCACCTGGGACCAAGACACCGTTGGCGATTTCCCCTTTATCTGGTTGCGGGAGAATGATCCGGCCGGCTTCCACCCGCAAACGCAGGAACGAATGACCGATCTCACGGCGATTGCGCTCGACATCAAAGCGGAGTCCGCCGAACAGATTGAATCCCATCTCAAAGTCAGCTGGGCAGATGGACGAGGCGATAGCCTGTATGATCTTGCCTGGCTGCGCGCGCATCGTCCCGGCCAGCGTGCGGCCGATGCCGCTGACACGGGCTTTATCTCCTGGCGCAGCGATCTGTCCGCAGCGGGTATCCCACGTGCTGTTGCGGAGCCTGTGATGCAAGAAGATGCCGCGCTGCAGGATTGGCTGGTAGCGACACGTCAGTATGGCCTGAGCATCATAGAGGGGCTGGCGGACAGCACTGAGGCCGGAATGGATGTGGCAAAACGGATTGGTTTTCTGCGCGAAACCAATTTTGGGGTGACGTTTGAGGTGAAATCAAAACCGAATCCCAACAACCTGGCCTACACGCCGGTGGCCTTGCCGCTGCACACCGATCTGACAAATCAGGAACTGCCCCCGGGCTTTCAGTTTTTGCACTGTCTTGCCAATAAGGCAGAGGGCGGAGAATCGCTGTTCTGTGATGGTTATGCAGTGGCCGAAGATCTGAAGACTATGGATCCGGATGCGTTTGCAGCCTTGTGTGACATCTCAATCCCCTTCCGGTTTCATGATGAGACCACCGACATTCGCGCCCGCAAACGCGTGATCACCTGCGATGACAACGGCGACGTGATTGAGATTTGCTTCAATGCGCATCTGGCGGATTTTCTGGACATCGCCCCGGAGCAGATGGCGCGCTATTACCGTGCCTATCAGATGTTTATGGCGATGACGCGTGATCCCAAATACGTCTTAGATCTCAAACTGAAAGCGGGCGAAATGGTAGTGTTTGACAACCGCCGTGTATTGCATGGGCGCTCTGCGTTTGATCCCAACACCGGGCGGCGACACCTGCATGGGTGCTATGTGGATCGCGGTGAGTTTGAAAACCGTTTGCGCATATTGGCGCGCTGAGACGCGCACAGCGAAAAGAGACAGAATGGCGCTTTAAGAAGCGCCATTTTCACTGATAATTCAGCCTTTTAAGCTACGAACTTCAAGTGATTCTTGCGCAAAAAACGGAGGGAAATGGTGGGTGATAAGAGATTTGAACTCCTGACATCTTCGATGTGAACGAAGCGCTCTACCACTGAGCTAATCACCCGGTAGCGCGGCTTCTATCCTCACTCAGCAGGCTCTGCAAGCCCCTCTTTTTCGCTTTCTTGATCGTGTGCCGCTGCGCTTGCCAACTTACGGCGCAAACGCAGGTTTACCACCTGCACGTCATCAACCAACTTGCTGTTCTGAATCTTGAGTTTGCCAAGTTCAGGCAGGTTGAGCCCCTGCCCCGCGGCAAGCGTTTCCCCGAGAATCGCGAGCGCAGCCTCCACAGCTGGCTTTACATCACGCTTTTTCACACCCGAGCGCATCACAACCGCCTCAATCAACTCTCGCTTGCGCAAGACTGGGAGCGCTTCTGTGGTGTCGGATGGCGCGGGGGACGTGGTTTCGGGCGTCTTTGCCGCGTCAGAAACGCTTGCGTCCTTCAGGCTTGCACTGGATTTGCGCGTGGTTGTGGCCCGCGCTCTGGTTTTGGTTGTTTTCGCCCGCGCAGTGGTCGGTTTGCGGGTGGTTTTCCCTGTTGTGGCTTTGGCCATACTGGCTCCTCATTGGTCTGCTCGACGCCTCAAGCGTAACGAATCAATGACAAAAACAACAGAAAATTCGCAAATCAGACACAATATATGCGCACAACCCAAGCTGTGCGCACAAAAGAGTCGGTGACTGCGGCGCCGGAGCTGATCCGCTTATTTGAGCTTGGAAAGTTTTTCCTGAAGCTCCGCCAGCTGTTTCTTGATGTCATCGAGTTCTTCGCCCTCGGCGCTTTCGCGCGTGTCATCTGCGCTCTGCGCTGGCCCGCTCGGCCACCCCATGCCACCGGTCATGGCCTTCATGAAGGCCTCTTGCTGCGCCTGCATCGCCTCCAGGCCCGGCATTTTCATACCTCCCCCCATGCTTTCCATGACTTTTTCCTGGCCCTCGCGCAGCATGTCAAAGGAGGTTTGCAAGAATTGCGGCACCATCGAGGTGGCCTGTGTGGTGTAGGCCCGCACCAAATCATTCAGCACATTCAACGGCAGCACGTTTTCGCCGCGGCTTTCATGCTCCGCAATGATTTGCAGCAGGTACTGACGCGTCAGGTCGTCCCCGCTTTTGAGATCGACAATCTGCACCTCTCGCCCGGATCGGATGAAACCGGCGATGTCTTCCAATGTCACATAATCGCTGGTCTCGGTGTTGTAGAGCCGCCGGCTGGCGTACCGTTTGATCAGCAGTGGTTTCTTGTCCTCGCCCACGTCCATCTCCCCATTTTTCTTTGCAGTGCAGAAAAAGCCTATGCGAGTGCAAAACAAAAAGAAAGGGCAGGCCTGAAGCCTGCCCTTGCAAACCGCGCCTCGGGGAGGAGGAGGGGCGCGAAATTTGCTTAGTTTTTATTTTGCTGCCGCTTTTTTCGCAGCGGCAGTCACCTCAGAGGTGGCTTTTTTGACAGCTGCGGTCGCCTCTTCGGTGGCGTCCTTGCCCGCAGACATCAACAACTCAACGGTTTCCATCTGAACTTTTTTTGCCACTTCGGCAAAAGCCGCCATGTTCTCGGCTGCAACTTCTGCCTGAGCGGAGGCAAAATCGGTCAGCGCTTTGGCGTAATCAGCTGGCTCTTCTTTGGCTTTAGACATGTCACCCAGTTTGGACAGGGTGTCTTTGGTCCACTTGGAAGAAATCTCGGACGATTTCTCAGCGGCGCCCAGCGCAACTGCGGTCAGCTTTTCATTGAGCGCTGCGGAATTTTTGAACGCGTCTTCAAAAGCTGTGGTGTCGACAGGGAAAGAGCCCATCACGTCTTTGAACATTGCAGTTACATCCTGTGCTGCTTTGGCCATTGTTCCAGTTCCTTAATTGAATAACAGCCCGAGTAAGAAAGTAGGGAATGTGGGCTGTGCGTCTAGTCTCTGGAAGCAATATGCATGCTGCGATGCAGCATTTCAAGTTTTTTCTGCTGCATTGCAGCAAAAACCCGCCAAGCCGCCTTTATTTCAGCGCTTTTTTGCGCACGTAGTCACCGGGTGCGTCACCAAGAGCCGGATGCGACGCCGTTCCGGGCATGCGCGCGTCGATGTGTTTGCCTGATTTTTTGGACAACCATGCATCCCAACGCGGCCACCACGACCCCTCATGAAACGTCGCCTGCTCCATCCACTCATCAGCAGATAAGCTGAGCTTGGTGTTGGTGTAGTGGCCATATTTCTTTTTGCTGGGCGGGTTCACGATGCCAGCGATGTGACCGGACTGTGAAACGATGAAGGTCTTTGAGCGGCTTTTGGTCTGTTGATAGCCGCGATAACAATCTTTCCACCGCGCAATGTGGTCGGTTTCACATGTGACCGAGCAGGTGGGAATATCCACATCAGATATCTTCAGGGTTTCTCCGCACATCTGGAGCCCCTCACCCACGAATTTATTGGATTGGCACAGGTCGCGCAAATATTGGTGCGCCATTTTGCCCGGCAGGCCCGAGCCGTCGCCGTTCCAATACAGCAGATCGAAGGCCGGAGGCGCCTCTCCCATCATATAGCTTTTGATGGCGGGCGTGTAGATCAGATCATTGGAGCGCAGGAAGCTGAAGGTGCGCTGCATGATAAAAGAGCGCAGGATCCCCTCTTCTGCGACCTCCTCATCAATACCGTCGATAAAATCGTTTTGCAGAAACGGGGTGAATTCGCCCTGCTCGCCAAAGTCCGTCAGGGTCGTGAAGAACGTGGCAGATTTCAGTGAGTCATCGCCGCGTTTTTTCATGAGCGAGAGCGTCAAATGCAGGGTGGTGCCCGCAATGCAGTATCCCACGGCATTGATCTGTGGTTGCCCGGAGATCTCTTTGATCTGTGCGATTGCCTCCAGAAAGCCTTCCTCGATGTAGTCATCCAGCCCCACATCCGCCAAGCTGCGATCCGGGTTGACCCAACTGACCACAAAGACTGTGTAGCCCTGCGCCACCGCCCAGCGGATCAAGCTGTTTTGCTCTTTCAGATCGAGAATGTAGTATTTGTTGATCCACGGCGGAAAAATCACCAGCGGCACTTCGTAGACGGTATCAGTGGTGGGAGAAAACTGCAGAAGTTCGAAAAGACGGTTGCGATAGACCACCTTGCCCGGCGCCGTGGCGATGTTGCCGCCAATCTCAAAGGCGCTTTCATCCGCGAGCTTTACCAAAAGCTCGCCATTATTGGCGTCCAGATCCGCAATCAGGTTTTCCAGGCCATCAACAAGGCTCTGCCCCTCTGTTTCAACGGCACGCTCCAGCGCTTCCGGGTTGGTGCCCAGAAAATTTGTAGGCGACATCATATCAATGATCTGGCGCGAGAAATAATCGATCCGCTGTTTGTCCTTGGCGGACAAGCCCTCAAGCTCGGAGACCGCGATTTTGATCGCCTCCGCGTTGCGCATGTACTGCTGTTTGAGCATGTTGAAATACGGATGATCCTGCCAAAAATGATGTGAGAATCGGCGGTCGGTTGGCGTGTCGTCCTGCGGTGCAGCAAACTGCCCTTTTAAGATCAAGTTTTGCGCATCCACGAAGCTTTTGACCGACTTACTCCACAGATCGAGCTGGTTTTCGAGGATTTTTCCAGGGTTTTCCATCATGCCCTGCCAATAGGCAGTGGCGGCATTCACAAAGACCTCAGGCTCAGGCGCATTTAGCTCATTTCTCAGGGGCTTATGACGCGCCATGACCTCTGCGAGCTTTAGTGACAACGCCTCGACTTTTGCGAGGTTGGCATTCAGACGATCCAATTTTTCGCCCGTTTCGATCTCATTTGTTGTCATATTAATACATTCGCCTTAACCTTGCTGCTACGCAGCATAATGATATCCGCCCCTGTAATACTAATGGGGAAACACTTTTCTGGATACCCCAAGGTAAGGAACACACAAATGCGGTACATGGCCACGTATGACTTTATGGAGACCATGCGCAACACCAACCAATGGTTGGGGGCGACAGCTTCGGCGATGGCGTCTTATCCAACGATGGCAATGATCCCGAACCCGGCCCTGCAATGGATGGCGGCCTGGGGTCAGGTGACGGAGCGCACCTTTCAGCGGATGGTGGTGAAACCGGACTGGGGCATTCACAATTTTACCTGTGAGGATGGCAAGGACCACCTTGTCAATGTGAACACGCTCGTAGAGCGCCCGTTTGGGGATCTGATTCATTTTGAGGTGTCTGGCCGCAAACCCATGAAACGTAAAGTTCTGTTGGTTGCGCCGATGTCGGGGCACTATGCGACACTGTTGCGCTCCACCGTTAAAAGCCTGATTGCGGATTGCGAAGTCTACATCACGGATTGGCATAACGCGCGCGATATCCCTGTGAGCGAGGGGAAATTCGATGTTGAAGACTACACGCTTTATCTTGTCGATTTTATGAAGCACCTCGGCGCGGACACCCATTTGGTGGCCGTGTGCCAACCAGCGCCGCTGACCTTGGCGGCGACAGCCTATCTGGCGGAAGAAGATCCGGAGGCGCAGCCCCGGTCTCTTACTTTGATTGGCGGCCCGATTGATACGGAAGCCGCTGCGACCGAGGTGACCGACTTTGGCCATCGCGTGACCATGGAGCAGCTGAAGGAAACCATGATCCAGCGGGTTGGCTTCAAATATCCGGGCGTTGGGCGCATGGTGTATCCGGGCCTGCTGCAGCTCCAATCCTTCATGTCGATGAACGCAGAGCGCCACTCCAAAGCCTTTTCCGATCAGATCTTGCGCGTGACGCGCGGTGAGGCCTCTGACCACGATTCTCACAACCGGTTCTATGATGAGTATCTTGCGGTGATGGATATGACCGCAGAGTTTTATCTCACAACTGTGGAGCGAATCTTCAAAAACAACGAGATCGCCAAGAATCAGTTTGTCGTGAACGGACGTACGGTCGATATCGGCAAAATCACCACCGTTGCCATCAAAACTGTTGAGGGTGCGAAGGACGATATCACCGCGCCAGGGCAATGTGTCGCCGCACTGGATTTGTGCACCGGTCTGCCTGACAGCAAGAAAGCAAGCCATGTTGAGCCGGGCGCCGGACACTATGGCATCTTTGCGGGCAAAAGCTGGCGCAACAATATCCGCCCTCTTGTGCTCGACTTCATTGATGCCAATGCAGCTGCCCCCAAGCAGAAAGCCGCGCGCAAACCGGCTAACACCAACTCGGCTGCCTAAGTTAAAGCGCCGCTTTATTAACCAAGAAAGCCGCCCGCGGGCGGCTTTTGTTGTTTTGTTACGTTAAGAATTGCCCCTCTCGCCGCCGCAGGCTACCAAGCGCAATATATGCCCCGCAGAGCAATGCCAATCACTACATATCGCGCTCAAACCAAGGCGATCACGTCGCACACACAATTTCGTGCAGAATTATCAAGATCTTAGAGCAGCCCCCCTTGCGTTAAGGTCTTATTAACCTTCTGTGGAGGAATCGCAGGACGTGCAAAAACGGCCTGTGGCAGGGATTTGGTCAACCGATAAAATCCTACTTTTTTGTAAATAAAGTCGTTGACCGATCGCCTGATCTTACGCCAGTTTGTGGGAGCAGCCAAAGAAACACACTAGATATAGTGGCGATCATGGCAGCAGGGACAAGACGGGATCAATGCCAATTTCGGCAACTTTAGCGGCACCACATTTAGTGTGGCGGTGCGAACCCTGTCCCTGTGCCTGATTGAAGCCACCCTCTGCGAGGGCTGGAGGGTTTGTTTTTATGGCGCACAGGCAGCGCGCACTCAGGACGGGTGCGGCGGATATTTGGGAACTGGGAACGAGGCAGGCATGAAGATTCAACGGCGCTTCACCAAGACCGGACAGGACGCATATGCGGACCTCGACTTTGTGACCACCGAATCGGAAATCCGTAACCCTGACGGTACCATCGTGTTCCGACTTGAGAACATCGAAGTTCCGGCCAGCTGGTCCCAAGTTGCCTCTGATGTGATTGCCCAGAAATATTTCCGCAAAGCCGGCGTGCCTACCAAGCTGCGCAAGGTGCGTGAGAAGGATGTGCCTGAGTTTCTGTGGCGCTCAGTGCCCGCCAATGAAGACGTGCAACTTGGCGGCGAAACCAGTGCCAAGCAGGTCTTTGACCGTCTCGCGGGCACCTGGACCTATTGGGGCTGGAAAGGCGGCTACTTCACCTCGGAAGATGACGCCCGCGCCTATTACGATGAAATGCGCTATATGCTGGCCACCCAGCGTGCTGCACCAAACTCTCCGCAGTGGTTCAACACTGGCATTCACTGGGCCTACGGCATCGATGGGCCAAGCCAAGGCCATTACTATGTGGATCACAAGAGCGGCAAGCTGACCAAATCCAAATCGGCTTATGAGCATCCGCAACCACATGCTTGTTTCATTCAGTCCGTGGCCGACGATCTGGTGGGTGACGGCGGCATCATGGACCTGTGGGTGCGCGAGGCGCGGCTGTTCAAATACGGCTCTGGCACCGGCACCAACTTCTCTTCGCTGCGCGCGGATGGCGAATCCCTCTCCGGCGGTGGCAAGTCGTCGGGGCTGATGGGGTTCCTGAAAATCGGTGACCGCGCGGCTGGCGCGATCAAATCTGGAGGCACCACCCGGCGAGCTGCGAAAATGGTGATCGTGGATGCGGATCACCCGGATATTGAAGAATACATCAATTGGAAGGTCAAAGAGGAGCAGAAGGTTGCCTCCATCGTGGCCGGCTCCAAGATGCATGAGCAGAAGCTCAACGCGATTTTTGCGGCAATCCAAGCCTGGGATGGCGCGGAAGCTGATGCCTATGACAGCAAGGTCAACGCGGGTCTGAAGGCGGCTATCCGTGACGCGAAAAGCGTTATGATCCCGGAGACGTACATCAAGCGCGTGCTGGATTACGCCAAGCAGGGCTATGCGAGTATTGAGTTCCCGACCTATGACACTGACTGGGATTCGGAGGCCTATGCCTCGGTCGCTGGTCAGAACTCCAATAACTCCATCCGCGTGACCGATGCCTTCCTGAAGGCGGTTGAGAACGATGAGGACTGGGAGCTGATCCGCCGCACCGACGGGGCCGTTGCCAAAACCATCAAAGCACGCAAGCTGTGGGAAGATGTGGGCCACGCAGCGTGGGCCTGTGCCGATCCCGGCATCCAGTATCATGACACGGTGAACGCCTGGCACACCTGCCCTGAGGATGGTGAGATTCGCGGCTCCAACCCCTGCTCTGAATATATGTTCCTGGACGACACCGCCTGCAATCTGGCCTCCATGAACCTGCTGACTTTCCTGAAGGACGGTAAGTTTCAGGCTGAGGACTATATGCATGCCACCCGCCTGTGGGCGGTGACGCTGGAAATCTCTGTGACCATGGCGCAGTTCCCTTCCAAGGAAATTGCGCAGCTGAGCTATGATTTCCGCACGCTGGGCCTTGGCTATGCCAATATCGGCGGCCTGTTGATGAACATGGGCCTGAGCTATGACAGCGACGAAGGCCGTGCCCTGACCGGCGCGTTGACCGCGCTGATGACTGGTGTGGCGTATGCCACCTCTGCGGAGATGGCGGGCGAGCTGGGCGCCTTTGACGGTTACGCGCGCAACAGCCAGCACATGCTGCGGGTGATGCGCAATCACCGCCGTGCGGCCTATGGCAAAACCGAAGGCTATGAAGGACTTGCGGTGAAACCTGTGGCGCTGGATGTGGCCAACTGCCCTGACCAAGTGCTGGTCGCGCTGGCGCAATCGAGCTGGGACGAGGCGATCACGCTGGGGGAAAAATTCGGCTATCGCAACGCGCAGACCTCTGTGATTGCTCCGACCGGCACCATTGGGCTGGTGATGGATTGTGACACCACCGGGATTGAGCCTGACTTTGCGCTGGTGAAATTCAAAAAGCTCGCGGGTGGTGGTTACTTCAAGATCATCAACCGCTCTGTGCCCGCGGCGCTGGAAAAGCTGGGCTATTCTTCGGCGCAAATCGAAGAGATCGTGTCTTATGCGGTTGGGCATGGCACGATTGGCAATGCGCCGGGCATAAACCATACCACGCTGATCGGTCATGGTTTCACCGCCAATGAGATCGACAAGATCGAGGCGGCTCTGGGCTCTGCCTTTGACATCCGTTTTGTCTTCAACCAGTGGACGCTGGGTGAAGAGTTCTGCACCAATGTGCTGCGTATCTCTTCGGAGAAATTGAACGATCCGTCCTTTGAGCTGCTGGCGCATCTCGGCTTTAGCAAAGCCGATGTTGAGGCAGCAAACGACCATGTGTGTGGCACCATGACGCTGGAAGGTGCGCCGCATCTGAAAGAAGAGCATTACGCCATTTTTGACTGTGCCAACCCCTGCGGCAAGAAGGGCAAGCGTTACCTGTCAGTGGAGAGCCACATCACCATGATGGCGGCGGCGCAGAGCTTCATTTCCGGCGCGATCTCCAAGACGATCAACATGCCCAATGACGCCACCATTGAGGACTGTCAGAAGGCCTATGAGCTGTCCTGGTCGCTCGGCATCAAAGCCAATGCGCTTTATCGTGACGGCTCAAAATTGTCCCAGCCTCTGGCGGCAGCGCTGGTGGAAGACGATGATGATGCCGCAGAGGTGCTGGAAACGGGCTCATTGCCTGAAAAGGCGCAGGTTCTGGCTGAGAAGATTGTCGAGAAAATCGTCATCAAAGAAGTGGCCCGTGGCCGCGAAAAGATGCCTGAGCGCCGCAAGGGCTATACGCAAAAAGCCGTGGTGGGTGGCCACAAGGTCTATCTGCGCACTGGGGAGTATTCGGACGGCGCGTTGGGTGAGATTTTCATCGACATGCACAAAGAAGGTGCTGGCTTCCGTGCGATGATGAACAACTTCGCCATCGCTGTGTCCGTTGGTCTGCAATATGGCGTGCCGCTGGAAGAGTTTGTGGATGCGTTCACCTTCACCAAATTTGAGCCTGCGGGCATGGTGCAGGGCAATGACAGTATCAAGAACGCCACCTCCATTCTGGATTACATCTTCCGTGAGCTGGCTGTGTCCTACCTTGACCGCACAGACCTCGCGCATATCAAACCAGAAGGCACCAGCTTTGATGACATGGGCCGTGGTGAGGAAGAAGGCGTTTCCAACGTTTCCGAATTGAGCGAAAGCGCGGCGAACCGCTCGCTCGAAGTGCTCAAACAGATTTCCTCAACAGGGTATCTGCGCAAACGTTTGCCGCAGGAACTTGTGGTTCTGAATGGCGGCGGCGGGGTCTCGCCAGACTTGGGTGACCCTATCCAAAAGTTGAACGCCCTTATACCGGAAACCACTGGTGCTGGCCTGTCTGACGTGGCATCCAGCGCGCCTGCCTCTGGCTCTGTTGCGACATTGACAATGGACGCACGATCCAAAGCCAAGATGCAGGGCTATGAGGGCGACCCCTGCGGCGACTGCGGCAACTACACATTGGTGCGCAATGGCACCTGCATGAAATGCAACACCTGCGGCGCGACAAGCGGCTGCAGTTAAGGAGAATACCGTGACGACACCGGAGCGCAGAAGCCTTCGATCCGAAGACGCAACAGCCCAGATTCGCGAGATCACCCCGGCTGAAAAACCGATGACGGAAGATATTGCCGTGGTGGGGCGGATTTCCGTTCGGCGCGCATGGGCCAAAGAAGTGCGCAAAGGCGCAAAGCAGAAGCTGCTTGGTGGCGAACCCGTCGCGTCGCAGCATGATACGGACACAGGTTACGCGGAACAGCTGTTGTACGCCGCGAGCCAACGTCGCGCCTAAACAGGGCGCATAAGGAGATCCCGGGGGGACCTGGGTAGGGGGCCACTGCCCCCGACGAAACACCCCTCTGTCGCTGTCTGGTGGCAGAGGAGAAACCCGGAGCGGGTGCGCTCGTTCCGACGACATTCAGGCCGCAGGCAAAAAACATCGAGCGGTACATAGAGTGAGCCTGAATGGCGAAACTGGGGGGCCAAGCGCCCCCTATTTTTTTTGCGCGGCGTGGCCTCCTTTCAGGAAACATGCACATAGCAAATGAAAAAGCGCGCCACAAATGTGACGCGCTGTGTGTCTCAGCTTTCGGTCCCGTCAGTGAGCTGAGGCCCCTGCCCCTGCAACAGTCATCCCTGAGGTCTTGGCAAGCATGGCTTCGAAATTCTCGAAGATCCGATGCATGTGTTTGCTTTTGTACGGGAAAATCGCATCTGAATCCATGTCGTGCACGATCAGAGCGTTGTCGGCCTCAAACACCACCAGATTGCCATCGGTGTCTTCGGCGCAATCGATGCCAAAGTAGTTGAGCCCGATCCCGGTGGTCAGCGCCTCAAACGCATGGGCGTGGCGCTGTGCAAAATCGGCATCGAAACCTTCCATCCACGCGGCTTCTTCTGCGCGTTTTTCAGGATGCTGATCCATATGGGCGTTGAGATACCACACATCCCATTGATCGGCGATTGCCATGTGGCAGGGGAAAGCTTTGCCGTTGACAAAAACGATCCGGTACTTACGGAACTGACCATCGGTAGCGGTCGCATAGTCCACATATTCGGACACAAAAAAATCCTGCGAAGGCTGGCGCAACAGATAATCCACCAGTGCGTCGCGGTCGTCGACTTTCTCAAGACCCAGCCCTGCATGGGAGCCAACCGGGCGAATGATGTACGGGTATCCTCCGACCTCTGACAACGCCGCCTCTTCACCGCCCGCAACCAGCGCGGAAATCAGTGCATCCCGCGTGATCCGTGTGGTTTTGGGGAAGCGCAAGCCACGCACAAAGGGGAAGATCTGCGCCAGCACGTCGCGATCCAGATCGACGGCACCATCAGGCAGATTGAACGTAGGAACACCGCTTTGCACGGTCAGAGCGCGCACCGTTTCAAAGAACGGCTGTGCAATCTCGGAATCAGTCGGAACTGCGCAGAAGGCAACATCGTGCTCTGGCAGCACATTCTGTGCGCCGGGTGTGAGATCTGGATAGTAGGTGATGATCTCAAAATCAGAGGTTTCCAGCAGGAATTCGATGGGCGTGTTGCCGCCCACATGGCTGGGTTCAGCAAACACCAGAAGCTTGGGCTGTGCGGTTTCACGGCGGTTGATGGAGAACATCCTGTGGCCTTCAAGCGCCTTGGCCTGCCACTTGAGGCCCTCTTCCTGATTGCCGTGAAGTTGGTCAATCACCGAAAGGTCCATAAAAATGCCATCGGTGTCTTCGCTCTGCTCGGACTTGGAGAGCAGCTCTGCCCGCAGCGGCATCAAATCGATTCCGTCAAAGGCCATCTTCGTCAGCCGTGCAAGGCCGAGTCGTGTTTGAGGTTCCATTCTGGCTCCTGATGTAAAATGCCCCTTTGGGATGCCGGAATATGATTAATGAAGGATGGCCAAAGCCCCCCGACACCCTGTTAAAATCGCTCGGTTTTTTCCTAAAATTGAATGTAGTTGAAACAGAAAAAGGCGCGCCAGTTTCCTGACGCGCCTTCAAAGATTTGTTGCGGTCGCTTAATGCGCGCGGGCGCTTGCGGCCTCTTCTTTTTTGAGAGCTGCTGCGGCAGCTTCTTCTGCCGCTTCGTCCCACTCAATGGCTTCGGGCTCTTCTGTGAGTGCGAGCTTCAGCACTTCGGAGACGTGTTTGACTGCGATGATTTCCAGACCGTCTTTCACGTTGTCAGGAATATCGGCCAGATCTTTCTCGTTCTCCTGTGGGATGAGCACGGTCTTGATGCCGCCCCGCAGCGCCGCCAGCAGCTTCTCTTTGAGGCCACCAATCGGCATCGCGTTGCCGCGCAGAGAGACCTCGCCGGTCATGGCGATATCTTTGCGCACAGGGATGCCTGTGAGCACGGACACAATCGAAGTCACCATGGCGAGACCCGCAGAGGGGCCATCCTTTGGCGTCGCGCCATCTGGCACGTGCACGTGGATGTCGATCTTGTCAAAGACCGTTGGCTTCACGCCGATCTGCGGGCTGATGGAACGCACATAAGAGCTTGCTGCGTCGATGGATTCTTTCATCACATCGCCGAGCTTACCGGTGGTTTTCATCCGGCCCTTACCGGGCAGTTTCAGACCTTCGATGTGCAACAGATCACCGCCAACGCTGGTCCAGGCCAGACCGGTGACAACGCCCACCTGATGCTCTTCTTCAGCCAGACCGTAGCGGTATTTCTTCACGCCCAAGAAGTCATCAAGGTTTTCAGCGGTGACCGAAACGGTCTCCTCTTCGCCTTTGACGATTTTGGTCACGGATTTCCGCGCCAGTTTCGCCAGCTCACGCTCAAGGTTCCGCACGCCCGCTTCGCGGGTGTAGGTGCGGATCACCTCCTGCAGCGCCTCGTCAGAGACTTCGAACTCGCCCTTTTTCAGGCCGTGGTTCTTGATCTGCTTGTCGATCAGGTGCTGACGCGCGATCTCGCGCTTTTCGTCCTCGGTGTATCCGGCGAGCGAAATGATCTCCATCCGGTCCAGAAGCGGGCCCGGCATGTTGTAGGAGTTCGCCGTGGTCAGGAACATCACGTTAGAGAGATCGTATTCCACCTCAAGGTAGTGGTCCACAAATGTGCCGTTCTGCTCTGGGTCAAGCACCTCAAGCATCGCAGAGGCCGGATCGCCACGGAAGTCCTGACCCATCTTGTCGATTTCATCGAGCAGGATCAGCGGGTTGGTCGTCTTCGCTTTTTTCAGCGCCTGAATGATCTTGCCCGGCATGGAGCCGATGTAAGTCCGGCGGTGGCCGCGGATCTCGCTTTCATCGCGCACGCCGCCAAGGCTGATGCGGATAAACTCACGCCCAGTGGCTTTCGCAACAGATTTGCCCAGCGAGGTTTTACCCACACCTGGAGGGCCAACAAGGCAGAGGATCGGGCCTTTGAGCTTAGAAGAGCGCTGTTGCACCGCGAGATACTCGACAATGCGCTCTTTCACCTTCTCCAGACCGTAGTGATCCTTGTCCAGTACGGTTTGCGCGCCTTTCAGATCTTTCTTCACGCGGCCACGCTTGTTCCATGGAATGGAGAGCATCCAATCCAGATAGTTGCGCACTACGGTGGCCTCGGCGCTCATGGGGCTCATGTTCTTGAGCTTTTTGAGTTCTGCGTCGGCTTTTTCTTTGGCCTCTTTGGAGAGCTTGGTTTTGGAGATCTTCTCCTCAAGCTCGGCAATTTCGCCTTCGCCCTCTTCGCCGTCGCCCAGCTCCTTCTGAATGGCCTTCATCTGCTCATTCAGATAGTACTCGCGCTGGGTCTTCTCCATCTGAGTTTTGACGCGGGTTTTGATCTTTTTCTCAACCTGCAGAACGCTCATTTCGCCCTGCATCAGGCCATAGACCTTCTCCAGGCGTTCGCTCACGGACAGGGTTTCGAGAAGCTCCTGCTTTTCAGACACTTCAATGCCGAGATGGCCAGCCACAAGGTCAGCCAGACGCGCGGGCTCAGCGGCTTCTTCAACCGCGCTGAGTGCCTCTTCGGGGATGTTCTTTTTAACCTTGGCATAGCGCTCAAACTCGTCGCCAACAGAGCGCAGCAGCGCTTCGATGGTGGCGGCGTCGCCCGGCATTTCTTCCAATGGCTCAGCGGTCGCTTCAAAGAAATCCTCGTTTTCAAGGAAATCGGTGATTGTCACACGGCTCTGGCCCTCAACGAGCACCTTTACAGTACCATCGGGCAGCTTCAGGAGCTGCAGTACATTGGCCAGCACGCCAGTGCGATAGATGCCGTCGATGTTGGGATCATCTTCTGCCGGGTCAATCTGACTGGAGAGCAGAATTTGCTTGTCATCGGCCATCACCTCTTCGAGCGCGCGAACCGATTTGTCCCGGCCCACGAACAGCGGCACGATCATATGTGGAAAGACCACGATGTCGCGCAACGGCAGTACGGGGTAGGATGTGTTGAGAGGATCTTGCATAAGTATTCCTTGTTCTAGCAAAGCGACACTGGCCCCTCCGTGAGGCAGCCAACCGGCCACTTTCCGTTTCCTCGGCTTATTGATTTGGGGGGTGTGCCCCCTGCTTTCAACAGCTTTTTGTTCGTTGGAGCACACAATGCCTTTACAGAAGGTGAGGAACAAGGCGGAAAGGCGCCCTGCAGGCGTTTTTTCGCGGCGTTTTCTGGGGGGAGTTACAGACATTCCTACCAAAGAAGCGCGAAGTCCAACAAAAAAGCCCCCGCAGGTTGCGAGGGCTCAATCGGTTTGCAGTTTCTGCGCTTACAAAGGCTCAATGTCACCTTGCGCGCGCCCGGCATGGAAAGCCGCTTCCCAAGCCGCAAAAGTACCTGCTGCAATGGCATCGCGCATGCCCTGCATGATGTCTTGGAAATAATGGAGATTGTGCCATGTCAGCAGCATCCCTGAGATCATCTCGTTGCTGCGGAACACGTGATGCAGGTAGGCGCGGGAATAGTTGCTGCAGGCAGGGCAGCTGCAGTTTTCATCCAGTGGGCGCGGATCATCGGCGTGACGCGCGTTTTTGATGTTCACTACGCCGTGACGGGTAAACACCTGCCCCGTGCGGCCAGAGCGGGACGGCAGCACGCAATCCATCATGTCGATCCCGCGCTTCACCGCGCCGACAATGTCATCCGGTTTGCCCACCCCCATCAGGTAGCGCGGTTTGTCCACCGGCAGCATATCAGGGGCATAGTCCAGACAGCCAAACATTGCCTCCTGCCCTTCGCCCACCGCAAGACCGCCAACGGCATATCCGTCAAAGCCAATCTCTTTAAGGGCTTCAGCACTCTCTTCGCGGAAGTCCTGCTCCAGCCCACCCTGCTGGATACCAAACAGCGCATGGCCGGGGCGATCGCCAAATGCGTCGCGTGAGCGCTGCGCCCAGCGCATGGACAGCCGCATACTTTCAGCAATCCGATCCCGATCCGCCGGCAAAGCTGGGCATTCGTCAAAACACATCACAATGTCACTGCCCAGAAGTTTCTGAATCTCCATCGAGCGCTCAGGGGTCAGCGCGTGTTTGGAGCCATCGATGTGGCTTTTGAACGTGACCCCCTTCTCCGTCAGCTTGCGAAGACCAGCGAGACTCATCACCTGAAAGCCGCCACTGTCAGTGAGAATGGGGCGCTCCCAGTTCATGAATTTGTGCAGACCGCCGAGACGGTCAATCCGCTCTGCCGTGGGGCGCAGCATCAAATGATAAGTGTTGCCCAGCAGAATGTCCGCCCCCGTGGCACGCACACTTTCGGGCATCATGGCCTTCACCGTTGCGGCGGTGCCCACAGGCATAAATGCAGGGGTGCGAATTTCACCACGCGGCGTGTCGATCACTCCTGTGCGAGCCTTGCCATCTGTAGCCTTAAGCGAGAACGAGACTTTCTCTGTCATCACACACCTTCTTTGGGGAACATTTCGCGCATTCTCCCCCTCCTTACGCGCTTGTGTTTGGGTTGTAAAACACCCCGCACTTCCCATATTCTAAACCATAGAAACCCAAGCATTTTTTGGAGAACATAGACCCGATGGAAGAGCTGGTACTAAGCTTACTTTCCCAAAACATCGTCCTGATACTAGGCGCGATTTTCCTGATCATCGTCGTTCTGAAAGGCGTGCGCATCGTGCCGCAGTCAGAAAAACACGTGGTCGAACGCTTTGGCCGTCTGCATTCGGTGCTTGGGCCAGGGATCAACTTTATCGTGCCATTTCTGGACGTGGTTCGCCACCAGATCTCCATTCTGGAACGCCAGCTGCCCAACGCAACCCAAGACGCCATCACCAAAGACAACGTGCTGGTGCAGATCGACACCTCGGTGTTTTACCGCATTCTGGAACCAGAAAAGACGGTTTACCGGATCCGCGATGTAGACGGGGCCATTGCCACAACGGTGGCTGGTATTGTGCGCGCCGAGATCGGCAAAATGGATCTGGACGAAGTGCAATCCAACCGCGCCAACCTGATTGCCTCTATCCAAAGCAGCGTTGAGACCGCTGTGGATGACTGGGGGATTGAAGTGACCCGCGCAGAAATCCTCGATGTAAACCTCGATCAGGCCACACGGGATGCCATGCTGCAACAGCTGAACGCCGAACGCGCGCGCCGCGCGCAGGTGACAGAAGCTGAGGGTCAGAAGCGCGCTGTTGAGCTGCAGGCGGATGCGGAGCTTTACGCTGCAGAGCAATCCGCCAAAGCACGCCGGATTGAAGCGGAAGCCGAAGCCTATGCCACAGGCGTTGTCGCACAGGCGATCAAAGACAATGGTATCGAGGCAGCGCAGTATCAGGTGGCCCTGAAACAGGTGGAATCGCTCAATGCGCTCGGCAACGGAGAAGGCAAACAGACCATCGTTTTGCCAGCGGCGGCGATTGAAGCCTTTGGCGATGCTTTCAAGCTGTTGAAAGGATAAAGCATGCCCGACCTGATGACGACATGGTGGGTCTGGCTTGCAGCTGCACTTGTGCTCGCGATTTTGGAAGTGCTGGCGCCGGGCTTTGTCTTTCTGGGATTTGCAATTGCTGCTGCAGTGGTCGGCCTTGCGTTGATCGGCCCGCTCAAGCTGCTGTCTGTGCCGATGCTGCTTTTGATTTTCGCAGCGCTCAGCCTGACTGCATGGATGATCCTAAGGCGTGTGTTTGCTCTGCCCAAAGGTCAGGTGAAAACTTTTGATACTGACATCAACGACCCTTAACAGCTGCTTTCAAGGCAGATGATAAAAAAGGGGCCCTCGTTCCGAGGGCCCCTTTTTTGGTCCAGAACTTTTGGGTCCTACTTGTCGATCACTCGAAAACGAAAGCGCTGTCGACAGAGGCTGCTGTGGATTGCAGCACAATAATTTCCAGAGTGCCGTCTATCAGAATTTGGCAGTCAGCGCCATTTTGTGCAACGCTCACTTGACCAGAGCTGATGCCACGGAAATTGACGGTATCGATGCCCTCTTCAAAGTCCATGATCTGATCGAGCGCAGCGTCGGCTTGCGATCTGGCGGTGAAGACAAACGCGTCAGCCCCTTCGTCACCAAACATCTCGTCACTGCCGGTGCCGCCCTGAATGATATCATCCCCGATGCCGCCGTCGACAATATCGTCCCCGATGTCACCGTTGATGGAATCATTGCCCTCATCGCCGAAGACACGGTCATTTTCAGTGCCACCAAATAAGGTGTCGTTGCCGCATCCACCAAAGATCAGATCCTCATCGGTGTTTCCGAGAATGAAGTCTGCGTAGTCGCCGCCTTCGATGGTGTCATTGCCTTCGTTGCCCGCGATGGTAGCAGCAAAGCCTTCAGCCACTTCGATGTCATCATTGGTAATCAACCCACTGATCACATCGGTGCCGTTGGGCGGTGGGCCCATCGGGCAAGGATCAAGCGTTGGGTCGACACCATTGTCGACAATATCGCAGAACTTCTCTGTCAACATGTCACGCAACTCGTCTTTGTTGCACAGCACGTACCATTTTGACGACAGACAGTCTTTGACCTCCTGAAGAAATGCTTCTTTGGTCGCTTCATCCTCGAATGCGGGTCCGACGCAGAACTTCTGCTCAATCTCTTTCAGGAACTGATGCTTCTTGTAGTAAAAATTGCACCAATTCACATCGTCTAGAAACGCGTTTGATGCCTCAATAAAAGCGGCTTTCAATTCCGCAGGAGAGCCATCCTCGCATTCATAGCAATTGTCGTCATCGTTATTTTGTTTGATTTTCCAAGACTTGAAATAAAATTTCTTGGCAAAAAAGGCTTTCAAAAAAAACCACATTTTTAACTCCCATTACCATTCACCACGCGGCACCGTACCCAAGACATAAAAAAATTTCCACAAAAATGGCTAAAACTTGCCACAAATGGCGCAAGTCACGCAGAAGTCATTCGACTTTGATGAGAAGGTATGGGCGAGATAACTGGCGCGCAGCACGTGCCATATGCAAAGGCTAGACGCCGCAACGCCCCATCCCTATATATTCAGTCAGAAACTGATTGAGACATCCATGACACAAGCTCCTGACCCTGTCGAAGGCACCCCTCTGATTGAACCCTCCAGCACGGATCATCCGCTTCACGACCAAATCGTGGAGGCATGCCGCAGCGTGTATGATCCTGAGATCCCGGTGAATATCTATGACCTTGGCCTGATCTACACGATCCTGATCAACGACGACAACGATGTGAACGTGATCATGACGTTGACAGCCCCAGGCTGCCCGGTCGCCGGAGAGATGCCCGGTTGGGTCCAAGAAGCGGTGGCGGGTGTCGGTGGCATTCGCACGGTGGAAGTGGCTCTGGTGTGGTCCCCGCCATGGGGTATGGAAATGATGAGCGATGAAGCGCGGCTCGAGCTGGGCTTTATGTGACTTTGCAAAAGCTTAGAAAGGAAAGCTGATGTTTGGCATTCCGGGAAAACAAGCGGTCACCATGACCCAATCTGCGGCCAAGCAGATCTCTAAACTGATGGCCAAAGAAGGCCACGCCGGTCTGCGCATTGGCGTGAAAAAAGGCGGTTGCGCAGGCATGGAGTATACCATGGACTACGTGACCGACACCAACCCGCACGACGAGGTGGTTGAGCAGGACGGTGCGATCGTGATGATCGCCCCTATGGCGCAGATGTTCTTGTTCGGAACAGAGATTGATTACCGCGTTTCCCTGTTGGAAAGCGGCTTTCAATTCAACAACCCCAATGTTGCAGACGCCTGTGGCTGCGGGGAATCCATCAAGTTCAAAGACATGGACGAGCTGGCTGAGCAGGTGGCGGCAAATGGTGCGCCAAAACTCACCTGAGCGCTTGACGTAGCCTGCCCATACTCTCATGACTTGCGCTAACATTGCACAGATCAAGTCATAAACGGAGGGGCAGGAATGCGTCGCAAACTGGCAGCAGGAAACTGGAAAATGAACGGCACCGCCACAGCTTTGGCGGAGCTTGAAACACTGGCAGCCGCAGGCGCGCGCAACCAGACAGACGTGTTGATCTGCCCCCCTGCCACACTCATTTCACGCGCAGCTGATTCTGCCGGGGGGGCCTTGGACATTGGCGCGCAGGATTGTCACGCAAACGCAAGCGGCGCCCACACCGGCGATGTTTCTGCCGAGATGTTGAAAGACGCAGGCGCAAGCCATGTGATCCTTGGCCACTCCGAGCGGCGCGAAGATCACGGCGAAACCGATGCGGTCGTTAACGCAAAGACCATAGCAGCACTGGAAGGCGGGCTGAACGCTGTGGTGTGTGTGGGCGAAAGCCTCGCAGAGCGTGAGGCAAATCAGACCTTGGACGTGATTGGCGCGCAATTGGCGGGCTCAATCCCTGACGATGTGAGCGGCGCAACACTGGTGGTCGCCTATGAACCGATCTGGGCAATTGGCACGGGCAAAGTGCCAACGCTGGAACAGATTGGCGAAGTGCATGATTTCATGCGTGCGGAGCTCAGCGCCCGGTTCGGTGCTGACGTCGGCGATGCGATCCGCCTGCTCTATGGCGGCTCTGTGAAACCCGGCAATGCCGCAGAAATCTTTGCTGTGTCCAATGTGGATGGTGCGCTTGTGGGCGGCGCCAGCCTGAAAGCGAGTGATTTTGGCGCCATCATCGCGGCGCTTGACGCGGCCTGATTTCGCTTGAGTGGCGCGGGTCAAGGCGCGCGACAGCGCCCGCGCGCGGCCTGGCCTTGAGGCGGGCCACGCAAGCCTGACACTGGAGTTGGCGCGTTCAGGGCAGACCTGCCCCTGAACCGCTTCTCAGCAAAACTTTCTTCACAGACAGCCAACAAAAAACGACGCCCCGAGATCGGAGCGTCGCCTTTGATGTTGTCTGAATAAGAGCGCGCGGAAGCGCACCGCTTACCTCCCCTAATTTGTAATGATCTCCGGCCCCATGACCGCATTGGGCAGCACGGTGGAAATCCACGGGATATAAGTGATCATAATCAGGAAGACGAAGAGCACTGCGAGGAACGGCAGAGCCGCCCGCACCACGCCCATCATAGGCATCCCGGCCACGCCAGACGTCACAAAGAGATTGAGACCCACCGGAGGTGTGATCATCCCGATTTCCATGTTCACCACCATGATGATGCCCAGATGGATCGGATCAATGCCCAGCTCGATGGCAATCGGGAACACCAGCGGAGCGACAATCACCAGAAGGCCTGAGGGCTCCATGAACTGACCACCGATCAGCAGGATCACATTGACCACGATCAGGAACATCACCGGGCCAAAGCCCGCTGACAGCATGGCGTTGGCGATGGTCTGTGGCACCTGCTGCTCGGTCAGAACATGCTTCAGGATCAGCGCGTTGGCGATCACAAACAGCAAGGTAACGGTCAGTTTGCCCGCCTCAAACAGCGTGTGTTTGGTGTCGGCATGAAAGAAGGATGTGATCAATGCGTGTGGCTTCTTGAATAGGGAGACCTTCTGGCCGCCGTTGTTCTCCGCCGCCAAAGGCCCCATGTCTTTGTAGACAAAGCAAGCGATGAAGAACGCGTAGACAGCTGCCACGGCTGCTGCTTCGGTTGGGGTGAAGACACCACCATAGATGCCGCCCAGAATGATCACGATCAGGAACAGGCCCCAGCCCGCTTCCATGCCGCTCTGCACGATCTCGCCAAAACCGTTCCATTCGCCTTTGGGCAGTTTTTTCACCTTGGCCATCACATAGATGGTCACCATCAGCATGAGGCCCGCCAGCAGGCCCGGGATCACACCGGCAAGGAACATACGGCCCACGGAGACTTCCACCGCCGCCGCATAGACCACCATCACGATGGAAGGCGGGATCAGAATGCCGAGCGTGCCTGCGTTACAGATCACACCTGCGGCGAATTCTTTGGAGTAGCCGACCTGACGCATGCCTGCAATCACGATGGAGCCGATGGCAACAACAGTCGCTGGCGAGGAGCCAGAAAGCGCAGCAAACATCATGCAGGCAAACACACCCGCAATCGCCAGACCGCCGGGCAGATGCCCCACACAGGCGATGGAGAAGCGGATGATGCGGCGTGCCACACCACCTGTGGTCATGAAAGAGCTTGCCAGAATGAAAAACGGGATCGCGAGCAGCGTGAAGTGGCCCTCGAAGGCTTCAAACAGCGTGCCTGCAACCGATGCCAGCGTGGCATCGCCAAAAATCAGCAGGAACAGGATCGAGCTGAGGCCCAGAGAGACCGCGATCGGCACCCCGATCAGCAAGAGGCCAATCACCATGGCAAAAAGTAGTACAACAGCCATCAGTCGTGCTCCCCTTGAAGTGCGCGCACTTCTTCAATTTCGTCTTCCACCTCGTGGCTTGCCACAAGACGGTCGGTCTCGCCTCGGAAAATGGCCATCGATGCTTGCGCAAAGCGATACACCAGCAAAAGCATGGAGATTGGCAGAACGATGTAAGGCACCACTTTGGGCATCTTTTCGTATTCATCACCGTAGTTGATCAGATCTTCCAGAAACGTCAGCGCCCCGATCATCGGCACGTCCTGCACCTCATAGAAAGACTGGCTGCGCGCTTTCAGGTCAAAGCCGGTTGGGAACCAGCGCCCGGAGGTGGGCGGCAGATCCGCAAACACGGCCCAATAGTCGTAAGCGCCTTTCAGCATCAGCAGCGAAAACGCCAGGCAGGCCACCGCTGCGATCAGGCCAAGCACACGTGCGGTGGCGGGGTTGACCATATTGATGATTGCGTCCACGCCCAGATGGCTGTGTTTCTTGACGGCATAAGAGGCGCCCAAAAGCACCAGCCAGGCAAACAGGAAAACTGTCGCCTCCAGCGCCCAGAGAATGTTGGAGTTGAAACCGAACCGGGCAATCACATTGGCAAAGGTGATCAATGTCATGCTGCCCAGAAGAAACGCGATCAGCGTCTCTTCGATCCGGTCCACAAAGCTATGCTTGGTTTGCATTGTCCTGCGTCCCGCTTGTGTTTTGAGTGGATTTTGGTTGCAAAACGGGCGGGCCATTGGCGGCCCGCCCGCTCAAATTTCATCAGGATTTCAGCCCTGAAATCAGCCCGCGGCGTTGATCGCCTGCGCTGCGTCGATGTTGTCTTGGCCAACATCGTCGGTGAATTTCTCCCAAACCGGCTTCATCGCTTCGACCCATGCCAGACGCTGTTCTGGGGTCAGCTCACGAATGGTGCCGCCCGCGTCGATGATGGATTGACGCGCCGCCAGGTTCACCGCTTCCGCTTCTTTGTTGCGGGTGTGGGTCACTTCCTGGAAGATGGTGACGAATTGGGTGCGCACATCTTCTGGCAGGCTGTCGAGCCAGTCCACGGAGGTCACAACCAGATAGTCGAGGATGCCGTGGTTGGTTTCAGTAATGCCGTCCTGCACCTCAAAAAACTTCTTGCCGTAGATGTTGGACCAGGTGTTTTCCTGACCATCCACAACGCCCTGCTGCAGCGCGCCGTATACTTCGGAGAAGGCCATCTTCTGCGGGGAGCCACCCATGGCTTCCATCTGTGCCACGAGCACGTCAGAGGACTGCACGCGGAATTTCAGGCCGTTTGCGTCCGCTGGAGTTTCCAGAGGCACATTGGCGGACATCTGCTTCATGCCGTTGTGCCAGTAGCCCAGCCCCTGCAGGCCGCGGCGCTGCATGCTGTCGAGCATGGCCTGACCTTTGTCAGACGCTTGGAACGCATCGACTGCTGCCAGATCTTTGAACATGAAGGGCAAGTCAAACAGACGGAACTGTTTGGTGAATTTTTCAAATTTGGACAGCGAAGGTGCCGCGAGCTGTACGTCGCCCTGCAGCATCGCTTCGAGCACTTTGTTGTCATTGTACAGCGTGGAGTTCGGGAAGACCTCCATGCACATCTTGCCGTCCATCTCTTCGTTCACGCGCTTTTCCAGAAGCGACGCAGCAATCCCTTTGGGGTGCTTGTCGGTGTTGGTCACGTGGCTGAATTTGACGACGATTTCGCCCTCGTCACAGGCCGCAGCGGCGAAGCTTGCGCCGGTTACAGTCAATGCCATAGCGGTGGCTGCTGTGGTCAAGAATTTCATATCTCTTTTCCTCCCAGATATTCGTTCTAGTGCCTTCAGCGCCCGGACGCAGGCCAAAGCGCTGGATGTCAAGACTGTGACCACAGGCGGGGACACGCTCAAGAATTTCTTGCAAATGCGCCCTCTTGAAATTTTTAACATTAAAAAACATATGTTTATGGCGAAAACCGGCAACCAGAGCACCATCAGTCACGACAAAATGTGCGAAATCCCGCACGGGCCTGACTTAAGTTGTGCGAAAATCCGCACAACCGGCCAGCGCCCCGCCTCACCCTGTGAGCGCTACCATCTGGCGCGCTGCTTTTGCACATTGACCCGCCCCCATCGTTGCGTAGGCTGGCGACACCTGAATTTGAGCACCGTAAGCCAATGCCTGATACCGCCACGCGCCCCAAGGGGATTTCTCCTCAGTCCCGCCGCCACAATGAGATGCGCAAAGCCGCGCTGGCTGCGCATCCTGAACTCAAGAGTCTATCCGGGCCGCAACCGCTGACCGCGCTGGCCTTGCCGGTCTTGCTGATGGTGCATTGGGGGATCGCCTGGCTGGTCTCTGATCACCCGATCTGGGTGATCGGCTTTACAGCCTTTCTGATCGGGCAACTGGTCTATCACTCTGCCGCATCGCTGATCCACGAGACCTGCCACAAGCTGGTGTTTCGCGCTGACCGCCCAAAGCTCGCCTTTGATCTGGGGTTGGAATTCATACTGACCTCCTATGGCAAGCAGCTGACCTATCAGCATCAGCATGTCACCAGCCACCATCCCTTTATTGGCGACTATGACAACGACTATGAACATGAAGACCTCTGCGCGCTGCAGGCGCGGTTTGCGATTGGGAAAACCAGCCCTGCGCTGCAACATGCGCTGACTGTTCTGACATTGATCCTGCATGCGTTGCCTTTGGGATCCGTCTTCATCGCCGACAAGATTATGCCGCCGCTTTATGCTTGGGCCTCTGGCCGACCGGTGCGCGACCCGGAGCTGCGTTTCACAGGCACGTCCCCAGACGCACGTGAGATGCGGCCCTTTATCGTCATATCCGTGATGTCCAATCTGGTGCTGCTGGCTCTGCTTGGCCCCTGGGCGTTGCTTTATCACCTGTGGTCGCTGTCTTTTTTCCTCGGCAAGCTGGGCGTGACCAACCTTGGGCAATCGCTGACGGAACATCCGGGTGATGACGAGGTGAACCCGACACGCTCCACCTATGGGCCGATCAACTGGCTGCTGTTCAACACGGGCTATCACAACGAGCATCACTCCTTCCCCAATGTGGCATGGACGCGACTGCCCACCCTGCGGCGGGTGGCGCCGGAGGTGTTTCATGCTGAGGCAGAACAGAGCTATGTGGGCGCGTGGTGGGACCATGTGCGCCATGATTTTACCGCATCGCGACGGTTGAAGCTGCATGACAAAGACCATCTGCCCCGCTGTGAAGGCCGCTCGGCTGAACCTGCGGAGTGATTTGCCACAGCTGCGCCGCGTGATTATACTGCATCGCAGAAATTACAGCGAGCAGATCACATGAAACTCTTCGTCGGCCTTGGCAACCCGGGGTCCAAATATGCGCAAAACCGCCACAATATCGGCTTTATGGCGATGGATCAGATTGCGGCGGACCACGGCTTTGCGCCCTTTAAAGGCAAGTTTCAAGGCGCGCTGACCGAAGGGCGATTGGGCCGTGAAAAGGTGCTGCTTCTGAAGCCTGAAACCTTTATGAACCTCTCCGGCCAATCGGTGGGTGAGGCGATGCGGTTTTACAAGCTCACCTCGCAGGACGTTGTGGTTTTCCATGATGAGCTGGACCTTGCGCCGGGCAAGCTCAAATACAAAATGAGTGGTGGACACGCGGGCCACAACGGATTGCGCTCGATCCATCAACACATTGGCGAGACCTATGGCCGTGTGCGCATGGGGATTGGCCATCCGGGGCGCAAAGAGCTGGTGAGTGGCTATGTGCTCAAGGATTTTGGCAAGGCCGATCAGGATTGGCTCGACGATATGTTGCGTGGGATTTCTGATGGTGCAGCCCATCTGGCAGAGGGCGACACTGCCAAATTTTCCAACGCGGTGGCCATGCGGCTGAACCCGCCACGTCCGTCTACAGGCACAAAAGGCCCGAAAGCAGACAATGCCCCTGCCCCAGACAAGGCAGCAACCTCGAAACCAGAGACCGCAACCAACACTGCTCCAGAAGAGGACAGTCGCAGCCCCTTACAAAAACTGATGGATAAGTTTTCGTGAGTGCGCTGGGTGCAGCATTTTTAGAGCAGGCGGGCCACTGCGAGGCGCTAGACAGCCCGTTCATGGGGCGCCTGTTGCGTCTGCTGTCCACACATTGGCCCGCCGACACCGAACTGGCCTCAAGATGCGCCGCATACACAGGGGATATCGGGCCAAAGGGCCACAGCCTGCCATTGCGGATCGCAAGTGGGCTGCACGCTTTGGTTCTCAAGCAGGTCGATCAAGCTCTGGCAGCGGTCTACCCGCCCAACGTGGCCACCGATGCGGAGCTTGGCCACGAAGTCCTGGCGGCCTTGCAGCGCCACGATGCTTTTCTGTGCGACTGGATCCGCAACGCGCCTCAAACAAATGAGGTGCGCCGCAGCGCCGTGCTGATTGCTGCGGCACAGTTGCTAACCGCGCGCTTTGGCCTGCCGATGAAGCTTTCCGAGCTTGGGGCCTCTGCCGGGCTGAACCTGATGTTTGACCACTTCCACCTCGCCGTGGGTGATGGCTATGGCCCAAAAAGCGACGTGGTGCTGACGCCGGACTGGCAAGGCACGCTTCCCCCACAAGGTGCGCTTACTGTCGTGGACCGGCGCGGCGTTGATCTGCATCCCCTTGATAGCCATGATCCGGAGCACGCGCTGCGGCTGCAGGCCTATCTCTGGGCCGATCAAGCAGAGCGCATCACCCGCACCCGCGCGGCCATCGCACTACAAGATGCTGAGGTAGACGCCGGGGATGCGATAGACTGGCTGGAGGCGCGCGTAGCCGCCCCTCAGGACGGCGCGCTGCACCTGATCTACTCCACCGTGGCCTGGCAGTATTTTCCCGCTGAAGGTCAGGCGCGCGGCACCAAGATCATGGAAGCTGCGGGGGCGCAGGCCACCGAGGCGGAACCGTTGGCGTGGCTTTCCTATGAGGCAGATTCAGAAACGCGCGGTGCGGCGCTCACATTACGCCTTTGGCCCGGTGATGTGACTATTGATCTGGGCCGTGCTGACTTTCACGGCCGCTGGGTGGACTGGCGCGCGCCAGAGAGGCTCACCTAACGTCAGCATTGCAGCCCTGCCCCGCAAGATGCTCAAGTTGAGTTAAATTTGAGGTATTCTTGGGAGAACGGAGATGCGTACATTCGGGAAGTGGCTGGGCCGCATATTGCTCATGCTGGCGCTGGCGGCCGTGGCGGTCTATTTTCTCAAACGCGAAGAGATCACCCGGCTTCTGGCGGTGAACTCATTGTTTAGCGAAGAAAAGATCGTCTCCAACTTCTCCAACATGGACACGCTTTTCCTTACTGCGGACATCGCACAGGGCGACACAGCGGTTAGCCCTCTGCCAATCGGCACTACCATGCAAATGCCAGACCGCTTTGACAGCTGGCTCAAAGAGCGTGCTGTGACCAGCGTGGTCGTGCTCAAAGACGGAGCGGTTGTGCATGAGAGCTACCATCAGGACACGGCACCAGAAGATCTGAAGATCAGCTGGTCGGTGGCAAAATCATATCTGTCCTCGCTCATGGGCATTGTGCTGGCGGAGGGCCACATCGAGAGCCTTGACGATCCGGTCACCAAATACGCGCCTATGCTCAAAGGCTCCGCCTATGACGGCGCAACCATTAAGAACGTGCTTCAGATGTCTTCAGGAGTGACTTTCAACGAAGACTATCTGGATTTTCATTCTGATATCAACCGCATGGGCCGCGTTCTTGCATTGGGCGGTACATTGGACGGCTTTGCCGCCGGTCTCAGCGAAACCTTTGTCGCGCCGGGCACGAAGTTTCAATATGTGTCGATTGATACCCATGTCATCGGCATGGTGATACGGGGCGCCACTGGCCTATCGATCCCGAATCTACTGAGTGAAAAAATCATCAGCAAACTCGGGTATGAGCAAAGCCCCTACTATGTCACGGATGGCGAAGGCGTGGCCTTTGTGCTGGGCGGCCTCAATATCCGCACGCGTGACTATGCTCGCTTTGGTCAGATGATCCTGCAAGAAGGTCAATATGGTGGCAAACAGATTGTGCCGGCTGATTGGCTCGCCGCCGCCACTGTGCCCAGCGCCAACACCCAGCCCGGCAAGCTGCACTATGGCTATCAGTGGTGGATGCCCAAAGACCCGCGCGAGGGGGAGTTCTTTGGCATCGGCGTTTATGGGCAATACATCTACATCAACCGCGCTGAGGGCGTGGTGATCGCGGTGAACTCTGCCGACCGGAAGTTCAAGGAAAGCGGCGTGACCGATGGCAATATCGCGCTGTTTCGGGAAATTGCGGAAACCGCGCAGTAATAAAGTGGACGGACGGGGGCGGGCTGCCCCCGCACCCCCGCGGATATTTAGGGCAAGAGGAAGCGCACGTCAGTGGACCCGCGCGCCCTGTGCTTCCAATCCCGCCTGAATTTCAGAGATATTGAGTGCATCCAGCGCGCGGTTTTGCTTCACGGCGAGGGCGGCAGCGACGCCTGCCCCCTGCCCGATCACCGCGCAGCAGGCCATATTGCGGGTGGCTGCATGGGCGATCTTGTGCCCCGCCGTGGCGCGGCCAGAGATCAGCAGGTTTTTCACGCCCTTGGGCAGCAGATTGCGGTAAGGCACTTCAAAATAGCGCCCCGTGGTGGGCAGGATCAAAACGCCATAGCCGTCGATGAATTCCGGGAAAATCCCGATGCTGTCCTCAAAACGCCCCTGTTCGCGCACATCCAGCTCGCTCATTGCATAGACTGTGTCCACCTTGCGCGTATCGCGGATGCCCAAAGTCATGCCGAAGTTTCTGAGACGCGCATTTTCGCAGCCCGGCAGGAAGCGTTTGAGCGCCTCAATCGCCAGCATGGTCTGACGACGGCCTTCGATCTCGCCAGAGGTCAGGCTATCGGGATCAGTGCCGTCAATCCCATCGAGATGGATGAGGTTCATATAGGTCAGCTCGCCCGTGTCATGCATTGCCCCCCAGGTGCCTGCGATAGTGTTCAGATGCGGCGGGATCAGCCCAGCCTCGATCGCCTGGGCAAAGGGTTTGTAGAGGAAGGGGGAGAACATCTGATCCTCTTTGCCGGAGGTTTCGATGTTCCATTCGCCGCCGCCGCCCCAATCGGCATAGGTCTGTGGGTCGGCCTTGATGCCTTCCATAAAGGCGCTTTTGTCGACACCTGCGAGATGGAACATCACCGAGGCTGCCATCAGATCTTCGCGCGGAGCCATCTGACACGGTGCGCCCGCTCGATGCGCCACATCCGCATCGCCGGAGGCATCAATAACCACTTTGGCCAGGATGGCTTCGCGGCCCGCCTTGGATTCGGTGATGATGCCTTTGATCTCATTACCTTCCATGATCGGGGCCACAAAGGCGCGGTGCAGCATCGGATGGATGCCCGCCTTCTGCACCATCTGGTCCGCAACAAGTTTGAAGCCTTCGCTGTCAATCTCATAGCTGAGCGACTGGCTTTCCGGCACAGCGGCGCCGGCCTCTTTGGCGGCGTCTTCAAACTCCTTAGGGATGCCCATGCTCTCCACGGTCTGCTCATGGCGATACCAATGCATGCCTTCGACGCCAACTACGGTGATATTGCCTCCAAAACAGCCGAAACGCTCCACCAGCGTGACCTCCACACCAGCACGCGCAGCGGCCAGTGCTGCCGAAAGACCGCCAGGGCCCGAGCCCACGACAAGCACATCGGTTTCGTGAATCACATCAATTTGGCGGGCGGGTTCGGTAATTTGTTTCATAGGCGCCATGCTTCGCGTACCCGGTTGCAACGGTCAATTCATTTTTTAAATGGACGTTCAATTTCGTCACGTTCCCATTCCCCCATTGCTGTACAGACATAGCCCGTGTCATGGTCACCTCATGATGAAACAAGATGCCTCCGTAAACGTGTTGGGTCAAAAGTTGGCCTCCTGCTCCATGGACCCTGTCACCGGCTTTTTCCGAGATGGCCATTGCAACACCTGCGCAGAAGATCAGGGCAGCCATACGGTCTGCGCCGTGATGACCGCAGAGTTTCTGGCATTCTCCAAATATGTGGGCAATGACCTATCCACACCCCGGCCTGAGTTTAACTTTGCAGGGCTCAACCCCGGAGATCAGTGGTGCCTCTGCGCTGCGCGTTTCCTGCAGGCGCATGATGAAGGCTGCGCCCCAAAGGCCAATTTGGAGGCCACCCATCAGCGTGCTTTGGATATTGTGCCGCTGCATGTGCTGAAGGCGCATGCGCTCTCCTGACCGATTGACGCTGTTGCACGTTCTGTGTCAGGTGCCTGCACAGACGCAAGCCGCCTTGCTTGGTTAGCCAGCGCTCCGTGCTCAACACAACATGCAAGAGAAAGGCACCGCTATGGGCTATATTGCCATGAACCGCTTTAAGATCGCGGAGGGCCGCGAAAGTGACTTTGAAGAGGTTTGGAAATCACGCGAGAGCCGCCTGAAGGAACTTGATGGATTCCGCGAATTCCGTCTTTTGAAAGGCCCAGCCGGCGAAGGGTATACGCTTTATTCCAGCCACGTGCTGTGGGACAGCCGCGCAGATTTTGAGGCGTGGACAAAATCCGAACAGTTTCGGGATGCACATCGCAACGCCGGTGCAAGCAAAACCGAAGGTGTGATTGTGGGCCCGCCACAATTTGAAGGGTTTGAGACCGTCCTTCACGAGGCATAGGCCAAATGCAAGTGGGGCCCGCATCCGCATGAGCCCCATTCAAAGCAACAAACGGCAAAGCCCATGTTGCATTGGCGGCGCGTGATGTGTTTCGCGCGCCGCTCACTCAGCCCACACCTAAAGCACAAAGCGATGCGGATACGGCATGCTGCGCGGACGTGTGAGTGTGTGCGGCACCGAGAGATACTCTGTTTTGGGCATTTTTCCAGAGGCGCTGGCCACCACCGTCAACTGGCAGTCTGTGAGGATATACTCGATATCCTGATAGCCTTGCGCGCGCATTGCACTGACCACCCGCTCTGCAAGACGTTTGGCGCGACCAAGGCCCGTATTTTCAAGAGTTCCAAACTCCGATTTCGCTCTATCATTCGCCATATCGCTCTCCTTTTCTGAAACACCAGAGGCTGATTTTGCGCGAAATCTGCGCGGCCATCTGTCCGTTCAGCTTAGGGAGAGGATCGTGCGACACCGCATGTGCGTGAGGTGAAATCAATGTTCTTTCGTATAGCGGCTGCACAAAAGAAAAGAGCGCCGGGAAAGGCGCTCTCTGTCAAATGTTTGTCTGACACGCCTTAATCGGCGGTGCGGCCTTCGGTGTCTGACATGTCAAAGCCCAGATGGCGCGCCACGGTCTGAACGTCTTTGTCGCCCCGGCCACACATGTTCATAACGATGATATGGTCCTTGGGCAGATCGCCTGCGATTTTCATCACATGGGCCAGCGCATGGCTTGGCTCAAGCGCAGGAATGATGCCTTCCATCGCGCAGGAGAACTGGAACGCCTCCAGCGCCTCTTTGTCGGTGATGGAAACATACTGCGCGCGGCCGGTATCATGCAGCCAGCTGTGCTCTGGCCCGATGCCTGGATAGTCCAGACCTGCGGAGATGGAATAGCCCTCAAGGATCTGGCCATCGTCGTCCTGAAGCAGGTAAGTGCGGTTGCCATGCAGCACGCCCGGGCGGCCACCGGTCAGCGATGCGCAGTGCTCCATCTTCTCATCTACGCCACGGCCCCCGGCCTCAACGCCGATGATGTTGACCTCTTTGTCATCCAGGAATGGATAGAACAGGCCCATGGCGTTGGAGCCACCGCCAATGGCAGCGATCACAGTATCCGGCAGGCGGCCTTCGCCCTCCTGCTCGGCAAGCTGCCAGCGCACCTCTTTGCCGATTATGGATTGGAAATCACGCACCATCGCCGGATAGGGGTGCGGGCCAGCCACGGTACCAATGCAGTAGAATGTGTCGCGCACGTTGGTCACCCAGTCGCGCAACGCATCGTTCATCGCGTCTTTCAGCGTGCCGCGGCCTGAGGTCACAGGCACCACTTCCGCGCCCAAAAGGCGCATGCGGAAGACGTTTGGCGCCTGACGCTGCACATCATGTGCGCCCATATAGACCACGCACTTCAGGCCAAACTTCGCGCACACCGTCGCGGTCGCCACGCCGTGCTGGCCAGCACCGGTTTCTGCGATGATGCGCGTCTTTCCCATACGGCGTGCCAAAATGATCTGGCCGAGCACGTTGTTCACCTTGTGCGCGCCGGTGTGGTTCAGCTCGTCACGCTTCAGATAGATCTTGGCGCCGCCCAGCTCTTCGGTGATGCGGGAGGCAAAATAAAGCGGGCTTGGGCGGCCCACATAGTGTTTCCACAGATCGTCCATTTCCGCCCAGAAGGTCGGATCATCCTTGGCCTTTTCGTATTCTGCCTGCAGATCAAGGATCAGCGGCATCAGCGTTTCACTGACAAACCGCCCGCCAAAATCGCCAAACCGGCCATTTTCGTCAGGGCCAGTCATAAAGCTGTTGAAAAGATCGTTGGACATATGCGTCTCTCCCTTGCGTCGCCTGTACCTAAAACGCCGTACACAAGGAGAGCAAGCGCAAAGCGCGCCAGCAAGGTCTCGCCTGACAAAAGGTCGCTCACTTACGCGCGGTCAAGATTTCAGCAACGGCGTCCAAAGCCGCCCTTATGGGCGGATCATGACGCGCATCATGGTGACACACCAACCATTCTTCGCTGGTCAAATCATTGATGATTGGACTCACCTGCTGCAATCCGGGCATGTCAGACGCGAAGCTGGTCGCCATGACAATGCGTCCAACGCCAGCCTGCGCCAAATTCACCAACGTATAAGAGGAGCTCGCAGTCGTCAGAACATCGTCGCCATGATGCGTGTGTATCCACCGAGTCGAGGCGGTGGGCTCTGGCCCCTGTTGCAGCGTGATGTAGCCGGAGACAGTGTCACAAACCGCAAATTCGGCAAACTCGACCTTACGCGTTCGGCGTCCAGCCAGCCACGGCTGATCGGGCCGCCGGTTTCGCACCCCAATGTCCGCATCGCGCCTAGCGATGTCGAGCATTTTGGAGCCTTCGACAAACTCCAAACGCCATGGATCGCTTCTGCTCCAAACCGTTCCCAGCCGTCGCGCAATATAGCCTGCGGTCAGACTGCCTGCGGTAAGCCGCACGCGGGCGGCTTCAGGATTGGCAAAGACCCGCGTCAACCGCGCGCGTACGGCGCGCAGATCATCCAATTGACCCAGCAACGCGCGCCCTTCGATAGTCAATGTATAGCCGCGCGGCCCACGCTCAAACAATTTGCGGCCCAATTGCCGCTCAAGGTTCGCCATCTTGCGGCTGAGCGTGGGAACCGTCGCGCCTGAGCGCCGCGCCGCGCCCGCCAGCCCGCCGGTTTCGGCCACATCCACAAACAGCCCCAAATCATCCAAGGATGGAGATTGTTCCATTTTTGAAATTAAACTCTCAAAATATCCACCTAATAATGAAATGATTTACGGGCCATGATCGTCAAGTCTTTTCCCAACACGGACTTGAACAATGGCCCATGTGCTTCCTCCCAAGCCCCCGCTGCCTGCCCGGCCACTTACCAATTATGCCAAAGAGCAAGAGATTTTTCGCGCCAAAGCGCGCGCCAACAAAAAGCGCCGTCACTTGCGGCGCTTAGTGAAGTTCAAAAGATGGTTTACACAACTGTTTGAGCTTTAAACAGCGCTTAGCGCAGCTTTCATAAAGGCTTGGATCAAGCCAATGTCCTTCAAGCCCGGCGCGCTTTCGACCCCAGAAGACAGATCCAGCTGCTGTGCGCCCGTCATCTGGATAGCTTCTGCCACATTGTCGACGGTCAAGCCACCAGCGAGCATCCAAGGGCGCGGCCACTCTTCGCGGTTCACCAAACGCCAATCAAAGGACAGGCCGTTTCCGCCGGGCAGATCAGCATTCTTTGGAGGCTTTGCATCAACAAGAAGTTGATCGGCGACCGCGCCGTAGGTGTCAATTTTGGCCACATCTTCAGCATCGGCAATGCCAATCGCCTTCATCACAGGCAGGCCAAAACGGCTGCGCACCTCTGCCACGCGCTCCGGGCTTTCACTGCCGTGCAATTGCAACATATCTAAAGGCACAGCGGTCAGAAGGTTTTCCAGAAACGTGTCGTCCGCGTTCACGGTCAACGCGACTTTGGTAAGGCTATCAGGCGCGGATTTTGCCAACAGGCACGCACGCTCAAGGCTCACATTTCGCGGGGATTTTTTAAAGAAAACAAAACCCACATAGGCCGCGCCAGCCTCCGCTGCCGCAACCACATGTTCAGGCTCTTTCAGCCCGCAGATCTTTACCCGAATGGTCATAGAAGTGCTCTACCCTAGATGCGCAGCAAAACGCAAAGTTCAGCTGGCTTCATCCAGAAGCGCGAGAACTTCATCTTTTTTCTCAGCCTCACGGCCTTTAAGACGACGCACTTCGCGTTTGGTGTGATGCAACTCACGCTCTGCTTTGGTTTTGTCAGAACGCATGCGGTGTTCACGCATCCATTCCCAGACAAAACCGATCAGCAGCCCCACGACGATGGCGCCCAAAATCACGAGGAAAAGAGGCAGCTGAATGCTGTGGTTAAGCCCAATCAAGTCGCTCAGCGCCGGAGGCAGCAGTGTCAGTGTCACAAGGTCCCGGTTTGCGAGTGCAACCGAAATGAGGGCGATGCCCAGCGCGCCAAGAAAGGCGTAGCGAATGTAGCGCATGGCTTACTTTCCGTTTAGTCGATCCCGCAACAACTTGCCGGTCTTAAAGAACGGCACGTGTTTTTCATCTACATCTACCGATTCACCGGTGCGTGGGTTGCGCCCAGTGCGCGCATCGCGCTGTTTCACGGAAAATGCGCCGAAGCCGCGCAACTCTACGCGGTCCCCACGGCTCATCGCCTCTGTGATTTCATCAAAAATAGTATTCACTATGCGCTCTACATCGCGCTGAAACAAATGAGGATTTTCGTCTGCAATTTTTTGAATCAATTCCGAACGGATCATCGGTGTCTATCTCCCTGAGGGCGTGCAGGTCTTACCGCGTGCATCTAACTGACTATAGGAAGAAAGCGGGCCAACGGAAACGGAAACCCGATGTCAGTTGGTGGAAAACCGCTCAAATCCACAGAATTCGCATGGTCGAAGCGTTATTTCTGACAGTTTTTGCCAAAGCGCAACCCCTCAAAGGCAATAGATTTTGCGCCGCAGCGCGGCAAGAAGCCTTTGATTCGCAACAGAAAGCCCATGCCAGAGGCGCCGCGCCACCTGAATTCTGCCTTGCTCTGCGACGACAGTTTAATGCATGCGCGCCTTTATCTTGCGCACTGTCCACCACACCAAGGCCACAACGACCGGCGTCAGGATCGCTGTCAGCATTCCTTTGCTCAGCCCAACGAGGGCGGCCAAAGGATAGGTGGCATAGGCCGCAAGCGACACACTGTAGTAACTGATGGCAACCACCGAGAGACCTTCGACTGTTTCCTGCAGGCGCAGCGCCATATCTGCGCGACGATCCATGCTGGCGAGGAGTGCCTGATTTTCCGCCAAACGCGCGACCTCTACCTTTGTGCGCAGCAATTGCGCCGCGCGCCCGACACGCTCTGCCAGAGATTGCATCCGGGTTTCGCTGTGCTTCACGGTGCGCATTGCCGGATCATAGCGCCGCATCATGAATTCCTGAAATGTCTGGCGCCCTTGGAAACGCTCCTCACGCAGCACCTCAATGCGCTGGGACACAATGGTTTCATAGGCCGCCGTTGCCCCAAAGCGAAAAGAGGTCTCAGCAATGAGATGTTCCAAATCACCCGACAACGCCAGCAGGCTCTGCAGTGTTTCAGCCGCATCCCCTTCCTGGGTGCGCAGCTCTCCCATCAACTGACCGGCACCATCTTCGAGCGCGCTCAATTCATCTGAGATCGCACGCACCCTAAAATAGCCCAGCATCGACATAGATTTATAAGTTTCGATCTCACAGAGGCGCTGCACGACACGTCCAACCCGGCGCACACCGGTCTCTGGCGCGACAAAAACAGCCATGCACTGATGCCCGTTGGCGGCGATGCGAAAATCGGTTGCCACAACGCAGGACCCATCCAGCACGTAGTTTACCGCCACCGCCTCCTGTAGAAACCAGCTATCGATCTTGGTGTTGATCTCATCCTCGTTTGGCATCGGCTCTACGCGGATCGCCACCGACGTCACCCGCTGTCCCGGTGCAGCGGCGAGCCAGTCTTCCGGGAAAACATCAAAATCCACTGGATCAAAAGCGCGCGCGCTCAACTGCGGCAGAAACACCGAATAGGCCACAAATTCTGCGTGCTGCTCCCATTTGAGGGTGTCGCGCCCGATCTGGCAGGTAAAATGCGTGGCCCCAGGCGGTGGGTGCGCCACACCGAAGCGGTCAAGCAGGTTAATCAGATGTGCGCGCGCAGCTTGTTCGCGTGTCCCGATCTGTTCCCGTGGGATCCTCCATGCAACGAACACCGCGCGACAAGGCACGTCAAGCGTTGGAAAAGGGCGCGCGTGCAGTTCGTTGGCGAGCTGGTAGCGCAAAGGGTGGTCAGTGATTGAGTGCATTATCCTCTCCGGCGCGGATCGCAGTTGGGCAGAGCCTACGCATGTAATTCACTTTGTAAATTCATATTTTTCAATGCCTTAAGTGAATGCCACGGTATACCAAATCAAAGTGAATACGCGCGAACCGAACGCGTAGACAAAACGCACCCTACTAAGCTTTTGCGGCGCAGCCCGTTTTAAGCGAGGCCCGCGCCCAAAGCCTGCCAACGGACTTGTCATTGAGGCCAGATCGCGTATCACTGAACACGCATTCAATGTGCATCCCACAGTCAGCCGATGGAGCTCAAACATGTTTCAAGATTTCAACGTGACAGCGCGGCCAGAGCAAGGCCCAGATCGGCTGAAAACTCTGCGAAAAGCGCTGTTGACACAAGGTCTTGACGGCTTCCTGGTCCCACGTGCGGATGCCCATCAGGGTGAATATGTTGCCCCACGCGACGACCGTCTGGCATGGTTGACAGGGTTCACAGGCTCCGCCGGGTTCTGCGTTGTGCTGGCTGACATTGCGGGCGTTTTTGTTGACGGGCGATATCGCACCCAAGTGAAAGAACAGGTGGCAGACTGCTACACCCCCGTGGATTGGCCCGAAGTTCTGCCTGGACCTTGGATTGTAGAGCATCTGGGGGCCGGGCGTGTGGGCTTTGACCCGTGGCTCTATACAATTGGACAACTTGAAGCGCTGCAAAAGGCGGTTGTTGGCACAAACATTCAATTCGTACCAGTGGCCAATCCGATTGATGGAATTTGGGAGGATCAACCGGATGCGCCGATGGCCTCCGTGAAAGCCCACCCAACGGCCATCGCAGGGGAAAGCCATGCCGACAAGCGAGCGCGGCTGGCGGCGTCTCTGAAAGAGGCGGGCCATGACGCGGCGGTGATCACCTTGCCCGACAGCATTGCATGGCTGTTAAACATCCGCGGGGCTGACATTCCACGCAACCCTCTGGCGCATGGCTTTGCCATTCTGAACGCAAATGCAAGCGTGGAACTGTTCATGGCCGCGCCGAAACTCGCGGCCGTGATGGATCATCTTGGGGCTGACGTACGCGTGCATGCGCCTGAAGAGTTCATTGCATACCTTACAAAATCCACCGGCACCGTGCGGCTGGACAAAGGCAGCGCCCCGATCGCTGTAGAAGCGGCTGTGGCCCAGAGCGATGCAAAGATTGCTTATGCACAGGATCCCTGCGTGATGCCGAAAGCGCGCAAGAATGCCGCAGAGATTTCGGGCATGGTTGAAGCGCACCTGCGTGACGGCGCGGCGGTCAGCAGCTTTCTCAACTGGTTTGACACACAAGACAAAACCACGCTCACCGAGATTGATGTGGTGCGCAAATTGGAAGAAAGCCGGCGTGCGACCAATGCGCTGTTGGATATCAGTTTTGAAACCATTGCAGGCACCGGTCCGCACGGGGCGATCATGCACTATCGTGTGACCGAAGACACCAACCGCCAGCTAGAGGACGGTGACCTGATGGTGCTCGACAGCGGCGGGCAATATGCCGATGGCACCACCGACATCACACGCACCCTTCCAATTGGCGCGGTCGATCAAGAGGCCAAGGTGGCGTTCACCCGTGTCCTGCAAGGGATGATTGCGGTGACACGTATGCGGTTCCCCAAAGGGGTCGCAGGCAGCCACATAGAAGCGATTGGTCGCCTGCCACTCTGGATGGCAGGGCAAGATTTTGATCACGGCCTTGGGCACGGTGTGGGTGCGTATCTGTGTGTGCATGAAGGGCCACAAAGATTTAGCCGGGTGAGTGATGTGCCACTTGAAGTGGGCATGATCCTTTCCAATGAACCCGGCTATTATCGCCCCGGCGCCTTTGGCATTCGCCTAGAGAACCTGATTGTGGTTGAAGAGGCCCCTGCCCTGCCCGGTGGGGACGATCACCGGGAGATGCTTCAGTTTCGCACATTGACCTATGCGCCAATCGCGCGCGATATGATTGTGACAGAGATGCTCAGCGCAGATGAACGGGATTGGCTGAATGACTATCATGCGACGTGTCGTCAGCTTCTGTCGCCACGTCTCGCGGCAGAGGTCAAACTGTGGTTGGATGAAGCAACTGCGCCGCTTTGAAACAGCGGCATGTCGTTTGGGCTGACACCGTGCTGTCACAAAGCGACGATAGTGGCATCTAAAACACAAAGAGGGTAGCAGACATGACCGGCAACATCACCATTCGCAAAGCAGAGGGCAATTGGGTCGTGCGGGCTGGCGGCGCCATTTTAGGCGAGAGCAGCGCGGCACTTGAACTGAGCGAAGATGGCTACAAGCCGGTCATTTATTTCCCGCGTGGTGATATTGCGACCGCCTTTCTGGACGACAGTGCAAAGACCACGTTCTGCCCTCACAAGGGAGATGCACGATATTACTCTATCGTCACAAAAAGCACGACCATCAAAGATGCTGCATGGGGATACGATGCCCCGGTTGAAGGCGTGGAGCGCATCAAAGACCACCTCGCCTTTCATACATCAGAGCAGGTCGCTGTAGAGCGTATTTAAACGGTAACCTGATCACCTGCAAAGGTCGGCTCGCGATGATTTGTTTTGCCGCAGCCGTTCACTTTTGCCAGCCTTGACACGATACTGCATAGTGCAGGGGCAACTCTGCAATGCGCGCATCAAAGCGAGGGCAACCGATATGAAATTTGTTGTGACAACGGCGGCAGTGGCATTGATCGCGGCCTCGCTTTCGGGTGCCGGACATGCGGCTGAAGCGCGTGAAATCGGGTGGGAAGAGCTCACAGGGCCAACCACGCCGATTGAAAACCCGTTTGAAACGCTCACGACCGAACAGATGGAAAATCTGGCACGCGTGTTGCGTCTGGATACCATTGCAGAAGAAGACAACGACAAAGACGCCGCAGCCGATGCCAAAGCGTTGCGCGGGGTGCTTTATGATCAGGGCGTGAAGGTGGATTTTCTGCTCTCAGAAAGGTTGAGGATTATGGCGCAGCTCGAAGCGGAAGCCAGCGCACCCAATGCCGAGGTTGTTGGTAAGACCATTCGCATTCCCGGCTACCTGTTGCCTTTGGAAATGAACGGAGACACAGCCACCGAGTTTCTACTCGTGCCCACAATTGGGGCCTGCATTCACGTCCCGCCCCCGCCCGCAAATCAGATTGTGCGCGTCAGCTATCCCGAAGGGTTTGAAACCGATGGGTATTACACGCCAATCTGGATCACCGGAGAGCTGCGCAACGAGCCCAGCGTGAGCGAATTGTTTCTGGTGGATGGGTCTGATGATGTGAGCGCGACCTATCAGCTGAAAGCCACCTCGGTTGAACTCTACGAGTAAGTCCGCCTAGGAATGCTCTTCAGCCGCGGTTTCTGCCAGCGCTTTGTTGTAGGCTCGCAAGGCATCCACGTGAAAGACTGCTCCCAGTAGCTCTGGTGAGGCGTCTTCTGCCACAACAGTCACCACAGGGATGTAGGCTTCACCTGTGGCCTCAAACATCGGCATGAGGCTTTCCAGCGTTGCATTTCCGCTGACATAACACCCCTCTGCCACCATCTCCCAGCACCGCGCCTCGGGTGCAGCTTTGGGATCATCTGTCAGCCGCATCACCTTGGACACACCACAGAGCGCCAGCAAATAGGCCTGCGGGCCAGCGGCGATATGCACATTGCGCCGCTCAAGCTGCGTGAGAAAGAACGAGCCATCCACCAATCGCGAACTAAAGGCGGTGGAGATGGACACAGCCACCATCACCGCCAGACCGGTTTGCCAGTCACCTGTCAGTTCAAACACAATCAGCGTGGTCGAGATCGGCGCGCCAAGCACGGCGGCCGCCACGGCGCCCATGCCTGCCAGGGCGTAAAGTGTGGTGGTGCCGGACACATCCGGGAAAATCGCAGTGGCGATCATACCAAATGCCAACCCAGTCAGTGCGCCAAGCATAAGTGCCGGAGAAAACACGCCGCCGCCCATGCGCCCCGCCATGGTGATGGACACCGCAATCACTTTCAGGACGGCAAACACCACGGCCTCATGCAGCAGCAACTGACCAGTGAGCGCGGCAGAAGTGGTTTCATATCCCACGCCGATAATATGCGGAAACCAGATCGCCAGAATGCCCAGCAGGCTGCCAGAAATCGCCGGGCGCAGCCAGCGCGGCATGCGCAGCTCGTCCTGCACATGGTTGGCCATATCTTCGGCCCAGAAGATCGTCCACATCAACGCGACAGCCACAAGCCCACAGACACCGCCAAGGATCAAGAAGGCTGGCAGCTCTTGATAGAATTGCAGCGCGGTGCCGGTATTGAGCGTGAACTCGGTCACGTCCCCGAATTCAAGCCGGTTGATGACCGTGCCAGACACTGCCGCGATGACAATCGGCGCAAAGGCATGCACTGCAAAATGGCGCAGCACCACCTCCAGCGCAAAAAGCGCCCCGGCTATGGGGGCGTTGAATGATGCGGAAACTGCCGCCGCCACGGCGCAGCCCAGAAGGTCACGCCCGGTGATACCATTGGCGTTGATACGGTCGCTGACCCAGCTCGAAATCACCCCCGCGATATGCACCACAGGGCCTTCACGCCCTGTGGAGCCGCCAGAAGACAGGGTGATCAGCGAGGCCAAAGCGGATGCAATACCAGCCCGCTTTTCCACGCGACCCTCGTGCAAAGCGGCGCCTTCGATGGCATCCGCCACAGAGCGCACACGCCCGTCAGGTGTGAAATGATGCAGGATCAAACCGACCACCAATCCGCCCACCGTCGGGATCACCAGAAGCCAATACCACGGCAAAGTGTAAGCAAAGCTGTGCAGCTTGGTCAGATCCTCGGCGCCATAGAGTGCCGATTGCAGCCAATGGATGCCTTTGCGGAAAAACAATGCGGCAAACCCAGCGGCGATTCCGATGCAGAGCGCGATGATCCAGAACTGAAATTGGCTTGGCCCCTTCTCCAGAAGCACACGCCATCCGCCACGACAGGTGTTTGCCGCGTCTTGAGCGCTTTCCGCCAAAAAGGAGCCTACCGATTTCGCCATCGGGCCGCAAAATCTCCGGGAGTCAGACCAACAGAGGTCTCCCATGCTCTACGCGGGAATTGCAGCCAAAGCAAAGGGGTATGCGGTGAGTCTCACGCGAATTTGGATAAATGTGCAGGCTACGCCACGGCTTTGACCGGTTCAGCCCAAAAGCGCCTTTGCAGCGGCACGTGCCTCAACCGTGATCGTGTCGCCAGAGATCATGCGCGCGACCTCATCAATCTGTTCATCAGCGTTCAGAGGCACCACGCGACTGAGCGTCTGATTGTTTTTAACGCTCTTTTCGACACGCCAATGATGCGCCCCAAGTGCGGCAACCTGCGGTGAGTGGGTCACCACAAGCACCTGTCCGCCTTCGGCCAAAGCTTTAAGGCGACGCCCCACTGCATCTGCAGTCGCCCCGCCAACACCGCGGTCGATCTCGTCAAAGATCAAAGTCATGCCACTGATGTCGCTGGTCAGGCAAACTTTAAGCGCCAGCAGGAAGCGACTGAGTTCACCCCCCGAGGCAATCTTGGCCAGTGGCCCGGCAGGCGCGCCGGGATTGGTGGCAACCACAAACTCCACGGCATCACGCCCTTCTGGCCCGGCATCCCCTGCGGTAACACGGGTTTCAAACACGGCACGTTCCATTTTCAGAGGTGCCAGTTCGCCCATTACCGCCTTGTCCAACGCTTTGGCCGCTGTCTGGCGCGCTTTGGTCAGGACCTCAGCCGCAATGTCATAGGCCCCTTCAGCCGCTTTCAGATCGGCGGTCAGGCCAGCGATATTACCTTCGCCTGCATCAAGTGCAGCAAGCCTGTCACGCAAGTTCTGGGCAAATGTACCCAACTCATCGGGCGCAACCCCATGCTTCCGCGCCAAGGCTCGGATGGCAAACAAGCGTTCTTCGATCTGCTCCAGCTCATGTGGATTGAAATCCAGCGCCTCAAGGCAGCGCTCCACGCCGTCGACCGCGTCACTGAGCTCATTCAGGGCACGTTCCAGTGCGGCCACCGGCGCCTCAAGCGCATCGCCGGTTTCCGCCAATGCTCCGTCGAGCCAACGCAGCGCATCGCCCATGGCGCTTTCCGCACCACCATTGCCAAGCGCCGCATGAGCACGACTAACGTCTTCGCGCACCTTCTCTGCGCCTTGCATCATACGGCGGCGGGTGTCGAGCTCTGCCTCTTCGCCGGGCTGTGGATCCAGCTTATCCGCTTCAGCAACCGCGTGCCGCAGAAAATCCTCTTCGGCTTTCGCCTCTGCCAGCGCAGCTTCCGCCACATTCAGTGCTTTTCTTGCCTTGGTCACAGCCGCCCAGGTCGAACGGGTCTTGGCACGGTGTTTGTCCGTTTCTGCAAAGATGTCCAAAAGATCGCGGTGCCCCTTGGGGTTAAGCAATCCACGGTCATCATGCTGTCCATGCAATTCGACCAAGGTTTCAGACAGACGGCGCAGCACTTCGCCGGACACCCGACGGTCATTGACCCAAGCCGTTTTGCGTCCGTCCGTCCGATTGACGCGCCGCAGAATCAACTCTTCACCGCCCGGCAGCCCCGCCTCTTCCAGAATGGCGTGCGCGGCATGGTTTTCTGGCAAATCAAATTCGGCGACAACCTCGCCCTGCTCGGCCCCCGCGCGCACCAGTTCCGCGCGCCCACGCCAGCCAAGCACAAAGCCCAGACTGTCGAGCAATATGGACTTACCGGCCCCGGTTTCCCCCGTCAGCACGTTCAATCCCGGCTGAAACGCCAGTTCGAGCCGATCAATGATCAGCATGTCGCGGATATCGAGAGAACGCAGCATCTGGATCAGTTGGCAGGGCGCAACCTGCGCGCCGTTACAGCCATTGCCCCTTCAGGGTCTGGCGATAGACTTGACCAAGCCACCCATCATCGGCGGCTTCCAACTCCAACCCTTGGCCTTTCAGCAGCTTGTAGCTGTCTTCGTACCACTGAGTGGCCTGGAAATTGTAGCCAAGGATAGCCCCAGCGGTCTGGGCCTGCTGCACCAGCCCCAAAGAGAGGTACGCCTCAACCAAGCGGTGCAAGGCCTCTGGCGTGTGGGTGGTGGTAGAGAAGTCTTCAACCACCACACGGAATCGCTTGATCGCAGCGGCATAGTGATCACGGCGCAGATAGTACCGGCCAATCTCCATCTCTTTGGATGCCAGGTGGTCAAACGCCAGATCAAATTTCAGCGCGGCAGAGCGGGCATATTCACTGTCTGGGTAAATTTCGATCACTTTGCGCAGCTCTTGCAGGGCTTGGAAGGTCAACCCCTGATCCCGCCCAACTTCGTCGATCTGATCATAATAGCTCAACGCCAGCAAATACTGTGCGTAAGCCGCATCTTCATCAGCAGGATAAAAATCAATATAGCGCTGCGCAGCGGCGCGGCTCTCAGGGTAGCTGTTGTCTGAGTGATAAGAGAACGCCTGCATGATCAGCGCACGTTGTGACAGCTCCGAATAAGGATAGAGCCGCTCAATCTCAGAAAAGAAGAAAGCTGCATCCGTGCCGCGATTCCGGGCCAGTTCAAACTCGCCACGTTCATAGATCTGTTCTGGGGTGAATTGCTCCAGATCGATCAAACCGCGACGCGCATCACTTGCATCATTGTCACCGCAAGCCACTACAACGGCCAGCGCCAGAACCGATCCCAGAAGACGCGCCCGCGATCTGATGCCTGACATAGTGCTCAACCTTCTCTTCCCCGCGGGACACACCCACCATTCCAGAACGCTGTTAGCATAGAATTTTCCGGGGCAAAACGCCTTTGGGTGCAATTCTTGCAATCACTTTCAAGCGACCGCTGGAACCTCGCCCATATGCACACCTGCCCCTGGCAGACGTGCGGCTTGTGCGGCAGTGCATTCCACCATGCGCCAAGCGGTAGGATCGGCAAACAGCTCGCGCAGCAGTGCGTTGGTTAGTGCGTGACCTGCACGATGCCCGCGATATTGTGCCAAAAGCGGCGCCCCTGCGAGATAAAGATCGCCCAGAGCATCCAGCATTTTGTGACGCACAGGTTCATCAGCGTGGCGCAAACCACCCTGCGCACTGACCTTTGCACCATCAAACACAACGGCGTTTTGTGTTGGGTCACCGCCCAAAGCCAGACCATTGGCCTGCATTGCTTCGACATCTGCCTGACGGCAGAATGTCCGGCTGTCACAAAGCTCGCGCACAAAGCTGCCATTTGCCAGAGTCAGACCTTTGGTTTGCTGACCAATGGCTTCATCAACAAAATCAATGTGAAAATCGATGCGCATCTCTGGCGCTGGCAAAAGTTCTGCCACGGCTTCGCCACGTGTGACCGAAACAGGCTTCAGAACTTCGATCGCCCAAACGGCAGCACGCTGCTGCACAATGCCCGCCTTCAGGAAACCGCGCACAAACTCTGCAGCGCTGCCATCTAGGATCGGAACTTCAGGAGCGTCAATTTCGATCAGAGCATTGTGGATGCCGCATCCTGCGAGCGCTGCCATCAAATGTTCGATCGTGGAAACCGTCACACCGGCTTCATTCAGAATTCGGGTACAGAGTGCGGTTTGCTCAACCACATCCCACCGGGCAGGAATCATCGCATCGCCCACCAAAATATCCGTGCGCTTGAACCAGATGCCATAGTCTGCCGATGCCGGGCGCACCGTCAGGTGCACTACTGCTCCGGAGTGGAGGCCTGTTCCAACGAAATGGACTGGTGTTTTCAATGTGGCTTGCACGGTGATCCTCAACGGTTACGCGGCGCACCCCATTGGCCGCAATAGTGAGGTAGTGCGTTGCGCCTGTCTTCTCAAATAAAGCTTTGCAACGGACTGAAACATGTTTGTAACACTTCGGCAAAACACCGCCATGAAGCACCTAACCCACTGACTAAAAACAAAAAAAGGCCGCCCAGTCAGGACGACCTCTTCACGTGTTAAGATAGTTTATCAGTTCGCTTGACGGCGCAGGAAGGCTGGAATTTCAATCCGTTCCTGATCTTCGTCCATTTGCGCAGCAGGCGCTTGAGTCTGGACCGCCGGTTGCTGGCGCGCCACGGGAGCTGCCTGCGCAGGACGCGCGGCGGGCTGTTCTGCGGCATGGCCTGTCATCTTGTTGATGAGAGAGTTGATGCCAAAGCGCGGGCGCTCTTCTGCGCGCGGCTCTTGGGCGGGTGCGGTCGGAGCAGGACGCGCTGGCGCAGCTGGCGCCTTTTCAACCGCAGCCTGCAAACGCTGCATCAGCTGAGGTGTCGGAGTGCCAGGCGCTGGACGCTGAGGCGCAACAAAATCTTGCGGCTCTTCTTCCTCAAACATCTGGGATTGGACCTGCTGTGTGGCAGCAGGCTGATACGCAGGCGCTGGCACATCAGCACCTGCCGACGCCGCATCAAATGTTGGCGTTGCTGGTGCTGGCTCCTCAAAGATGTCTTCCATCTGCTCTTCTGCAGCGGCGCGCTGTGCGTCCATCTGCGGGAACAGGGATGGCTCAGCTGGAGCCGCGGCCGCTGGCTGTGGCGCTGGTGCATAAGCAGCTGGCGCTTCAGCAGCCGGTGCAGGTGCTTGCTCCACAGGCGCTGCCGCTGCAGGTGCTGCTTCAACTTCTGCCTGCGGGAGCGGCGCTTTCATAGAGCGGCGCGGCAATGGCATGGCCGCGTTTGCTTCAGCCGCGTCAATACCAGTGGCGACGACAGATACTCGCATGCCACCCTCAAGGGAGTCATCCATGGTGGAGCCAACGATGATGTTTGCGTCTGCGTCCACTTCTTCACGAATGCGGTTGGCAGCTTCGTCCAGCTCAAACAGGGTCAGATCGTGACCGCCGGTGATGTTGATCAGAACGCCTTTCGCACCGCGCAGGGAGATCTCGTCCAGCAGCGGGTTGGCGATTGCCTTCTCTGCCGCCTGGATCGCGCGATCTTCGCCGTTTGCTTCCCCGGTGCCCATCATGGCTTTGCCCATCTCGTCCATCACGGCGCGCACGTCCGCGAAGTCAAGGTTGATCAGGCCCGGACGCACCATCAGATCGGTCACACCTTTCACGCCCTGATACAGAACGTCATCTGCCATGGAGAAGGCTTCTGTGAAGGTCGTTTTCTCGTTGGCCAGACGGAACAGGTTCTGGTTGGGAATGATGATCAGTGTGTCGACCATCTTCTGCAGCTGCTCGACGCCTTCTTCGGCCTGACGCATACGCTTTGCGCCTTCGAACTGGAATGGCTTGGTGACAACACCAACGGTCAATACACCAAGCTCACGCGCGGCCTGTGCAATAATTGGTGCAGCGCCGGTGCCGGTGCCGCCGCCCATACCTGCGGTGATGAAACACATGTGTGCGCCTGCGAGGTGATCCACGATCTCCTCGATGCTTTCTTCTGCGGCAGCCGCCCCGACAGTTGCGCGCGCCCCAGCGCCCAAACCTTCGGTGACTTTCACGCCCAGCTGCACACGACTGTCAGACTTGCTTTGCTGCAATGCCTGCGCGTCGGTGTTCGCCACCACGAATTCAACGCCTTCCAGCGCCTTGTCGATCATGTTGTTAACGGCGTTGCCGCCTGCGCCGCCTACACCGAACACGGTGATGCGGGGTTTCAGATCACCCTCATCGGGCATCGTCAGATTCAAAGCCATAAAACTGTCCGCCTGTTGTTTACCCGCCACAGCGGGCCATTTTCTGCCTACTCCAACACATTATTAAACACGCTTTGCGGAATCGTCATCCCAAAAAGCGCATTTTGCCACAAAATGTGGAGGAAAAATTCAAAAACTAGCGGTATCTTGCCGAAACCGCGACATTTTGCGGGGCAATCCACACGCAGCACAACACTACGGAGCCAATCGAAGCGCCCTTAGCGCCCCGATACAGCTATATTTTATGTTAAAGACCCTGCTCGGCCTGCTTGATCCGCATTTTTGGCGGTTACCAAAACATTAACGGCGCAGGTGCGGAAGGTCACCCCCTAAAAGCCCCTTTCGTTGCTTTATCCCCAGTTAAAACCTCACCAATTTTCGCGAAACCAGCGCACCGCCTTGTCAAAGGGGCGCACACCATAGCGATCCACCGGCAAGTCGAAGTCCCACCATTCGTCTTGCGGATGGGTTGCGAACAGGCACATCCCTACGGTCGCTGCAAATCCCGGTCCGGTTGCCGCCTGCGGCAAACCATGCACGCGCATCGGACGCCCAAGGCGCACTTGCTGTCCGAGTATTTTGGATGCCAATCCATCCAGTCCGGGGATTTGACTGCCCCCGCCCGTGAGCACAATTTTCTGGCTTGGCAAATGCTCAAACCCAGCGATATCCAGGCGCGCACGCACTTCTTCGAGGATCTCCTCGACGCGCGGACGCATAATGCCAATCAGCTCTGCCCGGCTGACCGAGCGGCGATCATGCTCCCAGTCCCCTGTGTCTCCAGACAGCTCGATCATGTCACGATCGTCCATGCCCGTGGCCACAACACCGCCATAAAACGTCTTGATCCGCTCTGCGGTCGCCATCGGCACCTGCAGCCCCATGGAAATGTCACCTGTGACGTGATCACCGCCCATGCGCACCGTATCGGCGAAGATCATGTGCTTCTTCATGAAAATCGACAGGCTGGTCGCCCCACCGCCCATATCGATACAGGCCGCGCCCAGCTCTTGTTCATCTTCTACCAGAGCTGACATGCCTGACACATAAGCAGAAGAGGCAATCCCAGCGAGTTCCAAATCGCATCGCTTGATACAATGCACAAGGTTCTGAACGGCCACTTTATCGACGGTTAGCATGTGCATATCCGTCGTGAGCACCTGCCCCACCTGGCCGCGCGGATCGTTCAAACCTGAGCGATGATCCAGTGCGAAGTTCACAGGCTGTGCGTGCAGCACCTCTCGATCCGCACCATAATCGGGCACATCGCAAGCTGCCAAAACACGCGCAACATCCTGCTCGCCAACAACCTGCCCCGCCAGCTCAATCTGACCATCCAGACCATAGGAACGCGGCTCTGCACCGGAAAAACAGGCGATCACGTGATCCACGCGGATCTTCGCCATTTTTTGTGCTGCCTGCACCACCGTACGAATGGCACGTTCGGTCTCCTGCATGGCGTCGATCTCGCCAAACTTCACGCCACGCGACATGATGGTGTTGGCCCCAATCACACGAAAGCCGCTTTGCCCAGCCATGGAGCCGATGCCCTCAACACTGGCCAGCCGATCAGTGCCATCAAAGCGCAGCACGAGGCAGGCAATTTTAGATGTGCCGACATCCAGAACCGCAATCACACCGCGTTGCATGGCCGCTTTGCGCATCGCGCGCATGGCGCGTTGGCTTTGATACAGCTCTGTCATTGTCCTGTTGTCCCCAAAGTTATCTGACTGGTGCGCCACCAGTCTTCAACGGCATTCTCTGTCAATTGAATGGTGGGACGACGCGCCAGCCGCATATCCACCACTGAAATATCACGTTCCAAGAGTTCCTGAGCGGCGTTAAGCGCAACAACGCGATCAAGCGCCTCAACGGCCCCGTGTTCGGGCAGCAAAATCCGCTGATCGCGGGTCAGAACCACGTCCCAACGACGCTCCCCAACGCGCACCAATCCGATCAGGCGATCCGAGAGCGGTCCCGCCGCCGAAAACAGAGACAAAGCCTCGCGCACATGCGCATCTGCGCCCTCTCCCGCAACCAGCGGCATCGCCGCATGGGCATGGCGAGACACCGCTGGCCCGGTCACATGACCGTCTGGATCAACCAGCGTCAGACCTTCGTGGGTGCGCCACACCACAACAGGCGTGCGCTCTGCGATATCAAGCTGCAAAACACCGCCAGTGCGCACGCGCACCGATGCGCTTGCCACAGCGGGCAACTCCGAAATCTGCGCCTTTATTGAGGGCAGGTCCAAATCGAAAGAGCTGGTTGGAAAGCTCAGCGAAAGAATATCTCGTATGTCTTCTGAGGTGCCATCAGAGGCCCCTTCGATCGCCATCGCGCTGACCATGAATTCTGGACGCGTCGCGATCTGATGACGCAAATCGTTGATCGCGAGATTGAGGTTTTCACGACGCCCTTCATCCGCGAAGTACACCATTCCAGCCCCAGCAACGACAGCACAGGGCACAACCGTACGCAGGCAAAACCGGAAAAGCGGCGTCAACATCAGCCGCTCAAAGCGATAGGCCCACCGGCTGGGCGCCAGATCTTGGCGCGCCTTTTGTCGCTTGCCAGACCTCAACGATCGCATGATGCGTCCTCCACCATCCAACTGCAGAAGTCGGCAAAAGACAGACCTTGAAAAGCAGCTTGTTCAGGTGACAGAGAGGTCGGCGTCATGCCCGGTTGCGTATTGACCTCAAGCAAAATCAACCCTTCCAGGCCGCGGCTCTCGTCCCAGCGGAAATCGGTGCGCGACACCCCGCGACACCCAAGAGCATTATGTGCGCGTACAGCGTAGTCCATGCAGGCGTCATAAACCTCTTGCGGCACCTGAGCAGGGATTTCATGGCGCGAGCCACCTTCGGCGTATTTCGCCTCATAATCATACCAGCCATCGGTGATGATATCCGTCACCCCCAAGGCGCGATCCCCCATTACGGTGGTCGTCAATTCGCGGCCAGGTGCATAGGTTTCCACCATCACCTCATCCGGCATGGCCTCTGCCAGTTGAGGGGGCGTGTTTGCACCCGCGTTCACGATGTAAATCCCGACAGAGGAGCCTTCGTTATTGGGCTTCACCACGTAGGGCGGCTCCATCACATGGCGTAAGGACACATCAGTCTTGTCAGCAATCACACTTTCAACCACAGGCAGCCCAGCAGCTTTGAAAGCTTCTTTGGCACGCTGTTTGTCCATGGCCAATGCGGACGCAAGAACACCGGAGTGTGTGTAGGGAATGCGCAGCCACTCAAAAATGCCCTGCACACAGCCATCTTCGCCCCAGCGGCCATGCAGTGCGTTGAAAATCACATCGGGAGAAATCTCTTTCAGGCGCGCAACAAGATCCGACCCAGCGTCGAGCTCAACGGTCTGATATCCTGCGTCCCGCAGTGCAGCAGCGCATTCACGCCCCGTGGAGAGCGAAACCTCGCGTTCTGCAGAGGGTCCGCCCATCACAACTGCAACTTTGGGGTTTGTCTGCTCTGACATACCCTACGTGCCTCAATGTCCCGAGCCGTTTTCGGCCCTGTTCTGGTTTGAGCCCTTCGGACTCGTTATCGCGGCCTTGTTCAGCCGCATTTTTATTCAGGCAAAGGATGCCTGCTCGGATTGGGCTTCGTGCCCTGCTCTCAGTTCGGGCTTTGCCCTGTTTTATCGGGCTTTGCGCCCTTGGTTTGGTAACTTCGAACCGCTTTTTTGTGCCTGTTATTAAGCGTTTGGTAAGAAGTCAGTCAGCGGATGGTTCCCCGACCCGCATGATTTCCCACTGTAGCTCTATTCCGCTGTTTTGGAAAACCCTTTTTCGCACCTCTTCGCCCAGATTTTCCAAATCTGAGGCCGTGGCGTCACCTGTGTTGATCATGAAATTGGAATGCATCTCGCTCATTTGCGCGCCACCTATGCGTGCACCACGCATCCCTGCATCATCAATCACCTTCCAGGCTTTCAGATCATGCACGTCATCCGCCTTGCCCGTTGATGAAAATCCTGCCGGGTTGCGGAAGGTGCTCCCTGCCGAGCGGTCTTTGGTTGGTTGCGTCGCATCCCGCTTGGCCAACTGATCTTCCATCCGTGCTGCCAGCACCTCTGGATCTCCAGAAGGCCCCTCCAAAACCGCCTCCACAATCACCCAACCTTCGGGCAATTCGGTCTGGCGATACTGGAACTTCAGATCCTCTGCGGTAAGGGTGACGATCTCCCCCTCGCGCGTGACAGCCGTGGCCTCGACAAACACATCCGCAGTGTAGCTGCCATAGCACCCCGCATTCATCCGCACGGCACCACCAATGGCACCGGGAATGGTGCGCAAAAACGTCAGATCAACGCCAGCCGCCGCCGCTTTGCGCGCCACTTGAGCATCGAGCGCCGCAGCTCCCACCCGCACACGATTGCCTTCAATTTCTGTATGATTGAAGCCACGCCCCATGCGAATGACCACGGCACGCAAACCGCCATCGCGCACAATCAGATTGGAGCCTACGCCCATCGGAAAAACCGCCACATCTTTGGGCAAGGCTTTTAGGAAATCGGCAAGATCCTGAACATCAGCGGGCTGAAACAGATAATCCGCCGGACCGCCAACGCGCAGCCAGGTCAAGCCTGACAGCTCTTTGCCTAGTGTCAGCTTGCCGCGCGGCGTGGGCAGATCAGTCATTGGTGCGGGTCCTTTGGCTTAATGGTCACCGCACCGATAGCGAAGCCACCCTCACACCACAAGACCCGCCTCTGTGCGTACGCGTCAATTCCCGCCTAGGCCCGATCGCGCAGCGCATAAATCCCCAAATGCAACCCCCACCCCAGAGCAAGCGCCCCGGGCAGCCCCAATGCAAGCCAACCACTATAACTGTAAAGCGCAGCGAGCGACTCTGGATCTGACACAACCTTAACCGTGCCAAGTGTTACAAGAAGTGAGACAAACAGAATGACAAGACAAATCAAGATCAAGCTTGCACGTTTCAAGAGACCGCGACTTTTTCGAAATCCCGTAACAACCCCATAGATTGGCATCAGCATCACCGCGAACCAGATCACCGCGTTCAAGCCCAGCGTCAGATCTAAAACAAGATCAGCGATCATCCCAATTTCCTTTTGAGCCAACGCCAGAGGTAGATAACCGGCCAGCGCATAATCCACGCCCCCATGCCAGAAAATACAAGCGCAAACCAGATGTTATGCTGCACAGTAAGGCCAATCACAATCGGCACACCAATCGCCATCATCACATAAGCAAAGCGCCAGTGGTGATCCTTAGAGGGGAACATTGCGCGCAGATTGGCCGCGATCAGCCAAACACAGGCGCTGATCAGCGAAAGGCTCACTCCCGCTGCTCCGCGGCATCACTCTCGACAGGCAGTCCAAGAGCTTTGCGCCCGTAGTACAGCAAGGGTCGGCGGAACATGGATACAAACCCAAATAGCGCGAGCCCACCAAACAGCCAGCCATGCTCATAGAAGATCACACCGATCAACAGAATGGCCGCTATCAGCAAACCAAAACCTGGTACAAACTGATACCGCATCGGCAACATTGCGACAGCGGTTGCGGCAAGCACCCACAAACAGGCGAGTATCAAAACAAAACTCACGTCGCATGCCCTTTCGTTTGCGTTTTCAGCAGTCTACTCAGCCCTAGAAATCACGCAAGCACGATAGATCAGGCGCCCAGGTGCCCCGGAAGACCGTTGGCCCACGCACTGATCGAACCCGCGCCGAGGCAGACCACGATGTCTCCGGTTTTCGCGGTCTCCTTGACCAGCGCAACCAGATCCGACTCCTCAGAAATAGCGATCGCGTGGCGGTGCCCATGGGCCACCAGTCCCGCGATCAGATCATCGCGACTTGCGCCCTCGATTGGCGCTTCGCCGGCTGCGAAAACATCAGCAATACCGACAACATCCGCCTCATTGAAGCAAGTGCAGAAATCCTCAAACAGCGAATGCAAACGCGTGTAGCGGTGCGGCTGATGTACAGCAATGACCCGCCCACCGCTGTCACCAATTGCCTGGCGCGCGGCTTTAAGCACTGCGGCGATCTCCACCGGGTGATGGCCGTAGTCATCGATCACCGGCACGCCCCCAAGCACTTCGCCGACTTTGGTGAAGCGGCGGTTCACGCCCCCAAAGGCCGCAAGCGCTGCGCGAATTTCATCAAGCTTCATGCCAAGATGACGCGCAATCGCCACCGCAGACAATGCATTTGACACATTGTGATCGCCAGGCATCGGCAGCGTACAGCCTTCGATCACTTTGCCTTCGGCCTGCAAGGCGATGTCAAAATGCGCAACGCCCGCTTTATAGGTCAGGTTCAGCGCCCGCACATCGGCCTGAGCATTAAAGCCGAAGGTCACGACGCGGCGGTCAGTGATTTTACCCACAAGCGTCTGCACATCCGGATCATCGGTGCAGCATACCGCCAGACCATAAAATGGAATGTTTGAGACAAAGTCATAAAAGCCTTTGTGAAGCGCTTCTTCGGTGCCCCAGTGCTCCATATGCTCTGGGTCGATGTTGGTCACAATGGCAATGGTCGCGGGCAAACGATTGAAGGTGCCGTCACTTTCATCAGCCTCAACCACCATCCACTCACCGTCGCCCACACGCGCGTTCGAGCCATAGGCGTGAATAATGCCGCCATTGATCACTGTTGGATCAAAATTGCCGTGATCCAGCAATGCCGCCACCATCGTAGTGGTGGTGGTTTTACCGTGCGTGCCGGCCACGGCGATGTTTGATTTCAGACGCATCAGCTCGGCCAGCATCTCCGCGCGGCGCACCACAGGCAGACCTTTCAGGCGTGCTTCATCAAGCTCCGGATTGCCGGGTTTGATGGCCGAAGAAATCACCACAACTTCGGCATTTTCCAAATTCTCTGCCCGCTGGCCTTCAAACACCGTCGCGCCCATATCAGCCAGGCGCTGGGTGATCTTCGTGGATTTCAGGTCAGAGCCCTGCACCGTATAGCCGTGATTGATCAGCACCTCGGCAATGCCGGACATACCAATGCCGCCGATGCCAACAAAATGGATGGCGCCCACATCGCCGGGAAGTTTGGTTGCTGCGTTCATCTTACTCGTCCTTACCTGCCAGCTGCTCAACCAGCGCGACCAGCGCCTCGGTTGCGTCCGGCTTTCCCGCTGACAGCGCGGCTTGCGCCATCTGGCCTGCCCCCTGCCGGTTGCTCAAAATGGTTGTGATTTGCTCGCTTAGGGCCTCAGGCGTCAAAAGACTCTCGGGGATCACAATCGCCCCACCGGCCTCTGACAACCCACGTGCATTGGCAGACTGCTCATCGCGAATGGCCGCTGCAAGCGGCACAAGGATAGAGGGGCGACCAATGACGCTAATGTCGGCAACAGAACTCGCACCAGCGCGCGATATCACAAGTTGCGCTTCGCTCATGCGCGCAGGCACATCGTTGAAGAAAGGCTTCACATCCGCAGAGATCCCCGCTTCAGCATAAAAGGCGGACACCCGGTCAAAATCCTCATCGCGCGCCTGATGCGCCACGCGCAGGTTGCCCAAAATCTCAGGAGGCAATGCCGCAATCGCCGCAGGCACCACATCACTTAGGATACGCGCGCCTTGACTGCCACCAATCACCAGCACCGACATGGGATAATCCCCCGGCGCGATATAGCCAGCACCCGCGCGATCCATCACGGACTTGCGCACGGGATTGCCAACAGGCGTGCCCTCAATGCCGTCCGGCAAAGCAGTGGGCCATGTGCCGCAGGCCACCACGTTCACGCGTTTGGCAAAGACTTGATTGACCCGCCCCAGCACACCGTTTTGCTCATGGATCATACGTGGCAGTTTCAGCAGCCAAGCGGCCCCCATCGCGGGAATGGTCGGATATCCACCAAAACCGACCACCACATCGGGCCGGTCCTTGCGCATTTTCATCGCCGCGCCCAACACACCGCCCAGAATGCGAAACGGCACGGCCAGCTTGGCCAGCGCCCCACCGCGCGCAAAAGTGGCGGAGCTGACTTGTTCAATCTCCACCGTATGCGGAAAGCCACCGGTATAGCGCGCGCCACGCGCATCGGTGGAGAGTTTCACCCGCCACCCTTTGCGCAGCATCACCTCTGCCAGCGCCTGCGCAGGAAACATATGCCCCCCCGTGCCGCCTGCTGCTATCACCAAAAGTGGCTGATTGTTCATCTACCGTGCCCCCGCAAAATATCCCCAATCTCACCCTGAGGACGGCTGCGGGTAAACGCCAAAATCATGCCAACTGCAATCCCCCCGGCGATGAGGGACGAGCCGCCATAGCTCACGAACGGCAAAGTCATGCCTTTGGAAGGCAAAAGGCGCACCGCAACGCCCATATTGATGAGCGCTTGTACGCCGAAAATCGCCACAAGCCCGGTGCCAGCCAGCCGGATGAACGGATCACGTTCCCGCATCAGGCGGAAAAATGAGCGCAACACAATTGTCGCGTAAAGCGCAAGAATCGCAAACACAAGGATCAGCCCATATTCTTCGGCAGCAACGGCGATGATGAAATCCGTGTGCGCATCGGGCAGTGACCATTTCACCTGCCCCTCGCCCACACCGACACCAAAAAGACCGCCTTCGCGGATTGCCTCAGTCGCATAGCCAATCTGGGTGGTCGGGTCGACGGAGCGATCCAGAAAACCATCGATGCGGCGCGCGAAATGCTCTGAACTTGTGTAGGCAAATCTGGCAATCGGAATGAGGGAGAGAATGATCCCCCCGATCAGCAGCATGGGCGCGCCGGAGACAAAATACATCACGCTCCAGCCAAATAGGATCAGACAGGCCTGACCAAAATCAGGCTGCAACGCCAGCATCAGCACAATGGTCACCATCAACAGAAACGACCAGCGCCGCCCCGGAGGGCCATTGATTTCCTCATTGGCCGCCATAAGCCAGGCCGCCACGACCACGAAACCGGGCTTCAGAAACTCAGACGGCTGCAAAGACGCAAAGCCCAGAGAATACCAGCGCGTGGCACCTTTGCCAAAATCTGTGCCAAACACCGGCAATAGCGCCAGCGCCACCATCGCGACTGCAAATCCCAAAACAGACAAACGACGCACCAGAGTTGGCGACATCATCGATGTGACGATCATAGCAACCATCGCCAAACCGCCAAAAAATGCCTGTTTCTGCACGTAGTGAAACGGCGCGAAACCGTTTTTGGCAGCCAAAGGCGGGCTTGCGGCCATGCCAAGCATCAGGCCAATGACAAACAACAAGACGATCGACGTCATTGTCCATTTATCAAGTGTTTGCCACCACTTCGGGAGCACGGGCTCACGCGCCCGAACGGGCAGCGCGCCATAAACCATCTCTGTCATCGAAATCCGCCGATCTCTGCCTCAAAACGCCCGTTTTCCGGGTCTAAGTGGAAGAGTAACACCCAATAGGCTTTATGGAAAGTATAGAGATCGGTGATTTCCACCCGACCCGCCGATCTTCCGTATAAGCTTCGCCCCTTGACCTGAACCACATCCTCAGGCACCTCGCGCCCATGAGCACACAGACACATTGGGACAGCATTATTCTGGGCGCAGGCGCGGCCGGCATGATGTGCGCCGCACATACGGGCGGGAGCACGCTGCTGCTCGACCACGCCAAAGCTCCGGGCGAAAAAATTCGCATCTCTGGCGGCGGGCGCTGCAACTTCACCAATATGTATGCTGGGCCTGAGAATTTCCTTTCAGGCAACCCGCATTTCTGCAAGTCCGCGCTCAGCCGTTACACTCAGTGGGATTTTATCGACATGGTGGCGCGTCACGGCATCGCCTATCATGAGAAAACCCTTGGCCAGCTGTTTTGTGACAACAGCGCCAAAGACATCATCGCCATGCTGCGCGCGGAACTCACCCAAACAGGTGTCGAACTCTGGCTTGAAACACAGATCGCAAATGTCACACACGACGGATCGAATTTCGCTATAGAGGTCGAAAAAAACGGGCAAAGGCAAAAACTGAGCTGTGCGAACCTCGTTTTGGCCACGGGCGGAAAAAGCATCCCCAAGATGGGGGCGACAGGGCTGGCGTATGACATCGCGCTTCAGTTCGGCCTTCCGGTCACGGACACCCGTGCAGGGCTTGTGCCTTTCACTTTCTCAGACGGGCGCTTCAAAGCCATCTCCGGCGTGGCACACCCTGTGCGAGCGACAGCGGGTGGCGCCAGTTTTGAGGAGGCCGCGCTGTTCACCCACCGTGGCCTGTCTGGCCCAGCCATGTTGCAGATCAGCTCTTATTGGCGCGAAAGCCAGCCGATTGCCATCAACCTCTTCCCTGACAGTAACCCATTTGAGACGCTCCGCAAACGGCGACAGGCGCAAGGGCGACGCAATCTGACAACTGAGCTTGCAACACTTCTGCCTGCCCGTCTGGTGGACCACTTAAGCGAAACCATGGATCTGTCTGGCAACCTTGCAGACCAATCCGACAGCACATTAGAAACGCTCTGCAGCACGCTGCAAAACTGGCAGCTTACTCCATCAGGCACCGAAGGCTATCGCACTGCCGAGGTCACCCTTGGCGGGATAGACACAGACGGGCTGTCGTCCAAAACCATGGAAGCCAAACACGTTCCCGGCCTTTACGTGATCGGCGAAGCCATGGATGTGACCGGCTGGTTGGGCGGCTTCAACTTTCAATGGGCCTGGAGCTCTGGTTGGGCAGCCGGTCAAGCCATCGCCGCCAAACGCGCCTAAGCGGCCTCTGTTGCCGCGCGCACCTCTGCCACAAAATCGTCGCCGCGCTTTTCAAAGCTGTCATACTGATCAAAACTCGCTGCCGCTGGCGCGAGCAGGACAGTTTCACCCTCTTGTGCCTCTGCCACAGCACGTGCAACAGCCTGCGCCATCGTGGTGCAAACTTCTGCTTCAACCCCTTTGAGCTGCATGGCAAAATTCGCAGCCTCTCGCCCAATGACGTAGGCTTTCACAACCTCGCCAGCACTCTCAGCCAGCACGCCAAGGCCACCCTCTTTTTCAAGCCCACCGCAGATCCAGCGGATCTTTTTGAACGCCGACAAAGCCTTTTGTGCCGCATCCACATTGGTGGCCTTGCTGTCGTTCACGTAGGTTACACCAGCGGCCTCAGCAATGATCTGACTGCGATGCGGCAGCCCGCCAAAACTGGCAAAGGCCGCCTCAATCACACGTGGCGCAAGCCCCAAAGAGCGACAGGCCGCATAGGCGGCGCAGGCATTCTGATGGTTATGTGCGCCCGGCAATCCCCTGATGGCGCGCAAGTCAATCGAGCCCGCCTGTCGCCCCTTACGATATTCGCTGAGAAACCCTTTGCGCGCAAAAACATTCCAACCAGCGCCGGTGAGTTTACGCTCGGTTGAGATGCGCATCACCCGGTCATCCGCGGGACCTTCTGAAAGCTGCCCTGCCAAGTAACGCCCCTCGATTTCATCCACGCCCACAATTGCGCGATCCGGGCCACCTTCGGCAAAGAGGCGGCGCTTGGCCGCAAAATAGCCGCCCATACCCGCGTGACGATCCAGATGATCCGGGCTGAGATTTGTGAACACAGCAATATCCGGCGTAAGGCTCCGCGCCAGATCGGTCTGATAGCTGGAGAGCTCCAAAACGATGACATCGCCATCTTCCGCCGGATCCAGATCCAGCACGCCACGGCCAATATTGCCCGCCAGCTGCGTGCGCCGCCCTGCTTCGCTCAGCACATGATGGATCAACGCAGAGGTGGTGGATTTGCCGTTGGAGCCGGTCACAGCAACGACCTTCGGCATGATGTCAAACATCTCCCAACCGCCATCGGCGAAAGAGCGGAAAAACAAACCAATGTCGTTGTCCACAGCAACACCGGCCTCCAAAGCCGCAGCCACTACGGGATTGGGCGTTGGGTATAGATGCGGAATTCCCGGGCTGACAATCAGGCTGGCAATGCCGTCAAAAGCGTTCTGCTTGAGCAAATCGGCACAGATGAACCCTTCGGTTTCCGCTGTTTCCCGCGCCTTTGGGTTGTCATCCCAGCAAATCGCTTCTGCTCCGCCCGCACGCAAAGCCCGTGCCGTGGCAAGTCCTGAGCGCCCCAAGCCCAAAACGGCGACCTTCGCGCCCTCAAAGCCCTGTACTGGAATCATCTGTCACCCCCAAAAAGTTCCGCACCGACACTGCCCTGCCTGCAAGGCAGGCACAAGATGCGGACACCGGATGCCCGCGGCGGGGATATTTTGCGAATGATAAAACAAAAGGCGCGCCAAACATGAGACGCCCTTCGTTAAATTGGCAATCTGACCCGATCAGCGCAGCTTAAGTGTCGCCAGACCAATCATCGCTAGGATCACAGCGACAATCCAAAACCGGATCACGATCTGCGGCTCAGACCAGCCCTTTTTCTCATAGTGATGGTGGATCGGAGCCATCAGGAAAACCCGCTTGCCGGTGCGCTTGAAGTAAAGCACCTGAATGATCACGCTCAGCGCCTCAACCACAAAGAGGCCCCCAATGATGCCAAGCACCAGCTCGTGTTTGGTGGACACGGCAATCGCGCCCAATGCGCCACCAAGCGCAAGTGAGCCTGTGTCGCCCATAAACACCGCTGCAGGGGGGGCATTGTACCAAAGGAAGCCAAGGCCACCGCCCATGAGACCAGCCACGAAGATCAGGATTTCACCGGTGCCGGGCACATAATGCACATCCAGATACTCGGTGAAGTCAACGCGCCCCACCGCATAAGCGATAACACCCAGCGCACCCGCCGCGATCATCACAGGCATGATCGCCAGACCATCAAGGCCATCCGTCAGGTTGACCGCGTTGGCAGCCCCAACGATCACGAACATGGCAAAGGGCACGTAGGCCCAACTGAGGTTGACGAGCACCTCTTTGAAAACGGGAACCGCCAATTGGAACTGCAATACATCGGGCTGCAAGAATGTCGCCCAAACCCCTGCAATCGCGGCAATAACAAAACCCAGCAGAAGACGGACGCGGCTCGACACACCTTTTGTGTTTTGCTTTGAGACTTTCGCGTAATCATCGGCAAACCCGATCAGCCCATAGGCCAATGTCACAAACAACACGAGCCAGACAAAACCATTGTCCCAACGCGCCCACAGCAGGGTGGATGTGACCAACGCGCCCACAATCAACAAGCCGCCCATTGTCGGTGTACCAGCTTTGGCGAAGTGCCCTTCGGGGCCATCATCGCGGATTGGCTGACCTTTGCCTTGCTTGCGACGCAGCACATCAATCAGCGGACGCCCAAACAGAAAGCCGAAAATCAATGCGGTCATAAATGCACCTCCCGCACGGAAGGTGATGTAACGAAACAGGTTAAAAAAATCACCGCCATCTGACAGCGCGGTCAGCCAAAAAAACATTACAAGTCCTCGTTTTTGGATTGCGCTGCGGGATGGCTCAGTTTGCGGATGGCGTCAACCACCTTGGCCAGTGCCATGGACAGGCTCCCCTTGGCCATGACCACATCACCGGCATCAACCAGCCGACGCACCTCTGTCGCCAGCTCTGCGCTCGTTTCCGCCCAAAGCCCGCGTTTCTCCTCTGGCAGAGCCCCATGCAGATGCTGCATCAGTGGCCCGATGCAATGCACAACGTCGATGTCGGACATCGCAGGGTGATCAGCCAGCGCCGCATGCATAGCGATTTCTTCACCGCCCAGTTCTTTCATATCACCAACAAAGGCGATCCGACGCCCCTTGCCGATGCGCCCAATACCGTCTTTTGGTTTTGCCGCCGCCAAAACTTCAAATGCAGCCCCCAGGCTTGTGGGGTTGGCATTATAGGCCTCATCAATCAGCTCCAGAGTGCGGTCTGTTTCCACCGGATCAAGCACCAGTGTTTCCCGCGCGCCGCGCCCCACAAACGGGGTCCAGCGGCCGAGATCTGCGACGGCAAGCGCCAGATCTGCGCCCATCGCATCGACCGAGGCCAAAGCGCCAAGCGCATTCATCGCGAAATGGCGCCCTGCGCTTTGCACTTTAAAGAGCAACGGTTCGTCACCTTGCATGGCGCGCGCCACGGTCACATTGCCCTGCAGCGTGATCTCACCCAGCCGCCAGTCTGTTGCGCTCTCGCCAAACTCTTGTTTGGCAAACCCCAAGGCCTCGGCATGGGCCCGCAGCACATCTGCGGTGTCAATATCCGCATTTACGATGGCGATGCCATCCGGCTCCAACCCGTCAAACACCGCCGCTTTCTCCTGCGCGATGCCTGCGACATTCTCAAAAGCTTCCAGATGCACAGCGGCAACCGTTGTGACCAATGCCACATGAGGGCGGGCCATTTTCGCCAGCGGTGCAATTTCACCGGGATGGTTCATGCCGATTTCAATCACCGCATACTCGGTGTCTTCTGGCATGCGCGCCAGAGTGAGCGGCACACCCCAATGATTGTTGTAACTGGCCACTGACGCATGGATGCGCCCCTGCCCTGACAACATGGCACGCAGCATCTCTTTGGTTGAGGTTTTGCCAACCGAACCCGTAACCGCCACAACGCGCGCGGCTGTACGGGCGCGCCCTACGCGGCCCAGTGCCTCAAGTCCCTGCAAGACATCGTCGACAATCAACAGAGGCGCATCCTCTGACACACCTTCAGGCACGCGGCTCACCAGAGCGGCCGCCGCGCCTTTTGCCAAAGCTTGCGCCACAAACTCATGGCCATCGCGCGCTGCAGTCAGCGCAACAAAGAGATCGCCTTCCTCAAGAGTGCGCGTGTCAATCGACACCCCTTTGCAGGCCCAATCACCAGTGCTGCGCCCGCCAGTGGCATGAGCAGCGACCTCTGAGGTCCATAATGTCATGCCAGACCTCCATCCAATGCAGCCACGGCCACGCTGGCCTGCTCACAATCATCAAACGGCAGAATGTCATCGCCGATTTCTTGCCCAGTCTCATGGCCTTTGCCTGCAATGAGCAAGGCATCCCCCGGCTCAAGCGCATCCACCGCGCGCAGGATCGCTTCAGCGCGATCCCCCACTTCGGTGGCCTCTGGCGCCCCTTCCATCACCGCCGCCCGGATGGTGGCCGGATCTTCGCTGCGCGGGTTGTCATCGGTGACAAAAACCACATCGGCAAACTCTGCCGCCGCCTGCCCCATCAGCGGGCGTTTGGTTGTGTCGCGATCCCCACCGGCCCCAACCACGATAATGAGGCGCCCCATAACATGCGGGCGCAGCGCTTTGAGTGCAGTGGCCACACTGTCCGGCGTGTGGGAATAGTCCACATAAACGGCAGCGCCATTGGCGCGGGTCGCGGCCAGCTGCATCCGGCCGCGCACCCCTTGCAACTCATGCAAAACCTCAAACACGCGCTCAGGTTCCGCACCGCAAGCAACAGCCAGTCCAGCCGCCAAGAGTACATTTTCCGCCTGAAATCCACCCAGCAGATTGAGCCGCGTCTGATAGCTTTTGCCCCGGAAGGTAAAGCGCACATCCTGCCCTGTGGCATCCAGACGCTGCGCCGTCAGCGCCAGATCAGCATCCCCCTTGCCCACAGTCAGCACGCCTTGCCCGCGACCTGCTGCAATCAGCGCCATATCCATGCCGCGCGGATCATCCACATTGATCACCGCTGTGCCCTCTTCCGGCAACACACGTGCAAAAAGCCCAGCCTTGGCGTTGAAGTACTCATCAAAGGTTTCGTGGTAATCAAGATGATCTTGGGTAAAGTTTGTAAATCCTGCCGCCGCCAGCTGCACCCCATCCAGGCGGCATTGCGCCAATCCGTGAGAAGAGGCCTCCATTGCAGCAAAGCCAATGCCAGCATCCGCAGCCGCCGCCAATGTGCGGTGCAAAGTGATCGGTTCAGGTGTGGTGTGATGCAATGGCGCGGTGAAATTGCCTTCCACGCCCGTTGTCCCGAGGTTCACAGCCTCAAGCCCCATCTCCTGCCAGATCATCCGCAGGAAAGTGGCCACAGAAGTTTTGCCATTTGTACCAGTCACCGCTGCCATAATGCCCGGCTGCGCACCAAAAAACAGCGCCGCCGTATAGGCCAATGCCTGACGCGGATCCTCTGCGATCACAAGAGCGGCGCCACTCGCCGCCAGCTCCTGTTCGGCTATCTTCGCCCCCGCCGCATCCGTCAGAATGACGGACGCACCCATGCGCAGCGCAAACTGAATGAAAGTGCCACCATGCACCCGCGTGCCAGGCAATGCAGCAAAGAGGAACCCCTCTTTGACATCACGACTGTCCACTGCAAGCCCGGTGATTTCCGGATTTGCGCCCCCAATGGCCGTCAGACCCAATTCAGAAAGTTGTTTTGCGCCCGCTGCCATCTTTGCCCGCCTGTCTTCGGCTTAATTTGATGTCAGCGTTATATCAGCCAACTCCGCAGGTTCAACTTCGGGTCGCAGCCCCAAAAGCGGCGCCACGCGGGCAATCATCTCTGCTGCAACCGGCACCGCTGTCCAGCCCGCTGTGCGGCGCGGCTCATCACCGGATGTTTCCACAGGTTCATCCAGCGAAAGGATCAGCACATATTCGGGATCATGAGTTGGGAACATCGCAGCAAATGTCGCGATCACCTTATCCTCATAGTAGCCGCGCCCGTTTTCTTTGGGTTTGTCGGCCGTACCCGTTTTGCCCCCGACGGCATAGCCCGGTACCTCACCAAAGGAAGCGGTTCCTTCGCTCACCACCTTGCGCAGCATCGTCCGGGCGGCTTCGGCGCTCTCAGCACTCATCACCCGTGGCCCAACCTCGACATCGCCCTGCTTCAGCAAGGTTGGCGTGACTTTTGTGCCGCCATTGGCGATTGCCGCATATCCCGCGGCCAGATGCAGTGGGCTTGCGGACATGCCATGCCCATAAGAAATCGTCATCGTTGACAGCTCAGACCAGTTCTTAGGCAGCAACGGCTGCGCGCCACGCGCCTCCACCACCTCGACCGGGGTTGGCTCAAAAAAGCCAAGGTTGCGCAAGAAATCCTGCTGACGCGCCGCGCCGATGACTTGGGCGATGCGTGCGGTACCAATGTTTGACGACTTCACGATCACTTTGGTCAACGTCAGCTGCGCGCCGTAGTTGCGGAAATCGCGAATACGGAATTTCCCCCAGCGCAACGGCCCTTTGGTGTCAATCATCGTTTCAGGTGCGGCCAGTCCAAGTTCCATGGATTGCGCCGCTGTGAAGATCTTGAAGGTCGAGCCCAGTTCATAAAGCCCCTGTACCGCACGGTTAAACAGCGGGCTATCCGCAGCCTGCCCCTGAACCGGTGGGCGTGGGCGATTGTTTGGATCAAAGTCCGGCAGACTGACCATGGAGATCACTTCGCCGGTCTGAACATCCATCAGAACAGAACTTGCGCCTTTGGCATTCATCAGCTTCATGCCGCCCCAGAGCACCCGCTCGGCCGCAGCCTGCACAGTCAGATCGATCGACAGTGTAAGCGCCTTGTCGCCGTTCAGCGGATCACGCAGCTCTGCATCAAAATATTTCTCAACACCTGCCACGCCGATCAGTTCGGCATCATGCACGTCCTCTTTGCCAAAACTCGCACCACCCAACACATGCGCTGCCAGTCGCCCGTTGGGATAAAGCCGCATTTCACGACGCCCAAACAGCAATCCGGGCTCACCTATATCATGGACGGCCTGCTGTTGCTCAGGACTGATTTTTTTCTTGATCCAGAGGAACTTTCTCTTTCCTGTGAAATCTTTTATCAGGCGTTCTTCATCTAAGTCTGGAAAGATCGCCACCAACTCTTTGGCCGCGCGCGCCTTGTCGATCATATGGTGTGGCTGCGCATAAAGCGCATGGGTCTCAAGGTTGGTGGCAAGGATGCGCCCATGGCGGTCTACGATATCCGCACGTTCCGCCTGTATCCGGCTGCCAGCATAGCTCGTGCGCGGCTCAGACGCCTCTGAGACACTGACCATGCCCATGCGCGTACCAACTGTGATAAAGGCTCCGGTAAAAAGCACCGCCATAATGAGCAACCGCCCCTCGGCACGTGCACGTCCCTTGCTGCGCATTTCCTCATGGCGCGCACGCAGATTGGCACGCTCAATGCTGTCCGGGCTCTCCCCAACTGCGCGTGCCCGAAGGATAGATGCCAAAGGCCGCAAAGGGGTGCGGGTCATGGCGTCACCTCTTCAGCGGAAACTTCAACAGCATTTTCCAGCTCAAACCCAAACTCTAGCCCCGTGGACGGATACGCGACCTGTTCCACCCGACCAAATTGATTGGGACGCAACGGAAGCAGCTGCAAATCATTGTAGTTGATCTCTGCCAAATCTCGCAGTCGGTCGGGGCGATTGAGATACGCCCACTCAGCCTTCAAAACCGCCAAACGCGCCCGCGCGACACCAATCTCACGCTGCAACCGTTCGGTTTCGCCGATCATCGCCTGTGTGCGGTAATTCTCTTGATAGGCCCAGACAGACAGCGCAATCACCATACCAGCGGCCAAAACAAACAACACGGTTCGCATTTACTTGCGCCCCCCAAGTGTTGGCATGCCAATCATTTTGCCCGCAATTTCTCCTGCCGGCGCATCGGTGCGGCGCGCAACCCGCAACTTCGCAGAGCGCGCACGCGGGTTGTCTTCCAGCTCCTCTGGATCCGGCCCCACGGCCTTTCGCGTGATCAATTCAAACGCTGGCTTTTCCTGTTCTGTTTCAGGCGCATAGCGGTTGACGTTGCCGGTTTTGCCCGCGCGGGACTGCAAGAACCGTTTCACCATGCGGTCCTCAACCGAGTGGAATGTCACAACCGCCAGAAGCCCGCCGGGCTTCAGCGCGCGCTCGGCCGCCATCAGTCCGCGAAACAGCTCGCCATATTCATCATTCACGGCAATCCGCAGCGCTTGAAAGCTGCGTGTCGCTGGATGGCTTTGACCCGGCTTTGCGCGCGGCAGACAACTTTCCACGATCTCCGAAAGACGCAGGGTTGTGGTGATTGGCTCGAGCGCCCGCTCGCGCACAATGGCTTTGGCAATGCGACGGCTCGCCCGCTCTTCGCCATATTGGTAGATGATGTCGGCCAACTCAGCCTCACCGGCCTCGTTCACCAGATCCGCAGCTGAAGGCCCATCCTGGCTCATACGCATATCGAGCGGGCCATCCTTCATGAAGGAAAACCCGCGCTCTGCCAAATCCAGCTGCATGGAGCTCACACCGAGGTCCAGCACAACCCCATCCAGATCCTCGGCGTATTCATCCATCTTGGAAAAGACACCAGAGACAAGCTCAATCTGATCGCCATAATCCCCGACCCAAGGCGCCGCCATTTCAAACGCCAATGGATCGCGATCCACACCATAAACCTTGCTGGCTCCGGACTCGATCAAGCCGCGGGTGTAGCCCCCTGCACCAAAGGTGCCATCCAGCCACCGCCCAGACACCGGTGCCACTGCGCGCAACAAGGGGGCAAGCAGGACAGGAATGTGAGGGCGTTTTGCGGCGGTATCTTCAGAAGTCGCCATAATCAGAACCCCTCATCTCCATCCAAATAGATCGACGGATCAGCATCCGGATCAAAGTCTTCATCTGCTTCCAGCGCGTTGATCTCGTCGTAGCCATCTGGCGTCCAGATTTCGAAAGTGTCGCCCTTACCAGCAAACACGGCCATATCCACCAGACCAATTTTGTCACGCTGCTCTTTGGGCAAAACGATACGCCCGGTTTCATCCACGGACGCGTCGATGGACTGCGTCAGGTACAGATTGGAAAGCGCCAGACGCTTTTTGCTGCCCCGAGGCATCTTCATGATGCGGCCCACCACATCATTCATGGCCTCAACGGTGAAACATTCCAGATAGTCGCGTGTTTTGCCACCGTATACGATCACGAGGTTGGGGTTTGCACCACTTTTCCACTCAGGGTCACCTGCTTCAAGCACACGGCGGAACTTGGCCGGAATCGACATCCGCCCCTTACTATCCACCTTGTTACGACTTTCGCCGCGAAACATGAGCGCCACTGCCTATGGCCCTTTCAACCTCTACCTGCCCCACCACCCCAAGACATCTGCCTGGTGGAAGCGAAACGGCGGATTGATCTGCTGCCACTGATCAATCCGCCGCCCTCGTCCCGCTCTTGCGGGGGTGTCCAGTTGCGCGTGCCACCTGGGGGGATGTTCTGCTCGCCCACGCACCGGATCTCTTATTTTCGATGAAAGCGGGTGCCTGTATGAAACCTGACTTGGGATTGAGGTCTTTGCGCCTCGTTTGTTCCCGTCCTCATCGTGGAAATAGGGATCGCATGGGAATTCATGGAAGGCAACAGAAATTTTGCTCCACAGAGTCTATATATAAAAAAATCGCAACCAAGATATCCACAAGAAGCGCCTCACATCACCCACATAGCTACCAGATATCCACCGACATCCACCCCCAAACACCATATGAAGTGAAATTAGCTCCAATGGGCCAAACTCCCAAAAATTCCCAAAAAAATTCCACACAAGAGTAGAAATGGCGCCACTTTCGGACCATTTCGACAATCACTCGCTCGCATCCTCCCTGATTCGCACCACTTTCCCATGCAAATCACCAGCCGTTCCCACCGTTTCCCACCCCCCATTTCGGCCCAGCCCATAAATTCCCAGAAACGCCCCTTGCCTCCCCAGCACACCGCATTAGGCTCTCGCTTAGCGATACTGCATAAGAGGCTGTCTCATGGGCGCACTTCCACCCAAAGCTGTTGAGGCCATGATCCGCAAAACCCGCAAGAGCGGGAAAAACATCCAACTCGCGGCGCTGCCTTACCGCATCCGCAAAGGGAAGGTGCAAATTATGCTGATCACCTCGCGTGGAACCCGCCAATGGATCATCCCGAAAGGCTGGCCCATGGAAGCCCTCAAACCCCACAAAGCCGCCGCTCAAGAAGCATGGGAAGAAGCCGGCATCGTCGGAACAATTGACAAGCACTGTCTCGGCCAATACCGGTACCGGAAAACTCGCGGCCCGCTGTACGGCCAGAAAATCCGCGTCCTTGTCTTTGCACTTCAGGTTGAGAAATGCGCAAAACACTTCCCTGAAGCAGGGCAACGCCAGCGCAAATGGATGAGCCCCCAAAAAGCGGCCAAACAGATCCGCATGCCAGAGCTGGCGGAAATTGTGCGGGACTTTGCTCCATAGAGCCCGAACAAACGCAACGGCCAAGCCATACAGCCGCGCGCGACGCTTGATCCCCCCAACCCTGCGCCATATGTTCGCCCAGACGACCACTTGAGCAAGACACACCTTCGCGATGATCAACTACACTTTGAAATGTGCCGAAGGGCACCGCTTTGACAGCTGGTTTCAGTCAGCTGAAGCTTTTGACAAGCTCAAGGCCAGCGGAATGGTGGCTTGCGCAGTCTGTGGTGACACCCAGGTTGAAAAGGCGATGATGGCCCCGCGCGTTCGCCCAGCCAGAAAGGCGGCAAGCAAAGCCCCCGAACAGGAAGCCGCGCCAGCAGAGGCCAAGCCCGCCCCCGGCGCGCTGTCCGCGCCAGCATCCCCAGCAGAGCAAGCCTTGCGCGACCTGCGCAAACATGTGGAATCCACTTCCGATTATGTGGGCAAAGACTTCGCCTCAGAAGCACGCGCCATGCACGAAGGCAGCACACCCGAGCGCGCCATCTACGGCGAAGCCAAGCCCGAAGAAGCCAAAGCACTGATCGAAGATGGCGTGCCGGTTGCACCTCTTCCCTTTTCGATTGGGCGCAAAACAAATTAAGGCGAAAAGGACACTCAAATGCACGCACTCATCACTGGCGCCAATCGCGGCATCGGGGCCACACTTGCCGATCACCTGCGCGTGCAAGGCCACAAAGTAACCGGCACAAGCCGCGCTGGCGGCGACTTATTACAGCTTGATGTGCGTGACCCGGCGAGCCAGACCGCGATGGCGCAGGCGCTGGACACCCAACCGATTGATCTGCTGATCTGCAATGCAGGCGTCTACTTGGACAAAGGTCAAAACTTGGCCGATGGCTACCCCGCCGACATGTGGGATGACAGCTTCGCCACCAATGTCACCGGCGTTTTCTTAACTGTGCAGAACCTGCTGCCCAACCTGCAACTCTCTGAAGCCCCCAAAATCGCGATCATCTCCTCGCAGATGGCGTCTCACACCCGTGCGCCGGGGGGCTCCTACATTTACCGCGCGTCCAAAGCCGCCGCCCTGAACCTCGGACGCAATCTGGCGACCGACCTGGCCCACATCGGCATTGCCGTCGGCATCTACCACCCCGGCTGGGTGCAGACCGACATGGGCGGCACGCAGGCCGACATCACCTTGGAGGAAAGCGCTTCCGGCCTGATCAACCGGTTTGACGCCCTGTCTCTTGAGACCACCGGTTGCTTTGAAACCTGGGACGGCCGCGCCCACGCCTACTGAGTGCGCCAGTCTTCTCATTCACAAAATATCCTGGGGTGAATGGCGTAGCCCGCTGCGCCAGAGGGGCTGGCTCCTCATACCCCATCCTTCCCGCCTCACTTTCCCAACCTCAGGGGCCGACAAAGCCAATCGAGCTTGCCTCTCGCCCCCCAACCGCGTAAACCCGCTCCGACTTACGATTTAAGGACGCGCCATGCCCGTACTTGTGATGAAATTCGGCGGCACTTCAGTCGCCAACCTCGACCGCATCCGCCGCGCCGCAAAACGCGTCGGCGTGGAAGTGGCCAAAGGCTATGATGTCATTGTCATCGTCTCTGCCATGTCCGGGGAAACCAACAAGCTTGTGGGCTATGTCGACGAAACCTCCCCACTCTATGACGCACGTGAATACGACGCTGTCGTAAGCTCCGGTGAGAATGTGACAGCCGGCCTTATGGCTTTGACCTTGCAGGAAATGGATGTGCCCGCCCGCAGCTGGCAGGGCTGGCAGGTGCCACTCAAAACCACCTCCGCGCACAGCCAGGCGCGCATCGAGGAAATCCCAACCGACAACATCAACGCCAAATTTGGCGAAGGCATGCGGGTTGCCGTTGTGGCAGGCTTCCAAGGCATCTCCGAAGAAGGCCGCATCACAACGCTGGGCCGGGGTGGCTCCGACACCACAGCCGTGGCCTTTGCCGCCGCCTTTGAGGCAGAGCGCTGTGACATCTACACCGATGTGGACGGCGTCTATACCACCGATCCGCGCATCTGCCAGAAGGCGCGCAAACTCGACAAAATCGCCTTTGAAGAAATGCTCGAACTGGCCAGCCTCGGCGCCAAGGTCCTTCAGACCCGCTCCGTGGAACTTGCCATGCGCAACCAAGTCCGGCTGAGAGTTCTCAGCTCTTTTGAAGAACAATCCGACGAGGCAGGCACACTGGTCTGCGATGAGGAGGAAATCATGGAATCCAACGTCGTCTCCGGTGTCGCCTACTCGCGCGACGAAGCCAAAATGACCCTTCTGTCCGTGGCGGACCGCCCCGGCATCGCGTCCATCATCTTTGGCTGCCTCTCTGATGCGGGCGTCAATGTGGACATGATTGTGCAAAACATCTCTGAAGATGGCCGCACCGACATGACCTACTCGCTGCCCACCGATCAGGTGAAGCGCGCCGAAGCGGCACTGGATGAGCTGAAAACCTCTGGTGGCCTGAACTTTGCAGAGCTGGTGATCGACGAAGAAGTCGCCAAGGTTTCTGTGGTTGGCATCGGCATGCGCAGCCAGTCTGGTGTTGCGGCCAAAGCCTTCAAAGTGCTGTCAGATGAAGGCATCAACATCAAGGTGATCACCACATCTGAAATCAAGATCTCCGTGCTGATCGAACGCAAATACATGGAACTCGCGGTTCAGTCGCTGCACGACGCCTTTGAGCTTGAAAAAGCCTAACGGCCACGCACCGCACGCATAACTCCAAGGGGCCACGCCATAATCGGCGTGGCCCTTTTCTGTCTTACCACTGCGCCCTGAAACCTGACCGACGCTCATTTTTCAGGCAATGCATCCCAATCGCGTCGCCAAATTGCAGGGTACCCGGCGCGCCACACGCGTCCCATGCTTCACCGCAGCATCGCGCTGCACCGCACGATTTCACAGCTTACCCTGCCTCTGACGCAGATGAAGCCGCTTTCAAGGCATGCCTGTCGCCAAATCAAATCGGGATACGCTGCACCGCAGCAGCAATTTGCCGCCGAGGAACCCTTATAAACCATTTGGCATTCGCGTTGGTTGTGGTCTATTCGCATCATAGGCGACAACCGAGGACCACATCGTTTATGGCGCAAGACACCCAGACGGAAAGCCGCAAACTGCTTGGGCGGCTCAGAGACGCTTTGGCCGAAGACAGCGCAGGTCAGGAACGTCTGGACAAGATCACCAGCCTGATTGCCAAGTCTATGGGCACCGAAGTGTGCTCTATCTATCTGTTTCGCGATGACGAAACGCTGGAGCTTTGCGCAACCGAAGGCCTGAACGCCGAAGCGGTGCACCAGACCCGGATGCGGGTTGGCGAAGGCCTCGTCGGTCGCGTGGCCCGCGCCTCTCGTGTCGTGAACACAGATGATGCGCCCAACGCCAAAGGGTTCCGCTACATGCCGGAAACCGGCGAGGAAATCTACTCCAGTTTCTGCGGTGTCCCGGTACAGCGCCTCGGCGACAATCTCGGCGTTCTTGTGGTACAGTCCAAAGACAAGCGTGTGTTTTCACAGGATGAAATCTACGCTTTGGAAGTGGTCGCCATGGTGCTCGCGGAAATGACGGAACTGGGCGCCTTTGTTGGCGAAGGCGCCGCCATGAGCGCGCGCCACCAGCAATCAGAAATGTTTCGCGGCACCAGCGGGCAGGAAGGCGCCTCAGAAGGCCACGTCTGGCTACATGAGCCCCGCGTGGTGGTGACAAACCCCGTTGCAGATGATCCAGAGGTGGAGCTCAAACGCCTCAATGACGCGGTTGATGAGCTTCGCGTTGGCGTTGACAAGATGCTGGACACCGCAGCGCGTGGCGACAAAGAACAGCTTGATGTGCTCGAAGCCTACCGTATGTTTGCCAACTCCAAAGGCTGGATGCGCCGGATGGAGCAGGATATCTCTCGCGGGCTGTCTGCAGAAGCCGCTGTGGAGATGGAACAATCCGCCGCGCGCGCGCGCATGGAGCAGGTCACAGATGCCTATCTGCGCGAACGCCTGCACGATCTCGATGACCTGTCCAACCGCCTGCTGCGCATTCTGACCGGTCAGGGCAGCGAAACCGGCGCGGAAATGCCTTCCGACCCGATCCTGATTGCCCGCAACATCGGCCCTGGGGAACTGCTGGAATATGGCCGCAAGCTCAAAGGCATCGTGCTGGAAGAAGGTTCCGTTGGCAGCCACGCCGCCATTGTGGCGCGCGCACTTGCGATCCCGCTGGTCATTCACGCGGACAAAATCACCACCGAAGCGCTAAACGGCGACCACATCATGGTGGACGGCGATCAGGGCATTGTCCATCTGCGCCCCGACGACACTGTTGTCACCGCCTTCCGCGACAAGATCGCGATGGTGACACAGGCACAGGAACGCTACGCCTCGATCCGCGACAAAGATGCCGAAAGCCTCGATGGCGAAGTGGTGCATCTGCATATGAACGCGGGGCTTATGGCGGATCTGCCCTCCCTGCCCTCCTCCGGAGCAGAAGGCGTGGGGCTGTTCCGCACAGAGCTGCAGTTCCTGATCCGCAACCAGATGCCCAAACGCACCGAGCTTGCGCGCTTGTACGGCCGGGTGATGGATGCAGCCGAGGGCAAGCGTGTGGTCTTTCGCACCCTCGACATCGGTTCTGACAAGGTGCTGCCCTATATGGCGCCACAGGATGAGCCAAACCCGGCCCTTGGCTGGCGTGCCGTGCGCGTGGCCCTCGACAAGCCCGGCGTGATGCGCATGCAGCTTCAGGCGCTTTTGCGTGGGGCCAATGGCCGGCCGCTGACCATCATGTTCCCCTTCATCGCACAATATGAAGAGTATACCGCCGCCCGCGCCGAAGTGGACAAAGCGATCGAGCGTGAGCGTATTCTAGGCCACCCGCTGCCCGAAACACTCGAAGTGGGCGCGATGCTGGAAACGCCCAGCCTCGGCTTTGCGCCAAAACGGTTTTATGAAGAGGTCGACTTTCTCTCGATTGGGGGTAACGATCTCAAGCAGTTCTTCTTTGCCGCTGACCGGGAAAACGAACGCGTGCGCCGCCGCTATGACACGCTGAATGTGAGCTTCCTGACCTTCCTCGAAGGCATTGTGAACCGCTGCATCGACACAGGCACACCGCTCAGCTTCTGTGGCGAGGATGCTGGCCGCCCAATCGAGGCCGTTTGCCTGGCCGCCATGGGGCTGCGTCACCTCTCCATGCGTCCGGCATCGATTGGCCCCGTCAAAAGCCTGCTGCGCCGTGTCGACCTGAGTGAGGTACGCCGCGTGATCTATCAGGCTCGCGAACAGGGCGATCAATCCGTGCGCCCTGCGGTGATGGACTATCTGCGCAACGGGAACTGAAGCAAAGACCCTCGCCACCTCGCATCAGGTGGTGGCAGCGGCTTACTCCGCCCCCAAACGCCTGCGCATCGCGGCAATCAGATCATCCGGGGCCACATCCGCCTCCACAGCCAGTTTGCGCAGGCCAAAGTGCACATGCGCAATGTCCTGATAATAGCTTGTGTAAGCGTAGTTGGTCGCAGCACCCGCCGCTGCACCAATCACCGGCACCGCCTGCGCCGCAAGCTTCTGCCCCAGCACTGGGGCCAGACGCGGCACAATCACCGAGCTGATCCATTTCGCCCCACCAACCGCCAGCCCAGCGCGCTGCTCCAGCATCGCCAAATCCGCCCCACGGTCTTCTTCAAACGGTCCATTTGCGGCCAACACTCGGACACAATCAAACCGCACGCTTTCTTGTGATGGGTCAAACCCATATTGCGCTGCAACACCCTGAATGGCGCGTAACAACACGGTCACGGTAATCGGTAGCTCCGCCAACGAAGAGGTCACCCCACCAGCGCCACCCGCTGCCCCCAGCGCTGCAGTGATTGATGCGTTGATCCAGTCGGGCTGGTCTTTGATCACCCCCCGACTGCCATCGGCCCATTTCACCGCCTGCGTCAACGCAATTTCAGTCGCGCTCCCAAGTCCCATCTGGACTTCGTGCGGCAAAGACTTGAGCAAACCGCCAACCGGCATGCCCAGCACGCCCAGCACTTTCATGCCAAGTCCACTGGCCCCTTGATAACTCGCCGCCAGGGCATCCAATTCGTGGTCTAAATCAATTTCACGCGCCGGTACGTCCGGTAAAATCTCTACGTTGGTCATGATGTTTAACTATGCAATCTCCTTCGCCGTTCAACCTTAGCACACGGATTGAACCGGCGGATCGCAACAACCTGCTCAGTAAATGAAAGGAGCATCGGCAATGATGTTACAAAGCGCTAGCCCTCCAAAACCTGACATGCCCCACTGTACAGAATAAATCATGACCTTCGAAATCTTTGCCTACGAAGCCAGCGTTTGGATTGCACTCAGCTTGGCCTGGCTTTTGATGTTCAGAGCATGCCACACATTACTTTGGCGACCAAATCAGGCACGCCAATTTTGGCAAGTGTGCAAAACTTTCTGCTTTTCGATTCTGGGGTTCTTCATACTGGCACACGCGCGTCAGAATTATGCGATTTGGCGTGTCCATTCTTTCGACGTGGATGGTGACGGCATTTTCACAGCCAATGATCCTCGCGAACCACCATTTGGCTACTTTTGGGAACAAATGATGGCAACTGATACGGCCGTTAATTTTGCAGTATTCGGAGCGACAGCCTTTTCGCTGGCCCTGCTTTTCGGCGCATTCTGCATAGCAAGCTTAGTAATTATAGCGACCAAAGTCTGGCAGCGGCTCGTTTCGCGCAAAACAACAGACGCACCAAGCGGCTAACTTTTAAGTGCAAAAGCTTCAACCTGCGGCGCAGTCAAGTTTCTTGCTATTCACGCAGTCCCCTCAGCAACGCTTTCCACATCGCCGGCAATGTCTGCCCACGCGCCGTCCACCAGCGCCCGCCCCAGTACGCGCTCCGGGTTGGTCGGCGGCGGCATGACGACATTTGCAAGTTTCTCAAAACCAAACCGGCGGTAGTAAGGCGCATCCCCCACAAGCATCACCCGCTCCCAGCCCAAGGGGGCTGCGCGGCTCAGACTGTCTTCGATCAGCAAACCACCCAATCCTTCGCCCTGATGTGTCGGATGCACCGCCACAGGCCCCAGGAGCAAAGCTTGCGCATCGCCAATCTTCACCGGCCAATAGCGGATTGCGCCCGCCAGAATGCCATCCACATCCCGCGCCACCAGCGACAGCCCCGCTACAGGCTCCACACCATCACGCAAACGATAAGAACTCAGCGCCTCACGCCCCGGCGCAAAGCAGAGGTCATACAGCGCCTCCACTTCCCACCAATCCTCACCTGTCTCCACTGCCAGCGTGAACACCGCCCGCTCTCCACCCGATTATGTCGTCTTTTTAAGGTTCCCTCGCCCCTAACATGGCGCTACGACTTCCTGCAAACCAATAAGGGAAACCTCATGTTCTATCAGCCAAAGGACGGCCACGGCCTCCCGCACAACCCGTTCAAAGCGATCATCACCCCGCGCCCGATTGCATGGGTGTCGACACAGGATGCAAACGGCGTGCGCAACCTCGCACCTTATTCGTTTTTCAACGGCCTCGCAGACAACCCGCCGCAAGTGATGTTTGCCTCTACCGGCAAGAAAGATGACCAAGCTGAAGGCAAAGACAGTCTGGCTAACATCCGCGCCACCGAGGTGTTCTGTGTGAACATCGTTGCGTCTGACATGCGCGATGCGATGAACATCTCCACCGATGGCTATGGCAAGGACGTCGACGAGTTTGAGAAAGCAGGTCTTGAGGCTGCACAATGTGACACCGTCGCTTGCCCGCGCCTTGTGGGCGCACCGGCCTCTCTGGAATGCCGCATGACGCAGATCGTGCCGCTTTTGGGGGAAAACAACTTCATGGTGATCGGCGAAGTCACAGGCGTGCATCTGCGCGACGACTGCCTTGTGGATGGCATCTTTGACGTGACGACCTTCCGCCCCCTCGCCCGCCTTGGCTACAAGGACTACTCGGTGGTCGACAACACATTCACGCTGGCCCGCCCTGGCCAAAGCTGACCCCAACACACGGAGAGCCCCATGCCCCTGCCTGATCCAACCCAGCCGCACCCCATCGTGCTCCCGGATGGATCACGCCACGCCGGCACGGTGTTGCTCTCCGCCGTGATTGAACAACCAAACTTCTCGGTCGGAGACTTCACCTATGCCTCCGACTTTGCACCGCCTGAGGATTGGGCCACCCATCTGGCCCCTTACCTCTTCCCCTTCTCGCAGGAAAAACTTCAGATCGGCAAGTTCTGCCAGATCGCACATGGGGTGCGCTTCATCACCGCCTCAGCCAATCACGCCATGGATGGGTTGAGCTGTTATCCATTCCCGATTTTTGGCGAAACCGTGCCCGAAGGATATCAGCCCGATAAACGCGACACGGTTGTGGGTCATGACGTCTGGCTCGGCTATGGCGCAATGGTGCTGCCCGGCGCTCAAATCGGTCATGGCGCGATCATCGGCGCAGGCGCGGTGGTGCGTGGCACGGTTCCGCCCTACGGGATCGTGACAGGCAATCCCGGCGCCGTTGTGCGCAAGCGGTATGACGAGGCCACAATCGCCCGCCTTTTGGTGGTCGCTTGGTGGGATTGGTCGCAGGATCGGATCGAAGCCGCCATCCCGGCGATCATGGCTGGAGATGTCGACGCGCTAGAACGTCTCTGAGGTCGTGCTCGGCACCGCCGACCCGCGCCCGACCCTCCCCATGGGAGGGCGCTTTCAGCTCTCACTCAGGATCAGGCGCGTCTCTGGACCGGGCTAAAACACCACCTCAACCAAAGTGATCCACAATGTCAGGCTCGCCGCTCCCAGCAGAGTGGTTTGCGCCACCAAAGTGGCCGCCAACTCCCGATCTGCGCCAAAACCTGCCGCCAGAACATGCGCCGCGCTTGCCGTGGGCAACGCCGCCCAGATCACCAACGCGGCCGCAACACCACTCTCAAGCCCTAAGCTGACAGCCAGTCCCAGAGCACAAGCGGGCATCACAATCAGTTTCGTGGTGCAAATCAACCCGCTGAACCGGTCCAGTCGCGCCAGCGCCCCCCAGTTCATTGTCGCACCCACAGAAATCAGCGCAATCGGGATCGCCGCCGCTGACAGCATCTCAAGCGGAGCCAATACAGGCCCTGGTATGCGCAGGCCAGAAAGCCCCACCACAACGCCACTCAACGACGCCAAAAGAAAAGGGTTCAAGGCCACTTTGCGCACAGTTCCCCAAAGCCCAAGGCTTTCACCCCGGCTCAACACGATCACCGCCAGCGCGTTGGCCATTGGCACCCCCATGCCAACCACCACAGCCATTTCACCTGCGCCAGCTTTCTCTGTTGTCGCCACAGCGATGAACGCCAACGCCGTGTTAAACCGCCAGGAAGTCTGCCAGCCCGCAGCAAAATCGCGAAACACTTCTGGGCCAAACGAGCGCGCCAAATAGCCCACTGCGAGCCCAACCGCGAGCAGCAGCCAGACAATCGGTGCGATCGACACCACTTTGGTCAGCTCAAGCGGCATCTGACTTGCCGCCACAAACAAAAGCGCTGGGAACAGAATTTCAAAATTCAGCTTGTCGAGCCCCTGCCACGCATTCAACGAAAGCCGTGGCCGCAAAATCGCGCCAAGACCCACCAATAGGAACGACGGCAGCAAACCGATCAAGATGGCAACAAATGTCATAACGGCTCCTTTGGCGTGCCACAGGCGCGCACCTGAGTGTGGCGACGTGCACAAGCCCATTTTGGGCTGGCGCTTCTAAAAGAAAGGTATTAGCGAGCAAATTACTCAACTATTAGGAGCAGAAATGTCCAAACCTGTCTTTCAAGATATCTTTTCCTTTTCCGGTCGTCGCAACCGCAAAAGCTACTTTCTTTTCACATTGCTCATGGTGATCCTTTCGATGATTGTCAGCGGTGTCACCGCCGGCGTCGCAACTGCAACCGCTGGGCTTGGCCTTATTCTGCTGGTGCTGCTCCTGCCGTTCCTCGTGGCAAGCTGGGCCGTTGGCAGTCAGCGCTGTCGTGATTTCGGCTGGACCGGCTGGGCCATTCTGATCACCATCATCCCCGGCATTGGCATCCTCTTCGCCATTGCGCTTCTTTTTGTTCCCGGAACGCAAGGCGCCAACCGCTACGGCCCTGATCCGCTGGGCAACACAGCAGATACCGCGCCACAAGCTGCATAAAAAAAGGGCTGGCCCATCGGCCAGCCCTTTCTCGTTTCTTTGATACGGTCTTTAGTGACCGCCGCTCAGAACACCCGTGCGCACCGAGTAATCCACGGCGATCTCGTATTCCGGGTCATCATCGCTATCCACCATCAGGTGGCCCGCTTTGCTCAGCAGTTCATGACAATCGCGGCTGAGGTGACGCAGCACCAGCTGCTTGCCCGCCTCTTCATACTTTGCTGCCACTGCCTCAATCGCCTGCAATGCAGATTGATCCACCACGCGCGAACGCGCAAAGTCCACAATCACATGCGCTGGGTCATTATCGATCTCAAACAGCTCGGCAAAGCCATCCGCAGAACCAAAGAACAGCGGCCCTTCGATTTCATAGACCTTCGCTCCCGGATCAGACTCGCTTTCGCGGGTGTGGGCATGAATACGGCGCGCGTTCTGCCAGCTGTAGGCCAGCGCGCTCACGATCACCCCGACAACCACCGCCACGGCGAGGTCTTCGAGCACGGTCACAACCGTCACCAGCACGATCACAAAGGCATCCATACGCGGCACACGGCGCATGATCTTAAAGCTGTTCCAGGCAAAGGTGCCGATCACCACCATGAACATCACGCCCACCAGCGCGGCCAGCGGAATACGTTCGATCAGCGGGCTTGCCACCACGATAAAGGCCAACAGGAACAGCGCCGCCGCAATACCGGCGATCCGTGTACGGCCCCCAGATTTCACGTTGATCATCGACTGACCAATCATCGCACAGCCACCCATGCCGCCAAAGAAGCCGGTCACCACATTCGCTGTTCCCTGCGCGATACATTCCTGGCTCGCGCCACCGCGCTTGCCGGTCATTTCGCCCACAAGGTTCAGGGTCAGCAGGCTTTCAATCAGTCCAATCGCCGCGAGGATCACCGCATAAGGCAGAATGATGTAAAGCGTTTCAAGGTTGAATGGCGCGAGCAACGCTGGAGGATAAAGCCCCTCACCTTCGCCAAACGGCATGTGGAAGCTTGGCAAACCACCTTTGATGGAGGCCATGTCGCCCACGGTTGGCACGTTGATGCCCAGCGCGATCACGAGGATGGCGGTGATGCCAATACCCGCCAGCGGTGCCGGAATGACTTTCGTCAGCTTCGGCAGCCCCCAGATGATCGCCATTGTCAACGCAACAAGGCCCAGCATCATCGCCATCTGTGGCCCGGCAAGCCACTGCTCTGCATTGGTCGGATCCTTAAATTGCGTCAGCTGTGCAAGAAAGATCACGATTGCCAGACCGTTCACAAAACCCAGCATCACGGGATGCGGCACAAGGCGAATGAACTTACCCCAATGCATCGCACCTGCAAAAATCTGCAAGATCCCCATCAGGATCACAGTCGCAAACAGATATTCAACGCCATGTTCCGCCACCAGCGCGACCATCACAACCGCCAGCGCCCCGGTTGCCCCAGAGATCATACCGGGCCGGCCTCCGATCACCGCCGTGATCAATCCCACAAGAAAGGCCGCGTAAAGACCAACCAACGGGTCCACACCCGCCACAAAGGCAAAGGCAACCGCCTCTGGCACAAGCGCAAGCGCAACGATTAGGCCCGAAAGCACCTCCGTCTTGATGCGGCTCGGGGTGAAACCCTCATCCTGCATGATGGAAAGATTGGGGGGGGAAATATTCTTGGCCAGCATGGCCAACGCCGCGCGTCTCATATAGCTACCTGCGTTTGTCTGGGAATGTTCGCTTTGAAGCCTCCCTAGCCGGTTTAACGCAAGCAAACAATAGCCACGCCCAGATCGGCCCGGAACAGCGGCCCGTTACACGCAGTCCCACGCCACCACAGCCCGCGCCGCTCAATAAATGCGCGCGCCAAAGCAAAACGGCCCCATCCTGTGATGGAGCCGCAGACAATACCGAACATCTGACACCAGATGCTCGCCGCTCTGGATCAGTTGGTCAGGCTCAACAGCGCATCTGTGCGGCCCTCGTTGCGCAGGTCAGTAATGGCCGCTGCCATCCCAGACACCGCATCCGGATCGGTCGCCAGGTTGCAGGCGAAATCCAGCGGCACTTCCTGTAGTGCCAGCACCTGCTCCACGGCAACGTTTTCAAGCGACGCCGCATGCGGCCCACTCAGCGTGCCGCTGACCCAAAGATCCACACGCCCGTGCGCGAGCTTTTTCACATTCAGCAGATCATCGGTAACCTCTTGCAGGTTGGGATGTCCCGCAGCCCGCAACGCTTCGGTGCTGCCCCACCCAGCTGTAACCCCCGTGGTGTAGGTGAAGCTCTCTTCGACCGATGAAATGCTGATACCGCTGCCCTCTTTGGCAAAAATAGCATAGCCATCGGTGAAGATATTGCCGGCCCAGGCGAAGCGGTCCTCGCGCTCTTCCGTGTGCCAAAGACCAATGAAACAAACGTTCGCTGTCTTCTCCACTTCAGCCAGTGCACGCTTGAGCGGGCGATATTCAAATTCCACTGTGACACCTGCGCGCGCCGCCGCCTCGCGGATGATGTCCGCCGCAGGTCCTGCGACTTCTTCGGCGTCATTCAGATAGTAAACCGGGTGATACTCGTCGGCATATACGCGCAGTGTAGTTTCAGCCAAAGCCGGGCTGGCAACACCAGCTATCAGCATCGCCAGTGTAGAAGCCACTGCAAGGGTGCTCTTGGGGTTCATCATGCGTCCTTTTGTTCGCTACATTGTGTTCGCTAAAGTCAAAGTCCATGCCATGGGTATTGAGGTGGGCACGCATCGTGTCGCACTGGCTAAGAAACAGACGATAACAACAGATTAATGGGCGCGCGGGCGGATCCGCTTGATTCAGATCCGGAGTCCGACCATGACTATCAACGACACAAAATTTGGCTGAAAATAGAAGAAGGTGCGCCATGACCAAAACGATGATTGCCGTAATCGGTGGTTCTGGAATTTATGACATCGATGGGTTGGAAAACGCCAAATGGCAGACGGTGAACAGCTCGTTTGGCACCCCATCGGACGAGATTCTCACCGGCACACTGGATGGAGTCGGCATGGCATTCCTGCCCCGCCACGGCCGCGGCCACGTCCACACGCCATCCTCTGTCCCCTACCGCGCCAACATTGACGCGCTCAAACGTCTTGGGGCAACCGATGTGATTTCCGTGTCGGCGACAGGCTCCTTCCGCGAAGAAATGGCACCGGGTGATTTTGTCATCGTCGACCAGTTTATTGATCGCACCTTTGCACGTGAAAAATCCTTCTTCGGCCCCGGTCTCGTGGCCCATGTGAGCGTCGCGCACCCCACCTGTCCGCGCCTCTCTGAGGCCTGTTTCACCGCGGCCAAAGACGCAGGCATCAATGTACACAAAGGCGGCACCTACCTCGCCATGGAAGGCCCGCAGTTCTCCACGCTCGCCGAAAGCAAAATGTACCGCGAAAGCTGGGGCGCGGATGTGATCGGCATGACCAACATGCCCGAAGCCAAGCTCGCCCGCGAAGCCGAGCTGTGCTACGCCTCAGTCGCCATGGTCACGGACTATGACAGCTGGCATCCTGACCACGGCGAGGTGGATGTCTCAGAGATCATCAAAGTCTTGATGGGCAACGCTGACAAAGGCCGCAACATGGTGCGCCGCCTGCCTGCGCTTTTGGGGGCGGACCGCGCGCCCTGCGAATATGGCTGTGACCGCGCGCTGGAATACGCGATTTTGACAGCGCCAGACAAACGAGACCCGGCCATGGTCGAACAGCTCAACGCAGTGGCCGGGCGGGTTTTGTAAGCTGGATCAGCTTTCCGAAATGGTTTCGGTAACAGAGACCGTCACCCGCTGAATAACATTCAGCTTCCGTTTGACAACAGTGGTCCACGGGTGGGAACTGCCTTCGCACTTCTGCCCGTTGGCCCCCGCAGCCTCTTCAGTGTATTCGATTCCAAATTCGTCAAATTTCTGCGGCGTCACGAAATTTGAATACTCAGCAAAAGACACCGCCACGGTCTGAACATTGATCGTCCCGCTTTCCTGCAAGACAACCTGATTGAGCACCTTTTCGACGGTACAGGCCTTAAAGCCCTTAGACAGGTGCCACGCCATGTCGTGTTCACAAGTCGGATCCTCAAAGTTCTTTGCTGTGTCCTTCAGGTTGGTGATGGCCGCATTCCGCCCAACAAACTCACGCCCCTCATATGACACTGGTTCTTCCCCAGTCAGCGCCAGAGTCTTATCCGCGTCTGAACCAAACATCGTCTTCACCAGCGCGATCGACTTGACGTAATTGGGAAAATCCTGCCTTAACTGATTGTAGTATATAGATTTTTCAATTGGCCCGCGATGGATGCTGTCAATCGCGAAATCGCAAATCCGTGTCACTTTGCCATTCGGGGACACCGCAACAACGCTGCCTGGGGTCAGGCGAATGGGGTTGGTATCAAACTCCAACTCATGAAATGCATAAATGTCATCCTCCGTGACTGTGGTAAACCAAGAGAACGCGAACAGCCCAGCGACAACCATCGCGGCTGTCACGAGCACAGTTTTCACCAATTTCATCGGATTCACCATCTACTTGGAACAACAACTGCCAGATCCACAGGGATAGTGGGTGTCAGGGCAAGACTGTGCATGAACAGGGGTGTAGAGCGAAAAGGCAAAAACAGCTGCCAGAAGAAATTTTGTCATAACGAACCTCACAAATACGCAACAAAACAAGGGCCATCATATCATATTTTTTGAATCTAGTCGCCTCAGGCTATCCTGACCCGTCCAAGTGGTGACTTTGGACAACGCTCACATGGCCACTTGCAAGCAAAAGCCCCCGTCGACAAAGTAAACAGCGCATACAATGCCCCACACAGGACACCCCCCAATGCCCTTTGACCTCTGGCTCACCTTCGTCGCCGCCTCCACCGCTCTTCTGCTGATCCCCGGCCCAACCATCCTTCTGGTTCTCAGCTATGCGCTGACACAAGGGCGTCAGGTCGCGCTTGCCACAGTCGCAGGTGTGGCGTTCGGAGATTTCATCGCCATGTCGGCCTCTCTTTTGGGGCTTGGCGCCATTATATTGGCCTCCGCAACCGCCTTCACGGTGCTAAAATGGGTCGGGGCTGTCTACCTGCTGTGGCTCGGCTTCAAGATGCTGCGCAGTGCGGGCAGCTCGGATCTGGGTGACCTCACCAAAGGGGCCAATTTGCCCGCACGGGGTGTCTTTGGCCATGCTGCGGCCGTGACCGCTTTGAACCCAAAAAGCATCGGCTTCTTCATCGCCTTTGTGCCGCAGTTCATCACGCCCACAGCGCCAATGCTGCCGCAATTTGCTCTTCTCATCACAACATTTGTGGGCCTGGCAGCGCTCAATGCGCTCGCTTACGCCTTATTGGCTGACAAGATGCGCGCGCGCATTTCCCGCCCCGGTGTTATGCGCAATTTGACACGTCTCGGTGGGGTCACTCTCATGGGAATGGGCGTGTTGACTGCGACATTAAAAAAAGCAGCCTAGCTCCCGTTTTTCTTCAGAAATTTGCGAATAAAGCCGCGAATTTCACGCGCTGCGCTGGTATCGAGCTCTTTGCACAGCTCAACAAAGGCATCGCGCTCTTCCTTGTCCAGTCGCAAGATCAGCTGACTGTCTTTCTTGGCTTTCGACTTTGTCATGGCTTTCGCCTTCTTGTCCGAAGCCCCCTTTGGGGTGTCCCCTGAATCGCTCTTTGCCACCTTAATCCCCTGGTAAGGAAAACCTTGATATTCTCAGGTGCGTATATACGTTAAATATACATAGTCCAGAAAATTCTAAAAGCAGAAGCAGTTGAAGAAGGGACATGTCATGAATCTCTACACAGCCAAAACCCTATTGGTGAACGATCGCCTGGATTGGCACAAGCCGCACGCGCGCTGGCTGACCAACGCGATGTACCGCCTGCGCCGCTACAAAGGCGCGGCAAAACGCCAATAGCTGCCGAGGGCAGACCCTCTTGCGAAACCTGGCCGCTTTGGGCACATGTGACCCGTCAAAAAACACATATGTTTGAGGGACCAAATGCCCAAAGCCGCCCAAGTCAAAGACTACATTCGCACCATCGTGGATTTCCCGCATGAGGGCATCATGTTCCGCGATGTCACCACGCTGTTTGCCGACCCGCGCGGCTTTCGCATGGCGATTGACCAGATGCTGCACCCCTATGCCGGCACGCGCATCGACAAGGTGGTCGGGCTTGAGGCCCGCGGCTTTATCTTAGGCGGCGCGATTGCCCACCAGCTGAGCGTCGGCTTTGTGCCGATCCGCAAAAAGGGCAAGCTGCCCGGCACCACCATCTCTCAGGACTACAAACTGGAATACGGCGAAGCCATCGTGGAAATCCACGATGACGCCATCCAGCCGGGTGAAAAGGTTCTGGTGGTGGACGATCTGCTGGCCACCGGCGGCACCGCTGAGGCGGGCATCAAGCTGATCGAGCGCCTTGGCGGCGAAATCATCAGCTGCTCTTTCATCATCGACCTGCCAGAACTCGGCGGACGCGAAAAGCTCGAAGCCATGGGCATGGATGTCTCCGTGCTTTGCGAGTTTGAAGGTCTCTGATCCTACCCCTTCCCGTCCCAATACGGGCAGTTACACACGCAAAGTATTCTACAGCACCGCGCCGGGGTTCATGATCCCGGCCGGATCCAGCGCGGCTTTGATCGCGCGCATTGCAGCAAGGCGGGCCGGATCGCCGTATTTCTGCAAAGCCGCCACCTTCAAACGCCCCACCCCATGCTCAGCACTGAACGAGCCACCATAGCTGTGCACAAGGTCATAGACCGCATCACTCACGCTATGGCGGACATTGTCATAATCATGCCGGTCGCCACCTTTGGGTGGGAAGACATTATAGTGCAGATTGCCGTCACCAAGATGCCCAAAGCAGTTGATGCGCAGAGGCCCAAACTGCGCAACCTTGGCATCAGCCTCCGCAATAAACGCAGGCAAAGCGCCCAAAGGCAGCGAAATGTCATGGCTCGCAACCGAGCCGACCTTCTTATTGGCAATCGGAACATGCTCTCGCAAGCGCCAGAAGTCCGCACGCTGCGTCTCACTCTGCGCAATCAACCCGTCGCTCACCAGCCCTGCGTCCAGCGCGGCTTCAAACAACGCTTCCAAAGCGGCATCGGCACCACTTTGCATGCCCAACTCAATCAACACCGACCAGGCCGGTGGCACATCAAACGGCAGGCGTACATCGGGCAGCGTGTCGGCAACAAACGCCATACCTTGCGCGCTTAGCAACTCAAACGCGCTCACGCTCTCTCCGACCTGATCGCGCACCAATGCCAACAGCCGCAGTGCCGCTTCAGGGTCGGTCACTTGCAGGATAGCCGTCCCCACCGAACGCGGGCGCGGAAATAGTTTGAGCGCGGCGGCGGTGATCACTCCAAGTGTGCCCTCAGCTCCCACCAGCAGATTGCGCAGATCATAACCGGTGTTGTCCTTGCGCAGCCGTGTCAGCCCATGCCAGATGTCGCCATTTGGCAGCACAGCCTCCAGCCCAAGGCAGAGATCGCGGGTATTGCCATAGCGCAGCACGTTCAGCCCGCCTGCATTGCTCGACAGGTTGCCCCCAATTCGCGCAGAGCCCTCAGAGCCAAGCGAGAGCGGGAACAAACGATCCTCCGCCGCTGCTGCGGCCTGTATCTCCGCCAGAATAGCGCCGGCATCGGCCACCAGAACGTTTTCCAGCGGATAGACAGCCCGAATGCGGTTCATCCGCTCAAGCGAGAGCACAACCGGTGCCGGCCCCTCTGGTTTGACCTGCCCCCCAACAAGCCCCGTGCCGCCGCCGTAGGGCACCACCGGCACCTTGGCCTTGGCACAAGCCTTCACAATGGCCGCAACCTCTTCGGTGCTGCGGGGCAATGCCAACACGCCACCTCCCCCAAAAAACCGCCCACGCGGCTCCTCCAAGTACCGCGCATCCGGAATGCGCAGCGTGTCTGACGGCAAAGTCTCAGCAAGGCGATCAGCAAAGGCGGGCGTGGCATCTTGTAACGTCATACCAAAGGCTTACGGGAGGCTTTGCGCGGCGTCTAGGGGTCTTGCAGAAAGCGCGGCGTGAGCAACTTGATCGTCGGTTGCTTGGGCAGGTCTCTGAGGCTCACCGTCATCGAGGAGCCAGCCCCACGCTCGATAAGATATTCATCTGACATCCCTGTCAGAAAGGCCTCCAGAGTCCAGCTCTCAAACCAATGCATTGGGATCACAACCTGAGCCTTCAGCTTTCGCAGTACCCGCATCATGGTTGCCACATCAAGGCTCATGCCTCCGTCCACCGCGGCCATCACCACATCCAGCCGCCCAATTGCTGCATATTGCGCCGCATTTGGCTCGTGATGCAGATGCCCCAGATGCCCTATACACAGCCCAGCAACTTCGAAAATGAAGATGGAATTGCCCTTTTCTTCCACCCCACCGTAGCTGCGAATGTCGGTCGATACATTGCGCACAAGCATCGCACCCAGATCAAGGTGGTGCTCTATCCCCAGCCCATAGTCGCCCCATCCCGGCAAAACATGCGGGATTTCTGGATCTGGGTTGGCGGTCCAGTGGGTGCCATGGGCATGGTTCATGGTCACAACATCCGGCACAAAATCCGTGGTGCCCAGAAAACCGGTATAGTCGGTCACCGCATCAATCCCATCCGCGCTCTGAATCAGAAAAGAGGCATGGTGAATATAGCTGATACGCACCGAATGCTCCGCCACCGGATCGCGAAAGGACGCTTTGTGCAGATAAGTCACGCCCGGCGCTTCTGCCAAGGCAATACAATGACTTGGCCGTCGTTCCTGTGCTGCAACCACCCCGCTCCCAAGTGCCAAAGCCACGCACAGCCCCATGAGAAATCGCATTCTGCCTTCCTCCATCAGATCACCTGAAATCGGAGGATAGCAGACTTACGCCCGTTTGGCGCGTGCTTCATGCGGCGTCGCTTTAAGTGCGCCGCGCAAGCACCAAAAATAAGAGGAAAAAAGGCTAAACCTGTCCCGCCAGCGTGCGCCCACGGCGATCATGGCGCAGCGCCGCATAAAGCACATGGGTCCGCCAACGGCCGTTGATCTGCAGATAACTCTGCGCCACGCCCTCGTACTTAAAGCCGGACTTCTCCAACACCCCACGGCTCGCGACATTTTCCGGCAGGCAGGCCGCCTCAATTCGGCTGAGGTCAAGACGCGAAAAAGCATGATGCACAACAGCTTCGATTGCTTCGCTCATGTAGCCGTTGCGTGCAAAACGTTCGCCCACCCAATAGCCCAGCGTCCCTGCCTGCGCGGGCCCACGCCGGATATTGTCAAGCGTGATCGCGCCCAAAAGCCGATCATCTTCGCGGCGGAAGATGAACAACGGCACCGCTGTGTCGCCAGAGATCGACCGCTGCGCCCAATACACCCGGTTTGTAAAGCTCTTCCGGCTCAAATGGGTGCTGGCCCAGACCGGCTCCCACGGTGTGAGAAATTCTTCGCTTTCACTGCGCAATATCGCCCATTCGCGAAAATCGGCATGAATCGGCGGACGCAGGGTCAGCCGATCCGTCTCGATCCGCACCTTGCGCCGCGTCATCAACATCAGGCAGCGCGCCTGTCTTCCAATGCCTCCAGCGCAGGTGCACCAGACACCGGCCCATAGAGCGCCATCGCAGTGCGCGCCTTCGACGCGATTTGCTCGGCAAAACCGCGCACATCCGCATCGCTCACAGCATCAATACGAGTCACCGTCTCTGAGAGGCTCGGAATCTTGCCCCAGATCGCCAGCATCCGCGCCAGACGCTCTGCGCGGCTGGATGGGCTCTCAAGCCCCATCAGAAGGCCTGCCTTCATCTGCGTACGCGCCCGCGCAATCTCTTTGGCCGACATATCATCCGCCGCGCGCTTCAGCTCATCGATGGTGATCTCAGCAAGTTCCGCGATCTGCGCACCGGACGTGCCCGCATAAATCGTGGTCATCCCGGTATCGGCATAGGCCCCGGTTTGCGCAAAAATCGAGTAACACAGGCCACGTTTTTCGCGCACTTCCTGGAACAGGCGGCTCGACATGCCGCCTCCAAGAGCGGTCGAATAGATCTGCGCCGTGTAAATTTCAGGGCTGCAATAGTCAGGGCTTTCAAACCCGATTGCAAAATGCGCCTGCTCCAGCGCCTTTTCCGTGCGGTACTCACCGCCAGCAAATTGTGCTGGCACAATCTCAATTTCTGGGCCGCGCTCCAGATGACCAAACATCTCTTCCGCCATGCGCACGATCTCATCGTGATCCACGCCACCCGCAGCTGCCAGGATCATACGCTCAGGCCGGTAATGCTCGGTCACAAACCCAGCCAGATCATCACGGCTGAAGCTGCGCACATGATCGCCCTCACCCAAGATGGTGCGGCCCATAGGCTGGTTGGGATAGGCCCGTTCCTGCAGCCAGTCAAAGATCACATCATCTGGTGTGTCCAGCGCTTGGCCGATCTCTTGCAGGATCACGCCGCGCTCCACTTCAATCTCATTGGGATCAAAGATCGGGTTCAGCACGATATCCCCGACAACGTCCATCGCCAGTGCCACATCGTTTTTCAGCACGCGCGCGTAGTAGGCTGTGACCTCGCGACTGGTGTAGGCATTGATATAGCCGCCCACATCCTCAATCGTTTCGGCAATCTCCAGCGCATTGCGCCGCTTGGTGCCTTTAAACGCCATATGCTCCAGAAAATGCGCAATGCCATTCTGCGGCGCACGCTCGTGACGGCCACCGGCACTTACCCAGATCCCGATCGAGGCGCTTTCCAGCCCCGGCATATGTTCAGTAGCGATGCGAAACCCGTTTGAAAGGGTGTGAAGTTGAACTGTCAACGTTGTGCAATCCGTTCCTGTACCAGCGCTTCAAGCGCCTGAAGATCGTTTGGAACGCGGGTCACGCGCTCCTCTTTGTCCATCATATCCACCATATGTGGCGGAAGTGTGGGCCGAGCCCCCATCGCGGCCTCCACAGCATCCGGGAATTTTGCCGGATGGGCTGTGGCCAATGTCACCATGGGCGTTTCGCCCAGATAGGCATTCGCAACCTTCACGCCAACCGCAGAGTGCGGACAAAGCACCTCACCACAGGATTGATAAGAGTCTGTTATCGTCGTAGTGGTCTCTTCTTCAGAGGCGCGGCCACTGTCAAAATGCTCTCTCAGCGTCTCCATCGCGCCCTGACTGATCGCAAAAGAGCCGTCTTTCAGCTCTTCCATCAGCTGCGCCACAGCCCCGCCATCGCGGCCATAGGCATCAAACAGCGCGCGCTCAAAGTTGGAGCTCACCTGAATATCCATAGACGGGCTGATCGACGGCGTCACACCCTCTTTGGTATAAGCGCCACTCTCCATCGTACGATGCAAGATATCGTTCTGGTTGGTTGCGATCACAAGCCGATCAATCGGTAGGCCCATCTTCTTGGCGATATAGCCTGCGAAAATGTCGCCAAAATTGCCGGTTGGCACGGTGAAGCTCACCTTGCGATGCGGTGCGCCCAGGCTCACGGCAGAGGTGAAGTAATATACCACCTGCGCCAGCACCCGCGCCCAGTTGATCGAATTCACGCCCGCGAGTTTCACACCATCACGGAACTCAAAATCGTTGAACATGTCCTTCAGGCGCGCCTGACAATCGTCAAAGTCGCCATCCAGCGCCAGCGCGTGCACGTTGCTGTCTGCCGGCGTGGTCATCTGTTTGCGCTGAATGTCCGACACACGGCCATGCGGGAACAGGATAAACACATCCACATTTTCCAGCCCTCGGAAGGCCTCAATCGCGGCAGAACCGGTATCGCCAGAGGTCGCTCCGACGATGGTCACACGTTCATTGCGGCGCGCCAGCGAAAACTGGAACAGCTGGCCAATCAGCTGCATGGCAAAGTCTTTAAACGCCAGTGTCGGACCGTGGAACAGCTCCATCAAGTAATGGTTTGGCGCCAGCTGTACCAAAGGCGCGCGCGCCTCATGGCGGAAGTTTGCATAGGCCCGCGCGATGATGCCCTTGAATTCTTCATCCGTGAACGCATCGCCCACAAAGGGCCGCATCACGGTGAACGCCACCTCTTCGTAAGACTTCCCAGCCATCGCCGCGATCTCGTCCGCACTGAGCGACGGGATGGTCTCAGGCACATAAAGCCCGCCATCACGCGCGAGACCAGTCAGCATCGCCTCTTCAAAGCTCAGCTCCGGGGCATTTCCGCGGGTCGAAATGTATTTCACGTCTCTTCAGCCTTTTTGGTTTTGCGCATCCGGCGCAGGTAATACAGCGTCATCGCCACCCAGACAATCGCAAGTCCGAACCATGTGATGACATATTCAAGGTGATTGTTGGGAATGGCGGCATTGTCCACCGGCAATGGGGTCACTTTGGGCGTGTTGTCGCTGATCTCGCGCACAATCACAAGTACGGGATCCGCATCCAAAGCCGCTGCCATCTCGTCCACATCGCGCGCAAACCAGATATTTGCGCCCTTATCATTGGCCGGTGTATAGCTGTCGCGCTCTTCTGGCCAATGCAGATTGCCGATGATCTCAGTCGCAAATGCAGGCCGCGCTGCCTCTTTGTCAGCGGTCCTGATCCATCCCCGGTCCACCATGATGCGGCGGCCATCCTCTGTCTCAAAGGCGCTCACGACGCGGTACACCGCGCCCACTTCTCGCGTGCTCGCCAACAGATGGATTTCATCTCCCGTGACCGTGCCGCGCAGATGTACCGGAAGGTATCTATCAGCTTCTGGATCAATGGTCTGCGGCAGGGCCACAGGCGCGCTTGCGATCCGCGCTTCGATGTCCGCAAGAACCCCTTCTTTCCACATCAGTCGCTGCATCTGCCAGACGCCCAGCGACACAAGCACAACCGTGCCCAAAATGCCAAAGAACAGCGGCCAGAACAGTCGACGCAATGAAGGGTCCTTTCAAAGCATAATCGCGGCAGGAAGCCCCACCGCGATTTGCTTTAAGCCTATCCACACCAAAGGATCAACCTTTTGTGGTGTGTCAAATCGGAGCGATTACTGCCCCCAGACATAGATTGCTGCAAACAGGAACAGCCAAACCACATCCACAAAGTGCCAGTACCAGGCCGCCGCCTCAAATCCGACGTGCTTTTCTTTGGTGAAGTGCCCCGCGTTCAAGCGCAGCAGGCACACCAGCAGGAAGATGGTGCCAATGATCACATGCGCCCCGTGGAAGCCAGTCGCCATAAAGAACGAGGCACCGTAGATGTTGCCCGCAAAGCCAAAGGCGGCGTGGCTGTATTCATACGCCTGGAAAACGGTGAAGATCACGCCCAGCCCCACGGCAAGGATCAAGCCCATCTTCATGTCCTGACGGTTGTCTTCATGCGCCAGCGCATGGTGCGCCCAAGTCGCCGCACAGCCGGAGCACAGCAGGATCAACGTGTTGATCAGCGGCAGGTGCCATGGATCAAAGGTCTCGATGCCCGCGGGCGGCCACACACCGTCCACTGCAGGGCTATCGGGGCCCATTGGGTACATTGCGTGCTTAAAGAAGGTCCAGAACCACGCCGAGAAGAACATGACTTCGGACATGATAAACAGAATGAAGCCATAACGCAGGCCGATTTGCACCACCGGTGTGTGGTCGCCAACCTTGCTTTCGGCCACAACATCTGCCCACCAACAGAACATCACCCCCAGCACGGCCACAAGGCCGATCAGGAACATCCAAGGTCCACTGTCATGCATCCAGAGCACAGCCCCAAACAGCATAAAAAAGCCGCCAACAGAGCCTAGAAACGGCCACCAGGAGGGGGCCAAAATGTGATAGTCGTGATTTTTAGCGTGCGCCATATTAGATATTCCCTCGTTGGCCGGCTTGCTTTCTTGTCGTTTTGCCCAGTTCGTTAGTTTTGGTCAGTCGTGCCTGTCACCGTCAAGCCATCGGACGGTTCAGCTGCCAATGCGGCGAGCTCTTCAGGCAAGTCTGTTTCGTAAAATGTGTATCCCAAAGTGATCACCTTCAGATGTTTGGCATCGCGGTCATCCACGATCTCAGGATCCACAAAGAAGCTTACAGGCATCATCACCCGTTCGCCGGGCTGCAGCACCTGCTCTTCAAAGCAGAAGCAATCAATCTTTGTGAAAAATCCGCCCCCTTCATAGGGCGCCACATTGTAACTTGCGGTGCCGGCAACCGGGCGGTTGGTTGGATTGTAGGCCTCATAGAACGCAAGGCCAGTTTCGCCAATGCGCACTTCCATTTCGCGCTGCATCGGCTTGAAGTCCCACGGCATATCCCGCTCTGTGGAGGCATCAAAGCGCACTTTAATGGTGCGATCCAAAATCACATCGCTGCCAGTTTCGGCCGTGCTGGTCACACCGCCAAAGCCGGTGACCCTGCAAAACCAGTCATAAAACGGCACGGATGCCCATGCCAGAGCCCCCATCAACGTCACAACGCCAACAGTCTGCACCAGCGTTTTTGTCTTGGGATCCATCGCCATCACCCAGTCCTCTGGATGCTGGCATTTTCGGGCTCATAATCGCCGCGTGTGACCTTCACGACAGTCAGGCCAAACACAATAAAAATGAAACTCACAAGCACCAGCGCCACGCCGAGATTACGGCCAAACCGGCGCTTGTGTAGATCATGCTCCTCCCGAAAACTCATGGTCTACCAGCCTCCTAAGCCATAGGGCGCCAAGGCGGCTTCGCCCAAAATCGCCCCGAAATGTAGGAAAAGATACAACAGAGAAAGCTTAAAGAAGCTCTTTTCGCGCGCGTAATCATCCGCCTCTGACATCGCTTCGTCACGGCGCCAGATGGAAATTGCGCCCGCAACAAACAACACATTCAACAGAAGCGCCGTCGCCAGATACAGCGGGCCACCAACGCCCGTGAAACCCATGCCAATCGCCGCCACAGCCAAGAGCAACGTGTAGACCAGAATATGATTGCGCGTGGCACGCCGCCCGTGGGTCACGTGCAGCATCGGCACCCCTGCGTCCTTGTAATCAGACTTCATGAACAGACACAGCGCCCAGAAATGCGGCGGGGTCCACATAAACGTCAATGTGAACATCAGCACGCTTTCAATCGAAATGCCGCCTGTCACCACAGCCCAGCCGATCATGGGAGGGAAGGCCCCAGCCGCCCCGCCAATCACGATGTTCTGCGGCGTCCAGCGCTTGAGCCACATGGTGTAGATCACAACGTAGAAAAAGATGGTGAACGCCAGAAGTGCAGCCGCCACCCAGTTCGCCGCCAGGCCAAGCATCACAACGGAAAACCCGGACAAGGCAACGCCAAACGCAAGCGCCTCACCTTCCGTGACCTTTCCGGCCGGGATGGGGCGACTTTGGGTACGCTTCATCACGCGGTCAATGTCCGAATCGTACCACATGTTCAACGCGCCAGATGCGCCACCGCCCACCGCGATAAACAGGATCGCACAGAAGGCGACAAACGGATGTACAGAGCCGGGCGCGGCCAGCAACCCCACAGCGGCCGTAAACACAACCAGCGACATCACGCGCGGCTTAAGTAGCGCGAAATAATCACCAAATTCTGCGTCACCGGTGCTGGCTTGCGTGTTGAGGCTTGCGTCGCTCATGGATCGTCCTGTTCTTCAAAAGGCGGGCAGTGCCTGCACGCCTTGTCATTTTTGATGGGGAGAGTGCTGTGCTCGCCCAATATCGTGGGGTGGCGTGCCTCAGTCTGCAGAGGCGACCTTTACACCCGGAAGCGTGGTGATGTCACCCGCATATTCTTCGATCGCGCCCTTCAGCCAGTCGTTGTACTCAGCTTCAGAAACAACCTGCACTGTGATCGGCATATAGGCATGGTCCTTGCCGCAAAGCTCAGAACACTGGCCAAAGAAAATGCCTTCGCGTTCCGCTTTGAACCAAAGCTGGGCGATACGACCAGGCACCGCATCTTGCTTCACACCAAACGATGGGATGGTCCAGCTATGGATCACATCCGCACCAGTCACGTCCATCACCACGGTCTTGCCAACAGGGACAACCACTTTGGTGTCGGTTGCGAGCAGATACTCATCTTCGTTGTAGCCGTTCTCCGCAAGCGCCTCTTTGCCCAGCAAGAAGCTGTCAAACTCAAACTCGTGATCGGTATATTCATAGCCCCAGTACCACTGGTACCCTGTGACTTTGATGTGCACGTCGCCTTCTGGGATTTCCTGCTGATTGAACAGAACCGGCAGGCTGTTTGCACCAATGAACAACAAGATAAGGATCGGGCCCAGTGTCCAGGCGATCTCAAGCGGCGTGTTGTGCGTGAAAGCTGAGGGCTCCGGGTTATTGCGGCGGCTGAAGCGCACCATGCAATACAGAATCAAAGCAGTCACAAAAATCACGATCACTGTGATGATCACAAGGATCAACCAATCCAAAGAGTGAATTTGCCGTGCAAGCTCTGTCGCTGCGGGTTGAAACCCTGTGGCTTGGGGCACGGGCTTGCCAATGGTCTCAGCGCTCTGCGCAAGTGCTGAGGTGGCGGAAGTAGCTGCCGTTAGGCCCAGGAATGTCGATATTCGTCGCATGTCTCACCCTGATCGGTTGCGTTTTATTTTGCCGTTTGTTTTCGGAGTGCCTGCTCTATGAGCACAACCCCGCTGTTATTTTAGCACCAGAAACCATATTCTAGGTCTCAAATAAAGATCGAAGCTTGCGGCAAACGGACGCTTTTTTGATCTAGATCAAATAAAGAGGCACCATAGGTCATGGCCGAAAACCACTTCAAACCCTTTGAAAACAAAGTCGATGAGCACACCGCCCTGCGACTCTTGCGCGCAGCCACCGATGGCGCAGAGGACGGAGAGCTGTTTTTGGAGCGTCGCAGCTCCGAAGCATTGGTTTTTGACGATGGACGCCTCAAAACCGCCAGTTATGACGCTGCCGAAGGATTCGGCCTGCGGGCTGTGAATGGCGAAGTCTCAGGCTATGCGCACGCCTCCGAGATCAGCGAAGCGGCCATCAAACGCGCCGTAGAAACCGCGCGCCTCGCCGTTGGCGCAGGGGGCGGCACACTGGCTGCGGGTCCCCTGCCCACCAATCGCAAACTTTACACAGACGCCGACCCCATCGGCGGAATCGATTTCCCTGTAAAAATCGAAACCCTGCGCGAGATCGACACCTTTGCCCGCGATCTTGACCCCCGTGTCGTCCAAGTCTCCGCAACGTTGGCCGCATCTCATCAGGAAGTGGTGATCCTGCGCCCAGACGGCAGCCAGATCACCGATGTGCGCCCCATGACGCGGGTAAACGTCTCTGTCATCGTCGAAGAAAACGGGCGCCGCGAAAGCGGCTCCGCGGGCGGCGGCGGGCGTATCGGCTTGGACGGTTTGCTAGATCCAGCGGACTGGCAGGCCAAAACCCGCGAAGCTCTGCGCGTCGCTTGCGTCAATCTCTCTGCCATCCCGGCCCCAGCTGGCCCGATGGAAGTGGTGCTTGGCCCGGGCTGGCCCGGCATTCTGCTGCATGAGGCTGTGGGCCACGGCCTTGAAGGCGACTTCAATCGCAAAGGCAGCTCGAAATTTGCAGGCATGATCGGCCAGCAGGTCGCCGCCAAAGGCGTGACTGTCATCGATGATGGCACCATCCCGGATCGCCGTGGCTCCATCACCGTCGATGACGAAGGCACGCCGTCAGGCAAAACCACGCTGATCGAAGATGGGATTCTGGTGGGGTATATGCAGGATCGTCAAAATGCGCGCCTTATGGGGGTGGCCCCAACTGGCAACGGGCGTCGCGAAAGCTATGCGCATGCGCCCATGCCGCGGATGACCAACACTTATATGGAGGGCGGCAGCTCTGACCCCGCCGATCTGGTGGCCTCGCTGAAGGATGGCATCTACGCCGTAGGATTTGGCGGCGGTCAGGTGGATATCACCAATGGCAAATTCGTTTTCTCCTGCACCGAGGCCTATCGCGTAGAAAACGGCAAAGTCGGCGCACCCGTCAAAGGTGCAACTTTGATTGGCGATGGCGCCACCGCAATGATGCAGATCAAAGGGCTCGGCAATGATATGGCGCTGGATCCGGGTATGGGCAATTGCGGCAAAGCTGGCCAATGGGTGCCGGTCGGCGTTGGCCAACCCACTGTTTTAATGGAAGGTTTGACCGTGGGTGGCTCAGCGACCTGACACGCTAGACAACTTAACAGGGCAATCACTCAGAAAAATTTTAGCAGAAACTGCGATTTTCTTTCCTTGGTTTACGCCCTGTTAACCACTGTCGCCATAATTATTCCTTGCAAGCAGGCGGAGTTGCGGATGACCGAAGATCGAATTTCTTCCACTCACCCCCAAATCCCACCCACCACGGAGGAAGCGCGATTACTGCGGCTTCGCCTCTTGCGATCCCGACGCGTCGGGGCCATCACCTTCCACAGATTGATAGCAGAACACGGCTCAGCGGAGGCTGCGCTTGACGCCTTGCCCGGTATTGCCCGAGCGGCGGGGGTGGCACGCTACACAGCCAAGTCCCGCGAAGATGCAGAACGTGAACTGAATGACGGCCGCGCCACAGGAGCGCGGCCGATCTTTTTTGGGGAGCCGGATTACCCCCCGCTGCTGGCAGAAATCCCAGATGCGCCGCCCATGCTTTGGGCTCAGGGCAAAACCGAGCTGCTTCAAAAACCTGCCGTCGCCGTGATTGGGGCGCGCAACGCCTCCTCTCTTGGTCTGCGCATGGCGACCCGCCTAGCCAAAGAATTGGGGGACGCGGGCTACATCATCGTATCCGGCCTTGCACGCGGCATCGACGCCGCCGCCCATCAGGCCGCTCTCAGCACCGGCACGATTGCTGTTTACGCGGGTGGGCTTGCACGCCCCTACCCCGCCCAGAACATCTCCCTTGCAAACGACATTGGCACGCACGGCGTCTGCGTGTCAGAGCAGCCCCCCGCAATGGAGCCACGCGCGCGCCATTTTCCAGCCCGCAACCGCATCATTTCCGGCCTTGTGCGCGCCGTTATCGTGGTAGAGGCCGCTTCGAAATCCGGCAGCCTTTTGACCGCGCGCATTGCACTGGATCAGGGGCGCGATGTGCTTGCCGTCCCCGGCCACCCGTTTGATGCCCGCGCCGCAGGCGCCAACATCCTCATCCGGGACGGTGCCACACTCATTCGCGGTGCAGATGACGTGCTCGAAGTGTTCAGCACACTACCGATGCAGCCCCCCATGCGGTCCGCACGCGACACTCCTCAGAAGACAGAACAACCCAATATCCCCACCGATACCGCACCGAAACCTGCACGCAATCTGCGCGATACAGCCGCGCTGCACGCCGAAATCCTTGGGCGCCTCGGCCCCTCCCCGCTCAGCGAGGATCAACTCGTGCGGGATCTGTCCCTGCCCCCGCAAATCTTAACCCCAGCACTGCTGGACCTTGAGGTCAGCGGCAAAATCAACCGTCTTTCCGGCGGCTTGCTCTCCAAAAACTGACATCGAAGCCAAATCAAGCTCCCCGACGGCCAAGCGCCCTCGCCCCGCGCGCGCCCAACAAAAGCGCAGCGCATTCACTCAAAAATGACGATAAAAACCACCATGGATTGACAATCCCCCCTTTCGCCCCACATTTTTCGCCGCCATAAGGCTCGCGCCGAGTCGAGAGGAAATTTCATGCCAGTAGTCGTCGTAGAATCCCCAGCCAAAGCCAAAACAATCAATAAATACTTAGGCTCAGACTACACAGTTCTGGCGTCTTACGGCCACGTTCGCGACCTCCCAGCCAAAGACGGCTCGGTTGACACTGACAACGAGTTTGACATGACATGGGAAGTCGGCACCGACAGCCGCAAACATGTCAAAGCGATTGCCGATGCTTTGAAAGAAGACAACGCGCTCATTCTCGCAACCGACCCCGATCGCGAAGGAGAGGCGATCAGCTGGCACCTTGAGGAAGCCCTGCGCAAACGCCGCGCCATCAAAAAAGATACCCCCGTATCGCGCGTGGTGTTCAACGCCATCACCAAGGCCGCTGTGACCGAGGCGATGCAAAACCCACGTCAGGTGGATCAGCCGCTGGTGGATGCCTATCTCGCCCGCCGGGCGCTCGACTATCTTGTGGGGTTCAACCTCTCCCCCGTGCTCTGGCGCAAACTGCCCGGCGCGCGCTCTGCAGGCCGCGTGCAATCGGTTTGCCTGCGCCTCATCGTTGAGCGGGAGATGGAAATCGAGGCGTTCAACGCCCGTGAATACTGGTCCGTGAAAGCCCTGCTCGCCACCCCACGTGGCAAAGAGTTTGAGGCCCGCCTCACCGTTTTGGGCGGTGAGAAGCTTGACAAATACGCACTGGAAAACAGCACCGCTGCTGAACTGGCCGTTCAAGCCATTCAGTCCCGCGACCTGTCCGTGGCGCGCGTGGAGGCCAAACCCGCCTCCCGCAACCCGTCGGCCCCATTCATGACCTCCACGCTGCAGCAGGAGGCCAGCCGCAAATTCTCCATGGGTGCGCGCCAATGCATGAGCGCCGCCCAGCGCCTCTATGAGGCCGGCTACATCACCTATATGCGGACCGACGGAATCGACATGGCACCCGAGGCTGTGGCCGCCGCCCGCGACGCGATCCAGACGCTTTATGGCGACGACTACGTGCCCAAAGAGCCGCGCATTTACAAAAACAAAGCCAAAAACGCGCAAGAAGCGCACGAGTGTATCCGTCCGACGGATATGATGCGCAAACCCGATGACCTGAAAGTCACCGACGCCGACCAGCGCAAGCTTTACGATCTGATCTGGAAGCGCACGCTGGCCTGCCAAATGGCCGGTGCCCGCATGGAGCGCACCACGGTCGACATCGCCTCTGACGATCAACAGGTCGAGCTGCGCGCCACCGGTCAGGTGGTGCTGTTTGACGGCTTTATGCGCGTCTATGAAGAAGGCCGCGACGATCAGGTCGTCGATGATGATGACAAGCGCCTGCCTCAGATCATGCAGGGCGAAAAGGCCGACAAACGCACCGTGACCCCAGAGCAGCATTTCACCCAGCCACCGCCCCGCTACACCGAGGCGACGCTGGTGAAAAAGATGGAAGAGCTCGGCATTGGCCGCCCTTCCACCTACGCCTCCGTGATCACAACAATTCAGGATCGCGAATACGTCCGCAAAGACAAAAACCGCCTCTTCCCAGAGGATAAGGGCCGCATCGTCACGATCTTCCTTTTGAACTTCTTCCGCACCTATGTCGGCTATGAGTTCACCGCGAACCTCGAAGAAGAGCTCGATGACGTCTCCGCAGGCAACCGCGACTACAAAAACGTGCTCGCACGCTTCTGGAAAGATTTTTCGGCCGCCATCGGCGAAACCAGCGAGCTGCGCATCTCTGAGGTGCTTGACGTGCTGGATGACGCGCTAGCGCCACAGCTCTATCCACCCCGCGAAGACGGCTCCGATCCGCGTGTCTGCCCGAAATGCGGCAACGGCCAGCTGCACCTCAAAAGTTCCCGCACCGGCGGCTTTGTCGGCTGCGGCAACTACCCCGAATGCACCTACACCCGCCCAATTGCGGGCGAAGGCGCAGACGGTGATGAGCGTGTGCTCGGCGAAGACGCTGGGGATGAGATCTGGCTCAAGGCCGGTCGCTTTGGCCCCTATGTGCAACGTGGTGAGCCCACGCCTGAAAACAAAAAGCCGCCACGTGCCTCCCTCCCGCGAGGATGGAACAAGGACGACATGGACCTCGCCAAGGCCCTGACGCTCCTGTCCCTGCCCCGCGAAATTGGCATGCACCCCGAAGGCGGCATGATCACCTCCAACTTTGGCCGTTTCGGCCCTTACGTGATGCACCAGCTGCCCGATGACGCAAAGCCGGTCTACGCCAACCTCAAAGACCCCAACGATGTCTTTGAAATCGGCATGAACCACGCGGTCGAGCTGCTGACTGAAAAGCGCAACAACCCGGGCCGTCGCGGCGGCGGCGCAGCCGCCAAACCGCTGCGCGAGCTGGGCGAACACCCCGATGACGGCGGCGCGGTCAACATCATGGACGGCCGCTATGGCGCTTATGTGAAATGGGAAAAAGTCAACGCCACCATCCCTAAAGAGGTGGAAGTGGCCGACGTGACCATGGAGCAGGCGGTCCAATGGATCGCCGAAAAAGCGGCCAAGAAAAAGCCCGCGCGCAAGAAAGCGGCCCCCAAGAAAACCGCTGCAAAAAAGAAAGCGCCCGCCAAGAAAACAGCGGCCAAGAAAACCACAACCAAAAAGGCGGCTGACACAGAATAAGCTACCCCCATCCAAAGAAAGGCCCCCACGCGGGGCCTTTTGTTTTTTTGAGGCCTGCCCCGCAAAGCCGGTCACCCATTTTGGGTCGGGCACGCCCGGGTGTTAGACCTCTATCCGCAGGTGCGAACTCGGAGGCCGCTTCACAAACTCTTCCTCCACAGCCTGCAACACCCGCCGCTGCCCCCCAAAAGAAACCATTTCCCGCGCCGCATCAAAACTTGCCCAGCAACAGGCGCTGTGCTCGTGGTTCAAAACAACCTGCGCCTCCGGGTCAATCACCGCCACAAACACCGGTGCAATCATCAACGCATCCTGCTTGGGCTCATAGAACTGCTCACAAATATCTCCGGAATAAAGCGTACGTGGCACGAGCCCTGTTTCCTCACGCAGCTCTCTGAGCGCCGCTTGCCACGCGGTTTCCTCCGCCTCAATCCGCCCCGCGACCTGACACCATGTGTTTGCTGGGTAGGAAATGCGCTTCAAAAGCAAGACCTCAGCCCCGCTTGCCGTGGTCCTGATCGCCAGCAGCGAGACAAAATCGGTGAAAATGGGGATGTTGGGCATGGCTCAGAACTCTTCGTGGCGCGGCCCTCTCAGTGAACACCGCCACCGCCCATTTACCAACAGCTGATATCCCCCCATCCAAACGTCATTCTGTCGCAAATACTCCGGGGAGCGTGAGGAGCCGGGCCCTCGTCCCGCCACCTCAAACGCCCCCGTAGTAATACGCCTTTGCCCCTGCCATCGTTGACTCCCTCCTGACGCGCCGTCACAACTTTGCACAATTTCCGACCCTAGGGAGAGAGACCTATGAAAAAGGTATATGCCAATGCCGCAGACGCGCTTGAGGGCGTGCTGTCTGACGGCATGTTCATCGCCTCAGGCGGCTTTGGCCTCTGCGGCATTCCGGAGCTGCTGCTCAACGCCATCAAAGACAGCGGCGTCAAAGATCTGACCTTTGCCTCCAACAACGCAGGCGTTGATGATTTTGGCATCGGCATCCTGCTGCAGACCAAGCAAGTCAAAAAGATGATCAGCTCTTATGTGGGCGAGAACGCGGAATTCATGCGCCAGTATCTCTCCGGCGAGCTGGAGCTGGAATTCAACCCGCAGGGCACGCTGGCCGAGCGCATGCGCGCCGGTGGTGCGGGCATTCCGGGCTTTTTCACCAAGACCGGCGTGGGCACCGTGATTGCCGAGGGCAAACTGGAAAAACAATTTCCAACCGGGCCGGATGGCGCGATGGAAGACTACATCATGGAAGAGGGCATCTTTGCCGATCTGGCCATTGTGAAGGCGTGGAAAGCCGATGAAACCGGCAATCTGGTGTTCCGCAAAACCGCCCGCAACTTCAACGCGCCTGCCGCCACCTGCGGCAAGATCTGCATCGCTGAGGTTGAGGAAATCGTGCCCACCGGATCGCTGGATCCGGACGCGATCCACCTGCCCGGCATCTACGTGCACCGCATCATCGCCGGCGCGCATGAAAACCGTATCGAACAGCGCACAACGCGCCCGCGCGAGGAGGCATAAAATGGCTTGGGATCGCAATCAAATGGCGGCACGCGCCGCACAGGAACTTCAAGACGGCTGGTATGTGAACCTCGGCATCGGCATCCCGACGCTGGTGTCCAACTACATCCCCGAAGGTGTTGAAGTCACACTGCAATCTGAAAACGGCATGCTCGGCATGGGCCCTTTCCCTTTTGAGGGAGATGAGGACGCAGACCTGATCAACGCTGGCAAACAGACAATCACCGAACTGCCGCAAACCGCCTATTTTGACAGCGCGCAAAGCTTTGCGATGATCCGTGGCGGCAAAATCGCCATGGCCATCCTCGGCGCGATGGAAGTGGCGGAAAACGGCGATCTGGCGAACTGGATGATCCCCGGCAAGCTGGTGAAAGGCATGGGCGGCGCGATGGATCTGGTGGCCGGTGTCGGCCGCGTGGTGGTGGTGATGGATCACGCCAACAAGCACGGCCAGTCCAAAGTGCTAAAAGAATGCACCCTGCCGCTGACCGGCAAAGGCGTGGTCGACCGCATCATCACCAATCTCGGCGTGCTCGATGTGGTCGAAGGAGGCCTGAAATTGGTGGAACTGGCCGAGGGCGTATCCGAGGAAGAGTTCCGCGCCGCAACCGAAGCCACTTTGGTCAACTGAGCAATTTGCAAAACTGTTCAGGCACCCCACAGGTGCCTGACGCTCCGATCACCGATACACGTGTCTCTGCGGTATGTAGGCAACAGCCGCTTTCAGCCTAAAAACAATCTGCCTCCACTCTGCAACGCTTTATGTCAGCATATTTTTCGCGCTTACGGACCTTGCTGTCTGTTAGGCCCAGCGGTCTTAGAGTGCCTATGCGCACAGGTATAGGCACAGCCGCCGCGCGCCAAACGTCTCCGGACGCACCCCATGCACAGCGCTTGGCCAACGCCATTTGCGTCCACAGCGGGCACAAAATATGCGGTGTGCGTCAAACCTGTCGCGATGTCGGTCTGTCAGCTGCCAAATTTGGCCACATCTTCACTGCCCTGCAAAGGCGTGTTTGCTTCACTGCCCTGCAAAGGCGTGTTTGCATTGCTGTGTTTGGAAAACTCCCACAGTAGATCTAGCAAGTCCTCTTTTTTGAAGGGTTTGGACAGAACCGCATCCATGTTGCTCGCCAGATAGGTTTCGCGATCTTCACGACTGGCATTGGCAGTCAGCGCAATGATCGGCGTGGTAGGCAAGCCATGCAGCAATTCGAAATCGCGAATCCGTTGCGTCGCTTCCAAACCACCCATTACAGGCATCGAAATGTCCATCAGCACCGCAGAAAACCCGCGATCCGTCTGAAAGGCCTCCACCGCTTCCTTGCCATTCACACAGAACACAATCTCAACGTGCTCTTTCTTGAACAATTTTTCCAAAACCAGGCGATTGACCCGATTGTCATCTGCCGCAAGCAGCCGAAGTTCGGGCAGACCAGAAGGCCCGGAAACCGCACTTACGTCTGCCTCAGGCTCAGGGCACAGACGGTCCACCAATGTGGAATTGGTCATCAGCGGATTGAGCCAAGGGTGGTGCCCGCACCCTGCGTCGACCGAACCGATGTCAAAAACCAGGCAGTCCCCATTATCCGCCGCAACGCACGCCCTCCCAAAGACAAGCAGTGCATCGAGGTCAGACTGTGGCGGCACTGCGTCCGGCGACGTAAAAATGGTCACCTCTGCGCCAAGATAGGCCAAGCGTTCGGCCCAATACTGCGCCGTTTTCAAGTGTGGGACATCATTCTCTGGTACGAAAACTGCGCATCGTTTTCCGGAAAGACTGTGGACAGGCGCCTGAGCGCAGTGGGCCGTGCTTAGCGGCAAGGTTATCGAAAATGTTGTGCCTTCCCCTAAAGTGGACGTCACCCCAATTTCGCCGTCCATCACATCCACCAGCCCCTTGGTGATCGCCAAACCAAGCCCGCTGCCATCAAATGTACGCGTGGCAGAATTGTCCACCTGCTTGAAAGCTTCAAAAACCCGGTCAATTTTATCGGCGGCGATGCCGACCCCACTGTCGGCCACATGCAGGGTGAAACGCTCCGATGTTTCCGTGTCCGTGCGCTCAAGGGTGACCCGTACATGCCCGCGCAGCGTAAATTTATTGGCGTTCCCCACAACATTCAGCAAAATCTGTCGCAGCCGTTTCGCATCAGACCAGATCACGCGTGGCATGTCCGCGCCAACCGCGACCTCAAAAGCGACCTCCGGCTTTTCCAATCCCTGCTTTACAAGCCCCACAACCTCATAGACCAGATCGTCTATGAACACAGGTTCGGTCGATGTCTCAAACTGATTGGCCTCAAGTTTGGAAAAATCCAGAATGTCATTGATGATCCCCACCAGAGCCAGCCCAGAGGAGCGGATCACATCCACAGTTTCGCGCGCCTCCGCGGTTAAATCTTCTGACAAAAGCACTTCAGACATGCCAATGATGCCATTCATCGGCGTTCTGATCTCATGGCTCATATTCGCGAGGAACCGGCTCTTGGTTCTGTTGGCCTCCTCCGCAGCATGCACCGCGCGATTGAGCTTGGCTTCGTGTTCTTTCTGGCGCGTGGTGTCTCTTTCAACCGCTATCATACGCAGCAGCTGCCCCTGTTCATCCAGCACCGGATTGATGGCGATATCCACCCAATAGGGCCGTCCGTCTTTGGCATAGTTCACCAATTCGACGGACACCGGATTCCCAAGGTCAAGATTGCGGGACATATCGGCAATCACCGCAGGGTCAGACTCTGGCCCTTGCAGGAAATCGCCAGGTGCGCGCCCAAAAACCTCTGCCAATGTGTAACCCGTCAAACGTTCAAAGGCAGGATTCACCCAAGTGATCCGCCGTTGTTTGTCGGTGATCACCACCGCGTCGTTGGAGCGGATGGCAACCTCTGATAACTCGCGCTGTTTTTCTTCCAGAATTTCCATCTCACGCTTGGCGTGTTGCAGCGCCTGCACCGGGCGCACCAGCAAGCGATGACCGAGAAATGACATGGCAGGAGCCGTCAGCAGCAAGATCCCAAAAATGGCCCAGGTCAGTGAGCGCAACAAATCGTGACGCGCCAGATCCAAAGCCTGCGCATCCCACTGCACATGCAGAAAAAAGCCCACATCCTGCAAGGCACTGGCAAACCGCCACTGCCCCGGTTGCTCTTCCGAGGTTGGTAAGATCCAGAGCTCTGTGGCTTTTGGGGGCATAATTTGTGCCGGCAAGGCCCAAGCTGCATCAACAGCAACAATCACGCCTTCAACCGCGCCATTTGCCAACACAGGCGTCGCCACCAGAAGCGCAGGCTGATTGTTCAGATAGGCGACATCAAACAGCCTGCGCTCTTGCAAAATCACCCGTTCAGCCAACGCAGCCGCCCGGTCTGTGAGGCGCGTCGACAGCGCGCCTGTGTCATCCAGCCGATAAATTTCTTCGGGAAAGAAATCAAAAACAACAACACCATCCAGAGGTTTCACCTCGAAGTAGCTGCGAAAGATCGCCTCCGTGAAACTATCGCCTGTTGCATCGCCCAAAACCCTGTTCACGATTGCCGGTTGTGCCGCCAAAAACGACAGACTCAAGCCAAGTTGATCCATTTGAGCGTTCAACCGCTCTGCCAGCGCATCCCCTTCTGCCCGCGCAAACTCTTGCTGGGAGGTCAGCGTCTGCTCAGAGACTGACAGGCGCACCACCGCGCTGGTGAATGCGCCCGAGGCCAGCGATCCCAGCACAACAAATATGTTGAACACCAATGTGTAGCGAAAGGAACGACCCATGGCTCAGAAACTGTCGGCTCGGGCCGTCACAATCCGATCGTCAGCATCAAAGCGCGCCATACAGAAATCGCCAACATCGAGCGCCTCATGGGCGTCCGGATTGTCTGGCGCGTAAGGAGAAAAGGGGGAGGAATAGCTGCGCAACAGCCCTGAGATGGGCCCCTCGATCTGGGTCATCGCTGCCACAAACATTGCCCTCTGGGTGGCAATATCTGCGCGAGGGTCAACCTGCCTCAGCGCCTCAATCAGCAAAAGCCCCAGATCAAAACCATGGAAAAAACCCGCTGGGGCGCGCAAGTAGCCGTTGGCATCAAAATCCTCCCGATAGGTGCGCGCCACCGTTTCCAGCCGCTCCGCGGTCAATGCGTCGCCCGTATCAAAATCAAAACATGGCTGGATGAAGGTCAGCGCCAGCTCATCGCGCACCTGCGCCGGGACTTGCGTCTCAAAATTGCCGCCTGTGACGCCCCAGTGGCTGTAAATGCGCAGCGCCATCTGTGTCTCGCTGAGCGCTGCGAAAATCGTGGCAGCATCTGCCGAATTGCCGACATAGATTGCGCAATCACTGCCTGCCATATCCAAATCACGCGCCAAAGACACCGCATCCGCCATGCTCAGATTTCCCGCAAAATACCGAACAGTATATGCCTCAAATCCAAGCGTTTGCATTTCAGACACCATGGTTTTTTCGTTGGATTCCCCCCAACCGGACCGCCACAGAACAAGGCTGACATTTTGACACTGATCGGTCTCTACGGCTTGTGGCACAATGATTTTTGCGGCTTTGGAATCATCCAGTGACAGCCGGAAAATGCTGTTCCGTTCGGTCTCTGACCGCGTCAGTGGTGCGGCGGCAGACCAGGGCAAAACCAACGGGATGCCATTTTCATTGACATAGTCTTTTGCGCGCAAATAGGGCGGCGAATGCAGCCCCCCCACCACGGCAATCGCCTCCGGGTCGGTCAAAAACTGTTGCAAATGGCGTTGGGAACGGCGCGCATTGGCGCGGTGATCAAGCACCACAAATTCAACGACCCGCCCGTCAATCACATGACCGACCTCATCAAACGCCGCGCGCATCCCCACCTCGATGGCCCGCGCAGAGGCATAATTGGAGGTGCGATCCGCATCCAGATAAAGTTTAACAGACTCCGCAGAGGCCGCCCCTGACAGGGCACCTATCAGCGCGCACAACAGCGCAAAAACACGTAAAACCATAACAACACCGAAACAAAACAAGCACTCTCAACATGAACAGAGTAAGAACAAAACCTTAACAAAACCTCTAGACTTGCGGTCAAACGGCGAAGGGTTGCAGGCTCTTTTCGAAATTAGCCAAAAACTCCAACGTCAAAACCGAAGTCGATTTGTGGTTCGGCCAGATCAACGACAACCGATGCGTCAGATTGCCGGTATAAGGCCGATAAGAGACCCCGCGCCCGACATATTCGCGCGCATCCAGCTCACTCAAGACAGAGACGCACACGCCCTTGGCCGCCAATTCGCAGGCACAGGTGAACTGACGGGTTTCAATGAAGCTGTCCATGGCGACATCTTCGCGTTCCAACGATTCGCGCAAACGCAGATAAAACTCACTGCCAATGCGATCATGGGCAATCCGCTCCCCTGCCAAATCACTGGGGGTCACCACATCCAGCGCCTCAAGCCGGTGCCCTTCGGGAAAGACACAGACACAGCGGATCGGGATGGTTTTGCTGTTGAGCGCATGGTGCGGGCGAAATGTATCGGTGATGCCACAGTCATACTGCTCGCCAATCACCCAGTCCAGGATGCGCTCAGGGCGGTCAGGCTCAATTGTCACCGTTACATTTGGGCGGGCCTCCAGAAAATCTGCAACCACGGTTGGCAGATGGCTGGTTGAAAACCCGGGCAGACACGCGATTTTCAAATGGCCGCTGGTGCCACCCTGAATGTTGTGACGCAAGTTCCTGATCTGCTCCATCGAGCTGAAAATACGCTCGATTTCCGGCAGCAGATACTGCGCCTCGCGCGTCAAAACCATGCGGCGACCAGAGCGCACAAACAAAGGGTATCCAAGCTCCTTTGCCAGATCCGACAGCAGGCGGCTCACCGCAGGTTGTGAAATGTTCATGGCCTTGGCGGTCAGGCTGATCGTACCGCTTTCCCCCAACAGGCCAAGGGCCTGAAGCTGTCGAATGCGCAATGGCTCTATGGCGGTCATGAAGATGCTGTCCCTTGGTCGCTCTCGCAAAATCTTTTAGTATAATGACATACTATATGTAACAGTAATAATAATGTTGAATTATAGATGCGACTGCGGCACCCTTTGCGCTGTCCGGTCAGGTGGCGATTCACTCACACCTGGGGAAGAGAAAGGGAGTGCACCGCGTACAGATGAACCGTCGGCCTGGAGCGTCAGGGCGCAATCTGATCAGCGCCTGAAACAATCCAGCTTGATGATTTGCACAGGGGCACGCCTCACCAGCAACACAGGGAAAAACACGATGTTTGCAAATTTTGAAAAGCTCGGCGTCGCGGCTGTCACCGCAACCGCCATTTATGCGCTACCTATGGCTGCTGGCGCAGACACACTGCGCCTGCTGACGTGGGGCGGCTACGCGCCTGAAGAGGTCATCGCGAAGTTTGAGGCAGAAACCGGCCACACTGTTGAGGTGACCACCTCCAACAACGAAGAGATGATTGCAAAACTGCGCGCCACCAACGGCGGCGGCTTTGATCTGGCACAGCCCAGCCAAGACCGCATCACCAGCGCGCAGGAAGAGTTTGGCATCTATAAGCCAATCGACATGTCCCGCATCAAATCAGAGCTGTTCATCCCGTCCATGCTCGCCGCAACTGCGGAAAACTCCACTTTTGACGGAGAAGTCTACGGCTTGCCACATGTCTGGGGCACCAGCGGCCTGGTTGTGAACACCGCCAAAGCAGGCGAAGTGACCGACTACACCGATCTGTGCGAGGCTTCTGTGTCTGGCAAAGTGTCCTACCGCCTGAAGCGCCCAACCCTGATCGGCTTTGCCTACTCCATGGGCCTTGACCCATTTGCAGCCTATGATGATGCAGCCGCCTATCAGGAAATCCTCGATCAGGTCGAAGCAAAGCTGATCGACTGTAAGCCAAACGTCAAAACCTATTGGGGTGGCGGTGATGAAATCAAACAACTGCTGCGCTCTGGCGAAGTGATCGCCTCCATGGCGTGGGACACCGGCGGATGGCAGCTGAACGCCGATGATGCGGACATCACCTTTGTCGCCCCAGAAGCCGGTGCGCTTGGTTGGATCGACACCTTTGTTCTGCCCACACGTGGCCGCGCCGATGATGCCGCCTATGACTGGATCAACTTTGTGATGCGCCCTGACATCGCTTCGATGATCACCAACACCGCAGGCAACTTCACCGCCGCTGTAGATGGCGATGCCGGTGTGAATGCCGATCTGAAAGCACGCTATCAGGGCAGCTTTGATCAGGCGGCGATTGACAACATCAAATGGTACCCACCGGTGCCAGCAGGTCTGGAAGCACTGGAAGGTGCCACTCTGGATCGCGTGAACGCAGCGAAATAAACCACTCTAAACCATTGCAAAGGGTGCCCCTCGTGGGCGCCCTTTCACCAATTTTGAGGCCCCCAGTGACCAACAGCACCCCCGATCTCTCCTGCAGCAATCTGGTGAAAGACTTCACCGATTTCCGCGCCGTCGACGGCATCAGCTTTGACGTGCCCAAAGGATCGTTTTTCTCCATCCTTGGCCCCTCCGGCTGCGGCAAGACCACGCTGCTGCGCATGATTGCAGGCTTTCAGTCCCCCACCAGCGGCGATCTGCGGATCAAAGGCACCTCCATGATTGGCGTGCCGCCCAACAAACGCCCCGTGTCCATGGTGTTTCAGCACCTCGCGCTGTTCCCAACCATGAACATTGGCGACAATGTCGGCTTTGGCCTGCGCCAGCGCGGTGTTGGCAAAAAAGAGATTGGCAAGCGTGTCGATGAAGCTCTGGAACGCGTCGGCCTGCCCGGTGTGGCCAAGCGCCGTGTGGATCAGCTCTCCGGGGGTCAGCGCCAGCGCGTGGCCATCGCCCGCTGCATGGTACTTGAGCCCGATGTGCTTCTGCTGGATGAGCCGCTCGGCGCGCTGGATCTCAAACTGCGCGAACATATGAAGGTGGAGCTCAAGGCGCTTCAGGCCGCGTTTGACACCACCTTCGTATACATCACTCACGACCAATCCGAAGCCTTGGTGATGAGCGACAACATCGCCGTGATGAACAAAGGCCGCTTTGAGCAGGTGGGCACGCCTCATGAGGTTTACCACGCCCCGCAAACCGCCTTTGTTGCGGGCTTCGTTGGCGAAGCCAACAAGTTGTCCGCAAAAGTCACCGCAACCAACGGCGCCATGCTCTCGCTCGTGACCGATGCAGGCAGCGAAGTGCAGGTGTCTGCGCCCAACGCGGGCCTCGCTGTTGGTCAAAAAGCGCAAATCTTCCTGCGCCCCGAAGCGATTGACCTTTTGCCCATCGGCACCGCGCAACAGCCCGGCAGCAACGCCTCCGAAGGCGTGGTGGAAACCGTGCTCTTTAATGGCGCAAACAGCTCTGTCACCGTGCGCGACGCCGCTGGCGGCCTGATCAGCGCAGCCCTGCCCCAGACCGGCGCGCTCGCGAACCTGAAAAAAGGCGACCGGCTGATCACACGCTGGAGCGCCGAACAGGCCCGCTGTTATGCAGCGCAGGAGCAGTAAGCCATGACCTCTGACGCATCCCGGCTTGGGTTCTACCTGCTGCTGGCACCAATCCTGCTCTGGCTGGTGCTGCTCATCATCCTGCCCCATATCGGGCTTTTCATCGTCTCCATCAGCGAGAAGGTCGGCCCCCGCGAATATGAATATGGGCTGGGCAACTATGCCGCCTTCTTTGGTGAACCGCTTTATTGGCGCACCTTTGCGCGCACGGCGATCATGTCCATTCTCGCCACGGCGCTGACGCTGGTGCTGGGCTTTCCGATTGCCTACTACATCGCAAAACTCACCAAAGGGCGCACCAAAACCACGCTATTTCTGATGTGCATGATCCCTTTCTGGGTGTCTGAGCTTGTGCGCACCTTCGGCTGGATGATCCTGCTGCGGGAAACCGGTGTGTTCTCCAACCTGCTGCAATCGCTTGGCTTGGCCAGTGGCGGGGTAGAGATGCTTTATAATGACGCCGCCATCATGGTCGGCCTTGTCTACACATCCATCCTCTTCATGGTGGTGCCGCTTGTCACCACGCTCGACAGTCTGGACGACAGCCTGATTGAGGCCGGCTATGACCTTGGAGCCAACAGCACATCCATCATGCGCGAGATCGTCATTCCCCACGCCATGCCCGGCATCGTGTCGGGCTGTATTGTCGTGTTCATGCTGTCCCTTGGCAACTATCTCACCCCGATCCTTCTGGGTGGCAAAGACAGCCTCTGGTTCACAGGCATGATCTACACACAATTCATCACCCGCTTTAACTGGGAACTGGGCGCGGCCTTTGGCTTCCTGCTGCTCGCGCTGTCCTCGCTTGTGGTGTTTGTCGGCCTGAAACTCTCCGGTCAGTCACTTTCTGAAACGATGGGGCGGTCATGATTCCAACGATTTCCCAACCCTGGTTCACAAAATGGGCCTACCGCGCCTATGTCGGGCTGTTTTTCGTCTACCTCGCTCTGCCGCTCGCGGTTGTCTGTGCCTTTGCCTTCAACAACAGTGTGTTCCCTGCCCTGCCGTGGGAAGGCTTCACCATGGCGTGGTTCTTTGGCACCGAAGCCCCCTTTGTCGGCGTCTTTCATGAACGCGCGATCCTGCGCTCGATCGGCACCTCTGCCTTTGTGGCCGCATGGGTCTCGGCCCTCGCGGTCACAGTCGGCACCTGCAACGCGTTTCTGTTTGTGCGTCACGACTTCCGCGGCAAAGCTTTGCTGTACATGCTGATGCTCTTGCCGCTGATCATCCCCGGCGTGATCCTAGGCATTTCGATCCTCGTGTTCTCAAGCTCCATAGCCAACACGCTCGAAGACGCGACTGGCCTCTGGTTTGACGGGCTGCGCCCCGGCCTGCCGTTGGTGATCCTTGGTCAGTTCTCCTTCATCACAACCTTTGCGACGCTGGTGATCTCCGCCCGCCTGCAGAAGTTTGACGCAAGCCTGGAAGAAGCGGCGCTGAACCTCGGGGCCAGCAAATGGGGGGCGGTGCGCCAGATCACCCTGCCCTTCCTGCTGCCCGCGATTGTGGCCAGCGCGGTTGTGTCGGTGCTCATGAGCTTTGAGAACTTCAACACCACGCTCATTCTGGTGGGCTCCGACTCTCCGCTCACGATCACCATGTTTGACAAGCTCAAACAAGGCTCCACGCCGGTGCTCAACGCGGTGTCGCTGCTGCTGATCATCGCCTCTGCAATACTGGGGCTCCTGTCGCTGGTTTTCCAGAAGTCACGAGATCGCTAAACAAATCCGAAGGGGGACATGCGCCCCCTTCCCCTTTTGCAGAGCCTGTGCCATCACTGCGCCCCATGGAACTGCACGCACTGGCTTTTGATCACGCCCCTGTGGGGCTTTGCATTCTGCAAAACCGCATCATTTCGCGGGCCAACCTGCGCTTTGCAGAAATGTTCGGCCTGACCGCCGAAGACTGCTCTGCCCGCTCCATCGCCGAGTTTTACGCCTCTCAAGAGGATTTCCGCACCATCGGGGAACGTGTGTATTCGGCCATCGCGGATACCGGCCGCTACAGCGACGAGCGCGTCATGCGCCGCACCGACGGGACCCTGTTCTGGTGCCGTGTGCGCGGCCAGTCCACCTCGCCGGACAATCCGTTTCAGAAAAGCGTCTGGTCCTTTGCCGATCTATCCGAGGACCGCCCGGTGGTGGAACTGACACAGCGGGAACGTGAAGTCGCCATACTCACCTGTCGCGGCATGACGTCAAAAGAGATCGGGCTGGAGCTCGCGCTCTCTTATCGCACTGTCGAAGAATACCGCGCCCGGCTGCTGCGCAAATTCGGCGCGCGCAAGCTCGCAGAGCTTGTGGCCAAACTCGCAGGCATGCCGCTTTAGGGCGCAATACAGGCTTTCTTGGTCAAAAATGACCTACAGGGGCTTAAAATCCCCCCCATTTCCCCCCATCTGACAGGCCAGTTCAGCTTTCCTAGGGGGCGCTTTTTCTCTATAAGCGCCGCAGGGGAAACCAGAATAAGACTCAACCGCGCCCCGCGCGAAGAGGATAGAAAACGTAAATGAGCAACAAAAATCACGACTCCGATGTGGCCTTTATCTCTGCACTGGCGGAGCTTCTGCGCGATAATGACCTGACCGAGCTGGAAGTCATGCGCGAATATGGCGAAGACGACAGCCTGAACGTGCGCGTCAGCCGCCAGACCCAAGTGGTCGCTGCACCGGCCCAAGTCGCCGTGGCCGCGCCGGCCGCCGCACCCGCTGCTGCGCCAGCCGCAGCCCCAGCCGCCGCAGCACCTGCCGCTGCACAAGACGATCCTGCCAGCCATCCGGGCGCTGTGACCTCGCCAATGGTCGGCACCGTGTATCTTGCACCAGAGCCCGGCGCCGCCTCCTTCGTCAGCGTCGGTCAGTCCGTCAGCGAAGGCGACACCCTGCTGATCGTCGAAGCGATGAAAACCATGAACCACATCCCGGCGCCAAAATCCGGCACCGTGAAGCGCATTCTGGTGGGCGATGGCGATACCGTGGAATACGGCGCGCCGCTGGTGATCATCGAGTAAGGATCCCCCAATGTTTGACAAAATCCTGATCGCCAACCGCGGAGAGATCGCCCTGCGCGTGATCCGTGCGTGTCGCGAAATGGGCATCAAATCCGTCGCGGTGCATTCCACCGCCGATGCGGATGCGATGCACGTGCGCATGGCGGATGAGGCGATCTGTATCGGCCCTGCGCCGGGCACAGAGAGCTATCTGAACATGGCCTCCATCATCGCCGCCTGCGAAGTCACTGGCGCACAGGCGATCCACCCGGGCTATGGCTTCCTGTCAGAAAACGCGAACTTCGTGCAAATCGTCGAAGATCACGACCTGACTTTCATCGGTCCGACCGCGGAACATATCCGCGTCATGGGCGACAAGATCACCGCCAAAGACACGATGATCAAACTCGGCGTGCCTTGCGTACCGGGCTCTGACGGGGGCGTGCCAGATCTGGCTGCTGCCAAGAAGCTTGGCGAAGAGATGGGCTATCCGGTCATCATCAAAGCCACCGCCGGTGGCGGCGGGCGGGGCATGAAAGTGGCGCAAACCGCAGCTGACATGGAAAGCGCCTTCATGACCGCACGGGCAGAGGGCAAAGCCGCTTTTGGCAACGATGAAGTCTACATCGAAAAGTACCTGACCACCCCGCGCCACATCGAAATTCAGGTGTTTGGCGACGGCAAAGGCAATGCCGTACATCTGGGCGAACGTGACTGCTCCCTGCAGCGTCGTCACCAGAAAGTGTTTGAAGAGGCTCCCGGCCCCTCTATCACCCCAGAAGAGCGCGCCAAGATCGGTAAGATCTGTGCGGATGCGGTTGCCAAGATCAACTACATCGGCGCGGGCACCATCGAGTTCCTCTATGAAAACGGCGAGTTCTATTTCATCGAAATGAACACCCGTCTTCAGGTGGAACATCCGGTCACCGAAAGCATCTTTGGTGTGGACCTTGTGCGCGAGCAGATCCGCGTCGCCGCTGGTCAGCCGATGTCCTTCGGTCAAGATGATCTGGAGATCAACGGCCACTCCATCGAAGTGCGTATCAACGCTGAGAAACTGCCGGATTTCGCGCCGCGTCCCGGTAAGATCACAGCCTTCCACGCGCCCGGTGGCCTTGGCGTGCGCATGGACAGCGCACTCTATGATGGCTACTCCATCCCACCTTACTATGACAGCCTGATCGGCAAGCTCATCGTGCATGGCCGCGACCGTGCAGAGGCGCTCGCGCGACTGGAGCGTGCCCTTGGGGAGCTGATCATCGACGGGATCGACACCACCACGCCCCTGTTCCATGCACTTCTGCAGGAAAAAGACATCCACACCGGCGAATATAACATTCACTGGCTGGAAAAATGGCTCGAAACCAATTTGGTAGAGGGCTGAGCGCACATGGGCGCGCATCATGTCTGAGGTCACGCCAGACCTCTTGATGCGCGCCTATGGCATGGGGGTCTTTCCCATGTCCGAAAACCGCGATGACCCGGATATTTTCTGGGTAGATCCCATCCGCCGCGGCATCTTTCCTCTTGATGGATTTAATGTCTCCCGCAGCTTGGCGCGGCGCATCCGGCGTGGCCGCTATGATGTGTCCCTGAACGCTGATTTTGAGGGCGTGCTCTACGGCTGTGCAGATCGCGATGAGACTTGGATCAATGCGCAAATCCATCAGCTCTATATGGATCTGCACCAGCGCGGACAGGCCCATTCACTGGAGATCTGGGACGGCCCGCGCCTCGCAGGCGGCATCTATGGCGTCACCCTTGGCGCGGCCTTCTTTGGCGAAAGCATGTTTTCGCGCGCCACCGATGCGTCCAAAGTCGCGCTGGCTTTTCTGATCGAACACCTGCGCCGTTGTGGCTTCACCCTGTTTGACACCCAGTTTCTCACTGAGCACCTCGCCTCACTGGGCGCCATCGAAGTGCCACGGGCTGACTATCATAAGATGCTTACATGGGCACAGCGTCAGGACGCGGACATCACCGCTCACTCGTTGCCTTCCGCCTCAGAGGTGCTCGCCTCAGCCGCCTTACAGCGCAAGACCCAGACATCATAACGTGGATGATCCAGCGCGCTCAGCGCCGGAGAGCTGGCAATCATCCAGCCCTGAAAAAGGTTCTCCCCTGCGCCTTTGTCCTCAAAGACGGAGACAAACGCATAGGCTTCGCCGGTCGGGTTCTCGCTGGGATGGCGGCATTGCGCCATATCCACCCGCAGGGTGCCAAAATTGACGCTATAGCCATTCTGCAGCTCGAAGTCCGCCACCTGCCCCGTCAGCTTATCAAGCCCCCGCAGCATGGCGCTTTCCCCGACTGTGGCCGCCACAACGGTTTCGCTCGTCACATCGCCTAAGGGGATCTCAAGCGGCTCATAGCGCAGCGGCGCAATCTCAAGCATCTCGATCTCAATGTCCTGCGCCATCACAGGCGTCGAGACAAAGGCCGTCGCCGCACCCAACCCCAGTGAAACGCTCAGTCCAAGCGCCTTAACCGCTTTTTGCATATCAGCTCTCTCCGCTGCCGCTGACAAACTTCAACAGAAGCGAAATCAGGCTGACAGAGCCCTGCGTGTCTTCGATCTCGTCACCGGCTTCAAAATTGAACGGCGACCCACCGGGCAGAATTTCCACAAAATTTCCGCCCAGCAGCCCTTCAGAGGAAATCACAACCGCGCTGTCATCGGGCAACTCAATGCCATTGGCCACGTTAAACGTGGTGGTCGCCCGGAATGTCGCAGGATCCAGATCAACATCGGTCACTGTGCCGATTTTCACGCCTGCCAGACGCACGTCCGTGCCCACGCTGACGCCCTCAATTGAGCGGAAGGATGCGGTCAGCCCATAGCCCCCCGTATCGCCGCCCACATTGGAAAACTGCGCGCCATACAGCAGAAAACCTGCCGCCACCGCGACCACAGCCGCGCCTACAAAAGTCTCAGTACGTACCGCCGACATGGGTGTCTTACTCCGGGCTCCAAGCCTCATAATCAGAGCGTTCAACAGGCGCTTTGCCCGTGGCTCTGATCGATCCTGCCGGCGCATAGGCCAAAGCCGAGCCGGTCACATTTTCCTGATGTGGGATTTCCCACGCTTTGTGCGCCAATGGTTTTTCGGAGGGCACCTCGTCAAAGGTCCGGTGCAGCCACCCATGCCAATCCGCACTCACGCGGCTGGCTTCAGCCTCACCATTATAGATTACCCAGCGCTTTGAATCATCGGCATTGCGGTAATAGACATTGCCCTCAGCATCCTCGCCAACCTTTGTGCCTTTGCGCATCGTATAAAGCTTGGTGTTCAGCGTCGCGCCGTTCCACCAGGTCAATACGTTGTTGATTGTGCTCAGAATGCCCATGGGAGTCTCCGCAAGTACACGTCTCATATGGACCATTTGCCCTCAAAGGTCCAGTCCGCGCAAGCCTGACAACACAGTCAGGCACGCCACGCACCAACAATTCATAGCGGCCGAACGCTATTCGGCCCCCTGTTCACAAAATGTCAGCTTATTGCCGAAGGGATCCGTCAGCTTAAACTGAACGCCCCAGGGCATCTTCTCAAGCTCCGGGCGCACATTCTGAGGATTGCGCGCCAACAATTCATCGCAGAAACCCGCGACCCCCTCCATCGGGACGAAACAGCCGCTCCCCGGCGTTGCGTCCCCAAAGTGCTCGCTCAGGTGGAGCAAACAGCCCGCGCGCGACACCTGCATATACAAAGGAAATCCAGGCTCATGCTGGTGTTGCCAATCCAAGGTAAATCCAAGAAAATCAATATAAAATTTTTGTGCACGGGCTGTGTCAAACACCCGCAAAATCGGAATGGCTGATCGAAGCATCACCTTCTGCACAGGATCAGCCTCCGCTGAGCTTCCCGCCATATGAGCCCCCTATTCTCGCAAGAGTTGCATCTTTTCCTGTCCTCACCAAAGGACAGAGCCACGCAGTTGTCAATCTTGTTGGCAGAGGCTCAGCAAAATCGCAGCTGTCTGTGCAAGAAACAGCCACCCATGCGCGGGGCGAAGCTCAGCGCGCGCCACGCCACATAATCACCAGACCAGACAGCACAATCAGTAGGCTCCCGGCAATCATCATCGCATCAAGCCCCTCGCCAAAGACAATCACACCCAGCGCCACGCCAAACAACAGGCGGCTGTATCGAAACGGCGTCACGGCAGAGACTTCACCTGTACGCATCGCCCGCATCAGAGCGCTATACGCAAACACACCACAGGCCACAGCGGCCACCACAGAAAGCAACGCCATGGGCGGTGGCATGTGAAACGGCTGTTGCTCCCAGAATTGACCATAGAGCGCACCGGCAAGCACAATCGCAAGAAACCCATAAAGCCCCAGCACAGCCGTCCCCAGGCTCGCAGGCGCCGCCCGGCTAGCCAGATCACGCCCGGCAAACCCAAGCATGCCGACCACGGCCAAAAGCGACAACAGCGTGAAACTATCCCCGCCGGGGCGCACCACCAGCACGACACCCAGCAGCCCAATCACAATCGCCAGCCAGCGCCGCCAGCCCACCTGCTCGCCCAGCACCAGCGCCGCAAAGGCCACCACCACAAGTGGCGTGGCCTGCAGGATCACGGTGGTCGAAGACAACGGCGTCAGCGCCAGCGAAAGCGTGAAAAACAGTCGCCCAAACACCTCAAAAAACACCCGAACCCGCATCGGGCGCGACAGCACTTCCTTGGGGGCCAGCGGCTGCCCTTTGGCGCGCAACCACAGGGCAAACACCATAGCCCCACCTGCGCCAAACAGCACCATCACCTGCGCAATCGGCAGGCTTTGGGCGGCGGCCTTCAAGAAAGCATCCTCCACCGCAAACCCAGCCATGGCGGCGATCATAAACAGGCTACCAAGCCGGTTGGCGGCGCGATCCGTGGCAATATGTGCGGTCATGGTTCGGGCTTTCTGTCAGCGTCAGGCAGAGAGGCGCGCGGTGACTTCGATCTCAATTTTCATAGCCGCTTCCATCAGATCGGCAATCACCATCGTCGCCGCCGGCTTGGCCTTGGCAAAGACCTCACTTGTCACCGGCCAGCATTTCTCAAAATCGCTGCCATCGGGCAGAATATAGGTCACCCGCACCACATCATCGAGGCTGCTGCCCGCCTCCTCAAGCGCCTTGCCAATGGTGGCCAGCGTATTGCGACACTGATCCACCACATCTTCGGGCAGGGTCATGGTGGCGTAGTCATAGCCTGTTGTGCCCGACACAAAGACCCAACCACCCGCCACAACCGCGCGGGAATAGCCGATTTTCTCTTCAAATGGGGATCCGGTGGAAATGTGGCGGACAGACATGATGCGCTCCTGAATATTTGTTCAAGTCAGACATCCTCCGGTAGAAGGGCGCTGTCAATGGCCCCCGCCACAAACGTGACAGGAGACCGCGCGCAGGCTCAGCGTTTCCAGAACCCTTTGGATTTCGGCTTATGCCCCTGAAGGTGCTTTTTCAGCTCGGTGTAGCCACCAATTTTCTTACCATCGATGAAAATCAGCGGGGTTGTGGTGATGTGATGCTTGTCTTTAAACGCATCCGTTTCCCGCCGCGTGCGCAGGATATGCTCTTCAATCTCAAACTTCTCCCGCTTGAGCAGGTCACGCGCGGCGGTGCCATAGCCACAGGTGTAATTGGGCAGATCCATGCGATAGAGTACGGCTTTGGGCATTTTCGTGGTCCTTTGTTAGCGCGCCCGATATTGGGTGCCGCACCCGCAAAGGCAACCAGCCACCCGCTCACATTTGCGTGGGCGCTGCCTTCTCATTCGCCAAATATCCTGGGGTGAATGCGCGCTGAGCGCGCAGAGGGGCAAAGCCCCTACGCTAAGCGCTTCACATCACTGCTAAACAAAAAGGCGCCCCAACCGGAGCGCCCTTTCAAAATCCATTGCAGAATTCCTCAGCCCGCCGTCGCTGGCTCTTTCTCCGCTTCGCCGTGGATCATCAGCGGCGCGGCCTGTGTGGTTGCGGCTTCTTCGTTCACCACAACCTCGGTCACGCTCTCCTGACCCGGCAGCTCAAACATCGTGTCAAGCAGGATCTCTTCGAGGATGGAACGCAGACCACGAGCACCGGTCTTGCGCTCAATCGCGCGCCGCGCAATCGCTTTCAGCGCCTCATCGGTGAAGGTCAGCTGCACGTCTTCCAGCTCAAACAGACGCTGATATTGTTTCACCAGCGCGTTCTTAGGCTGTGTCAGAATGATCACCAGCGCGTCTTCGTCCAGATCTTCCAGCGTTGCCAGAACCGGCAGACGGCCAACAAATTCCGGGATCAGACCAAATTTCAGCAGATCTTCCGGCTCCAGATCCTGGAAGATCTCGCCCACACCGCGCTCGTCATTGTCACGCACATCCGCGCCAAAGCCCATCGCAGAGCCTTTGCCACGCTGTGCAATGATCCGGTCGAGCCCCGCAAAGGCCCCGCCACAGATGAACAGGATATTGGTGGTGTCCACTTGCAGGAATTCCTGCTGCGGATGTTTGCGGCCGCCCTGTGGGGGCACAGAGGCCACAGTTCCTTCCATCAGCTTCAGCAGCGCCTGCTGCACACCCTCGCCAGACACGTCACGTGTGATCGACGGGTTCTCGGATTTGCGCGTGATCTTGTCGACCTCGTCGATGTAAACGATGCCACGCTGCGCGCGCTCCACGTTATACTCGGACGCCTGCAAAAGCTTCAGAATGATGTTCTCGACATCTTCGCCCACATAGCCGGCTTCGGTCAGCGTGGTGGCATCCGCCATGGTGAAGGGCACATCCAGAATGCGCGCCAGCGTCTGCGCCAACAGCGTCTTACCGCAACCTGTTGGACCGATCAGCAGGATGTTGGATTTCGCCAGCTCAATATCCCCACCCTTCTGGGCGTGGTTGAGGCGTTTGTAGTGGTTGTGCACCGCCACAGACAGAACCCGTTTGGCAACCGCCTGACCGATCACATAATCGTCCAGCACGTCGCAAATCTCGCGCGGCGTTGGCACCCCTTCAGAAGACTTCAGCCCACTGGCTTTTGTCTCTTCGCGGATGATGTCCATGCAAAGTTCGACACATTCGTCACAAATGAAAACGGTTGGCCCCGCAATCAGTTTGCGCACCTCGTGCTGACTCTTGCCACAAAAGCTGCAGTAAAGAGTATTCTTGCTGTCACCACCGGATGTGTTCGACATGTCTTCCCTTTCAGGCCCAAAACTACGGCCTCAGTTCCTGAGGCCACCGCTTCAGCCAGCTTAGGACAGGCAGAAAGCGGGTACAATGCGAAAGTGCCCGGTGAAGATCATGCCCCACCGGGCAGCTGTTTTATTTCTCTTCGTCGTCGCCTTTGGCGCGGTTTTCGACAATCTCGTCGATCAAACCCCACTCTTTGGCCTCTTCCGGGCTCATGAAGTTGTCACGCTCAAGCCCCTGCTCCACCTCTTCATAGGTGCGGCCGGTGTGCTTCACGTAAATTTCATTGAGGCGCTTCTTCAGCTTCAGGGTTTCTTCGGCGTGGATCATGATGTCCGTCGCCTGACCCTGATAACCGCCAGAAGGCTGGTGCACCATCACGCGCGAGTTGGGCAGGGAAAAGCGCATGCCCGCTTCACCGGCGGTCAGCAGCAAGGAGCCCATGGAGGCCGCCTGACCAATAACCAGCGTGCTCACTTTCGGCTTGATGTACTGCATGGTGTCATAGATCGACAAGCCAGAGGTCACCACACCGCCGGGGCTGTTGATGTACATGCTGATCTCTTTAGAAGGATTTTCCGCCTCAAGGTGCAGAAGCTGCGCCACGATCAGCGAGGACATGCCGTCATGCACGGGACCGTTAAGGAAGATGATGCGCTCTTTCAGCAGGCGCGAGAAAATATCATAGGCGCGCTCACCACGGCTGGTCTGTTCCACAACCATGGGCACAAGGGTGTTCATATAAGTCTCAAAAGGGTCTTTCATATCGCCTGCCTGTTGATCGCTTCGGCCCGACCGTCGGACCCTACCAAGAGAGTCTTAGTGGTGGGTTCGGAGGGCTGCAAGGCCACCTAAGGATTTTTGAGTTAAAGCGGGGTAAAGGTGGGGGCCGAAAGCACAACCGAAAGAGGTTATTGATCAGCCTCGTTCGAATGCGCCACCCTATGCCACAGCTGCTCCTTGGCAGCACCCAACTGACCAGCAGCGACCTAGGCCGCAAGTTCGCGAGAGGCGAACTGCAACCCCTTATGCCAAAGCTGTGCTTTGGCAGCGCCCGAACCGCCCCCACGGGGCGGGCGCACGGCCTTTACAACAAAGGCCCGGTCAATAATGTCACACTTAAGGAGAACACTTAATGTCGACAAATGAGCAAAACGATTCAAAAGAAGCCGACGATCTTATTATTGATCCCGAAGAATTTTTCCACCTACTACCTCCCACTTATCAATCCGCCGCATTAGCTTGGAAAGACAAGGGTGTCGCGGCGCTTCATAGCGCGGACAAACAATTGATGGCGCTTTCGCTTCTACTTCAAGCCACGTCCACTTCGGCCAGCCTGAGCTACATCTACAAACGCCTCTGCAATGCAAAGTTTGAAGCGACAACCGACGGAATGATGGAGCAAATCATGCTAACAACAGCGTTCGCTGTTACCTATGCCCGGCTATTTGCAAACGGAAAAGGGGCATATCGCCTCAAAAGCAATCTAATTCCTAAAAGCCTGAAGCCTGCCCACGAAGAACTTATTGATCTTCGGAACAAAAGATATGCTCACAACGACACACACGGCTGTGTCGAACAGCAACTAAGTTATCAGTTCGACGGGTTTCAATTTTCCGTCCATGCGGAAACAAGCATAGGCTTTCATGTAGGTGGAAAAAAAGAATGGGGAGAACTAGTCGAACTCATCGATAATCATATGCATGAACGACTTATGAGCCTACTCAAGAAACTTGAAGAACAAACTGGGTTTAAATGGACCTTTCCAAACGGGCCCGCGCCTGACTGGCTTCGCTAGACAATCGTCTACAATTGGACAGACTCACAAACAGCAAAGAGAACATTTAGAATGCGCCCCTTCGACGAGATCTTCGCCATCGCCGCCGACCGCAAAGGCGGCCCTGCGGCGCTTGAAACCCAACTGACCAAACCCAAATCCGCCGAGGAGCTCGCCCAAATCCCCGAGGACCGCTGGCTTGCCCAATTCACCAAAGGCGTGTTTCAGGCGGGCTTCAACTGGCAGGTCATCGAGAACAAATGGGAGGGTTTTGAAGCCGCCTTCCACGGCTTTGATGTGGACCGCTGCGCCTTTCTGCATGACGAGGATATGGACCGCCTGATGTCCAACACAGACATCGTGCGTAACGGTCCCAAAATCCGCACCGTGATCGAAAACGCCCATTTCATCCAAACCCTGCGCGCAGAGGGTGGCGCGGGCGTGGTGCTCGGCGGCTGGGACTCCCGCGACTACGTTGGCCTGCTCGAATTCATGAAAAAGGGCGGCGCCCGCATTGGCGGCAACACCGGGCAATATGCGCTGCGCTTCCTCGGCAAAGACAGCTTCATCCTGTCCCGCGATGTGGTCGCCCGCCTGATCGCCGAAGGCGTGGTGGACAAACAGCCCACCTCCAAAGGCGCGATGAAAAAAGTGCAGGAAGCCTTCGACATCTGGATGGAGCAATCCGGCCGCAGCCTCACCGAAATCAGCCGCGTGCTGGCGATGAGCGTGTAGGCGCGCGCCTGTCCAAAGCCCGGCCGGGGGTGGGCGCACTCAGCGGGCAACCTGCCCGTTTATGCCAACCAAACACATCCGGTTTCATCACGCTGCCGCGCCCCGTCGCCAAAGCGCCCGCCCTGCGGACGGTCGGGCGCTGCCCCAGCGCCTTCGGCTTGTTCTGGGGCCAAGCCCAGCATCCAACGCAACGCGCCTAGCGTTCACAAACGCCCCTGCCCCAAGATATTGAACCGACGCAATACAGCCGCGTTACCGACGCAATACCGACGTTTCAAACAGGGCAAATCTGCCCCATTAACCTCTTGCGCAACACCGGCCTTCAACCGTCCACCAGCAGCCCGTTTTCCAGCCGCACCACCCGGTCCATCCGCGCTGCCAGCTCCATATTGTGCGTCGCCACCAAAGCCGCCAACCCGGTCTCCCGCACCAAAGTCATCAGCGCATCAAACACCTGATCACTGGTTTTGGGATCAAGGTTGCCCGTCGGCTCATCTGCCAATAAAATCCGTGGTTTATTGGCCAAAGCTCGACAAAAGGCCACCCGTTGCTGCTCCCCACCAGACAGCTCCGCAGGCCGATGATCCGCCCGATGGGCCACACCGACAATCTCCAGCAGCTCACGCCCCCGCGCCAAAGCCTCCGCCTTGCTGACCCCATTGGCCATCTGCGGCAGGGCGATATTCTCTAAGGCACTGAATTCCGGCAATAAATGGTGAAACTGATAGACAAATCCAATGTCCTGCCGCCGCGCCTTTGTGCGCTGTCGATCCGATTTACCGGACAGCTGCTGGCCTCCAATTTCCACCATTCCAGCATCCGGCGCGTCAAGCAGCCCCGCCATATGCAGCAGCGTTGATTTCCCGGCGCCAGAGGGGGCAACCAAAGCCACCATCTCGCCCGCGGTCAGGCTCAGATCTGCGCCACAAACCACGTGAATTTCATTAGCTAAGCTCTTGTTATAAAGCTTTTCTACGCCATTCAGCTTCAGAACAATATCACTCATAGCGCAGCGCCTCTACCGGGTTCATCCGTGCCGCACGCCGCGCCGGAAAAATCGTGACAATAAACGAAAGCCCCAGCGACAGGCTCACCGCGCTCACCACATCCTCCATCTGCAACCGCGCAGGCAGGTGGTAGATATTGCGGATCGACGGGTCCCAGGCTTCTCCGCCCAAGAGTATGTTCACAAAAGAAAAAATCGGGTCGATATAGATCGCGAACAAGCAGCCAAGCGCCACGCCCAACGCCGTGCCAATCACCCCGGTGAAAGCCCCACAGATGAAAAACACCCTTAGAACAGAGCCTTCCGTCAACCCCATGGTACGCAGAATGCCAATGTCGCGCCCCTTGTTTTTCACCAGCATCACAAGGCCCGAAACGATGTTCATCGTGGCAATCAGCACCAGAACGGACAGGATGACAAACATCACATTGTCCTCAACTTCCAATGCGTTAAGGAACCCACCTGAAGCCTGCTGCCAGGTCCAGATCAACGCCCTGTCTCCACCCGCTTGCAACAGAGGCACCGCCATCGCCTCCACATCTTCCGGATCTGCGACCATCACCTCAATCTCATCGGCCACACCGTCCCGTTCAAAAAACAGCTGCGCTTCACCAAAGGGCAGATAAACCCGTGTGCGATCAATGTCGTAACGCCCAGCCGAGAAGATATAGACCACCTCATAGCTGCTCACGCGCGGCGACGTACCAAAGGCGGTTCTGACACCATTGGGGGAAATGATCTTGATCTTGTCCCCAACCAGCACCCCCAGCTCCCGTGCCACGCCAGAGCCGATCGCAATCCCCTCACCATACCGCGCCAAGTCGCCTTCGCTGGTTGCGGGATCCGCAATTCGCGGCAATTCCGCGAGATCCTCAGCCCGCATGCCAAAGACCTCAACGCCCGCATTTCGGCTGCGCTTGCTGGCCATGACTTGGCCCTTCACCAGCGGCGCAGCGCGCGTCACACCGGGCACCGCCTGTATACGCTCAGACATCGCGTCAAAATCGCGGATGGTGCGATCTATCTGACCTGTTTCTGAAATTTCGCCGTGTTGATAGATTGTTACGTGGGCATTGGCCCCCAGTATTGTATCCACAAATTCTGCGCGGAACCCTGCCCGCACCGAAAGCGTAGCAATCAGCGCAAACACCGCAAGCGTGATGCCAATCAGGCTGATCCAGGTCATCACGCTCACGCCGCCTTCGGCGCGCCGTGCACGCAGATAGCGCCACGCAATCATCCACTCAAATCGGGAAAAAGGGGCTGTTGTGCCTGCCATGTCTGCTCCGGGTATTGGTTGAGCGCGACCCTATGAGCCCCCCTTCCAAGGGTCAACCCAGCACCGCACGTCCTTCGGCAACATCCTGCAACGGCTCATGAAATGCCCCGCCTCTTCCGCGTGCACGAAGTATCCCCGCCGGAGGCAAATAAAAACCCCCGCAGACTGGCGGAGGTTTTCAAAACACGGCGCGCCGGAAGGCGCACACTTTATCAAAGCTTACAGCCCAACCACACGGTGGTTCGCGTAAATCTCAATCAGCTTGGCCACAGCCGCTTCTGGCGACAGCTCTTCGCTCTCTCCAGTGCGGCGGCTGGTCAGCTCGACAACGCCATTTTTCAGACCACGTGGACCAACGGTGATGCGCCAGGGCAGACCGATCAGATCCATCGTGGCAAACTTGCCGCCCGCACGCTCTTTCCGGTCATCATAAAGCGGTTCAAGACCTGCAGCGATCAACGCCTTTTCAAGCGCTTCACAAGCCGCATCGGCTTCTGCGTCACCCTGCTTCAGGTTCACAATTCCCGCGTGGAACGGGGTTACACCTTCGGGCCAGATGATGCCTTTATCGTCATGGCTCGCCTCGATGATCGCGCCCAGCAGGCGGCTCACGCCAATGCCGTGGCTGCCCATATGTACAGAGACCTTCTCGCCCTCAGCGGTTTGAACCTGCGCATTCAGCGCGTCAGAATACTTGGTGCCAAAGTAGAAGATCTGCCCCACTTCGATGCCGCGCGCCACACGGCGGCGCTCTTCGGGGATCTCGTTGAACAGCGCCGCATCATGGGTCTCGTCCGTGCGGGCATATTTGGAGGTAAACTCCTCCAGCACGCCCTGACACTGCGCAACGCTATCATAGTCGATCTCACGATCGCCAAAGGTCAGATCGGTCACCGCGCTGTCATAGAACACCTCAGACTCACCGGTTTCGGCCAGCACGAGGAACTCGTGAGTATAGTCACCGCCAATCGGGCCACCATCCGCACGCATCGGGATCGCCTGAAGCCCCATACGCTCATAGGTGCGCAGATAGCTCACCAGATGGCGATTATAGGCGTGCAGCGCATCCTCTTTGGTGAGGTCAAAGTTGTAGCCGTCTTTCATGTAGAATTCGCGGCCCCGCATCACACCGAAACGCGGGCGGATTTCATCGCGGAACTTCCACTGGATCTGATACATGGTCAGCGGCAGATCTTTGTAAGAGCTCACATTGGAGCGGAAGATATCTGTGATCAGTTCCTCTGCAGTTGGCGTATAGAGCATGTCGCGGTCGTGGCGGTCTTTGATGCGCAGCATCTCTTCACCATAGGCATCATAACGCCCGCTCTCTTTCCACAAATCTGCGGACTGCAGCGTTGGCATCTGCATCGGGATATGGCCTGCACGCACCTGCTCTTCATGCACGATATTTTCAATCTTGCGCAGCACTTTGAAGCCCAGCGGCAGCCAGGAATAAATCCCGGCGCTGGATTGCTTGATCATACCAGCGCGCAACATCAGGCGGTGGCTCACAATCTGGGCTTCAGACGGCGTTTCTTTCAACACAGGCAGGAAATAGCGGGACAGGCGCATCTGCAGTTTTCTCCAATAGGGCGGCCCGTTCAGAATGACAGGCCCGCCAAAGTCAGCGTTCGCCATGGGCTAGCCCAATCGGCGACCTGAGGCAAGCCGCGCCGCTCCACCCAACTGGCAATTATCACAAACACCAAAAAACCTGCAAAGCTACCACCAGCTGCGCATCCCCTCGCCCAGCCAGAACACCGGTGAACGGACACCAAAGGTTACACAGGCGCAAAATGGCCGAAGCAAGTCATCAAACGGCGGACCGTTGCTCAATGCCTCCAATTTGCATCAAATATGACGCGTTAGTTATCAAAATTCACCTTGGATTAACTCGAAACGCATTAGATATCTAAGGCAGATTGCCGTTTCTGAAGTGTGGGTGAAAGCGGCGGTCGCAAAACGATCCGCAACGCCCTTTCTGTTTTTTGGGGCACTAGGGCAACCGCTCAAATATGACTAGCGAAAGCACGAGCTTTAAAGATGAACAAACCTGTTAATCCGGCCTTTAACATGTCGCCGGCTGATGATCGCACACTACAGGCGCTTGGCCTTGTAGATGCGGAGTCAGAGCAGACATTTGACAATCTCAGCTCCCTGGCCAGCCGGGTACTCAATGTACCGGTTGCGCTGGTCAGTATCGTGCAGCCCAGCGAAGATCGCCAGTATTTCAAAAGCCACTTTGGCCTGTCTGCTGAGGTGGCAGAGGCGCGTCAAACCCCACTCAGCCATTCGTTCTGTCAATATGTCCGGGCCACCAATGCCCCATTGGCAGTCAGTGATGCCCGTGAGCACCCCATACTCAAACACAATAGCGCCATCGACGACCTTGGGATGATCGCCTATCTTGGGATGCCGATTCACCTGCCCGATGGCACGCCCATCGGCGCCCTCTGCGCCGCCGATAAAACGCCGCGCACCTGGAGCCCGGACGATCAGCGCACCCTGTCTCAAATCGCACTGTGCGTGGATGAACAAATCGCCCTGAAGTCTGCCGTGGCCGACGCGCAGGAGGCCGAAGCGAGTGCACAACGCGCCGCGCAAGCACGCGAAACATTCCTCGCCCATATGGCGCATGAAATTCGCACGCCTCTCAATGGGATCATCGGCTCCGTTGATTTGATGACTGAATATGCGGATACGCTGCCGCAAGACAGCGACTGCTCAGAACTGCTGACATCCATTGAAACCTCTTCAATGGGCCTGCTGCGCATCCTCAATGACTCCCTAGACCTCAGTAAAATTGACGCCGGCGAGCTGACGCTGGAACTTCTGCCCTTCTCGGCCCATGATGCAACGGCGTCGGTGGTTTCCTTATTCCGGGCCAGCGCGGAGGCAAAATCAATCGCTCTGAAATGCGACTGCGCCGCAAAGGACAGCACAGCATTGCGTCTCGGCGATGAGTTTCGCTACCGCCAAGTCCTTGGCAATCTGGTCAGCAACGCAATCAAATTTACCGAACAGGGCGCTGTCAGCATCAAACTTGTGAACACCCCCACAGACATAACACTCGAAGTGTCCGATACGGGTACAGGCATGGAAGAGGCGCATCTGAACCGGCTGTTTCAACCCTTTACGCAGGCAACGGCCTCCGTAGCGCGCACCAAAGGCGGCACCGGCCTTGGCCTTGCCATTGTCAAAAACCTCGTTGATTTGATGGGCGGAACCATTTCGGTCTTAAGCGCGGTGGGCGTCGGCACAACGTTCAAGGCGACGCTGCCAATGGTGCAAGCAACACAGCAACAAAGCGCCCAAATCTCCCCGGACGTGCTGCACACCGCCTTCGAAGGCAAAACCGTTCTGGTTGCGGATGACAGCAGTGTCAACCGCCTCGTTCTCAGCAAAATGCTTGAAAACATGGGGGCAACGGTCAAAACAGCGTCAAACGGCGCGCAGACCTTGCAACAGGCACATGACACCCGTTTTGACATGTTGTTCATCGACATTCAGATGCCCGACTTCAGCGGAGACCAGATCGCCCGCGCACTGCGCTGCAATGGCTCCACAAGCCTGTCAAAACGAGAAACCAAACTGGTTGCCGTGACAGCAAATGTGTTCCCTGATCAGGTGCAAAGCTATCTCGACGCGGGGTTTGATCACTGCTTAGGCAAACCCCTCAAACGGGTAGATTTGCTTGAAGTTCTGCAATCCTGCGCAGCAGGGTGCACATAGCCAACAGGTGCCGACTCAACGGGCCACGCCCGTGCGTTTGTGACTTAAGCTTGCAACCTTTGGCAGCTTCGGCGATGACTGGTGCAAACCTATATTAACGGAGCACGCGGTCCATGGCGCTTCCTGCCAAGAAACAATTTCAGTTCTGGGGTATCTTCATAGTTGTGTTTGCCCTGATGTTTTGGGCACTCGGACATGTGTTGTTGCCGTTTGTTCTGGGCGGGGCCATCGCCTATTTTCTTGATCCTGTAGCCGACCGTCTGGAGCGCAGCGGGTTTTCCCGCGTGGCCGCCACGGCCCTGATCACATTGCTGGGCGTTCTGGTTTTCGTTGTCATGGTTCTGGCCGTGGTGCCAACACTTATTCAACAAACGATTGCTTTGGTGGAAACCTTACCGCAACTCTCAGCGCAGGTGCGCGCCTTTGTTGCGTCCAATTTCCCGAGCCTGCAACAACCCGATTCAATCATGCACCAGACGCTGCAACAGATCAGCGGTCTGCTCAAGGAACGCGGCGGCGAGTTTCTGCAAACCGCACTCAGCTCGGCAGCCTCACTGCTCAATGTGATCACACTTTTGGTGATCGCCCCGGTGGTCGCCTTCTATCTTCTGCTTGATTGGGACCGTATGGTCGCAGAAGTGGACAAGCTGCTGCCGCGCGATCACGCGCCGATTGTGCGCCGCTTGGCCAGCGACATCGACAAAACCCTCGCCTCTTTTGTTCGCGGCATGGGCACGGTCTGCCTGATCCTTGGCACGTATTATGCCGTCGCCCTGATGGTGGTTGGCCTCCAATTTGGTCTGGTTGTGGGGTTCATTGCCGGTCTTGTGACCTTCATTCCGTACCTCGGTGCTTTGATTGGTGGCGCATTGGCCATTGGTCTTGCGCTCTTCCAGTTCTGGGGGGATTGGCTTCAGGTCGGGCTCGTCGGCATTGTCTTTGCGATTGGCCAAATGGTCGAAGGCAATATCCTGACACCAAAACTGGTGGGCAAATCTGTGGGGCTGCACCCCGTTTGGCTGCTGCTGGCCCTGTCTGTGTTTGGCGCACTCTTCGGATTTGTGGGGATGTTGATCGCCGTTCCAGTTGCAGCGGCCATCGGTGTGCTTGCACGTTTCGCCACAGGCCAATACATGTCGTCCAAAATGTACTACGGGCACAGCGCTTCACCGAACGAAAGCGCACAGGACGCTGAATAAAACCAATGGCTGAACAGCTGAACTTTGATCTGCCCGTCCGGGCAGCGCTTGGGCGTGATGATTTCTTTGTAAGCCCCGCCAACGCTATGGCGCTGGGGCTTGTGGACCTCTGGCCCAATTGGGTCGGGGGCAAACTTGTGTTGTCTGGGCCTGTTGGCTCCGGCAAAACCCATCTCACCCATGTGTGGGCTGCCCTGGCTGACGCACAAATCGTACCAGCCACAACCCTCACCAAAGACAGTGTGCCTATGCTGGCGAAGGCACCAATTGCAGTAGAAGACGTGCACCTGATTGCGGATGATCCAGCGGCCCAAACGGCCCTGTTTCATCTCCACAACCTGACACTGGCCGAAGGTCACACGCTGTTACTCACAGGCGTTGGCGCACCGCTTCAGTGGGGCCTCACCCTGCCCGATCTGCTCAGCCGCATGCAGGGCACCACCGTGGCCACGCTCGATCAGCCTGACGACATGCTCTTGATGGCAGTGATGGCGAAACAGTTCGGCGACCGCCAGCTGATGCCCACCCCTGATGTGCTCAGCTACATTGCCAAACACATGGACCGCTCTTTTGCAGGCGTCGCCAGTGTGGTGGAAGCAGTGGATCAGCTGTCATTGAGCGAAAAACGCCCCATCACCAAAGTGCTGGCGAAGCGGGTGCTGGAGCAGGATTAAAACCTCTCATTACTGAGAAAAGACATATGGCAAAGACGGGCCAGTTTGCCTTGGCCCGCCAAGAAACTCCCGCCTTAGAACTTGCCGTTGTCATGCACCATTTGCGCCGGGGTCGGCGAGACAACATCCCAGTGCTCGACAATCTTGCCATCTTCAACCCGCCACAGATCGAAGAAGGCCCAAGGCTGATCGCTCACCGTTGCATCTGAGGCGACAAAAACGAAATTGCCCTCTGCAACCACGATCTGCGGCTCAAACTTGGTGATGACATACCCTTGATCGGCCCAGGCTTTGGTGCCTGCGATCAGCCCATCAATCCCATCTTTAAGCTGCGGATTGTGCTGCATGTAGACCTCTGAATAGAGCGGTGCCTTTTCCGGCGCAGCGCCCCCCAATACATCCCGCACAAAGCCAAGCACCAGCGCCTTGTTCTCTTCCGTGCTATCCAGATCCGTAATCTCTGTTGGGCCATCTGTCATGCCCCGCCCCGAAGCGGTGGTCGCAGGAATGGGTTGCAGATTGTCCCAATGCTCCGCAACTTTGCCATCCTCGAAGCGAAAAACATCAAAAGCCGCAAGACTTGGCGCGCCAAAAGCATCCGCATTTTCAAAGGTGCTGTGCAGGACCACCAAATCCCCTTCAGAGATCACACGATGGGTTGTGACCGACATGCCAGACTGCGCCACAAGCGGCACAAGCGCCATCAAGCCCTCGGCCCCGGTTGGCACCTGCGGATTGTGTTGAATGTAGTTTGGCGTGACCAATGCACGGGCAGCTTCTGGGTCGTGATCCGCAAAAGCGGCAGTGAAAAGTGCGAGAACAAGTTCTTTCGGAGACATGATCTAATCCTTTGATTCGTTGTGTCTCACACCTGGTAGCAAATCCATACCATATCGCAATTACGTACCCTTAACTGACCTGGTACGGTAAACACTACCATGTTTGCAAAGATTAATTGCGCTCAACGCAAAGCTCAGATATTTTACCGTTCAGTTTCGAAATCATACCAAGGCCTACTATGCTACCAATAGGTGTTGCCAACAAAGCAGAAGCCTCAAACTGCTCCATTCGTTCTGTGCTCTCCAATGTGACGGGCAAATGGCGGATGATCATCATCATGGCGCTGGAGGATGAACCCAAGCGGTTTGGCAGCCTCAAACGCTGTATTGGTGACGTCACCCAAAGCGTGCTGACAGAAAATCTGCGTGGCCTACAGCGTGATGGCTATATCACCCGCTCCGTTGACCCCGGCCCTCCGGTTGCCGTGTCCTATGAGCTCACCCCGCTGGGCCGCACCCTGCTGGAGCTTCTCAAACCGCTGGTGTTCTGGTCTCACGAACAAATGCCCGAGGTGCGCCAGCACCGCATGGAATACGATCGCGATCACACAAAGTAGTCGCGCGCCCAGATCCCGCCGCCATGACGCGCCTCTGAACGGCAGCCTAAATTGATCCTGTTTGGCAATCGCTGGACCCTCCACAAAATCCACCCTACAGTCATCTTCTCGTTACCTGCCAATGGCATGAGGGCTGCATGACCCAAGCTGACTTTCTGAAATCCGACTTCCCCGCCGCCACTGCAATGCCGGATCTGGACATTTCCGGGGCTGATCGCTTCTACAATCGCGAGCTGAGCTGGCTCGGCTTCAACTGGCGTGTGCTGGAGGAAAGCGAGAACCCGCGCGTGCCGCTCCTTGAACGCCTGCGCTTCCTGTCGATCTCTGCCACCAATCTGGACGAGTTCTACACCGTCCGTGTTGCGGGCCTGCGTGAACTGGTGCGCGAGGGGAACACAACCCCCGCCCAAGACGGGCACTCTCCAGCTGAACAGCTTGTCCTCATCAACGAAGACGCCCGCAATCTGCTGCAAGAACAACAGCGCATGTTCAACGAATTGCGCGGCGCACTCGAAGGCGAGAACATCCACATTCTGAACCGCGAGGCCCTGTCGCAGGCGGATCAAGCCTTCCTCGCCGATGTGTTCATGAACCGCGTCTTTCCAGTGTTGTCGCCGCTCGCCATCGACCCGGCGCACCCCTTCCCCTTTATTCCCAACACCGGCTTCGTGTTGGCCCTGCAACTTGAGCGCAAGAAAAACAAACGTCCGCTGCAGGCGCTCCTGCCAATCCCGCATCAGATTGACCGCTTTGTGTTTCTGCCCTCCGAAGGCAATACCGTACGTGCGCTCCCTCTGGAGGAGCTGCTGATCCTGCATCTGGACAGCGTGTTTCCGGGCTACAAAGTCAAAGGCCACTGTGCCTTCCGCGTGCTGCGTGACAGCGATCTTGAGGTCGAAGACGAGGCCGAGGATCTGGTGCGCGAATTTGAAGTTGCCCTGAAACGTCGCCGCCGCGGCGAAGTTGTGCGTCTCAAAATCACCGCAGACGCCCCCGCCGCGCTCAAGAAACTCATCATGCATGAGCTTGAAGTGCGTGGCGACGAAGTGGTTGATATCACAGGCATGATTGGCCTTGCGGACCTGAAGGAACTGGTGCTGGATGAACGCCCAGACCTGCTTTGGCCTTCGTTTACCCCGCGCGTGCCTGAACGTGTGCAGGACTTTGACGGCGATATGTTTGCCGCCATCCGCCAGAAAGACATGCTGCTGCACCACCCCTATGAAACCTTTGATATGGTGGTGCGCTTCCTACAGCAGGCGGCCCATGATCCCAATGTGGTCGCGATCAAACAGACGCTTTACCGCACCTCCAAAAACTCGCCCATCGTCAGCGCGCTGTGTGAGGCCGCAGAGGATGGTAAATCCGTCACTGCGCTGGTGGAGCTCAAAGCACGGTTTGATGAGGCCGCCAACATCCGTCAGTCTCGCAGGCTGGAGCGCGCGGGCGCACATGTGGTTTACGGCTTTCTCGATCTCAAAACCCACGCCAAGATCTCGACCGTGGTGCGCCGCGAAGGGGAGAAGCTGGTCACCTACACCCACTACGGCACCGGCAACTATCACCCGATCACTGCCAAGATTTACACCGATGTCAGCCTGTTCACCTGCGATGCAGATCTGGGGCGGGATGCGAACAAGGTGTTCAACTACCTGTCCGGCTATGTAGAGCCGGAAACCCTCGACAATCTGGCGATCTCCCCAATCAGCCTGAAGCCCCGCCTGCTGGAAATGATCGGTGCAGAGGCAGAAAACGCCCGTGCTGGCAAACCTGCCGCGATCTGGGCGAAGATGAACTCCCTTGTGGAAGCCGAAGTGATTGATGCGCTCTACGCGGCATCTCAAGCAGGGGTGAAAATCTCGCTTGTGGTGCGTGGCATCTGTTGCCTGCGCCCCGGCATCGAAGGGCTTTCAGACAACATCCGCGTGAAATCTGTCGTGGGCCGTTTTCTGGAGCACTCCCGCGTCATGTGTTTTGCCAATGGTCAGGAACTGCCCAACAAAAAAGCGCGGGTTTTCATGTCCTCCGCCGATTGGATGGGCCGCAACCTCAAACGCCGTGTGGAAACACTGGTGGAGGTCAAAAACGCCACAGTGAAAGCGCAAATCATGAGTCAGGTGCTGGCCGCCAACCTCGCAGATGTGGCGCAAAGCTGGGTCATGAAACCCGATGGCAGTTTTGAACGCCTGCCGCTACCTGAGGGCGAATTTGCCTTCAATTGTCACCGCTTCTTTATGGAAAACCCCTCCCTGTCTGGGCGCGGTTCCGCAGGCGCGTCTGATGTGCCCAAACTAACCCATACGGATGATTGACCTCACCGCATGATTGACCCAGAAGTGTCGCGTGGCGCACAGTGATGTGCAGCACCACGCGACTCTTTTCGGCGGGACCAGACACCGATGCCTAACGACCCAAAACAGGACAACACCCTGTTTGAACGCCCTATTTTTGAGGATCCCGGTGCCCGTGCACTGTCTCGTGTTGGGGTTGTCGATGTTGGCTCAAACTCTGTGCGCATGGTGGTGTTTGATGGCGCGGCCCGCAGCCCCGCCTATTTTTACAATGAAAAAATCATGTGTGCTCTGGGCGCAGGCATCGCTGAAACCGGGCTACTGAACCCCAAAGGGCGCGAACGGGCATTGGCTGCCATCGCCCGCTTTGCCCAGATCGCGCGCACCATGGAAGTCTCCGGCCTCACCGCCGTTGCCACTGCCGCTGTGCGTGAAGCCAGCGATGGCCCCGATTTCTGCGCCGAAGTGCTGGCGCAGACCGGCGTACCGATTCATGTGATTGATGGCGCAGAAGAGGCCCGACTGTCCGCACAGGGCGTGCTCACCGGTTGGCCCGGCGCCTATGGTCTGATCTGTGACATTGGCGGCGCCTCCATGGAGCTTGCGGAAATCAACGACGGTCAGGTTGGCCGCCGCGTGACCTCGCCCCTTGGCCCGCTCAAACTGCGCGATGTCAAAGGCGGCAAAAAAGGTCGCCGTGCCTTCATCAATGAAACCCTGGATCAGCTCTATGCCCAGATGGGCAACCAGAGAAATCGCCTATTTTTGGTGGGCGGCAGCTGGCGCGCCATCGCCCGCATCGACATGGAGCGGCAGAACTACCCGCTGAAAGTGCTGCATGAATACCGAATGACCGCCACCTCGGTGCGCGAAACCGCGAAGTTCATCCAGTCACAAGACCCAGAAGCGCTGCGCGCCCGCTGCGGTGTTTCCAGTTCTCGGATGGATCTGGTGCCTCTGGCGATTGAAGTGCTGAAAGGCGTGCTGCGCCGCTTCAAACCCCATGACATCGCCATCAGTTCTTATGGCATCCGCGAAGGCGTGCTCTATGAGCAGATGCCCGAGCGTATCCGTGAGCGTGACCCGCTGATCGAAGCCTGTCGCTTCATGGAAGCCAAAGATGCGCGCATTCCCGGCTTTGGCAAGGCCCTCTATCGCTTCATTCAGCCCTTGTTCAACGCAGCCAAGCCCCAACAGCACCGCCTGATCAAAGCCGCCTGCCTGCTGCATGACGTCAGCTGGCGCGCACATCCGGACTACCGCGCTGAAACCGTGTTTGACAGCACCACGCGCGCCAATCTCGGTGGCCTCAAACACAGCGAGCGTGTGTTCCTTGGCCTGTCCCTGCTGCACCGCTACCGCAACAAAGCGGAAGGCACGCGTTTTGCAGAACTGGCCCGTTTGCTCAGCGACAAAGAGCGTCATCAGGCCGAGGTGATCGGCAAAGCCATGCGTTTTGGCGCCATGCTTTGGCAGAACGACAGCGAAAATATGGGCAGCCTGAAGTATTTCCCCAAAAAGGCGGAACTCCACCTGCGCCTGCCCACCAGCACCGGCGCACTTTATGGCGAAGTGGCAGAGTCTCGTTTCAATACGCTCTGCAACGCGCTCGGCGCGCAACCGACCGTCAAGATGCGCGACTAAAGCGGTTTGCGTGTTATCGGGACGCCGCGGATCGCGTTTCGTGTTCAACCGAATGGAAGAAGCCACGCACGGGCGATTGAAGCCAAACAAAATGGCTCTAAAGCTCTATGGCATTGTCGTCCGCACTGTCCTCCCCCTCAAGCTCCAACTCTTGAGGCGTCTTCTTGCGCAGGATAATATCGCCATTGGGCAGCATCTCAGGCGCATGATACTGGCTCCAGTCTTTCACTTGCGAAAACACCTCGCCAAGCTTCGGCCCCATCTCCAGCATGAAGGCCTGAATGCTTGGACCCGCTTCATCCATGAACGACTGCAACCCCTCAAGCGCTGGCGCCATCTCTTCCTGCAACCCTTTGAAAAACAAAAGCGCGCCCTCTTCCATCAGGCTGCGCCCCTCCGCCTCATCTTCCGCCAGAGCCGCGCCTCCAGACAGGCCCAAAGCCCCGGCAAAACCCACCGCCAAAATCACCTTTTTCATGACCGCTCCTTTCGCATCCACTCAAAGATCAATATCCAGCACCACCGGAAAGTGGTCTGACGCAACCAACAAAGCCTCGCGCAATTTCGCATCCCGCCAACAGGCGTGATCGTCAAACGGATGCCAAATCCGCCACTCCGGTTGCGCCGCACGCAACCCTTCGGAGATCATGACATAGTCGAGCAGCGCCGACAAATAGCGCCCCTCGCGCTCAATATGAAAGCGGGCCGTGCTCGCCTGCGCCGCCAGTGGGTGGCGCAAAGCCGCCTGCGCGTGCGGGTCATACATCGCCGCCCCACCGCCAACGCCCATGATGATCTCAACGGAGGAGCGCCCAAACAGATCTTCAAACGCATCCAGCCCCGGCCCATCATTCAGATCACCCAGCAAAATCACGTCTTCACCTGCGGCCAGCTCTGCCTCAATCCGCCGCCTGAGCCAGATCGCCTGTGCCAGCTGCTTGCGACGATTGGCAATCGAAATTCGCATCACATCCGCATCTGAGCGCGCCCCATGCGGCGCTTTGGATTTCAGATGTGCGCCAATCATACGCAGGGAGCGCCCGCGGGCTGAGGTCAGGGCAAGCTCCAGCGGTGGCTTTGAAAACCGCACCAGATCCTCGCGGGCGTCCACATCCAGATCAATCCGCATCGCTCCATCAAACCGTGGCGCTCCAACCGCGCCCTCCGGGCCACTCACAACGCCACGCGGATCATGGCGCGGCGTCAGTGCGGTTGGATCATACAGCAGCGCGATTTCCTGTTGTGTGGTGTTCTCAAATCCCATGATCGCTTTGTGCGCGCGCAGATCGAACGCCCCGGCAAAATTCTCAAGCGCAGCCACCGCATCCCGCCGCCGCCCCTGATCAGGCGCTTCTACAATCATCGCCGCATCCGCATTCAAGGTGCGAAACACATGGCCCAATGCGTCTATCTGAGCAGCCCGGCTGACGCCTTTGCGCCCCGACCCGCCCTGATCACGCAACAGGTGATTGTTCTCGTCAAACAGACTGGCGAACCACTCCACATTATACGTGGCAATCCGCATCAGGCGGCCTCGTTGATCTGATCCCAGGCGCGGTTGATATCAATCATACGTTTTTCAGCGATCTTCACGGCCTCTTCCGGCACGCCCCGGGCGATCATGCTGTCAGGATGCGTCTCACGCACAAGCTGCCGCCAGGTCTTTCGGATCTCGGCAATCGGCGTCTCTGGATCAACCCCCAGCACGTGATAAGGGTCTGGCTCTGCATCCGGCACATAACGTGCGCGCATCGCTTTGAAACAGCGATCATCCATGCCAAGAATCTCGGCGACACGGCTCAGAAACACATCCTCATTGGGATGATATTCCCCATCCGCCACCGCGATGTGAAACAGCCCTTCCATCAGGTCGGCTGGCCGGCCGCGCGACGCACCAAACATGCCTTTGATGCGCAGCGCATATTCCTCAAAGCCCGCCACATCCTGACGCGCCATATTGAACACCTTCGCCGCCTGCGCCTCATCCTTTGGCGCGATCTGAAATACCTCGCGAAACGCTGTGACCTCATCACGCGTTACCAATCCATCTGCCTTGGCCATCTTCGCGCCCAGCGCAATCACTGCGATTGTAAAGGCGACAGAGCGCTCCGGCGGCGCGCGCAACTGTTCAAACACAGCCGAGAGAGACTCCCCCTGACTGAGGGAAGACAAAGCTTGGCTGATGCGAGACCAAATAGACATGCCCCTAACCTATCCTCTCCTGCGTCAATTGCCAGTGCTGCATCACAGCATTTTTTGCAAAAGCACCAAATCCATCCAACGATCAAACTTCCGCCCCACCTCGGGTAGCCGCCCAACCTCTTCAAATCCCATGCGTTTGTGAAAGTCGATCCCGCCCGTGTTTTCACCGCCCACACCGGCCACCATCACGTGATACCCAGCGGCTTTCGCTGCAAGTTCAAGCGCAGCAAGCAGGGCACGCCCCATGCCCTGCCCCCGAACTGCTTCGGCGAGATATACGGTATGCTCCACCGTGCGCAGATAGCCAGGTCCCGCGCGAAACGGCCCATAGGTGGCAAAGCCCACAACCTGCCCGTTCTGCTCCGCAACCAGAAACACCGCCTCCTCCAGCGTAACGCACACGGCCTCTGTAGTTTTCTCTACCGTTGTAAAGGTGCTCACCCCGTCGCGGATCTCACGGTTCCAAATGGCCGCAATGGCCTCTGCGTCCGAGATCTCTGCTGTTCGCAACCTCATCGCAGCACGCGCGTGCCGTGGGGTGTGTCAAATGTCGCGCGCAGCTCCGAAGGCCCTTCCACAAACACGACCCGCGCATCAGACAGCCCAACCGCAGCTTCCAGCGCCGCCGCCTCCGGGTGCGCCACCTCCAGCCGGCTGAGCGCCACACCGGAGGCTGGCAATAATTCCGCAGGCGTCACCGCCACATCCCACTGAATGAGCGCGGGAAAGCGGTTGTCAAACGGCAGCACGCCACTGTCCGGCACCGCCATCCGCCAGCGCAGATCCCCACGCGCCAAAGCAATCGGTTTGCCCGCATCTACATCCAGGCGTGCCAGCTCGGCCTCAAGATCGTCACTCCGGCAAATCCAGTTCCCGAGCCGCGCACCACCAGACAGCCGATCCAGATCAAACCAGCGCGGATAAGGCAGCGCATCCGCCGCCGGATTGGCGGCAATCGCTTCCAGGTACAGCCCATCTGCCAGCCCAATCAGCTGATTGTGCGTGCCAAAATGCGCATGCTCTCCGCCCGGCCCCATGGCCACGCCCAGCGCCTCTTCCACATGCGCCACAGCCTCTGCGAGGTTTTCTGCCGCCACGGCCAAATGATCCAACTGCATTGCGCATCCTCTCCGTTTTGCGCCACCAAAACCCAAAGCCTCGCCAACCACAACGAAAAAGGGACGCGAAACCGCGCCCCTTCTTCTTGCTCAAAATATTCCGGGGGTTGGGGGCTGGCCCCCAACCGGTATCGTCTATCAGTTGCGCGCATCCCGGATCAGTTGCAGAATGTTCTGCGCCGCCTCAGGAATGTTGGTGCCAGGACCAAAGATCGCCTTCACGCCCGCTTTCTTGAGGAAGTCATAATCCTGCTGCGGAATAACGCCGCCGCAGATTACAATAATGTCTTCCGCATCTTTTTCCTTCAGCGCTTCGATCAACTGTGGCGCAAGCGTCTTGTGCCCGGCCGCCTGCGAGGAAATGCCAACCACGTGCACGTCATTGTCCACCGCATCCTGCGCGGCTTCTGCCGGGGTCTGGAACAGAGGGCCCACATCCACGTCAAAACCGATGTCGGCAAAGGCCGTGGCAATCACTTTGGCGCCACGGTCGTGCCCATCCTGCCCCATCTTGACCACCAGAAGACGTGGGCGACGGCCCTCTTCTTCGGCGAAGTCTTCGATGGATTTCTGAATGGCCGCAAAGCCTTCGTCACCTTCATAGGCCGCTCCATAGACACCCGCGAGGGTTTTCACCTCGGCACGGTGACGACCAAACTCTTTCTCCATTGCCATGCTGATTTCCCCAACTGATGCCCGCGCACGCGCCGCTTCCACAGCCGCTTCAAGCAGGTTGCCACCTTCTTTGGCGCGCCGTGTGATTTCCTCCAGTGCCGCCTGACAGACCGTCTCATCGCGCTCTGCACGCATCTTCTTCAGACGCGCAATCTGGCTTTCCCGTACAGCCACATTGTCCACATCCAGAATGTCGATCGGGTCTTCCTGCTCCTTGCGGTACTTGTTGACCCCAACGATCACCTCTTCGCCCCGGTCAATCATCGCCTGACGCTTGGCTGCAGTTTCCTCGATGCGCAGCTTGGGCATGCCGCTGGCCACAGCCTTGGTCATGCCGCCCATCTGCTCGACTTCCTGAATGATCGCCCAGGCCTTCTCGATCAGCTCCTCAGTAAGGCTCTCAATGTAGTAAGAGCCCGCCAGCGGATCGATCACATTGGTCACCCCAGTCTCTTCCTGCAAAACCAGCTGCGTGTTGCGCGCAATCCGGGCAGAGAAATCCGTGGGCAGCGCAATCGCCTCATCCAGCGCATTGGTGTGCAGAGACTGCGTGCCGCCCAGCACCGCAGACATCGCCTCATAGGCCGTGCGGATCACGTTGTTGTATGGGTCCTGCTCCTGCAGGCTCACACCCGATGTCTGACAGTGGGTGCGCAGCATTTTGGAGCGCTCGGATTTCGCGCCAAATTCGGTCATCACGCGGAACCACAGCGTGCGCGCCGCCCGCAGCTTGGCAATCTCCATGAAGAAGTTCATGCCAATCGCAAAGAAGAAGCTTAGACGCCCGGCAAATTTGTCCACATCCATGCCCGCATCAATTGCGGCCTGCACGTACTCCTTGCCGTCCGCAATGGTATAGGCCAGCTCCTGCACAAGGTTCGCGCCCGCTTCCTGCATGTGGTAGCCGGAAATCGAAATGCTGTTGAACTTCGGCATTTCATTGGAGGTAAACTCGATGATGTCAGAGATGATCCGCATGCTCGGCTCTGGCGGATAGATATAGGTGTTGCGCACCATAAATTCTTTCAGAACATCGTTCTGAATGGTGCCCGACAGCAGCGCTTTGTCATGCCCCTGCTCTTCGCCCGCAACGATAAAGTTGGCCAGAATTGGAATGACAGCGCCGTTCATGGTCATGGAGACCGACACCTGATCCAGCGGAATGCCGTCAAACAGCACCTTCATGTCTTCGACAGAGTCAATCGCCACACCAGCTTTGCCCACATCGCCCACAACGCGCTCGTGATCACTGTCATAGCCACGGTGGGTCGCCAGATCGAAGGCCACCGAAACACCCTGCTGACCCGCCGCCAGATTGCGACGGTAAAACGCGTTGGATTCTTCTGCGGTGGAGAATCCCGCATACTGGCGGATCGTCCAGGGGCGGCCCGCATACATCGTCGCTTTCACACCGCGCGTAAAGGGCGCAAAACCCGGCATCGTGCCCGTATGAGGCAGATCCGCCGTATCCTCAGCCGTGTAGAGGGGTTTGACCCGAATGCCTTCCAGCGTCTCCCAGGTCAGGTCGTCCAGAGGTTTGCCGCGCAGCTCTTTCTCTGCCAGTTCGGCCCATTTCTTGGTGTCCGTCATCGATGTCATCCTCAACTTCTTGTTGCTAACCAAAGCGACTGGCCATGCCAGCCCTCTCCGGCGTGCTGTCTTCAATCAGATACGCCAGACCATCCGCCCCGGCACGAAGCCAGGCCAGATCTTGGACGTAAATCTCTCTCAGTATGTCCACCTTGAACGCGTCAAACGGGTGCCAGCGGCCCATCCCGTTCGGCAAGGCGTCAGGTGTTTCGCGGCGATCTTGCAAAGTCTCGCGCAGCTCTGGCAATTTGGGCACCTGCGCCAGACCATTCAGGCGAAAGTTTGTCGGCGCCTTAAACCGCCCGCTCACCGCATAGCCCAAAATCACTTCCGGACGGGCGCCCAGACGCTCATATGGGATCACGAGGATTTCTGCGTCAGGCGCGGCGCAGGCCAGATCCATCACCACTTTGCGCCAGCTGCGGGGTTGGGTGACCAGCCGTTCCAGCTTGGCGGCATCTGGCAGGGCATGGCCCTGACGCAAACCATGGGCCAAAGCGCCGCCCCAATAGTCCTCCAAAGCGCGCATGCCGATGATCACCCGCTTCACGCGACCGCCAAAGGCATGCACAAACCGGGCCGCACGCTCCCCCGCCGCCGGATACAGACGCTCCGAAGTGAGATTGTTTGTGAGGCTGCCCAGCATATCCGGCTCAAGCACCATCAGATCCTTGACCTTATCACGCTCAAGCATCGCCGCCCGCAGACGCACCCGTCCGGCCCCACGCGCACGGCGCCGCTCCACCCCATGCAGACCGGAGCGCAATGTGACCCCGTCAAACAGGCCCTTGCGGGTGTGCTCTGTTGTCCAGACCGCCAAACCATTGGCCTGAAGTGACCTCCGGTTGCGATTGAGATAGCTTGCGAGTGTGGAAACCCCAGAGAGATGGGCCCCGACATGTAGGATGACGTCCATGGCTGCGCGCACCTTGCTAAAGGCCAAACCCGCAGGGGCGGCCGGATATACAGAGGCGGCCATCATGCACATGCACCTATGGAGATCATGCTAATCGACTGTAAAATTTGACCCAATTTACGGTTTGGGATCGTAATGTCAGGCAACACGCTTATATTGGGCGCAGCAGGAGAGAGAATGACACACCGCTTAGCCCTTGTTCTAATTGCCTTTCTGTCGGCCACCGGCGTTGCGGCACAGGCCACTGAAGCCACACCCGAAACCGGCACAGAAAACGCTGAAAATACACCACAACTTGTGCGCTCCGGCCTGGATGCCGATCCAGAGGCGTTCCTCTGGGTGAATCGGCTGATCGTGGTTTTTGCTGACACCCCACGTGACCCGCGCTTCGCACAGCAAATGGAGCTGATCGAGGCGCAACCGGACGATTTGCGCGTGCGCGATGTGGTTGTGTTCACCGACACCGATCCGGCGGCCCAATCCGCCCTGCGCCAGAAGCTACGCCCACGCGGCTTCATGATGGCAATGATTGGCAAAGACGGCACCGTGTATTTCCGCAAGCCGCTGCCATGGTCGGTGCGCGAGATCTCTGCCAACATCGACAAAAACCCGCTGCGCCAACAGGAAATCCGCGACCGCCGCCAGCCTTGAACGCGCATCTCTGCGCACGGCGTGATATGCCCATTGGCCGGTCTCACGGCATCGTTTTCCCGCGTGCGGCGATCAGCACATCATACCAGTCCTGACGGCTCAGGCGCACGTCAAACACCTTTGCACTGTCTTTGATCCGCGCCACATTCTGGGTGCCGATCAACGCAATGAGATTGCTGGGATGCGCCAGAACCCAGGCCAGTGCCACATGGTCCACGCCCACGGATTCGCGCGTGGCGATCCCTTCCAGCACGGTCAGCACGCGGGCCTCCTGCGTGCCCGCTTCCGGTTGATGCGCCGCTGTCAACCGGCCTCCGCCCAACGGCGACCAGGCCATCACCGCAAGGTTCAGCTCCTGCGCAATATCCAGCGTGCCATCTTCCAGCGGATCAATCGCGAGCGGCGAAAACTCCGGCTGGCTCGCGACCAGAGGAAAACCCAACTTGCTTTGCAACGCTCGGATCTGCGTATGAGTGAAATTGCTCACCCCCGCTTCGCGGATTTTGCCCGCCTGGCGCAGCTGCGTCAGTGCATCTGCCACCTCCTCAAAAGAGGCCAGCAGATCCGGACGATGGATGAGAAAAACGTCGATGGTTTCGACTCCAAGCCGCGCGAGCGAGCCTTCACAGCTCGCAATCAGGTTGGACGCGCGGCTGTCGTAGGGCACAGGCGGATGAATGCCCGCTTTGGTCACCAGCACCGTGCGTGCGCGCAGCCCCTTCTCCGCGCGGTAGACAGCGCCCAGCACCTCTTCTGCAGCGCCAAAGCCCTCAGCCCCAAATCCGTAAATCGCTGCGGTGTCCACAAGGTTGGCGCCAATTTCCAGCGCCGCATGCACCTTCTGCGCCGCCTCTGTCGCTGTAGACCCCGCAAACCGCCAGCACCCATAGGCCAACCGCCCGGAGTCAAACGGGCCAATTTGGGTCGTCTTTGCAATTTGCAATGCGTCTCCGGTCATGGCGGGCACCTGTGGTTTCGGCAGTGAGCGCGCGCCCGACATCCATGCCGGGCGAACCTTTGTTTGGATCAGATCATTCGAACTCGATGATCACATCATCCACCGCGAGGCTGTCACCAGCTGCGGCATTGATCTTGCTGACCACAGCTTTCTTCTCCGCCCGCAGGATGTTTTCCATCTTCATGGCTTCCACCGTGCACAGCGCCTGACCCTCCTGCACTTCGTCGCCCACTTCCACGTCGACCTTCACGATCAGACCCGGCATCGGGCACAGGAGCATCTTGGAGGTGTCCGGCGGCAGCTTCTCTGGCATCAGCTTTGCAAGCTCGGCTTGGCGCGGCGTACGCACATGCACTTTCATATCTGCACCACGGGTGCGCAGACGGAACCCACCGGAGATTTTGCCAACCTTCAGCACCAGACGGCCATCCACCTCGACCTCAGCCAGCTGGTCACCCGGTGTCCAGTCAGAGGCCACGCGCAGCTTGCTGCCATCCTCAAACTTGACGGTGGAGCCTTCTTTGTCGGCCTTCACCTTCACGGCAAACTCATGGCCCTGCAGAGTAACAACCCACTTTTTGCCAACACGGCGCTCGTGATTGTCCATGCGGCCCGACACGCGGGTGCGACGGATCTCCGCCACGCGGTACATCGCCGCCGCAGCCGCCGCCACGCGCTTCAGCTGCGCTTCCGGCAGCTCTACACCCTCAAAGCCTTCCGGATACTGCTCCTCAATAAAGGCTGTGGTCATATCGCCCTTGATGAAGATCGGGTGATCCATCACCGCCGACAGGAACGGCAGGTTGTGGCCAATGCCTTCCACCTCAAAGCTGTCCAGCGCCACACGCATCGCCTCAATCGCCGCGTCACGGGTTGGGGCCCATGTGCAGAGCTTCGCGATCATCGGGTCATAATACATGCTGATCTCGCCGCCCTCATAGACGCCGGTATCATTGCGCACGACCTCATCGCCCGCATCCCCGGGTTGGGTGCCCGGGGTGTAGGCTTTGGTCTCCGCCGGTGGGCGGTAACGGGTCAGACGGCCGATGGACGGCAGGAAGTTACGATAAGGGTCTTCCGCATAAAGACGGTTCTCAATCGCCCAGCCCTGCAGCTTCACATCGTCTTGGGTGATGGTCAGCGGCTCACCATTGGCGACGCGGATCATCTGCTCCACAAGGTCCACACCGGTGATTAGCTCGGTCACAGGGTGTTCCACCTGCAGACGGGTGTTCATCTCAAGGAAGTAGAAGTTTTTGTCGCCATCCACGATGAATTCCACGGTCCCGGCAGAGGCATAGCCCACCGCTTTCGCCAGCGCGACAGACTGCTCGCCCATCGCCTTACGGGTGGCTTCATCAAGGAACGGGCTTGGTGCCTCTTCCACAACTTTCTGGTTCCGACGCTGGATCGAGCATTCGCGCTCGCCCAGATACACACCGTTGCCATGCGCGTCACACAGCACCTGAATTTCAATGTGGCGCGGCTGGGTCACGAACTTCTCGATGAAGATACGGTCATCACCAAAGCTGTTGGCCGCTTCGTTCTTGGAAGATTGGAAGCCCTCGCGTGCTTCTTCGTCGTTCCACGCGATCCGCATGCCTTTGCCGCCGCCACCTGCGGAGGCTTTGATCATCACCGGATAGCCGATCTCGTTGGAGATTTTAACCGCCTCATCCGTATCCTCGATCAGGCCCATATATCCCGGCACCGTGGACACATTGGCGTCCTGTGCAATCTTTTTGGAGGTGATCTTGTCCCCCATCGCCTCAATCGCCCCTTTAGGGGGGCCGATGAAGGCCACGCCAGCCGCTTCCAGCGCCTCGGCAAATTTTGCGTTTTCAGACAGGAAGCCATAGCCCGGGTGCACCGCCTGCGCGCCGGTCTTCTTGATGGCCTCCATGACCTTGTCGATCACGATGTAGGATTGGTTTGCCGGAGGTGGGCCAATATGCACCGCCTCATCTGCCATCTGCACGTGCAGCGCCTGCTTGTCAGCATCCGAATAAATCGCCACCGTCTTGATGCCCATCTTGCGGGCGGATTTGATCACGCGACAGGCAATCTCGCCCCGGTTGGCAATCAGGATCTTATCGAACATCGTCTCGTCCTTCTGGTCTTGTCAGGCCGCAAGCGCGGTCTGGTTTGGCAATAAAAAAGCCACCCGCCCGCGCAAGCGAGGGGATGGCTTCGTTTCTGGGATCGACTGAGGCTCAGCCGAAGAGCTCAGAACCGTCAGGCAAGGTGCAGTAAGTGCTGCACCCGCCGCCTGATCAGCAACTGTTGGAGAATTCTTTACAATAGACCACATTGGCCGCGCTGCCGACGACGGCACCCGCCGCAAGGTTGGCGCCAACAACCGCCGAGACCGCTGTGCCTGCACCTGCCCCAATGAGCGCTTGTTCATTGAATGTGTCACCACAGGCGCCCAACGCGGTGAGCGCGCACAAGCCGATAATGGCTGAAGAAAGTCGCATGTCTGAGTGTCCAATACCTGCGAAGGGACGAGGCCCCTAAGATTGCTGTCCGTATCCGCGTCAGCCCCCAAAACATCCTCATCGCGTTCCTCAAGACCTGCCACGCGCAGGCCCTTGAAAAAAACGGGTGATTCTGAAGGGACACAACAGAACCACCCGGAAGGGGAAGGGTAACGGAATACACTGTTACAGGAACCCACCAAAACGGCGCATTCCTCGGCACTCATGATGCCTGCAAATCTCGGAAACCAAAGCGGATTTTGCGACCACGCACAACGATAGGCCGCATCCTGCCCAATCAGCTGACCCCAAGGCAACTTCCCGCCGACAGAAAACAGGTCCGCCGATGCCAATCGGCGATCACTCGCCATCACAACCGCGCGACAATTCGGAACCAAATGGTACACAAGTGCATTTTCAAGAGGGGCGCGATCACATTTTCCAAACAAGACCGTCGGCAGTTTCACCAAAGTCTTATCCCGGCAAATGCCACTCTTTGCGTCCAATCTCACAAATCGGTCACATGTCGCTGAGAATTTTGACTGCTCTGCTCGCAGCGACGTCATTTCGAGAATGTGCAAACCCGTGAAACCCATGGGGCGTTGCACGTCACTGAAAGGACCAGCCAAATGCGCAAACCCAGACACAGACTTGTCACCGTCGCGGCGTTGACCATCGGCACCACCGGCACGCTCGCCCATGCCCAAGATCAAGGCACACAGGCCGAACTTGACGCGCTGCGTGCTCGTGTTGAGGCACTCGAATCCGGCAGCGAACCGACCAGCACCGGCGGCGGTGATTTCAATGTTGGCGGCACCAGCATCGACATCTATGGCTACCTGAAAGCCGACTTTTACTACGACACAGACTTCCGTCAGGGGGATACGGCCTTTGTGAACGCGATTGGTGAGCCCACCAACGCCACCGACGGCAGCTTTGGGGCCACTGCACGTCAGTCCCGCCTTGGCTTCCGCACCAACACAGACACCAGCATCGGCAATGTCGCCGGCAAACTGGAGCTGGATCTGTTCGGCTCCGGCGGCACCGCAGAGCTGCGCCTGCGCCACGCCAGCGTTCAGCTGGGCGACAACTGGCTGATTGGCCAGGACTGGACCAACTTCATGCCGCTGAGCCAATACCCCACCACCGTGGAATTCAACGGCCCCGTTGGCATCTCTTTTGCCCGCGTCCCGCAAATCCGCTACACCCACAACTGGGATCAGCTGACCTTCAGCGCCTCGATCGAGGAAAACAACGCGGCCTCTGACGACCCGACCTTCACCTCGGCCCTGTCTTACGACACCGACCTCTTCAGCGCCCGTGTGGCGGGGCTGACAGGCAGCGTGCGCAGCGGTGGGCAGGACATCGACCAGAGCGGCTTCACCCTGTCTGGCGCAGTCCGCCCTTGGGAGGGTGGTCTCTTCCAGGCGACCTATGTCGACGGCGAAGCCCTCGGCCCGCTGCTGATTGGGGGCGGCAACGCCGCTGTCGGCGGTCAGGCCAATGATGTCTCCGGCTACACGTTGGAATTCCGTCAGGACATTGGCGCGCGCTGGAACGTGGGCATCGCCTACGGCCGCGAGGATTACGACCTCGCCACCTCCACCGGCTCCCTTGCCTTTGACGAGCTGGAAACCATCCACCTCAACGCCTTCTACAAGGCCACCGACGATCTGACGTTCAGCGCCGAGTATTTCATCGGCGAACGCAACGACGCGGGCAGCGGGCGCACATTTGACTCCGACCGCATCCAGCTGGCTGTCCAGCTGAACTTCTAAAGCAGAAACGTGGCCCTGCCCGCCGAAAGCGGCAGGTGGGGCCATGATCTTAGAGGCCAAAGCGATATGTGCGCCCGGCTGATGCATCAGAAATCGTCTTCAAATGCGTCCGGGAAAGAGGCACGCGCCACAGCCTCGTCAATCACCAAAAGCGCGTCGTAGCTCTCTGGATCAAACGGATCTTCCGCCGCGACCACCTCACGTCCAAAAAGCCAGCTCAGGCGACCGGCATCCAGATTACCACGTTCAAACGGCTGATCGCCAAAATGCTCCCACAGCGCCGCCATAAAGGCGCTGTCGGCCCGGCGATCTGCGGGCTTGCGGTCCTTGAAACGCTCCCGTTTCGTGATCGCAGTCACCCCACGAGGATTCGCACGACGGATTGTAAATTGAAAATCTGATCCCGGAAGACGTCCGGGGAAGCCGCGGTGCTTGATCATGCCTGCTCTCCCTTCTGTTGAGGGCGCGGCGTCCGCATCACCTGTGTTGAGACGCAAGCAGGCCCTGCGGTCTGCTCGCCATTTTTTTCAAAAGAAAGACCTGCGGCCTTACTTGTATTTGCCAGTGTAGGTTGGCTCGGTTGAGATGGGCTCTGGGTCAACCACAACGAACTCTTCGATGGGTTCGTCTTGGCCACAGGCCGCCACGAGGGCCACAAGGCCGATCGCGAGGAATGACTTGATGCTCTTCGACATCTGTTTCTCCACTTATCATTTTCAATTTGGACAGGGACGATGCGCCCTGCCTGCCTCAATGCCACAGAGATGTGGCATGTGCGGAGAATAGGGGATTCTTTCGCAAAAAGATAGGGATAGGAGCCTGCCTTAATGCGCTGTGGCGTGTTTGCCGCAACCGCGCCAGGTTGTGTGAAGCTGCTCACAATATCTAGTGGTGTCATCAAAACCCCTCCCAGATACAGGTGCCATCCTGCACGCTGAATGCTTCAAAATACTGTTGGGCGAGATGGGTCATCACGCCGAATTCTGTTTCTCTGTCTGCCATGGAAATGATCACCTGATCGACTTTTTCTTCGGAAACAGCCAGATACGGCACCGCGACGCCAATGCACAGGTGAAAGAAGTCCTCTTCAATCTCCGTAAAGGCGATCCCCTGTCGCAACAGGGGCATGACATAGCGAAACCGCGCCACGCGACTTGCATCATCGCGGGTTTCAAACAGAACTTCTTGAAGGGATATGTCGTTGCCGGAGGGCACAGCTGGAGCCTCCTCCAAAACTCCAGCCGTGGCCGCAGCACCCAAAAGGGGCCCTCCTAACGCGGCAAAAACAACGTGAGTCGCAGGCTTACATAGTTTTTTAACAAAAGCTCCAAAAAATATGCGCAATGCAGATTTTTTTTCCACAGATCCCTGACATTGGTAGGAAATTGTCATGCCAGCACCTTTTTAGGTTGCGCATGACGAATCCAACGCACGCGACGCTTGGGGCAATTCAGCACCTGTGAAATGTCTGCCTCAAGCTTCTGACGCGCCACCGCGCCAGCCACTTCGCCGCCAGCAACAATATGCAGACCGCCATCCACACGCGTCACCTGCACAACCGGCGCAAAACCACGCAAGTCCTGCAGCGCGCGCCACATATCCTGCCGCACCTGCTGCGCCACCCGCACACGGCAGGCATCCGGCAGCGTCGTCTCCGCCGCCAAATCCCAACGCACAGGCAGGCGCCGTGCCACCGTCACCCGGTCCCCCTCACGCAGGATATGCCAGCGACGGCGGCTCATGCGGGCGCCTTTATGTCAAAGGCGCCCGACAATACAAAGCGATATGTGCAACGCAAATCAGCCATCAAAGAACTTAAAGCCCCGGCATTTGGCTGACGAGAACCCAGCCTGCACCTCGCCCCCGGCCTTTTGCCAGTCCATCACCAAAATCACGCGGTTGTATTTCAGGTCAGCAAACTGCGCGCGCACTTTTTCTTGAGTGAGCTTGCACATCTCAACCATCTGCTTTTTCACAACAGACTTGTTGGCAGGCACCGGGCCAGACATCACCGCACCAACCAAAGGCTGCGCATTGCGGCGCACCCGCGTGCTCGCCCCGTCATCGCGGCTGGTCGTCGTTGTGATTTGATTTTCCTGAATAGAGACCACGCACCCTTTCGTGCCTCCCCCCAGATCAAACGCCTGAATGCCACGGCAACTTTGCGCCTCTGCCGCAAGCGGCACAGCAAACAACGCGCAGGATGCAAAAATCAACGATCTCATAGTCATCTTTTCCTTGTGTGAATTGATCAACAATCCACTCATAGACGATCACAACGGAATGTTGTCGTGTTTTTTCCAGGGGTTCTCGAGCTTCTTGTTACGAAGGCTCGCAAACGCGCGACTCACCCGGCGGCGTGTGCTCTGGGGCATGATCACCTCGTCAATGAAACCGCGCTCCGCCGCCACAAATGGCGTTGCAAACCGCTCTTCATAGTCCTTGGTGTGCGCCGCAATTTTCTCAGCATCACCAAGATCCGCACGGTGAATAATCTCGGTCGCGCCCTTTGCACCCATCACAGCGATCTCCGCTGTGGGCCAGGCATAGTTGAAGTCCCCACGCAGGTGTTTGGAGGCCATCACGTCATAAGCACCACCATAGGCCTTCCGGGTGATCACGGTCACTTTCGGCACGGTCGCTTCACCATAAGCAAACAACAGCTTCGCGCCATGCTTGATCACACCGCCATACTCCTGGCTGGTCCCCGGCAGGAAGCCCGGCACATCCACCAGCGTCAGGATCGGGATCTCAAAACAGTCACAGAAGCGCACAAACCGTGCCGCCTTGCGGGAGCTGTCAATGTCCAGACAGCCCGCCAGAACGGTTGGCTGGTTGGCCACCACACCCACGGTCTGCCCCTCCAGACGGATGAAGCCCGTGATGATGTTCTTAGCGTAATCTTCCTGAATTTCGTAGAAATCGCCCTCATCCGCCACCTTATGAATGAGTTCTTTCATATCATAAGGCGTGTTGGGGTTTTCCGGCACCAGCGTATCAAGGCTTTTCTCCACGCGGCCCGGCTCATCAAAGAACGGGCGAACGGGCGGCTTTTCGCGGTTGTTGAGCGGCAGGAAGTCCACCAAACGGCGCACTTCGGCCAGCGCTTCCACGTCGTTTTCAAAAGCACCATCGGCAACAGAAGACTTCTTGGTATGCGTGCTTGCGCCGCCCAACTCTTCGGCGGTCACAACCTCATTGGTCACGGTTTTCACAACATCCGGGCCGGTCACAAACATATAAGACGTGTCTTTGACCATAAAGATGAAGTCGGTCATCGCAGGGGAATAGACCGCGCCACCGGCACAGGGCCCCATGATCACGCTGATCTGCGGCACCACACCAGAGGCCATGATATTGCGCTGGAACACTTCGGCATAGCCCGCGAGAGAGTCCACACCTTCCTGAATGCGCGCCCCACCTGAATCGTTCAGACCAATGATCGGCGCACCGTTCTGCACCGCCATGTCCTGAATTTTGCAGATCTTCTGGGCGTGGGTTTCAGACAGCGAGCCGCCAAACACTGTAAAGTCTTGCGAGAAGACATAAACCATACGGCCATTGATTGTGCCCCAGCCGGTGATCACACCGTCGCCAGCAGGCTTGTCCTTCTCCATGCCAAACTCGGTGCAGCGATGCGTTTTGAACATGTCAAACTCTTCAAAGCTGCCCTCATCCAACAAGAGCTCGATCCGCTCCCGCGCCGTCAGCTTGCCTTTGGCATGTTGGCTGTCGATCCGGCGCTGGCCGCCACCAAGGCGCGCAACCTCGCGGCGCTCTTCCAATTGCTGCAGAATATCTTTCATGGCCGTCCCTCATGATCTCAATCGCGCACTGTCGGGCACAGGCCCATACGACCTCCCACCAACACCAGCGCACGCACCCTGGTTTTAAAGTACCATAAGAAGCCCACCCGCCTCACAAAAGCATTATTCGGCAAATTTGCAAATTATGAGGAATGCGCCGCGCGCGAATTGCAAATCAGCAAATCGTTCACATCTGAATTTTCTTCGTGGACATTAAATCACCCGCCACCTACCTCTTAGCCATGAACAGTCATTCACGCGGCACGTTTTTAGACCGCAGCACACCACCCCACATCCTGACGCTCATCCTGCTTGCCGGGGTGTCAGCGTTGTGTATGAACATCTTCTTGCCCAGCCTGCCCTCGATGGCGGAGTATTACGGCACAGATTATGCCGTGATGCAGCTGTCGATTGCGGTCTATCTGGCGGTCAATGGCGTGCTACAAATTGTTGTGGGTCCCATCTCCGACAAGCTGGGGCGACGCCCGGTGATCCTGTGGGGGCTGGCGATCTTCCTGCTGGCCACGCTGGGATGCATCTTTGCCCCCAACGCGGCGATCTTTCTAACCTTCCGCATGCTGCAGGCCGCCGTTGTTGTCGCCATGGTCCTCTCGCGCGCGGTGGTGCGTGATATGGTGTCCACCGAGGAAGCCGCCTCCATGATTGGCTATGTGACCATGGGCATGACTGTGGTCCCGATGCTGGGCCCTGCCCTTGGTGGCGTGCTTGATGCCGCCTTTGGCTGGCAAGCCAGCTTCTGGATGCTGTTTGCGATCGGCCTCGCCATTTTCTGGCTCACTTTTCGCGACCTCGGTGAAACCAAAACAGCCAGCGGCCTCTCCCTTGGGGCGCAGGTCCGTCAATACCCAGAGCTGCTGACCAGCCCCCGCTTCTGGGGCTACTCGCTGGCCAATGGCTTCACCTCAGGCGCTTTCTTTGCCTATCTGGGCGGCGCGCCCTTTGTGGCCACGGAACTCTTTGGCATGTCCTCTTCGCAAATGGGCATCTATTTCGGCGCCCCAGCTGTTGGATACTTCATCGGCAATTTCCTGGCAGGCCGCTACTCCGCACGCATTGGCATCAATCCAATGGTGCTGGCGGGCTGTCTGATCTGCGGCCTCGGTGTGGCTGCCTCTCTCACAACCTTTTACTTCGGTCACGGCTCTGCTGAGGTGTTCTTTGGCTTCATGACCTTTGTCGGCATCGGCAATGGGCTCGCCATCCCAAACGCCACGGCCGGCGCCCTTTCCGTGCGCCCACAGCTCGCAGGCACCGCATCGGGCCTCACCGGGGCCATCATGATCGGCGGCGGCGCAGCACTGTCTGCGCTCGCAGGCACATTGCTCACGCCAGAAACCGGCGCCTTTCCCCTGCTTTGGCTGATGGTCGCAACCGCAACCCTGTCCGTTGTCGCCATCCTGCTTGTGATCCTCAGAGAGAAACACCTGCGCCTGTAAAAGCGCAAAGCCGCCACAGGCGCGCACCGCAGCAAAATCCCACTGGCATCGCAGGATTTGCAAAGCTATCTTTGCAGCTATGCAGCCAGGGATCACGGGAGGACCACGGTGCCAACGCAAAAGCTCTACGCAGGCGCAAAGCTGCGCGAAATTCGCACGCGACTGACGCTCACGCAGAAAGACTTCGCGCAGAAACTTGGCGTTTCCCTGCCCTATCTGAACCAGATGGAAAACAACAACCGGCCGGTCTCCACCACGGTTGTGCTCGCTCTGGCCCAGGAATTTGGCCTTGATGTCACCGAACTCAGCACCGGTGACAGCGAACGTCTGGTCTCTGACATGCGCGAAGCGCTGGCTGACCCGGTGCTGGCGGAAACCTCCGCGCCGCTGGCCGATTTGCGCCTTGCGGCCTCCAACGCCCCTGCCCTCGCCCGCGCCTTTCTGGAGCTGCATCGCGCCTACCGCCAGACCCACGAACGTCTCGCTTCTCTGGATGAGGCTCTGGGCCGTCAGGACGTGCAAACCCAATCGAGCCCTTGGGATGAAGTGCGCGATTTCTTTCACTATTGCGACAACTACATCGACGCAGTGGACCACGCCGCAGAACGTTTCGCCCAGCAAGCCATAGAGCACGGCGGCGTCCGCGCGGCGGCGCTGGCGTCTCTGCGCGAGGCTGGCATCGCTGTGTCCTTTACGGATGTGGATCACCTGCGCGCCTATGATGCAGACACCCAAAGACTGCAAATTTCGCGCTACGCCCAGCCAGAAACACAGACCTTCCAGCTTTTGTTGCAAGTTGCCCTCCTGCAAAACGGTCAACTGCTGGAAGCCACGCTGGACTTTGCCCGCTTCCAGAGTGACGCGGCCCGCGCCATCGCCAAGATCGGGCTCGCCAACTATTTTGCCGGTGCGGCACTTATGCCCTACAGCACTTTTCTGGATGCCGCGCGCGACACACGCCACGATCTCGAACTGCTTGCGAACCGCTTTGGCGCCTCCATCGAACAGGTCGCCCACCGGCTGTCCACGCTACAACGTCCCGGTAATAAGGGGATCCCATTCTTCTTTGTGCGCGTCGATCAGGCCGGCACCATCACCAAACGCCACTCCGCCACCCGCCTGCAATTTGCCCGCTTCGGCGGCGCATGCCCGCTCTGGAACGTCCACCGCGCCTTTGAAACGCCCGGCCACTTCCTGCGCCAGCTGGCTGAAACACCCGATGGCGTGCGCTACATCTCTTTGGCCCGTGACGTCTCTAAATCCGGCGGTCACTTCGGCGCGCCTGTGCGCCGCTACGCCATCGCATTGGGCTGCGAAATCCGCCACGCCGACGCGCTGGTCTATGCCGATCATATGGAACTGGACAACCCCCGCGCCTTTGAGCCCATCGGCATTTCCTGCCGCATCTGCGAGCGCACACATTGCCACCAACGCTCGGTGCCCCCACTCGAACGCCGCCTGACGATTGACGAAAACCGCCGAGATGTGTTGCCATATGATGTGGGGTAAACGCCCCGCGCCCGCACACACATCCGCTCATGCACCCGTGATCGATATTGCAACACAGTGACGCCTAAAGGCCAATTGTGACCCACCACACGTAGGCACAAAGCCTGCAACACCCTGAAATATATAAACTCCTATCGCTGCGCGCCATGTTTGAAAATTGTTCAATGGCGCGCCCACACATTTTCTTTGGCCCTTGTGAAATGACAGCGCACCGCCGCTGTGGTGCTTTGCCCCCACACAAACAACACCCCATTTTACAGACAAAGGGCCTCTCACATGTTCACCCGTTCCCTCCTCGGCGCAACCCTGCTCGCCACTACAACCCTCGCGGCACCCGCCTTTGCCCAAGACTGGTACGTCCAGGGATTTCTCGGATATTCCTATGCCGATGACGCAGAGCACTCCGGCAACATCGGCGGCAACACACAAAGCGTGCTCACCGACCTGGACGAAGATCTGAGCTACGGTGTCTCCGTTGGCCGCAACATCACCAGCTTTGGCAATGGCTTGTCGCTGCGCGGCGAAGTGGAGCTGTCCTACCGCTCAAATGACGTCAACGCAGTCGACTTCAGCGGCAATGGCGCAGGCAACGAGGCCAACCCAGGCGGCGATATTTCAGCCACCTACCTGTTGGGCAATCTGATTGTGGATGTGGAGACCAGCTCCAAGTTCACACCTTACTTTGGCGGCGGTCTTGGCGTGGGTTTCTTTGACCAGAACATTTCTTATGGCAATGGCGTGACCATTCGCGGCGATGACGAAGTCTTCACCGCCCAGCTGATCGCGGGCACGTCCTATGAAATCAATGATCAGGTCTCGCTGTTTGGCGATGTGCGCTACACGCGCGGCTTTGACGTCACCGGCACCCGCACTTCCCCGGCAGGCACAGCCACTGTGTCAGACGACCTGTCCAACACCTCCCTGAACCTGGGTGTGCGCTTCACGTTCTGATCCGCGCCCAGCTGCAAACGTGTTTCATGTGATGCGCCCTTAATTTGACATGAAACACGGGCTGCGCTCCGCCAGAGTCCCCTCCGGCGGAGCGCAATTGACTTGGTCCAAAAGACTCAGTTCGCTTTCAGATAGGCGTAGATCTCATCTTTCAGAGCGCCACGGCGCTTGCGCAGATCCACTTCTGCCAACTCTTCGCGCGGGGCCACGTTGGTTTCTGCAACGTGCACCTTACGGTTGATTTCGTGGTACTCCGCCGCCAGCTTGGCAAAATGAGAGTCGCTGACCTTCAAAGCACTCATTTTCTCGGCAAATTCTGGAAACTCTTCGGCCAGCTCGTGTGGGGTATTAGACATGCTGTTCGCTCCTTTTTTCGAAGTTCAACATGACTCTAACAACCAGAATCGGGGCCAACTTTGACCCCGATCAAATCCGCAAAACAAATGAAGCTTTAGCGCTGCGCTTCTTGCCACCCTGGGTGGAACCATGGCTCTGCATTCGAGGCAGCCAACCGGCGCCCCAGAATGTGATCAGAGGCCTTCTCTCCGGTCATGATGGATGGCCCATTCAGGTTGCCGTTGGTGATGCGCGGGAAGATGGAGCTGTCCGCGACCCGCAACCCATCGACGCCGATCACGCGGCACTCGCTGTCCACCACGGCCATCGGGTCATTGGCCGCGCCCATTTTGCATGTGCCACAAGGATGATAAGCGCTTTCCGCATGCTCACGAATGAAGCTGTCGATCTCATCATCGCTCTGCAACGCTGCCCCGGGCTGGATCTCATGCTTCACGTAAGGCTGCATCGCCTCCTGGGCAAAGATCTCACGTGTCAGGCGGATACAGGCGCGGAAATCTTCCCAATCCTGCTCGGTCGACATGTAGTTGAAGAAGATGTTCGGCGCATCCTTTGGATCCGCTGAGGACAATGTGACATGCCCCCGCGATGGCGAACGCATCGGCCCAACATGCGCCTGAAAGCCATGTCCTTCTGCCGCCGCCTGCCCATCATAACGCACCGCAATCGGCAAGAAATGATACTGGATATCCGGATAGGAAATACCCGCACGCGACCGAATAAACCCGGCCGTTTCAAATTGGTTGGACGCCCCAAGGCCCTTCTTGGTGAACAGCCACTGCGCCCCGATCAACCCCTTGCCAATCAAGTTCCAGTACTTAAACAGCGTAATCGGCTGTTTACAGGCCATCTGCAAATAAACCTCAAGGTGGTCCTGCAGGTTCTGCCCCACACCGGCGCGATCTGCGATCACCTCGATGCCATGCTCTGCCAGATGCGCCGCCGGGCCAATGCCAGAAAGCATCAACAGCTTTGGCGAATTGAGCGAACTGGCCGCAAGGATCACCTCGATATTGGCGCGGATCACCTCAACCTTGCCGCCGCGCTCAATCTCCACGCCCACGGCGCGGCCATGTTCCATCACAACTTTGCGCGCAAGCCCACGCACCAGATCACAGTTTTCCCGTTTCAGCGCAGGCTTAAGGTAAGCATTTGCCGCCGACCAACGCTGGCCTTTGTAAACAGTCATATCCATCGGGCCAAAGCCCTCTTGCTGTTGACCGTTATAGTCATCCGTCACCGGATACCCCGCCTGACGCCCCGCCTCTACAAAGGCCGCATGCAGCGGGTTGTTGCGTGGCCCGCGGCTGATGTGCAGCGGCCCATTGACCCCACGCCAATCCGGGTCCCCGCCCTGCCCACTCTCATGCCAGGTCTCCATGCGTTTGAAGTAGGGCAGCACATCTGCATAAGACCACCCATCCGCGCCACTTTCGGCCCAATGGTCATAGTCGCCCGCATGCCCACGCACATAGACCATACCATTGATGGAGCTGGAGCCCCCAATCACCTTGCCCCGCGGACACACCAGTTCGCGCCCTCCGAGGTGCGGCTCTGGCTGGGATTTATACCCCCAGTCATAAAGGCTCATGTTCATCGGATAGCTCAGCGCCGCAGGCATCTGAATGAACGGGCCAGCATCTGTCCCGCCATGCTCAATCACCAACACTGATTTCCCGGCTTCACTCAGACGATAGGCCATGGCGCAGCCCGCAGAGCCGGCCCCAACAATCACATAATCTGCCTGCATAGTCATTCTTCTCCGACAGAGGTCGCGCCAGCAAGGGCCGCAGTTAGTAAGGCGCTTCCACGTCGCCCATGCGCACGTAAACCGATTTCACCTGGCTGTAGTGATTGATCGCTTCTTTGCTGTTCTCCCGGCCAACGCCGCTGTTTTTCACCCCGCCAAACGGCGCTTCCACAGGGGCGTCATTGTAGGAGTTGATGAAACAGCTGCCCGCCTCCAGCTTGCCAATCACGCGGTGACCACGGGACAGATCAGAGGTGAACACCCCGGCTGACAGGCCAAATTCAGTGGCATTGGCGCGCGCAATCACCTCGTCTTCATCCTCAAAATCCAGAACCGACATCACAGGGCCAAAGATCTCTTCGCGCGCGATGGTCATATCGTCGGTGACATCGGCAAAGACAGTGGGTTCAAGGAAGAAGCCCTCGCGGTCCATCCGCTTGCCACCGCACACCAGCCGCGCGCCTTCTTCTTGGCCTTTTTGCATGTAGCCAAGCACGATATTCATCTGACGCTCAGACACCATCGGGCCAAAGCTTGTCGCTTCATCCAGCGGATCACCAATCACCGCCGTGCCCAGACGCTCTGCCAGACGGGCGAGAAACTTCTCTTTGATGCCCTTTTGCACAAACACCCGCGTCCCGTTGGAGCAGACCTGACCAGAGCTGTAGAAATTGCCCAAAATAGCCCCGCCCACAGCGTTCTCCACATCCGCATCATCAAAAATGATCAACGGAGATTTACCGCCAAGCTCCATGGTCACATGCTTCATATGGCTGGCAGCGGCAGCGTAGACCTTCTTGCCGGTGGGCACAGAGCCGGTCAGGCTCACCTTGTCCACGCGCGGATCATTGGCCAGCGCGCCACCCACTTCGCCCATGCCCTGAATGACATTGTAAACCCCCGCAGGCACTCCGGCCTCATGCAGGATTTCGGCAACCTTCAGGGCACACATCGGCGTGGTTTCAGATGGCTTGAACACCATCGCATTGCCGCACGCCAGCGCAGGTGCGCCCTTCCAGCAGGCAATCTGCGTTGGATAGTTCCAAGCCCCAATGCCCACACACACGCCCAGCGGTTCGCGCACGGTGTACACCCAGTCCTCCCCCAGCGGAATGTGCTCGCCAGTCAGGGTTGCGGCCATCCCACCAAAGTATTCCAGCGCATCCGCACCGCTGGTGGCATCCACCGCGATGGTTTCCTGATAGGGCTTGCCGGTGTCATAGGTTTCCAGCACTGAAAGCTCGTGATTGCGTTCCATGATCATCGCGGCTGCGCGTGTCATGATGCGGCCACGTTCGCGCCCAGTCATCGCCGCCCAAATCTTCTGCCCCGCTTTCGCGCTCTCCAGCGCCTGATCAATGATCGCCGGTGTTGCCGCATGCACCTTGCCAATCACCTCACCTGTTGCGGGGTAGACAATATCAATCTGCGCCCCTGCGGTGTCCTCCACATAGGCCCCGTTGATGAAATGGCTCGCGGTCGGTTGCAGCTGCATGGCTGGCTCCTTTGGTGGCGCACACACTCTCTGCGGCATGGCGCGGAATCTCGGTTGTGGGAGAGCCTAGCATCGGTTTTTTCATTTTTAAATGGTCATTTCATTTTTTTATCGAAACAACAACATTGTACCTGCGCGCCAGCACGCTAAAGTGGCGCAATGAGCAGAACACGCATCCGGGATATTCGACACGAAGAGCTGATCAACGCCACCATGACGGCGGTGCACAAACGTGGCTATGCCGTTGTCACCATGGCGGAAATCGCTGCCGAAGCGGGGGCATCTGCGGCGTCAATCAACTATTATTTCGGCTCCAAGGAAAAGCTGATGGAGGCCACGATGCGCCGCCTGCTCTCCCTGCTCAAAGATGCAATGCTGGAACGTTACGCCACCGCAAAAACACCCCATGATCGGCTCATGGCGGTGATTGACGCGAACTTCTCTGACCGGCTTTACACCAATGAGCAATGCTCCATGTGGATGCAGTTTTGGGCCAACGCCCCCTATGCCCCTGCCTTGCAGCGGCTGCATCGCATCAACCGCGCCCGCGTGACGGCACATTTCCGTGCTGAATTGCGCGCACTGGTTCCAGATGCACGACGGGAAACCATGCGTGAAGCGTTGCAATGCTATATGGATGGGGTCTGGCTAGAAGCCGCCCAAACAGAGACACCGCTGGACCCGGCTCAGGCCCGCAAAGAGGCGCGTGAAGTGACCAACCTGATGTTGCGCTCCCACGCTTGAACATAAAACAGCAAGGGCCGCGCGTCCGCCGCACAGCCCCAAACACTCTGCTCAAAACCTCATTCCCCGCGCGGGAACCGCTGGTTTTCTTCCACCACATTCAGATCCATGTGATTGCGCATGTACCGCTCAGAGGCTTTCTGCAGCGGTTGATAGTCCCACGGATAATAACCGCCCTCGCGCAATGCCTCATAAACCACCCAGCGCCGCGCCTGACTTTCCCGTACCGCCGCATCAAACGCCGCCAGATCCCAGCGCGCCTCCGATTTGGCGCGCAATGTCTGCAGCGTGCCCTGATGTTCGGCAACCTCGGCCAGATTGGTCAGCTCATGCGGATCGGCCTCCAGATCAAACAACTGATCGGGGTCGAGCGCACAGCGGTTGTATTTCCACTTGCCATAGCGCAGTGACACCATCGGCGCATAAGAGGCTTCCGCCGCATATTCCATCGCCACCGGCGTGTCCCGCGTGCCGCCTTGCCCCAGATGCACAAGGCTCTCCCCCGTGGTCCAGGGCATGACCTCCTCCATGCTCACCCCCGCCAGATCACACAGCGTCGGGCAGACGTCGATATTGCTCACCGGCGTAGTCACAAGCCCCGGCGTCATATTGGGCGCCGCCACCATCATCGGCACCCGGCTTGAGCCTTCATAAAAGCTCATCTTGAACCAAAGCCCGCGCGCGCCCAGCATATCGCCGTGGTCACTCACAAACAGAATTATGGCCTCCTGACGGGTCGCCTCCAACGCCTCCATCACCTCGCCAATCTTGTCATCCAGATAGCTGATATTGGCAAAATAGGCCCGACGGGAGCGGCGCACATCCTCCTCCGTAATGTCAAAACTGCGCCAGTCGTTGGCATCAAAAATCCGCTTGGAATGCGCATCCTGTTCCTCATAAGGGATCGGCCCCACCTCCGGCAAAAGATGCGCGCAATCCTCATAGAGATCCCAATATTTCTTGCGCGCCACATAGGGGTCATGCGGGTGGGTGAAACTGACCGTCAGACACCAGGGCCGTTCATCATGCCCCCGCGCCAGATCATAGACCTTACGCGTCGCGTGATAGGCCACTTCGTCATCATATTCCATCTGGTTGGAAATTTCCGCGACACCCGCGCCCGTGACGCTGCCCATATTGTGATACCACCACTCAATCCGCTCCCCGGGCTTGCGATAATCCGGCGTCCAGCCAAAATCCGGCGGATAGATGTCTGTGGTCAGACGCTCTTCAAAGCCGTGCAACTGATCGGGGCCAACAAAATGCATCTTGCCAGACAGACAGGTCTGATACCCCGCCCGGCGCAGGTGATGCGCGTATGTGGGGATAGAGGAGGCAAATTCCGCCGCATTGTCATAAACCCGCGTGTCGCTGGGGAGTTGCCCCGTCATAAAGCTGGCCCGCCCCGGCGCGCACAGCGGGCTGGCGGTATAGGCGTTCTGAAATCGGGTGGAGCGCGCCGCCAGTTTTTTCAGGTTCGGCGCATGCAGCCACTCCGCAGGCCCATCGGGAAACAACGTCCCATTGAGCTGGTCCACCATAAAAATCAAAATATTGGGGCGGGACATGGGCGGCTCCTCCTGCGGCTCTGTTTGCGTGACCCTAGGCGCGGCCCATCTGGCAACGCAATCTCAAAGACGACACCGCCATGTCGCAGCCTGCGGCTGCTCACATCTTGGTCTGCCCCACCAAAGGCGTGATCTGACGCCGTTTGATCACCGCCTCACGCCAGGTGATGAAGCTGATCGCCCCGATGATCACCAGCGCCCCCACCAGCACCCAAACATCCGGTTCCTCGCCAAAGGCCAGCCACCCCAGCAGCACCGCCCAGACCATCTGCAAAAAGCTCACCGGCTGGGTCACCGTCACCGGCGCCGCCTTAAACGCCAGCGTCATGGTGTAGTGGCCCGCAGTGGCAAAACACGCCACGACAAACAGGATCACCAGCTCTTCAAAGGTGGGCGTCACCCAGACCGACAACGCCAGCGGCGCAAGCCCGATGGTGACCGTGACAGACAACATGCCGACCACCACGGTGGGACTCACCTCTTCGCTCAGCTTCTTGGCAATCAGATAGCCACCGGCAAAGCCCAACGCGGTGAACAGCATGGCAAAATGCCCGGGGCTCAACTCGCGAAATCCGGGCCGCAGAATGATCGCCACGCCAATGAGTGCCACAATCACAGCACCAATCCGGCGAAACGCCAGCTTTTCCCCCAGAAACAGCGCAGCCCCCAGCGTCACATAGACCGGCGACAGGTAGTTCATCGCCGTCACCTCCGCGACCGGGATCCGCGCCATGGCAAAAAACCAAGCGACCACCGCGCCGGTGTGCAAAACCCCTCTCAGCGTGAACAGCCCCATCTGTCGGCGGCTCAGCTTGGCCGCCAAAATGGGCCGGATCATCGGGATCAGGAACACGACGCCCAGCGCATAGCGCAGAAAAGCGGTTTCTGAGGCCGGCAGCCGCGTGCCCACCAGCTTCACCAATGCCGTCACTGCCACAAAGCACAGCCCTGTGACCAACATCCAAAACACGCCTTTCAGTGGCGCGTGTGCGCTTGTCTCTGTCATCCGGCCACATAGACACGCCGCGCTCACAAAGTCGAGATAGCAAACAGGTTAAGCTTCAAAACTCTGTCATCACCCAAGCCGTCCCCTTGCGCCGCGCAGCCCAACCCCACACCTTCGGCGCGACGACCACAGGCCAGACACCCCATTGTTTACCAAATATTGGGAGGACAAAGCCTAAAACAAACCCGCAATTACAGGTGATTATTTTATGCGGTCTCTCTTCCCCCTGCGCCCTGCGGTGCGCCTTTCCCTGAAACGGGGCCTGATTGCAGCCTCTATTGTCGGCCCGCTTCTGACGCTGATCAACCAATGGTCAGCGCTGTTTGACGGCGCGCCTTTTGATCCCTTTGCGGCCTGCCTTACAGCGGTGATCCCCTTCTGTGTCAGCAGCCTGTCCACCTATCTGGCTCAGCCAAAGCCCACCCCAGCTGCCGAACCGGTCACCGACAGCCCACCAGAGCCAGAAATCCGCACCGTGATCGAGGAGCGCCCGATCTATCCAGACGGGCTACAGGACGCCAGCGCGCGGGTTGAAACCATTCGCAGCAATGCCACCAACGTGAACCGCAGCTCGCGCGAGCGCGTGACCTTCATCGCCAATCTGATCTCTCAGGCCGAACACCTCGGCACTGTCTTTGACACGCTGTGTGACGGCGCAAACCGCTCCGCTGCGAAAGCCGCAGAAGTCGGCCACTCGGTCAATGAGGTCACACAGCAGGTTGACGGCTTTCTCGACCTGACAAGCGACACCACGCAACAAATCGCCCATGTCGCCGCACCCGTTAAAAAGATCGAAACCTCCCTGGCAGAGGTCAGCAACGCATCAGAGGCCATCCGCGGTCTGGCTGACCGCATCCGCCTCCTGGCGCTGAATTCCGGCATCGAAGCAGCCCGCGCCGGGGCACAGGGCAGCGGCTTTGCCATCATTGCCGGTGAAGTGCGCGAACTTGCCGATATGGCAGAGGCGGACATCACCCGCATTCTGGCCCGCATGGAAGAATTGCAACAGGCGCAGACCGATCTGTCCGCCACAGTCAGCAAAGTGGCACGCGCCGCCGAGCAAAGCCTTGAGCGCGGCGAAACCTGCCGCTCCATGACCCGCTCCATTCAGGACAGCATCGACGGTCTGGTCGCCAATATAACCGCCGACAGCGATGAAACACGCCGCCAACTGCCGCTCTATTCCGAGATTGTCTCCGAAATCCGCAGCATCAAGGACAACACACAAGCCGCCGTGCAGGGCTCGCAGAAAAACATCGAACTCTGCGGCGAGGCGCTCACCCTGCTAGCAATTCCGCAAGACGCGGCGGATCGGATCAGGGCAGCGGGATAAACTCCTCGGTGTCGCCCGGCGGCAGCTGAAAGCGCCCGTGCGCCCAATCGCCTGCGGCCCAATCTGCCTTCGCGGCCGCGATCTTCTCTTTGCTGGAGCTGACAAAATTCCAGGAGATATAGCGCGGCCCGTTCATCGTCGCCCCGCCCAGCGCCATCAAGCGCGCGCCCTGCGGCCCGGCGGTCACGGTGATGGCATCTCCGGGGCGAAACACCATCATCTGCCCCGGTTCAAACACATCCCCCGCGATCTCCACCGCGCCCTCAACCACATAGAGCCCGCGATCCTCGTGATTGTCCGGCATCGGCAGCTTGGCACCGGGTTGCAGCACCACATCGGCATAAAACGTCTCTGACAGCATCGTCACCGGGGCCCGCGCGCCCCAGGCATCGCCAAGGATCAGCCGCACCTCTTTGCCTTCGCCTTCCAGAAACGGCAGCGCCTCCTTACCGTGGTGCTCAAACATCGCCGGATCATCTTCGCGGTCCTCAGGCAGGGCAATCCAGGTCTGGATGCCAAACAGGGAACTCGGCGATTGCCGCGTCATCTCACTGGTGCGCTCTGAATGGGTCACGCCATTCCCGGCCACCATCCAGTTCACCTCTCCGGGGTAAATCATCTGATGGGTGCCCAGACTGTCGCGGTGCTCAAATTCCCCGCGATAGAGGTAGGTCACCGTACCCAAACCGATATGGGGATGCGGACGCACATCAATACCCTGCCCGGTCAGAAACTCCGCCGGCCCCATCTCATCAAAGAAAATAAAGGGCCCCACCATTTGTCGCCTTGGCGCAGGCAGGGCACGACGCACCGAAAATCCACCCAGATCGCGCGCGCGGGGAATGATGACGGTTTCAATGCTGTCCAGCGTTGCAGCATCAGGGCAAGAAGGCTCAAGGGCCGGGTTCCAACTCATGGCGGGGTCTCCTCAGACAACAGCTGCCACAAACCTAGCGGCAAACATCTGCTCTTCAAACCGCGACCCGCGCACAGTCTCTGTGCAGCCCTTTACATCCCAAACACCAGCTTGGCGGCAATCGCCCACATGGTCAGCCCCACCAGCACATCCAGCACCTGCCAGGCACGGGGATTGGTGAACAAAGGCCGCAACAGGCGCGCGCCAAAGCCCAGCATGAAGAAAAACGTAAAACTCGCGACTACAGCCCCGATGCCAAAGGCCCAGGCCGGTGTGTATTGCGCCGAAATCCCTCCAAGCAGCACCACCGTGTCCAGATACACATGCGGATTGGCCCAGGTCAGCAACAGGCAGGTTGTCACCGCCGCCCCAAGGCTGCCAACTGTGCGCCCCTTCTCGTCAAGCGCCTCTCCTCCTGTCATCGCCGCGCGAAAATTCATCGCGCCATAGACAAACAGAAAGGCTGCTCCCGCATAGCGCACCAAATCCAGCGCCCAAGGGTTCGATGCAATCAGCACCCCAAAGCCCGCCACGCCAAGCGTGATCAGGATCGCATCCGACAGCGCACAGGTCAGCACGAGCGGCAGCACATATTCCCCGCGCAGCCCCTGCCGCAGCACAAAGGCATTCTGCGCCCCAATCGCCATGATCAGCGAAAACCCAAGCGCAAATCCCGCAACTGCGGGGCCAATGATTCCTGCGTCACCCATCTGTCGTCCGTCTCCATATCTCGCGTCACCTTGTGCATTGACTATGGGGCATGACAAAATTACTCAAATTAAAATATCTGCTTTATCATTAGGATTGCTAATGCAACTGGATTACGCTCATCTCACCGCCCTCGCCGCAATCCTGCGCAGCGGCAGTTTCGAAGCCGCCGCCGCCGATCTGGGCGTCACCCAATCGGCAATTTCCCAGCGCCTCAAAACACTGGAGGAACGCGTGGGCATGCCTCTGGTTCTGCGCGGCAGCCCCTGCCGGGGCACCGAAACCGGCCGCCGACTGGCGGCGCATCTCGATCAGGTCGGCCTGCTCGAAGGCGCATTGGCCCGCGATCTGAAAGCGCTCTCCCCGCGCAGCGCCCGCCTGCGCATCGCCGTGACCGCCGACAGCCTCTCCACATGGTTCCTCACCGCCGCGGCCCAAGTGCCCGATCTGCTGTTTGATCTTGTTGTGGATGATCAGGATTTCTCCGCTGACTGGCTGCGCCGGGGCGAAGTGGTCGCCGCCGTCACCGCCCATGAGGCCCCGATTGCGGGCTGCGACAGCACCCCGCTCGGGGCCATGCGCTACGTCGCCACCGCCAGCCCTGCCTATATCGCGCGCCATTTTCCGTCTGGCGTCACGGCAGAAGCGATTGCCACCGCGCCCGTCCTGATCTTCGATGAAAAGGACCGCCTGCAACACATCTGGATGGCGCAAAACATCGGCGTCAGTCCAACACCGCCCAGCCACCGCCTGCCCTCTTCCACCGGCTTTGTCGAAGCCTGCCTGCTTGGCCTTGGCTGGGGCATGAACCCAGAGCCGTTGATCCGCCCGCACCTAGACAGCGGCGCGCTCCGCCCCCTGATCGCAGACACCACCTATGACACGCCGCTGTTCTGGCAATCCAGCCGCCTGCTCGCCTCCGCCCTCGCCCCACTCACACAGGCTGTGCGCCGCGTCGCCAGCCAGCAGCTCATTTCGGCAAAGTCCGCCCAAAAATAGATCTGCATAAAATCGCCAACCAGCGCGTTGTTGTCATGAGGCCAGCAAAACCCGCCCACCTCATCCGACCCTGTCACGCAGACACCAACGCGAAGGAACTTATGATGCGCTTAGACAAAAACACCTTGCTCGCAACCGTCACCGCCACCGCAGCCATGCTTGCGTCCGCCATGATGGCCACAGCAGGCGACGCCCCACAGATCACTGCCACTGCCGAAGCCACGATCATCAACAACGCGGGGGCGCAGATCGGCACCGCCAACTTCATGCAGGGTCCACGCGGCATTCTGATGTCCCTCTCCGTGCAGGGCCTGCCGCCGGGCAAACATGGCATGCACTTCCATGCGGTTGGTGACTGCGCCCCGCTCGACACCTTCAAAGGCGCCCATGGTCACATCATGCCCGGTGACCTGCCCCACGGCTTCTTTCACGCTGATGGCCCACACGCGGGCAATCTGCCCAACCTTATTGTCGGCCCAGATGGCACCGCCGAGGTGGAACTCTACACCAACCTGCTGATGCTCGATCAGGGCGCGGGCAAAGTGCTGGATGAAGACGGCTCCACTTTGGTCATTCACGCCAACCCGGACGACCACTTCACTCAGCCCATCGGCGGCTCCGGCGGGCGCATCGCCTGTGGCGTCATCACTGCACGCTGACCTCCCGCAAACAGAAAAGGCCCGCAGCACATGCCGCGGGCCTCTTTAAGTCATCAGCTGCGCAATCGCTTACAGCTGCTCCATCACCTCGTCAGAGGCTTCAAAGTTTGCGGTGACGCGCTGTACGTCATCGTCATCTTCCAGCGCATCAATCAGCTTCATCAGCTTCTGCATGCCTTCCAGATCCATCTCGGTGGTGGTGGTGGGCTTCCAGACAAGCTTGGTGCTGTCAGATTCGCCCAGCGCCGCTTCCAGCGCATTGGACACCTCGTTCAGATCCGTGTCTTCACACCAGATGATATGACCATCCTCAGAGCTTTCCACATCCTCGGCACCCGCTTCGATGGCCGCTTCAAACACTGCATCCGCATCACCCACAGTGGCCGGGTAGGTCACCTCACCCTTGCGGTCAAACATGAAGCCAACAGAGCCGGTTTCGCCCAGGTTGCCGCCATTTTTGGAGAAGGTCGAGCGCACGGTAGAGGCGGTCCGGTTGCGGTTGTCGGTCATCGCCTCAACGATCACCGCCACACCATTGGGGCCGTAGCCCTCATAGCGGATTTCTTCATAATCGTCCCCGTCACCAGCAACGGATTTCTTGATCGCGCGTTCGATCACATCCTTTGGCACGGACTGGCTCTTGGCTTCTTTCACAGCCAGACGCAGACGTGGGTTTTTCTCAGGATCCGGGTCGCCCATTTTTGCGGCAACGGTGATCTCTTTGGAAAGTTTGGAAAACAGCTTGGAGCGCGCGGCGTCCTGACGCCCTTTGCGGTGCTGAATGTTTGCCCATTTACTATGGCCGGCCATGGTTCGCCTCCGGGTCTGTTATGGCAGATGTTCTGTATCAGGGGCCTCTATACGTCAGAGCAGCCAAAATCCGCAAGCGGCTTGCGTTTCTCAGCTCCCTGCGGTTGAGATATCTGCATCACATTGACCACAGGCGCTTTTCATGACCACCGATCAGATCATCCTCTTTGCCCTCTTTGGCGGCGTTTTTGTCATGCTGCTTTGGGGGCGGTTTCGCTATGATCTGGTGGCCTTCACCGCTCTGCTGCTGGGTGTCGTGCTTGGCGTTATCCCCACCAAAGACGCGTTTTCAGGCTTCGGTCACCCCGCCACACTGATTGTGGCGCTTGTGCTGATCGTTTCAGCAGGGCTCGTGCGCTCCGGCGCGGTGTTTCTCATCACCCGCACGTTGGTTGACAGCGCCCGCAAGTTAGGCAGCCACATTGCCATCATCGGCGCCATCGGCGCGGTGCTCTCAGCCTTCATGAACAATGTCGCAGCCCTTGCCCTGCTGATGCCGGTGGACATCCAAACCGCGCGCAAGGCGGGCCGCAGCCCCGCAAAATCGCTCATGCCCCTGTCCTTTGCCACCATCCTTGGCGGCATGGCCACGCTCATCGGCACGCCGCCCAACATCATCATTGCGTCCATTCGAGAGGATGCTCTTGGTGCGCCCTTCAAGATGTTTGATTTCGCCCCTGTCGGGGGTATCACCGCCATCGCGGGCCTGCTGTTTGTCGCCCTCATCGGCTGGCGCCTGATCCCCGATCGCGAAGACGCGGGCAAAAAGGTCTCCGACCTTGGCCAATACATCGCCGAACTCACCATCCCCGCAGACAGCAAACTCATCGGCAAACGCTTGGCCGAGTTTGAGCCAAACGCCGAAGATGCCGATGTACAAATCCTCGGTCTCATGCGCGGCGGCAAACGGATGTATGGCACCGCGCGCAACAATGTGCTGCGCGAAGGCGACGCATTGGTGCTCGAGGCAAGCCCCGACGCGCTGGATGAATTCCGCGCCGCCCTGTCACTGAATTTCTCCGATGAAAAACGCGAAGAACAGCTCAACGCGGCTGGCGAAGGTCTCGACATCATCGAGGTGGTGGTGCCGGAAACCGCCCGCATCGCAGGCAAAACCGCTGCCGCCCTCGGCCTTGCGTGGCGACAGGGGGCGGTGCTCATGGGCATCTCCCGCGAAGGCCGCCGCATCCGCAGCCAGATCCGCAAAACCGTGGTGCAACCCGGCGACATCCTGCTGATCCTCGTCCACAAGGATCGCGGCCCCGACGTTACTGATTGGTTGGGCTGCCTGCCGCTGGCTGACCGCGGGCTTGTGGTCACCGCCAACAGCAAGATGTGGCTCGCCATCGGCCTTTTTGTTGGCGCGGTCGCCGCCGCCTCATTCGGTCTGATCTACCTGCCCATCGCATTGGGGCTTGTCGTCGTGGCCTATGTGATCGCCAAGATCGTGCCGATCTCGGAGCTTTATGATCACGTCGAATGGCCTGTGGTCGTGCTGTTGGGCTCGATGATCCCGCTTGGGGCCGCGTTGGACAGCTCGGGCGGCACCGCTCTGATCGCTAACAGCCTTGTCAGCCTCACCGCCGGTCTGCCCGCTTGGGCCGTGCTGACGGTCTTGATGCTTGTGACCATGACGCTGTCTGATGTGCTCAACAACACCGCCACCACCATCGTCGCCGCCCCGGTCGGCATTCAGATGGCACAGGCATTGGGTGTTTCCGCTGATCCTTTCCTGATGGCGGTGGCCGTGGCGGCCTCCTCAGCCTTCCTCACCCCCATCGGGCACAAGAACAACACGCTGATCCTCGGCCCCGGCGGCTATAGCTTTGGTGACTACTGGCGCATGGGTCTGCCCTTGGAGATTTTGGTAGTCGCCGTATCCATCCCCGCCATTCTGGTGTTCTGGCCGCTGTAACCCAAACGCCCGGCAAAGCCGGGCCGCGCCCGACCCTCCCCACGGGAGGGCGCATTGCCAACGGCGCGCCACAAAGCCACGCGCGTTTTAGGTAGAAAGCACCCGCAGGTTTCTTTCGTCTTACATCCGCCCACCCAGGGTCAGGCGCGCCCCTCCGTTGCGCCCAGCACCGCACGTTGCCTTCACCTTTCGCGCCGCCCCCAAAATCGCACCTACGCAATACCGACGGGATACCGACGCAAAACAGCCCCCGAAAACCATGGTTAACGAGGGCTGTTGCGTGTGGCGAAATTTTTCGCTTTTAGCCGTACGTCGACACCTCAGTGCCGGCCAGCGCCGCGATGTTCAGCAGGCCGCGCACCGTGATGGAGGGTGTCACAATATGCGCCCGGTTGCCCATGCCCATCAGGATCGGCCCCACTTCCAGACCATCAGCCACAGACTTCAGAATGTTGCGGGTCGCGCCCGCCGCATCGGTGTTGGAGTAAACCAGCACATTGGCTTTGCCATTAAGCCGCCCACCGGGGAACAGACGCTCCCGCAGCTCTGGATCCAGCGCTGCATCAGTGTGCATTTCTCCTTCATATTCAAAGTCATGCTCGGTTTGGTCCAGCACATCCAGCGCCCCGCGCATCACCCGGCCAGAATGACTGTCGAGGTTGCCAAACTGACTCCCCGAACAAAGCGCAATCTTCGGATCCACCCCAAAGCGTCGCACGTGCCGCGCTGCTGCCACAACCGTTTGCGCAACCTGATCGGCGGTCGGTTCGATGTGAATATGGGTGTCCGCAAGGAACAAAGGCCCCTTGTCCAGAAGGATCAAAGACAAAGACCCGATTGGGTTCAACTCTTTGTTTTTCAACACTTCTGTCACATAGCGCAGGTGCCAGCGATACTCCCCAAAGGTGCCACAGATCATGCTGTCCGCGTCTCCACGGTCCACCGCAATCGCCGCAATCGCCGTGTTGTTCGTGCGCAGGATCGCCCGCGCACTGTCCGGGCTCACCCCTTGGCGACGCAACTTGGCGTGGTAGGTCGTCCAGTAGTCACGATAGCGCTCATCCTGCTCAGGGTTGATGAGCTCAAAATCCACACCAGGTTTGATTTTTAGTCCAGCTTTTTCAAGACGTTGGCACACAACCTCGGGACGGCCAATCAACACCGGAGTATCCACGGTTTCTTCCAGCATGGTTTGCGCTGTGCGCAGTACCCGCTCATCCTCGCCTTCTGCAAAGATGATGCGGCGGCGAGACATGCTGGCCGCTTCATAAACAGGGCGCATGATCATCGAGGAGCGGAACACCTGTGCCTGCAGCTTGTCTTCATAAGCGTGCAGATCCAGATCCTTGGTCGCCACACCAGACTCAATCGCGGCACGAGCCACAGCCACCGCAATCGTCGGCAGCAGACGTGGATCAAATGGTTTTGGGATCAGGTAGTTAGGGCCGAATGTCAGGGTCTCCCCTTGATAGGCAACCCCCACTTCCGCGCTCGTGGTTTCTCGTGCGAGACCGGCAATCGCCTCCACACAGGCGAGCTTCATTGCGTCATTGATTTCCGTCGCACCAGCGTCCAGCGCCCCCCGGAAGATGAAGGGGAAGCAGAGCACGTTGTTGACCTGGTTCGGGTAGTCCGACCGCCCAGTGGCAATCAGCGCCCCAGGCGCCGCCGCACGGGCTTCCTCCGGCATGATTTCAGGCGTTGGGTTGGCCAGCGCAAAGATGATCGGATTGTCCGCCATCTGCTCAACCATCTCTTTGGTCAACAAGCCCGGCCCGGACACGCCTAGGAACAGATCCGCCCCTTCCATGGCTTCCATTGTTGTCCGCTTTTCAGTGGCTTGCGCAAATTCGGCCTTCTCTTGAGTCAGGTCGTTACGCTGTTTGTGCACCACGCCTTTGCTGTCCAGCATCAGAATGTTCTCATGCTGCACACCCATGGTCATCAGCATCTTGAGGCAAGCGATCCCCGCCGCCCCCGCGCCCAGCGCCACAACCTTGATGTCTTCAACGTTTTTCTTGGCAACAATCAAGGCGTTGTAGGCCGCAGCCGCAGCCACGATCGCGGTACCATGCTGATCGTCATGGAACACCGGAATGTTCATCCGTTCTTTGCAAAGACGCTCAACAAGGAAGCAATCAGGGGCCTTGATGTCCTCAAGGTTCACCGCGCCAAAGGTCGGCTCCAGACGGCACACCAGATCGGCAAGTTTTTCCGGATCCGGCTCGTTTACCTCAATGTCAAAACAGTCTATCCCGGCGAATTTCTTGAACAGAACCGCCTTACCTTCCATCACCGGCTTACTGGCCTGTGCGCCAATATTGCCAAGGCCCAAGACGGCCGTACCATTCGAAATCACCGCAACAAGATTGCCCTTGGACGTGTAACGCGTTGCATCCGAAGGGTTCTTTTCAATCTCAAGGCAAGCTTCTGCCACACCTGGGCTATAGGCCAGACTCAGATCACGCCCCGTCGCCATGGGTTTGGTTGCGCGAATTTCCAGTTTACCGGGCTTTGGAAACTCGTGATACTTCAGCGCTGCCTCACGGGCGCGATCATGGTCTTTTGTATTTGTCATTTCTTGTCTCCCAAGTCCCCTCGCGCGGCTGACCGCCGCCCCATCAATCCGGCCATTTCCAGCATACGGTTGGAAAAGCCCCATTCGTTATCGTACCAGCCGAAGACGCGCAGCAACCCGCCTACGGAAACACTGGTTTCTCGCTCACTCACAATCAGGGATTCTGGCCGCGCCCGCAGGTCGGTGGAGACCAACGGCGTACGCGTCCACCCTAAAATACCATTCTTTTCAGCCTCTTGCCGCAGCAAAGCGTTCACAGCGCCAGCTGTCACAGCCCGCTCCGTCTGTATTGTCAGATCAATCGCGGACACGCTGGCGGTCGGCACACGGATCGCCCGCGCTTCGACCCGCCCCTTCAAATGCGGAAGCACGCGATCAATCATGCGCTGTGCCGAAGTGGTCGTTGGCACCATAGACAAAGCCGCCGCACGGCTACGCGCAAGATCACCGCGGGGCTTATCCACCGTCGGCTGGCTTCCTGTGTAACAATGCACTGTGGTCATGTGGCCAGAAATCAGCCCATATTCCGCATCCAGCACCCGCATCAAGGGAGCCAGCGCATTGGTGGTGCAGGAGGCGTTAGAAACGATCACTTGATCCTGCAAATCGGCATCATTGGCACCAAGCACAACAGTCACGTCCGCCTCATCTGACGGACCAGAGATCAACACCGCCTGCGCGCCAGCGGCCAGCCCCCGCTCGGCGATTGCGCGGGTGCCTGCCATACCGGTACACTCCAACACCACATCAACGGAGCTCAGATCCAGCGTACTCAGATCACTTTGCGCGTGAAACGAGATAGGTTGTCCATCAACCACCAACGCGCTGTCGTGAACCTCAACCGTGCCGCGATAAGCGCCGTAGACGCTATCATATTCGAACAGATAAGCGCAGGTTTCCAGCGGCTCGATATCGTTGATCCCGACAATTTCAATATCGCGATGCTGGCCATCTGACAGAATACGCAACAAGGTGCGGCCAATACGGCCAAACCCATTGATAAAAATGCGGGTGCGATCTGCGGTCATGCTTTGGTCCTGCGAGTCCTTGAAACGCCAATTGACCGAGTTTGCCCCCCAATTGCCACCCCTAAAAATGCACAAAAGCGACATGGCCGTGCGCGTTAACGCTACCAGCAGGGCGCACGGACATCATCACCCCATACGCACTTTTAACGCAGCTTCATGTGGCGGTTGACATCTTTGTAGAGCAGATAGCGGAATTTGCCGGGGCCACCCGCGTAACACGCCTGCGGACAGAAGGCGCGCAGCCACATATAATCACCGGCCTCGACCTCTACCCAATCCTGATTGAGCTTATAAACGGCTTTGCCTTCAAGCACATAGAGCCCATGTTCCATCACATGTGTCTCAAGAAATGGGATCACGCCCCCCGGCTCAAAGGTCACGATATTGACGTGCATGTCATGGCGCATGTCGTCGGGGTCCACAAACCGTGTGGTGCCCCAGGCGCCATCGGTATCTGGCATGTGCCGAATGGGCGTGTCGGCATCGCTGGTTACAAAGGCCTCTGGCGCGTCGATCCCGTCAACCGCTTCATAAAGCTTGCGAATCCAGTGGAACTTGGCGTTTTTCTCTGACCGATTGATCAAACGCCAGTCACATCCGGCCGGAAGATAGGCATAGCCGCCTTCAGACAACGTATGATCTGTGCCCTCAATGGACAGAGACACCTCGCCTTCCACCACGAACACAACGCCCTGTGCGCCTGCCTCAAGTTCAGGTTTGTCGCTGCCGCCGCCGGGTGCAACGTCCACGATATAATGCGAAAACGTCTCACTGAAACCTGACATCGGGCGAGCAATAACCCACACCCGTGTGTCCCGCCAAAACGGCAGATTGGAGGTGACAATATCTGTCAACGTGCCTTTTGGGATGACAGCAAAACTCTCGGTGAACATTGCGCGATCCGTCAGCAACTGTGTCTGCGGCGGCAACCCTCCTTGCGGAGCAAAATACGGCGCTTTGGTCATGACAACCCTCCAAAGTTGGTCTTGCCCGCATCATCACCAAACTCATCCACGAGGCCAATGGACAAGGATGGCATCCAGAGCTGAAGGACTGTTGCGCTTTTCTTGAAAATGGCGCGTGTGCAACACGGGGTTCGGAGATATCACTCAAACGGTTCAATCAACTCCGGTCCTGAAGCGCGGTTTGAATTCACCGCCCGATCCACCTGATGAAAGGACAAGAGATCCTCAGCCGCAGACTTCATCAAAGTCGCGGCACCGTGTCCCTTTTCGCCAAGCCAAAGCCCCCAATCCTCTTCATCAATGACCACCGGCATACGATGATGGATTTGGGACATGGACTCATTGGCAGATGTGGTGACAACCGCACAGGTCGCGATGCGCTCTCCCTCGGCACCCCACTCCTGCCACACACCCGCCAGGGCCAAAGTCTCTGAACCATGAATGTACCAAGGCCAGCGTGTGCCGTCGGAATCCTTCGTCCATTCATAAAACCCTGTCACCGGGATCAAGCAGCGCCGCTCTCGGCAAGCCGTTCGAAAGGCAGGTTTTTCTGCGATGGTTTCAGCCCGCGCATTGATCAGCAACGGGCCGTCATTGGGCGCTTTGTACCAACTCGGCAGAAATCCCCACCGCATGGAGACCAGCTTGCGCCCCGCATCAGCACCTCCCAAAACCACATGGATCTGCGTGGTGGGACAGACATTGTAGTTTGGCACCTGCGGCAGGTTGTTTGCCGGGGATGCAGCGAACATCTGCGCCATGGCGTCATTTGGCAGGGTAACCGCCACACGCCCACACATCAGCGATGGGCCTTTCGTGCCATCTCAATCCGCGCTTCCATCATGGACATGTCCTTCATGATGTCACGCCGCTTTGTGCGGTCGCCCGTTTCGCGCAACTGCTCCCGCAGCTTGGCCAGCTCACGGGACAGTGACACAAACTCAGGCACGCCACCGCTTTCTTTCACGAGCCGGTTGATCAGAGCATTTTCGGGATCTTCTTCCTTCGGCAAAGGCTTTCCCGCCCCTTCCAGATTGTCAAATTCGCCAGCCTCCTCAGCTTCGCGAATTTTCTGATTGATCAGATCGATCAGCGGATGATCCATAACGCCCTCAAAGCAAAACCCCCGCCAGTTTCCCGGCGGGGGTCAGAAACGTCAAGCAATCAGGCGCTTACTTTTTGCTGATACGGCCATCCAGAGCCGCCGCGCCCGCGCCATTCTTGGCCAGATACTCTGCGGTCACATCGGCGAGGTCCGGGCCATAGTCATAGGCGTTTTCAGCGTCGCGGAACATTTTGTAGCCATCGCCGCCGTTGCGCACATAATTATTGGACACAACGCCATATACCTTGGCGAGATCAATCGGCGCGTCGCCAACCATCACGTCGCTGATACGGCTGCCTGCGTCTGCAGCGGCATCAAAGCTGAAGGTCATGCCCGCAACCTGTGGGAAACGGCCTGCGCCATCTTCGATTTGGCTCACACCATTTTCCAGCGCCGCCACAATGGTTTCACCGGTCACTTGGAAAGTGGACAGCGTGTTCTGGAAGGGCAGCACCGTGAGCACCTCCCCCATGGTCACTTCGCCCGCGTCGATGGACGCCCGCAAACCGCCACCGTTTTGGATCGCTATTTCAACGCCTTGGTCTTTCACACGATCCAGCATCGCGCCTGCAACGAGGTTGCCCATGGCGCACTCGCCTGCCCGGCAGGATCCACGGTCGCCATCAATCGCCGCGTCGGTCGAAGCGACAACACGAGACTTCATCTCTTCGATTGGGCCAGCCAGCTCTGCCACGCGCGCCACGATGTCCTGATCTTCCGCCACAGAGGCGTCGAGCAAAATGGTGTCACCGGTTGCAGCGGTCACATTGCCCGCATCGTCAAAGGTCAGCGTCAGGTGGCCAACATATTTGGAATAGGCATAGGCCTGTACCACCGGCACGTTGCCGACCATGGTTGGATAAGCCATCGCGCCTTCTTCGGTGTTGGAGAATTTGGTGTGAGAATGCCCACCCACAACCGCATCCACGCCAGACACCGCGCCTGCAATCTCCATATCTTTATTCACGCCCACGTGGTTCAGCGCGATGATCTTGGTCACGCCTTCTGCGGTCAGCGCATCCACATCTGCCTGCAGGGCTTCAATCTCGTCCTGGAAGATCACTGCTTCGCCGGGGCTTGAGGTTTCAGCGGTGTCCGTGGCCAGCGCGGAAATGATAGCAACCTTTTCACCGCCAACGTCCAGCACCACGTGGTTGGTCACTTTGCCCGCAAGCGCACCGGATTGAGAGACATCAAGGTTGCCAGAAATCACCGGGAAAGACACGCCCTCGACCAGTTTAAGCAGCCCTTCGGGACCATCGTCAAACTCGTGGTTGCCGACGGCCATGGCGTCAAAACCGATCTTCTCCATCATCTCGATTTCCACGTCACCTTTGTAGGTCGTGTACATCAAAGAGCCCTGGTACTGGTCGCCTGCGTCCAGAACCACAAGGTTCTGACCAGCCAATTCCTCGCGCAGTTCAGCAATCTTGGTCGCCACACGGGCATAGCCGCCAAAGCATTTGCCCTCTGCATTGTCCTCAGCCTTGCAGGTCGAGTCATACTTGTTGATCGGCTCAATACGGCTGTGCAGATCGTTGATGTGAACAATGTGCAAAGTGTAGTCGGCGGCTGCCATACCAGCGGTTACGGCGAGCGCTGCGGCCCCTGTCATCAAACGCGCGATCATGGAGAATCCCTTCTCATTTTTACCATTCAATCAATATCGTGCCGCTTAAGGCACACCCATGTCAAAGGTTTAACAAAAGCTCTATAGCTTGACCTCACGCCCCGCCCGTTGCATGAGCAAGCCATGCTTATTTTCAAGATTTTTCGGGCCGAAGAATGGGCCACTCTGCGCGCCGATGGCCACACGGCAGGCGCCCCCGTGGATGTTGCCGATGGCTTTGTCCATTTCTCGACAGCGGAACAGGCTGCGGAAACCGCCGCCAAACACTTCGCCGGAGAGCACGACCTATTCCTGATCGCTGTTGACGCCGACAGCCTTGGAGATGAGCTGAAGTGGGAAGTCTCTCGCGGCGGCGCTTTGTTCCCACATCTCTATCGGGAATTCCGTCTTTCTGATGTGACTTGGGCACAGCCTTTGCCACTCGTGGATGGCACCCATCAGTTTCCAGCGGGAACCACATCATGAGCAGCGGCAACATTCTTGAAAAACTGGGCATGAAGGCCCTGCGCAGCATTGACCCGGAAACATCCCACGGTCTGGCTATCCGCGCTTTGCAAATGGGTGTGGCAAATGCGCCGGGTCACATAACGTCAGCGCGCCTGCGCACTGAAGTTGCCGGAATTTCGCTTCCAAACCCCGTTGGACTTGCCGCAGGGTTTGACAAAAACGCCACTGCACTGTCTGGCCTTGCCAAATCTGGATTTGGTTTTGTCGAAGTTGGCGCCGCAACACCTCGGCCACAGCCCGGCAATCCCAAACCGCGGCTGTTTCGACTGAGCGAAGACAAAGCAGCGATCAATCGCTTTGGTTTTAACAACGATGGCATGGAAGCCATCGGCGCGCGCCTTGCCAACCGCCCCAAGGAGGCTGTCATTGGCCTCAACCTTGGCGCAAACAAAGATAGCGAAAACCGTGCAGAAGATTTCGCACGCGTACTGGCGCATTGCGGCGCGCATCTGGATTTCGCAACAGTCAATGTCAGCTCGCCCAACACAGAAAAGCTGCGTGATTTGCAGGGCAAAGCCGCCCTCTCCGCGCTTTTGAGTGGTGTAATGGACACCCGCGACGCATTGGATCGGAAGATTCCTGTTTTCCTCAAAATTGCCCCGGATCTCAGCGATGTCGAACTCGGCGAGATCGCCGAAGTTGCGCAGGAAACAGGCGTTGATGCGATTATTGCAACCAACACGACACTTTCTCGCGATGGACTCATCAGCCCGCACAAGGCTGAGGCAGGAGGCCTGTCTGGCGCGCCGCTCTTTGAAAAGTCCACCCAAGTGCTCGCACGTCTGTCAGAACTGACAGAGGGCGCCCTGCCTTTGATCGGGGTTGGAGGCATAGGGTCCGCGGACCAAGCCTACGCCAAGATCTGCGCCGGTGCCTCTGCCGTGCAGCTCTATACAGCGCTTGTCTACGGCGGGTTCTCCCTTGCTGAAACAATCGTGCGGGAATTGGACGCGCTGCTGCAACGCGATGGCTTTGCCAATGTCGCAGACGCGGTTGGAAGCACACGAAAGGACTGGCTATGATCACCATCTGGCACAACCCGCGCTGTTCCAAATCCCGCCAAACACTCGCCCTTGTTGAAGAACAGAGCGACGTCACAGTGCGGCGCTATCTCGAAGACGCGCCAAGCGCTGAAGAGATTGCCGAGGTACAGCAGCTCCTGGGCCTCAAAGCCAGCGAGATGATGCGCACCAAAGAAAAGCGCTTCGCCGAGCTGGGTCTCAGCAAGACCGACGATGACGCGACATTGCGCGCCGCAATGGCAGAAAACCCGATCCTGATCGAGCGTCCAATTGTGCTTACAAACGGCAAAGCGGCTATTGGGCGCCCACCAGAAGCTGTTCTGGACATCCTTTAAGCTGCTACGCTCCAGACACCAAATCGGTCGAAAGTGCGCAGGGCTACCATCCTGCGCTCACGCGGCATCCATCAGCCCGACTGAAACACTGCGCCAACTTCTGCCTTGATGATCCGCGCAATCAGTGCGCAATCCTCAAGCGAAAACGTCAGCGGGATGCGCATATCCACAATCCCCTTCAGAATCCGGTCAGATTTCGGCATCGGCACGCTCGGTGCATAGCGCCAACTGTCGTAGCGGGATGTGAAAGCCACGGGCTCAGCGCCGCCAAACCACTTCAACTCAACGCCCCGTGCCGCACAACGCTTGAGCACGGCGTTGATTTTATCGACCGACCAATCCAACAACAAAAACTGGATCGAACTGCCCACATAGCCTTCGCCTTCAGGCCGCTCTACGACGGTCAGTCCAGGCGTTTCGCGCAGCCCATCCAAGATCACATCGTGGCGCGCATTCCAGGCCGCCACGCTGTCAGAAAGCTTACGCAACTGCGGGCGCAATATCGCGGCACGCAGATGATCCATACGGCCCGAGACATTGGGTGTGTCATACTTTACGCGTTCAAAGACTTCCGCCTCGGGCACGGCCCCATTGCGCCCATAAAGCATGTAGCTGCCCGACAAAATCGTGGCCCGCGCCATCAGCTCCGCGTCGTCACTGATCAGCAGGCCGCCTTCGCCCGAGTTCATGTGCTTGTAGGTCTGCGTCGAATAGCACGCCATCTGCCCAAAGCGCCCCGATGGGACACCACGCCAGCTTGCGCCCATTGTGTGTGCGCAATCCTCAATCACGCGAATATTGTGCTGGGCGCAAATCGCCATCAGCGCATCCATGTCACAGATATGGCCCCGCATGTGTGACAGCATGAGCACATCAGCTTGATCTGCTTTGGCTTCCAGATCGTCCAAATCGATCACCAGCCCTTCGGTCACGCCGACAAACACTGGGACAGCGCCGACACTGGCAATGGCGCCTGGCACCGGCGCAAGCGTAAATGCATTCGTCAGCACTTTGTCACCCGGCTGAATGCCCATGGCGCGCAACGCACACCCCATCGCATACCCACCAGATGCAACCGCAATACAGAATTTGGCACCTACGCTCTGCGCAAACTCTTGCTCTAAGAGAGATACCTCACCCTCTTCACCCTCAGATAGGTTGTAGCGATGCAAACGACCTGTGCGCATCACGTCAACTGCAGCGGCAATCGCCTCTTCTGAAATCGGTTCTTGCTGGGTGAAATTGCCCTTAAACACTTCGCTCATCATGGCCTCCACACAGGTCGCGTCGCATCAGCATTACGCAAGTTCACAGGCGGCTGCAATCACCCAACCGGATCAGCCAGAAGCGTCTCAACCACTTTTGGCAGAGACGCAAAGTCATGCAAAAGCGCCTCTGGCTCAAGCGCCGCCATGTCCTCCCCACTCGGACCAAATGTCACCAATACGCTCGGCACCCCAGCAGCTTTTGCTGTGTTCCGGTCAGTGTCACTGTCCCCGACCAACAGGGTTTTGGCAGGATGCCCGCCCAAACGCCGCACAGTTTCGGCAAGTGGTGCAGGGTCGGGCTTTCGCACCGGCAGAGTGTCAGCCCCAACCAACGCGCCAAAATCATCTCGCACGCCCAGCGCCACCAACAGTCGCTCCGCCAGTCCTTCTGGCTTGTTCGTGCAGACCCCTACGCCGTAACCCAGCGCTGACAGCTGCGCGACCGCCTCCATCGCACCATCGTAAAGCACTGTATGTTCTGCAATCGCGCCGCCATAAGCTTCGAGCAAAACCGGATAATATGCTGTTATGGTTGCCTCATCCAGCGCCCCCACACGATTGAGCCCCTCAGTGAGCATACGTCGGCCACCGCGCAAAGCTACTCCCGCGTCGCTTTCTGGCCGAAGCACGTCTCCGTATCCCATCTCCCGGAAACAAAAATTGGCCGCAGCAATCAAGTCTCCGCTGGTATCTGCCAGCGTTCCATCCAGATCAAAAATGACGGTTTTCATACATTTGTCCTCTTCAGATGCGCGACTTATCGCCAATGGCTGTTACAAGGCGCAACCCGAATTGAAGCTTGTTACCCTTGCACCCTCCCAGCACTCGGGTAAAACGGGCAGAATAGAAATTCAAAGAGAAAAAAAATGAGCATTGCACTTGTCATTCTGGCTGCCGGAAAAGGCACAAGGATGAACTCGGAATTACCAAAAGTATTACATCCCATTGCCAACGCCCCAATGCTGATCCACGCTATGCGGGCGGGGCGAGCTTTGTCACCGGAGCAAACCCTGGTTGTCGCAGGCCATGGTGCGGAACTGGTCGCAAAAGTAGTTTCTGATTTTGATCCTAAAGCCGAAGTGGTTCTGCAGGAAGCGCAAAACGGCACGGCGCACGCTGTGGATATGTGCCGAGAGGCCCTCGCTGATTTTGATGGTGATGTGATTGTCCTCTTCGGAGACACCCCATTTGTACGCGCTGAAACCCTCGAAAACATGGTCGCAGCCAAAAAGCAGAACGCGGTTGTTGTGCTTGGTTTTGACGCTGCAGATCCCGGAAAATATGGCCGCTTGATTATGCATGGCGATCAGCTTGAACGGATTGTCGAGTTTGCAGATGCCTCCACAGATGAGCGCGCGATCACTTTCTGCAACTCAGGAGTGATGCTGGTTGAAAGCAAAACGCTCTTTGATCTGATCAGCGCAATTTCGTCTGACAATGCGCAAGGTGAATACTACCTCACTGACATCGTCGGTCTGGCGCGTGAAAAAGGTCTGAATGTCACGGCTGTTTCTTGTGATGAGGCGGAGACGCTGGGCATCAACTCTCGCGCTCAGCTCGCTGAAGCTGAAGGTATTTTTCAGAAAAGTGCCCGCGCAGAGCTGCTCGACCTTGGCGTCACATTGCAACAACCCGAGACGGTCATGCTATCTTTTGACACCGTGATTGGCAGGGATACCGTGATTGAGCCGAATGTCTATTTCGGCCCCAACGTGACCGTAGAAAGCGGCACGCGCATTCGCGCTTTTTCGCATCTTGAAGGATGTCATGTCTCTCGCGGCGCGGCCGTCGGCCCCTACGCTCGCCTGCGCCCCGGCGCGGAGCTCTCAGAAAACACCCACATCGGTAACTTTGTGGAAATCAAAAACGCAGAAATTGGCGAAGGCACCAAAGTCAACCACCTGTCCTATATCGGTGACGCCACTTTGGGCGCCGCTACCAACATTGGTGCAGGCACCATCACCTGCAACTACGATGGTGTCATGAAACATCACACCACCATCGGAAGTCGCGCCTTTATCGGCTCCAACACAATGTTGGTCGCGCCAGTTACAGTTGGTGACGAGGCGATGACCGGATCTGGATCTGTCATCACCAAGGATGTTCCTGACACGGCTCTCGCGCTTGCACGTGCCAATCAGGTCAACAAACTCGGTGTCGCCCGAAAATTGTTCGAATTGTTAAAGAAAAAGAAACAAAAACAGACATCGGAGAGCAAGTAATGTGTGGAATCGTTGGTGTTCTCGGCAGTCACGAAGCGGCCCCTATTCTCGTTGAAGCCCTTAAACGGCTCGAATATCGTGGCTACGACAGCGCGGGCATTGCAACCGTAAACGACGGCACGCTGGAACGGCGCCGCGCAGTTGGAAAGCTCGTGAACCTCTCCGATTTGCTGGTGCACGAACCTCTCCGCGGGAAGTCGGGCATTGGCCATACACGTTGGGCCACCCATGGTGCTCCTTCTGTGGTGAATGCGCACCCGCACCAAGCTGGGCCTGTGGCTGTTGTGCACAATGGCATCATCGAAAACTTCCGCGAGCTGCGTGAAGAATTGGCAAATGATGGGTTCTCGTTTGTCACGGAAACAGACACAGAGACGGTCGCCCTTCTGACGCAACGGTACATGAATACGGGGATGCAACCTGTTGAGGCCGCGCTCAAAACGCTTTCTCGCCTAGACGGTGCATTCGCGTTGGCGTTTTTGTTTTCTGGTGAAGATGACTTGATCGTTGCAGCGCGCAAAGGCTCTCCTCTGGCGATCGGCCATGGCGATGGTGAAATGTACGTGGGCTCCGATGCAATTGCTCTGGCCCCGTTGACCGATAAGATCACATATCTGGAGGAAGGCGACAGCGCAGTATTGAGCCGAACTTCTCTAGTGATCCGCGATGAAGCCGGCACAGAGGTGACACGAGACCAAAAAGTCATCAACGTCGATCAGACACAGGTCGACAAAGGCTTGCACAAACACTTTATGGCCAAAGAGATCGCTGAACAGCCCACTGTGCTCGGCCAGGCGATTGATCATTACCTTTCAAAAGACGGAAAATCGGTGGCCCTACCTGATCAGGGATTGGACTTCACAAAGGTCGACCGGCTCACCATGGTGGCCTGTGGCACCGCATACTATGCCTGTGTGACTGCCAAATATTGGTTTGAGCAAATCGCTGGCTTGCCTGTCGAAGTTGATGTGGCATCGGAGTTCCGTTACCGCGAACCTCCTGTCACCAGCGGCACCGTTGCGTTGTTTGTTTCACAGTCGGGCGAAACCGCAGACACCTTGGCCGCCCTGCGCTACATGAGCGGGAAAGCGGAACAGATCGTCTCAGTTGTGAATGTGCCAGAGAGTTCCATCGCCCGTGAAAGCAATCTGATCCTGCCAATTCTGGCAGGCGCAGAAATCGGCGTGGCCTCCACAAAAGCGTTTACCTGCCAATTGACCGTGCTTTTGATGCTGGCCCTGAAGGCCGCTCATGATCGAGGCAAACTGTCCGATGCGGAGCTGTCAACACATCTCACCGAGCTGCGTGGCGTTCCTGGTCTCATCAATCAAGCGCTCGGCAGTGAAGCGCAGGTTGCGGCTGTGTCCGGCAAACTGGCGGAAGCGCGCGATATTCTATTTCTGGGGCGTGGGCGCATGTTCCCGCTGGCGCTGGAAGGGGCGCTAAAACTGAAGGAAATCAGCTATATTCACGCTGAAGCTTACGCTTCTGGCGAACTGAAACATGGCCCAATCGCACTGATTGACAAACAAGTCCCTGTTGTGGTGCTGGCTCCGCATGATGAGCTGTTTGATAAATCGATCTCCAACATGCAGGAGGTTATGGCCCGCGCTGGCAAGGTGCTTTTGATTTCGGATTCCAAAGGCATGCAAAACGCCGCTGAGGGCGCCTGGGAAACCCTTCAGATGCCTCAGGTTTCCCCTGTATTGTCCCCCATCCTTTATGCTGTCCCTGCGCAACTTCTGGCCTATCATACGGCGGTTGCCAAAGGCACTGATGTAGATCAGCCAAGAAATCTCGCCAAGTCTGTGACCGTCGAATGACGCTGGATGACGCACTCAGAGCCCTCCGTGCGCAGATTGAACCGGGACGCGCAGACGGCATGCGCGCCTACCACAAGCAAACGCGGGAAGTGTTGGGGATTTCAAATCCCGCGCTAAATGACCTTGCCAAAACTTGGCGGCAAACGTTTGACGTGGAAACCCGCGTATCGCTGGCCAAAGCCCTATGGGAAACCGACATCTTTGAGGCGCGTATTGTGGCTGCAAAACTGCTTACACAAGCGCGCCTGCGACCTGATGAGACGGCATGGGACTTGATTTGTGCATGGGTGCCAGACTTTGACAGCTGGGCGATTGCAGACCATGCCTGCATGGCAGGGCAACGCCGACTTACGGCAAATCCAGACCGGCTCGATACCGTTGAAAGCTGGACCACCTCTGATCATCTGTGGACCCGCCGCGCGGCGTTGGTGATCACCCTTCCCTGGACCAAACAGAACAACCCTAAGCCAGCCGAGCTGGACGCGCGCGACCGCATTTTGCAATGGGCTGCGGGCTATGTCGAAGATCAAGACTGGTTCATTCAGAAATCTGTTGCGTGGTGGCTGCGCGATCTCTCCAAACACGACGAAACACGCGTTCGAAATTTTCTGGAACTCCACGGAGACAGGATGAAGCCCTTTGCCGCCAAAGAGGCCGCAAAGTACTTAGCCTGAAGTTTTTCGGCATCAAAAAAATGCGGTGAAAAGTTACCTTTACGACTTTCGCCGCCCTTGCTCTGGCGCAGCGTCATGATTAACTTTCTCCTATGACAGCTCCATTGATTGATCCGTTCCACCGCGCTGTGAACTACCTGCGCGTTTCAGTGACCGACCGTTGCGACTTTCGCTGTGTCTACTGCATGGCAGAAAACATGACGTTTCTGCCAAAGAAAGAACTGTTGACCCTCGAAGAGTTGGACCGCATGTGTTCCACATTCGTGCGCTTGGGGGTGGAAAAACTGCGGATCACCGGTGGTGAGCCACTGGTGCGTCGTGACATTATGACGTTTTTCAAAAGCATGAAGCGTCATCTGGACAGCGGTGCTCTGAAAGAGCTCACTCTGACAACCAACGGATCGCAACTCGAACGCTTCGCAGAAGAGCTTTACGCATGTGGTATTCGCCGTGTGAATGTGTCGCTTGATACCATTGACGAAGGCAAATTCGCAGATATCACTCGTTGGGGCCGTCTGCCGCAAGTATTGCGCGGTATAGACGCCGCTCAGGCGGCTGGACTTCGGATCAAGCTCAACGCGGTTGCCCTCAAAGGCTTCAACGAAGACGAGCTGTTCACCCTCGCAGAATGGTGTGCCTCTCGCGACATGGATATGACCTGGATAGAGGTGATGCCCATGGGCGACTTGGGCAACGAAGACCGCCTCGATCAATACTGGTCGCTCAAAGACCTGCGCGCGCGCCTTGCTGAGCGTTACACGCTCACTGATCTTGCCGAGCGTACGGGTGGCCCGGCCCGTTATGTACGATTGGAAGAAACCGGCCAGAAGATTGGCTTCATAACGCCAATGACGCATAATTTCTGCGAAAGCTGCAACCGTATACGTTTGACCTGCACAGGGCAGCTTTACATGTGCCTTGGCCAAGAAGATATGGCTGACCTGCGCGCGCCACTGCGCGGCAGTGAAAGTGACGCAGCACTGGAAAATGCGATCCGTGCTGCCATCGCCTTGAAACCCAAGGGCCATGACTTTGACTATTCACGTCAAAAAGTGGACGGTCAAATGTCTCGCCACATGAGCCACACAGGTGGGTGAAACCATTCTTGTCTAAGCATCGAGCGCGTCACTCACGCCCGGTACTTAGACCTGTAGTTGCGCGGCGCGCACCCCTGTTCCAGCTTAAAGTCCCGGCTGAAATGGAACGGGTCGGGATATCCGCACCGTATCGCGATCTGGGCCACCCGCTCGTCGGTGCTGCGCAACAGATAGGCGGCAACGGCCATCCGCTCGCGCCGCAGCCACACAATTGGGCTTACACCCGCCTCATCACGAAACCTTCTGAAAAGCTGAGAATGGCTCAAGCCGGTTATCTGGGCCAAGTCCGGAATGCGCCACGCCTTCTGCAGGTCTCGTCGCAGATGAGACTTCAGTTCCGCCATAGGTTCATCTTTGACAGAACCAATGGCAGCGTGCCGGCTTGCAGACAACGCAGCCAGAATCTGCGCCACTTCCGCGTTTATCTTAGCACTTTCCCCAACGGCTTCAGCCGACAATTCATGTAGGATGTTTTCAAAGCACCCCGCGACCGAAGCAAGCTTCGGTGCAATCGGATTGGACGCGAACCCCAAGCGGTCAAAAAGTCGATCAATTCCATGACCACTGATCGAAAGCCAAACATAGCGCCAAGGCGCGGTCGTGCCTGCCCCATGCGCATAAGCCCGCGCTGTATCTATCCAGGTAAGGGTCTCTGATTTTGCCAAAAACCGCGTGTCGCCGATGTCTACATGGCCTTCCCCAGAAAGCGTGTAGATCAATACGTGCTCATTGTAATTTCGGCGCACCATGTCACTGTTATGATGCGCCAAAGTTCTGCCACCCACGGGCACGCTGTAGGGCCAAACGGCGTCGCTACCTTGCTCTGACGCAAAGTAAATTTTGTAGTCTTCGGTGGTCGTAGTCATTAGGTGTCTTTAGATTTGGGTGTCAGGTACTTGAACTTCCATCCCGTCCATATTTTCACCAATCGACACCTGACAGCTCAGTCGGCTGGTTGGTTGAGGATCGATTACGAAGTCAAGCATGTCAGTTTCGTCGCTATTTGGTGCTGGCATGCGATCAAACCAGTCTTGCGGCAGCACGCAGTGGCATGTCCCACAGGCCCCTGCCCCACCGCATTCCGCAGCAATACCTTCAACGCCAGCACCAACAGCGGCTTGCATAAGCGTATCGCCAGCATTCGCATGTGCCTCGATACGATTTCCACTGGCTTCTAAAAAAGTGACTGTGATCATCAGATTCTGTCTTCCCGTCTGAACTTAGCGGCGCTGCCAATGGACGCGCAGCGCCTCAGGCCCACGCACTGAGAGGCCGCGTTTGTATTCTGGCGCTGCCTCGGCCAATTCGATCGTCGCAAATCGTGCGTTCAGGGTCGAGAAAATCACATCCATATCCAAGCGTGCCAAGTGATTTCCCAGACAAAAATGCCCGCCGCCCCCAAATGCCATATGCCGGTTCGGCGCGCGCGCGACGTCAAATGTGTCAGGCTGTTCAAATCGATCCGGATCACGATTTGCGGCACCATAAAGCAAACCAAATCGTGTCCCTGCGGGGAAGCGCATGCCGCCCACTTCGCAGTCTTCCGTGGCGAACCGATGAAAAAATGGCAAAGGCGATTCAAAGCGGAACATCTCTTGCACCGCCGTTTTCATAAGTGAGCCGTCTGCACGCAGGCGATCGTGCTGATCGGGGAACTTCAACAAGGCATGCATTCCGCTGCCAAGCACATCGATCGTGGACCCATGTCCGGCCATGAGGATCAGCATTGCGGTCGAAATCAATTCGTCTTGGCTGAGCCGTCCTTCATCACGATGGCTGACCAAACGTGACAGAAGATCATCTTGCGGCGCTTTCTCCCGAGTGTCCAAAAGCGCGAGCAGATACTCATAGAATTCCTTGGTTGCCTGCTCCGCACGCTGTTTGTCAGCGTCTCCGCGACCAGGGTCAAAATAACGGACAACTTCCTCTGACCAGTGGCGCAACAACGGGCAATCCTCATCCGGAACACCCAGCATGCGGCCAATGATGTGCCCGGGTACATGCGCGGCAAACTCCCCGACAAAGTCAACTTCGTCCTGATCACTCAATTCGTTCAACAGGCGATCAACAAAGCTTTGAATGGCGGCGCGCTGCTTCGAAATCATGGCGGGGGTGAACTCCCGAAACACCACCTTGCGCAAGCGGCTGTGTGTTTCCCCCTCGCTTTCAAGGAGATTCACCTGAACAAAACGCTCATGGTAAGGCATGTCATGAAAATTGATCGCCCGTTTTTGGCGTTGCCGCTCTTTTTCACCAATGAAGGCTTCGTTGTTGCGCAACATGGTTTTGTTGAGCGCCACCGCCTCAACATCTGACATCCGCGTCAGCATCCATGTGTCAATTTCTTCATAATAAAATGGGGCCTGAAGCGCCCTCATAGCGGCATAGGTGGGATAGGGATCTGCTGCAAAGGCCGACCCGTGCGGGTCGAATTCCATTGCTGGCTGGGAAATCTGTGGCATTGCGACCTCGTTAGCTGCGCAGGCGCACAGTATTCATCAGACACCTTTAATTAAATGCAGAATTCTCCAATTCACATAGATGGTTATCGCATAACTTGTTAATCGCCAAAAATTTTGCGCAATACGCGTGCGGCAAGCGGTGCCCCCACGATCACCACCACTATCCTGGTCAGATGATGCGCAATGACAAATCCAAGATCCGCACCAGTCACGATGGCTAGGATTGTCATCTCTGCCTGACCACCGGGCGCAAAAGCCAAAAAGGCTTCCATAGATGGCGCCAACCCTAATACTGTCACCAATTCGGCAAAACATGCGGCCAAAACCGCAAGCACCCCCATGAAAGCAAGCCCAGAAAGCACCACAGACTTCAGCTCACCAAGCGTGACACCGACATAATACACGCCAATCACCACACCGATAAAGAATTGCGCCGCCAAAATTGCTTCGGCCGGAGGTCGGGAATGGATAAACCCGCTCAACGTCAAGACAGCTGACACAATCAATGGCCCTAAAATGCTCGCGCCAAAGAGGCCGATCCGTTCGCCACCTTTCCAACCAAGCCAGGCTGCCCCCGCCATCAACACGAGTTCTTTCAGCGCGATCTCTGCAGCCGGCTCCCCGATTGGGTTGGAAAAGCTAACATCGTAGAAAGAAATCAACAAAATCGGCGCCAAGGTGACGATCACCAAAACCCGTGTCGCGTGGAGCAACGAAAGAACCCGCGTATCGGCACCGGCTTCTTGTCCAAACAGGATCATGTCCTGCAATCCACCAGGCATCGCCGCGTAGTAAGCCGTGGCTCCATCAAACTTGCACACGCTACGGAAGAACGGCACGCCAACGCATCCGATTACAGCGATATAGATCGGCACCAAGACAAGGCTTCCCGCCATGCTGGGCAGTTCTGCAACTACGTCTGGCGTGATGGATGTGCCCACCGCAACACCAAGGATCGTGCGGGCACCTGCTGTCAACTGTCCAAATCCCGTCAAACGTGCCCCCCAAAGGGCCGCAACAAGACAGACCGACATCGGCCCAAACAGAAACGGTAAGGGCAATCCCAATAGGCTAAACAACACTGTCCCGATCACAGCCACCACGAAAGTGAAAGCACGCAAGCGCATATTGGACATGGGTCTTCCTAATCGTGATTGACGCAACGAATCCACCTGTATACATCTGGATACGATCTTTCAAGCCATGCAAGCAGGAGCGCGAAATGGACACGCCGAAGCCACAGGAAGGACTGCATGGGAACTCCGCATACAACGCTCTGCTCAATGAAATTCGGGACGGCCATCTTTCCCCTGGGGATCGGCTGCGAGAGACAGAGCTCGCCAAACGTTTCAACATCAGCCGCACTCCGGTGCGCGAAGCCATTCGACTGCTTGAGGCAGATGGGCTTGTCACGCATTTACCACGTGTGGGCGCAACGATACGACGTCTGGACTATTCCGAGGTCATGGAACTTTATGAAATGCGCGTGGTGCTCGAATGCACCGCAGCGCGCATGGCAGCACGCGCAGCCTCAGATGTCGAAATTGCTGAACTCAGCGCGATCAGTGAAATGTTGGCTCAGGTTGGTGAAGGTACCGAAGCGTCCCGCCTCAATCGGCAGTTTCACCTTGCGCTTCTCAACGCAGCTAAAAATCGTTTCTTGACCAAGTCTATGTTTAATCTGCAGAAAGCCATGTTGATTTTGGGGCGCACAACACTCGCCGACCCCGAAAGGTATCAAAACGCAATCCTCGAACACCAAGCAATCTTAGAAGCGCTGACCAGACGGGACGGTGAAGCTGCGGAAACCGCGATGCACGACCATATCATCGCCGGCCAACGCGCCCGCATCCGCGCGTTGCGTGTTGATCTGGACAATCCCAACGCCGTTTGATCGACGCGCACCGCGTCTTTCGAGTATTTTAAAGAAAAAAACACCAATTTTGGCGAAACTGTTTTGGACTTTGCGCGACCGTAGGCGCTTCCGGCAGAAGGCTTGCCAAAATGTTCACACTCTTCCTGCCAGCTGTTCTGGCGCTCATGGCATTATGCGCCATTTTGTGGCTGCCTGAGGCGGCGCGCTCTGCAGAAAATCTACCCGTCCTTTTCCTGGCCCTTTTGGTGCATTTACCTGCATTCTTACCCGTGTCGCAGCACGGCAAGCTGCTGACAACCAAAGTTAAACTTCTAAATACATACCCAGAAGTGCTCATCCCCCCCTGCCTCGCGATCGCCTGGTTCTTTATCGGCGGATCATTCCAAGTCACGCTGCAGGTTTGGCTATTCGCTGCGGTAACGCTTTCTGCGATCTGCCTATGCTACGCCGCTGTTCGCATATGTGATGCGAAGGCCGCGCGAATCCAGAGTGAGGCGTGCCGCGTGGCAACCATGCCACCAGCGAGCACTGCCGATATTGCAAAACGTCACATATATCTCATCCGCTGCGCACTGACTGCGTTGTCATTGACCGCCATATTTGCAACGGCAGCAGACGCCTTGTTGCCGCGCGCGCTCCTGATACTCCCTGTCGCGCTCAGCCTCGCCGCGGTTGCCTTGACGGCACTGACACTGCATCAAGAACGCAGTGCCCATGCTGAACTGGCACCGCTTCTCCGGGACCTTATGGCACGACAATTGCAAGCCTCGCCTGCACAAGTGGCTGTCTATCATGCGGGAACGTCCAAAGCCGATATCTCCGCCACCAAAGCTCTGTGTGAACACCTAAATGAAGCGCACGAACCTTATGTGCTGATCGTACGCGAACGCGGCGCCTTAGAAGACTTGCAAAGACTCTCGCCACGGCACCTCTGGCATGCAGAAAAGCTCGGCGCACTTGCCGACTGTGTACAGCCGCAGCTTCGCACAATCCTCTATGCTCAGGACCATCCCAAGAACAGCCACTTTACCCGCAACACACAATTCGAACATGTTCTGATCACGGCATTTAATCAGCTTGAACGCGCCCCCGCTCTGCCACAGACCGTCGCGCTCTACCAAAAGATCCTTGCACCAACGGACGCGCATGCGCGGAATTGGCAATCCACCGCGACACTGGATTTGGCTTCACGCATCGTCACCAAACATCAAAGTGTGCCTGATCTTTACGCGCCGCGCCCTTGGGTCGGTCGTACGGCCGCATGACGGGCGCTGTTCTATATCTGGGCGCAATTACATGCGCGATGGCCGGAGAGCTATGGCTCACATTTAGCCTGCGTAAGGCGCAACGCAGTTGCGCCGTTTCCTCACTCACTCCCAATAGCACCCCCGTCTCTCGAAATCACTTAGCCGCACAGGGCTTAACTGCAACAGCGCTTCTCTGTCTTTTGAGCGGCTTATGGGCAACGCCAGGCAGCGCAGCGCCGCTCTTTATCGCGCTCCTTACCTTTGGCCTGCGGATCTGCCTATCACGGCTTACTCTCGCACACATCAAACGCAGTACAGCGGTTCATAGCCTTCAGACATTGCAGCACCCCAAGCTAAAAAGGGCGCGCATGGCTCTCTATTTCTCTGAACCACGACTTGCAACGCCCTATCAGGTGACAATGTGGCTCAAGCCACTGTTGTCTCTCAATGAACCTTTTGTCATCCTCTTGAAAGAACGCAAACATCTCCAGCATTTTCCAAAGTCCGACCTCTATGAGGTCCTCATCATATCCGACCTGCCAGAGAAAACCGCGTTCTTGCCAACAACCGTAGAAGTGCTGTTTTACGTCAACAACAGCATGACAAACCTGCCGGTCGTCGCCGCAAACCCAAACGTCACACATGTTCAACTGCTGCACGGCGACAGCGACAAACCGCCCAGCTACAATCCAATGTCTGCCATCTATGATCGTTTGTTCGTCGCAGGAGAGATGGCCATCGACAGATACGCACGCCATGGCGTGATTATCCCGCGCGAAAAGTTCACCGTCGTCGGTCGCCCACAGTTGCCCCGCGCCAAGAACGCAGCCTCAACTTCAAAAGCATGCAAAACCGTGGTCTACATGACCACATGGACCGGCATGTTTGACGACAGCAATTTTTGTTCTCTCACTCAGGCACAAAAAATTGTGGAACAAACTCTGACCAGTGCAGATCCGCTTGAGGTTATATTCAAGCCTCACCCCTTATCCCTGAAGGCGCCCGACTGGCCTGAATTAAAAGATCAGCTGTTGAAATCAATCAACATGATATCCAACGGCTCCAGCTTTCGTATCGCGACAACGGAAGAAGATGTTTTTGATCTTTATGAACGCGCGGATCTGCTGATCAGCGATGTGTCCTCAACATTGATAGATTTCTTGGCAACGGGAAAACCGTATATTGTCACCAATCCCAATGCCTATACAGAAACAGACCTAACCTCATTCCCGAGCGTCGCTGGCGGCTACCTCGCCTCACAGGATGCAAGCAATATTCCAGACCTGATGGCAACCAGCTTTACAACAGATCCACGCGCACAAAAACGAAAGGCACTATGCGACTACGCCCTTGGAGATCACGACAGTCCGGATGGAGCTGCTTTCCAAAAGGCCTGCCGCCAGTTGCTCGATGACCGAGAACAAAAGTCGCCAGTCAAAAAGCGCACACATACCCGACCTTCTGAGCCAGAATTCAATTTGTAGATTTCCTATGAGAGACCTCTTCACTATGGACGCAAGCTCCTCCGCCTAGCGGCAGCTCAGCCAGTCTCATTTGCAGCAAATCCGCCACTACAGGACTGATATCAAAATGCAAATTTTCCAGAGATTTTACCTTCAGCGATTGGGTTTTCAGCCGAGGTAACCTATTGACGCTGAAACTCGATATTCCAAAAGCCTAGGCATGTTTCTTCAGCGTTCTCCGGATTAAAACAACGCAAGCATATCCGACCGACCAAATGCAAAAAATTAAGCCTCCATAGAATAGCGGGGCAGCCTCAGTTAGGAGAAAAACGCCACTTTAGTCTGAGCCCCCTTGTAGTCAGTGAGGGAAGAAAAAAAGCGGCCCAACAAGCGGCTGCGCCCAAAAAAACAACAGACGCAATCCCCTTTAGAAAGCCATTCTCGGCTCCCAATTTCTCTTCAATCGCGACGTCATCGAAACCGACACACACGAAACAAATGAAGTATACAAAGAGAGTGATGGGTACAGCAGCCAAGAAGGTAGCAAAAGAATGGCCGTTACGGTATCGCCAGACTTTGCAAAGATCGCTATCTGCGGATAGCTGCCGTCGATTGACCGCGCAGCATTGGTCATAATGGGCTCGAAGCTGCCGTGAGCAGCGTGGTGGACGAACGACCGTTTTCAAAGTTGAACACCCCGTCAACATTCTCTTCTGCGGTGGGACTAGTCATCTTCGTTCGGGAGCAACCATTCCAGCATGCCGCTATTCTTCAGGCGATGCGCAGCTTCGACCTGAATGATGGCTTGTTCAATTAATGTTTCGTCACCAGTAGCATAGGCTTCATCTATGATATTTTTTTGCAAAGCGTGATTTTGTGCCAACTCTACATCTGAAAAGTTCTGGGTCATTACTTGTACCTTTCTTGGTTAGACGGCGATCGGCTTCCGAACATGCCGTGGAACGACCCGTTGCCAATCCAGGCCTTCAAAAAGAGCCTCAAATTGCGAACGATTGATGGTGATAACCCCGTCTTTCATTCGTGGCCAAACGAAACCGGCTCCTTCGATCCGTTTGTAGGTCATGACAAGACCAGTACCGTCCCAAACAATTATTTTCATCCTGTCAGCGCGTTTGGCGCGAAAGATGAAGATCGCACCGCTGAATGGATCCAGTTCGAATTCGTTCATGACGATCGCAGCTAGTCCGTCCATCCCTTTGCGGAAATCGACTGGCTTAGAAGCAAGGTAGAGTTTGAAATTTCCAGACGGTGAAATCATGAGAGCGCGTGGATCACAGAAACGAGGTCCGATAACGGATAGGAAGCAGGCAAGGTAATCTCTAGCTGCTTCCCGCGTAGAACGATTTCCGAAAGACTGTCAGGTACGCTTGGATCTTCTTGGACAATGACTTCGGAGAACATCCGTTCTTCTTTTATCTTCGCTTTGACGCGTCCCCCCCGACGAACGTCACCACGCCATTTGTAAACGAGGGATTGCGAGACGTTGCAGGTCTTCATGACTTCGCCGACGCTCAATTCGCCACGATCCATTTTGTCATTGATGAAGCGTTTGAAGCTAGGCGGCCAGACGCGGCGGCCACCAGCGTGGACTTCGATGGTAAATCCGTAAACTTCGAATGATCTCGTTTCCAGCGCCATGGTTCCACCTCTACTGCGTTTTGCAGTAGTATCTCACGATGACACCTAAAGCGTCAGACGCTATTTAGGGGGTCAGATGCAACGCTTACGTTTTCGCGTTGGGCAGCTGGTTTAAGCGAACGTAATCGCGCTTGAGCGTTTTCACGAAGGCTTCTGAAATACCGTTGGATTGCGGGCTTGAACTGCCCCCCATTTTGACCGGCCACCGTGGCTTGACCAAGGAGGCTTAAGGATAGCCTTAAGCACATGCTCATGTCTGAGATTGAAATCATTACCGACAACGGTCGCCGTCGTCGCTGGCCTGCGGCTGACAAGCTGCGGATCGCGCAAGAGACCATGGTAAGCGTTGCAAGTGACCCCGGCTGAAACACCTATCTGTATTTCCAGCGTTGGCGCATATTGGCGCGTAGCGCCAATACGGCAATGCACATTTGCACCCTTCCGGCCCTAAGCTGCCATTCACGCCAAGCGTAACGAACGACAAGTCTCAGCCCGAAGCGGCCTTTGGTGCAGACCGCAGCGAAACTTCACTTTGAGCCCAAACTCACCGATGCTGCGGCTTGAATGAATGTACGCTTTGGGTATTATCAGTCGATGGCATCCCATTGAAACTAATCCTAAATTGCAAATAGGTGATAGCGTCTCATGGCTGAACATGACTTCCAATTATTAGAACTTTTGATAGAGCGTGGATCTTACATGAACACCTATTGGAACTTCTTTATCGGCGTCTCATCGGCACTGGTCGGGATTCTGGCAAGCGGGAAAAACTTCACTAAGAACGCCACTTTGAAAGTAGTTCTTGTACTTGTTTTCATTGTGTTTGCTGCATCGAATTTCGAAGCTATCTCGTCGTTGGTTCAACAACGTCATGCGCTATTGGCACAGTTGTCTCCAAATTTCCCAGCGGACCTAAAGGCCAGTCTTCAGCCAAAGAGCTTTGCTGAATACCTTACGTTTCACCTAGTCTTAGACGTTTTGGTTGTCGTCTGCATACTCTTCGTGCCATGGCATCGATTGCATAGCGAATAGCGGGCGTTGAGCGCAAAGGATGGAATGGCAACTGCGTCCCGCATTGCAGTCATTAGAATTCGACGTCTCCAATGGCAGCCGCCAGCCCGAAGCGGACGCGATCGCTACCGCCGCTCGCGCCCGGCGGCCGCGCAAGGTCGGACGGGGAAGCGACCGTTCTCCGCATTGCAGCATGGATTTAATGGCGCCGCTAGAGCAGACCTTGAAATGACCCGAGAGACCGTTGGCGAGCTATCGGCACCTTTTCAGGAGAATGTTTCGAGATCTACTCAGGTAAAAAAGAGTATATTCAGTAGCCGTACTTTTCTTTTCTGTCGCGAAACGCTTGTGGTCCGCCTTCCATAATTTCTGTGATTTTATCGCAGACCTCTTTTGTGTCGATTGCCCCCTCGCAGGTGACATCTCTTTTCGCGTTTTCACTTACGTCCAGGCCAAGAACCAGTTCCGACGAACCGTTAACAACGATGTTCGCATTGTGACTCGCAAATATGATCTGTCTGTTCTTTTTGGCATCGTGAAGCTTTTCGGCAAGGTCCGACACAATCTTATTGTCGAGGTCTCCTTCTGGTTGGTCGACCAGAAGTGGCCCACCCGGCTGTTCTAGCAACATGAACAAGAGTGCTGCTGCGCGTTGGCCTTCCGAAGCTTTTTCAAATGATATTTTTCTATCTTCATCACAGTAAAGCAAAGAGATGTCATCGCTCGGAACCGCGGTGGCTATAGCCTCAACACGCGGGACATCCATCAATTCAACGCATCGTTCAATAGCTCTTGGTGTTGCGCCGGTGGCTTCTGTTAGTGCGTCCATCTGTGGTGGCTTGCCGCTTTCAGATTGCGAAAGGACATTCCAGCGAAGAGCGGCGAGGGCATCAGCCCTCAATCTGTCGAGAGATGGCCAAACACCTGAATTCTCAAAGTACTCGTCCGTTCGTTGAATTCTCGTTGCTTCCTTAATGCCTGCCTTGGCCGTTATAACCTCTACAGCGTCATGAATACCGGACCAGTTTGCGTCAGCCTTCAGCTGGGCCTCTATCCTTTTGCCAGATAATGTCTCGATCTTGTCGGCCCATTCTCTCGTCTTCCCGCCCTTGAGTTCGACGGTATGTTTCAACTCATCAACCGCCGATTTCAGCTTTTCAAACCATTCATCAGCGGAACTGGTGGTGACTGACAGTTCAGCAATTCGCTTGAGAACCCCTTGAAGTTCAACTTGGAGATTGGAAATCTGGGCCGTAGCTGATCGATGTTCAGTGAGTTTTTCCATAGCCAAATCGCGCTCGACTTTCGCGGCTTCAAGAGCGCCGTCTATATCTGCCCCGCCTTCAGCCATGGCATCGCGGTGTTTTCCAAGCTCAATTCCAAGCGCTTAAATACCACTCGAAAATGCGGAGTGGAACTCCGCGAATGCCTTCTGAAATTTTTCCGCTTCAGGTAACGCCGAGCTCAGGTCTACGGGCTTTCTGGAAGTATGCCAAAGCTGGGTAACGTCCTCCATGACAGAAGCCACTTGGGCTGTCGCCTGTTGTCTCTTGGCCTCGAGAGCGGATAGGTTTTCATATTTATCAACGGTTGCCTTGTCGGCATCTGATAATTCAGGAAGCGTCTTTTGCAATGCGGCAATGCGCTGTTCTAGTGAGGCCTTTGAGGCTGCGTACTTGCTAATCTTGGCTTCTAGTGCCCAAGCTGACGAAAGTCCTTGAACAGCCTGTCGTACACGGGTTTTCGCTCCTTCTATTTCTGAATTAAGTCGCTCATCTTCACGTTTATATTCTTGATCAACAAATTGCAGCAGGTCCGAGATGTGAGTGCGCTTGCCGGCCTGTTTTCCAAGTTCAGAGAGCTCTCCCTGGCTGTAAACGACAGAAGGAAAAAGAGTTCGGAGCTCTTGAATGCTCAGCCTTTGGGTCGAGCCGTCTGGGTAAGTTATGTCGGGCTGGTAAGCGTTCGCTCCGCTACGGCGAATTGTGAATTCCGCGCCATCTTGAACAACACCAATTGTTAGTGTTGCTCCTTTAGCGATGAGCGTTTGAGATATGAGTTCTTTTAGTCGGACTGCTCCAGAATAAGAATCTTTCGGTAGATCGTAGCAACTGCGGCCTAGTCCGAAAGCGACATATTCGAGCAATGTGCTTTTACCACTACCTCTCCCGCCGATAAATGAGTTCAGTTCCGAGCTGAGGTCTGTCCGCCGATCCATAAGGATTTCCGACCCGCTGATCTCAATGAAGTTCACACTCAGCGTAGGTGTTAGGGGTGGTTCGATCGAAATGCGAGATCGATGCCCCAAAACGCTTGCCTGATCGCCTCAGCGGTAGGTGCAGCAAGCTTAATCCAACAGCTATTTGTACCTACCTTGGAAAAGTCCGCAGATCGGCCATCCGATGTGGGCAAAGGATAAACGAAACGTTTTCCCCAGATGTCTTCTTCACCTGATAAGCGCCTCTTATTCTTTCTGTTTATCGTTTCAATATTCTGCCCTGTATCGAGGTAGCCCCCCACATAAGACATAGACTTGAAGTCCGCGTGGGATCCTTCAGTTAAGACAGTGTGCTGGCCTCCCTGAGAGACATTTGGCAGAACAATATATCGCCCCTGAAGCTCCGGGACTACATCAAGTCGATTAGAGATTTCAGGATACGGGAAATCAAGCTGCGTAACCTTAGGTCCTTGCTTTCCATTCACATTCAATGATGGGATTGTAATCCCTAATTTGGATTGGGCTTCAATGCGCCACTCATCCGAAAGATCAGCGTCAAAAATGATCAAGCATTGCACACCATTGCGGCAGGTCAGCTCCATTCCAGGAAATAGCCATAGGTCAAAGTTGGCTTCCTCAGGACGTCGTTGAGATATAGCCTGCTGCACGTATGGTATCATTACCATTTCATGATGGTCGGTGATCGCTACAGCTCGCAGATCTCTCTTTAGACAAATCCTAATGAAATCATTCGCCCATGCTAGCCGAGCAGCATCTACATCGGCTTGTGTTGCCGGGCCATTGTCAGTTCCATCGCCCAAACCAATGGGCCTTTTCCCATTCCAATTGGGATCTCGTGGAGTATGGAGCTGAAAATCACATTTTCGCCATGATGCAAAATTCATTGAAGGTTTCTCAACTTTAGAAATTGGTGTTGTCATTAATCAGGGAGATTTCGAGCGCTCAGGCAGTCAAACCCGCTATTGAGAAGCTGCACCTCTAATCATCCCATCGCGCAAACGGCAGTTTGGGGCCGTTCGCCTACTGCTTAAACGGGACGACGTTTGAACCACCGTTCGAAAAAGCGACTGCGCCTTCGTTGCGAATGGTGCTGATTGCCTCTTCGAATGCGGCTCGGTCGTCTTCAAAGAGATCGTCCCAGACAATGGATGTCCCGTCTTCTGTCACAACTTCCAGCGACCAACCGTCCCCGCCTTCGAGTTTGTAGATGTCCACCTTGAATGGCATCCCATCCTCAACGATGCGCTGCGAAGCGCTGGAAATAACAAGATTGAGTTCGCGTTCCATCTGAATACCTCTTTGGCCTGCCGCAGATGATAGAAGCACTGATCACGGAATCCAATGTCCGCAAAGTCGGATGCGATCGCAGCATATTGTACAATCGACGAAAGGCCGCTGTGGGCCGTGTCGGGCAGGAGATCGTGCCCGATCACCCCGACTTTGCAAAGGGCGCTATCTGCGCAAAGCGGGCACTGTTGGAGGTCGCGACGAATGGTCGGTTTCCGCCCGCAGGCACGCCGAAAGCCCGCCCGACTGTTGCCGGACGGGAAAACTGATTGAGTCACGCGTGACTTACTCGATGGCAAATTTACCGTTTGGGCAGTGCCAAGGAAGCAACTCATCATATCGGGAGCGGGGATGTCCCTTTGCCATCTGCTCAAACACCCAGGTCAGATAAGCGTACGGTTCTACACCATTCATGCGACAAGTGCCGATGATGCTGGCCATGACGGCCCAGTTGCGGCCACCGACCTCGGAACCGGCAAACAGGGCGTTCTTGCGCAGCAGGGCAATGGGCCGAATGGTGTTTTCGACGGCATTACTGTCGAACTCAACACGCCCGTCGCTCAAGAACACCTGCAAGCCATCCATTAGTTTCATTGTATACTTGATGGCACTGCCCAAAGTGGACTTCATTGAAATTTTTCCCGATAGCTCTCGCAGCATGTGAAACAACTGTTCAATCAGTGGCAGGCTTTCACTTTGGCGAATGGATCTGCGTGCCGCAGCTGAAAGCGGAGAAGGCTTCTGCATCTCTTGTTCTAAACCGTAGATCTGACCAATAAGGTCTAAGATACGCTGTGCCTCTTTTGATTTCGTCGCTTTAACTACATCCAAGAACTTCCTACGGACATGCGCCCAGCAATAGGCCAGTGTGATTGGGCCACCGTCGCGGCCCTTACTGGTCAGTCGGTTGTAGCCAGTATATCCATCAACTTGCAGTGTGCCGGAAAAGCCCTTTAGAATCTCCTCAGCATGTTTGCCGTGTCGAGATTGCTTGAAATGAAAAACCACGCCGGGGTTAGAGTTTCCTTTCCAGCGGCGGTCATCACGGCAGAGCGCCCAGACATAACAGGTTTTGGTTTTTCCAGTACCTGGATCAAGCTGCGCCAAAACAGTCTCATCCATGTAGAGTTTTGAATTTGACTTAAGATCGCGTTCTAACGCTTCAAAAACCGGCCACAGGGCATCAGTTGCACTGTTCATCATCCTCATCATCGATGATCGATGATCGATGATCGATGAAGTTGAACCCCGGACCGCTTGAAAATCTGCTCCTGACGATAGTTTGGAATGAAGTCTGCAAACTTGCTGATGGCCAAGCCGGCTATGAGTTGATCATCAAACCGCGTTTGTTCGAAGGCGCGTTTTGGGACGGGAGCCTGCACGAACTTGTCACAGGTACGGCACACATACTTCGGGTAATGTTCTTCGATAACGCGCAGCTGCGCTGGTACGAAGGTCAGGCGTTCAATGATCTGCTCCCCAAACGGGCGCATATTGCATCCGCAGCCACAGATTGAGCCTGTTTCTGGTTCAATGAAACGAATGTCACGCGGCACATTGGCTGGAATCGAGATCTTTTGACGACCTCGCTGACCGCGAGGCTTGGTTCCAGTCGTTTTAGAGGCATCCGGCTTAGGGGCGTCGGCCTCGGGTTCTGTACCTGGCGCATCTTTGTCCGCCTGTGCGTCTGTAGGTTGTTTCTGCTCAGTCGCCTGGCTTCCTTTTTCGCTCTTTTGGCCGAACTGCATATCCTGCAACTTGTTGAGCTTCGCTCTAAGCAAACGGTTGTCGGCCTGCACGACTTTCAGCTCTGCCGACTTTGTAGATATTTGAGCATCCTTCGTTACGATTTGATTCTCGTGATCGAGGTCACGTTTTGCATCGAACTCTGCGATTAGAAGTGCCAGCCTTGCCACATAACTTTCTTGGTGCCTGGCGAGACCCGCGCAGGCAGTTTGAATTTCTCTCATTGTTTAGGTTCATCCCATGTAAACTGTGAATACAGCTGTTTTGCTCACGCCCGAGAGTTCGGGCGTGTTTTCACTTGATTTTCAGAAGTGGGAATGGGATGAAAAGGGAAGAGATCGTGATAGCCAAAGCGATTTTCCGAGGCCCCCGAGGATATGTGACATCCTCGGGGGCCTATTTCGATTCAGAGCCCGTTAAATTAGCCGCTCAATTTGTTTCCTCTTCATTTTCTGGATAGCGCTCTGGCCAAATGGTCGCGGGATGGACTCCGATCTTCTCTGCGATAAGAGCTTGTACACGTTTAGAAACGGAGCGGGAGTTGCTTACGGACAAAACTGTACTATGGCTAAGATCCAGTTCTCTTGCGATCTCATTGAAATTGCTTCCTGCCTTCTGGAGCAAGAATTTGGTTTTCAAATGTCTAGCCTTAAAATCTTCCATATCGTGCCCGCAATTCGTGTCTGCTTCGAGCACGAATCACATTAGCGTATTCGGCACAACAAAAAGCACTGTTTCACAATGCAATATGCTCAAAACTAAGGTGAAAATGACAGATTTGGACAGCGGGATTAATGCAGGACTTTTCGACACATGAAACTAAAAATAGATTGTTCATTTTCGATGACCACGTGGTCCATATGAGCAATGGTCAAGGGGCTACCGTCAAAGCCGAGACATTTGTGGGGCTGATAGAACAATCAGGGTCACTGAAGTCACTGAAAAAAGCTTTTGGCGTACGAAACACAACGCTCTTGAAAGCGCTCGAACATTTTGGTTTCGACTTTGACGCTTTGCTGAAATCGGAGTTTGAGTGCAATCGTTCTGATACTGAAATCGCCAAACGACATGGCGTTGACGCCAAGTGGGTGGACAAACAGCGTCGACGTTTAAACTACCTTTCTCATTTGGGGCGTCCTTCACCTCGTACATCCGACTGGGAGCTGGCTATAGCTTTCAAAGCTGCAAATGGAAACCACACTGCGGCTGCAAAAATCTTAGGGATTCATCGGTCCACTTTCACGAAGCGCTATCGTGAGATGCGTGATCGATTGAGAGGGCACACTTAAATAGTGCTGTGAATTTTGCTGTCTGCTCTGATCTAGAGGTTGCCGGTCTGTGTCTGTCCTTTTCCCTGCACATAGCGAGTTCGTAGGAGCACCCAGACTGCATGTGCGGGGAAGGGCAGTACCGTCCCGCATTGCAGACCCTACACGGTGACTGCGACGATGGCCGTTAAGCGGGACTTTGCTGCCGTTGACCTTGTCAAAATCAAGGTCCGCATCAAGAAACACGAATTTAGGCTATTGGTTGTTTCCGTCCAAAAATTTCTATTCTATTTCGCACACCAATGTTTGGGTCATCCCGAAGACTTATAGCTATTGCGTCCAATTCAGCCCTTAAGTCTGGGTCGTTTCGCATAGCTATCAATCCATCGGCGGCACGTCTTCGAACCATTGCAGAACGATCTAAGGCACCGACAGCGATAAGGTTAATTCGGGTCACTGGTATCGATAGCTCCCTATGATCATAAATGGCCTCGATTCGATATTCACCCATCGAGCGGTCAATCCAGATACGCTTCGATTTACCCGTGGGCCAGCGTGCTTTTCCCGACAAAAGCATGTCGAGAGCCATAGTACGAATGTGTGGTAGAGGTGCAGTCTTAAAGACGCTTTCGATATGCTCGTCGATCACAGAGTTGCGGCTTAGCTCGCTAAAAATCTGACCCAGACGTGGCTGTCTTGTCATTTTTATGTCTTCCAATATGCGAGCGGAAATGTCTGGTCTGCCCAAGATTTTACGTACAGCCTCCGGCCCCTCACCAGACCAACGGCCCCAGCTGCTCAGATGTGGTAAAATGGCTTTAAGTGCGGGAACAACGACCATGGCTGAAGTAGAAGGCATGACCCTTTTGAGTGTCTTATGTGACAAACTCCGCACTTGTGGTACCCAATCGTTCAGACGCCAAAAAAGCGCGTAAACGCATGCGGGCGTGGGCAGTGGTCCCGTCAAATTTCGAATTGCCTCTTCTCTAACTCGTCCGTCGCCATGAAACATGAAAACGTGAGCGAGATCGGGCATTTCCTGAATCGCTCGAATTTCTTCTCGCGCAGCTTTGAGGATATCCCCGCTGTCCGAAGACCAACGGTAGTGTAGGTGAAGCTCTGACCTAATCTTTCCTTCAATTTTGCTTAGGGCATTGGGGTCATTGGTTGAGTGCAAGATGCTCTTACCTTGATCCAATATTCGAGCAAACTTTTCAGAGTTCGCCCCGCGCTGCCAGGAGCGTTCACTCCCAACGATTTTCTCCAACAATGTCCTAAACATACTTTGCTCTAATTTGATCCGACTTCGAACGGCTTGAGATTAACCGCATCTAGTCGCTAGCTATCGCACATTCGTGCATCGTGCAGCATCCGTCTTTATGGGCTCAAAGTGAAGTTTCGCTGCGGGCTGCACCAAAAGCCGCTTTGGGCTGAGAGCAGTCAATGGAGACAGAGACTTTCGATGGCAAAAAAGCGGGACAAAGCAGAAGTTGTTCAAATGTCCGCTTGTGAGCTTGATGATGGGCCGATTGGACGGCGACTTCCATCTAGTCGCCATCCATCTGCTTCAAAGTCGATTAGAGGGATAGCTGGTAGTAGGCTGACAGCAACACCGCAATAATCACAAGCTCAACGACCAACGGGGGCAAAACAGCCTTGTCAAATCCGTCCGCCAGAATTCCGACAATACGTCCGACAGCAACAACCGCCATCAGGATCGCAACAGCCAGATAGCCCAGTGTTTGCCCGGTGGTCAGGCCGATCACCAGCAAAGTGACTGAAGCCAGAAACAGGCCACCAATCACCGAACGGATTGTGCTAAGACCCGCTGTGCCTACGGGTTCGATGGCAAAATTGGCAACCATGCGTTGGGGAGCAAACATCGACATGATGCCGAGACCCGAGAGCATGAGAGTTGCGAGGATGACGAGAATATTCAGTGCGGTTTCCATTCTGTTTCTCCTTGGTTTCAAGCGAATTGGCGTAGCGCCAGGTGTGCGTTGTCTTGCGTGGTGATGTCTGACAGAGCCGCATCAATGCTGGCCTGATCCACGACCGGTCCGGTGGGGTAGCCTGTTTCGCTGGCGTAGAAGTGGCCGGTCTTAAATTCTGGGTTCAGCAGCCCGTCCAGATAGCGCTTCGCCCCGGCTTCGACGCTGTGCATCATGCCAAACAGAGGCATCAGAACGCCGCCGACATGTTTGAACACAATGCGTTTCAAAAATGGCAGGTCGTCAAAGCCAGCGGTTCCTGCGGTGCCTCCGGGGCTCATGGTGACAAAGCGAATATGCGGGTGTTGACGCGCCATCGCACCCATCCAGAGGGTCGCCGTCAGTTTGGCATAGCCGTAGGTCTGCATCGGATCACCCTCAGGACCAAACTTGCTGCCATCAGCGATTGACTTGAACTCCTCCACTGTCCCATCGGACAGGTCGGGGCGGTGCATGCCCATTTTGGGAATGCCACGTGCGGCCTCCGATCCGGCATAGAGGATTGTGGACGTCACCAACTGGCGGTCCAGCAAAGCGTCCACCAGCACAACATGCCCAAGTACATTGGTTGCGAAGATCTGGGTGACGCCGTCATTTGTGAGGCTGTTTGGGCTCTGCCCACCTGTGCCGCCCGCGTTTAGAACCACCGCGTCAATTGGGGTGGACAGCTTGGCCACTGCGGCGCGGACCGAGGCTGGATCGGTCACGTCCATCAAGATAATTTCAAAAATCTTGCGTCCGGTTTCATGCTCCAGCGACGCTTTGGCAGCTTGGGCTTTGGTTGCGTTGCGACAGGCCATATAGACTTTGGAGATGCCTTTCTGAAGCGCAAGTTGCCGGGCCGCCTCGCGGCCCAATCCGGCATTTGCGCCGGTGATCAATACAGATTGTATCTGGTTCATTGAGAGCCTCCTTGGGTTTGATGCACCCAAGGTAGGCTGATCCTGAAATGAACTGTATATGGGTATTTGTGGACACGGTGGTTCAATTATGAAACACATGTCTTATGTCCATTCAGGAAAGCCACTCTTTCAACTGGGATGATCTGAAGTACTTTCTTGCGGTTGCCCGCACTGGCACGCTGCGGGGTGGGGCGGATAGCATTCAGGTCAATCACACGACTCTCACTCGAAGGCTTTCGGTGATGGAGGAGCGTGTGGGCAGTCGCCTTTTTGATCGCTCCAAACAAGGTCTGGTTCTGACACAGCTTGGCGAAGATCTGTTGCCACGTGCGGAACGGGTAGAAGAAGAGATGGCAGCGGCGTCTCGGGTGATCGTGGGGCGGGATAGGCAGCCGACGGGCACGGTTTACGTGACACTGCCCCATGGTCTGGCGATGACATCATTGATGGATGATTTTGCCGCTTTTGCTGAGCTCTATCCGGACATCACCCTGAATATGAACTTCACAAATGATATTCGCGATCTGACCCGGCGCGAAGCGGATGTCTCGTTGCGCATCGCCAGTGAAGTGACCGATGATGTGGTGGGGCGCCGGTTGGTTCAAATGTCCCAAGCCGCATATTGCAGCAGGGAATACGCAGAGAAGATCCGTGACAACGGCGGAGAGGGTCTTCATTTTATCGGTTGGCATGAACCCGAGGAGGTGATCACGGCCAAGTGGATCAAAGATGGTTACTATCCGAAAGCCCAGCTCAAGCACCGTGTGTCAGAACTTGTGCCCTTGATCACATTGGCGGCTTCCGGTTTGGGCATGGCCTATCTCGCGTGTAATCTTGGCGACCGCCATCCCGATTTGATCCGCGCGCCTTTTCAAAAGCCTATTCCGTATCGGAGCATCTGGCTTTTGCTACATCGCGATCTTCGAAACACCGCACGGGTGCGGCTCTTTGTTGATTTTCTAGCTGAACAGGTAAAATCAAGGCGTAACGAGTTCTGGGTATCTGGAACAACACGCTCGAATAGCGGTCCTTCGCTGCGTCTCAACAAATGAGCAGGTTGGGCTCGGAGCGGTTCTTCGCTGCTTCTTGTCGCAATGTCAGCTATTGCGGTTAAGGTTGCATTCTCCCGAGTGCGCGGAGTGGTACTGTCATTATATGCTGCCAGTCGCGTTTCCTGATATCTGCTCAAACTCTGAAACTGAGAGCAAAACAAACCGTTGGCCTTTAGCGTCCATCAGGAAAACAGCATTACGATCTGCAATTCGAAAAATGGCTTCCATGTTAGCCTGGAGCTGCGTGAACGAAATGTCAGTACCTTGTTCGCACCAAAAATCAGCCACCGCATCCTTAACTAACCTGGCAGCATACTCCTCAAGTGAACATCCAGCTTCCCCGGCGAGCTCGGTTAGGCTCTCTAGAACGCTTTCAGGGATACTGGGAATGGTTAGATCAGGCAAAATGGGCTCCTATTTGGCTTCATGCTAATGCAGGCCGTCGGGAGTGGCGTGGCACTACTCGTTTCCAATCCAACCCCTCAAAAAGCGCTTCGAACTGAGATTTATTGATCGTGATTACGCCATCGCTGATGCTTGGCCACTCAAACCCTTTACCCTCGATCCGCTTGTATATCAGGACGAGTCCCGTGCCGTCCCAAACTAACAACTTAAGGCGGTCTGAGCGTTTTGAGCGGAAAATAAAGATTGCACCGCTAAATGGATCGAGGTCGAACTCATTCATCACCAAGGACGCCAGGCCATCCATTCCTTTTCGAAAGTCGACAGGTTTAGAGGCGACGTAAAATGTGAAGTTTCCTGCTGGCGTAATCATCGCTTGCGCCCACATTCGACGATCAGAACGGCCAGCCGTTCCATGGGAAAATCTCGCGGAAATTGGATCTCACAATCTGAACTTTTGAACACAATGGGTTCCAAAGTAGCGCGGGAGGCGCTTACATCCTTCTCAACCTGCATCTCAACAAATGTAGATTTAGATTTCGGCTTCAGTGTTGAATGCGGGCCAGTTGCCTCTCGCTTTGCATCCTTTTTCCAGTCAGCAGCCGTTGCGCTTGAGATGCCACAGGTTTTTGCGACATCACGGGGTGAGAGACGACCAGAGTTCATGCGCTGACCGATCTCGTTTTTAAACCTCTTGGGCCACAGGCGGCGGCCGTCTCTCCCGACTGGGATGGAGTAACCGTAGGCATGAAAGATTTTTTCGATTTTCTGATCACTTGCGAGACCACCTAACTTTTGAGAATCCATAGAGCCTGTATCCTTTTGGGAGCAGCATAGGATTTTTCTACCTGGGTGTTCAGAGGGCAGATGGGGGTTCAGATGCAACGCTTACAGACCATGTATGATGCGGAGAGCATCTCTGCTGCTGCGGTTCGCCATGAGGTGGCTTCCAACATGCTGTATACGTTAGCGCAAACTCATGCTCCTAGGGGGAAGCATCGCTGTGGCCGCAGATGACAGTATCACCGGGAACAAGACGGTCCGTGATATGGAGTCCACCATCCGGGAACTTGAACGCCTGCTCGGGCGCAAGACGATGGAAGTGAAGATCTTGAAGGATGCGCTGGACAAATCACAGGCCAAAAACCGACCTTGCTTGCGCAATCGTCGAAACGAGACGATTTGCGATGACGACCGTCGCTGATGTTTTGGAGGTCTCCCGTTCCAACCTGCACGAGCGGCTGAACGGGCGCGCAAAGCCGCGTCGGGGCTACCATAAAGCCCAAGACGCGGTGGTCCTGCCACGTATCCAGACATTGGTGGCTGCGGTGGTCGTTGCCGTTCTGCCATACGCCCAATTTCGTCTCGTTGCTTCCACAGTGCTTCCACGGTTCTTGATCGCCAAACGCGATCGGCGCCCATTGGGGCGCTAGAGCATTGATCTAAGTGCTAATTT